>JADJWN010000011.1 GCA_016716335.1 Saprospiraceae bacterium | reverse complement strand
GGATTTGCGCATGATCCTTCCGATAAAGTGGTACTTTTTTAACCTGATGTTCAAAGGACAGACAACTGTGTTAATTTCAAATGATCAAAAAACACAAAATCAAAATTCATCACGACATAATTGCCTCCGTTAACACATCCATTTTAAGTGTCAGGGCTGATAAATTTATTTTGAGGATAAGAGAATCTGATGGTTTTCATTATTGGTTATATAATGCATTAGGCGATTTAACTGAAATTGAAGGGCCATCTGCTAAAATATTCAAAGCAGCTGGATTGTCTGATAGCCTTGCAATAGTTTTGTTTTCAGATCATGATTCAACACTATTTATGACGAAATATGATTACATTAATGACATCAGAGATGCTAACGAGAATCTCACCACAAGCTGCAATTTTTTATATAGTGTGACTAATGTAATCAGACTATCTGGAAATTTATTTTTTAATTCTCAAGGAATAAAGGAGTTTCACATCAATAACTATATGAAAGGGCAAGCCCTGCGTATTGATAATCTTGCACATGGAGTCTATTTTTATCTTGCAATCAGCACAACAAAAAATGTTTTAACTGGAAAGATTCTCATCATTAAATAATTGGAAGCAATTTTATTAGTCAAAATCAAGTCAAGTCATCCATGTACATCTTAAGGTTAGTATTTGTATTTCTTTACAAAACAGCGTAAGCATCCCACAAAGTACATCCCTTTTCGTCCAGATGAGGTGGCTTAACTTTGGGTCAAAAATAAGATATGAGATACAGTATGGAGCAAAGATCCCGGATATTAGATCAATTTCATCAGAGCGGACAAAGCATCAAGGCATCTGTGCTTGATAAGGAGCTCAAAGAGAGTACCCTGAGTTATTGGTTGAGAAATCAATGCTGGAGCACCTCTTCGAAGTTCAGGGAGATAGTGATGCTGCTGCTGCACCACACCTCCATATAATCATCGAATATCCCGGAGGAATAAAAATACATATACCGGCAGCTCTATCTGAGGTGGGTATGCTCTTGGCATTGGTCAGATGATAGGTTTTGGGTCACATCAGAGGTTTTACCTGTACCGCAGCAGTGTGGATATGCGCAAGGGATTGTGGAGTCTGGGCGGGATTGTACGGCAGGAGTTGAAAGCAGATCCGATGGATGGTTCGGTGTATGTGTTTTTCTCTAAGAGTTATCAGACTGTCAAGATGCTGGTGTGGGACGGAGACGGATTTGTGGTGTACATGAAGCGGCTGGAGCGGGGGCGATTTGAATCACTGACCTCAGTGGAGGGAGAGATAAAGTATGAGATCAGCTACCAGCATTTGGTGATGCTGCTGAGCGGCATATCTTTGGTGGGATTGCACCACAGACTCAGATATAGGCCGACAAACCCACCGGGGCTTCAAGGCACACCTATGGCAGAAGTCACCGGTGGTAGCGGGACGGTATAAAAAGCATAATAAACGGCTGAAAAAAACAGTAGAAAAAAGCAGAAAACAAATTATAAAATACTTGCATATATATAGCAGAGGTTGTATCTTTATGCTATGAGTTACGAAGCACTGTTAGCAGAAAATACAGCATTAAAAGACCTCAACCAGCAGCTTTTGGACAAGTATGCGTCTATGCAGGAAAAAGTGCTGGCACTGCAATATCAGCTTGATTTGTTTCGCAAGCAGATTTATAACAGCAAGTCAGAGAGGTTTGTGCCGGCAGATGACAGACAGCTCACCATATTTTCCATATTGGAATCCGCCTGTGAAGAATCACCGGGAGAGTCCCCTGCAGAGCAGGTTGGCGCACCTGCCCCCGAGGCTGAAAAACAGACCATCAGCTACGAGCGTAAGAAGACCCGACATAAAGGGCGTCAGCTAATCGAAGGCTGTGGTCACCTGGAAGTAAGAGAGGAGTATTTGACACTGGAGTGTCAGGAAGGCGAAGTGGAGATAGGTAAGGAAATCACCCGAAAGCTGGCCATAGACATCCAGAAGCTGTATGTAAAGTGCATCATAAGGCCCAAATACAAAAACACCAGCACGGGCCAGATCCGTGTAGCAGAGTTGCCGTCCGAGGCCCTGCCGAAATGCGAAGCCGATGAGAGCCTGCTGGCACAGGTGGTAGTATCCAAATATGTGGATCATCTGCCCGGAATACCGTCAGCAGCAGATATACAAAAGACAGGGAGTGGTAATCTCCCCCTCTACGATGAACAACTGGGTGCATCGCATTGCCGAATTGCTGCGTCCGGTAGCCGAATGTATCAAAAAACAGATATTGCAAAGCGGTTACATACAGATGGACGAAAGCACCATAAAAGTAATGTTTGTCAAAAAAGGTACGACCCATCAGGGCTATATGTGGGTCATAGTGGATCCGGTGAGTAAGTCAGGGTACTTTGAGTACCGGCACGGCCGTGGTCGGGCAGGACCTGCGGAGATGCTGAGGGATTACAAAGGCAAGATACAAAGTGACGGATACACCGTATATGAAACCATAGACCGCATCATGGCGGAGGTGGAGCATTACAATTGCTGGGCACATGCCAGGAGAAAATTTGTCGAAGCCACTGCCAACGATCAGGCACTAGCCCATACGGCATTGACGATGATACAGCAATTGTACAAGGTCGAGGAGCATTGCCGGACGCAACAATACAGTACCGGTCAACGCAAAGCCTTTCGTGCAGAAAAATCAGTACCCATACTCGAAGAGCTGAAAAGCTGGATAGACCGGCATTCACTCACTGTAAGTCCGTCGTCACCCATAGGCAAGGCATTGAGCTACACCACCAGGCGATGGCAAAGCCTGATACGGTATGCCGGTACCGGAGATGTGGAGATAGACAACAATCTGGTGGAAAATGCCATACGCCCCCTGGCATTAGGGAGGAAAAACTATCTGTTTGCAGGAGGGCATGAAGCAGCATTGAACATAGCCACATTCTACACAGTATTGACCAACTGCAAGTCGCAGGATATAAATCCATACGAGTACTTGTATTGGTTTTTGAAAAAAGTGCCCGACACAAATATCAATGCCATTGAGACCCTCACCCCTGCCTCATATAAAAACCAAGAATGATCTATCCCCTTGTACTTTGTCGAATGCTTACAAAACAGCTAACTTCAGAAGGCGTGGGTTTAATATTGGATTGACCGAAAGATTAATAAATACTCACTGGGATGATATAAAATTACTCCACCCGCAGCTTACCTATCATGCCGCCAAGTGAAATTCCGTAATAACTTACCTCACTACCTGCCACAAAGATAGGGCTAACAGAAATGCCGAAAAATTTATGCAGAGGCAGTCCAGTTCCGGATGTATCACCAATGCCGGAAACCGCTTTTTTTCTGTCTCCCAAAAATAAAAATCAGGATTAGGAGATGAAGGCACTTTATAAAACCCATAGGGAAGGTAATGCAGACCTAATGCCGGTCCGGCTGAGAGATTTAACCGTATTTTTTTTGACGCAGCAGGGTAAATGACAGTACCTGCACAAAAATATATTGCTCCAAACTGCTCTGTTGGCTTAGCCTGAATGGTGGAAAAATCTTCGGGGAGATCCTGCACATTCTTACCGGTGGAAATCAGCCCTGCTTTGAAGGATGTTTTGCCTTTGAGGATATACTCTATATTCAGATCTGTCCCGAAATAATTGCCAAAGTTCAATGCTCCGGACAGGTAATACAAATCTCGGGACACGGATTGCCCGTAGAGGATATTGCCGACATAAAGCAGCAGGAAAGTGAAGAGCCTGATTTTCATGGACTTAAACTTAAGATTTGGATAAATAATACGACCCGAAACAAAAATAAGAAAAGTTGCTGACAATTCAGCACAACAAAAAAGCCTGCCAAGAGTACCCTGACAGGCTTTTTTATATCTGCAATTATTGTTATTATTTCTTAGGCTTAACCATTTCGTAAGCAGCCTTCAAAGTTTCAGCAGCAGCTTCAGATGCAGCCTTTACTTCAGCCTGCTTTGCCTGCCATGCAGCCAAAGACTCATTAGCTTTGGTAACAAGACCAGAAAGTTCAGTAATCTGAGCGTTTACATCACCTTCAATTTTACCGGCAGCCAAACCATCTTTCAGAGCAGTTACAGCAGCAGCCTTTTCAGTCCACATAGTAACGAAGTCATTCAATTCAGTCTGGATAGCACCGTAACCAGCAGTTGCAGTATTGAAAGCGTTTACTGCTTCAGTGTACTTGGCAGCAGCATCTCCTTTCAGCATTTTCTGAGCATCTTCAGTAAGCATGGTAGCTTCCTTAACAGCGTTGAAAGAATTTACTTCAGCAGTCAAAGCTTCTGCAAAACCAGTTACAGCTGTAGTAGCAGCATCCCAGTTAGTACCTAATTCTTCGATAGCAGCTTTGTGAGCTTCTACACCTGACTTACATGAGAACAAAACGAATGGTAAAACCAACAATAAAAGATTTTTCATTTCTAAAAATTTTAAAATTAATAATGGCACAAAGGTATGATGGAATTTTTTTCACACTATATTTTTTTGCAATTTTTTTCAAGTGTTAATGATGTGTAAATCTTATATATATACTTGATTTTCTTTGTATTAAAAATTAAAAAACCCCATATTTATCTATTGTTAACATTCTTTAACATTGCATACAGGACGATAAGGGTACAAAACAATATTTGTTTGCTCGGCGACAGCATCTTTCAGGGTCTCTGGTAGCCTTTTTTTATCACATTCAGAGGTTTTATCTACCATTATCACCGGGTTTATTGCAGTTTGTCCAAAAAACCACCTCCGATTGTCAGGAACATTTACTTTTGACTCAAAAATCAAAAATTACAGGATATGAATGTCCTTACCATAGATAATGTGAGTAAAAAATACGGAAGAATTGCCGCATTGAATGAATTATCCCTGCAGATCGAAAAAGGAAGTATTTATGGCATTCTGGGTCCCAATGGCAGCGGCAAGACTACAACGCTTGGTATCATCCTGGGTATCCTCAGGGCAGACAGCGGGCATTTTACCTGGTTTGAGAATGCATATGGAGAAAAACACCGCTATAAAATCGGGGCCATACTGGAGACACCCAATTTTTATCCATACCTCAATGCGGATCAGAATCTGGATATCATACAGCATATTAAGGGTGTGCAAAGCGATACGAATGCACTCCTCGAACTGACAGGACTCAAAGACCGACGCAAATCCCGTTTCAGTACTTACTCTCTGGGCATGAAGCAAAGACTGGCCATAGCTGCCACTCTGATCGGTGATCCGGAAGTGCTCATATTTGACGAGCCTACCAATGGTCTTGACCCTCAGGGTATAGCAGAGGTCCGTAGCATACTGCTGAAAATAGCCGGTATGGGCAAAACCGTCATTATGGCCTCTCATATGCTGGATGAAGTGGAAAAGATATGTACCCATGTCGCCATCCTTAAAAAAGGAAAATTGCTTGCCAACGGACCGGTAGGAGCCCTGATCAGCCATGACATTACCGTAGAGCTCGCCTCCAATGACATGGAAAAACTGATACAATTTGTCAGAGAGCTACCCTTTGTAAAGTCTTATGCCGTCAAAAACCGCTGGCTGGAGATCACTGTTGCGGAAGATATGGACTATGCACTGATCAATAAAATGGCATTTGACCGGGGAATAGTGCTGAATCACTTTGCAGCACGCAGACAAAAACTTGAAACGGAATTTCTTGAAATCACATCCGGCAAAAAATCCATTCAATAAAAAAAGACAGCATGTGGAACTATATAAAATACCTTGTCCTGCTCGAATTTAAAAAATTCAGGTATAACAATGTGGTACTGGCTATTCTGGCCATTTACACACTCATAGCTCCGGCGATTATACTCGCAGGCAAAGATGTGGTGACAGAAGTACCGCCACCTTTGCCTTCCTCTGCGGTGTTTTATGAGTTTCCCACTGTATGGGATTATCAGGGCTATACGGGCAGTTGGATGGTATCGTTTTGTCTGGGTTTTATGATGATTTATATTATTACCTCTGAGGTCAGCCACCGCACCCTGAGACAGAATATCATCACCGGCATGTCCAGAAAAGACTGGTTTTTGTCCAAGCTGATCAGCTTGTTTCTGCTGGCAGGATTTGCCTCCGTATTGTATTTTTTAATGAGTTATACCGAAGCAGCTACGGGCACCCTGATTTACAGTATATTGTTTCTGGGCTTAGCATGGTGGAGTTTCAGAACAAGGGATATCTGATTTAACCCCGATTATTTGTACCAGGAAGCATACCTGATATAATTGTCAGCAATGCGGTGTATCTCTCCGGATATGAGCTCCTGACTGATATCCTTAACTTTACGGGCAGGTACTCCGGCATAGATACTCCCGGCTTCCACCCTTGTACCCTGAGTCAGCACAGCACCGGCAGCAATGATGGAATTGCTTTCCACCACACAATCATCCATCACAATGGCTCCCATGCCTATCAATACATCATCATGAATGGTACAGCCATGTACGATGGCATTGTGGCCTATGGAGACATTATTACCGATATGAGTGGGAAATTTCTGATAAGTACAGTGGATGGTAGCATTATCCTGTACATTTACCTTGTTGCCCATGCGAATGTAGTGCACATCTCCCCTGATGACTGCGTTGAACCATATACTGCAATAATCTCCCATCACCACATCACCTGTGATTACGGCATTTTCTGCTATAAAACACTCCTTTCCGAATGTCGGGCTTATGCCATTCACTGCTTTAATAATCATAATATCTGCAATTAACACCTGCAAATATAAGCTAATATCTACGGTAAAACTTCATATGAAAGTAATACAAAACCCGGGGGCTACCTGCGGACGATGCAGTTATTTACAGTTGGCTGTCATGGGACGACTTTGTTATATTATTCCAAAAAATCATATAACACCCCATACATAAGCACTTTTAATCATATATTTGCTGCCTGTAATCACCAATAACTTACCCTGAATGCGACGACTTGCAGCAGTAATATTGAGTATAGCCCTGATATACTCCTGTGCTTCCAGAAAGCAGGCAGTAAGTACATTGCCGCCGGTAAGTAAAAAAATATTTGACACTGATATCGTCATTAACTACAGATTGCTCAAAGGCGGAATCCGTGATACCTTCAACCGGGCTATTGATGAGATTTTTAAAGAAAGATTTGACATGCCGGAGTATGATATCAAGATTCAACTCTCCAAACCCAAAGATGCCTCCGTTGAAATTGATGATAAATCCATTCTGGTCAATGTACCAATCGCACTGCAACTGGAAAAAAAGACCTTTCTCACTACGCTGAAGGCTAATGGGGCACTTGAAATGAGTTTTCTCACCGATATTGAGCTGGACAGCAACTGGAACCTCACCACCAAAACCAGTCTTTCGCACCACCGTTGGTCAGAAAAACCCAAACTCAATGTTCTCGGTGTCTCTGTGCCGATTGAGGCAGTGAGCAATCTGATCATCAAGGAATCCAAAGCAGAAATTGAAAAAAACATAGATGAGTCTATCCGTCAGAATATGACCATCAAAGAAAAAATGCTCTCCACCGTACAGATGCTGTCAGAACCTATGACCTCCGAAGGGCAGCCGGGTGCATGGGTACAATTACGTCCCTCTGCCTTTTACCTCAGCAAAATAGAAAATACCCGCACGGCTGCTAAAGGAAAAATATTGATCAAAGGCACCTCCACCGTGACCACCTATAAGCCGGACTATACCCCACCCAAAACATTGCATGCCGTACACTGGCACCAAAGCATACCCGACAGCAGCACCCTGCGACTGCTCGCTGACATCAGAATGTCTGACGTAAATACACTGATCAAGGAAAATCTCGATGGGAAAACATTTACCAATGACGGCAAATCCATAACACTCAGTAATATCATAACCAACTGTGATTTTGAGAGATTCAGGGTCGTCACCGATGTCAGGGGCACTGTCAACGGTACCCTGATAATCTCCGGAAAACCGGTGTATGATTCAACCGCCAATCTGTTTTATACAAAAGACCTTGATTTTTCCTTCAAAACCAAAAATGTAATCCATAAAGCTGCCAGCTGGATAGCCGAGGGAAAAATCAAAAAGGAACTTTCGGAAAAAATGAAATTTTCCATTCAGGAACAGATGCAGAGCATACAGGAAAGTGTAAACCGGCAGGTAGCAGATTACAACCGCAAATATGATATAGACAGTAAGATAAAAATCAGCTCTGTAAAACTGGAATCATTCGAAATGAAGCCGGGTATTATTGAGGCTGTGATGAAAATCGGCTTTTTGATGGAGACCAATATTCACGATTTCCGGAGCTTCAATAAATTTAACGGATGATCAATCTACCAAACAGGATATCTCTTTCAGTTTTGTGCATGATACGGCAGTTTTTGAGCTATGCAATATTAGTGTCATGTGCAGGCTTTAGTTTTGTTCAAACCGGTTTGGCACAGTCGGGTGGATACCTGCAGGCAGAATTGTCAGGAGGCTATACATCCTCATTCCGCAGCTTTGCAGACAGATATAATTTTGCCGGCAAAGGATGGAATGGTGGTCTAAATCTGGATTACTTTTTTACCCGTGTGGCTATGGGTATGGAAGTTGGCTACTTCAACAACAATGCGGACAAATCCTTTTCCGGTTACATCAAAGAGCGATATCTCGAAAATAATCCCATAATCCGAGGTAACAGGTGGGATAGTAAATATGTGCTGGCGGGTCCTGTATTCAAACTGCTGAAAGGGAATGTGGAATTGGACCTGATTGCCCGGGCCGGAGTGGTGCAGACAGTGTTGACGGAGCTGGAATTCGGAAGGTTGTTTTCAGGCAGATATGCCACAATATATAATGTGACCGCACCCCGTGATCAATGGTATGGTGCCTGGTCCGGAGGCATGCGGCTTACTGCCAAATTATCGGAAAATCTGGGTATCGCCCTGAAAGCCAACATATTCTCTACCGACAGACTTAATCGAATCACCCACCTGCATACCTACAGCGATGCCACAGACAGCAATGGCAACGGAGTGATAGATGACCCGGAATATTCGGAATCAAGGGTAGTGGACAAAGAATACAGCAGTTTTCTCTACAACTATAATCTGAATGCCGGATTTATTTATCAGATCGGAAAATCAAGACCTAAGGAAATCATCAGGATGATTCCGGAATACATTCTGGAAAGCGACTCCTCAACATTTGATGTAGTGGAGATGGGACCCGACACCATGGACGAGGATTCGCTTCCCCCGGCTTTTGTCCCTGAGCCCGAAGAAACTGTAACCCTCAATCCGGAGGAATATACGGCAGCTCCTGACGTGACAGACTATGACGAACTGGCTGCCAATTTTCTGTACAAGGCTGGTCAGGCCTACTTTGCTGCCAATGATTTTGAAAATGCAGTAGCTTGTTTCAATAAACTGAAGGCGGATGTCCAGTATCCCATGGCCAAATATATGTTTGCGCTGTCGCTGGCTGAAATGGGCAATTGTGACAATGCCTTTGCAGAATACAGGGATTTTGCCAGACAATATCATGGTACGGACGCCGGAGTATTGTCCACTGTATTTGCTTCACATCTGGAGAGATGCAGAAAGCCGGAAAAACAAAGGAAAACTCCACAGGAATCACCCGAGCCCGTGGCTGAAAAAAAACCAAGCCTCAATTATCAGCATGACCTGAAAGCAAGGGAAGTTAGTGCCAAAGAAAGCAAAAAAGAAATATCCGTACCGGAAGCTGAAAAAACTGATATTGACAAAAACACCACCTTCCGCATTCAGTTTATTGCATTGAAAAAACCGGATTACAACTTTCCCAAACTCTATGACATAGGTGAAATCAGAGCTGAATATTTTCCCGAAAAATCCATGTATCGCTACACCCTGGGTCCATTCTATAATCCCGGTATTGCAACGGATGTCATGCTGCGGATCCGCAAAATGGGATTCAGGGATGCTTTTGTGGCAGAATATATCAACGGGGTAAGGGTCAATACCTTGCACCATTCAAAATGATTTGTATTTTAGCTGTCTATTTTTTCAAATTACTGCCACATCCTTATGAAAGCTTACAGTCTTTTTACATTACTATGTATATTGTCAGTTTACTCTGTTTTCAGTCAATCTTCCTGGCATGTCAGAGCAGACAAAATCAACCCTGATCAATATTATGGGGTCACTCTGGCCAACGGAGTCGTTGGTCTGGTATCTTCACCCGAGCCATTCAAAGTAAGAGATGTCGTACTTAACGGCACCTATGATTATTATCAGCGGGGCCGGGTATCCAACATTCTCAAGACCTTCAATCATGTAAATATGAATCTGGATATTGACGGCAGACGCATAGGTATGAAGGATGTACAGAACTATGTGCAGCAACTGGATATGAAAAATGCAGCCCTGGAGACTACCTTTAAAGTTGGAGATAAAGCCAGTATCAGATCCACCATGATGTCTCTCCGCCACCTGCCCTACTCTGCTCTGACCATTATGGAAATCACAGCCCATAAAGACATCACCATTACACCCATGAGTGTCATCGAGGCACCCAATCACCTGATGGATGTACGCAATTATTATGCTGAAATTGACCGCCCCCATGTCCTGATACCACTGCTTACTTCTGTGGGGTTGTCTCCCTCGGGCAGAGTGAAGGTGGCAGCCAGTACCAGCTTTATTTTTGAAGAAAAACACGGCCACCAGCCCAAAATCATCCATGAAGACTGGGATTACAATATGCACCTGGCAAAATTTCACAAGAGCCTCAAAGCCGGTGAGACCTACACCTTCAGTGTGGTAGCCTCTACTATCTCCAGTGTGCAGAATGAAGACCCCCACAACGAAGCGGAGCGACTCACTATATTTGCCATGCTTGAAGGGAAGGACCGCTTGCTCCGCAGGCACAAGGAAGCCTGGGCATCCATCTGGAAATCCGATATCGAAGTGGCCGGCAGTCCTGAAATCACCAGAGACATCCGCTTTGCCCTGTACCACCTTTATTCCTTTGCCAGAGAAGGCACTGCTTACAGCCTGAGTCCAATGGGGCTTTCCGGTCTGGGGTACAACGGGCATGTATTCTGGGATACGGAATTGTGGATGTATCCGCCGCTGCTGATGTTACAGCCTGAAATGGCAAAATCCCTGCTCGAATACCGCTATCAACGCCTGGAAGCAGCCCGGCAAAATGCATTTTCACATGGCTATAAAGGGGCAATGTTTCCCTGGGAATCCTCTGCAAGCGGAGCTGAAGATACTCCAGTGTGGGCACTTACCGGCCCGTTTCAGCATCATATCACCGGATGTGTGGGCTGGGCATTCTGGAAGTATTATGAAGTCACCAAAGATAAACAATGGCTCAGAGACCGGGGCTGGCCTGTACTGAAAGTAGTGGCGGATTTCTGGGCAAGCAGGGTAGAGAGAAACGGACCCGGCAAATATGATATCCTCAATGTGATCGGCGCCAACGAATGGGAAGAAAACATAGACAACAATGCCTTCACCAATGGCATGGCAATCACTGTGCTCAGATATGCTACTCAGGCTGCAATCGAGCTGGGTATCACACCGGATCCTGACTGGAATCATGTAGCAGACAACATCCCAATCCTTAAATTTCAGGACGGCACCACCCGTGAAAACGCCACCTACAGCGGAGTCACCATCAAGCAGGCCGATGTCAATCTCCTGGCATATCCGCTGAAGATAGTAAGTGATGAGAAACAAATCCGCAAAGATCTGGAATACTATCTGCCAAGATATGCTGCCGATGGTCCGGCGATGGGATATGCCATCCTCTGCGTACTGTACAACCGTCTCGGGGATGCTGATAAAGCTGCTAAAATATTTGCAGACAGTTACAAGACCAATGAAGTACCTCCATTCGGGGTGATTGCAGAAACAGCAGGTGGCACCAATCCTTATTTTGCAACAGGGGCCGGGGGAATGCTGCAGGCAGTGCTTTCAGGCTTTGGAGGACTGGATATTTCAGACCAGGGCATTACCCAACGTAAATCAAAACTCCCCAAAGGATGGAAAAAACTGACCATCAAAGGAGTGGGCAAAGACAAAAAGGAATACAGCGTATCGGAGTGAAAATTTATGGATTTGCAGGATTTCAGCCTGATAATGTCATATATTCGTTCAGGATTTGCCCCAGCCTTGCACCGGCTTTTTCGGCTACTTCCACGACTTCCTGATGGGTGACTCCTTCCTCACTGCTCCCCGGCATATCAGTGACACAGGATACCCCCGCCACTTTAATGCCTCCATGCACAGCGGCAATCACCTCCGGCACCGTGGACATTCCCACCATATCTGCACCCAGTACCCTCAACATAGCTGCCTCCGCCGGACTTTCATAGCAGGGTCCGCTCACCGCAGCATAAACTCCGGTCTTTATGTCTGTACCGGATTGTATAAAAGCCGATTTCAAGGTTGCGGTCAGCCCTTTGTCATAGGCACCCGACATATCCGGAAATCTGACTCCAAGAGCCGGATGGTGCATACCAATCAATGGATTGGCACCCATCAGATTGATATGGTCAGTGATGACCACGAGGTCTCCCACTTTATATGCAGGATTCAGACCTCCGCTGGCATTGGTCACAATCATTTGCCTGATGCCCAGAAACTGCATGATACGAACAGGAAAACTCACCTCTGCCATGGAGTACCCTTCATAATAGTGTATTCTGCCCTGCATAGCCAGAATACGCTTCCCGCGGCAAAAGCCAAAAATCATCCTGCCACTGTGCCCCTCCACAGTAGAGGCCGGAAAATAGGGTATATCACTATAGCTGATGACTACCTTATCTTCGAGGCTGTCTGCCCAATCTCCCAATCCTGAACCCAGAATAACCGCCGTCTCCGTAATGTCATGACCTGTCATCTCCCTGATGTATGCACAGGTTCTGTGAATGTGGTCAATGTATAATTTACTGTCCATGATATGCTATTCAACAGGTAAAAATAGGCAAATATCTTTCCTCACCCAACAAAGTCTGAGATAAGACCGAAGTATAGCATTTTATTTTGCAGAAGCGTTTGTGCTTGTTATTTTGAATTTTTATTTTGTGCGGTATAATTCATAAATTATGGAAAAGCAATGAAATACCTGTATCCGAAAGATTTATGGCTGCAAAAAAGCAATTGAAAAGCAGAATTTATAACCCGGGGCTTTGACAGGAAAGGTAAACACCAAATCATAAAATTATTGACGCCATGCAATCCTACATTCTCGCATTAGATCAGGGCACTACCAGCAGCAGAGCCATAATATTTGACAGTGAGAGTCATATTATTTCAATAGCACAAAAAGAATTCCGTCAAATATTTCCCGATGACGGCTGGGTGGAGCACGACCCACTGGAAATCTGGAGCAGCCAGATGGGTGTCGCAGCAGAAGCGGTCACCAAAGCAGGTCTTACCGCAGATGCGGTGGCTGCAATAGGCATCACCAATCAAAGAGAAACGACTATACTTTGGGACAGAAAAACCGGTCAGCCTGTCTATAATGCCATAGTCTGGCAGGATCGAAGGACTGCCACATATTGTGACAGACTGATTAAGGAAGGTCACGGTCCCATGATTAAGGCCAAAACCGGATTGATTATTGATGCCTATTTCAGTGCATCTAAAATCAACTGGTTGCTGGAAAATATCTCAGGGCTGAGACAAAAGGCCGAAGCAGGCGAAGTCTGCTTTGGCACAGTGGATAGCTGGCTGCTGTGGAATCTGACCAGAGGCAGAATACATGCCACCGATATCACCAACGCATCCCGCACCATGCTTTTTAATATTCACACCGGGCAGTGGGATGAAGATCTGCTCAAATTATTCAATATTCCACCCCAAATTTTGCCCGAAGTACGCAGCTGCAGTGAAATCTATGCCTACACCGAAAACATACTTACCTCTGTAAAAATACCGGTAGGTGGTATCGCAGGTGACCAGCAGGCGGCATTATTCGGCCAGATGTGTATCTATGAAGGAATGGTCAAAAACACCTATGGTACCGGCTGCTTTATGCTGATGAATACAGGCACCAGGCCCGTAGAGAGTCACAACCAGCTGCTCACCACTATTGCCTGGAAAATCGGAGATAAAACCGAATATGCTCTCGAAGGCAGTGTCTTCAATGCCGGAGCGGTGGTTCAGTGGTTGAGAGACGGATTGCAATTGATACGAAGTTCGGACGAAATCGAAAAGCTCGCATCAGAGGTTGAGGACAACGGAGGAGTGTACATGGTTCCTGCCTTCACAGGATTGGGCGCACCCTACTGGAATCCGCATGCCCGGGGAATGATCACAGGGATTACACGGGGTACTACTTCTGCACACTTTGCACGTGCTGCCCTCGAAAGTATCGCATTTCAGACCTATGATGTACTGAGAGCGATGGCAGCAGACGCCCATATTGCCGTACGTGAGCTCCGGGTGGATGGCGGGGCCACGGTGAATGATCTGCTCATGCAGTTTCAGAGTGACATACTGGACTGTAAAGTAATCCGACCAGCTATTACTGAAACCACAGCTCTCGGAGCGGCTTATCTGGCCGGTCTGGCAGTAGGTATATGGCCATCTGTGGAACAGGTACAAAAGCAGTGGATGGAAGAAAAAGCATTTTTACCCGGTTTTACGCAGGAGCAGAGATCCGGATATACAGAAGCCTGGCATAATGCCGTACAAAGTGCAATTCATATGACGCAATTTACTCACTGAACAATACCGGGCTATGGATCGGAATGTAATGCTTCAAAAACTCAGTGCCTGTCAGAAGTGTGATGTACTGATCATTGGCGGAGGGGCCACGGGTCTGGGCATTGCATTGGATGCAGCAGCAAGGGGCAACAAAACCATACTGGTAGAAAAAAGTGATTTTGCCAAAGCTACTTCCAGCCGGTCCACCAAATTGATTCATGGAGGGGTGCGCTATCTGGAGCAAGGCAATATCAGCCTGGTGATGGAAGCACTGCATGAAAGATGGCACATGCTGCGCAATGCTCCGTCCTGTACTTCGCTGGTACATTTTGTACTGCCGGTGTACAACCTTTGGTCAGGGATATATTATTACACAGGACTCAAGTTGTATGAATGGCTGTCGGGATGGTACCGCATAGGCAGGACACGATGGATGGACAAACAGGAAGTGCTGGCACAAATTCCGGATCTGAAAGCAGAGCATCTGCTCGGAGGAGTACTGTATCATGACGGTCAGTTTAATGACAGCCTGCTTTGTATCCGTCTTGCCCAGGCTGCCGCCGAAAGAGGGGCAGTAGTGATAAACTATATGGAATGTACTGATCTGATCAAATCAGGAGACAATGTGATGGGCATCAAAGCCGTTGACTCGTGTCAAAACAAAGAATACAGCATCCATGCAAGGTGTATTATCAATGCCACCGGAGTGTTTGGAGACGAAATTATGACAAAGGAAAATCCCGGCCATGTGGATATTATGTCTCCATCTATCGGGGTACACGTAGTAGTCAATAAGGATGAACGATTTAAGGATTACGGACTGCTTGTCCCCAGGACTACAGACGGTAGAGTGCTCTTTGCCATGCCATGGATGGGCAAGGTTGTAATAGGCACTACAGACTCTCCGTCCAAAAACCATACTCAGGAACCGAAAGCCCCCGAAGAAGATGTTTGGTTTATTTTACAAAATATCAATCGTTATCTCTCCCGGAAACTTCAACCCTCAGATATTCAGTCCGTATTTGCAGGGATAAGGCCCTTGGTCAAAGGAGGAAAGCAAGACAAAACCTCTTCTTTATCCAGGAGCCATACCATCATTCAGGGACCCGGTGGTATCTGGACCATCACAGGAGGCAAATGGACCACTTACCGGAAAATGGCTGAAGATTTACTCAACAGGGCTTCTGCATTTAGTGGACTGTCCATGAAGCCATGCAGTACAAAACATATTTCGCTGGAGCGGTCTTATCCTCCGGTAGAAGCATCTGAATTTCCGGAAATACATGAGAAAATACATCCGTCATTTGACTACCGTTATCTGGATGTATATAATGCCGTAATGTATGAAATGGCACAATATCCGGAAGATGTGCTGGCAAGAAGGACACGAATTTTATTTCTGGACGCCAAAGCGGCTCAGGAAGCAGCCCCCGGAGTCACCCGTTTTATGCAAAAACTGCTGCACAAAGATGAAAACTGGGCAGCAGATCAGATTCAAAGATTTAACACATTAGCCTCACAATATATTTTTCATCCTTCAACACAGTAATTATGGAACCCTTGTTTTTTGAATTTTTTGGTACAGCCATTTTGATATTGCTAGGCAACGGGGTCGTAGCCAATGTACTGCTCAGGGACAGTAAAGGCAACGGAGGAGGATGGATTGTAATCACTTTTGGCTGGGCGATAGGAGTATTTGTAGCCGTATTTGTATCTGCACCTTACAGTGGTGCTCACCTTAATCCGGCTGTAACCCTGGCTTTGTGCCTTATGGGAAAATTCGAATGGACCTCTTTGCCCGGCTATGTGATATCCCAGATTTTGGGTGCCATGACCGGTAGCACCTTGGTCTGGATGACATACAGAAAACACTACGACATCACCCTCGAAAGCGGACATATTGCTGCCACTTTCTGTACTGCACCGGCTGTAAGAGCTCTGAAGTATAATTTCCTGACTGAATGCACAGGTACATTTGTTTTAATTACAGGCATATTATACATCATAGCACCTGCTCAGAGCCTTGGGGCATTGGATGCACTACCTGTGGCATTATTGGTACTGGGTATTGGATTGAGCCTTGGAGGACCCACCGGATATGCCATCAATCCGGCCAGAGATCTTGGGCCCAGACTGGTACATGCAATACTTCCTTTACGCAACAAGGGAGCCACAGACTGGGCCTATGCCTGGGTGCCTGTATTAGGACCGGTCGCAGGAAGTGTACTTGCTGTACTGCTGTTCAACACATTGCATTGAAGAGATTGGATATCTGAGGAAATTATTCAGTGATTAAATCTCACTAAGAAAAACATACTCCGAAGATTAATTTTGTATCCTGCAAGACTTTTGTATTCAAAATAATATTTCGTTTATCTTAAACATGACAATTCTTCATAATTTCACACACAATAAAAAAAAAGTCCATGAAAATCTACATTTTGATGCTTGTCTTATTAATTTCAAAAATTAATTTCCTCAGATGTCAATCCACCTACGAGCTTTTTTCAATTCCCGGACTTAATTTTGGCATAGTTTATTCAGATTCATATCCACCTTACAACGTATCAAACCACTCTTTATTTTATGCAGGAGATACCATAATAGATGACAAAAGAGTTCTGTTATATCGGCTAAATACTTATCCAATAGCAAAACACAGAATATATATTGACGGATATAAAGTTTATTATTTATATCATGGAAGCCTCAATTTTCAGTTAATATATGACTTTGGTGCCGAACCGGGAGATAAATTAACAGATATACCGGATAAACCCACAGTAATAGAAAAAAAACTTATCAGACTCCAGGATGGCAGGGACAGGATTTACATGAAATTGAGTCTGGGGCCACAGTATTTTATAGAATGGGTTGAAGGGATAGGAGATATTCGGTATAGTTTTTTAAGTTCTATATATCATCATAGTGAAGATTTGGAACTGATATGTGTAAGTGCCGGAAACCAGATGATTTTTGAAAAGATGCAGGTAATTTTAAGTGTGATTCGCTGATTTGTATAAATTCAGTCAGTAAATTTTCATTTACTGAAACCGGAAAGGATGTTCAATTTTTGAATGAATCTGTATTCTTCAGTAAAGTTCTTTGGGATTTTGGAGACGGAAAATTTTCAGAGGAAATTCACCCGATACATTCATATGAATCTCCCGGATGCTACACTGTTACACTTACAACATCTTCTGAATGCGGAATTCCTTCAAAAGACAGCAAAAAAATAAACTTCTGCACTAAAGGTGGATGGCAAAATACTCAAACCCTGAACTTACCACACAGAGCATATGGCATTTATATGCTGGATAATAATAAATTCTGGACCACCTCGACTAAATCTTTATTTTTCTCCGAAGACAATGGATTATCATTTGTAGAGCGTCGGTTTAAAAAAACACCATTGACAAACTGGGAAAACATACTGTGGACTTATTTCAGAGAAGCCACAGCTTTAGTCAATTTCTCTTCATGGTCAGCGGAAGGAAGATTTAACAGAATATACAGAACCAACGATTACGGCATCTCGTGGACGGCAATCAAAGAGGAACGCAATGTTCAATTGAGGTATTCGATCTATAATAATACAATCATACTATTCAACAATAGTACGGAAGGTGTAAACTTATTCAACATTTCTGAAGATTTTGGAAATACCTGGAAAGAACACAGTTTCCAGTTGTCAGGCTCCATCAGATTTTTCCATATGTTTGATGAAAAAACCTTTGTCGTGGGTATGTCAAACGCAGTGAGTAATGACAGTATAGCAAATCTTTACCTAAGCACAGACGGAGGCCAAAACTGGACAAAAAGAGATATTCCTTTTTACTTTGATTTTGAACCGAAAGATATAAATCATATTTACATTACAACTCCTGATGATAAAATATTTTTGATCAGAGATAGCCTAAGGCATATTCAAAATATTGTATTGCCATATTCGCCTGAATTTTTACTGGGTATTAAGTTTAAGGATATTCATCACGGTTATGTTGTCGGTTCAAATGCCATTTTTTACACTGAAGATGGCGGAATGAGCTGGGAAGAAAGACATTGTCACAACATAGATATTGGCCAGTTTTATGTTGATCACAACAATGAATTTTATGCAAGAAATAAAGAAAAAATATACAGGTTTTTTCCTGAATATACTGCCCCGGAATGCTTGTTTTCTTCAACTAAGGACAATAATGCCATGAATTATATTAAAATTTATCCCAATCCTGTTTTTGCTGGTCAGGAGATTGTCATTGATCTGTCTGGTGATGGCAGTTATAATATTCAATTGACCGATCAGTTAGGAAGAATTGTGGCAAAATCTTTTATTCCGAATAAATCTGTTTCAACTTTCTATATCCCCAACGTTTTGCCAGGAACATATTTTGTACGCATTTCAGAAAATGAAACTGGCAATCTGATCACAAAATTGCTGACTATTTTTTAGCAGGAATTAAAAATCTGAACTTCGTGATTTGAGTTGAAATGGCTATAAAACAATCACTGTCGAAAACAAGTCTCAGTAGCCAATCAAGTAAATGAGTGAAAGTGATCCGCCTTGGCGGAGACTTATTTTGCAACCATTTCAGACCGTAATACCTGACCGTCCGCAGGCGGGGATTTTCTGTTGCTTATTCAGGATTCAAGGTAATCAACATTCATTGCTGTCTTGCCCCCAATTAAATGCGAGCACCAAAGAAGCTTATATTTCTATAAATTTTCATCCTGAATTCAGGTTATTTACATACAAATCCGGTACCCTTTTTAATAAGGTCATCCCCGGATGTACCTGAGTAATTTCATCAATATATGGCCAGTTTGCCGGTGAGGCGCATCAACTCGAGTTCGTTCATTTTTGTCTGAAAAAGGGCATCTATCCACCGGAAATTGGCCTGGGTATATCCCTGCTGAATCTGTTCCAGTTCAAATCCATCTGTGACCCCGACCTTAAAACGGTTGATGCCGATGATCAGGTTTTCTTCGGCTATGTCCACATTTTTTTTCTGGAGGCTCGCCAGTCTTTCTGATGCCTCATAGGTCCTGAAAAGCTGCTCAAACTGGGCATCCAGGTTGATCTGCAGAAGTTCTTTTTGCATGGCAGCCTGTTCTGACTGCAATTGGGCATTTCTGTACTGGATTTTGATCCGGTTTGCATCATAGATCGGCATGGTCACCGCTACGCCTGCACCAAATCCGTTGCTTTGATTAAGCAGGAAGAAGCCGGCACCATTGTCGGCACGGTTGAAGGTATAACCCAGATTGGCTGTCACTGACGGCTTTCGCAGCCCTTTTACATCTTCGATGCTGTTCAGCGCCAGGGCTATATTGATGTCTGCCATCTTAAACTGCAGGTTGTTTTCCAGCAATGTCGATTTCAGTGTATTTTTATCGGGCGATTTGATCACATAAGTGCTGTCAGTCACCGGTACCTCGCTCGAAGGGGGAAGATTGCGCAAGGCATTGATCTGGTCATATATGTTAAGTAGAGACAGGTTTTGGAGCTCAAGTTCTGCTAATAGCTGGTTTTTTTCCAGTTCTGTCTGCAGTACCACTACTTTGTTGCCCGTGCCGATATCCAGTTTATTGACCGCAAGCTGCAGCCTTTGCTCCGTAAAGTCTAATGCCGCTCTGGTGGTTTTGATCAATTGTTTTTGCCTTACTGCCTGATAATACAGTGTGCGCAGGTTATAGAGCAGATTTTCGATGACTATTCTTTCGTTAATATCTGCGGTTTCGGTAAGCATGCGCAGTCTCTCATAGAGGTTTTTATTGCGACCTCCGTTATAGATGGCAATCTCGGCATTGACGTTGGCATTGACATTGTTGTTGAGTGTAAAGTCATTGACAATTTCCCTGCCGTCTGCTGTGGTGAGGGTATTGGTGATATAGGTCGTATTATTTCTCAAAGCAAGATTTACGGTGGGCAGTAAGCCTGCATTGCCTTTGTCGTAATTATTGACAGCTATGCCTTTATCTTTGGCAGCTATCTTCCGGTTCAGGTTAGCCTCCAGCACTTCAGCTTCGAGCATTCTCAGAGCCAATTCTTCCTGCGCATGCAGCAGTAATCCCGAGATTAAAAGAACCGACAATACTGTAAACTGCTTAATAAGACAGGGCTTCATCATGTACGGATATGCTTTGTTGTGCATGTTCCACATCTTTTTTTCTGGATAAATAAGAATATAACGCCGGAATGACAAACAGTGTCAGGATCAGGGAGAACATAATTCCACCTACGATCACTACGCCCATTCCTTTGCGGCTTTCTGAGCCTGCTCCGAAGGCTAGAGCAATCGGCAATGCTCCCAAAGCCGTAGCCAGACTGGTCATCAGTACAGGTCTCAATCTTGATGCAGCTCCATCAATGATGGCTTGAGCCTTGGATGCTCCTTTTTCCCGGATCTGATTGGCAAATTCTACGATAAGGATACCGTTTTTCGTCACCAGTCCGATGAGCATGATGATACCTATCTGGCTGAAGATATTCAGTGTCTGATTGAAGTACCAGAGCGAAAATAAGGCTCCTGCCAGCGCCAATGGCACGGTAAACATGATGATAAAGGGATCTATAAAACTTTCAAACTGAGCTGCCAGTACCAGATATACCAATAAAAGGGCGAGCAGAAGGCAAACATGATATTGGATGAACTTTCTGCAAAGTCTTTGGAGGCTCCGGTCAGGGCTGTTGAAAAACTGTCATCAAGCAGCTCTTCCGCAATCTCCTGCATGGCGGCTATCCCATCTGCAATCGTTTTTCCGGGAGCCAGACCGGCTGATATCGTGGCAGACTGGTAAAGATTGAAGTGATACAATTGCGGTGGGCTGCTCACCTCTTCTACTTTGGCAATATTGTCAAGCTGTATATTTTCTCCGGCTGAATTACGGATGTAAATAGATTTAAGGTCTATAGGAGCATCCCGATTGGCCCGGTCAAATTGTCCAATTACCTGATATTGTTTGCCATTCATAATAAAAAAGCCAAAACGCTGCCCTGAAAATGCCGTCTGCAGTACCTGTGCCACATCAGATATGGACAGCCCCAGTACTTTGGCTTTGTCCCGGTCTATACTTACAAACAGCTCGGGTTTGTTGAATTTCAGATTGACATCTACGGTCTGTAGTGTAGGATGTTTTTCGGCCCTGTTGATAAACTCGGGCAGTACTTCCTTGAGTTTTTCAAAATTGGGTGCCTGCAGTACAAACTGTACCGGCAATCCACCCCGACGACCTCCCGAGGAGATGGTCTGATCCTGTATGACAAAAATTCGTGCATCGGTGTATTTCCGGGCTATTTTTCCGGCTACGGCAGCGATCTGTTGCTGGGTACGCTGACGTTGTTCGGCATCAACCAGTCTGATCCGTACAAATCCGGTATTGGCCGCTCCGGATCCTATGAATCCGGGTGCTGTGACTGACAGCAGTACACTGTGTTCGGGTACGGAGTCCATCAAGGTAGATACGAGGCTTTGGATGATCTGGTCGGTATATTCAAATGAAGCACCTTCCGGTGCCTGTACCTGGAGCCGGATCGCATTCCTGTCTTCCAGAGGCGATAATTCACTTTTCAGTTTGCCATTGAAATAATACACCATTCCAAAACATAGAACGATGATAACCAATGCCATCCACCTTTGCTCCAGAAATCCTGCGAGTGCGTTCCGGTAGCTGCGCTCCATAGCCTGAAACATCGGCTCTGTAAGCCTGTAAAACCAGCCCTGATCATCGGACTTTTTACTGAGATAAGCATTGAGCATTGGAGTCAGTGTCAGTGAGACGAAGGATGATATCAATACTGCTGAAGCCAGTACGATACCAAACTCCCGGAATAATCTGCCCACAAATCCTTCCAGGAAAATTACCGGCATAAATACTGCTGCCAGTGTGATGGAGGTGGAAATTACTGCAAAAAATATCTCCCTGGAGCCTTCGATGGCTGCCTGTTTGGGCGCCATACCTTTTTCAATTTTCTTGAATATATTCTCTGTGACTACAATGCCGTCATCCACCACAAGACCAGTGGCCAGCACGATGGCAAGCAGGGTAAGCACATTGATGGAATAACCCATGACATACATCACAAAAAAGGAACCTAACAGAGATACCGGAATGTCTATCAAAGGCCTGAAAGCAATGGCCCAGTTTCTGAAAAACAAATAAATAATCAGTATTACCAGAATGAGGGCAATAACGAAGGTCTCTTTAACCTCACTGATAGACTTGCGGATAAAAGTTGTGTTATCCAGTGCAATATCGAGCAGGATATCATCGGGTACATCCTTTTTGATTTGTTCGAGTCTTTTATAAAATTCGTTGGCAATGTCCAGATAATTGGATCCGGGCTGTGGCACCATGGCAAGGCCAATCATGGGGATATTGCTGCCCCGCAGTATGGTTTCTTCATTTTCAGGACCCAGGACGGCATATCCCACATCCTGCAGCCGGATATCCTGTCCATCCGGCATACTCTTGATGACCATTTCATTAAACTCTTTGACCGAGGTCAGTCTCCCATAGGTCTTGATGGTGAGTTCCGTCTCATTACCTGCGATTTTACCTCCCGGCAATTCTACGTTCTGTCGGTTCAATGCATTTCTTACGTCGAGGGCTGTAAGGCCGTATGAAGATAGTTTGAAAGGGTCGAGCCACAGACGCATGGAGTATTTCTTTTGTCCCCAAATCTGAATGGTGGAGACACCGGGAATGGTCTGCAGTCGTGGGCTAAGGACGTTTTCGGCATAATCGCTCAATTCCAGGTGATTGCGGGTATTGCTCCGTACTGTCATGGAAATGATGGCATCGGAGTTTGCATCTGCCTTACTTACCACAGGCACTCCGTCAAGATCCGGCGGCAACTGGCGTAGGGTCTGTGATACCTTGTCCCGTACATCATTGGCTGCTTCTTCCAGATTGGAGCTCAGGCTGAATTCTACCGTGATATTGGAGGAGCCCTGATTGCTCGATGAGGAAATATTGGTAATACCGGCTATACCATTGATGGCTTTTTCGAGCGGTTCAGTTATCTGAGATTCGATGATATCGGCATTGGCACCCGGATAATTGGTCCTTACGTTGATGATCGGCGGATCAATGGACGGAAACTCTCTTACCCCCAGTGCTTTGAACCCCAGAAATCCGAATATCAGGATCACAAGGTTCATCACGATGGCAAGTACCGGTCGGTTGACGCTGATGGTGGATAGACTCGACATAGGAGTACTTTATTTTTAGAAGTTATTGACGAATGTTCCCCGCTTTGACAGGCATGCCGTCTTTGAGCATGATGATCGCTGAGACTATCAGGCTGTCTCCTGCTGAGAGTCCTTCTGATACAGTGACGAATTTGTCATCCCGGTCTGACAGTCCTATTTTTACCTCTTTGGCCTTACCTTCTTTCAATACATATACTTTTTGTCCCTTGAGTATGGGTACTACGGCAGATGTCGGTATTTGTATGGCCTGTTCCGCTCCGCTTACGGCGATTTCTACCTTTACATAATTGCCGGGCAAGAGATTTCCGCTGTTATCTCCTGTTGCCCGGACTTTCAGGCTCCTGGTTTCGAGATTGATCTGTGGATCTATCATCTGTACCTTTGCGGTTTTTATTCCGCTTACCCCATCCGCTGTATATCGTATGCTTTCGCCCGGTTTTACGTTTTTCATATATTTTTCCGGTACACTGAATTCAATTTTTATGGGATTGGTTTGTACAAGTGTGGCTATCACAGTGGAAGGATTGACATAACTGCCCAGTGCAATATTTCTAAATCCGATTACTCCGCTGAATGGTGCCCGGATTTCTGTTTTCTGAATCAGAGAGTTGTAATATTCGATTTCTGCCTGAAGGCTGAGTACCTGATTGGCAGCGATGTCATAATCTTCTTTGGATGTACCCTGGAGCTCCAGCAGGCGTGCTTGCCTTGCTTCCCGGTCTTTGGCCAATTGCAGTCCTACCTTGGCTTTCTGAAGCTGGGCTTTGAGCTCGGCGTCATTCAGTTTTACAAGCAGGGTGCCTGCCTGTACCTGCGAACCTTCTTTAAAATAAATCCCCGTAACTTTTCCTGCACTTTCAGCGGTGAGATCTACTCTTTCATTGGCCAGTACAGTACCGGAGGATTGAATGCTGTTGATTACTTTGGCCGGTTGTACCACCATGATATCCACCGGCATTGGGCCGCCACCCTGACCTTTACCGCCTGCCTGCGGGCCCGGGGCACCATTTCCTGCATCTGCTGGAAAGTAAATGTTTTTTACAATCAGCAATCCTGCTATGACCGCTGCTATAATCAGAAACACAATGAATTTGCGCATAAAGAAATAGGGGATTTTTAAAGCTCTGTCCTGAAAAGTTTAAGACAAAATAGATCGGATAAAGTTTAAACCCAAATTAAGCAACAGAAAACCCCCACCTGCAGCCGGGCAGGTATTGCGGTTTGAAATGGCTGCAAAAAGAATTCTAAAACCATGGGCTAAACCATGGCTATTAATATTTGACCCTTAGAAGGTCATTCTTTACGGATTCTGTTTTACATAAAGCATAACTTATTTATAGTCTCTAGAATAAAACCTGTGTTTACCTATATTTATTGCCATTTCAACCCTCATCCTCAGGGTATAATACTAAATGAAAAAAGGTGCAAGTCGGGATGATCAGACTTGCACCTTTTTTGCAGAAAAACAGGAAAGCTCTTATTTCACTATCAGTTTTTGAATGCTGAAATTAGCACCTGACTGCACTCTTACGAAATACATGCCTGCCGGCAATCCGGTCAATGGAATAGCATGCACTGATTTATTTCCATCCACTCTTATCTGCTTTTGGTACGGCACCCTGCCATCCATGCTGTACAGGCTGAGTGCGGCAGTACCCGAATGGGCTGATGAAATATACACAGAAACGTAATCGGTAGCCGGATTGGGTATCAGTTCGACTTCAAACCATGAAGGCTTGGTATCCGCAGTGCTTACAGTACCTTCGCTGTTGATCAGGATCTGAGCAGCCTGGGTACATTTTTTGTCTGCTTCTTCATCATTGGCAAAAATACAGGCACTGGTGAGATACTTGTAGAGGTCCAGTATTTCCACGTCGTCTATAAACCATCCTGCATCATCTCCTGTGGGAGCGTTTTCATTATTGCTGGCAAAGCGGAATCTGAACTGAACGGTCTGACCTTTGCAATCACTCAGGTCAATATAACTGTCGAGCCATTGGCCATTGGTGTTGCCGGTATATCCCTGCAGGGCAGGAATGGCTATGGTAGAATAAGGGATCACCGAATTGGGTCCGTTTCTTAAAAACCTGGACGCAGGAACATTGAAATAAGATCCGCCGTTGAGCGACATCTGAACAAAACCGCCGTCAACCCCGGCATCAGTCCTGAAGCGGTGCCAGAATCTGAGGGCAGGATTTGTACCGGTCACCTGCAGTGGTGGAGAGTAAATGGAAGCATCCATTTCAAACGGCAGATTGGCTACTCCGAATGATGTCTCCGGACTTCTGTAAAAGTCATAGCTGGGGAGCCAGTTGTCCTGTCCTACTTCTACGCTGATATCCCAGTCTATATCTCCTTCAAAGTCATCCCTGAATAATGTTACAGACTTATTGGAAGCTGAGGTGCGCAGTTTGTAGGTAATGGTAGTCTGTGCTTCATATTCCATGTCGCCCAATCCGAAGACCAGAAGATTGCCTTCTACCTTTACGTCCTGTATATTGGCTGATCCCTGCACATAGGTCAATCCGTCGGGTAGCTCGTCAATAATGGTCACTTTGTTTTGTCTTGCCGGAATATGATTGATGGCCCGGAGTTCTACGTCCACTTCGCCTCCCGGTGTAGTGAGTGCGGTGGCTTTTTTGCTGATTTTGAGCTCCTTGATACAGGTAGGCAGTGGCTCGAAGTCCTCTTTACCATCATTTCTGTCATTGGGGCTGCCTCCATCCGCAAAAAATCCAAGACCCCGGCGTGCAAAGACTTCCCATAAAAGACAATTGTGTTTGCCCTCATGTATGATATAGTCTGCGGTGAGGATTGCATCTCTTCCCTCTACAAAGCCCGGACTGCAGGGTTGTAATTTCATTCCCTCCATGACAAGTTGTACAGCTTTGAAGTTGCCGGAGTTTTCATTATTCCAGTCCGGGTCAAAACCATAAAGATTGACAAATGCCCAATACATATCCCATAGACAACCTGTCCAGACCTCACCAAGAGGATGCGGTGCGGTTGTGCCTCTGATGTCCTTGTAGGTTTGCGGATTGATATTCATATTGGTGGAGTAAGGAAATCTCCGGATGCCTCTGCCTCCCGGTGATTCTGCATTGGCATAGGTGCCGATTCCTCTGGACATTTCGCCGGTATCTCCGGGTCTGTGCGTAGTCACCAAAGAAAAGAAGTCACTCCATCCTTCGCCCATCTGCTCATTGTTGCTCAGGCAGCCGGAGTTGGTACGGCCTCCGGTGAGACGGGTAGATATGCCATGTCCGTATTCGTGGGCTATGATGCCGTTATCCAGCGAACCATCCAGATACTCTGCTCCTTCTCTGTCCCTGACCTGGAACGTGATCATTACTCTGATGTCATTGCGCAATGAAAATTTGATTTTATCGCAGTTGGTTTTACCTACAAACACGGAGGGGATAGTCACGAGATTGGCATTCGTGCCTCCGGCCATACCTACCATTTCATCTCCATTACCTCCATTGATGCCCGGTACATTGCAGATGATCACAGCGATGGCCCCTGCTCTTTGCGCATTATAGACTTTCTGGCTGAACTGGCAGATACCTCTGTCTATCAGTACTACTTTGCCCACCATTTCAGCAGCATTGGCAAAATTGCCACAACCCAGACCTTCATTGGGGTTGGAGGCAT
Organism: Saprospiraceae bacterium; assembly: GCA_016716335.1. GTDB lineage: Bacteria > Bacteroidota > Bacteroidia > Chitinophagales > Saprospiraceae > OLB9. Next base: position 105,954 of record JADJWN010000011.1, on the reverse strand, counting down.
CTACTGCGATGATTGCATTACCGGTGATCGGGGTTTCATTGGCCTGAGGAATAGGCCGGCCAAACTGAGCTGAACCGATAGGCTTTATGTATCCGGCTATCTGCTCCGGACTATCCACAGATACAGATCCACCGTTATTATTCCACAGATACATCTGCATTCTGCCTGATACTCCATCTGGCGGAGTCGAAAAATTTGCATTGTTCAGACCTTGAGGCGAGGCTTCAAAAGCATCAAATGCTTCAGAAAGTACAGGGTCTCCCTGTCCCGGAGCACCGGTATAGTTTCTTTGCTGGAAATTACCGAATTGCTCTGTAAATCCTGTCAGAAAACTGATGTCGTGCATCATATTGGTCATATAAAACAGGTTGGTCACCGTAGCATCTGCATTTTGTCTCGGGTCCAGATTGAGATCCATCGGAAAATCGAAGGTGAGCGTACTTCCTCCCTGCGTATCCGGCAGATCGGGCGAATTGTCATTGTTTTTGTCCTGATAGGCGTAGGCATTATTTCCACGGGTGGTGGTAAATTCATGACCCGGTACTCCATTGGTATCATGCCATCCGAAGGGTGAAGCCTTGGGATACTGATCATCTGTGACAAGGCTTCTCGGGCCGTGTGCAGGGCTTTCTACCGGAAGCGCATATACTCTGTATCTGGCAGCAGCTGAGGACAGCAGAGACTCAGCCGGATACTCATCACTGCCATCGGTAATGTCCTGATGAGCCACAGTGCAGTCATGAGATCTCGAAAAGGCATGATTATGAAAACTGCAGTATAAGGTCATGTTGTATTTATACACGAACTCACCACTCACTGCATCTACAAAATAATCCCAATTGTCGGAATTGCCTTTCATGTCGAGATGAAGATTCCAGCAAAGTACCAGTTTGTTACCCGCCGGAATGTATTTTAATTGTGCTGATATCGGGTATTTGGTCAGTTCGTTCTGTTCAAACTTCAAGGCCCCTGATTCTGATCTTCCTACTGATACAGGTGCTGTCTTCAGTGCAACTCCCAGTTGTTCTGCGGCATTGATTATGGCAGACTCCGGTGTAATCCGGGCCCTCGAGGCTGACACTGAGGCTTCAGCATCTTTTATAAAAGTATGATTGGAAGATACAATGTTTCCATTCTTGTCAAATACATAAACGGCTACTGCATTGTGCACCTGTATATCCTGAATATATTGGTCGATATACAGGTAATGGGTGCCTAACTTTTCGTTGGTAGCCTCAGAAGCCAGTTTTGCACCCGTGATGTCGGAGCTCTTCAGTCCGGTATTTTTATTATTATCCATCAGATGCTTCAAGGCTTTCTGAAAATTATCCTGGCCATTCACTGTGCCCGCCAGAAATAACCCAAGCAATACTGCAGAAAGGTAAATTTTTAAATTCATAAAATTTGGGAGTTAACTTGTTGATTAAAAGATGTTTACAATTGGATTAAAAACTGAAATTTAAAATTTCGGTAAATTTAAACAAGCTTTCACAATTTTTGCTCACAAAAATGAATTTGCTGTACTTTTGGCGACATTTTGGGCAGATAGTCTTAACCCACAAAATTTCATATAATGTCTGACATCATATTTGGAAAAAATCCACTCATAGAAGCTGCTGAAAGCGGAGTGGAAATAGAAAAGGTATTTATGCTCAACACTTTGAGGGGTGAGACGGAAGTGTATTTCAGACAGTATTGTAAAAACAGGAATATACCTCTGGCCAAAGTGCCGGAGGTAAAACTCAATGAACTGGCCAGAAATAAAAGTCATCAAGGTCTGGTAGCCATCATATCGCCTATCAGATACTTTGAGATTGAAGATGTACTGGCTCAGATTTTTGAAAGGGGAGAGACGCCCTTGATAATGGTAGCGGATAGTGTGAGTGATGTGAGAAATATCGGATCGCTGGCCAGATCAGCTCACTTTTTCGGTGCTCATGCTGTGGTTATGACAGGCAATGCATCCGGAAGAATCAACGAGGAGGCTGTGAAAGCATCTGCGGGTGCCCTGCTTAAAATTCCGGTATGCAGATATGCAAGCATATTCAATCTGGTAAGCACATTGCAAAGCCACGGCATCCTGGTCTATGCAGCCGCAATTACCAAAAACTCCCGGCCTCCGGATGAAACTGATTTTACGTTGCCTGCAGCCATATTGCTGGGTGCGGAAGATAAGGGTCTCAATCCCAAATTGTTTGATCTGGCGGATGGAGTCGTACATATTCCGGCTGCCGCCAGCTTTGATTCACTCAATGTGTCTGTAGCCGGGGCTGTATTGATGTATGAGGCACAGAGACAGCGAAAATCCTGAACTCTCAAACTATTTACCGTTATTATTCGTTGTAAGCCCATAAAAAATTTTTACCCTTGAGATATTTAAGAAACAGTTTTGTTGCCATTTCTGCACTGATTTTTGGGTTTGTATGGCTGTCCTGTTCCGGCGGTAAAGACCTTGCTAAAAACACAAAGGGATACCAAACCCTGGAAAATGCCCTCCTGTGGGAAATCTCCGGAAAAGATCTGAAAAAGCCTTCCTATCTATTTGGTACCATTCACATTATAGGGGCCGAAGATTATTTCATTCCCAAAGGTACACTCACCGCACTCGAAAATTCGGACAAAGTTTTTTTTGAAATTGATGTCAAAGACATGACAGACATGGGTGCACTCATGGGTATGATGAGCAAAATATTCATGAAAGACGGCATGACATTAAAGGAATTGCTCTCTGAAGATGAGTACGAGCTGGTAGCCAATCATTTTAAGAGAATCGGTATCCCGATCTTTATGCTGGAAAGAATGAAGCCGATGTTTCTCACCGTATTTGCTCAGGTGGATTTTGATCCGGACGGATTGAGGTCAGGCAGCATGAAGTCTTATGAAATGGAGTTGTACCAGATCGCTGACAAACTGGGCAAAACCACAGGTGGACTCGAAACCGTGGATTTTCAGATCAGCCTTTTTGATAAAATACCTTACGAAGCTCAGGCTAAAATGCTGGTCGAATCTATAAAAACAGCAGATGTTGAAAACGACAGTTTTAAGAAAATGACCGAAATGTATGTCAGTCAGAATATAGAGGCGATGGTTTCCATGATTTCTGAGGGCAAGAATGAAATCACCGGTTTTGAAGACGACCTGTTGTATCAGCGCAACAGAAACTGGATCCCGGTCATAGGTGCTGAAGCCGGGAAACAACCCTCCTTTTTTGCAGTCGGAGCAGGGCATCTCGCCGGCGAGAACGGGGTAATCCATCTGCTGCGTAAAGCGGGTTATAAAGTGAGACCGGTAAAATAATCTCTGCGCTTCCTGATACAATCATTGGTAATACCTGAAATAGTTTCTATATTGCGGGGTACATAATCCCGATGGTATGAAATGGTGCTGCATGTTTTTTGCTTTGTTGATATGGTATGCCTGCAATGAATCTAAAAGTAATGAGCTGAAAAAAAATCCGGATCTCGGCGAGGTTAATACAGCTTCAGATGAGCAAGGAGAAAACGATTCCGAATCCCCTGAGGCGCCAACTCCGGTTCTGGACACTGCACTTTACGACAAATTCGTTTTGTCTTTGAGTCACGACAGTACAGATCATCGCTGGCCTGTGAAGGCACCGAGGCCACTACCCGGAGCATTATTGCCTTTTCACAGAGTTGTGGCTTATTACGGCAATTTTTATTCCTCAGGGATGGGTATTTTGGGCCTTACCCACGGATAAAATGAAAGCTTCTTTACTGGAAGAATGCTTATTGTGGCAAAAAGCAGATTCTTTGCATACAGTGATTCCAGCCTTGCATTACCTTGCAGTGACTGCCCAGTCATCCGCCGGCAAAGATGGAATGTACAGACTCCGCATGCCTTTTCACCAGATAGACAAATTGCTCGAAATCTCCAGAAGCATGGAGGGTATAGCCTTTCTGGATGTTCAGGTAGGGCACAGTACCGTGCAGCGTGAGGTGCCACTGCTTGAAAAATACCTCATCGAACCCGATGTGCATCTCGGTCTGGATCCGGAATGGAGTATGAAGGACGGAAGCATACCCGGTAAGAGAATAGGCACCCTGGATGCGGCAGATATCAATTTTGCAGTGGATTATCTGGCAGAGCTGGTGAGAAATTACAACCTTCCACCCAAAATATTGGTAGTACATCGTTTTACCAAAGGTATGGTCACCAATTATAAAAACATCAAAACCTGCCCTGAAGTGCAAATCGTGATAAATATGGATGGATTTGGATTTCCGGCTAAAAAAATAGACTCCTACAGACGATTTGTTGCTGGAGAGCCGGTACAGTTTACAGGATTCAAATTATTTTATAAGAATGATACCTGGACACCACCCAACAGACTCATGACCAGGCCTGAAATACTGAAACTGAGACCCAGACCGATTTATATCCAATATCAATAAAATCTGAAGATGGACCGGAGGAAAAGATTTATGCAATTAATTTTCGGGGTATTGTTCCTGATAAGCATGGCTTCAGGCCACCATGGACAGTCGCTCACTGCAGAGAGCGAAATACCGGTGCTTTGCTACCACAACATTAAAAAACAGGCTGCAAAAATCACTACCTACACCATCAGTGCCGATAATTTTGAAAGCCACATCCGGGAATTGTCACAATCCGGCTATAAAACAGTAATGCCCGATGATGTTTTATTGCACCTGTCCGGGAAGAAAATTTTACCTCCGAAATCAGTAATGATCAGTTTTGATGATACCCGTACGGAGCATTTTCATATTGCAGCTCCTATTCTTGAAAAGTATGGCTTCAGGGGAGTATTTTTTATTATGACCGTATCCATAGGCAAACCCGGATATATGACCGGAGAGGAAATTCAAAAATTGTTCAAAGCCGGACATGCTGTCGAACTGCATACCTATGATCATCAGGATATGCGAAAGTTGCAGGGCAGAGATTGGGAGATACAGGTGGATAAAGCTTCCCGGACTATTGAGAATATTACCGGTAAAAAACCATTGTATCTCGCTTATCCCTTCGGAGCATGGGACGAAAATGTGGCAGGGCAGGTCAGGACGAGAGGTATTAAAGGCGCATTCCAGCTTACAGGCAAAAGACACCCGAATTATAAAGAATATTCCATCCGCAGATTGCTGGTGCCCGGTCAGTGGAATGCTGCAAGAATGATGAAGGAAATGAGACTGATTTTTAAAACATGAGGATATGAAATCAAGTATGATACAATTGGTTTTTAATCAATTCTTTCAGATATCCTCATGATAAGAATGTGCAGGACCTGCTTTCAATTGATTTGCTTTGCGAATCAGTGTGATGTATTCTTTCAGTAATAAAAATGCCTACTTTCGCAGTTCTGAGAATTTTAAGCTTTTGGGATGCAGCATTTAAAAGTATTTTTCAACCATAAAGAAAGCAGGGCCGTAGGAGTAGCATTTGTATTGCTGGGATTTCTCTTTGGCAATTGGGCCACCATGATTCCATATGTAAAGCAGCAGTACCACCTGAATGACTCTGCACTGGGCATTTTGCTGCTCTGTATGCCTTTGGGAGCTATGATTTTCAATCCTTTTGCGGCCATATTGATCCAGCTTTTCGGGATGCGCAAGGTTACCATTGCCAGTATGTTTTTTATTTCTGTGGCATATTCCATACCGCTGAGTATAGTTTTTTTCCCGATTGTGCCTTTGGGTTTGATATTGAGCGGGTTGGGGATTACGGCGCTCAATGTTTCTATGAATACCTGTGCTTCATCCATAGAACAGCATGAGAAAATCAATATCATGTCTACCTGCCATGGTCTTTTCAGTCTTGGTTTGATGCTTGGTTCGCTGACGGGCAGTACGTCCCAGGCCTCCGGGATTTTTCCGGGTTTACATATGGCATTGATGGGTGTGATGGGTGTCTTTATGGCGATCAGGGTGAGGCCGGTCATCATGCAATTGTATGAGCCGGAAAAAAGCAGTGCAGGACAGGAGAAATTTTCACTTTTCTTACCCAAGGGAGCTTTGCTTATGATGATTATAATCAGTCTGTGTATCAATTTTACGGAGGGTACCATGGCTGACTGGACGACCTTGTATATGAAAGAAGTGGTGCGTACCAATCCATACTTTTTGGGTTGGGGGCTGGCAGCTTATTCATCTCTGATGGCATTGGGCAGATTTATGGGTGATAATCTGATACCCAGATATGGAGGTAATCTTATACTTCAGTCAGGTGCTGTACTGACCATTACAGGATTGGGGGTGGCAATTTTTCTTCCATTTACTTTGACAGCTGTACTGGGATTTGCCCTGGTGGGTCTGGGAGTGTCGTGCGGCGCACCGATTTTGTATGCCAGTGCCGGACGCATACCGGATTTGCCCAGAGGAACAGGTCTTGCCATTATGAATACCTTTGCTATGGGCGGTTTTTTGGTTGGCCCGGTCATAATCGGATTCATCTCCAATCTTACCAACCTGATGACTGCCTTTGGCTTTGTAGTGATATTGGGAGCTGTGTGGCTGATTTTTTCCCTTCGGGTGAGGCTTTATTGATTTGCAGTTAATTTTATTGTGGAGGGTAGGAAGTTTCTCAATATTTTCAAAAAGAAAAAACCATCAGATACACCCCACAAGTCTTTAATTAGTGTAAGTTGAGAATATCTGATGGTTTTTTGAAGGAGAGTATTTACTTCTCCCGGCCTCCGGTCAGTGAGTCCTGCAGGGCCTGCAGTTCTTCCCACTTACCTTCTGCTGCCAGTCTTGCCTGCTGTGGCCAGGTGCCCGGATCAGCAAGTTGGTATCTTGGACCCGCGGCCGTAAGTATCTCCTGTATTCTTTCCACAGAGCATTCAGAGAGTTGCTGCCAGGTTTTGATACCTGCGTTATGAAGCAATTCCTCAATTTTAGGTCCAATACCTTCTACTGCTTTGAGGTCATCCTGAGTCCATTTTCTTAGAACTCCAGCTTTAATCAAAAACTTTTCCAGCTTAGAGTCAGTATCCTCGCCTGCGGTATCGCCGCGTCCTGTATCCAGAGATTTTTGCAGCTGGATCAATCCTTCCCAGTTTCTGTTTTTGGCCATAGCTGCCTGATGCGACCAGGTGGATGGATCAATGATTTTGTATTTGTCTCCATATTTGTCTAAGATAGCCCTGATATCAGATGGAGTCATATTCTCTAATGTTTCAAAATCCTTTACTCCGTTTTCTTTAAGGATTTCCTCCATTTTGGGGCCTATGCCTTCGATGATCTGAAGATTGTCAGTGCCGATGACATTAAAATATTTGTCTCCGCTATCCTGAGTCAGAGGTACAGCTCCGACTTTCAGACCGGCCGGCTCTCCGGCACTTTCACCGAGCTGAGCTTCCATTTCTCTTATTCTGCCCTTCAGTAAAGCCACATTGCCTTCGGCTTCCATTCTCATTTTTTTACAGTTTTGCAGGTCTGCTTCCAGGCTTCTTATAGTGTTATCTCTGTCAGCAATGGTATTCTGAGCATCTTCAAACATCTGTTTGAACCTTGCCCACAATAGCCAGCCTAAGGCCAGACCTAACAGAAAAGGTAGTAACCATGGCAACCACCACGGCAATGAACAAAAATCAAGTAATACTATCATTGTCAATGTTTTAGCGGGTTATTTAATGATTAATTCTGTACGTCTGTTTTGTGCTCTGCCCTCTTCCGTAGTGTTGTCAGCTATGGGCTCTGCCTCACCCTTACTTTGGGTTGTAATGGAGGAAGCCGGCACCCCTTTGGAAATCAGGTATCTTTTCACAGTCTCGGCTCTTTGCATCCCAAGTTTCAGATTGGCAGCATCGGGGCCGATATTATCCGTATGGCCGATTAAGGTGATTTTTGCACCTGTAGTGGCCGCCCTGTCGGCTACTTCGTTCAGGTATTTTTCCACCTCTGCACTTCTTATTCTTTCAGTAGAGTTTGACCCGAAATAAATCAAGGTCCTGGTAGCTTCCACCTTTATCTTGGCTTCGGGAGATGTAACGGAAAATGAAGCCGCTTCAAAAAGGCCTGAGGTGTCAGCCGGTGTATTTTCCCATTTTTGACCCTTGAAAAGAATTCTATCATCTGGGATATCAGAAAAAAGCGCTCTGACAGACCTGGCTCTGGCCTGGCTCAGATTGTCGCCGGCTTCACCCTCATAAAAAACCCCGGTGATTTCCAGTTTTTTATCACTGCCCAATGCACTCAATATGCTGTCCCGGTATGCAGGCCATTTCGTTCCAGTGACTGCAGAAGCATCATTCCATTTAAATACAAGGGCATAATCTTCATTTACTGTGTTGCTTGCCTGTCCTGTTGACAAGTCCTCTGTGGGAGCTGAGGTACAGCATTTACTGTAATCAGTGTAGTAAAAGTAGCCTAAAATCAACTGCAAAAGCAGAAGTGTGGCAATCAATAAATTTCTCATATGAAAGCAGGTTGGTTTTAATGGTTAAAGTTAAAGGCTATATTTCATTTCTCAAAATCCTCATTACAAAATAATAAACTATTAATATCGAAGGGAGTAAAAACTTATACCTTGATTGTCATTCATGTCAATTTGTGACAGTAACATTCCTGCTAAAGTCAAAATATTCGTCTTACATCCTTCCAGCTTTTATCAGGACTGAATTAAGACGAAAACATTATCTTTACGTCACCTTAACCTAATGAATTATGAATAACAAAATCGAAACCCTGGATGAATTTATCATCAAAACCCAAAGCTCCATTCCCGATTCCTCGGGAAGTTTTACCCGATTGTTGAGAAATATCGGGATCGCAGCCAAAATTGTCAATCGTGAAGTCAATAAGGCCGGTCTTGTCAATATCCTCGGAGTGGCGGGCAGTACCAATACTACTGGAGACGATGTCCAGAAACTGGATGTGTTTGCCAATGAAAAATTTATCGAAACCCTGGCTACAAGTGGCGAAGTCTGCGGCATTGCCTCGGAAGAAAACCAGGAGTTTATACCCGTTACTCCACCTAAAAATAAAAAACCTCAGTACATTGTGGTGATGGACCCGCTTGATGGTTCGTCCAATATTGATGTAAATGTGTCAGTTGGTACCATCTTCGGTATTTACAAACGCAAAAGCCCCTCTGACGGGCCGGTCACACTGGATGATTTTTTACAGAAGGGGACTGATCTGCTTGCAGCAGGCTATGTCTTGTATGGGACTTCAACATTGCTGGTGTACACCACCGGTCATGGGGTCAATGGTTTTACACTTGATCCGAGCATTGGAGAGTTCTGTCTCTCGCACCGCAATATACAGATGCCCGTATCGGGTAATTATTATTCTGTAAATCAGGGATACTATCTCAAATTTGATCTGGAAATGAGGAGATACATAGACCATTGCTCTGACCTGAATCTCAGACTGCGGTACATAGGCAGCATGGTCTCTGATATCCACCGCATTATGTTTCAGGGAGGCATCTTTCTGTATCCCAATACCCGAAAGTACCCTAAAGGCAAACTCAGGTTGCTCTATGAATGCTACCCTATGTCCTACATTGTGGAGCAGGCAGGCGGCATGGCTCTGACCTGCAAACTCGAGCGAATCCTGGATATTGAGCTGAAATCCCTGCATCAGACCTCCTCCATTGTGATGGGGTCTAAAAATATGGTTTTGGAAATGAAAGAATTTGTGGAGCGTTATGGCGCTGTAAATCAATGAAACATTGTATGAAGTATTTTATCAGCTTTTTGTTATTCTTCCTGCATCCGACAGCGGATGCCCAGCTGCATGTCATCGTCAAAAAGATACCTGCCAATACACCTGTGGGAGATGATATCTACATTGCAGGTAATTTCAACGGATGGAATCCCGGCAATGTAAGCTTCAGGCTCCAGAAAGACAGCAATGCCTGGTACAGAATCACCATTCAGCCTCAGCCGGGTACCGTCAGATTCAAATTTACCCGGGGCAGCTGGGACAAGGTGGAAGGTACAGCCAGCGGTGGATTCATTCCTGACAGAACCGAGAGCTACACCGGCCAGCCAAAAACCATCGAACTGGAAATCGCCGGGTGGGAAGATCAGGGTGGCAGCTCAGGAGGATCTACTGCAGGTCCAGGGGTCTCAATCATGAATACCAGTTTTTTCATGCCTCAGCTCAACAGAAATCGCAGAATCTGGATCTACCTTCCTCCGGATTATCAGACATCTGTGAAAAAGTATCCTGTCTTGTATATGCACGACGGACAAAACCTGTTTGACAGACAGACCTCATTTTCAGGGGAGTGGAAGGTAGATGAATCGCTGGACAGTCTTTTTCAAAAGGGGATTACGGATGTATCGTGGTAGGTATAGACAATGGCGGCACACAGAGAATCAACGAGTACAGCCCCTGGGTCAATCCTCAGTATGGCGGAGGGCAGGGAGATGCTTACATACGCTTTATTGTCGAAACGCTTAAACCTTACATTGATTCAACCTACCGTACCCTGCCAGAACCGGAAAATACCGGTATAATGGGAAGCTCTATGGGGGGATTGATATCTATGTATGGAGGTATTAAGTACCCTCAGGTTTTCGGCAAAATAGGAGCATTTTCTTCTTCTTTCTGGTTTTCATCGCAGAGTTATGCTCAGGTATCTGATACCGGTGCCGGAGAAAATACCTATGTGTATATGATTGCGGGTGCACAGGAAGGAGGCAATCAGGTAAAGGATACGGAAAGAATGGCTGATCTCTTGCTTGAAAAGGGACTCTCGGCAGACAGACTGGTCAGTAAAATTCATGCAGACGGTGCCCACAGTGAGTGGTATTGGGCCAGAGAGTTTCCGGCCGCCTATAAATGGTTGTTTGAAAAAAAAACTTCATCCTCAGGTGAATTCGAATCCTCTGAAGGATTTGGTATAAAAATACTTTATCCCGATTTGTATATTCTGAGTGACAATCCGTATGAAAGTTTTGAGTATGATCTGTTTGATATTCACGGACGAAAGATTGCAAGGTCAATGCATGTGCAAAAACACACTGAAATCAAGGTGCCTGGCACTGGTCTATACATACTCAGGGTCACCGGTAAAAACGGCAGAACTCTGAGCAGAAAATTTGCAGTGCTGCACTAAATAGTGCAACTTTTTAGTTTAATTTTCGTAATACAAAAGTATTAAGGACGAAAAAGAATGATCAAACCAATCATAGTTACCACTTTATCAATATTCCTCTGGTCAGTTTTATTGTTCGGACAAAATACGGACCAAAGAAAGGCAGAATCTCAATATGAACTGGAGGAAAGATTTCTGAGAGCTAAATATCTGCAGATATCGGGCAAACAGGATGAAGCCTACAAGCTGCTGGATACTTTAAGGAAGGAAAATAAAAACAATGGTACCATTCTGTTTGAAATGGCTAAAATCAGATACGCGGCAGGTGACTTTGGAGATGCCGAATCTCTCCTGGTACAGGCGGTCAAACTCGAGCCGCAAAATCAGTGGTTTAAATTGTACTATGCAGAAATGTGTGAGGCACTTTCCAAATATGAAGAAGCAGCCTCCATGTATAATGAATTGATCAGCCAGTTTCCGAAAAACCAGAAATACTATGATGCACTTTACACGGTCTGGCTGAAGGCAAAAAATTATCCGCAATGTCTGGCTACCTTAGATAAAATGGAGCAACAACTGGGTTTTTCGGAGCAGATTATCTTTAAACGGGCAGAGCTGCTGGATAATACCGGAAAAGTAAATGAGGCAGTACGTCAATTGGAAAGACTGGTGGCTAAATATCCCGGACAGCCTAAGTACGTGAAGCTGATTGCTGCAATGCTCAAATCCAATGGTATGGATAAAGAAGCTATACCTTATTACAGAAAAATTCTGGAATCGGACCCATCAGATGCGGAGGCCAGAATCGCTGTACTTGCTTTTGAAAGCCGGCAGGATGGCCCGGCGGGATACCTGCAGTCACTGGAGCCAATGATGCAGAATCCTGATATAGGTCCGGACCTCAAAGTAAAGGAGCTCATGCCCTATGTCATAAAACATGCAGAAACCTCCGATCCCATGCTGGGTGAAAAATTGCGACAATTGGGCCGTATTCTTGTTCAGACGCACCCCAACGATGCAAAAGCGTATGCATTGTATGGAGATGTGTTGATGAATTCGGGAGAAATCCGATCTGCAGTAGCAGCCTATCAGCAGACCCTTCAAAGGAATGACAGAAACTACATGGTATGGGAACAATTGATGTTCGGACTCAAAAGCTTGCAGGATTATCCGGAGTTGGCCAAAACAGCGGAGCAAGCTATTGACTTATTTCCTAATTTTCCGATGCCGTATTATTTTGCAGGTATGGCAGCATTGGAAGAAAAGCATTTTAAAAAAGCAAATGATTATCTGAGTGAAGCATTATCCATTGCTTCCGGAGATGCTGGGGGCAGAGTGAGGATATTAACAGGATTAGCTCAACTGAGATTGCAGGAAAAGAAATGGAAAGAAGCACATGCCTATGTGAATGAAGCATTGCAAATCACCGGCAGTAAAGATCCCGCTTTGATAGAGTTGCAGGGAGATATTTTCTTTGCAGAATCTGACGTTAAATCTGCGGTGGCTAAGTGGAGGGAATCTCTCCAGAAAGGCAATAAATCGGAAAGCATATTGATTAAACTTGAAAAATCCGGTGCTAATTGAAGACGCTTCATCTTATATTATCAACCCTGATACTGATGTACGGCTGCAGCAGCTCTAAAAAGCTGGGAAATGGCCCGCCACCTTTAAGGTCCAAGTCAGAGCTTATTGGAGCATTGCAAAAAAGAAATTATGATTTCTCCTGGTTTAGTGGCAAAGCTTCCACTGAACTGAAATCACCGGATGAAAACATCAGTGGATCCCTGCAGATCAGGATGAAAAGGGACAGCGTAGTATGGATTGCAGTGAAAAAATTTGGTATCGAAGCAGCCCGGGTACAGGTGGACAAAAATCGATATACCATACTGTACAGACTGGAGGGATTGTATCAGCGGGGTAATATCAGTGATATTGGTGATATTCTGAATATAGCTCCGGATTTTGAAGACCTCCAGCATCTGGTCTTCGGAAACGTGATTTTACCGGATAGTCAGTCCACGGAGGTAGCTGTTCAGGGTCCCTTATACATCCTGACAACCCATATGGACGGTATCGTAATAGACTACAAAATTAATGGTCATAACCTCATGCTTGAAGGCGCCGATATTACCGACAGAATGGGTAGAAAAGCATCTATTCAATACAAGGATTACCGAAAAGTGTCAGGAGGACATCTGATATCTTTTGAGCGGCGACTTGATTTTCCATACACAGAAAAAGATCAGGCGAGTTTTTATCTGAAGTTTTCAGAGATAAGTAGATGTTCCGGTAGAGATTAGATTCAGTATGCCAAAGTCATACAGTGAGATTTTTTAAAATACATATTCTTATTGTAGTATTTCTGTTAGCATACTCTGCTGTTTCTTCCCAGTCACGAAAAGAGCTTGAGAAGCAGAGAATGGAGATTATTAAGGAAATAGAAAAGACTTCCAAAATACTGGACAACACTAAAAAGAATAAGGAGCAAAACTTATCCAGACTCAAAGCTCTGGAAGAACAGATAGAAAGCCGTAAAAAACTATTGAATACCTTACAGCAGGAAATCGCAGTGAGTGAGTCCAGTCTGGCTTCCAATCTTCAGAAGCTGGACTCTTTGCACCAGAAAGAGATTGCGCTCAAAGAACAATATAAATCTGTGCTGAGGACATCCTACCTCCGTAAAGTGAGTAATTCCAGCTGGTCGTATCTCCTTTCCTCCGACAATCTGAACAGACTGTTTTACAGATGGGTATATCTGCGTCAGTTCGAAAACTTTGCGGCTGCCAAAGCTGAAGAAATAAAACAGCTTACTCAAAATATCGAGAGTAAAAACGAGTCTATCCGCAAAATAAAAGAAGAGCGGCAACAGATGAAACAGCAGACAGAGTCCAATATGGCCGCCCTGACCAAAGAGCAGAGTGAGAAAGATGCCTTGATCAAGAAATTGAGTAAGGAAGAACAAAATCTGAATGCCAAACTGGCCAAAAGCCAGAAAGAAAGAGAAAACCTCAACGCTGCCATCGAAAAAATCATCATTGCAGAATTGGCCAAATCCAGGGATGCCGAGAAAGCCGCTCCGGAGGCCAAAAAGAAGGCAGAAGTGGATAATTCAGACTTCGCCAAAAATAAGGGAAACCTTCCATGGCCTGTCAGCAAGGGTACCATCACAGGGCAGTTTGGTACCCACCCTCATCCCACTATCAAATCTCTTGAGGTTTCCAACAACGGCATAGATATCACCCTGACAGGAGGTGATGATGTAAAATGCATTTTTGATGGAGAGGTGGTAGGGGTCACCAACATACCGGGCTTTAAAAATATGGTCATTATCCGGCATGGAAATTACTACACTGTGTATTCAAAGATGGATCAGGCTGCCGTAAGCAAAGGACAAAGTCTGAAACGGGGCCAGATCATCGGAAAAGTAATCGCTGATGAAAGCGGTAAATCCGAGCTGCACTTCGAGCTTTGGAAAGATAAATCCAAACTCAATCCGGCTGCCTGGATCAGTAAAAACTGACACGCTCAGACATCAGCTTTAAAGGAAAGACGAAAATTAATGTAAGATGTCCGACGTCCATGCAGTTTAGCACGAAGTGTTAAATGTGAGGATTGTATCTTTGGTATAGTTTTTGAAAGATTATAGGGGTAGTCTCATGATTTAGTGTCTAAATGATGAGAATAAATTGATAACCTTAATACTTACACACATGTCACTATTGAAACATTGGCATCTATTGCTGCTTTTTCTTTTCTTCAACCAGGGGTACTCCCAGATAAAATCCATAAATTATCAGATCAGTTTCAATCCAGAAACCGATTTATTTGACTGCTACTTAATAATAAAAGAAGGTAATGCGACAAGCTTCAGACATCGAACCCAGTTTAATGCACAGTTTTCTGTGTTAGTGCCCGGGGGAAGTAAAGTTGAACTTGTAAAAAGCTACATGCCTTTACAAAACAACCAGAATTATAATGGAGTGATGCCTCAGGATTGGGTTATCTCCAACATAATAAAGAAGCCTGCTGCTGATCCATTTTATGATTACGTAAGTATTGTGCCAAGACTGTCTCCTGTTTCTGCATATAACGACCTGAAAGAAGGCGACAAAGTCAAATTATTCAGTTTGAAAGTATCTCCTGTTACCGACTGTGGAGAGTCTGTAAAATTGTATGATAAAACCACAGATCTTGCTTCAGGTGAAAGGGGGATGTACGGTGGTGATTTCAGCAATGGTTTTACCATAGGAGGGGTTGAGCAAAAATACTTTGGAAATATTCCCTCAGAGACGCCTGTACTAAATGCAATCTCTCAGCTCGTTAAAGATGAAAGAACCGGAATAAAAATATTACCTAAGGTGAATCCTGCCTTCGAAAATGCCGGTAATCTCAAGTTTGACTGGCAAGGACCGGCAGGTTTTACTTCTTCGCAGAAAGAAGTCATTATTTCAAATGTTGCATCAAAGCATTATGGGGTTTACAGGCTTACGGTTACAGATGACCGTGGCTGTCAGGAGCATCACAGTATAGAAATAAGGCAAAACGGAAAAACTGCTTATCAGGATGATATGGTAGCTGTACACATTCCTGAAAATCCAGCTCAATTAGGAACCAGAGAAAAAACAGATAAAACTCAGGTGTCTGATATGGTGAATGTGGGAGACACAGAAGTAAAAATATTTCCAAACCCTGCGCAAAATTTCTTCAATCTCTCAGTGTTGACTTCCAGAGGAAATTTGGTTAAAGCTGATGTCACAGATGCAAATGGCAGACTCGTAATAAAAAATATTATTAACTTAATATCTGATGGAAGTTCTGTGGATATTTCAGTTCCGGTTTCTGACATAACTCCCGGGATGTATAATGTAGTAGTGAAGTCAGGAGAAAAGGAAATAACTCAAAAGCTGATCGTCATTAAATAATATTGAAAAATTATTTAATATGTTACCGGCTTTGGCACAATTGTTGCATTAATAATAATACCCAAGAATAACTTTTATAATTCAAACATCTTTAAGGGAATCGACCCGAAACGATTCCCTTTTTTTATTTTTGGAAGTAATGAAAAAGAAAAAGGGCAGATTCTGTTGAAGAACCTGCCCTTTTTTAGATTACGATTACTGAAAATATCTCTTGATCAGTTTACAGCATCTACCAAAGATTTACCTGCTTTAAACTTTACAGATGTTTTAGCAGCAATCTTGATGGTTTTTCCTGTAGATGGATTTCTGCCTTCTCTTGCAGGCTTGTGAGCTGTTGAGAAAGTTCCAAATCCTACGAAAGCAGCTTTGTCACCGCTTTTCAGGCTTGCTTCGATGCTTCCAAAAACTGCATCTACTGCACTACCGGCTTGCGCCTTAGTGATACCTGCTGCAGCAGCTACTGCATTGATAAGATCTCCTTTGTTCATTTTTTTAAGTTTAAGAATTTAATAATTAAATCGGCGCAAAAGTACAGTAATCATCATATATACACAAGTATTAATTCATAATATTTAGTCAAAAATGGCCGTAATTCCTATGTTTATTTAAGCTTTGGCACTTTTTGATTGTTAAATACATATTATTGTGTACCTTTAGGTGCCTTTTTTCGTTTACAAGCATTACAATATTAAGTATCATTTATGCGTCGGTCGTCCATCTTATACCTGCTGGGATTTGTTTTTGCAATAGGCTGCGGTGTCAGCTTTGCATCCTGCAAAACCAAAGAGGGCTGCGGACTGGAAGAAAAATATGCACCCAATATGGATGCCAAAAGAAAGGATTCGGATCTTTTCTCCAAAAAGATGAAAAAACGGATGAAAAAAGGAAAATAGGCTTAACGCTTTTCCTGCAGATTCTGAGCGGTGTAATTGAGAGCCCAGATCAACAGGAACAGGGCAAAGCCCGGAAATACTACCAGCCACCAGGCTTTCATATCCCTGCCCTGTGCCAGTAATTTTCCCCAGGATACCTGCTCAACCGGTATGCCTATACCTAGAAATGAGAGCGTTGACTCCAGTAAAATAAATCCGCCGGCACTGAAACAGGCAACCACCCCTATGGTGGGCAATATTCCGGGCAGGATGTACCTCCAGAGTATCCTTGTATGAGGATAGCCCAAAATTCTGGCATTCTGTATATAGTTTTCTGATGCAAGTTTCATGGTTTCGGCATAGGCATATCTCGCAAATTCAACCCAACCCAGCAAGCCGGCTATAATCACTACGTTATATACACTCCCATATCTGAAAAGACTCAGTGCTGCCAAAATAAAAAACAGAGCAGGTATGGATTTTCGCAATTCTACCACTTTCATTAAGAAAAAGTCGAGGGGTATATGCAGCCTTCGCTCTCCGCCGATTCTCATTTTATCGTTCAGAAGTTTTGACCCTGAAAGAAAAACAAGGTACAGCAGACATAGCACAGCCAAACCGCTCAATGACTGATGATAGATTTCCATACCCGCATAAAAGACAAAGAGCAGGGTAGTGATGACAAAAACAATTTGTTCAAACCTGTTCCATTTCAATCCATTATCTCTGAAGTAGCCCGCTGACATGCCTGTACTTAATCCCAAAATCAGGCACAACAAAGTGGTGAGACCTCCGACTAATGCCGCTGTTCTGGCCCCATATACCAATCCGGCGGCAACATCTCTGCCATATTTGTCTGTGCCCAGCCAATGTATGGCCGCATCGGGATTTTGACTTCGAAAAAGGGGTGGGTTGGCCTTTTGTACATTGGGCTCCATACTGTCCGCCTTAAATCTGATGGGAGGATAAATCTCAAAGCTGCATTTACTTTGGCCATCAGATATCTCATACTTATCAGAACTGATTATATCCCGGAATGCAGGAAAGCTGATTCCGTTTTCTGAGCTGCATATTAAAGCTTTATCATTGGCAATAATCGCACTGAGTAAAGCCATTATGCAGTAAACGGCCAAAATGATCCACCCCGTTGCTGGTATTTTCTTCAATCCATTCATTCTGAAGCCTTGATTTTCGGATTGAATTTTTGATACAACCAGTCACCTGCAGCCAGACTTATTACCGTAATCACAGACAATATGATGAGTACACCAAAGACCACATTCCAGTCATTGCCAAATATGCTGCCGTGCATCAACCTGCCCATCCCCGGTATATTAAATATAACCTCAATCACCAGCGAACCTGCCAGGGCCGAGGGTATAGAACCGGCAATCACTGTAATCAATGGTATGAGTATATTGCTGAATATATGTCTTCTGTCCACTTGCAGTGGGGTCAATCCTTTGGCAAGAGCAAAAAAGGCATAAAGACTGTCTTTTTCTTTCATGTAGTTGCTTCTTACCAGCTTGCTCAGATAAGCAATGTCATTCAGTACAAGGCACAAAACCGGCAGTATCAGGAATGTGGCATTGTGAATGAGTATCTGGATAAAACTGCCGCCACTGTTGGGATAAATGGAGGTAATGGGAAATATTTTCATACCATATTCTGATGTAGTAAAATAGGTAATCAGCAGGGAAGCCAGCCAGAAAACAGGCATAGAATAAAAAACCAAAGACAGGAAAGAGGTGGTTTTGTCAAACCATCCGTTGGCATGCCTTCCGCTGTAGATACCCACCGGAATGGATATCAGCAGACTGACCAGGAGATTCAGGATGACAAGAATCAGGGTCCATTTCAAAGCCTGATTGATTTTTTGGCTTACCGGCAATCCATCCCTTACTGATTTGCCAAAATCCAGACGTACAGCCCGGCTGAGCCATTGATGATACTGATTGGAAAATCCATGCCAGTGTATGACCGGATAGTAAAATCCCACTTTATGGTTCAGCAGGTCAGAAGCACTTTCATACAAAGCCCTTCCTTCCCTGGAGTCTTTCACGGGATACTTTTTTTGAATCTCATCCAGGGAATGGAGAATCTCCGCGGGATTAAATTTGAATCTCAATCCGTCCACCATGTATTTGACACTATCCCTTTGGGGTGAATTTGCCGTCACAGAGTCATTCAGCAGGTTATTGGATTTATCTGTCAATGCGGCTTTGGCATCTAAAAACCTTTCAATATCATGGTAGTGGTATTTTTGTTTCAAGAGAGCCTGAACAGCATGTCTTTGAGTTTTGTCTGAGATGGCATGAATGTTGACAGGATGGAAGTGGGGCAGTACAGAAAAATAAAAGAGCGGTAGATTATATCCTTCCTTCTCATAAATCCGGGCATATTCACTGTGCTCTCCCGTCTGCCGGTCGGGAGTTATGCCTCTGAGCTGCAGCAAAGCATCCACAGGATCACCCGGGACTGACCTGCTCATAAAAAAGGCTATCACTGTCACTAGCCACACTATCGGAATCATCAGCCATATCCTGTGTACAAAATAGTTCACGGCTTGTGGTTTATGCGATGAAATTCCTCCATTTGCGGGGTTAATTACTACTTGTGACCGGCACTTTTGAAAGCCCGAAAGTATTGGCCATATATCCGGGTCTCTTTACGGTAGCCCGGGCATCCCATTTTTTGCTGATTACCAGTTTTTCTGCCGGAGCATACAGGAATATGGCAGGCTGGTCCTCATAAATCAATTCCTGAATCTTATGGTACAGATTCAGTCTTTCCTGTTCATCTGCAGTTTGATCTATCTTATCTATCAATGCATCTACCTCTGCATTTCTGTAGGACAAATCGTTGGCACCCTGAGGAGTATCATTGCTGCTGTGCCATCTTCCGGCCAGGTCATCCCACGCATTGAGATCCATAGAAATCACAGTCGGCACAAGGTGATAATTTCTGGTCTTAAGATGATCGGAGCGGATAATCTTAAACTCTTTTTCTATGATATTGATTTGTACCCCACATTCCTTGCCGTTTTGCTGAAACATAAGGGCAATTCTTTTACCTAATTCCTGCCCTGATATATATAGATCAAGCGAAAGGTCTGTTTTCTTTCCTTCAATTTGTTTGTCCAGGATCCCATTGCCATCCGTGTCTTTCCAGCCGGCTTCTGACAGGAGTTTTCGGGCTTCTGTCAGGTCATATCCGGGAGGTGTCAGTTTTTTATTGTATGTCTTTTTCGATGGATGGACAGGTCCCGCAATTGGAGTGCCGTATCCGTCTTCCACATTCTGAATGATGCTTTGTACATCAATCATGCGGGCCAAAGCTTTTCTGACTCTTTTGTCTGCAAGTTTTACATCCCGGTTATTGATATTGATGATGTATAATTTGGTAAGCGCCGGGTTGAAAAAATTGAATTTGCTGCCATACACAGGGTCGTTTTTCAGGCTGACAAAATCTGCACCGGTCATTTCGTTCATCACATCGATGTTGCCTTCTTTGAGCTGGGCAAGTGCATTTACATCATCCGGTATGATGTGGAACTGTATGGTTTTGGGTCCCGCCTGAAAGTTGGGACGACCTATGTCCTTTCCCCAATAATTTTCCTTGCGTTCGAGCGTGATAAAAGATTCAGATTCCCACTGGACAAAACGATAGGGACCTGAGCCGCTGATTTTACTTCTGGAAAATTCCGTGCCATTGAAATTTTCTGCAAATGCCGCAATGATACTGTCCTTTGCAAAGCTTTCTGCATCAGCTTTGTTCAGATCTTCAAAGCTTATTTTATCAGTCGCTTTATCAGGATCATAAAAATATTTAGGGTACAGTTCGAATATTGTGGCGGTTTCGAGGGACAATAGTTTGGGCTGACTGAAAATCACTTCAAATTTTTTAGGATTGGCTGCATCGACCACTACTTCATCGATATACTGCATATTTTCACGATATCGGGAGGCATTAGTAAGGGGTAGTTTTACAGCCTTAACGGTGAATACATAGTCATGACCTGTGATTTCGCTCCCGTCATCCCATTCGGCTTCATCCAGCAGCTCCATTCGGTATCTGAGGCCACCTGCATATTTGCCGGTATCTATTTTTTCTTCGACCGGCATGCTTTTGATCAGTACCGGACTCAGCTCCAGCGTTTCAGGATTGTAATCTGCCAGCGGGCTGAACAGGTATTGGTACACCTCCCGGGAGACAGGGTTGGGAAATAAAATCGGATTCAATCTTTCGGGATCTTTTTTAAGCCGGATATGAATGCTTTCTGTAATTTCTTTCCTGTCGGTCCGACAACCTGTCCAGATACCGGACAGTATGAGAAGTAAAGAAAGTTTTAATATGCTTTTCATGACAGTAATAATTACAAATGGCTTTTGACCGGCTGTTTCTGTTCTGCTTTATCACTATACCGGCTTAGTCTGACTCAGTTCCTGATTAAATGGTATGACTGTTGCTCTACTGAATCAATCGGATACAAAGATACATAAAAGCATGTACTTCAAAATTCAGATAGAATAAATGGACGGAAATTTTACTTTGCTATATGAGTTAGCTTGCCGAGTATAGGCTTTTTGGCCGGTATTATGGGATAAATCCGCCATTTCAGGGGATTTTAACTTTCTCTGAATACTTTTAATATAGCATGGGGAGTTTTATATTTGTGTCATATGCTGTCAAAGATGCTGAGATTTAAAGGATTGATTATTTTTTTGGGATTGCAGCTGCTGTGTATTGCAGGCTGGGGGCAGAGCTATCTGGAAAGGGAAGAACAGTGGGTGCAGAGCAGACTTGGCCGGATGAGCCTGGAGGAAAAAATCGGTCAGCTTCTGATGATCAGGGCATATTCCAGAGGTGATAAGGCAGAAGAAAAACTTATCCTGAAATACATCCGGCAATATCACATAGGAGGCATCTGCTTTTTTCAGGGTAGTCCGGCAGAGCAGGCAAGGCTGGTCAATGTATATCAGGCTGCCTCACAGGTGCCGCTCTTTATCGGAATAGATGCAGAATGGGGCTTAGGCCAGCGTTTCCCAAAAGAAGCCATTTCATTTCCCAAGCAAATGGCCCTGGGAGCCATACAGGATAGCCGACATATCTATGACATGGGTAAGGAAATTGCGGCTCAGCTTAAGGCAGTCGGTGTCAACGTCAATTTTGCACCTGCCGTAGACATCAACAACAATCCGGCTAACCCGGTCATACACGAACGTTCGTTTGGAGAAGATCGCTTCAATGTGACATCCAAGGCATACATGTATATAAAGGCTCTGGAAGACAATGGTGTACTTGCCTGTATCAAACATTTTCCCGGACATGGAGATACCGACAAGGATTCACATTTCGAACTGCCGGTGATACCTCACAAAACTGACCGGCTGGATGAGGTAGAATTGTATCCTTTCAGAAGACTGATGCATCAGACCCAGACAGCTATTATGACTGCGCACCTGCATATGCCTGAGTTTGATAACAGGCCCGGCAGGCCGGCTTCTTTGTCTCATACCATCGTCATTGAACTGCTGAGAGAGACTCTGGGATTTGGAGGCCTTATATTTTCAGATGCTTTGGATATGAAAGCAGTGACCCATCATTTTGCAGATGATGTAGCTCCGGCTGAAGCCTTTCTCGCCGGCAATGATATCCTGCTGCTGCCCAAAGACATAAAGAAAGCCATAGACGGAATAAAAAAGTATATTGATGAGGGACTCATTACCGAAGAAAGACTCAATGCAAGTGTTATCCGTATATTGAGAAATAAATACAAACTGGGTCTCACCCATACGCCTTCGGTCAACCCTGAAATGGTAAAGGAAATCCTGCAGAGTCCTGCTGCCATGGCTAAGCAGTTGGCTCTGATCGAAAATTCTCTGACAATAGTGGCTGACAAGGACAACAGAATTCCGGTAGTGGATCTGGCGGACCGCAGATTTGCCACCTTGAGTGTGAATGTGGCGGTAAAGTCTCCTTTTCAGCAGAGAATAGATGATTTTGTTGATGCCCGTCACTATCAGTTGATGGTTGAGGAACTTCCGGTAAGAAAATCCTCACTTTTGAACACTTTATCCCAATTTGACGAAATCATTGTTGCCATACATACTTCCGGCAAAATTTCGTTGTCAAAAAAAGAGGTCCCTGAAGACCTGGCTCTTTTTCTTAAACAGCTTGCATCGGTCAAACCTGTGATAGTTTTGCTCTTCGGCTCCCCTTATCTCTTGCCCCAGCTGGAAGGCATACCTGCTCTGATGCTATGCTACAGCAATGATAAGGCAGTGCAGGATGTAGCGGCTCAATCCCTTTTCGGGGTAAATGCACTGTCCGGCAAACTACCGGTGACAGCAAGCCGTATGTATACTATTGAGACAGGAATCTATCGGGGAAGTCTGGGCAGATTGGGATTTGGCATACCGGAGCAGGTGAATGTAAATGGCAAAGTATTGGAGGAAATAGATGAGCTGATCAATGAAATGCTCAGGGACAATGTCACGCCGGGTGGTCAGATTGTCGTGGCAAAGGACGGGAAGATTATATACGAAAAGAATTTCGGCAAACTCTCACCTGCCGGGACAGCTGTAGGATCGGGTACCATCTATGATATAGCCTCAGTGACCAAAATACTGGCTACCACACTTTCAGTCATGGCATTGTCAGACCAGAAAAAAATAGACATTCAAAAACCGCTCAAAAGATATATCTCCGGCATAGAGCACACCAATAAAAAAGATCTTATCCTCGCGGATATTCTGGCACACCACGGCAGACTGGCCTCCTGGATTCCATTTTATGAATCCACCTTGTCATCATCAAAGGATAAGTCGGTATATAATCCGATTTACTACAGCTATCAGATGAAGGACAACTACACTATTCCGGTTGCCAACCGGATGTTTATGAGGACAGATTACAGAGACAGTGTGTGGCAAAAGATTTGGGACAGCAATCTCAGAGCCACTGACACCTATCTGTACAGCGATCTGGGTTTTTACATTCTGCAGCAATGTGTGGAAAGTGCCTCCGGAAAAAAACTCAATGAATATGCAGACAGGCTTTTTTACAAACCTCTGGGACTGAGATACACCGGATATCTGCCATTGGAGAAGCATCCTGCCAAAAATATAGCACCTACGGAAGTGGACAATTACTGGCGAAAACAGACCATTCAGGGGCATGTGCATGATATGGGAGCTGCCATGATGGGTGGGGTGAGCGGTCATGCCGGATTATTTTCCACGGCAAGAGAGATGAGTATCCTGATGCAGCTTCTGCTCAACAAAGGCAGCTATGGAGGGGTGCGATATTTCAGGCCTGAGACCGTTGAGCTTTTCACTACCCGTTATTTCAAGTCCACCAGACGGGGATTGGGTTTTGACATGAAAGAAACAGATCAGAGAAAAAAGCTGAATATGGCCCAAATGGCACCTGTCAGTACTTTCGGACATATTGGATTTACCGGTACAGCTGCTTTTGCTGACCCGGAAAATAATATCATTTTTATTTTTGTCTCCAACCGCACCTATACCGGAAAAAATCTTCTGAACACCCGTGATTACCGCTCCAGAATCCATAACATCATATATAAAGCTCTGGGGAAATCCGGTGTACTCATTACATAGATTCTGAAATATTTTCTTATTTTTGCAGAATCAACTTTCTTTATAAAAGAAATTCAGTTATTATCATGGTCAAAGCAATACCTGTCCTGGATGACGGATTCAGAAAAGCGATAATCGGAATTGCAAAATACGGAATTATCTCACCTGTTCTGATTGGTATTTTAATACAGCTTTTAAAATTACCCTGGTATGTATTGATAGTTGTGGTGCCGGTGTTTTTATTTATCACCTTCATGGAGATGAAAACGCACCGTAAAATCAAGGCGGGCATGAAGGAAGGCAGGTTGGTTCTGGACAAAGACAGTATCCGTCTGCTTGATGGCAAGGGAAATGAGCTCGAGAAAGTTGAAATTACACCGGATACAGAAGTCGAAGTCAGTGGTTTTCATGTGGGTGTTATTCCGCAAAAACCGTTATTTCAAAAAAACAAAAAAAATTTGCCATTCAATACTATAAAGTTGAAAAATGCCAACTATTCAGGCAGAGAATACACTTTTCTGCTGGAGACCGACTATATGCTTGTCCAACTCAAAAATCTGCTTACGCATTGGAAAGCGAGGGGATTGATCGTATATGAAAATCAGTGAATGCTACCGTCAGACTTGATTTCAGTATATGAAGCACTTTCTTACCATCGATTCATTCTGAAAGTCAATTTTGATAAAATATATCCCGGGAGTTAAGTCCGGTATTTTGAGCTCAGATTGCTCAGATACAGGAACTACAATCTGATTTTGAAATATCCTGCCATCCGGAGCAAAGAGGGTAAATCTGAATTTTTCCCGTATTCCCTGTATTACAATGCTCCGGTATGAGTCATAGTTTATGATTACGGGTCTTTCCTCATGTGCCTCATTGACGGCAGAAGTGTTTTTACAAAGACAATCATCAGAAATTACTCCGTCCTGATTTTGCAATATTTTGCAGGGGGGCATTCAGCTGTATCCCTTCCTCTTCGCAAAACCGGATAAAATTTCCGTACCAGGGCATGGCATTGTTATTGTTCAGATACACATCTGTGTTTTCGCAGAGCTTTAAGTATCCGGCTGGGATGCAGCCTCTGAGCCGGTTTTCACTCAGGTCCAGCTTTCTTAAATAAGGAAAAATTACCGGCATTTCAGTGAGGGTGCCATTCAGATTATTTTCCGGCAGTTCGATGGATACGATCTTGTTGTTTTCGCAGGTTATGCCATACCATCCGTCACAGGGATTACAGTTGGCGGTGAGAGGATTGACAGGCCATTTATTTTCATTTTTCCAGTTTTGACCACCGGTTTTTTTGAAAAAGTTTTGAAGTTCTCTGGCTGCCTTCAAAGGATAATCATCACCTTCGAATTGAATGGTATCAGTGTTAATGCGTGTGTTACAAAATAGTTGGTCAGAAATTGTGATAAACTGAAATTTTTCAGGGTCGAAAGAGATGATACTGTCAGCAGGGATATTAATCAAAGGACCGAATTGTCTGGCATATCTGTGAGGAGGACTTCCTCCCGTGATGAGCACTTTTATTTTTCTTATGGAATCACAGGGGCTGAATGCAAGGGGAGTAATATTTACTTTCAGCGTGTCAATCCAAAGGATGCTGGTATCTATAATCATACAACCGCTTTGGTCAGTAATGCTTACAGTATAGAGACCATTGCATAAAAAGTCAATTTTCCTGTGTCTCTCACTTCGTAAAAATAATCAGACCATTTGTATCGGACAGGTGGTATGGCATTGCTCAATTCAGATATTTCAATCATTCCATTACATCTGTTACTACAGGTAGCGGGCTTGATTTTTTTGGATGCTACTTTTAAACCGGCATTTTTCTTAATGTGGATTTCTTTGATTTCTACAGACATATTTGCAGAATCCGTGATTTTCAGATTATAGATTCCCGCTTTGAGTGCATCAATTTTAAAATGGGTAAGATTGTCTGTGAGCATACCGGAATACAATCCTTCATTTACCTCAAATCTGTATGGAGGCGTACCACCCAAAGCCCGGAAAACCAGACTGCCATTTTCATATGCAGCATCCGTATCGCATACATAATAATCAATATTCAGGGAGTCATGCACTATCTCAATCTCTCCCGGTGTACCCTGAAACATACCGCAGTATGTGGAGTTGATATTCAGGCTGTGACAAATTTCCGAGTAATTATCTTCTTTGTCCAGAGTAGTAATAATTGACCTTTCTCCCGGTTTGCCGACAAGATCAAAGCAGGCTCTGAAGAGTAATGAGGAATCCGGCAATGTCACCGGATCATAAAACCAGACAGCATGAAACCGCCCATTGCCGGCAGTATGACAGTTGAAGTATCCAGGACTGATCAAGGGACCCAATGCAGAACCTGACAAATCCGGAGGGCATACAGGCAGAATGACGGAAGCATCATATTTTATGATAAGCTGGAATGATTCTACCTTGCGGAAGTTCCATACCCTCATTTCGCTGCATACTCTATCTCCGGGTTTACCTTTTCCGGATGACAATACATACCTTGCCAGGGTCGAATCTCCCGATGCCTCGGAATGTTTCTGAGGATCTGGATTTACCACATTTTCAGCATGGCAAATGAATGAAAAAAGAAGCAACGCTGCAGTCAGCAGAGATTGTATTTTTAACATACTTGGATTTTGAATTGGAATAATTTCAGCCATAGGACAATGTATTATAGCAGATTTTCAAATAAAGATAGTATTTTAATCTTTCAGTGCTGTTGTTTACCAGAGTTTTTTTTGATTTTTGTATTGCTCACGCCAAAATCCGGTATTTCATTAAATATTTTGGAGAATTTTGTGATTGTAAATTCGTACAAGTTTCAATGGAAATTGTGATGAAAACTTTGTGATATCCATAATATTATCCATGATTTTATTGTTTCTTTGCATCCCTATTGCATAACCAACCAGTTTTTGCTTGAAGCTCAATGAAAAACACATATTTCGAACTGATCAATCAGACCTACTATTTCCCTCAGGAGGGATTTGACCTTAACCAGGGCAATCTCACCTTCCATGGTATTTCACTCAAATATCTGATTGAAAAATACGGTACCCCATTCAGGCTGACCTATCTGCCCCGTATCGGAGACCAGATCAAAAAGGCCCGAAATCTCTTCAATAAGGCCATGAAGGCCAATAATTACAAGGGAGAATATTTCTATTGCTACTGTACCAAATGCTGTCACTTCTCTCATGTGATCACCGAAGCCCTGGAACATAACGTACACCTAGAGACCTCTTCGGCATTTGATATTGACCTGATCAAAAGATTGCATCAGAAAGGTAAGATTGACAAAGATATCATCCTGATTCACAACGGGCATAAGACCGATGAATATCTGGAAAAGATCGTAAGCCTGATGGACGAGGGCTTCAAGAATGTGATTCCGGTTTTGGACAGTAAGCTGGAGCTGGACAGGCTGTACGCCATGACCAAAGACGAATTGACGGTCGGAATACGTATGGCCATTAATGAAGAACCGCAATCTGCGTACTATACCTCCAGATTGGGTGTACGCAGTGCAGAGATCATAGATTTCTACAAATCCAAAATAGCCAGGAAGAAAAGAGTCAAGCTAAAGATGCTGCATTTTTTTGTGGATTCAGGTATCCGGGATAATCTTTACTATTGGGGTGAATTCCGCAAAGCGCTGAAACTGTTTGCAGAGCTCAAAAAGATTTGCCCTACCCTGGATTCCATCAATCTGGGGGGAGGACTGCCGATCCGAAACAATCTGGGATTTGAGTATGACTACAAGTATATGATCAATGAGCTCGTGAGTAACATAAAAAATGTGTGTGAAGAAGAGGGAATTCCGGAGCCTGACATATATACCGAATTTGGCAAATATACCGTGGGAGAGAGTGGGGCCATTATCTTTTCGGTGCTGGAGCAGAAGCAGCAGAATGATACAGAGCTCTGGTATCTCATTGACAATAGTCTGATGAATACCATTCCCGATGCCTGGTCAATCTTCGAAAAATTCATTCTGCTTCCGGTAAATAAATGGGACAATGAATATACGCAGGTCAGTATCGGTGGTATCAGTTGTGATCACTCGGATTATTACAACTCCGAAGATATGAATCAGCAGATACTGCTACCTGCCTATGATCCCGAAAAAGAAGAGCCCCTGTACCTGGGATTTTTCCATACAGGTGCCTATCAGGATGCCATCAGTGGATACGGTGGCATCAAGCATTGTCTCATCCCGTCTCCCAAACAGATCATAATAGACAGAGATGACAAGGGTAATATCGTGGACAGACTATATCGCGACGAACAGAATGTACAACAAATGCTTGAAATATTAGGCTATGAAGACTAAAACCCAAACTTATGCCGGAATCCCCGAAGAGTACGCTGACTTTGACAGGGCCAGAGTACTATTGCAGAGTATTCCTTATGATGGTACCAGCAGCTGGGGCAAAGGCGCCGACCGGGGATTTGAAGCTTTTGCCTATGCCTCTGAGAATATGGAACTCTATGATATAGAGACGGATACTGAGGTGTATAAAGTAGGAGTGCATATGCTGCCACCTGTGCTTGAGGATAGGTCTCCTGAGCTCGTTTTCAGGGCAGCCTATGAAGAAACCAAAAAAAATCTGGAGTACGGTAAGTTTCTCACCATATTTGGAGGAGAGCATTCTATCAGCATAGGTGTAATCAAAGCCTATTATGAAAAGTATGCCGATCTTACGGTGCTACAGATAGATGCACATGCCGATCTCAGACCAGAGTATATGGGCACACCCTACAATCATGCCTGTGCCGTGTATGACGCTTCCAGACATACCAATCTGATACAGGTAGGTATCCGGAGCATGGATGTCTCTGAAAAGGAGCACATGGATATGAAAAAGGTATATTTCGCCCATCAGATCATGGACAATGACTACTGGATGGAGGAAGCCATCAAAAAGATGACAGACCATGTGTACATTACCTTCGATCTTGATGCCTTTGACAGCGGAATCATGCCATCTACGGGTACGCCGGAGCCCGGTGGTATGCGTTGGTATCAGACTCTGGAATTTTTAAGAAAAGTATTCAACAGAAAGAATGTAGTAGGCTTTGACATTGTGGAGCTATTGCCGAGTCCTGAGAATCCGGCACCGGATTTTATAGCAGCCAAGTTGTATTACAAAATGCTTACCTACAAATTTGAGAAGGAGATTAAAGACAATATTTTCTGAATAATCAAATAATAAGAAACATGGATGTAACGCGATTTTTAAGAGAGCATTACAAACACTTCAATGCTGCTGCCCTGATTGATGCAGCAGATGGCTATGTATCTCATCTGCGTGAAGATGGTAAGATGATGATCACTTTGGCGGGAGCCATGAGTACCGCCGAACTGGGCAAATCTCTGGCAGAAATGATCCGGCAGGACAAGGTGCATATCATATCCTGTACAGGTGCCAATCTGGAGGAAGACATCATGAATCTGGTAGCACACTCACACTACAAAAGAGTACCGAATTACCGTGACCTCAGCCCCCAGGATGAATGGGAGTTGCTGGAGAATCATTACAACAGGGTCACTGATACCTGTATCCCGGAAGAAGAAGCTTTCAGGAGGCTTCAGAAGCACCTCTTCAAAGTATGGAGTGACGCAGAAAAAAAAGGTGAGCGATATTTTCCGCATGAATTTATGTATAAGATGCTGTTGAGCGGTGAGCTGGAGCAATATTATGAAATTGATCCTAAAAACAGCTGGATGCTGGCAGCAGCCGAAAAAAATCTGCCCATTGTAGTACCCGGCTGGGAAGACAGTACCATGGGAAATATTTTTGCATCCTACTGTATCAAGGGAGAGCTCAAAGCCTCCACAACCAAAAGCGGCATAGAGTATATGATGTGGCTTGCTGACTGGTATGTCAAAAACTGTCAGGGCAAGGGTGTGGGATTTTTCCAGATAGGTGGCGGTATTGCAGGGGACTTTCCGATTTGTGTCGTGCCCATGCTGTATCAGGATATGGAGATGCACGATATACCTTTCTGGTCATACTTCTGTCAGATCAGTGACAGTACTACCAGCTATGGGTCTTATTCCGGTGCAGTACCCAATGAAAAAATCACATGGGGCAAGCTCGACATTACTACCCCCAAGTATGTGATTGAGTCTGATGCTACCATCGTGGCACCCTTGATTTTTGCGATAGTGCTGGGCTGGTAATTTATATCAAGCCAAGAATCAACAGGCGATTAATTCAATTTTTGGAAATGTTTGAGGGCATAGTCTTTTTTAGTCATATGGTGGTTTTATTCTTTGATTGGATAAGCAACACCTGCGCAATTTTGGTGCAAAGTTGATAAATGTGTTGAACGAGACAATCAGGTCTATCTTTGCTGAGCTGACCATAAAATAAGCACTTTCTAGAGTGACTCTTAGAGTACACCTTACCACCCATCCTGCAAATGCAGGAAATACGATCAAAACTCAATTACATTACCATCTGTCTCAAATTTTTTTCACATATTACGATCGTTTTGGCTGCAAATGCACGGCATGGATTTTTTCTGGAAAGGAGCTCAAGGATCATTATATTGTATGCGTTTATTAAATACTGAGGCCTAAAGTAGTAACACTATTTATTTACCTGTTACGTTTAGCTTTTTCAGGATTTTTTTCCTCAGATATTTTACCTGTTCATAATCTATCAGCCAAAGGCCATAATCTCACATTAAAAATATATTTAATATAATAGAATATTCCTATCTTCGCCGCTTAATTCAGTGAGCATTTCGCTGAATCATACTGAATGCAAACAGTCAACCCATGATCGCATATCTCAATGGTAATATCACCCACCGTACGCCCACAAATACATATGTAGAATGTGGAGGTGTGAGCTATCATGTCAATATCAGCCTGAATACCTACAGTAAAATAGAAAAACTGGAAAAAGCAAGAATCCTGACATATATGAATGTTAGGGAAGACGAGCAGTCCCTGTATGGTTTTTTTGATGAAGAAGAAAGGGCATTATTCATACTCCTGATTTCTGTCAGCGGGGTTGGGCCGAATACCGCAAGGGTCATATTATCCTATATGAATGCTGAAGAGTTGAAAAAGGCGATCATACATGAGAATGATTTTGCCCTGAGCAAGGTCAAAGGTATCGGACCAAAAACGGCTAAGCGCATCATTCTTGATTTGAAAGATAAAGTAATCAGGGAAACAGGAGATCAAAGTCCGGCAGGACTGGCAATGCCGGGTACGGGTGTAAGGGATGAGGCTGTTGCTGCCATGCTGGCCCTTGGTTTTCCGAAACCCGCCGTGGAGAAAGCCATAAAATCTGTTCTGACTGCTGCTCCCGAAACTCAATCTGTCGAAGACCTGATTAAACTGGCTTTGAAACAGATGGGTTGAACATTTTTTAAATCAATAATTTGTTATAGAATTGATTATACATGTTGATTTTATTAATAAAATGGTTTTGATAACGAAATTTTAAATTTTTCCTGACATTTTATACCATCTTTTATGCTCACACCGTTATACGCTAATGTTTTTGAATTCTCTGCGTGGTAGAGGTGGGTTTATTTTGAATATAACTGTATGAATTATAGTAGTAGTTTGTTGTTTTATATAAAAATTGCAGCAGTAATTTTCTGTATTCACAATCTGGCTTTTGCCAATGAGGCCTCCAGAAATCTGCCGGATCCATACAAGGAAGAAATCCATACCATATGGACAGACACCATTCCAATCAAAGACAGGTACGGGGATTTTATAACCGATAAAAATAAAAACCCTTTCGATATCACTCCGTCCAATATAAGCCAGAAAGTGGAGTATGATCCGGTCACCGGCCACTACATCATACTCGAAAAAATCGGAGATGAGTACTACAGGACACCCAGTTACATGACATTTGAGGAATATCTCGACTGGAAATCCAAAGAAGAAGAAAGAAGATATTTCAATACGCTGGCAGGTATTCAATCAGAGAAAAAATCAGCCTCCGGCAAGATCAATCCGATGGACAAAGTCGATCTCAAAACCAGCCTGGTGGACCGTTTGTTCGGTGGTACAGAGGTGAATATTCAGCCCCAGGGTAATGTAGATCTTACAGTGGGTATGCTTTATAGCAGAAGAGATGATCCTCAACTCCCCTTAAGGGCGCAAAGGCAGCTGATACCTGACTTTCGTACCAATATCAGGATGAACGTCGATGGAAGTATCGGAAAAAAAATGCGGCTCAACTTCAATTATGACACCCAGTCCACTTTTGATTTTGACAGGGTCATCAAACTGGATTTCAACTCCGATAACTTTTCTGAAGACGATATTATCAAAAAAATAGAGGCAGGAAACGTAAGTCTTCCCCTGAGAAGTAATCTTATACAGGGGGCACAAAGCCTTTTCGGTCTTAAAACCGAGCTCCAGTTTGGCAGGTTAAGGTTGACTGCATTGGTATCCCAGCAAAGATCCAGAGTTAATAATCTCAGAGTCGGTAATGGAGCGACTGAACAGTTTTTTGAAATCTATCCGGATGACTATGATGAAAACCGGCATTTTTTCATATCTCACTATAACAGAGAAACCTACGAAAGAGCTCTTCAGAAACCTCCGTTTATCAACACTTCATTCCAGATTGCCCAGATAGAAGTGTGGGTATCGGATGACAGACCGGAATATCAGGACAATTCTACCATGGTGGCCGCCATTGCCGATTTGGGGGAGTCAGATCCGGAAAAATTCACCTCCAATCCAAACTTTGCCAACCCTAACTGCAATATAACGGATGAAACCGGGATATGTCTGCCGGTAAATACGGCCAATAATATCTATCCCAGGATAAGGAGCATTGAGGATATCAGTGATATTGATAAAGCGGCAAGTATATTGAGGGGTCAGTTTGGATTCCAGCAAACCCGTGATTTTGAAGTTTTCAGGGGACGCAGGCTTTCTCCGTCTGAATATACATTTCACCCCAAACTCGGCTTTATATCCCTCAATATCAGGCTGAGACCCAATCAGGTATTGGGGGTAGCTTACAATTATTACTACACAGCGACCTCCGATTCTGTATTGCAGGTTGGCCAATTGTCTGCATCGTCGGTTCAGTTCAGTGACCTGACGGATACTATGCGGGACAACACCCCGAAACTGCATTTTGTCAAACTGCTCAAATCCACCAATCAGGTAACCACGCTGGTGAATTTTGAAGGCAAGCCGTACAGGTCACCCTTGTGGGACCTGATGATGAAAAATGTATATAATCTCAGGACCAATCAGCTCAATCAGCAGGATTTTGAATTTGACATATTCTACGAAGACGACTTTGATGACGGATCCATCAAAAAGTTTATACCTGTAGAAGGCTTAAGGAATAAACCACTGCTGCAATTATTCAATCTTGACAGACTCAACCGATACAGTGACCCGCAGGCAGATGGTATTTTCGACTATATCCCGGGAGTGACAGTAATCGAGCGTACCGGCTCTGTGATGTTTCCATTGCTTGAGCCATTCGGTAAATCTTTGGCGAGAAACATCGGTGACTCCACACTGGCGGCGATTTTTACTTATCAGGAACTCTACGACACCACTATAAGTATAGCCAGACAGTCACTGGAAAAAAATAAATTTGTGATGAAAGGCCGGGTGCGGGGCATCAACAACGGTGAAATAGCACTTGGGCCCTTCGTACCCCAGGGCTCCGTAAGAGTGACTGCCGGTGGAAGGCTGCTCGTTGAGGGACAGGATTATGAGATTGATTACAGTCTGGGACGTCTGCGTATCATCAATGAGGCCTACATGGCACAGGGTACCTCTATCAATGTGTCTTTTGAAGACAATTCACTATTCAGTCTGCAGCAGAAGAATATGGCCGGATTGCGGGCCGAATATCAGTTCAATAAGAAAACTAGTCTGGGATTCACCTATCTTAGGCTTTGGGAAAGGCCATTTACCCAGAAGGTAAATATCGGGGACGATCCTATCAATAACCGGATTTTCGGACTGGACTTCAATTACAATGAAGAAGCCCCCTTTGTAACACGGCTTGTGGACAAACTACCATTTTACAGTACCAAAGAAAAGTCCTATATCAATTTTACTGGTGAAGCCGCC
This sequence comes from Saprospiraceae bacterium, assembly GCA_016716335.1. GTDB lineage: Bacteria > Bacteroidota > Bacteroidia > Chitinophagales > Saprospiraceae > OLB9. Next base: position 71,423 of record JADJWN010000011.1, on the reverse strand, counting down.
GGATTATTGCCCGGGCATGCCAGAGCCATCAATTTCAAATACAAGGATGAAAACGGCAAGGAAGTCACGGAGACCAGCGGGGTAGCCAATATTGATGATTTTGAGGGTTCGATTACGGCCATCAATCTGGGAGGATTTAATCCCAATATATGGACTTTATCCAGTACACCGCCGGAATTTCCTGAAAGTGCATTGGAAAATAATCTGACCTATGGCGCCAACAGAGCTAAAATCAACTGGTATGTCATTGACCAGGGAGTCAATCTCTCCGGACAGGATGCCGGTGACCCATATACCCGATTGATTTCACAGCGGGATTTATTTCCGTTCAGACAGGTACAGCCCGGCCAGCAGCAACTGTTTACTTTTGATATCAGCTACTATCCATCAGAGCGGGGTCCCTACAATTTTGACCGGAGAGGCAACGGAATACCGGGTTATACCTCGGGATTCAGAATCGAAAATGAAAAAATCAAGCTCAATAATCCGGCTTCAAGATGGGGTGGTATCATGAGATACTTCCAGAATGCAGATTTTGAAGCTGCCAACTACGAGTTTATAGAATTCTGGATGCTCAATCCATTCATGGAGAGAAGAGATGGCGAAGTACATCCGGATGGTGAAGAAGGAGAAATGGTGTTTAATCTGGGGAACGTATCTGAGGATATCATCAAGGATAACTTTCTTTTCTTTGAAAATGCCATACCTACGAGTACGCTGGTGGTACCTACCAAAAATACAGTATATGGTAAAGCCACCGTATCTATTCCTTTAGTCAATGGGTTTGACCTCAGAGAGGGTAGAAGGCAGGACTTGGGATTTGATGGATTGACGGATGAGGAAGAGCAGGACAGATTCAGTTCCTGGTTGATTGAGAATGACCTGACCCAGATACCGGATGTAGTCAGGGACCCATCCAATGATAATTTTGTCTTTTTCAATGACCCGTCTTTTGCCGGAGAGACCAATCTGCTCAATAAATTCAAGAGCTTCAACGGACCTCAGGGTAATGCACCTTTGGAAAACTCTGCAGATAATAATTTCGTCCGTGGCAACCGATTTCCGGATACAGAAGACCTGAACAACAACAAGTCACTGGAACAGGCAGAAAGCTACTATGAGTACCGTATTAAGATCAGAAAAATACCGGGATCCAACGAGATGGATACTGAAAACGTGCCTTTCTACCGACAGACTGTCACCGTACAAAGGGAAGGAAGAGCCCCGGAAAAGTGGTACCAGTTTCAGATACCTATCAATGGAGGTACACCTGTCAATGGCATAAACGGATTCAGGTCTATACAGTTTATGCGGCTTTATCTGACCAAATTCGAATCTGCCAAGACCTTCAGGCTGGCTCAGTTTCAGATTTTGCGCAATCAATGGCGAAAGCAGGATCCCATCTGTGTAGGAAGTGATGCGGCACCACCGCATTTCAGCGTGGATGATGTGGGATTTGAAGAGAACTCGTCCAAAACTCCCTTCCCATACCGTATACCTCAGGGTATAGTACGTCAGGCTGTGGTCAATACGATAGCCAATCAGTTGCAGGATGAGCGTTCTATGGCATTGATTTTTTCCAATCTGTCCAGAAATTGTGAAGTGAGTGTGAGCAAACTTGCAAGAGTCAATCTCAACCTTTATAAGAGATTGCAGATGTTTGTACATGCCGAGCATAAGGATTCGATTATAGAAGATGGTAAACTTGCGGTATTTATCCGTCTGGGTAAGGATTTTGTCAATAACTATTATGAGTATGTATTGCCCCTTACCATGTCCAAATATACAGGGACTGCAGTTGATTCGGCGACCAACAATGTCTGGCCTTTTGCCAATTTTGTCAATATTCCGCTGGACAGTCTTAGAGAACTGAAACGCATACGATACCGGGAAGGCATTCCATTTGGTCAGTTGTACGGTATTCCACTCAAACCTGACCGGGGAGACACAATCAAAATCCTGGGCAACCCTTCTCTGGGAGCCATTAAGGTTTTTCAGGTGGGAGTACGTAATATTACCACGGGCCTGGAAACTTTTGCCGGAGAAGTCTGGGTCAATGAACTCCGGGTCTTGGGATTTGATGATTCCGGAGGTATAGCAGCACAGGCAAGGCTGCAGGTACAGATGGCCGATCTCGGAGAGATTAATGCAGCTATGAATTACAGCAGTATTGGATTTGGGGCACTTGATAAGCGTCTGATGGAAAGAAACCGGCATGAAACCATCAATTATGAAGTATCTGCCAATCTGGATTTGGGCAAAATTATACCCAAAGCACTCCAGCTTACTATTCCATTCTTCGCACAGTATGGACGTACATTAATCACTCCGCAGTTTGATCCTTTTGATCTCGATCTCGAGGTGAAGGAAAAAATTCAATTGGTGCAGGATCCGGTCAGACAGCAGCAGATCAAGGAAACAGCCCGTGAGGAGGAAGTGACCAAGGCATTTAATTTTACCAATGTAAAAACCAAGGCCGGGCCTACGGGCAAGATATGGTCGCCATCAAATATAGGTCTGACATACGCCTGGGCTGAGACGACCAGAGCCAACCCTGTTATCCGGGAAGATAGGTCACTGCAACAGACATTATCCTTTGATTATGCATTTGCTACCAAGAGCAATTTTATTGAACCTCTGAAGTTTATCAAGGCCAGGTCACTCAAATTCCTCAGCGAATTCAATTTCAGTCTTTTGCCGAGCAATGTAGCTTTCAACAGCCGAATGAACAGGATTACCAATTTCAGGACATTCAGGCTGCCGGAAACGCCGGTGTTCAGGTTTGATGATCTGAGGTTTACATGGGAGCGCAATTATGTCCTGGATTGGGATATTACAAAATCCATTCGATTCAATTTCAGGGCAAACAGCACAAGCCTGGTGGACGAACTGAGGCAGGTCGGTATTGAAGATAATCCGGCTGACAGAAACTGGGTCAACGAAAGAGGAGAAGATGTGACGGAATCTGTCCGCAGAGACCCGGGATTTGTGAGTGCATACAGGAACAACAATCTCAGAAGGCTGGGTAGAAGTAAGAATTACCGGCATAACATATCACTCAACTACAGATTACCTTTCAAAAATATTCCTATACTTGATTGGGTACAGGCCACCGCAGATTATAAATCAGACTATGGCTGGGAAGGAGGTCCATTGATTGAGATTGACAACCTGGGTAATTTTCTGGGTAATATTATCCGCAACAGCCAGAGTGCAGGAGGAAACGTCACATTCGACCTGAGCAAACTGTATGGCAAATGGGGATATCTCAAGTCTATCGAAACCGGTAAAGCACCTGTGAAGCCACGAAGTCAGCGGAATGATCCTTTGCCTACAAGAGACAACCGACTGGGCAAACGGGGACAGACGGACGATATGGCAACACCTGATCTCATCAGTACGGATGATGGTAAGAAAGACAGTAAATCTTCCGGCAATGCCAAAGATGCAAAAGAGAAGAAAGAAGATAAACCCAGAGATCCGAGTATGATTGAGCGGATCCTTATCAGACCTTTGATGGCTGTACGGTCTGTCAAGGTAAGCTATAAGGAAGATTATACGACTATGATACCCGGATTTATGCCGCAGTCCAGGTTGTTGGGTCAGAGTGAAAATTTCTCTGCACCCGGATGGGGATTCATTGCCGGTAGGCAGCCCAATCTTACAGGGCCCAACAACTGGCTGATGACCAATCAGCAATGGTTTAATCCCAGTCCGGTATTCAACGATGCACTTACCCAGACCCGAAGGCAGACCGCCGATATGAAGTTGCTGATAGAGCCATTCAGGGATTTTAGTATCGATGTAAATTTCAATAAAAACCATCCGGAGTCTCACTCTGAGGTTTTCAGGAAAAGCAGAATTGAAAATGACTCAGTATTCCAGCAGCTGGCTATGTATGACGTGGGATCCTGGGAGGCTTCATTTTTTGCTCTGAACACCCTGTTTAAGAACAGCTTAGATCTTTACAACCAGTTTAAGGTTAACAGGGAGGTGATTTCTGCAAGACTGCCCAATCGTCCGGATGCAGGCCCGCATCCCTCACACCCCGGCTTTACTGAGGGTTATGGCCCTCTGAGCAATGCCGTGAATGTACCGGCATTTATTGCAGCCTATACCAACAGGTCAGCGACCGATATTGAGCTGGATCAGAGAGCGTTGTTTGCCAGAACGAATTATATCCCCAAACCCAATTGGCAGCTGAATTACAACGGGTTAAGCAAAATCAAATCACTGGCCAAAGTATTCTCCAATTTCACCATCAGACACGGATACCGGTCCTCTATCAGAGTGAGCAGATTTGAAACGCAGCCCAATTACAACCCCAATGCTCCGTTTGACAACCTTTCACCCAATGATAATTACTTCTCCAGGCTGGAGATACCTTCTGTCAATATCTCTGAGCAGTTTGTGCCTATCATAGGGATCAATGTGAAAACCAGAAAGGATATGAAGTTTGACTTTGAGTACAAAATGACCAGAAACCTTGAGCTCGGGGTCAGTCAACTGCGTGAAGCAAAATCCACGGAGGTTGTACTCGGGGCAGGCTATGTGATCAAGGATTTCAGAGGGTTTGGAGGTCAGAAGAAGGAGAGACAGAGGAAGAAAAAGGATGGTGAAGCTGAACCTTCCGATAAAACCCCGGAGAAGAAAAAGCAGGAGCCCACCGGTAAAAACCGGGTGGCAGGCACCAGAGACCTCAAGATTAATTTGAATTACTCCCTCAGGGATGATGAGTCACAGGTGTATGACCTGCTGGCAGGTACTGCCTCTCAGGCTGACAGAGGCAACCGCACGGTGTCACTTACGCCCAATATCGAATACGACGTCAATAAAAACCTCATGGTGAGATTTTATTTTGACTATCAGAAGATCACGCCCAAAACTACGATATCATTCCCTGTGACTACGGTTAGATCCGGGGTGATGTTGAGATTTTTGATAAACTAAAATTCGTAGGATACGGTAGTGTGTTTTTGAACTTATATATGCAGGAATTGTATATATATAAAAATTTGCATCTCCGAATTTTGTCGCCTTTCTGACATTTTTTTCAGGATTAAATATTACGATTTCGCAAAGTCGTAAATTTAAAATTACAAATAAGTTAATATCGTATTATGTAAAATTCTGTGGGATTTGGGATTAAATTTTAATAATATAATTATATAAAAAATCTCAATTTTAAGCAAAAGAGGGTACTTGAGTTGATTTATCTTTACCTGTTATCACGCTAAATTTGAGAGATTCGGATAATCTGTTATCAGGACTCTTAATGAGCGTTTTGACATGTAAATTCATGAAAAAACATAATGCTTATGTCTATCTCAACTCAAAAACTCGTAAGATTTACCAGAAGTTTTCTGCTTTCAATGCTGTTTCTCCAGATTTTTACTATCTCGCATGCGCAGATGGATTGTGGTTTATTTCTTGACCTGGTACAACAGCCCTCTTCCTGTTATGCTTCTGATGGTATATTACAAATTAGGGCAACCGGACAGACCGGCAATCCATGTCAAAGGAGAATCTTCGTTTTAAGAGAAAATCAGGTACTGGCCAATACCTTGGGCTCAGTGACACTAAGCGGGTTACCCTCCGGAGATTATCTGATAATAGCAGACAGCGACTGCGGATGTGCAAGACAATCGAGAGTTGAAACGCTTAGTGGAGGTACACCCACCAAGCTTACACCATATGCTGATACAGGCAGTGGATACCGGCAGACAGACAAGGTGTCATTGTGTGGTGCCGGCAGTTTAAAAATCGGAGTTCAGAATGTAGGCACAACGGGTCTGGAGCTATTCGGTCCCAATGGATTTTATGATAATACTCCGGATGGAGCTTCGTTCTGGATACTGCCTTCGGTACAGCAATCACAATCCGGCATTTACAACATAAGATATACCAATGCAAGAGGATGTGTCTCCAATACCTATATTCATGTATCCGTCGGGAATCTTTCACTTTCTGCGGGTCCTGCCAAATCCGGTTGTTTTGGCACAACCCATACGCTCAATGCCCAGGTAAGCGGAGCAGCCACCTGCTTTACCAGATGTACAGAGAATACCAATCAGCTTTTGGTATTGTGGGATCTCAATGCATGCAATGCCAACGGACAGGCAAATCAGATCAGTTATCAGGAGTTTACCCCACAATTTCCCAATACCGGAAATTGCATAGAAGTCAATGCTTCCAATGTGTATCGGGATCAGGGAGAACATTCCTGCGCATTGATAGGCACCGATGGAGTAGGGATGTGTGTTTCTTCCATGACATCCTGCAACCCTGCACACTACAATCCTGCCAATGCCGTAAAGTTTCAGGTAACCATGCATCCGGGAGCTACCGGAAAGCTCTCCAGACTTACCTTTAGAGAGCAATCCCCTTTGATCTGGCGTACACTCAATGGTGCTACCGGTATCAACAATATCAATACCCGTTATCTGATCAGAGTGTATAAAAATGATATTCTGATTTTCGCTCAGGATGATCTGCTTACAGAACTGGACTGGAATACTGAGACTTTCGACTTCAGTAATAATCCTGAATTTGATATTACAGAAACCACCACATTCAGATTCGAACTGATGGGATATTGCGTTATACAACGTGGAGGTAATATGTCAGGTTGGGAACTGGATGATATCCGTATTTTTGGCGGATGCTGCGATACCACTGAATTTTTTGATGATGTCCAATACAGCTGGTCCACAGGTGATACTACCGAAACCATCGAAGTCACTCCCGGCTCTACCACTACCTATACCGTAACTATTACTGACTGTAAAGGATGCAGTCTGACCGATTCAGTTAGAGTAACGGTCTTTCCATTCCCCGTTACTGCTATTGTGGGAAATAAAGTAATATGTCTCGGCCAAAGCACTACCCTGACGGCTACCGGAGGCACCGGCTATGTATGGAGTACCGGTGAAACTACGGCGAGCATTACAGTAAATCCGCAGACCACCACAATATATACAGTAACGGTGACAGATAATAACGGATGTAATGATACCGCCGAAGCCACCGTCACTGTCAATCCATTACCCACACCCCAAATAAGCGGGCCGGAGAGTATCTGCCTTCTTCAGAATGCGACCCTCACTGCATCAGGTGGTGTATCTTATCTATGGAGTACCGGTGAAACAACCCCGCAAATCACCGTAGCACCATCAGTTTCTACAGTATATACTGTGACAGTGACCAATCAGAATGGCTGTACCGCACAGGCAACATGGGAATTGACAGTACATCCTTTACCTCAGGTGAGTATTGATGGAAAGAATGAAATATGTGTGGGCGAGGAGATCACACTTACCGCTACGGGAGGGTTAATTTATTTATGGAGTACCGGGGCCACTACACAATCTATTACTGTATCTCCAGGTGGCAGTACCTTATACTCGGTTACGGCCACAGACAGCAATGGTTGCAGTGCCATGACCACAAAAACTGTGATTGTTAATCCCTTACCCGATGTGGTGATCTCCGGATCTTCATCGGTGTGTAAAGGTGAGAGCGTAACGCTAACGGCATCAGGCGGCATTGCCTATGTCTGGAATACCGGGGCATTGTCGGCTTCCATCACTGTAACACCCGGCATATCTACCGACTATACCGTTACAGTAACAGATGAAAATACCTGTAGTAATACCGGAAGTTTTACGGTAAATGTAAGGCCCCAGCCTGAAGTAATCATTCAGGGTGCTCAGGCAGTATGTGAAGGGAACAGTACGACACTTACAGCTACCGGAGGTGTCAGCTATATCTGGAGTACAGGAAGTACATCGGCGGTAATTGAAGTCACTCCTGTATCTTATACTGTTTACAGTGTTACTGTAACGGATGAATCAGGATGTACCGCATCTGCTTCGAAAGGTGTGGATGTATTTCCTCATCCTGATATCGAAATTACCGGAGATGATGCAATATGCCTGGGAGGGGAAAGTGTACTCGTGGTAAATATAAATGGCAATACTTTCTGTCCTGAAGACTGCAAAAATGAACTGATGGTAGAGTGGAATCTAAATAATTGCAATGCAGATGGATTTACCAATCAGAACAGTTTCGATGAATTTACTCCGGCTATCATCAGTTTTGCCGGATTCACTAATGTGACGGCGAGCAATTTGTCAAAATCAAGCGGGGACCATTCCTGCACTCCGGATGGAGAAGGAGGAATCGGTATTTGTGTAGCCAGTGCTTTGGATTGTGACCCATTCAAAGTACAGTCAGACAAATTTGTGCGGTTTAGTGTTACGGTAGATCCTGCGCAGTACGGATCATTGACAAAATTGACATTCAGAGAGCAGTCCCCTCTCAACTGGGTCACTACCAATGGCAGCACAGGTATCAATAATGTGAATTCCAAATACATGATTCAGATTTACAGAAATGGGACATTGATTTATTACAGAGATGATCTGGATACTGAATTGACCTGGAACACTGAAACTTTTGATTTTACGGGTAACCCTGATTTCAGGGTGGAAGAAGAAACTACTTTCGAATTCAGGCTTGCCGGGTATTGTGTCGAAGACAGAGGGGGTATTGCGGGTTGGGAACTGGATGATATCAGGGTTTTTGGTGGAGCGTGCTCTCAAAGCCCGATTGAAGAAAACGTGCAGATCTTATGGTCCACAGGTGAAACTACCCCAAGTATTTCCGTAAATCCGGCATCTACACAAAGCTATACCGTTACTGTTACGGGTTGTAACGGCTGTTCATCCACCACCTCGTTTACTGTAACCGTACACCCCTTACCTGAATTGCAAATCACGGGAGACAGCCCTGTTTGTCTGGGTCAATCCGCTGCGATAACAGCCTCAGGTGCTACATCTTATGTATGGAATACCGGGCAAAACACAGCAAGCATTACAGTCACTCCACTACAGACCACAACTTACACTGTAACTGCTACCGACGATAATAATTGCTCGTCCACCGCTTCATTCACGGTGATAGTCAATCCGCTACCCGTGCCTGCGATTAACGGCAATACTTTACTTTGCCTGGGTGAGCATGCAATACTTACAGCGACCGGTGGAGTTTCTTATCTGTGGAGTAATGGTGCAACTACTGCCACAATTACTGTCAATCCATCGCAAACTACTCAGTATGCTGTGACTGTGACAGATCAGAATGGCTGTACAGCCACCGCAACCACTACTGTAATAGTAAATTCAAATCCCGTGGTAACCATCACAGGTGATCAGGCTATATGCCGGGGTCAATCTGCTACACTCAGTACTTCAGGAGGTGCAGCCTACATATGGAGCACAGGGAATACCACTCAGTCCATTACCGTGAGTCCGGCTACCACCGCCACTTATACTGTCACGGTGATAGACGGTAACGGTTGTCAGGGCACCGGACAATTTACTGTGACTGTCCACCCGTTACCTCTGGCCAATATTGATGGCAATAATGCAATATGTCTGGGCGGAGAAACTACACTGACTGCAAGTGGTGGAGTTACATATTTGTGGAGTAATGGCAGTACATCAGAATCTATTACTGTGAGTCCGGTTGCAAATACAGTTTACACTGTAACAGTTACCAACAGTCAGGAATGTTCTGCAACAGCTTCCATCAGTGTGACAGTAAATCCACTGCCGGTAGCAGTAATCACAGGAACCAATCAGATTTGTAAAGGACAAAGCACCATCCTGACTGCATCAGGCGGGCAATCCTATGTCTGGAGTACAGGCGCAGTTACTGCCACAATTACAGTAAATCCAGCTGAAAACACAACCTATACAGTTACCGCTACTGACAATAACGGCTGTACCGGTACGGCTTCCGTAGCAGTTGGTATATTCCCCGACTTAAGCATCACCATTGATGGCGATAATGTAATATGTACCGGAGAGAGTACCACACTCACTGCCTCTGGAGGGACAAGTTATATCTGGAGCAATCAGGCTACCACTGCTTCAATTACAGTGAATCCTGCAGCTACTGCCACTTATACGGTTACAGCGACAGATGCCAATGGATGTACAGGTACCGGGAGTATCACTGTCAACGTAAATCCTGAGCCCGAAATCCAAATCACAGGTCGCACCGAAATATGTGAAGGAGAATGTACGACTTTGACGGCTACCGGGGGAGTGACCTACAGCTGGACGGGTGCGGGTAATAACGGATTCAGGTGCAAAGGCTCTTATTTTGTAGGAGGTCTGCAGAATGGTGCACCTCAGTCACTGTACAGATATCAGAATGGCCAATTTATTGAGATCGGACCGCTGGGTACCAATTGGGTAAATGGTATGGGATATTATTGTGGTACAAATAATCAACCCAAACTTTACGCTATGCGTATGCCGGGTACTGAACCACTCAATGCAGGGAGAGATCTTTACAGAAATCAATCCTTTGACAGGAGCAGCAACTGTCCTGAGTGAAATACCTCAACCACCAAATCCTTATGGTGTATTGGGGATTACGGGTATCTTCAATTTTGTGGCAGACATATCTAAAGATGGATACTATTACTTCCTGCAAATGCAGCATTATCAATCCCTTTACATTCCAGATTGTGCAATATAAAATTTATCTGGGTAAAATTGACCTGAACAATCATGGCAACGGCACCAATGTGACCTACTCAGAGATTAATGCCAGTGCCGATTGTCAGCCTTATCTGGATGCCTGTGTGGAAGCATTCCGGAGATTTGCCTCTAATCCGTCGAGCGGAGAACCATCAGGAGGAATCCAGGATTGGGCCATTTCACCGGAAGGAGATGCACTCTATTCGTATTTTGGTATAGAAAACGGCCTGTTCAGATTGAACCTGAGTGATCTGACTACGAGCTGTATAGACGGACCGGCAGCAAACGGACCATTTACCGGACAGACGGGAGCTCAGACCGATGAATTCGGTGGTATATATTTTGAAGGTGGTCAGATGTACGGCTGGCAGGTGGACAGAGGAAGATTGTTTACCATCAGCAGATCCACCGGTTTATTGACCCTGATAGACAGCAGTCTGCCGAAGGATTACAGAGGAGATAACGCAGGATGCTACAACTGTGGCTCAGTGGACGAAGATTTTGAGGGAGATACCATCGAAGTGTGCCCTGAAGAAACCACCACCTATGTAGTGACTGTAACGGATGCCAATGGATGTACTGGTACACGAAGTGTGACGGTAACCGTCAAGAAATCCATACAAGTCAATATATCAGGAAATAATGAGTTGTGTGTGGGAGAAAGCACTACACTCACGGCATCAGGAGGTGGAAGTTATCTCTGGAGTACAGGAGCCACTACGGCATCTATTACAGTTTCACCTGCCATCAATACTGTTTACAGTGTTACTGTCACAAGTGAAGGAGAATGTACAGGTACAGCATCTGTGGAAGTAATTGTAAATCCTGCACCGGAAGTGGAAATTACGGGCAGGACCGAAATATGTGAAGGAGAATGTACGACTTTGACGGCTACCGGAGGAGTGACCTACAGCTGGACGGGTGCGGGTAATAACGGATTCAGGTGCAAAGGCCCTTATTTTGTGGGAGGTCTGCAAAATGGTGCACCTCAGTCACTGTACAGATATCAGAATGGTCAATTTATTGAGATCGGACCGCTGGGTACCAATTGGGTAAATGGTATGGGTTATTATTGTGGTACAAATAATCAACCCAAACTTTACGCTATGCGTATGCCGGGTACTGAACCACTCAATGCAGTGAGAGCATTCTTTACAGAAATCAATCCTTTGACAGGAGCAGCAACTGTCCTGAGTGAAATACCTCAACCACCAAATCCTTATGGTGTATTGGGGATTACGGGTATCTTCAATTTTGTGGCAGACATATCTAAAGATGGATACTATTACTTCCCTGCAGCTGCAGCCATTATCAATCCCTTTACATTCCAGATTGTGCAATATAAAATTTATCTGGGTAAAATTGACCTGAACAATCATGGCAATGGTACCAATGTGACCTACTCAGAGATTAATGCCAGTGCCGATTGTCAGCCTTATCTGGATGCCTGTGTGGAAGCATTCCGGAGATTTGCCTCTGATCCTTCGAGTGGCGAGCCATCAGGAGGAATCCAGGATTGGGCCATTTCACCGGAAGGAGATGCACTATATTCGTATTTTGGCATAGAAAACGGCCTGTTCAGATTGAACCTGAGTGATCTGACCACGAGCTGTATAGACGGACCGGCAGCAAACGGACCATTTACCGGACAGACGGGAGCTCAGACCGATGAATTCGGAGGTATATATTTTGAAGGTGGTCAGATGTACGGCTGGCAGGTGGACAGAGGAAGATTGTTTACCATCAGCAGATCCACCGGCTTGTTGACCCTGATAGACAGCAGTCTGCCGAAGGATTACAGGGGAGATAATGCCGGATGCTACAACTGCGGCACAGTGGGCGAAGATTTTGAGGGAGATACCATTGAAGTGTGCCCTGAAGAAACCACTACCTATGTAGTGACCGTTACTGATGTCAATGGATGTACTGCTACCAAATCCGTTACTGTTACCGTAAATCCCAATCCGGTAGTAAGTATAACCGGAGCAATTGAAACCTGTGCAGGAAACAGTGTGACACTTACAGCTTCAGGAGGTGTGAGTTATATCTGGAGTACAGGTGCAAGCGGAGGGCAGATTACAGTTTCTCCGATTGCTTCGACTACCTATAGTGTGACAGCCACTGATGCCAATGGTTGTACCGGTACGGCAAGTCATATCATTACCGTACATCCTGTACCAGTACCGCAGTTCAGTGGAACTACACAGATCTGTACCGGCGAAAGCACCACCATTACCGTCAGCGGAGGCACTCAGCAAATATGGAGTACCGGAGATGTTACATCCTCTATTACTGTGAGCCCGTCACAAACCACAGTATATACTGTGACAGTGACCAACAGCTTCGGATGTTCAGCTGTCGGAAGTGTGACCGTGTCGGTGAATGAAAGCCTGATGGTAAGTATTTCCGGGAATAATGAAGTGTGTATTGGAGGAAGTACTACCCTCACCGCTTCACCGGGTATGGATTTTATCTGGAGTACCGGAGCTAACACTGCAAGTATTACAGTAAGTCCCACCCAAACTCAGACTTATACAGTCACAGCTACCAATGCCAATGGATGCTCAGGCACAGCTTCTGTGACAGTTACTATCGGACCGGGACCAGATATTCAGATTACGGGCAGGACCGAAATATGTGAAGGAGAATGTACGACTTTGACGGCTACCGGAGGAGTGACCTACAGCTGGACGGGTGCGGGTAATAACGGATTCAGGTGCAAAGGCTCTTATTTTGTGGGAGGTCTGCAAAATGGTGCACCTCAGTCACTGTACAGATATCAGAATGGTCAATTTATTGAGATCGGACCGCTGGGTACCAATTGGGTAAATGGTATGGGATATTATTGTGGTACAAATAATCAACCCAAACTTTACGCTATGCGTATGCCGGGTACTGATCCTGCCAATGCAGTGAGAGCATTCTTTACAGAAATCAATCCTTTGACAGGAGCGGCAACTGTCCTGAGTGAAATACCCCAGCCACAGAATCCTTACGGAGCATTGGGAGTGACCGGTATCTTCAATTTTGTGGCAGATATATCCAAAGATGGAATCTACTACTTCCCGGCAGCGGCTGCTTTGATCAATCCACTCACATTCCAGATTGTGGAATACAAAATATATGTAGGTCAGATCAATGTCAACAATCATGGCAATGGCACCAACGTCACTTATTCAGAGATTAATGCCAGTGCCTATTGTCAGCCTTATCTGGATGCCTGTGTGGAAGCATTCCGGAGATTTGCCTCCGATCCGTCGAGTGGCGAGCCATCAGGAGGAATCCAGGATTGGGCCATTTCACCGGAAGGAGATGCACTATATTCGTATTTTGGCATAGAAAACGGCCTGTTCAGATTGAATCTGAGTGATCTGACCACGAGCTGTATAGACGGACCGGCAGCAAACGGACCATTTACCGGACAGACGGGAGCTCAGACCGATGAATTCGGAGGTATATATTTTGAAGGTGGTCAGATGTACGGCTGGCAGGTGGACAGAGGAAGATTGTTTACCATCAGCAGATCCACCGGCTTGTTGACCCTGATAGACAGCAGTCTGCCGAAGGATTACAGGGGAGATAATGCCGGATGCTACAACTGCGGCACAGTGGACGAAGATTTTGAGGAGACACCATTGAAGTGTGCCCTGAAGAAACCACTACCTATGTAGTGACTGTAACGGATGCCAATGGATGCACAGGTACAAAGAGTGTCACTGTAACTGTGACCAAATCGCTTACAGTCAGCATAGCAGGAGATACGGAAATCTGTTATGGTGAAAGCACCACATTGACAGCATCAGGCACAGGTACATTTTTGTGGAACACAGGTGCTACCTCAGCATCTGTTAATGTTAGTCCTTTGGTCACAACCACTTATAGTGTCACAGTGACCGGAGAGTCAGGATGTACCGGTAGTGCATCAATAGTTGTAGAAGTGAATCCTCTGCCTGAGGTGCGGATTACGGGTAAGACTGAAATATGCGAAGGGGAGTGCACCACACTTACCGCAAGTGGTGGTGTCACCTACTCCTGGACGGGCGGCAGCAACAACGGATATCAATGTAACGGCTCCTTCTTTGTGGGTGGTCCTCAGAATGGTGCTCCGCAGTCGCTGTACAGATATGTGAATGGCACTTTGCAGGAGATCGGGCCTTTGGGTACCAACTGGGTGAATGCCTTGGGCTATTATTGTGGTGCCAACAATGTTCCCAAACTTTTTGCACTCCGGAGGCCGGGCACTGACCCGCAGAGTGCTGTCAGGGCTCATTGGACAACCATCAATCCGCTGACAGGAGCAGCCACCGTTTTGGGTGAAGTACCTCAGCCTCCGAATGTTTACGGCCAGTTTGGCGTTACCGGTATTTTCAATTATGTAGCCGATATTTCCAGCGATGGTATTTATTACTTCCCAGCGGCTGCGGCACTGATCAATCCGTTGACCTTTGAGATTATAGATTATACGATTTATCTCGGCAGGATTAACGTCAACGATCATGGCAATGGTGCCAATGTGATATATGATCCGGTGAGCGTACTGCCCAACTGTAAGTCTTATATGGATGCCTGTGTTGCGGCATTCAGGACATTTGCGTTGAATCCTCAGGGACAGGAGCCTTCAGGAGGCATACAGGATTGGGCATTCGGACCGGACGGAAGGACGCTGTTCTCGTTCTTTGGCATAGAAAACGGATTGTTCCGTCTGAATACAGAATCCCGCACGATAAGCTGTATGGCCGGACCCGACGATAACCTTCCATTTACCGGTATGACCGGAGGACAGACCGATGAGTTTGGGGGAATTTATTTTGAAAACGAACAGATGTACGCCTGGCAGGTGGACAGGGGCCGATTATTCACCGTGGATACTTCTACAGCAGTATTGACATTGATTGACAGCAATCTGCCGAAGGATTACAGAGGTGATAATGCAAGATGCTATAATTGTGGCAGTGGTCAACCTGATTTCGATAGTGAGACCATCGAAGTTTGTCCTTCCGAAACCACTACCTATACGGTGATTGTCACTGACGCCAATGGCTGTACTGATTCAAAATCTGTGACAGTCACTGTCAATCCCAAGCCTACTGTTAATATTACAGGCGTAAATGAAATTTGTGAAGGAAGTGCTACGACACTTACTGCTTCTGGTGGAGTAAGCTACATCTGGAGCAATGGCAGCACAATTGCTGAAATCAGCGTAAGTCCTGCTTCAACCACTATCTATACCGTCACGGTTACCAATGCTCAGGCGTGTACAGCTACGGCATCCAGACAGGTTATAGTAAATCCCAAACCAGTATTGCAGGTGGTTGGTGAGACTGTAATCTGTGCAGGAGAAACCGCATTTTTTGGAGTGTTAGGAGGCGTATCACGCATCTGGAGTACCGGAGAAACAGGCATCACTATAACCGTCACTCCTACGGTGACTACAACTTATGGGGTGACTGTCACCGACAATAATGGCTGTACATCATCCACTTCCATCACGGTGACTGTACTGGATGCCCCATTGGTATCAATCACAGGTACCCATGAAGTGTGTCAGGGAGCGACAGCTATCCTCACTGCATCAGGTGGAGAAAGTTTTGTATGGAGTACAGGAGAGTCCACATCATCTATCACGGTGCAGCCCGCATCTACCACAACATATGTGGTTACAGCCACAGACAGCAAAGGATGCCGTGGTACCGCATCTTACGAAGTGGCTGTGAAACCCAATCCTGTACCTTCAATTACCGGTACAGCGACTGCCTGCGGTGGAGAATCCGTATCCATTACAGCCACAGGTGGAGTATCCTATCAGTGGAGTAATGGTGCCACAAGTTCTGTAATTCAGGTGACTCAGTCCGAGACTACCACTTATGTAGTAACCGTAACGGCACAAAATGGCTGTACGGCAACTGCGAGCTGGACAGTATCTGTATCTCAGGGACCTGAGGTCATAGTCAACGGAATAGCGCAGATATGTAAAGGGGATAAGGCCATACTGACGGTGACCAACAGGGCTGCCGGCGGATGTGAAGATGCCTGTCTGACCCCATCAGCTGTACTTGCTTCCTGGAATATGGAAGCATGTGATGCAGTGCCCAATCTTGGTACCAACTTCCAGTACAATGAGTTTGTACCCGTCACAGCCAATGCCAATTGTCTGTCAGTGACCGCAGGTCAGGTACATAGACAAAAAGGCCCGCACTCCTGCAATCCGGGAGTAAACGGTGGTATAGGCATGTGCTTCGGGTCTCAGAATACCTGTAACCCATCAAAAATTGATTTTGATGAAGCCTTGAGATTCAGGGTTACCATCAATGCCTCTTCCTATGGTCGTATTACCGGACTACAGTTTTATGAGCAGTCTCCCAATACTTTTGTGTGGATAGACGGAGCTACGGGAGTGAATAATGTCGCCAGAAAGTTCCTGCTGAGAGTGAGCCGCAATGGAAAGATTATTTACTATCAGGATGAACTGACCACTTCACGAAGCTGGACTTTACAAAGTTTTGACTTTACATCTGATCCCAATTTTGCAGGAAGCGGCCAGTCTGAATATTTGTTTGAACTTGTACCTTACTGCCGTCAGAGCAACAGTTCCGGTGAAAGTGTGTGGGATATAGACGAAATAAAGGTTTTGGGAGGTTGTTGCAATAATATTGAAATCGGACAAGGTACTTATGTGTGGTCTAATGGATCCACCAATCCTGCTATCATTGTAAGTCCTGTTGAAACCACACAATACTCTGTCACAGTGACGGACTGCAACGGCTGTGTCTCCGTCGAAAATTATACCGTGGAGGTCAATTGTCTTACAGCTGATCTGGGTGAAGACAGGGATATTACACTGGGTCAATCGGTGGTTTTGCAACCTGTAATTACCGGTAAGTCCAGGTGTAAACAGAATTGTACGCCGCCGTCCGATTTGCTTATGACCTGGAATATGAACAACTGCAACAGCAACAACAGTGCGGAAGCAGGTGTATATAATGAGTTCAGACCTGTCATCAACTCAACCGGAGACTGTCTGGGAGTGAAGGGTTTTGTGGGATACTACCAATCTGATGCACATAAATGTGTGACAGGAGTCAACGGGCATGGGCAGGCAGTACGTCTGAAAGGAAAGAGAACCTGCAGTTCTGATGCACTGCTGTCCACAGATGCATTGAAATTCAGTCTTACACTTACTCCTGAAGACGCCGGAAGAATCAGCAGCATCAGATTTTTCCAGAGATCTCCCGAAACAGTGGAATTGTCCAATGGTGCTCAGGTGCCTAATGACAGGGTTTCACGATTTGCTGTGAAGGTTTATAAAGGATCGTTGCTTGTGTACAGTACAGTCAATGGTACTTTATCGGCAGATTGGGCAGAGACTTCCATCGATTTTACACCATTTGATGTATTTAATATTCAGGAAAGGACCACCTTTACCATAGAATTGTATGGCTATTGTACTGCCACAACAGGCGGAGCAGATATAGCATGGGATGTAGATGAATTCAGGGTATTTGGAGGCTGCTGTGCAGTATCAGACCCGGCCCCCAATGAGCTGACCTATCGATGGTCAACCGGCGAAACGACTCCATCCATTACAGTTGCTCCGGCTACATCCATGTTCTACAGACTTACGGTGACTGATTGCAGAGAATGTACGGATACAGAAAGTGTTTCAGTGAGAGTGACTCAAAACAGGGACATGGTGGTATTCCCCAATCCTGCCAAGGATTTTATCAATCTGGTATCCAAGACTAAGATGGATCCGTACATGAAGGTAAGATTGATCGGTATGGATGGAAAGGAAATTGCATCATCAGCCCAACTCAAATATGCGATGCAGGGTGATTATGTCTGTGTGATTGAATTGCCGTTTGAGGTGCCGGCGGGTGTCATTTTGCTTGAAACAGACGCCTATGACGTAGTGTCCACCTTTAAAGTCCTGATTGTGAACAAATAAAAATCCCGTATAAATCTGAATTGCACGAAGTCCTGATATATTCGTATGTCAGGGCTTTGTTTTTATATAAAAATGGGTTAAAAGATTGATGCGGACTTCATCCCGGTTCTTTCTTTAGGCCTTGTATCATTTCTTCAACCATTCATTCAAAAATGCATGCAGTTAAAGATCAAATTTCCAAATGATCTGCCGGCATCGAATCAAATTTTCAGCCACGGATTTATTTCAAAAATATCTTCTGCTAAAACAGAAATTCATACATTAAAAAGATACATTTGAGCATTATTTCACCCTTTAAAATCACCTTATGAGAAATTTAATTTTCCTGATTGTATTTTTTACAGGTTCGGTGCTCCATGCTCAACAGCAATATACCTGGGAAGAATACGGATTGAAGTTTACACTTGCCAATGACTTTGCAGAAGAGGTCAATAACCTTGATGAATTTTCAGCGGCCGGAGATGGTATGTATTTTTCTATTTTTCCATTCAGAGATGAGACGATCAATGAAAGTGACATAACTTCCTACACTATACAGATTGCAAAATCACTGAATCTGCAGCAGATTGATGATGTGGATGTTCTGGATATCAATAAATTCAAAGGTGGATATGTAGAAGGTTATCTCGAAGGCATGAAGGTATTTCTGATGGGGCTTATTGATCCGAATTCTGATACCAACTTTTTTGTATTGATTACATTTATGGATCAGGATAAAGTAGCCACAGATGAGGCTATACGTATGGTAAAAAGCATCCGTAAAATGTGATTTTCTGCTTTATTTCCTGAAAGTTTATGCTGATGTAAGTCAAACCGGA
Organism: Saprospiraceae bacterium; assembly: GCA_016716335.1. Taxonomy (GTDB): domain Bacteria; phylum Bacteroidota; class Bacteroidia; order Chitinophagales; family Saprospiraceae; genus OLB9. The sequence continues at coordinate 52,107 of JADJWN010000011.1, read as the reverse complement.
AGAAAATAAAAGGGGTAATTATTTTTTACCCCTTTTGCTTTTTGTCTGACTCAGACTTTTGGGATGCACCAGCTTCATTTCATCAATGAGATTGGAGGCACCGGCAAATTTGTCAATGATAAACAATATATATCTTGCATCCACCATGATATTGCGGCATATGGATGGATCATAATTCATATCACTCATCGTGCCTTCCCACACTCTGTCAAAATTAAGCCCGATAAGGTTGCCATACGCATCAATGGCAGGACTGCCTGAATTTCCTCCAGTGGTATGGTTGGAACCGATGAAGCATACCGGCAGCTTCCCGGTTTTATCCGCATATCTGCCATAATCCTTTTTTTCATGCAATTCAATCAATTTTGAAGGAAGGTCAAATTCGTAATCCCCCGGTACATATTTTTCCAGCACACCATCCAGATAAGTCACAGGCTGATAATACACGGCATCTCTGGGTTTGTATCCGTTTACTTTCCCATAGGTGACTCTCATGGTACTGTTGGCATCAGGATAGAACCTTTTTTCCTTAAATACTTCCATCTGGGCACGGGTATATAATGCCTGTTTCAGGTCGATTTCCTTTTTTATGTTATTATAAGGGACAGATATCTCTTTGTTGTAGAAATCGGCCCAAACCGCCGCAAGACTGTAAAAGGGATCTGATTTGATGAGGGCAACGGCTTCAGCCGGGGTTTTGGCCAGAATTTTTCGGGTCGCCATTTCCTCTGAGAAATCAGACTGCATATACATGCTTTCGGCAATCTTGCTGAAATCTTCCGATGCAGACATCCCCAGACTGCTTCTTCTCAGCAGTAAAGGGACAAATCGTTCATCCAGATTGTCCACATATAGTGTCAGTAAAGACCCGAATTTTTCACTGTCGATTTTGCTGTCGAAATCCTTATAAAATTCAGCTATACCTTCCTCTGATTGTTTGAGCATCTTTTGGTAAGCATCTGCACCGTTATTTTCATAAGTATTGACCAGCCTTCTCAAAGTGGACATAAAATCGAGCAATTCTACATTTCTCGTGGTCTCCCCGTAATAATCTCTGGCCAAAGCATAAGGCTCAATATCTTTATAGAGTGTATTCATCTCTTCCAGCAATGATTTATAGGGAGAGTCAGGGCTCAGTCTTTTTTGAAATTCGGCTTCATAATCCGCTTTCTTTTTGAGCGCATGGGTCTGTTTTATGCCCAGGTTTTCTCCAATCCATTTTTTCCATGCGTTGGCGATGGAGGCATATTTGCTGGCATACTTGATCTTGGTGGCTTCGTCTTTTCTCATATACTTATCCATGATGTTCAGGGCTGTTTCACGGATTTTGATTTTGGCGGGATTCAATACTTCCACGATCTGCTTCACTGCTGAACCGGGCAGATATTGCTGTGTCCTCCCGGGAAAACCGAAAACCATAGTAAAATCATTTTCTTCCACACCATCCAGAGAAATAGGCAAATAGTGTTTTGGCTTATAGGGTACATTATCCGGAGAATAATCCGCCGGTTCGTTATTCGGGCCGGCATAAATACGGAAAAGGGCAAAATCACCGGTATGTCTCGGCCAGACCCAGTTGTCAGTATCTGCACCGAATTTTCCGATAGATTCCGGAGGAGCACCTACCAGTCTTACATCTTTGTATGTGGTGGTCACGAAAGCAAAATACTGATTGCCATCAAAAAAAGGCCTTAAAATCAGGTTTTGATAAGACTTCAATTCATAAGATTTTCGGATTTCAGCCAGATTTTTATCTATGGCGGACTGGCGCTCGGATGGTGTCATTTTGTCATTTACTCCGGCCAGGGCTTTTTGGGTCACGTCATCAATATAATCAATAAAAATCGCTGTAAGTCCGGGGTTGGGCAACTCTTCTTTATAGCTTTTTGCCCAGAATCCATGCTTTATCAGGTTGTTTTCTACCGAAGAATGTGATTGTATCTGACCATATCCGCAATGGTGATTGGTGAGCAGCAGCCCATTGGGGGATATAATCTCCGAGGTACAGAAACCTCCGAAGTGTACAATCGCGTCTTTCAGCGAACCCTTATTTATGCTGTAGATATCTTCGGCAGTGATTTTCATACCCATACTTTTCATCTCCTTTTCATTCAGGAGCTTCAAGAGCTGGGGAAGCCACATTCCTTCACCGCCAATACATATACCGGAGGTAAGGACAAAAATTGAAAGAACAAAAAATCTAAGGTTTATCTGCATATTTTATATACTTTTTAGCTGGTGCAAAATAGCCCTAATTTTTGATTCTTCAAACAATTTAAGCGCATGACTCCGGCTTTCTCAGAAATTCAGAAAAAGTGCCGTAAGTCATTAAATATATTGAAGTATATCAATCTCAGCCATGCGGGATGTCAACAGCTGCCGGGGATTTTGCAGATAACTTTGCAATGTGGGATGAATGAATAAGTGCAGATTGTTTATTTGTTCATTTTAAAACGCATCAATATGAGACAGTTATTTCTAGTGTTATGGATTTTTGCTGCAGGGGTTTTTGCTTCGTGCTCCAAGGATGATCCCAATACCGAGCTGAGCGGTGATACAGATATAGCGCTGACCAAAGTGGATAGTGTGTCGGGAGTTTATCTGACTTACAATAACACATATATCAGCTCCACGGACATGAAAGTGGTGTCCAATGTAAAGGGAGATGTGACCTATGAAGTCAAGATGGACTTGAATACACTCACACCGGAGTTGAAAGCTAAGGCAATAGAATTGTTCCCTAAATTGAGAGATTATCATGGGTTGGGAACAGACCTTAAAATTACACCTGATTTGAAGTTGGAATTCAGGTTTAAATTAAAAATCACATCAGAAGGTTATCTGGACTATTTCACAGATGGTAAGCCATGGGTTATGGCGAGATATGGTGATGGAGTAGGTACAAAATATACCATAAAAAATAAAAATGGTGAAACTTTGACTAGGGCAATAACCGAAAAGACCGGAAAAGATGAATGGCCTTTAGGCTTTTATTTGATTAAAACTTCATTGATTGAGCAGGAAGCACCTTCTGATCATCCGGTTTTTGAAAGAATATCCTACAGAGTAAATCACAGATTTGGATTGGTTTATGTTGAATTCCTGCTGAAGGATGGTTCGAAAGTCAAGTTTAATATCATCGCATTTTTTGTATAATTTATCTGAGGATGTGAAAAGGTAAATTGTTGGAAAGACAGTAAAACGGATAAAGGATGTGGTGACACGAATGTTGTGTAGAGTGGAAGGTGAGTAAAATATGTGTAAAGGGGCTTGAAAATGTGGATTTTCAGGCCCTTTTTGTGTTTATTGTTTTATTGTTTATATAGGCTGTTGACGACCATAATTTTATTTGATTTGTGACAATTCTACGCCTGATGGTACTCCCTGGGGAAATCTTGCAAACATTTTTAACTTATTCAGCGACATGTCTTTTTCGCTGTAGGTAAATGCTTTTTGGGCTGAAACGGTCACTGAAATCGTAGTGATAAGATTTACAGGCAGTGAAATGAGCGCAAATGCCCCATGGAATAATGAAGCGGCTGCAAAAACCGGAATGGTCCATCCATAATTTTTATGTCTTGCATAGTGCAAAGTAAACTTTCTGACATCCGAAACAGAAACCTGCACACATCTTCTGGCAGGCTCCTGCAGCACAATGATTTGTTTATTATCAATGGCAATCAGTTCGCCTTCTACATTATATCCTGTAAGAAGATGAATCCTGATAAAGGAGCCAAATACAGCTTCATCCATTTTGTCATAATCCGGAATTTTGTATTTATTCTGCAGATAACCCGTAGAACTACAGCTGTACAGCATCAGTAAAGCTGTAAAGTATGTTATGATGCTATTTTTCATAAAAGGAGAAGTTTTTTGTGTCTATTCTTGAATTCCAGAACACTTCTTCCATGTTTTGCTCATATATTTTGTAATTGGCTGCTTCTTCTTTGAGATATTTTTTGGGATTTTCCAGCATTTGCCTGAGTTTACGCAGATTTTTTTCTTTTAGCCATACACTGCGCATCCATTCCAGATAATAGCCCTTGGAATAGAGAAATAATTCGTAATCTTGATATGCCTCAGGTAGCTCAAAAATGAAGGTGTATTCACTTCCCGGCATGGAGATAAGATGGTCCTCAGGATTGGAGATTTCTTCCTTCGCTTTTTGATCCACTTCTCCCTTATTCAGTATGATTTTAGGAGCAATTTTGAGGGGTTGTACTTTTTCCACTATATCCATAAGTGCGACATGATCTATACGCCAAAGTCCTTTGTTCAAAACAATTTTAATTTTTATTTCCGTACCGGGGCTCCGCTTTGTAAGAGGCACAATCTGAGTATTTAAAGCTATGGGTCCGGTTTCATTGAATCTGTTTTCAAAAATCCAGGTATTTTTCCTTTCATCCCATATAAAAATTTCTATATCGCCCAGTTCTTTTCCGATGCCTGACTTAAGTTTATTTCTCTTTTTTTCCTGTGTTTCCAATGCTGCAAAAATATCAGCCACTTCATCTCCCATATATCCCAGGGCACTGTATATCAGGTAGGTAGTCATAAGTGTTTGTCTGAAACTGAGTACTAATCCCGGGTTTCCCATTTTTTCAATATTATCAAAATACAGGATAATTTCTTCCTTACATATGAGATTACTGCTGTCTGCATAGGAAAACCATTCCTGCTTGTCCTGACTCTGCAATAGTCCGGTAATATTTTCTTCCTTATATTCAGCCCGTGTCAATAATTGAGGCTTTTTACATTTATAAAATTCGTTGTCCGGAGTGTGAAATACCCTTTCTTTTTCTGCTCTTGGATGTGCAAAGAGCAGTATTTCATTGACGCAATGCGTTTCAAGAGCCTCATTTTTCATAATGACAGAAAAAGTGTGGTCCTTGATGGGCTCATTATTTAAAGCGTCAATGTCGCCATACTCCATGGATGGTGCAATAGCATTGGAAAACCCCTCTGCATTGGCATAGTGAATACCTTGATTTTCATTGATATAAAATGTGGGACATGAACCGAAACAGGCTTTTGGGTTGGCAAGGCAGAGTACGGCTACGATAATATCTATACCGGTCAGGATGCCTAATGCCGTAATTCTCTTTGCTTCAGGGCTGATAATCTTTTCATTGGTTTCGAAGATAGCCACACTATCTACCGGAATGGAAATATTACCCTCGAATATCTTGTTCCTGTTGATACCGTAAGTGGATCCGGCACCATTGATGGTCTGAGATGAAGCATTGAAGTGCCACGAATCTTTAAGAATACTTACCGTACCATCTTTCATGTGTGCTTTCAGGAAGGGTTTGGTTTTCAGATTTTCAGTTTCATGCATCAATGCATTGCTGTCTCTGTAATTGGAGCGGAAATAATGTTTTGAGCATGAGGAGAGACTCAGCACCAGGAGTGTCGTACAAATTGACAGCGATAAGAATTTTGGGTGCATTTTCTGATATTTATCGGGCTTAAATGTGCTTTTCTTTTTATTAAAACTGTGCCTGCATCTTATTGAGAAAGCGGAAGTTTAATCTCCGGCTTTTTGCAAAAATGGGCAGAACTGATAATTTCTATTTGGCGCTTGGCGATTTAGCGGATTTTAAGCACAAAAGTTCAATAGAAGAATTGCACTTAGGTTAAACGCTAAAGAGTTCTACTTTGTTAATTTTCATTGTTATAGATTTCGGTTCCCCAAATAGACTCACAAATTGCTTGATAAAGTTTCTGTCTTTCTGTGATATCAGCTTTTTTAAATTCTTCGTGTGCCTTAAATGGAAGATTTAATCTGCTTCGCATTGAAAGGAAATTTGGGTTGTTTTGATAGGTAAGCGGACATAGACTCTGAACCAACAGGTTTTCCTTGATGTAATGACTTAACTTTTCACCAAACAGTTTAGCTCCATACGATTGATTCGTGCCCCTTGGCAACAGCACCAAAGCACCTATGCGATTTCTGTATTCCTGGAAGTCTGATTCCTGTTCAAATTCATCTTTATGGTTAGCAAATTTGTCAGCCCAAATGTGTTCTACTTCAAATGATTTGCCGCCGGGATTATGATAGTATTTTTCAAAGGATGAATTGAGTCCTGATTGCTGCTCAATGTAAGATGTAATTCTTGAAAGTAAGAACTTTACAAAAACCCTGTTTTGGCCGTGTAAGCGGAAATTTTGAATACCTGACCAAGGTTCTTCCATTTCATCCAACTTACGTTTTAATATTGCTTTCAGTTCGTGCATTTCAGTTCTTCTGATTTCTTTGACCAACGTGTACATTTTATAACGAATAGAACTGGAAGCAAATTTTCTGAAATTGACTGACCTGCGAACAACAAATGTTTCAATATACCGGGCCACCATGTCCATTTTCGCCATAACAATTTAATTATCGCCAGTCTTCAATGAGGCAAGCAATAATGGATAACTGAGCGAGTTGGCAATACCCCATCTTCTGATGTAGAAAACGTGTTGTAGAGAATCGCTTAGTTTTCGCTCAGCAGATAAAACTTGCTTGTAAGCATTCAAAAAGAATTTGAAGTCTTTATCTATGAAAGTTTGAAACGCTTCCGAATCGTCTTGTTCGATTTCTACTTTATTTAAATTATCTCTGAACCAGCTATGAAAACGTGTTCCGATTTTCTCAAAATCTTCGTTTTTAGAACCTGCCTTACCAGGTCTTATGGATTCTGCATATTGTGCCCTGAACCAAGCTTGAATAAAACGTTGGTCTTCGTCTTTGTCATAGTTATGCAGTTCCTGCATTGACGTTTTCCAAAGCTCATTGGCTTTTTGCCGTTTCTTGCTGTCTTCAAACTTCGATAAGATGAACCCTTTGAGCATTTCAGTAGGTGTAAGATTCAAACCTCTGTCATTCATTGTTTCAAAAATGGTGTAGGCGTTCTCATCTGAGTAGGCAATGATTTCCACCAACACCACATTGTATTTTAACCAGTCAATGAAAAAAGGTAAAACGTTATTTTTGATTTCTTCAGGAAATGCCTTTTCTATATCCGAATAGCGGGCTGCCATATTGAATGTGGATTCATCATCTGATTCTTTAGGTTCATATTCTCCTGTTTTGAACAACGATTCCATACAAGTAATGCGTTCATCAACCTGAATATTGAATGACATTTCACCATATTTTTCAGAGAAAATCAGAGATTCTAATTTTTCAGAAATTCCAAGTTCTTTTTGCAGGTTATTAAGATATATCAAAAGCAAGGTCAAGGAAGTCAGGCGTTGCTGACCATCAATAATACTTCGCTGACCATCTTTCACACTCACTACAAATGGGCCTAAGTAATATGAATTGTAGTATTCAATGTCCTTGCGTTTATGCTCGGGCCTGTATTCATTAAGAAAAGATGAAGTTAGGTCTGATACCAGCTGCTCTATGTGGCGTTCTTCCCATTTGTATTCCCGTTGAAAGTAATCTACCGTATACTTTTTATCGTCCAACACTTCGGTAATGGAGCGATCGTGGGCTTCTATTTTATTACTTAATTTACTCATGCAAAGTGTTTTTTACAGGTTAATTCCCTCAATTAATCCCTCAGTTATTCCATTATAATATTCCTGGATTACAATATTCTTTTTCTCGCCACTTTGGCGAGATATTGGCGAGAAAGCAGGGTTTATCACTTTATGACAATTCTTTTCTCGCCACTTTGGCGAAGGAATGGCGAGAAAACTACTCATTGTATTGGTATTTAGTGCTACGGCCTGAGCCTACAATTGTAAGTAGTCCTTTGTCAACCCATTCTTTTAAATGGCGTTCAGCCGTTCTGGATGCTAAACCACTAAACTCAACAAACTCAGCTTTTGAAACTGGGCGCTTCTCTCTGAATATTTCAAAGTTCTTTAGCTCTTCAGTACTCAAATCATCAATATTTCTCTTGCCTATAACTTCTTTTACAGCTTCAGTCGTCCTCGGAAAAGTTAAAATCAAAAAAGGTTCCTTAAAAGTATATCTCGGAATCGGTAACCCATATTCTTTATTCAATGACTTGAAGGTCTTCATTCCAAATCCTTTTTCTTCCACATAATCCATAAGACTGAAAACATAAGTAATGATGTGGTTGCGGCTAAGTGAAGAAGCTTCAAACTTATTAAGGTCATCTAAAGAAATGGACGGCAATGGTTTTCCGGGGCTGGTTACAATAATTTTGTTTTCGTCAATCTTGAGTTCGCATTTCGCTTCTTCAATAGTATAATCCCGGTGAACCAAAGCGTTTACAATGGCTTCACGTAAGACTTTTATAGGGAAATCCGGAACATCTTTTCGTTTGAAGCCACTGGTGTCTTTAGAAAGTGGCAAAACTTTCAATAGCCATTCTTCAATTTGGTCAGGCAAGAGCACCAAGGCCTGATCAAAATCCTTTGGTTCAATTTTACTGCTGCCATACGAAACGTGAGCCTTTAGGACTGCATTTTTGAACTTGGTTCTTGGATTTTTGCCAAATAGCAATACACCGTAACCTGTTGGCAGGTAAACCTTCTTTTCTTTGTCCCACTCCAAAGCACCGAAATCAGCCAAGTATTCCAGAAATGCTTCATCCGTATGTTTGAAGTCCAATTTTGCTTCTTTGATAAACTTCTTCAGTGCTTCATCAGAGAATTTGTTGATATCATAATTTGCAATAGGCATTTCAATAGGCGTACGCAAATCTTCTTCCTCTTCAGCATCCTTTTTGCGTTGTATGGCTTGCTTCAAAAAGGCCCTATTCTCTGCTTCTATAATTTGTTGAAATTCTCTTGTGAACATTTCATACTGCACACCGTGCTTTTCCAAATGACGAATACCTTTGCCTTTCGGGTCTTTATCTTCTATGCCGATATACACTTTTTTAATGCGGGCATTGGTTACTCTGCGACAACAAGGAACTTTAGGCGGATTGCGTTCCATACATGGTTCAAGCGTAGTGTAAAGAATACAACCTTCCAGATTCTCGCTGTGCAATTTTCTTTCCAGCAAAGTGTATTCTGCGTGGTCACCTTCACGCAGTTCGCCTCGGTATGCTGTTTCAATCCTTCCATCAGGAAAGAGTAACACAGCACCCACTTTGGGTGGCACTTTACCATCTTCCCTTGGCTCATTAACACTTTGGTTCATCACGTCAATGGCCAATTGCATCAGCTCTGTATGTGTATATTGTTTTTTACTCATCACTCATAATTTATCAATCATAATTTATCACTCATAACCCAACACTCATAACCCAACACTCATAACCCAACACTCATAACCCAACACTCATCACTTATCACTTATCTCTCATCTCTCATCTCTCATCGCTCATTTAAGTGCTGTCTTAATAATCCTAACTTCTTCCACACTATCCAGTGTTTCTATGGCAAAGCGAACTGTGTGGTTGGGGTCGTAAAAACGCTCAAACTCACTGTGGATGATGGCCTGCTTCTTTTCTTCATTCATCTCATCTGTAATGGGTTTCAGGTCTCCCAAATGCTTTAGGATTTCTTTGCCTGCCGATTTGATTTCTTCGGGGAAGTAGAGTTCGAAGACAAGTGAATTTAACAACTGCTCAAAGGACATATCCTGATTTCAAGTTCTTTTGGTTTTTTAGTTTGGTTAATGCTTTTCAGCAAAATATCAAATGTGCTTGAACGTGCGATTGACTTTTTACTCTGACCGGTAACTATTTTATTTCCGTTAAAAAATGAGTTTTAAGTGAAATCATTGGCCAATCAACTGAAAATAAAGCCGCCATCAGAGGTTCAGCCGGGATTATGGTCATAAAAATCTAAAAGGGCCTGAAATGCCTGCAAAAAAAGTCGCTTTGCTGATTCACCTTAGTGGGTTACTAAGACTCATTCGTAAGAGTGCTTATTTTATTGCCATTTCAACCCTCATCACGAAGTACTGATGCATAATTCCGGTTCAGTCATTATCTTCATTTTCAGTCTCATTGGTTTTGACAGGCGCATTCCCTGCAGATACTGATCTGATTTCTGTGTGCCTTATTTCGCCGCCGGTTGTTCCTGTTTTCTGTGCAAAGTACATAGTAACCACCGCCAGGCAGACTGCCGCAATTGCAATTGCCTTGAAAAAAGATTTTTTTGTAAATCCTGCCCAAAGACCTGCCAGGGATACAACTCCCAGGATATAATTCAAAATGGCAAATGTTTCTGCGGCTTCTTCATGTCTATGAATGAAATCTTCGCTGATCTCTGCTATTTTTTCAACGACTTCTTCGGCACCTTCGCCACTTGCCATGGCTGCAAAGGTGGCCACCGAGCCCAGTACAAAAAGAAAAAATGCTGTTTTTTGAACAGGCTCTGATTTGAACAGAAGACCTGCGAGCATTACAAGAATTCCAATCACAGGCAGAATGATAGGAAAGTGATTAACAATGAGATGAAAATGTGCACCGTTCATGTTGATTGAATTTTATTTTAAACATTTACTCCAAAAATATAACCCACTATGGCTGAAAGTACCATAGCTATCGTGCCCCAAATGGTGATGCGCAGCACTGCTTTAACCACCTTTGAGCCGCCTGTGACTGCAGAGGTGGAGCCCAAAATAATCAGAAACACGATGGTAAATCCGTACAACCAGTATTCCATACCTTTGACAGGCGCAAACAGTACTACGAGCAAGGGCAATACTCCCCCGGCTGTGAAGGCTGCTCCTGAGGCAAGTGCTGCCTGGATGGGATTGGCCTGACTGATCTCATTGATTCCCAGTTCGTCTCTCATATGAGCTCCGAGTGCATCCTTTTCCGTCAGCTCCAGGGCTACCTGCATGGCTGTCTCTTTTTTCAGTCCCCGCCGTTCGTATATCTGTGCCAGAATATTGAGTTCTTCTTCAGGCATATCTTTGAGCTCCTGTTTTTCTATTTCAATATCTGCCTTCTCAATGTCGGTTTGAGAGCTTACAGATACATATTCTCCGGCAGCCATGGATAATGCACCTGCCACCAGACCGGCCACTGTGGCCAGTATAATAGGATCCCTTGTCGAACTGGCAGCGGCCACCCCGATTGCCAGACTGGATATGGAAATAATACCATCATTGGCACCCAGTACGGCTGCCCTGAGCCAGTTGCTGCGATGGATATAATGGCTGTCCAGATAGATTTGTCAATGGTGAGCATTTTTTTATCCATTATTAGGTCTGATTAGTATTTAAAGCAAAGTTAATTTAATACAAGTTGATTTACATTCATCTAAGTAATACGGATGTGAAAAAAACCTGACTTTCATGTAGTGTAAACATGGTTTAGGTTAATCTGTCCTTAATAGTTTCAATGGAATAATGCAGTTTTTTTGTCATATACATATATTATGATTAAATGTTGCTACTTCTTTTTAGAATGAGCAAGGCATCATAGCAAATTGGTTTAAGTATTACTTTTGTCTCTGTTCATATCATGATAAATGAATTTATGTCAATATCCGGGTACTTCCAAAATCTCTCACAATGGAAAGCAGAATGTCTGCTTCTGAGAGAGATAGTCTTATCTACGGGGCTTGAAGAAAGCATAAAATGGGGCGGGCCCTGCTACACCTATGAAGGACAGAATGTCGTAAGTATCGAGTCATTCAAATCTTATTTCGGACTCTGGTTTTTTCAGGGAGCTTTGCTGGAGGATAAGCCCGGGTATTTTATTCAATCCGAAGTAAATAAAAACAAAGCCATACGACAATGGCGATTTAATACTATGGATGAAGTACTTAATGCACCTGTGCGGGAGTATATCCTGGAGTCTGTGGAGAATTTTAAAAACGGTAAAAAGATAAAACCGAATACACAAAAGGAAATCATCCTTCCGGATGTTTTGCAGGATACTCTGACTAATGATGCCAGACTGTTAAGTCAGTGGGAGTCTTTATCCCGAAGCTGCCAGCGAGAGTATGCAGAATATATTGGGCAGGCAAAAAAAACAGAAACGCAACTCAACCGTATTCAGAAAATCATCCCCATGATTCTGGATAAGAAAGGATTGAATGATAAATATAAATGATCGGAGAAAATGCCTGCAATGCTAAAATCCATTTAAGTTTTTATCTGTTTGTATCTGAAACCGTATAATCATGGATTTTTTCAAAAAAATAGCCGCTGTATTGCTGGCTGTCGTAGCTGGAAGTGTGATGCTGAATATCTCTGATTATATATTATCTGTTATCTATCCTTTGCCGGATTACATACTGCCTGAGGATAAAACAGGTATTGCAGAGCATGAAGCCAATACTCCGGTGATTGTCAATGTCGTCAGAGTGGTACTATGGGCTGTATCCGGCTTGGTGGCCGGCTTGGTGGCTTCTGTGTCGGCTCCCGTATATAAGCCTACTTATGCCTATTTTACAGGGCTAATATTTTTGTGTGCCTCGATATTTTATGTAGTCACGCATCACAGCGCATGGTGGATTTGGGTTGCGGCTTTCATAACCTGGATTCCCGGTGCCCATGTGGGCTATCTGATGGCTGCAAAATTTCGCGGATTCCTGCACGGACGATCCGCCTGATCATTGATGACATAATTCGGTTGTACAAAATCATTATTTGCACTGCAAAGGTGAAGGATAACGTATCATAGTCTCAATTGCATCAAATCACAGGATGCAGACATGATGGAGCAGCTGATGAACTATGTTCACATTTGCGGAAAAGCTCAACCTAATCCCACGTCAAGACTCATCATTACAATAAAGCCGCCGATAAATCCCATTGTTGCAATATCAGTGTGCTTGTCAAGCTGTGTTTCGGGTATGACTTCCTCTACTACCACAAAGATCATGGCACCCGCAGCAAAAGCGAGGGCATAAGGCAGTACTGGTGTAAAAAAGTGTACTGCGAGTGCTCCGGCTACTCCCGCAACGGGCTCTACCAAAGCGGATGCCTGACCGTAAAGAAAACTTTTTTTGCTGCTCATACCCATACGTTTGAGCCGCATAGCCACAGCGATACCTTCAGGGAAGTTTTGAATGCCTATCCCAACGCCAATACCAGGGCACCGGCAACTGAAGCTTCAGGGATACCTGCTGCCACACCACCAAATAATACGCCTATGGCCAGACCTTCGGGAATATTGTGCAGTGTGATGGCCAATACCAGCAAGGTAGTGCGTTGCCATGGTGTTTTGGTACCTTCTGTCTCTTTGAAGTTGATATGCAGGTGGGGCAATATCTTGTCCAGTCCGAAAATAAATAAAGCACCCAGGAGAAAACCCGTTGCGGCAGGGATCACTCTGGCCATGCCGGTGCCTTCTGTCATCTCTATAGCCGGCGAAAGCAAACTCCAGAAACTGGCAGCGACCATCACACCTCCGGTAAATCCCAGCATACCATCCAGGACAGCCCTGTTCATGGTGCGCAGAAAGAATACTACGGAGGCTCCCAAAGCTGTTACTCCCCAGGTAAACAAGGTGGCTATCAGGACTGCCTGTACCGGAGTGATTCCTTCGAAATATGTTACAAGCGATTCAAACATTGCTGTAATCTGACAATTTTACGCTCAAATTTAAACATTAAATTTTAAATTGCCAAACTTTTATTTTAGGCATGCCTAAAATTGAATGCCCGAACTTGCCGGAGTTCCGAAATGGATTGCCTTACCTTACACGTGAAGGGCCCGGTTGTCAGTGGCTGCCAGAGCTGCCTCCTTGACCGCTTCTGTATAAGTGGGGTGAGGATGTGAGATCCTTGACATGTCTTCGGCGCTTGCCCTGAACTCCATAAGCGCCACCGCTTCCATAATGACATCGGCTACTCTGGGTCCCACCATATGGACACCCAGTATCTCGTCGGTATCTTTATGTGCCAGCACTTTTACCATCCCTTCAGTGTCCATACTTGCTCTGGCACGACCCAATGCTTTGAAGGGGAACTTACCTTCTTTGTAAGGAATTCCGGCTGCCTTTAGTTCTTCCTCTGTCTTTCCTACGGCTGCTACCTCCGGCCAGGTATAGACCACGCCCGGTATGAGATTGTAATCAATGTGTGGCTTCCCGCCTGCTATGGTTTCGGCTACAAAAATTCCCTCTTCTTCTGCCTTATGTGCCAGCATGGCTCCTCTTATGACATCACCTATGGCATAGATCCCTGGCACTGAAGTCTGTAAATGCTCATCTACCACAATCCTTCCTTTTCATCCATGGCAACACCTATGGCTTCGGCTATTCAGGCCTTCGGTGTAGGGTCGCCTGCCTATGGCTACCAGGCAGTAATCCGCCTTGATATCAAATTGCTCGTCGCTATCCCTTTTTTGTACAGTCACTGTGCAGGAAGTTTTGGTGCTTTTGACGCCGGTGACGCTGTGTCGGAGATAAAAGTTGACGCCAAGTTTTTTCATTGAGCGCATCAGTTCCTTGCCACAGTCAGCATCCATAGTGGGCAGTATGCGGTCCATGTATTCCACAACATCTACAGAGGTACCCAGACGGGCAAAAACCGAGCCTAATTCCAACCCTATCACCCCACCGCCTACGATGACCATCTTTTTCGGAACTTCCTGAATATTCAGTGCTTCAGTAGAGGTGATAACTCTTTTTTTATCATAATTGAAAATAGCCGGTACGATAGGTTTGGACCCGGTAGCGATGATTATATTTTTTCCTTCAATTTCCTTTTCTCCCTCTGCGGACTGTATTTTGATTTTGTTCCGGGTGACAAAAGAACCCAGACCGGTATAAACATCAATCTTGTTTTTCTTCATCAGAAATTCCACTCCTTTGCAGGTTTGCTCCACCACCTCATTCTTACGGCGGATCATTTGCTGCATGTTGACCTTTACGCCTGAAGTCTCGATACCATGCTCTGCAAAGCGTTCTACCGCATTATGATAATGTTCAGAACTGTCCAGCAATGCTTTGGAAGGAATGCATCCTACATTGAGGCAGGTACCTCCCAGAGTATTGTATTTTTCGATAATGGCTGTTTTCATTCCCAGTTGAGCTGCCCTTATTGCAGCTACATATCCGCCCGGTCCAGAGCCAATGACTATTAAATCGTATTGCATATCCGCTTAGTTGTTTTTATTGTTGGGATTATCTCCCTTGCCTTGGTTTTTATTCTTGTTGAAAAATTTTTTCTTTTTAAATTTCTTTTTTTGATCGCCCGGAGTATTTGTCTGTGCAGAATTAGCCTGTCCGGCAGCTTCTGATGGATTTTCCTTTTCAGCAGGTCTGGGTTTGTCAGCCTTTTGAGTGACTGTTTTATCCGGATTGTCAGATTTTCGCATGCCTTCGTTTTCGGGCTTGGCTCCGGTTCCGGATTTTTTCTTTTTCTTCTTTTTTTTGCGGGAGTCAGATTTGAGTTCTATACCACCGGTCACATCTTCGTAGTCATGTTCCGGCTCTATGTCTGCATTTTCGGCAATGACGGGCTCGTGCACTTTGAGGGCGCCAAGATCATCAGGCAGTATGCCTTTACTGTTCATGGTCAGTACTTCCTTCACTTTCGCCTTGTCCAATGCCACTACTGTGCCCCGCATTTTATCATTATCAAAGGTGTAATAAAGCAGGCCTTTGAAAATGTCAATTTTCAGGAGGCTGGCGTTGCCTGACTTGGTTTTGATATTTTCTGCATTGTCGGGAAAGTCCTCGAGTGCCTCCATGTAGGTATCCAGTTCGTAGTTTAGGCAGCATTTCAAACGGCCGCATTGTCCGGAAAGTTTGGATTGATTGATGGCGATATTCTGGTATCTGGCGGCAGCAGTATTGACCGATTTGAAGTCTGAGAGCCAGGTGGAGCAGCAGAGTTCACGGCCGCATGATCCTATACCGCCAATGCGTGCAGACTCCTGTCGGGCACCAATCTGGCGCATCTCGATTTTTACCTTGAATTCCTTGGCATATTCCTTCACCAGTTCTCTGAAATCCACCCTGCCTTCTGCAGTGTAATAGAACGTTGCCTTTTTTTTGTCCCCCTGGTATTCGACATCTCCCAGTTTCATATCCAGTCCCAGAGTCCTGGCTATGACTCTGGCTCTGATCATGGTTTCTCTTTCGAGGGCACGGGCTTCTTCCAGTTTTTCGAGATCTCTTTCATTGGCTTTTCGCAGTACTTTGTACGCAATGCGGTCTTCGGTCATGTACTTTTTCTTCATCTGCAGTCTCACCAGCTCACCGGAAAGACTGATTCTGCCGATGTCATATCCGCTGGAAGTTTCAACCACCACCATATCTCCCGTCTCTGTCCTGGTGGACGGATCATTGATGAAGAAATCCTTATGAGAGCCGTTTTTAAAGCTGACTTCCACTATGGGATATTCCGTAGGATCATAAAGATCCCTGACGGAAATCCAGTCGTAAGTGTTCATTTTATTGCAGGAACCCGATGTACAGTGGCCTTTGTCACCACAACCTTTGGGTACCCCGTTTGCACCTGCTGCACAAGAACTGCATCCCATTTATATATTTTTATCCGTGTATTCAAAATAGTGATTCACTCCGGTAAACCATGCTGTCGGTTTATCCATAAACTTCCCGCAAAGTTACATTTTCTTTTCCTTTCATGATATCCCCGATGGTCAAACTGTCAGCAGTCATCAATATTTTGGCATTGGCATTACCTGACAATGCCCTTACAGCATCATTGAGCAGATAAGTAATCTTTTCTGCCTTGTGTATGTCGATGACCGTATGCATTTTCTGAGCCACTTCAATTTCCTGTGCAGTAAGAGCTGGCTTATACCCGTCAGTACTTTGCATAAGTATAAAACATCTCAGAAAATGTATGCCGTATTCGAGAAAGGATTTCTGGTCGTCTTTGGTCATTGAGCCAAATCCGTTGAGCCAATCCTGCAGTTTGGACGGTTCCGGGGCATAACACAACCTGAACCACGAAAACAACATGGCAGAAAAATCGGCTTCGTCATTATTGCTCAGGCTTATGGCCAGATTGAGATTACCTTCTGCCAGATTGGCTATCTGATCAGCCTTGGGTCCTGTGATGTGCAGGTGGTCTTGCAGAAATGATTTCACTTCGTCATCCTCAAAGGACTTGACTTTCAGCAGCTGACATCTGGAGATAATCGTAGAGAGTATCATATCCTGTTGCTGGGCTGCCAGTATGATGACAGTATTATCCGGTGGTTCTTCGATGAGTTTCAGCAGTCGGTTACCCTCTTTGCCCAGGTATTCCGGTAGCCATAGTATCATTACCTTATATTCCGATTCATAGGGCATGAGATTAAGCTTGTGGATGATCTCATTACATTCCTTCACATTGATGTTGGGCTGCGATTTTTCTGCTTTCATCGCTGTAAGCCATTGTGTGATACCCAGATAAGGATTTTTGAATAATGTCTCCCGCCAGATATCCAGAAAATCGGCACTGGTGGTGTCTTCTCTTTTTTTGCTGTCGGACTTGACTACCGGAAATGCAAAATGTATATCGGGGTGCACCAGTTTGTGGGATTTGATACAGGCAGCACACATACCGCAACTGTCCGACTCCTGCCTTTGGGTACACACTACCTAACTGGCATATGCCAGCGCAAGTGCCGGAGCTCCACTGCCTTCCCGTCCAAGAAAGAGCTGTGCATGAGGAATTCTTCCGGATTGCGCCTGATTCAGCAGATGTTTCTTTTCTTCTTCCTTACCGGGTATTTCTTTGAAAAACATATTCAAGGGGTTCAGCCTAAAAACTGCAAAATTACATCGTCCAAAGGACTTACTGAAGATGAAAATTCAGCCAGCCATTTACCGTTTTCGTCTATCAGAAATTTGTGGAAATTCCATCTGACCTCTGCATCAGATACTCCGTTGTATTCTTTTTTACAAAGCCATTGATACAAAGGGTGCATATCCGTCCGGATGCCTATTTTTTGAGTAAGGGGAAAACCTACAGCATAGCGGGTGGTACAAAACTCCAGAATGCTGCTTTCATCACCGGGTTCCTGACCGCCAAAATCATTGCAAGGGCAGCCCAGTATCTCTAATTTATCCTCAAAATTATCCTTTAATTCCTGCAGCTGCGCATACTGTGGTGTGTATCCGCATGCAGAGGCTACGTTGACAATCAGCAGTTTTTTACCTTCAAATTTTCGGAGATCCATAGGCTGA
Source organism: Saprospiraceae bacterium (assembly GCA_016716335.1). Taxonomy (GTDB): domain Bacteria; phylum Bacteroidota; class Bacteroidia; order Chitinophagales; family Saprospiraceae; genus OLB9. Next base: position 34,078 of record JADJWN010000011.1, on the reverse strand, counting down.
AAATGTATGTTATTAATCCGGATATCATAGATATTATTCATCAGTCCTGTGTTGATTACCGTAAGTCAACAAGTTTCATCAATCCGAAGTTTTGAAAAACAGTCTTCAATACCGCAACCTTTTGAATTCACAGCTTGACTTATGCCGGATTTTAGGGTTTTAAAATACTTCGCTATCAATTTTCCATGATCCGCTATCTGATTTAAAGTCTTTCCGGAATTCCGGCAGGGAGTTTATATCTTTTACCCAATGGATGATTGTCATATATAGCCGCAACACAAAAATATAAGGGCTTAACATAATCTGTAAGCTGTTAAAAAGCAGATTTTTACACTTTGAATAATTCTTTATTCGATACCGATAATTTTATTAAATGACCGAAAGACGCTACTTTTGCAACTCAGGAACCAATGAAAGTGACATGACCATGATGGAGCAATTGATAGAGGGGTTTCCGGCACAGCTGAAAGAAGGTCTGGACATCGGAGCCAATATTACCATTCGCAAACATGATAAGGACATCCGCAAGGTGCTGATATGTGGAATGGGAGGATCCGGTATCGGGGGTGATTATGTAGCCCAGATCCTGCGGGATGAAGCTAAAGTGCCTGTACTTACCTGCAAAAGTTATGACATACCTGCCTGGGTGGATGCACATACTTTATGTATCATATCCTCATACTCAGGCAATACCGAGGAGAGCATCGAGTGTCTGCATCAGACCTTGAAGACCGGTGCAAAAATAATTTGTATTTCCTCCGGCGGTAAGGTACAATCTCTGGCTGAAATTCATGACCTGGATTTTGTAATGCTGCCCGGAGGATCTCCGTCGCCCAGAGCTTGTCTGGGATATTCCGTCACGGCACAATTAAGCAGTCTCTGGAAATCAGGCCTGATATCAAGGAACAGTACCGATCAGATACGGATAGCATCCGATCTGCTCAAATTCGAACAGGAGGCCATACGTACCAAAGCGGAGCGGATAGCTTCCGGTCTCTTATCAGGTATGGCGGTGATATACAGTACAGACAGATATGAGCCGGTAGCCTTGCGATGGCGGCAACAACTGCATGAAAATTCAAAAATTCCCGCATGGCATCATGTCATCCCGGAAATGAATCATAATGAAATCGTCGGATGGACACAAAAACAGGAACAGGTTTCGGTTGTAATCCTGCGAAATAAGGATGATCATAAAAGAAATACAGCAAGGATGGATTTCACCGTAAACTTAGTTTCGAATCTGGCAGCCCGAACCATCGAGGTACATTCCAAAGGCAATTCCTACACTGAAAGGGCCTTTTATCTCACACATCTGGGAGATTGGGTCAGTTATTATCTGGCGGTACTGCGCAAGGTGGATCCCTCCGAAATCCGTATTATAGATACCCTTAAGCAGTCACTGCAGAACGATCAGTTCTGATTTTCGTTATTCAAAAATCAAATTCTAAAAATGAGTACGGTACAATATACAGAAGATAATATCAAAAGTCTTGACTGGAAAGAGCATATCAGGTTGCGTCCCGGTATGTACATCGGCAAATTGGGGGATGGTTCGTCACAGGATGACGGCATATATATTCTACTCAAGGAAGTCATAGACAACTCCATCGATGAGTATGTCATGGGTCATGGCAAAAGCATTGATATACATATTGAGAATGGAAGAGTGAGGATCCGGGATTACGGAAGGGGAATACCTTTAGGAAAGGTGGTCGAGTGTGTATCCCGCATAAATACCGGAGGTAAATACGACTCGAAGGCATCCAAAAAATCGGTGGGTCTTAACGGTGTAGGTACCAAGGCGGTGAATGCGCTCTCAAGCTACTTCAAGGTGCAATCATTCAGAGATGGAGAGACTAAAATAGCTGAATTTCAGAAAGGCGAAATCATCACGGATGCCAAACTTGCCAAAACCACGGAGCCCAATGGTACACTTATCGAATTTCAGGCAGATGACAGCATATTCAGGCATTACAAATTCAGATCCGAATATGTCGAAAATCAGCTGTGGAACTATGCCTATCTCAATGCCGGTCTGAAAATAAACTTCAATGGCAAAACGCTGGTATCCAAAAATGGTCTCCTGGACCTGCTCGAAAGAAAGACCAACGTAGAAAATCTCCTGTATCCTATCATCCATCTCACCGGCGAGGATATAGAGGTAGCCCTTTCACACAGCACGCAATACGGTGAGGAATACTATTCTTTTGTCAACGGACAAAATACCACTCAGGGAGGGACGCATCTGTCAGCTTTCAGAGAAGCCATCGTGAAGACTTTGCGGGAGTTTTACAACAAAAACTTTGACTCCCGCGATGTGCAGACCTCAATTGTAGGTGCCATAAGCATCAAGGTAGAAGAGCCTGTATTTGAGTCTCAGACCAAAACCAAGCTGGGATCCATGAATATGGCACCTGAAAATGCTCCTTCCATCCGCAGTTTTGTGATGGATTTTCTCAAGACCAATCTGGATAATTATCTGCATAAAAATAAAGAAACTGCCGATGCTATTCTCCGCAAAATACAGCAGTCAGAAAGGGAGCGTAAAGAAATAGCCGACATTAAGAAAATTGCCAATCAAAGGGCTAAGAAAGCCAATATTCACAACAAGAAACTGAGGGATTGCAGAGTGCACCTCACCGATGGTAAAAAATCAGAAGACGAACACAAACTTGCCAGCACCATTTTTATCACGGAAGGGGATTCTGCCAGCGGATCACTTACCAAAGCACGCAATGTGATGACTCAGGCAGTATTCAGTCTGAGGGGCAAGCCATTGAATTGTTATGGGATGACCAAGAAAGTAGTCTATCAGAATGAAGAGCTCAATCTGCTCCAGCATGCGCTCGATATCGAAGACGGCATCGAAAATCTCCGGTACAACAGAGTGGTCATCGCCACTGATGCGGACGTGGATGGGATGCATATCAGGCTGCTGCTGCTTACTTTCTTTCTGCAGTTTTTTCCGGATCTGGTCAAGCACGGACATCTGTTTATCCTTGATACACCCCTGTTCAGAGTAAGAGACAAACAAAGGACCTACTATTGCTATTCAGAACAGGAAAAACAGGAAGCCATACAAAAACTGAAGGGTAAAGCCGAGATTACCCGCTTTAAAGGGCTGGGGGAAATTTCTCCCAATGAATTTGAAGATTTCATCGGTGAAAATATACGTCTGGAGCCGGTCATTCTGAGTGATAAAACAAGGATTGAGGATCTGCTCTCTTACTACATGGGTAAGAATACACCGGAAAGACAAAACTTTATCATAGATAATCTCAAGATTGAACTGGATCAGGTGCCCCAAGAGACGGAAGTCATAGAACTGGAGGCAGTGCCTGAAGCGGAGGTGTAATTATATTTTTTGAACAGATAAAGTGTAACAATTCCGTAAGCTATGTCGTAATTGATGATATTTGTATCCGGAAAAAATGATTTCATTTGAATGAAAACTAAAGTTGTTTTATACGCTATATTGCATTGTCTGATCACAGGTGCAATATCAGCACAGGATAAAAGCGACTCTGTCTACACTTATCTCGAAGACAAGCCGGTTTTCAATATCATTGAATGTGTATATCTCAAAAATAAGAAGGCACAAAACGAATGCTCAGAAGCCAGGTTTTTGAGATACCTCGATGAACATAAAGAGTACCCGGAGGAAGCCTTTAAAAATAATATATCGGGAAAGGTCACTGCCCAATTTGTGATAAATAAGAATGGAAAAATAGAGGATATCCGTATTCTTCGTGGATTGGGATATGGCTGTGAGGAAGATTTAATCAGGATACTCGAAAAACTCAATGATCGTGAAAATCCCTGGGTGCCGGGATATCACAATAAAAAACCGGTAAGCAGCCTCAAAACAGTGACTGTAAAGTATGAGCCAATGATTTTCGGAAGGTGCAAATCCGGTGATAAATCTTTTATTGCTGAGTCAGGCATGGAAGATGTGTACAGCGTAGATGAGCTTGACATATTGCCCGTGCATCCGGACTGCGGGGAAGACAAGGTCTCCTTTTACTTAATCTCTAAGTGCAGCAATACAAAGCTGCATCAGGACATTTACTCTACACTCCGATATCCCAGGGAACTGATGGCTTCGGGAATTGGCGGTAAAGCTACCGCACAGTTTATCCTTACCAAAGAAGGTGAAATTTCAAAAATAAAAGTCATTCAATCTACAGATTCTGCTTTGTCCAAAGCTGTTGCAGACACGTTTGAGAATATAAGACTCAAAAATCAGACATGGAAACCCGGTATAAAAAATGGCAGAGAGGTAAATACTATGATTGAATTTGATTTCAGTTTTGCTGCTTTTAATTCTTTTTGAAAAAAAATACTCATAATGAAAACACCAACAACGAGTCTGGCTGCCTTTCTGTCCGTGTGCATAGCACTTATGAGTTTTCATATACTTTGGGGGCAGAATACCGGAGATACAGTATATACCCATGTGGAGCACATGCCTGTGTTTAATCTTCATGGTTGTCACGTCTTCAGGAGCAAAGAGAGATTTGACGAATGTGTGAATACGGCATTGCGTTATTATCTGGAAAGAAACAGACGGTATCCAAAAGCAGCGGCAGAGAATAAAATTACAGGAAAGGTCACTGCAAGTTTTGTAGTGAATAAGTATGGTAAGACAGAACAAATCAGGATACTCAAAGGTCTGGGATATGGATGTGATGAAGACATCATCCGCATACTTGAAAGCATGAATGAGCGATTTATCCCGTGGATACCCGGGAGTATTGATGGTCAGGCTGTTGCAGTGCTGAAAACATTGTCACTGAAATATGAGCCACTTAAGTTTGGTAGTTTGCTGGCCGATAAGGCTGCTGTGAGGGAAGACAAAAGATTTAAAAAATGTTTTTTTGTTGATGAGATCGATACACCGCCACATGCTGCTCAATGTCATATTAATGATGATTGGTACAATGACTGTACCGGGAAATAATGGAGCAGCAAATCAAATTGCATTTAAAATATCCTAAGGATTTAGTCAAGTATAAAAACGGAGGTACTGCTACTTTCAGATTTATAGTTTCAAAAGACGGGAAAGTTAAGGATCCGGAACTTTTCAATTCAGATGACAAAGAATTTGGTGCAGCCTTTGCAGAAGCTCTCAGGAGGATCATAGGTAAAAATATAGGCTGGAAAGCGGGTATCAAGGAGGGCAAAACCGTAGATACATTGATAGAATACACCCTCAGATATATGGATTACTGTACCTCACAAACACCCTGAAAAGTTGAATCACAGGGTAGTGGGCTGGAGAAAAAAATGCCACCTAAATCCTTGCTCCTGCGACAATACCGATATACTGCGCCACAGAAAAGTGGGTTTTCAGCAGGAAGCCGCCATATGGTCTCAGTTTCCAACGGTCATTGCCGGCATAGGTGAGCAGATGAAGTTTAAAGTACAAAGGTGATTTATCGATCCGTATATCCGGCAGTGGCAGATAGTATCCGGTCTGAAATCTGAAAGCAAAAGGACCGTGCATAAGTTCTGTACTTAAAAAAGCGGAATAATTGCTGGCTTTTTTAAAGGCTGTAATTCTGTCATTGAAATCCTGGTAAAAGAACTGGAAAACCGGTTCGCTGTATTCATATTCAGCACCCAGATATAATCTCAGATAAGGCGATAATCTGTGGTAAGCTGCCAGACTGAAGAAATAGCTGGGTAACTTGGGTCCGCCGTAAGTGGCATATTCCGATATCCCGATCCCGGTCATCAGATCCAATCCTGTTTTTCTGACCTTAGTCGTATCAGGATGAAAAGCTTTGAATTCATAATTTTCATGATCGGACAGGATGTGTAAGAAGCCTACACCCATAGAAGCTACGTTGATTCCAAGGTTGGGGAGTTGTACTCCGCCATTCGAAAAATGAGTAAGAAAAAGCTGAGCATTGAATTTACTTTTTGCTGTGAGTTGATGGTCAAAAAGGAATCCCAGTCTGGAGATATTGTTCCAACCCGAACCAATGGCATTATTCAGAGGATTGTCGTTATAATCAAAATATCGGCTCACTCTCCCGATACCGACTCCCAGCTGAAAAGTAAAGCCGGTTTTTGCATTGCGTTTTAAAAAATATTCAATGGATGGATAAAATCCCAGTGCATGACCCAGTACTTCTTTATTGCCAAAGTCAGTGTACATTAAATTCAATCCCAATCTCGGCCTCCCGAAATAGAGATCCCAACCATGACTTCCGGAGGTTTGGTACAGAAGGCTTATTTCCTGGGAGTAACTCCATCCGGGTACATCATAGGTGGTTTTTGTACTGTGTTTGAAATGCTTGCCCGCATTGAATCCTGCTTTGAGATACCACTGCTGCCCGAACGAAGCTGTAGATAGCAGCATCATATAAAACAAAAACAATGCAATGTAAGCTCCCCTCGGATGTTTATTTCCAGTCGATTTCATCAATGATTTGTTCTGCAAGTAAGATATCATCATGAAGGAGCTTGTCTGTCGGGCTCAGTGTAATTCTCGATCTGACATACTCCAGGAGTTCCTGCAGTTTAGGTGAGGTCCGGTCTGACTTTCTGAATTCCATCGCCTGGCAGGCGGTAAGTAATTCTATGGCCAGCAGGGTTTTGACATTTCGGGCTACCTTGAGGCATTTGGTGCCTGCATTGGCTGCCATACTTACATGATCTTCCTGCCCCTTGCTAGAGATGATGGAGTCCACTGAGGCTGGCGTACAGTACTGTTTGTTCTGGCTGACGATAGATGCAGCTGTATATTGAGCAATCATAAATCCTGAATTTATGCCGGGATTGCTTGTCAGAAATGGAGGCAAATCCCGGTCTCCGTTGATGAGCTGATATACTCGGCGCTCAGAGATACTGCCCAGCTCTGCCATTGCTATTGCCAGATAATCCAGTACCAGGGCAAGCGGCTGCGCATGAAAATTTCCTCCCGAAAGGACGAGCTCTGCATCGTCAAATACATTGGGATTGTCAGTGACTGAATTCAACTCGGTATTGATGACTTCTGCTGCATGCGCAATCGCCTGCCAGGTAGCTCCATGCACCTGAGGCACACAGCGGAATGAGTAGGGATCCTGTACGCTTTTGAGAGGAATATTCCTCACAGGGCTGTCTTTCAGCAATTCATAGAGATATCCGGCCACCCTCTGCTGTCCCTGATGTGGCCTTATCTCATGAAGGAGAGGATGGAAAGGCTGGATATTGCAGTGGAAGGCCTCCATGCTCAGGGCAGCTATCATATTGGAAATATGGAAAAAGCGATAGGCCAACCGATGACATTCCACAGCATAAGCAAGTGAAAACTGGGTGCCATTGAGCAGGGCTAATCCTTCCTTGGCTTTCAGGGATAAGGGTGCAATACCTGCTGTCCGGAGGGCTTCATTGCTTTTTTCCCTTCTGCCCTGGTAATATACTTCTCCCCGACCTATCAGTGTGAGACTCAGATGTGCCAGCGGAGCCAGATCTCCGGAAGCACCTAAAGAACCCATTTCATATATGACCGGTGTAATGCCGGCATTGAAGATTTCTACCAGCTTTTCCAGCAATTCCAGACGTACCCCTGATACACCGTAGGCAAGATTTCTGACCTTAAGGAAAAATATCATCCGGGCTATCTCTTCGGGTATCTCTGCCCCGGCTCCACAGGCATGCGACAATACCAGATTTTCCTGCAGTTTTTCCAGATCAGAGTCAGAGATTTTTATATTGCAAAGCGATCCAAATCCGGTATTGATACCATAATAAATGTCCTCGGTGTCATAAATCCGTTTTTCAAGGAAGGATCTGTTTTTTTGTACTTTTTCTCTGACAAACTCTGAAATGCCAATGGTCAGTTGTTGATTACCAATAATGTCGTGCAGATGAAATAAGTCCAGTTTTTCACGCACATCCAGATTATACAGATGCATATCTACTTTTTGAAAGCGACAAAAATATCATTTTACGGCCATGATTTTTCACATTATCTTCATATATGCTTTTGTTGATCCGGAGCAGATTCGGTTTTTTCGCAGTTGGCAGGGTAAAATATTTCTCTTAGTGTATCGTTAAAAACCCATTGAGGCAAGTTAAACTATCGTTAAGCAGTCCGGTTTAAAATGTCGCAGATGGTTGTTAAGTTGTTGTTATACAGTACATTAATTTTTCAGCGAAGGATAATCTGACTTTGCATTTGTTGTAACAAGCAGGGGTGAAATCAAGTCTCAACATCAGTATTCCATTGAAAACGATAAAAATAGTACTTTTGCGATTCCATAATTCAAAAATTGACATCATGAAAACCTTACACATATTGCGCACAGCTTTGGGTATAAGCCTTTTTACTCTGATGCTTCATGCAGCGTCTGCCCAGAAAATAGCGGTTGTGGATATTAATTCCGTGTTGGCAGATTTACCTGAATACCAGCTTGCACAGACAGAGCTGGACAGGATAGCTTCACAGTGGAGGCAGGAGATTGCCCTGGAGTTTGATAAGATCAAAAGCATGTACAACAAGTATCAGGCCGAGCAGGTGCTGCTGAGTGCCGAAGACAAAGTGCGCAAAGAAGATGAAATCATAAAGAAAGAAGCGGAAGTAAGAGAAATGCAGAAAAAGAGATTCGGACCGGAGGGAGACCTTTTCTCCAAAAGGCAGGAGCTCGTTGCACCCATACAGGAAAAGGTATATGCAGCCATCGAAGGTTATGCAGCAGACCGGGGTATTGATATCATTTTTGATAAGAGCGGGAATGCAGGGCTGTTATTTACCAATGCAGATTATGACAAGACTGCCGATATCAAAAAGCGGCTTAAAATCAAATAATTTTATTCAGTAAAATCCATTCTAAAACACTCTAATATCAAACAAAATGTTGAATCGTGTTATACTTTTTATATGCTTGGCAGCGGGTACAGTGAGTCTCAGTGCCCAAAAGTTCGGCTATGTAAATTCACAGGAAATACTAAGCATGATGCCTGAATTGCAGGAGGCAAATTCTCAGCTCGATGTGATGAAAAATATGTTTTCCAAAAAGGGACAGGATATGGTGCAGGAACTCAGGACAAAATATCAGGTGCTCCAGAAGAAACAGGCTTCCGGTGAGGTTGCACCCATTGTTCTGGAAAAAGAAGCTGCGGAATTGAAAGCCGAAGAGGAAAAAATCATAGAATTTGAAAAACCAGTCAGCAGAAAATGTATGAGAAAAGTGAAGAGCTGATCAAACCCATACAGGCCAAACTCAATAAAGCCATCAAGGATGTAGCTGCTGAAAACGGGTATTCCTATATTTTTGATTCTGCTTCCGGCATTGTGCTGTATGCCGATGATGCAGTGAATGTTGCCAACTTAGTAAAAGCCAAGCTGGGGCTGAAACTCTGATCAGCTGACCTTGCATTTGCCGATATTTGTCCCCGGCTTTCGGCGGCAGGTTTTTGATGCAGTATTTTCAATATGTAGCAATCGGGTATTCTTTCGGTTTTTTTGTCTGATTTTTCATCATGATGAGAGGTTTGACGATTCATTATTACAGTATTGTTTTGATTGAAAGCAAAAGCCGAAGCAGTACTTTATAAGCATTGTGTATATTTGCCGCCTAATATTTGACATTAAATGCATTCCAGTTCCAGCAGACCGATTGGCATTTTTGACTCCGGTATAGGAGGCCTGACAGTGGCTAAAGCTGTACATCAGGCACTGCCTGATGAAAGACTCATTTACTTCGGAGATACAATACACTTGCCCTATGGGGATAAATCGGCTGATGCTATCCGTTATTATGCCCTGAAAATCAGCAAGTTTCTGCTCGAGCAGGACTGCAAAATGATTATCATTGCCTGCAATTCCGCTTCTTCGGCTGCATATGATCTTTTGCTGGATTTTTTTGAGGGCAAAACCCTTTTTGTAAACGTCGTAGATCCACTGGTCAAAAAAGTTTTAGAAAAAAATTACAGGCATGTGGGAGTTATTGCCACCAAGGCCACCATTCATTCTTCTATTTACAAAAATAAAATCAAGGCAGGCAATCAGCACATCAAGGTAAGTCAGCTGGCCACTCCGCTGCTTGCACCTATGATTGAAGAGGGTTTTTACAGCGGGGATATTGCCAAAGGAGTCATCGAAAACTATCTCGGTCAGCCGGAACTACAGGGAATTGATGTATTGCTGCTGGCATGTACCCATTATCCATTGATCAGAAAAGAAATAGAAAATTACTACGGGGGAAAGGTAGATATCCTCGACTCCACTGATATTGTAGCAGATGAAGCCCAAAGATTACTCAAAAATGCCGGACTGCTTGCAGATAAAAAATCAGGTGAAGATCACTTTTATGTTTCAGACTATACAGTATCTTTTGAGCAAGCGGCCAGACTGTTTTATAAGGAAAGTATTACGCTGGAGGTGAAGCAGATTTACACCTGATAAAATCGTTATAATCCCTTATTTTAAAGACCGGACAGATGAATAAAGGCATTATTTCCACAGCCCTGAGAAAGCTCCGGCTCCTGTATTTTGCAGACAGGATGAGATATCATTTTTTACGGGTAAAAAATTTCAGGAAGAACAGGCAGTTCAAAATGCAGCATCCTGATGTAGCGCTTCCACCTGATGATCTGATGTATGAATCTTTTCAGATTGATTATCATAAGTACTATAAGGAAGGAAGAGAGGTGGCCCGATGGCTCATTGATTTATTGAGACGACATAAAGATCTCCATCGGCTGCGCATACTGGACTGGGGCTGTGGTCCGGGCAGAGTGATCAGGCATTTACCGGAATTAGCCGGCTCGGATAATACATATTATGCTACTGACTACAACCCACGGTCCATAGTCTGGTGCAGTAAGCACCTGAAGGGCATAGCTTTTAATCTGAATGGCATTGAAGCATCGTTACCTTATCCCGACGATCATATGGATGTCATATATGGCATCTCTGTTTTCACACATCTGTCCGAATCCGGGCATCATGACTGGTACGAAGAGCTCCTGCGTATTCTCAGACCCGGGGGGATCATGCTTCTGACTACTCAGGGAGATAATTTTATAAGCAAACTTACTGCATCAGAATTGTCGGAATATCATTCAGGCAGACTCATAGTGAGGGGTAATGTCAAAGAAGGTCATCGTATCTGGTCTGCATTTCATCCTGAAGCTTTCATGAGAGCCTTGTTTTCAGGAGTGGAAATATTGGAGCATATTTCACCTGCCCCCACTCCCGGCAGGTGGCTGCCTCAGGATGTGTGGATAATAAGGAAAAAGGCATAATGCTTTTTGCTTGGATTCTTAAATAATCCGGTTGGAATATTTATCCTGCTTCTGCATCCTGTATTCCAAAACCCGGGACTTATTCCTCAAAAATTTTCTTCCTGTAACAGCAGACAAGTATTTAGCTGTTTTTGCAAGAATTTTTTTCTTGTTGAGTCATGCTCCTGATATTTCTGTTCAGGCTTACTCTTCATTCAGCATTTTTTCTAAATCACCGCTGCCAATCTGCATGCCTGATCTATGGCTCTTTTTGCGTCAAGTTCTTCAGCGACATCCGCCCCACCTATGATATGAATCTTAAGTCCTGATTCATGTAATTCATTCCAGAGACTTTTATCGGCTATCTGGCCTGCACATATGATTATATTGTCCACAGGCAGCAGCAAGGCTTCATTTTTATGCATAATGTGCAATCCGTCATCATCTATTTTGATATATTGCACTTCCGAGAGCATTTGCACTCCTTTCATAGACAGACTTGCCTTGTGTATCCATCCGGTGGTTTTACCGAGACTCGCCCCATGTTTTCCGGCAGACCTTTTGAGTAGCCAAATCATTCTCGGTGGTGATTCGGGCCGGGCTTGCCCTTTCAGACCGCCGGGGCTGACAAACTCCATGTCCACACCCCATTCCTGCATGTAAGCCTCCACATCCAATGAGGGCTTACTATGCCCCTGCAACAAATATTCAGCTACATCAAAGCCTATACCTCCGGCTCCAAGGATGGCCACTTTTTGTCCCGCTGTCCTTTTACCTGTAAGCAGATCAGTGTAGGGGATTACTTTCGGATGATTTATGCCTTCAATGTCGGGAGTCCTGGGGTTGATCCCATTAGCCAGAACAATTTCATCCCATCCTCCGCTGAGCAGTTGGGCTGCATTGACCCGGTGGTTGAGCCGGAGTGTAACGTCATATCTGGCTATCTGACTCTTGTAATAGCGAATGGTTTCTCCGTATTCTTCTTTGCCGGGGATGACTTTGGCCAGATTGAATTGACCTCCGATCTCAGGTGCTGCTTCGAAAAGTGTCACTTTATGACCCCGCATCGCAGCCGTAACAGCAAAAGCCATACCTGCAGGACCTGCACCTGCCACGGCTATATTTTTGCTTTTTTCTGCAGGTTCATAATTCAGTTCTGTTTCGTGGCAGGCTCTGGGATTCACAAGACATGAAGATATTTTGAGCTGGAAGGTATGGTCAAGGCAGGCCTGATTGCATGCAATACAGGTATTGATTTCTTCCACCCTGTTTTCCATAGTTTTGAGCACGAGATCCGGATCTGCCAGAAAGGGTCTCGCCATAGACACCATATCGGCATAGCCCTCTGCAAGTAATTTTTCAGCTACATCAGGCATATTGATACGGTTGACAGCAATGAGCGGTATCCCTACTTTACCCATAAGCTGGCGGGTCACCCAGGCAAATCCGCCTCTCGGCACTACAGTAGCAATGGTAGGAACCCGGGCTTCATGCCAGCCAATGCCTGAATTTATAATGTTTGCTCCGGCCTTTTCCACCTCTCCGGCAAGTTGAATGACTTCCTCCAGAGTGCTGCCCTGCTCCACCAGATCCAGCATGGATAATCTGTATATCAAAATAAAATCAGGACCTGTTGCAGCTCTTGTACGCCGGATGATCTCCAGCGGAAAGCGTATGCGGTTTTCATAACTGCCTCCCCACCTGTCAGTGCGATGATTAGTACGCTGTACAATAAACTGATTGATAAGGTAGCCTTCTGAGCCCATGATTTCCACACCATCATATCCGGCCTGCTTTGCCAGTACTGCACATCTTACATAGTCGGAGATTGTCTGCTCAATCTCTGCGTCAGACAGCTCCCGGGGTTTGAAAAAATTGATGGGGGCCTGAATGGCGGAGGGAGCTACGATTTTGTTGTGGTATCCGTATCTGCCGGTATGGAGTATCTGCATACAAATCTTCCCTCCTTCACTGTGTACTGCTTCGGTGATTTTGCGGTGCTGGTTCACTTCCTCTTCATGGACAAGCATGGCAGCTTTGGCCGTCACACATCCTTCTTCATTGGGAGAAATTCCCCCTGTGATTATCAGCCCCACCTGACCCCGGGCTCTTTCGGCATAAAACACGGCAGCCCTGTCAAATCCTCCGGGTATTTCCTCAAGATTGGTATGCATGGAGCCCATGACTACCCGGTTTTTCAATGTGGTAAATCCAAGATCCAAAGGTGCTAGCAGATGAGGGTACATGATTAAAGGGGATTTGAAAAGCACCAAAAATACGATATTGACATAAAAGCAAGGTATGCTGATGATGGTAAAATTGTCGGGCTATTCATATGCATGTTATAACCTCTGAAAATAAAGTAGTTCGGTATTTGAAAATATTTTACCACTGATTTTAACAGGATATGCCATCAACCCGAATAATAGTATTCCATTCCAATGTCCGATTCCTTCCGATATTTGTGTATCTTTGACCCTGAAAACGAAGAGCCGACCGGATTATTTTTATCAACCTGAACGTAACCTGATGCCAGATATCCGTCCTACACAGGGATTTACTGCTTTGATACAGAGCTCTTCGGTTTTTATCAGATTTCTTCTGGCTTCCGCATGGTTCCTCTTTGCAGGGACACATCTACTGCTGTCAGGTCAGGATAATCAGCCTCCGGTTTTTACAGTGTTGCCCAAAGATAGCTCTGTGCTCTGCTCGGCAGGCTCAGACCCGATACCTGCATTGACAGATTGGTATAATAATGCAGCAGGAGCCATGGCAATGGATGATTCCGGACAGGTGACCATCACCGCTTCACCCTCTCTGTCAGATGTCATCAATATTTTCAATCAATCTGCTGACACCCTTTGCGGAAATACCCGGAGTGTAAGAGTCGTATTTACGGCATCAGATGCGGCTGGGAATCTAAGTATGCCGGTGACTGCAAGATTTTTTACTTTTGACAATATTCCCCCCACACTGATTATTCCGCCGAATGTACAATACAAATGTGTAGCCGGCATCCGGGACACACTGATTGCATGGATACGCAACAAAGGGCACTATACTGCAACGGATAATTGTTCCAATACCCTGAACTGGACCATATATCAATACAGTATCAGTGCAGGAGGTAATGTCATACAGACAGGAGGAGGAAGCATTGCCAACGGCCCCTATCCCAATATACCCAACGGAGTCTGTGCCTGGACAATGAATATCAACTTTTTTGTGCTGGATGAATGCGGAAATCAGATAATCACACCCGGCACCACTACCTTCAGTGTCATGGATGATGTGCCGCCAGTATTGATGAATGTGCCGGGAGATGTGACAGTGAGTTGTGATTCAGTTCCATTAGTGCCCAACATTACAGCTACAGATTTCTGTACACAGAATATGACGGTACAGTTCAGTCAGAATTCAACCCGAAGTACAGATACGCTGAATTGCGCATTCTATAATTATGAAATCATAAGGACTTGGTCTGCCACGGATAATTGCAATAATACAAGTACGGCTACTCAGCGTATCACTGTGAGAGACCTCAGAGCTCCTGTGATACAGGCCCCTTCCAATATAAACCTGAGCTGTGCAGTATTGGCTGCAAAACCTGATAGTCTTTTTATTACCGGGATCAGTGATAACTGCAGTCCGTACACCCTCAGTTTTTCAGACAGTACAGAGACCGTTTCTTGCAGCTATCGGATATTCAGAAAATATACCGCAAGAGACGTATGTCAGAATGTATCTGAATTTTTGCAGACGCTCAGGATAGACTCTGACAGGAAGCCTGACCTGACTTCTGCTGCGCAGGATAGATCTTATCTTTGTGAAAATACGGTCGATCTTGAAACGGAATTTTCGCAGTGGCTCAATGCCGGGGCCAATTCGGCAGCAGTGCCGGTATGTACGCAAAGACTGAAATTGTTTGCGGCTGTACCCGGATCTTATAATGTTGCTGATACCCTTACATTTCCCGGCATACACCCTGGTACCTTGAATGCGGGGCTATGCCCTTCCGGCAGACAAGGTTTTTTGAGGTATGAAACGGTAGATTTTGTGTACTATGACGAATGTGGAAATGTTTCAGTCAGTACTGCAACCTTTGGTGTAAGAGATACCCTGGCTCCGGCTCTTCAGAATTGTCCGGAAGACAGATTGATTGCCCTCAGTCAGGACGACTGTAAAGCTCAGGTAAGTCTGATTGCCCCTTTTGGCACTGACAATTGTATAGAGACTCAGTCTCCTCTGGTAAGGAATGCAGTACATCAGGTCCGGTCGGCTTCTCCCGGCAATCCGGAGTCCATCGTGGATTCATTCACCCTGGTGTTAGGCCCTTATAATCCCAATGCTTTTGTCATTGCGGGTGATGCAGAGTTGATTATCGAACTCAGAAATCTGGACATAGATGACAATCCTGAGTATTTCAATATTATTGATGAAGATGGAATGGTCATCAGCCGTACCCCCAATGGCACTACGCAATGCAGCAACGCTACCCTTACGCTCACCATTCAAAAGTCCAGAATGGAACGATGGATGCAGGACGGAAGGATTGAATTCCGGTTTATTCCCAATATTGTACCGGATATACCCATATTATCCGTCAATGACATATGTGCCAATTCGCAGGTGCGTGCAAGACTCAGCTTTGAGATAGAAATAAGAGATAACCTGAGCTATCGCTACAAAATCAATAATGGGGATTTCAGGTCGTTTCAGGCTTCTCAATCTCTGGATTTTTCATTTGAAGCAGGAAGGCACAACCTGAGTTTTGAAGTATCGGACTGTGCCGGCAATACAAAGAGCTGCATAACCCAGATTGAGGTGGTAGATAATACAGGTCCGGTACTAACCTGTCCTGCAGATACAGTGCTGGTTCTGCCACAGGACAGCTGCCGAAGCATGTTTACACTTTTGACAAATTTTCAAGTGACAGAGAACTGCTCGGGCAACAGAATGTACGCCAGACAAGTGCCTGCTACCAAAGAAGCCTCCCTGATTTCCTATATTTTCAATGATCTGACGGGATCATTTGTAGCCAGGCCCCGCCAGTTTATATTCACTGATGTTTTTCCGGTCCGCTACTTAAATAAGGATATCATATTGGAATTTGAAATATTCGGTGATGTGGGAGATCCTGATGAACATTATGAGATATTCGCCCCGGATGGCAGTTATATAGGCAACACGGTCTATCATCAGCAGACGGTTTCATGCGGTTTGTCTGTCACACGGTTTGCTCTCGAAAGGAACCGTTTTAATGACTGGATACAAAACGGCAATGTCACATTCACGGCAATACCGAGAGTGGGCACCTCAATACAAGGCGGAGGTATCAATCCTTGCAGACCCTTGTCTCCCGGACAAATAACCGATGGTGAAAGTTATATCCAGGCGAGACTCAAATATACGGACCTCAGTTTTACTCTGGAAATCAGTGGAGCCACGACTCAGGTACAGACGGCTATTCCTGCCAATGCAGCACAGGTCAACTTTTTGCTCAATGGAGGCCTGAATACATTAAAGATTGCTTCCTCTGATCAGGCCGGTAATATGGGTTCATGCACTTTTACAGTGGAAGTGGAGGACAGACAGGCTCCCCAGGCATTGTGCAAAAATGCAGTCATACAGATTTCGCCTTCAGGTATAGACAGTTACATCCTCCAGCCTTCAGAAATAGACAATGGAAGCAGAGACAACTGTGTCATTGCTGAAAGGACGGTCGAGCCCCGTCTGATAGACTGCTCAATGGCGGGAAATGTCAATGTACAGCTTACCGTGACGGATGCGGCAGGCAACAGTGCACAATTCAGCACACAGATATTGGTCAGAACTATGGAATTAAGACCGACCTTTACATCGGGACTTTGCCAGAACGATACCCTGAAACTTTTTGCCAATCCACCCGCTTCATCCGTGCCCAATATTTATTCTTATAGGTGGACAGGCCCCAACGGTGTGGAGTTTTTTGAAGAAAATCCCTTTATACCTAATGTAACTTCTGATTTCAATGGTACATACCGGGTCACAGTGACAGGTTTCAACGGTTGTACGGCAGAAGGTTCTGTACTGGTAAATATCCAACCCCTCATTAATCCGGTGATACAGGTAGAAAAGGATACCATTTGTGAGGGTAATGATATAATCCTGAGTACCACCGCATTCAGTGGGGAGGTCACCTATGAATGGTATGAGGGTATATTTCCCAATGGAGTACTTTTGCAAAAAACCCAGACACCCAATGTGGTTTTGAGTCCGGTACAGGGCGTACATTTTTATCATGTCATAGCTCAGGGAGAAGGGTGCAGATCCAATCCTTCAGCCTTCATCAGGCTTACTGTGTTGCGGGTCCCTGTCGCCACAGTCAATAATCTTTGCTCACACCCTGCGAAGGACAAAGTATTCAGCTCGGCACTTCCGTCACAGGAAATGGATTCAGCTATCAGTGGACCGGTCCTGCCGGATATTCGGAAACGGGTCAGAATCCGAGGATTATCAATAATGCGCAATCCATCCACTCCGGAATATATAAGCTGGTCATTACCAACAGACGGTGCAGTTCTGATACGGCAAGCACCACAGTGACAGTCCTGGAAAAACCTGCCAGACCTCTGATAGCCGGTGCGGAAGTCTTTTGTCAGGGTTCGACTTTCAATCTGCTGGCCACCAATTCGCCGGGAGCAGACAGCTACGAATGGTATAAGGACAATGTACTTTTCAGGGTCACTGCCCAGAATACCATCACAGTCACCAATGCACAGATTGCTTTGCAGGGAGCATGGCAGGTAGTGGCTGTCAGGGGCAGTTGCAGGTCGGATATTTCAGAAATCAGGAATATTGGAATTATCAATATTCTGGAGATTGGTGCCACCAATTCGGGACCGGCCTGTGAGGGAGATTCCATCCGGCTTACGGCTACCTTTGTGCCTAATGCCAGCTATATCTGGAGTGGCCCTGTCGCCAATATTCCTCCGGTACAAAATCCTCTTATTCCCGCAGTACCCGGAGAGTACAGCGTAACCATCACTACGCCCACTTTATGTCAGAACAATGCTTCCACCTTTGTGCAGGTCACCGGCAAGCCCACAATTACAGCTGTGAGTACAGATGCCCGGCCTTGTATGGATGGCAATACACCGGTGCGGTTTTTTCCTTCCGTTTTTCCTCCGGAGGGTAATTACAGCTATGAATGGAGCTACGCCAATACGGTATTTTCCACTCAAAAGAATCCGGTCCTTGAGAATGCCTCATTGCAGGATACCGGCAAATACATACTAAGGATTTTCAATCAGGGATGTCCATCCGATCCGTTTGAAATAAAACTTCTGTTCAGGCTTTCTCCTCCCAGACCCGAACTGCAGAGCAATTTCTTTTATTGCACAGGTGATACTATAAGAATCAACACAGCAGGACAGGTGGCAGGTGATCAGTTTTTATGGGCTACACCCGGTGGTGCTGTATCAACTATGGAGAGCCGGTTGCTTATATCCGGAGCAGGACAGATACACAACGGGCAGTATTCTCTCACTGTCGTCCGCGATGGTTGTCCGTCCTTACCTTCCGAACCACTTACCATAGACGTAAGACCCAGACCCGTCAGTCCTGCAATTATAGCTATGGATAGTATTTGTCACGGATCAGACCTGGCTCTGAGTACCGCAGAAGTTCAGAATGCCCTCTATATCTGGACCGGTCCGGGTGGTTTTGTTTCGGATTTCAGAAATCCGGTCATTCCTGCGGCCACCTCACAGAATAGCGGAGTTTATACCTTACAGACAGAAGTGAACGGTTGCCGGTCCCTCAATCCGCAAAGCAGATTTATTTTTGTAAGGGACAGAATAGAGACCCCGATGGTGGCGGGCAACAATTTTTCCATCTGCAAAGATGATGACAGCAGGATAGAAATTTGTCTGGAACCCAATACGCTTACTGCCGGAGCGCTTGTGCAGTTTTATCACGCATTGTCGGGTGAAGTGTTGAGCGAAAGCAGGGAAATCTGTCATGTCATCCGGTCAGATGCTTTTGCAGAAACGGGTACGCATCTGTTTTATGCTGTGGCTGCCATAGGTTCATGTTTGTCGGAGCGGTCTCAAAACTATGTCATCCGGGTCAGTGTACCACCGGATATCGAAGCAAGTTTTGTGGATGACAGAATTACGGTTTGTCCCGGAGATTTTATTACCCTGATCTCACGGTTCGGACCACCGGATGTTGAACTCACTTTTACCTCTCCGGACCCACAGCTTATACTCCAACCCAATACCGACAGATCTGTCCTGATTTCCAACCTGAAGGAAGGATCGAATTTCTTCCTTCTCCATTACAGTGTGCCCGGTTGTCTGAATTTCAGTACAGACACTGCTGTCGTCCATGTGGAATTTATTCCGGACCTGAAAGATGATATCTACACCATACCTTACAACAGGCAAGTGGATCTGAATATTCTGGACAATGATAAAGTGCCGAATGGATTTGAAATCACGGTTACTTCCCCACCCAAACATGGCAGGGTAGTGGTCCGTCAGAATTTTGTTACCTATATTCCTGATCCGAGATTTACGGAAGATGTGAGTTTTACTTATAAAGTTTGTGGTATTTTCTGTGACAATCTGTGTGCGGAGGCAAGAGTAGTGCTATCCATCAGTGATGCTTTGGACTGTTTTGCACCCAATGTAATTACGCCCAACAAGGACGGATATAATGATGCTTTTGTGGTACCCTGTCTTAACAATGACAATTTTCCCCGCAATCAGCTCTATGTGTTCAATCAATGGGGAGCACAGGTCTTTCATGCCGCACCATACCGAAACGACTGGGAAGGTACACATGCCGGCAATCCGCTTCCGGCAGGTACTTATTATTATATATTGGAGCTCGGTGATGGTTCCAACCCCATTCATGGATTCTTAATTTTACAGCGATGATGAAATATACCTTTTACCTGTCATTGCTTTTTGTATCCATCGGCCTGTCAGGGCAACAGCAGCAGATGTACACCCAGTTTATGTACAATAAGCTGAGTCTTAATCCTGCTTTTGCGGGTAATGATCCGCATACCTGTGTGACACTCCTGTACAGAGATCAGTGGAATGGTTTTCCCGGAGCTCCCAAGGCTCAGCTGGCCAGTGTAAATCTGCCCAGAATAGGGAGCCGTATCGGTCTCGGATTGAATCTCGAACGCCAGACGATAGGCATATCTGAAAAAATCACCTACGAACTGGCTTATGCCTACAAATTTATCTTTGGCGATGGCACACTCAGTATGGGCATGAATGTGTCAGGCAGAAATTTTACACAGGATTTTACGGATCCCAGGCTTTTTGCAATACAGGATATTCTGCAGGATCCGTCTATACCGCAGCTTATTCAGACAAGAAATCTGCTGAATGCGGGATTCGGGGTTTATTTCAATACCAATAATTATTTTCTGGGTGCTTCCGTACCACGCATGATACGCAGCGATCTGGATTTTGATACCAATACATTTTCTTCTACCGAGGTAAGGCATCTGCTGATTATGGGTGGTGGCAGTTTTCCGCTGAATGACGATATCCGTATGACTCCACAGGTATTGTTCAGGACGGCAGAAAACAGTCCCTATACCATTGACTTCAATCTTTCGGCAACTTTCAGTGAAAAATATATGGCAGGACTTACCTACCGTACCGGTGGGGCGGGCACAGATATCGGCGAGTCATTGGATATTATTTTTTCGTTTCAATTGTCCCAACGTCTGATGCTTGGCTTTGCCCATGATATTACTTTATCAAAGCTCCGTACCATTGATAATGGAAGTATAGAAATGATACTTTCATACTGTTTTATTCCTTCACGGATCCGGACAGTAATTGTAAATCCAAGATATTTCTGATAAGATGCGGAAGAGTATAAGACATAATGGGTGGATTTGGGCAGTTATATGGATTGTTTTAATTATTGGTCCTGATGCGAATCTTTGGGGTCAGATACTGAATACATCGGTCATAAAAAACATTAAACTCATCAACGAAAGTGGTATCAATACCGCCAATCTGGAATTTTCGCCGGCTTTTTTTGGCGATAAGATTGCCTTTGTACACGCAGAAAGTGTAAAAAATAAAAAGAACGATCCGGGCATAAATGAGCCTTTCTTTGATCTGGTATATGCCGAAACAGGAAGTAATGGCAGATTGACAAATAAGGAAAAATTCAATGCCAGGATCAACTCTGATTTTCATGAAGGGCCGATGGCCTATGATGCAGTGAACGGGAGGATGTATTTTACCCGTGCAGGCATTGAGAAAAAAAGAGTGAGAGGGATAGACAGAGATACCAGTGTACGTAAAATCATGATTGCCGAATTTCAGGGAGCTAATACCCTGATGAGTGAATTTAATCTCAACAGCAAATACTATTCCGTATGCAATCCCACACTGTCAAGGGATGGTACTATCATGATATTTTCGGCAGACAGGGCGGATGGATTCGGAGGAATGGATTTGTACGCCTGTTTTTTTGATGGTAAGAAATGGACCGGGATGGTCAATCTCGGGCCCGATATCAATTCTTCAGGCAATGATGTGTTTCCATATCTCTGGAGAGACTCTGTCCTGATTTTCAGCTCAGACCGAAAAGGTGGTGCCGGAGGCTTTGACCTGTATATCTCTGTGTTGGAAGGAGGTCTGTGGTCAGCACCGGAGCGGTTTGATCATCCTTTCAACAGTGCCTATGATGATTTCGGACTCATCCTCCGAGCGGACGCAAAGTCAGGCTACTTCACCAGTAACAGGCCGGGAGGCAAAGGAAAGGATGATATTTATAGTTTTAATGCTGACAAATCCTTACTGCTGACACAGGAAGAAGCTGGCAAAATTCAGGTTTATATCAGTGTCCTGGATAAATTCAGCTTTGAGCCTTTAGGGAATGCCAGAGTTGAGGCAAAGGAATTGCAGTTTGCAGGTAGTGGTCTTGATCCGGACTATTATGAAGCCGACATAATTAATGGCAGCAGTCCGGGCAATATTATCCTTAAAATATCCCCCAGGACTGTCTCTGCAGATGAAGCTGTTACGGATTTTTCCGGAGGTGCTGAATTGGAACTGAAAGAAAAATCCAGGTATCTTATTACCATCACTTCAGAGGAATATGAACCCTTTACAATCATTTATACTGCAAAGACGTCCGGAGATACTGTCAATGTAGTGCTCGAACCTCTGAGTGCTGAGGATGCAGAGGATGAAGTCATGGAGCCAATCGTAGCAGAGAGTTCTCAACCTTCTACCGGTTTCCTGTCACAAACAGCGGTGGGTTCCCGAATTATTTTTGAAAATATTTACTATAATTACAACAGTGCTGAAATATTGCCCGGTGCATTTGCTGAATTAGACAGTCTGGCCCTGTGGATGCTGGAAAATCCATTCGTACGCATCAGACTGGAATCTCATACGGACAGTCGTGGTAATGATACCTACAATCTGTTGCTGTCCGTAAAAAGAGGCGAGTCGGTGAAATCCTACCTGATGGAAAAAGGGATAACTCACGACAGGATAGAAGTAACAGGTATGGGCGAAAACCGTATCCGCAATCATTGTAAAAATGGCATAAAATGCGCTGAAAGTGAACATCAGTACAACAGACGAACAGAAGTGGTGATATTGGAAAGTGGAAATTAAGAAAATGCAGTAGTCTGCAAATAAAAAGGTAGAACTGCTTCAGTTAATGTATTGAAATGACTGATTTTATAAATTCAAACGTTCAGTTTTTATATTCCACTCAAGGTAAATTTGCTGTCATTTTGGTTTTCCGCTTTATCTTGATCGGACTAAGATAGTAGTAAAATTTGGTAAGCCATCAAATTCAGGTTTCATAGAGCTTTACATGCACTTATCATTCCACAATCTCGGCAAACTGCATCTCATAGAGATTTCTATATGCACCGTCAGGTCTGGCAAGCAATGCTTCATGAGTGCCTGATTCTACAATCCTGCCCTTATCCAGGACAATAATATTTTTTGCATGTCTTACGGTGGACAAGCGGTGTGCTATTACGATGGAGGTACGCCTGTCAATCAGCTTTTCTATGGCAGATTGTATGATGGCTTCAGTTTCAGTGTCTATTGAAGAAGTAGCCTCATCCAGAATGAGTATGTCCGGGTCAAACACCAGTGCCCTTACAAATGAGATAAGCTGCCGCTGTCCTACAGAAAGATTGAGCCCTCTCTCTGTTACCTTATATTGATATCCTCCGGGCAGTCTTTCTATATACTCATGGGCACCGATCTGTTTTGCAGCCAGCAGCACTTTTTCCATGCTTATGTTCGCATCCCGCATAGTAATATTCTCTAATACAGTTCCGTCAAATAAAAACACATCCTGGAGTACTATGGCAATTCTGTCTCTCAGCGTTTTTAATCGGTATGCCCGTATATCCCGCTCATCTACCAGAATTGTCCCTTTCTGAATGTCATAAAAACGGTTGAGGAGATTGATGATGGTACTTTTTCCGGATCCGGTACTGCCCACCAGGGCGAGGGTTTCGCCTGGCTGGATGGTAAAACTTACATCCTTGAGTACATAGTGTTCATCTTCGTAAGCAAAACTTACATTTCTGAATTCTACTTTGCCTTCCAGTTTTTCTGCTTCGAAGGTTCCGTCATCCTGCATGAAGTCCCTGTTATCCAGAATTTTAAAAACCCTGTCAGCAGCTACCAATCCCATCTGCATGGTATTGAATTTATCAGCCATAAACCGGATAGGCCTGAACATCAGGTTGAGGTACATTGGAAAAGCTACCAGTGCTCCGAAACTTACTTTATCCTGAAGATAACCTTTGGCTCCCAGCCATATCATGAGCGCCAGCGCTACGGCTGAAACCAATTCCACTACCGGAAAAAATACCGCATAATAAAAGACAGAATCCAGGTTGGCACTGGTGTACTCTCTGTTGATTTTTCTGAAAGCTTCTGCCTCCTTGGCTTCTGCATTGAAGATCTGCACAATCTTCATTCCCGTGATACGCTCCTGCAAAAAAGAATTCATCGTGGCAATCTGGTTTCTTACTTTCTGGTAAGACACCTTAACCTTCTCCTTGAAAATATATACCGCCACAAACATAAAGGGCATAGTCATAAACACAATCAGCGTCAGCCTCCAGCTGGTATAAAACATGATGGCTACTACTGCTATCAACGTGATAATATCTGCCACTATGGTGATGACTCCCTGAGCAAAAACATTGTTGATCGCCTCTATATCGTTGATGGTACGGGTAGTGGCAGTACCCACCGGAGTCTTATCAAAATATCGTAGCCTCAGGTGCAATATGTGATCAAATACCTTGACCCGCATACTTTTGATGACAGACTGGCCCAGCCGTGCTGTCATATAAATAAAAAAATACTTCAGAATTACATTAAGCAGCAGTACAAGCACAAAGAGTACTGCCATCGGCATGATACCTGCTTTGTCACCACCTATGATATTTTTGTCCACAATCTGCTGGACAATAAATGGCTGCGCAATGGAAAATGGCGTAATAACCACCGCAAGGATCAAAGACCCGATAAATAGTTTTCTGAAAGGCATGGCTATTCCAAGCACCCTTTTCAAAATTTTTGCGTCTTTAGATTGCTGTTCAGCCATGTGGAGCATTGTCTATGCTCTTAATAACGCAGCGATATCCGCTTTGTTGAAATGGTGCAGATTTGTCTATTCAATGAGACTGGTGAGGATGTCGCCTAAAGTTGATGAAACTGGACAGAGTTAAAGTTTTATTAAAAGTACGAAAAATTTCGTAGATAAGTTGACGCAAATATCCGGAGTGTTTAATTTTGTTAGAAATTTTTGAGGGACATGAAGTTTAAACCTACGGAGTCTGAACTAGAAATACTGCAGGTCCTGTGGAAACACGGTCCCTGTTCTGTAAGGTCTGTCAATGAGTTTTTGAATGAAAAAAGGGAGGTAGGATATACAACTACCCTGAAAATCATGCAGCTTATGGCCGAAAAAGGAATTTTGAGCAGAGATACCACATTAAAGACACATATATACAGTCCGGCAATCCCCGAGTCTGATACTAAAAATCATATGATACATGACTTTATCAATAATGCATTTTATGGGTCGGCTATGGATATGGTCATGCAGGTGCTCGGAAATGCCAAAGCTACTCCGGATGAATTGCAGGACCTCAAAAAGCTGATTGATGATATGGAAAAACAGAGCAAAGCATGAACGAGGCAGTCACATTTCTGGCATCTTCCGATACAGCAGCAGCATTGATGAGTGCGATACTCCACTCCACATGGATATTTACTTTGATTGCACTGGGAGTATATATACTCTTCAGAGAGATGCCTGAGTTATCCTCTGACCTGAAACATAAAACTGCATTAGGTGCTGCGATAGCTTTTTTTGTATCATTTGCAGGTGTGTTTTTTTATTATTATACCGGACTTCAGGATGCAGATTCTATTTTCTCTACATCTGAGATTACGCCTTTGTCTCAAATTGTCGTTTTGCCTCCGGCAGACTCTTTGACCGGAATTTCCTATTTATTCGATCACCGGATCGTGATTTTAATCTGGATTTCGGGAGTTTTGGTATTCGGGCTCAGGAATATACTGTCGTGGATTTATCTCTATTTTGTTGTGCTCAGTAAAGAAGGGGAATTTTATCCTGCACTTCAATCGCTTGGACGGCAAACCACGTCCAAATTCGGTTTGGAGCAGAAGGTCAGGATCAAGGCTGTCAGATTTCATGGTTCTCCTTTTACTACAGGTTGGATCAGGCCTGTGATATATTTTCCGATTGGATTGATCAATCAACTTTCCATACAGGAGACTGAGGCAATCATAGCTCACGAACTTGCTCATATCGTCCGTCGGGATTATATGACCAATATTTTCCTGCAATTGATTAATACCTTGTTTTATTATCATCCTGCCGTATGGTGGATACTTGCAGTAATCAGAGAGGAGCGGGAAAATATCTGTGATGAAATGGCAATAGCAGTCACAGGCAACAGATTTGAATATTCGAGGACACTCATCAAGGTGCATGAATGGCAGTACCCTTCAACGCTGCAACCTCAATTGGCATTTAATCAATCTCAATATTTTTCAAACCGCATTAAAAAAATTTTGAACATGGATACAAACAGAAATTATTTTACCGGCAAGATTATTGGTGCCGGATTGATTCTGGCAGGTATTTTATTTTTTACCATTCACCTTACGGGAAATCACAAATCCGTGGCTGAAAAGGAAAATTATTCTTTTTTGACTGAGCCTGAATTTTCTAATGACAGCATTCCGGGAGTGAGAAAGGAAAACATATTTATCAAAAAGAAAACGGATGATAAAGATGTAGAGGTCACCTTTGAAAACGGAGAGGTCAAAGAACTCAAAGTGGATGGCAAAAAAATCGATGCGCAGGATTATGATAAATATCAGGATCTCATTGCTGATCTCAGACCTGACAGAAAGGGTAATGGCTCGTTTTACTTCTTTGACAATGACAATGGCAGAGGAGGATTTCGGTTTAATTTCAGAAATTTTGGAGAAGCAGATTCACTGTTTGGGCGGGACTTTGTCTTTCCCTTTAATTTTGAGGGACAGGACATGAACCAGCACAGGCTGAATATGGAGGAGCATCGCAAAATGATGGAGGAGCTCAGAAAGCAGATGGAATCCATGAAGTTTGACTTCAAATTTGATTTTGACGAAATGCCCAAGTGGGATATGAAGGAATTCAGTATGCCTCAACTGGATGAGTGGCTCAATAAACTTGAAAAAGACGGCATGCATTTCAGATTTTCGCCAAGAGGCAAGGATCAGGATGGTTTTGAATATTTTGAAGATTTTGATTTTGAAAATCCCAACAGCAGCAAAGATGTCAATGAGGTTTTGGGGGATGCGCTCAATAAGGATGGATTTTTATTGCCAGGCAAAATGAATAAGGTAGAATTGACGGGCAAGCATCTGAAAATAAATGGTGAAAAACAACCTGCCAATATCTACAATAAATACAGGCGCATAGTAGAAGAAGTGTTGGGGGCAGAACTGAATAAAAACTCAAGGCTTGAATTTTCCATAATGGGCAAGGAATCAAAGAGGAAATACAGAGTTTTCTAATTTTTTAAATCATAAAATACGATAACCTATGAAGTATTGGATAGCAATATGTATCCTGGCAATGTCAGCCAACACCGGAATGCTCAGTGCCCAGGAATCAGAAAAGAATACAGATAAAAAAATAATAGTCATCCGCAAACAGGACAAAGACGGTAAGGTGACGGAAGAAAGATTTGAGTCGGAAAATGGCAGATTCAGCGAAGAAGACAGGAAGCGATTGAAGGAAATGCGTGCAGAGATCAAAGAGAATGAGGATGGAGAAAATATGACCATCAGCATTGCCACCGAGCGTACTTTGACTGCCGATGACGGCCCGTTAGTAAAGAAAATGAAAAAAGGCAAACCCGGCAAAAAGGCATGGCTTGGTGCTCCTGAATTAAGAGAAAAGATGATGCACCGAGGCAAAACACCCCAATCTCCCGGACAGGAAAACAAAGCCGTATTGGGTATAGGGATTGATGACACACGATATGGGGTAAAAGTTACTGAAATTATGGAAGGATCGGCAGCAGAAAAAGCGGGTCTGCGCAGAGGAGATGTATTCTGAAGGTGAATGACAGCTATATTTTCTCTGCTGATGGTTTGCTGGAAGCATTGCATCCTTTCAATCCCGGCGACAAGATAAAGCTGAAGTATCTGAGAGAGGGTAAGGAAAAATCTGCTTCTGTTACCCTCAAAGCCAATCAGAATTAAGGATAAAAGGCTCAGTTTATCAATATTTTTACAATCGGTTTTGGCAGGCTGAAGGGATGGATGTAAATATCCCAACCTGCCAAAACCGTTTTTCATAAGACCTCAATTCCAAAACAGATCTCTTTCTTTTCATTTTTTTACCCGTCATAATATTCTCTATCTTTGGCACGCATTTCAATGTGATGAGTGATCCTGTCCGAAAAGCAATCCTGGCCACTGTAGCTGCAGCCTTACTCTGGAGTACGGCGGGATTGTTCATCAAAGTGCTGACTTTAGATGCTTTCAGCATTCTTTTTTACCGGAGTTTATTTTCTGCATTGTTCTTTCTGGCAGTATTCCGCAGGAAATTATTAGCCTTCAATAAAACCATGTGGGTCAGTGTAGCTTTTTATGCACCCCTTCTCATCAGCTTTGTCACTTCTACCAAGCTGACCACGGCAGCCAATGCTATCTTTCTTCAATATACCTCTCCGGCAATGGTATTGTTGCTCGAGCCACTGATATTAAAAACCCGGCTTACCAGACTGAATGCACTCACCGTACTGGTTTGTTTTGCCGGAATGGCACTTTTTTTTCTGGATGATTTCAGTGCTCCTGAACATTTTGCAGGGATTGTCATTGCCTTACTCGGTGGTGTAGCCATGACAGGCCTGGTGATTTCTCAAAAAATGAATGCGCCTGCCTTTCACACTCCTGCGGTATTCTGGGGCAATCTCTTAGTGTGTTTGATTACTCTGCCTTTTGCACTTAATGCTCAGGCACCTGACATGACACAGATTTCTTATCTGATGTATCTGGGCATTGGTCAGCTCGGGATGGGATACATTTTATTCCTTTATGGCCAAAGATATCTTTCAGCAGTAGAAAGCTCTATCATTGCTATGCTTGAACCCGTGCTCAATCCGGTCTGGGTCATGATCGGATATGGTGAAATGCCATCCTTTTTTGCTATCGCAGGTGGAGCCATTATAATTTCTGCTATTACCATCAGAATGATCTCAGCATATATTATCAAGTTGTTTGGCTCCTGACATCCCCGTCCCGGAAAAGTCAGGGCCTTTGCTGCTGCGCAGCTGATTGTAATCCAGAAAATAGAGTACCCTTACCGAAAAACTATTGCCCTGGACGGCATCAAAAAGGCCACCGAGATTTCCGAAGTAATTTCTCTGATACTGATCATCTGAATTGAAAATCTGGTTTTTCCATACGAAGATGATATCACTGCCCGGTGCAAATCTCCAGTTGTACTGAAGGTCAATGTTGAAAATATTGACATTGCGGTCAAATATGGCCTTGCCTTTGTCATTTCTGCCGTCATAATCAATGGCAGTCAGATATCCGTTCTGCTCCAGCAAACCGAATCCGTCATGCATTACCCTGTCCCAATAATGGCGGATTCTGAGATTGACACCCATCAGACTGTTGAATATATACCTTGCAGTGATGGAATGGTCTGTAACGAGTCTGTCCCGGATACCCATCAATATACGGTGTGAAGGAATATCTTCCAGTGCTTCTCCTGCCAGCCATCGGTTGACATATCCCGGTTCGTTCTGCAGCCAGCTGATATTAAGACTCTGAAACATGGAAAACTGGTCGGAAAAGCGAAAACGGGGGCCAAGTCTCAGCGAGGTAGTCGTCCTGCCTTCGGCATTGAAAATCCGGTGACTGAGATTTACATCATAGGCAAAGGCTTTGCGATAGTCGGAGGAAATAAAACCACCCAGCATATAATTTTGCGGCCATGCCAGACCTATACTGAAATCCGAGGTGCGGGGTTCGAAATAATCATAAGTGGGCACCGGTTCTATTCTTCCGTTGATTCCGAATGCAAAACGGCTTTTATAGAGCACAAAACTGTTCGTGCTGATATTAAAATCCGTAAATACATTGGGATGAACCAATCTGGAATAATTGCTCTCAACTCTGAACCTGTATAATTGAAGCTTAGGATTTTCGGGTGAAAACTCGGCGTATCCTCCCCCTAAATAAAAATACTGTTCATTAGGGCTCATCAGAAAACCCATGTCATTGGGGTTGTAGTTGGGCGATTCCAGTCCATGCCATATATCATAGGTCCACTGTCCTCCGGCCTTGCCTATTCCCACATTATAACTGTGCCCGATATCATTTTTGTCCGGAAATATTCTTTGAGCGACCACGGCATTTCCTTCTGTGTAATAATTCTGGTCTTTGGTTTTGAAATTAAAAAATGCTCCGGTCACATTGGCATCATAGTCGGCTCCTTCCCTCCAGACATTGGTATTCATGATACTGACAAAGGAGTTGTTTTTCAGGTTTTGGTCCACCACGAGCGCATTATAGTTGGTGCGGGGATTGGTCCGGTACTTACGGCTGTTGCCTTCGGCATCTTCTATGGTGGCATACTCTTCGCCGACTATGGCATTAAAAAAGCCGAGCCCTGTTCCTTGCGCCGTTCTGCCGGATATTTTGGTGGCATTATACAATTGGGCTACCTCCGGATTATCTGTGATTTTTTCTCCGGGCTTCAACTGCCGGTAGGCATTATAGTAATGCAAGGGGCGACCTCCCACTCTGCGGGAGTAGAACAGCCTCCCCCGATTGAACAACTCTGTGCCTTCGGTAAAAAACTGGCGGTTTTCCTCAAAAAACACTTCAAATGGTGTGAGATTAAGTACTTGTCTGTCTGAAATCACCTGTCCAAAATCCGGAATAAGGGTCATATCCAGTGTAAAGGCATCATTGATCCCGTATTTCAGGTCGAGACCAGCCGAATATGCGGTAGATACAGAAGCCGGCTGGTTGGATCGGGGAGTATGTGTGGTGTTTACATATCCGGATAGGTAGGGGGTCAGAGACAATCTGAATGGTGACTTGATATTACGGATATTTTCTACCGTACCGGATTGCTGTACCCAGCCGTTTACCAAAGGGTCTATGGCTCTCCAGGTCGAATATTCCCTGAATCTGCGGATTTCCCGCTGGTATTGTACCTTCCATTCCTGAATCTCAGCAGTGGGAAACCTGAGCGAAAAATAAGGGATTTTGATTTCGGCATACCATCCGTATTCATCTATATGCACCTGACTGTCCCATACTGCATTCCAGCTGGCATCATCCTCATGGTTGGTTACGACAAACTCTGATTGAACATTGGATGCAGTGACGGTGAATAAAAAGCCGTGCAGTCCGCTTTTGTATGCATCAAAAAATACCGAAAAATTGTCTGTATTTCCCACCTGATCTCTTATGGTAAGTTCTTTGAGGATTTTCTCCGGTTCAGGATCGTACATTCTGGCACCGATATACACGGCATAATCGTCATAGAGGAAATACACTTCGGTATCGAAAGTGGCAGGTGCTCCGGGTATGGGTTCTCTCTGGATGAAGCCACTGGCTTTTTCTGCATACTTCCAGGCTTCTTCGTCGAGTTTACCGTCTATTTTTATATTTTCGGCATGTCGGTGTGCCCGGACTCTTTTTTCGGGGGTGTTGCTTCCGTAGGCTGTCAAACACAAGACAGATATGAAAAGAAGGAGGAATGATAAACTTAATCGCATGATGACGCTGGCTAACGGAAAATAAAATTTGTCACAAAGATAGGTTGGGTTTTGCTAATGTGATGGCACCGCCGGACTTAATACTGTGTTAAATGGATGAAATACAGGATATTTCATCACTATCATCATTTTTAACCCGATAAACGGATAATTGGTTACCTGCAAATATTCAGAGTATCCGGATAAACTGAGATCTTTCAGAATGAAGTATGAATGATCCGTACTTTTCAATATTGCAGTATAAAAACACTTACTGAATTTTTATCGGTCAAATCAAATTAAGCACCTATATTTGGACAGTTTTTTTATGCATTCACATCAGAAATTGATTTTCAAAATATGAAACTCTGGAATAAATTCTTAATTTCTGCCATACTTATTGCGGTCGTCATTCCCTTGGTGGCACAGGTATATTTATCTCCTGAAAAACCGGGCTTTACGGAGGAGGTCACTCTGACCTACAAGGCTGATGAAGGCAATCAGGGACTGAAGGATTACAGTGGCGATCTGTATGTGCATACCGGGCTTATCACAGATCAGAGTGCTCACGGCGGTGATTGGAAGTATGTGGTGGCTGACTGGGGACAAAATAAAGAGCAGCTCAAACTCCGGAAGTCAGCAGACAATACCTGGATATTGAAATTCAGAATCTCAGAGTTATATGGCATACCACCTGCGGGAAATGTCACTGCCCTGGCATTCGTATTCCGCTCTGCTGACGGCAGTAAGGTTGGCAAGGCGGCCGGTGATGCTGACCTGTATTATTATCTCAAAGAGCCGGCATTTGCCAAGCCGGTAGAGGTAGCCTTACAATCCTCCACTCCTGAACCGGACTGGGCCCGGTCTGCCAATATCTATGAAGTCAATGTAAGGCAATATACCAAAGAGGGTACACTCAATGCATTTGCCTCCCATCTGCCCAGACTCAGGTCAATGGGAGTGAATATCCTGTGGTTTATGCCTATCCAGCCTATCGGAGTCAAAAACCGCAAAGGCAGTCTCGGGTCTTATTATTCGATCCGTGACTATACGACGGTCAATCCTGAGTTTGGCACTATGGAAGATTTTAAGAAATTAGTGGCTAAAGCTCATGGGATGGGTTTCAGAGTGATACTCGACTGGGTAGCCAATCATTCCTCCTGGGATACTGAATGGATAGAAAAACACCCGGATTGGTATGCCCGTGACAGTAAGGGAGAGATCATTGCTCCTTATGACTGGACAGATGTAGCCAAGCTCAACTATCAGCAGCATTATATGCGTGAAGCCATGATTCAGGCTATGATGTACTGGGTACGTGAAGCAGACATTGACGGATTCAGATGCGATGTGGCCGGCGAAGTGCCGCTGGATTTCTGGGAAGAAGCCCGCCGCAGGATAGAAAGTATCAAACCGGTCTGGATGATAGCCGAAGATGCCGATAAACTGCAATTGATGAATAAGGCATTCAATGCCAATTATGCATGGCCGTTTCATCACCTTATGAACGAGATAGCCAAGGGTAAAAAACCGGCATCGGCCGTTACAGAGCAGATCGAAAAAGAACTGGCCAACTATCCCAAAGGCAGTTATGCCATGCAATTTATTACCAATCATGATGAAAACTCCTGGAATGGCACCGAATACGAAAGACTTGGTGACGGTACTCAGGCATTTGCAGTGTTGTATTACACCATACCGGGTATGCCACTCATCTATTCGGGACAGGAAGCAGCATTGAAAAAACGCCTGCTGTTTTTTGAAAAAGACCAGATAGACTGGAGCAATACAGCCCTGATCCCGTTTTATACCAAACTCAATGCTCTGAAAAGCGAAAATCCTGCTTTGTGGAATGGAAAGCATGGGGGAGCTTACAAAAAAATACCGCATAACAAAGAGAATGCAGTAGTTGCTTTCAGCCGTACACATCCTCTGAGCAAGGTCATCAGCATTGTAAATCTGACGGGTACTGCACAGGAAGTATTGCTGGACGGCTACGAGGATAAAGGCAGCTACATCGATTATTTTACAGGCGCTAAAGTGACTTTTCATCCGCAGCACAAGCTCACCCTGAAAGCCTGGGAATGTCGGGTTTGGATTGCTGACACACCGGGTATGGATGAAGTGCGGTCTATCCGGTCATTTCAAAAGTCAGACACCGGACTGAAGATTCAGACCAATGATGGGAATTATCAGCTGAATTTCCTTACAGAAAATGCCATTGAAGTGGTGTATGAGCCTGAAGCTTATTTCAACCCTCCTCCCTCCGCAGCGCTGGTGGAAATAAAAAAAAAGTCCGCTTTTCACTGAAGGAAGATAAAACCGGCCTCTTATTAAACACATCCCAACTGACGGTCAGGATTCAGAAAACTCCTTTTCAGATAATTTATTTTCATAAGAAAAAGGAAATACTCTCAGAGCATACCGGATTTTTTGCAGATGAAAATGGCTATGGAGTAAGTTTCCTAGTTAGACAAAGAGAATTCATCACCGGAGCAGGGGAGAGGGGTGGCAGGTATGAATCGTCAG
>JADJWN010000010.1 GCA_016716335.1 Saprospiraceae bacterium | reverse complement strand
CCCTTGTAATATTTCTTACCCTGAATCTCTACTCCTTCTTCAAACATTTTTTTGGCATTATCCCAGGCACCTCCGGCATTGGACTGGAAGATCGCCATCAAAACGCCGCACACGGTCACTCCGGCCAGCAATCCTCCCAGCATATCTGCACCACCTCCAAATCCGATGATTACCGGAGATAATACGGCCAGCAAGCCCGGTACCACCATCTCTCTGATAGATGCCTTGGTCGAAATTTCCACGCATTTGCCGTATTCAGCTTTACCGTCAGCAGCCTCAAATGTGGCTATATCTTCCTTAGACCATTCTTTCATGTCCTTACCTTCATTCTTTTTCATCACATTGAGTGCAGCTTTGAGTTCGGGAATATCTGAAAACTGTCTCCTAACTTCCTGAATCATATCCATCGCTGCTCTACCTACGGCACCCATCGACAAAGAAGAAAACAGGAACGGAAGCATGCCTCCTATCAGCAATCCTGCCATTACCTTGGGCTGTGCTATATCAATAGAAGAGATCCCTGCGGTAGCCATATAAGCTGCAAACAGCGCCAGTGCAGTCAAAGCAGCTGATCCGATTGCAAACCCCTTTCCGATAGCAGCGGTGGTGTTACCTACGGCATCGAGTTTATCTGTTTTCTGACGTACATCCTTGGGCAATTCTGACATCTCCGCTATACCACCTGCATTGTCAGAAATAGGACCATATGCGTCAACTGCAAGCTGGATGCCGGTATTGGAAAGCATCCCTACTGCGGCTATTGCTATCCCATACAAACCACCAAAATGAAATGCTCCGATAATGGCTGCTGCAAGTATCAATATGGGTATGGCAGTGGATTGCATCCCTACACCCAACCCTGCAATAATGTTGGTGGCAGATCCTGTGAGCGATTGATTTACAATGGATTTTACCGGTTTGGTGCCGGTGCCTGTGTAAAATTCGGTGACGATACCAATCAGAAGTCCGGCTACCAGACCAATAATTACTGCCCAGAAAATGCTCATGGGCGTAAAGGTCGTGCCGTTCATCGTCCAGCTTTCAGGCAACATCCACATTACAATTCCATAGGTTGCAGCGAGCATCAGTGCAGCAGAAATAAATTCTCCTCTGTTGAGTGCTTTTTGTGGATTGCCGCCTTCCGCTACCTTTACAAAAAAAGTACCTAAAATGGAAGTGATGATTCCTACTCCAGCCAGAACCAGAGGTAACAATACCGCATTGAGTCCTCCAAAGTCATTGGTGTTTTCAAATCCGGCAAGTCCGATGAACGTAGCTCCCAGTACCATGGTACCGATAATAGAACCAACATAAGACTCGAAAAGGTCAGCTCCCATGCCGGCCACATCCCCTACATTATCCCCTACGTTATCAGCGATGGTAGCAGGATTGAGCGGATGATCTTCCGGAATGCCGGCTTCTACTTTACCTACAAGGTCTGCGCCTACATCCGCTGCCTTGGTATAGATACCTCCACCTACTCTCGCAAACAAGGCAATGGATGAAGCCCCGAAAGAAAAGCCGGTAAGTACCGTAATTACTTTATTGGCATCCCAACCCATATTGCTGTACACGGCAAATAAGGCACCAAGTCCCAACACTCCGAGACCTACCACACCCATACCCATCACAGATCCTCCGGCAAATGCCACTTCCAGAGCTTTGCCCAGACTTGACCTGGCTGCATTTGTAGTACGTACATTGGCTTTGGTAGCCACATTCATACCTATAAATCCAGCCAGAGCAGAGCAAATCGCTCCTACAATGAAGGATAAAGCAACCAATGGAGAGGATGCCTCAGAATTGCCGCTGATACCCAACAGTACAGCTACTGCTATGACAAATATGGATAAAACCTTGTACTCGGCTTTTAAGAATGCCATGGCGCCAACCGCAATACTATTGGCAATCCGTGCCATACGGTCTGTACCCACATCCTGTCTTGCCACCCATGCTGATTTCCAGAATGTAAACAAAAGTGCCAGGACACCGAAGACAGGTATTAATAAAATAAGATTTTGTCCCATGATTCGTTGATTTTTATTTAAGGTTTAAATTTTTGAAATCGGACGCAAAAGTACGTTTATGAATGAATTTTACAAAAATTAACAATTGGAAATAATTATGGACTTGACTTTGATGTCTCTCTTTAATGTGATTTCAGGCGGCATTTATTTCTGCACAATGAATCAAACACCCATGGCAGATTGCAGCAATCAGGTCACCTTATTTTTCTCCGACTTTGTAAAACGGTAATGCAGTAATAGTGGCTTCCAGATACTTTTTGCCTGCCTGAATCAGGATAGTGTTGCCTGTCTCAGCTTGATCCAACGTCACATAACCCATTCCGATGGGGATGTCAAGGGAGGGAGACTGGGTACCGGAAGTGACATAACCGATTTCGTTTTCATTTTTATCAAAAATCAGATAGTCATGTCGGGGCACTCTTCGGTCAGATACGGTAAATCCGACTAATTTTTTGCTCAAACCTTCTTCCTTCTGTTTGAGCAGCCAGTTTCGACCAATGAAGTCTGCGGGTTTATTGAGTTTGGTAATCCATCCCAGTCCTGCTTCCAAAGGAGAGGTATGGTCATTGATATCATTTCCATACAGACAGAATCCCATTTCCAATCTCAGGGTATCTCTTGCCCCCAATCCACAGGGTCTGATATCCAGATTTTTGCCTGCTTCCATGACAGCTTGCCAAAGTGCCTCGGTATGTCCGGCTTCCACGTAAAGTTCGAATCCTCCGCTACCGGTATATCCGGTGGCTGATATGAGCACATTGTCTATTCCTGCCATTTTGCCTTTGGTAAATTTGTAGTATCTTATTGAAGCAAGGTCAATATCCGTAAGCTTCTGAAGGCATTCGAGAGCTTTGGGTCCCTGCACAGCTATGAGACCTGTCTGGTCTGATATATTGATCAGTCTGGTATCAAAGGTGTTGTTTTGAGAAATCCAGTCCCAGTCTTTCTGAATATTGGATGCATTGACCACCAGCATAAATGCCTGCTCCCCTTCATTACACATATCCTCAGGCAGTCTGTACACCAGCAGATCATCCACTATACCACCTGTGAGATTGGGTAAACAGGAGTACTGAGCATGACCCGGCTGTAGTTTGGAAGCATCATTGCTGGTCACTTTTTGTACAAGATCCAGGGCTTGTCTGCCTTTGACTATAAATTCGCCCATATGCGATACGTCAAAAATTCCTACACCATTTCTCACGGTGTGGTGCTCCTCCGTGATAGTAGTATATACTATTGGCATATTGTATCCTGCAAAGTCAGCCATTTTGGCCCCTGCAGAGATATGCAGATGTGTAAGCGGGGTATTTTGCATGATTTCAAAATTTGGTGTTGCAAAGATAAAATTACCGCAGACAATCCGACAGTACTCCGAGTGATATCCACCACAAATCTCAAAAATTGTCATTATGACATAGCGATAACAAAAATTATGACATTATGGCATATAAATTTTTGAAAATGCTGAAATAATTGCATAAAATAAGGGATGGAATGCAGTTTGCATTAAATGGAGTGTTGTTTAATTATTTTAAAAATTTAAAAAAACTGAAGCCATGACAAACCTGATTATAAGAAGACCCGCCGGAAAAGCAGTGGTGCACAATTTTCCCTATTTCGGAAATACGATGGTACCTTTATTCAGAACAAGTGAAATGCCAGATGTACCGAGGTCGGTCAGACCTGCTGCCAATATTGTAGAAGATGAACAGAAATTTACCATCGAACTTGCAGTACCCGGATTTGATAAAAATGATATCACCATCGAGGCAAAGGAAAATCTGATTATCGTAAAAGGTGCCAGATCTCAGGAGGAGGTTGCAGCACAGAATTTTATTCTGAAACAGTTTCATGCCTTAAACTTTGAGCGAATGTTCAGAATGCCTGAAACTGCAGACATGGATACTATACAGGCTTCACTGCAGCATGGAATACTGACACTGAACATTCAGAAGGCACAAAAACCGGAGCCCAGAAAAATTCAGATTCAGTAATCAGTATAAATATGGTTTAACATTTAAAATCAAGCAGCTATGAACGTAATAAAAGTAAATCCGATGTTACCTGTAAGAACATTCTCAAATGTGATTGATGAGATTTTCAACAGGAGTCTTTCAGAATTTACCAATGGTTTTTCCACATTGACAAGTCCATCTGTCAATGTAAGGGAGGAAGCGGATGCTTTCTTTATTGATGTGGCAGCACCCGGATTGGAAAAGCAGGATTTTCAGGTAAATCTTGATAAGGACATGCTTACCATCTCAGTTGCCAAGGAGCAATCTTCTGAGGAAGGTGAAGAAGGCAAGTGGAGCAGAAAAGAATTCAATTTCAGCTCTTTCAGCAGATCTTTCCACATACCTGAGTCAGTCAATCCGGAAGATATTACGGCCGGTTATGACAAAGGAATCCTTACTGTGAGATTGGCCAAAAAAGAGGAGATGAAAGACAAGGCTCCAAGAACGATTGAAATCAAATAATACGAAAGGACTTTAAAAAGTATTTTTCATACGAGTGAGTGGATAAGTAAAGGCTCCGGTCTGACTCTGGCCGGGGCCTTTTACTTTTTATTGCGGCAGGGTGTGAAAACATATATCCTTACTTAACCCCGATTTAGACAATTAAATATCTATTGCGGCCTGAAAGGCCTGTGTCACATAAAGGTACTTTGCTAATTCCTGCATATAAGCTGACGTTACCACCAATGCTAAAAAGACAGACGACACAGCAAGACTATGACTGAATATGGAACGAACATAGAGACCATATTAACTACTTCGACAGACAATCTTGCTGACCGTGTTTTGCTATTGGGACAAGTGACAGAAAAGAAAGAAAAAGCCCACCCTTCGCATTTTTTAAAATTTCTTTTAGCCAGCCGCACAAACGGCATATTGGCTTTTGCCCCGAACGCACAAGCCAACCCTTCGGCAAAAGCCAAAGAGCCGTTTTTTCCAACGCCTTTTTTGGCAGTCCAAAAATAATAGCTAATTTTGTTAACCTTTTTCGTTAATAATATTTATCTTTGCAGTGAAAATAAGTTACAAAAGCCGAAAACTCGAAAAGCAACTAACCGACCCAAAGGAGATGGCAAAATCCTTTGGACAGTTGGCTCGCAAAGTAAATCAAAGGCTTAAGGACTTAACCGATGCAGACAATTTAGCGATTATGAGAACCATTCCGGCAGCAAGATGCCACGAACTGACAGGCGACCGAAAAGGCGAATTAGCGGTTGATGTTTCAGGCAACTACCGAATGATTTTTGAGCCACTACACGACCCAATACCCCAAAAAGACAATGGCGGTTTGAATTGGGAAGAAGTCACCAAAATTCAGATTAACGAAATTGAAGACTACCATTAACAAACAGAATAAAACAAACAACATGGCAACGACACTTGAAATAGCAAAATCTTTACTCTCCCCTCCTGGCGACACTATTCAGGAGCACATAGATTTTATTGGTATGAGCCAAGCTGAACTTGCCGAAAGAATGGGAAGACCAAAAGAGAAAATTAACGACATCATAAAAGGTAGAGATCCAATCACAACGGCAACTGCTTTTCAATTAGAAAAAGTGTTGGGTATTCCTGCAAGCTTTTGGCTTAACAGAGAAAAAACATACCGAAAAGAATTATACGAATTGCAACAACAGGAAGAACTTGAAAAAAAGAAAGACTGGCTGGGAGCTTTTCCTGTAAATGAAATGCGAAAATTCGGTTGGCTGCCCGACACAAGAGAAAAACACGTTTTGGTGGATAGTCTTCTCAAATTCTTTTGTGTGGCAAGCACAGATGAATGGGAACGCATTTACATTGACGAAGAAGTTTCGGTTGCGTTTAGAGTTTCATTAGCCCATACGCAAAGCCCACACGCCATTTCTGCATGGTTACGCAAAGGCGAAATTCAAGCTAAAGAAATTGAATTAGGGGAGTTTGATAAAAAGAAGTTCAAAGAAGCTTTAGCTGAAATAAAAGAACTGGCTTTTTTGAGGCCTGATGATTTTACCCAACAATTACAAAACATTTGTGCCAAATGCGGTGTGGCAGTTGTGTTTACCCAAAACTTACCGAAAGCACCCATCAGCGGAGCAACCCGTTGGTTTCATAACAAACCCATCATTCAACTTTCAGGACGATTTAGAACCAACGACCATTTTTGGTTTACTTTTTTCCACGAAGCAGCTCACATCATTTTGCATGGCAAAAAAGACATTTTCTTAGAGAATGTAGAAGGCACGGAAATAGACCAAGAGAAAGAAGAAGAAGCCAATGCTTTTGCAGCTAAAATATTGTTGACTGAAAATGAACTGCAACAAATTATTGATGCTGCTCCATTGGATGAAGAAATGATACATGAATTTGCCAATAAATTCAGAACTCCCGCAGGTGTTATCATAGGCAGGTTGCAGCATTTAAAACTCAATCCATTTCATATTGGCAATGGGTTCAGACAAAAAATTGATTTGTTTAATTAAGGATTACAGCGAATAGATGCCAACATTACACTGGATAGGAAAAGATAAAGTGATCAATCATCACTTGGATGTTCCGTTTAAGGTTCTGGAACACTCCTACGGCTTTGACAACGGAACGCAAACAGACCAAGAAACCAACAGCGGAAACAAAATAATACATGGCGACAACCTTGAAGCCCTGAAAGCCCTATTGCCCGAATACGAAGGACGCATAAAATGTATCTACATAGACCCGCCTTACAACACAGGAAACGAAGGTTGGGTGTATAACGACAATGTGAACGACCCGAAAATTAAAAAAGTGGCTCGGACAAGTGGTAGGCAAAGAAAGCGAAGACCTTAGCCGACACGATAAATGGCTTTGCATGATGTATCCTCGTTTGAAATTGCTTCACAAACTACTTTCAGAAGATGGAGCTATTTTCATATCATGTGACTATCATGAACAAGCAAACTTGAAAGTTATTTGTGATGAAATTTGGGGCTTTGGAAATTTCATCAATAATATAATCTGGCAAAAGAAGTTCAGTCCACAAAATGATGCAAAATATTTTTCAGATAATCACGACTTCATAGTTTGTTATGCAAAAAGTAAAACAAGCTGGAAAAGGAATTTACTTCTACGAACACAAGAGCAAGATGCACGATATAAGAATTTAGATAATGACCCAAGGGGAGCATGGACATCAAATTTTTTACGGTTAAAACTTATTCAGCGGAATATTATTATCCAAATACTACACCATCAGGCAGAGTTGTGAATCCAACAGATGGACGTTGTTGGATGACATCAAAGGACAGATTAAAATTGCTAATTGATGACAACCGAATTTGGTTCAGAAAAAATGGAGATGGAGTTCCAAGAATAAAAAGTTTTTATCGGAAGTTCAAGAAGGAACAGTGACACTTACAATTTGGCTACACTCAGAAGTAGGTCACAATCAAAGTGCAAAGCAGGAATTAAAGAAAATATTTCCTGAACAAAATTCTCCATTTGAAACACCCAGGCCTTCATCATTAATTGAAAGGATTATACAAATCGCCACAAAAAGTGACGACATTATTTTGGATAGTTATGCAGGCAGTGGAACATCAGCACATGCGGTTTTAAACTTAAACAAAGAAGATGGTGGAAAAAGAAAATTCATTTTAGTAGAAATGATGTTATGCTGAAAAGACCACTTGTGAAAGAGTAAAAAGACTTATCAAAGGTTACGGCACAACTAAAGGCCAAAGGCGGATGCTCCGAAATCCCGCACGAACACCAAGCGCAAAAAAGTTGCCGAAAGCGAAGACACATTCCGGCAACTTTATATATTCTCTTACCGAAATGGGTCTCCGCTGGAGGACGGACAGGTCCACCAAAGGACGGACAGGTCCGCTTCCTACAATCACTTAACCAGAAAATCTATTATGGCCTGAAAGGCCTGTCACATAAAAT
Organism: Saprospiraceae bacterium; assembly: GCA_016716335.1. GTDB lineage: Bacteria > Bacteroidota > Bacteroidia > Chitinophagales > Saprospiraceae > OLB9. Next base: position 158,681 of record JADJWN010000010.1, on the reverse strand, counting down.
TACTTTGCGGCCTCTTGCAGGTCGAAACTAATTCACGAAAGTGCCTATATTATTGCCATTTCTATCCTCATAACGAAGATCTGAAGATTAATTCGGGTTAAAACTCGGCATTGCCCGGATACCGTGGGAAAGGGATTACATCTCTGATATTGGACATGCCGGTAACAAACTGTACCAATCTCTCAAAACCCAGACCGAATCCTGCATGCGGGCAGGTACCAAACTTACGGGTATCCAGAAACCAGGACATTTCCTCTGCGGGAATATGCATCTCCTGCATTCGCTCCAGCAGGACTTCATATCTTTCTTCCCTCTGGGAACCACCTATGATTTCACCAATACCGGGAAACAATATATCCATGGCTCTCACTGTATTGTTGTCATCATTAAGCCTCATGTAGAAAGCCTTGATCTTTTTGGGATAATCGGTAAGGATGACCGGCTTCCTGAAATGTTTTTCGACCAGATATCTTTCATGCTCGGACTGTAGGTCTGCTCCCCACTCCTCTATGAGGTACTGGAATTTTTTCTTTTTATTGGGAGTACTGTTTTTCAATATTTCTATGGCTTCAGTATAGGTGAGGCGTTCAAACGGATGCTCAATACAGAATCTTAGCTTTTCCAGCAGGCCCATTTCAGCTCTATCCTGCTGAGGTTTTTGCTTTTCTTCATCAGCCAGCCTTTGATCCAGGAATGCCAGATCTTCGGCACAATGCTCCAGTGCATAGCTGATCAGATATTTTAGCATATCTTCTGCGAGATTCATGTTGTCTGTCAGATCAGCAAAGGCCACTTCGGGCTCGATCATCCAGAATTCTGCCAGATGACGTGAGGTATTGGAGTTTTCAGCCCTGAAGGTAGGTCCGAAGGTATATACCTCGCTGAGTGCCAGTGCTCCGAGTTCAGCCTCCAGCTGCCCCGAAACGGTAAGGTTTGTGGCTTTTCCAAAAAAATCCTTTTTGTAATTGATGCTTCCGTCCTCATTTTTAGGAACATTGTTCAGGTCAAGGGTTGTCACCTGAAACATTTCCCCTGCACCCTCAGCATCGGATCCGGTAATGATGGGACTGTGCAGATATACAAAGCCTCTCTCATTGAAAAACTTATGTATGGCAAATGCCAATGCATGCCTTACCCGGAATACGGCACTGAAAGTATTGGTGCGGAATCTCAGATGTGCAATTTCTCTCAAAAACTCCAGACTGTGCTTTTTGGGTTGAAGAGGATATACTTCCGGATCGCAATCTCCCAGTATATCAATATGTGTGGCTGTAAGCTCTACATTCTGACCCTTTCCCTGAGATGGGATAAGATGACCGTCAATCTTCAGAGCAGCACCTGTTGTAATTCTTTTCAGGAAGGCAGCATCCATTTTTTCAAAATCTACGACAATCTGAAGGTTTGCCAGACAGGAGCCGTCATTGAGAGCAATAAACTGACTGTTTCTGAAAGTTCTGACCCATCCCATTACTGTATAATCCTTGCCGGTCTGAGCATGCAGTATATCTTTGATTTTTGTTCTTTGAGCCATAATCACTGTTTTTTCTGGAAATAAAGCCGCAAAAGTAATGCTTTTAAGGATATTGGCATATCCCGTAACTGGCTTTCAGTATTATAGCTATGGTGATGACTTGACCGGCAGTTTCAATCGAGCATTTAATATTACAATTCTTTTTACCAAGGTATTTAACTGTTGGTCAAACAGTTATTTTAATAAATACCCTGATTTTATAAAAATCCGGCTAAATCAGGATTTTCGGTGCTGGCGGAGGATTTCTCTGACCTCTTCCTCTTTCATTTGGGTAATGTTGGATAAAATGGAAATGTCTAGACCCTGATCATAACCGTTCAGTATCACTTCTGTTTTACCTTCTAACTTTCCTTCTAACTTTCCTTCTAACTTTCCTTCAATTTTACCCTCAGTTTTACTTTTCCGGGTGATTTCTTCGTATAGTGTCATGAATACAGTGTTTACGGTTTGATCTTTATTTTTTTCCAGGATTTGCAGGATGTTGACATCCTTTTTTATTACTAACAGCAGATAAACAAAATTCTGGTTGAAAGAGTTCCGCTCTTCCTGCGTTTGCAGAGATTCATAGATCCTTTGAATCTGCATCAGCAGTGCCTCTATATCAGAACGGTACTTTTGAGACATAAGCATGGATGTAAGTGCCACATTTCGGACATTGTAGATATTTTCGTCGCTGAGTTGTCTGACATCAAATACCACTGAGTGAAATGCCGGTAAAAATCTGTGCAGTGCGGCAGGAGTGTGTCTGAAATAATCCTGAAGTGGTCTGTACTTCCATTCTCCCTCATGGTGACTGAACAGAAGAGGTATCACTACGCTGAATTTTTCTTTATTTTTGATCTGTTGCCGGTATGCTGCAAATATATATTCGCCTATCTGAAAAGATACAAACGGGTCATTATAACTTTTGTGTTCTACCAATATAGTGCAATATACTTCTTCATTGCTTGTTAGTCTCCATTGATAGACGATATCTGAAAACAGCTCCCTCATATGTGAAGGAATAAAGCTGCTTTGTGTGGGTGATAATGTTTGCAACTGAAGTACCTGCAGTACATCCGCAGGTAAGGATAGTCTCAGAAAGTCAATGGCATTCTGCTTTTCATAAAGTTTCTCTTTCAGGAATTTATCATGCAGGTTTTTCATATGCTGTAAAGTGAATCATTCATTGACTGAGTTCGTTGTACACACCTATTTTATTTCAAAAACGAAATGGCAGCCAAAAAGGAAATACACGGGTGCAAAAAGAAAATACAGGGTTGAAATGTACTTCAACCCTGTATTTTCTGTATCTTAAGGAATTTCGGGATAGTATTATGATTTCCCTACAAATCTGTTAACCGCATAACTTGCCTTATTGATCACATCATAATTGATCTGATACATATGGAATTTACCGGTAATTTCCACTGATACTACTCCCGACATTCTTAATATCTTAAGGTGTTGAGAAGTAATACTTTGTTCTAAATCGAGGTTGCTGTATATTTTATTGACATTGATTTTGCCATTGCTGTCAATAAACTCCAGAATCTTTAACCTCAGGGGGTGGGCCAATGCCCTCATCAACTCCGACGAGTAATGCAATTTCTCATTGTCGAAAGTAACCTTTGTACCTTTCATACGTGTTTCTTATTTTGATTTTTACGACCTTGGCACAAATATGAGTAGAAAAATTCAACCTGCAAAAAAAATATTAAAAATTTTCTTAATTTGTTCTAAATTTTTTCTCTCAAGGTGGTTTTCGACTGAAAAAGGTGGAAAAATTACTTCATAAATCTTTGAGGTTCATTCGTTAGACTAAAGTGGATGAAAGTGATTTTTTAACTGGTCAAATCCTCTACCAGAGACGAAATCTGACTCAATCTCTCCTTATCCAAGGAGTAGTAAATAAACTTGCCTTGTCTGTCTGTGGCTACGACTCCGGCCCTTCTCAAAATGGCAAGGTGTTGGGATGCCACTGACTGCTCCAGTCTCAGTTTGATGTAAATGTCGGTTACGGTCATTGCAGAGCCGTCTTCCAAAAGATCAATAATCCTTTGGCGGAGTTTGTGGTTCACAGCCCGGAGTACCAATACTGCTTTTCTCAGGTCAGCATAGTCGAGTTGAACTTCTTTTCCTCCTTTCTTAAGTGTAACGGTTTCGTTTTTCTTACTTCTCATACGGAATTAAATTGTTAGTTCACGGAAATCGGGATGTATAATTCAATAACCGTACCAAACAATTAACATATCATTTATTTTTTTAAGGTATTTTTCGCATTAAAAAACCTGACATACATAACTAACTCAATTTTAAGGAAAAAAGTTCGCAGTTTTAAAACAATTTCTTGCTGCTTTGAGTGATATTCGGTGCCTTATGGTAGTAGGGAGTGTGATAAGCCACATCACTGAAATCCTTCTGACGGAATTTTGTCAAAGTCGGATTGCACATAAAACGGGCTGATGTTTCTCTGAATGCCAGCACATAAGCACGGTCTCTGAAAAACCGACTGGCTTTTTCTGCGCCGCTGCCGCACAATATTACTTTAGTTTGGTCTTCCGGCAGGTCTTCAAACCAGTTTTTGTCCAGAATTATAGATAGCGGTGGAGTGAGCGGATGAAGCAGTGCATTATATCTGGCGGCATATACCTCATTGCGCCGGGCATCTATCATGGGAATGATTACAGCATCATTCCGGATTTCTGAACTTAGTACTCCATAAGCGAGTATATCCAGACTGGGGATTGTAATCAAAGGCTTCTGTAATGTATAGCACAAACCCTTGGCCACCGAAAGGCCAACCCGCAGTGAGGTGTAGGAGCCGGGACCATCACTCACTGCCACGGCATCCAGATCCCACGCTTTTATACCCGCAGCTTTCAGCACCTGCTGTATCATCACCGTCATGCGTTCTGTATGCACATTGGGAGCCTCGGACTCCAACAGTTGTATCACCCGGTCATTTTCGAGCAATCCAACAGAACAAATCTGAGTACTGCTTTCTATCAGTAATAAGTACTGCGACAATTCTGAGTTTATTTTCTGGCTAAAATTTTTCGGTATCTGGCAGGGTCTTTCAAAACTGATATTGCCTCTGCCACCTCAGGGTCTCCTGAGAGTGTGTGCTTAGATCTGCCACTTTGATAATAATATCTGGTGATTATCTCCTTTTCAATTTCTGCAGTGATCTCAGCTTTTGCTTTTTGCCATGCTTCCTGTTTGGCAGCGGCAATTTTTTGCTCGATGGATTTGATTTCATCTTTCATGGTTGCCGGATCGGTAAGAGCTGTGAGGGCTTCTTTCATTTTTTGCAGATTTTTTTCAGCTTCTGATTCAAAATTGAATCCCGACTTCTTCACAAAGTTCATGAAGCGGTCAAAATCAGTGAAAACAAAACTACCCGGAGCTGCCACACTGTCCCTGCCTGCACAATACTCATTGGCAAATTTGAAAATCATGTGTTTTTCGAGCAATGCTTCAGTCAGCACATGTTTTTTGACGGGCTCCAGCCGTATATCCGGAGTGACGCCGCCACCATCCAGTACCTGCCTGCCGTTTCTGGTTTTAAAAACAGATCTCCTGCTGTCAGGTATATCTTTAGGAACCCCGTTTTCATACTCTACTCCCTGTATGCAACGTCCACTGGGTATATAATATCTCGAGGTGGTCAGTTTGAGTCTGGAGTTGTAACCCATTTCCTTGGTGTTCTGTACCAGGCCTTTGCCAAAGGATCTTTGTCCGATCAGGACTCCCCGGTCAAGGTCCTGTATCACCCCAGATACGATTTCAGAGGCAGAGGCAGATCTTTTATCTATCAGTACAGCTACCGGTATTTCAGTATCCAGTGGTGGATTCATGGTTTTATAGGTCTGGTCTTTTTCTTTTACTTTGGCTTTGGTAGTTACCACCACTTCTCCTGCGGGGATAAACAGATTGCAGATGTTGACAGCTTCATGCAGCAGACCGCCGCCATTGTCTCTAAGGTCGATTATCACACCTTTAAGCTCCGGATTTTTATTTTTCAGATCCTTGAGGGCTTTGGAAATATTGCCTGAGGCATTCTGGGTAAACACCGTCAGCTGGATGTATCCTATATCTTCAGATACCAGACCGGAATAAGGCACATTGGGTATATTGACCTCACCCCGTGTGAGTTTTACGGGTACACTTTCTTTTTGTCCGGTTTTTCGTACATGCATGAGCACTTCTGTACCGGGCACTCCCCGCACAATGCCATTGATCTCATCGAGGCTTTTACCGCTGATGTCGGTATTTTCGATTTTTAATATCTGATCACCGGCTTTCAGACCTGCCTCAACTGCAGGGCCGCCGGCATAAGGCTCCAGTATGGTAAACACACCATCCACCAGCCCCACTCTGGCCCCGATACCCTGATATTTTTCATCCTGAGTCAGTCTGTAACTTTCTACCTGTGACTCAGAGATATAATTGGTATATGGATCCAGCGAGCCCACCATGGCATCTAATGCAGTACGCATCATCACAGATGGATCGAGGTCGTCCACGAAGTTGGTGTTGAGCTCTTTATATACATTGATAAATATCTCGAGGTTTTTGCTGATTTCAAAGAGTTTGTCATTCTGTACACTTACAGCTGCCATCCCTGTGACGAGGATTGCGGCAAGTATCAGGACTTTTATTTTACTGTATATTTTCATGGTTGCATGATTGTTTGAAATATGGGCACGATTACGACGTTAAAATCAGGATTATGTTTCTATAAAACGCAAAATGGACTGAAATAGTGCATCCGGTGCATCCACATGTACCCAATGGCCGGCCCCGGGTATGGTCTCAAAGACAGCATGTGGAAATAGTCTTGGGATTTCCCTTATATCTTCGTCGGTGATATAATTTGATTTTTCGCCTCTGATGAACAGGGTGTCTATATCTACCGGATGCTGAATTTCCACTTCGCCTATTATGTTTGGATAGGATTTTTGCAACAGGGGGAGATTCATTTTCCACTCAAAGCCACCCTCTTTATTTCTGCTGAGGTTTTTCATCAAAAACTGGACGGTGCCCTCATCATGCAGATATGCCCGGAGTATATTTTCGGCTTCCTGTCTTGACTGCAGAGTGGATAGATTGACAGCATTAAGTGCATCAAACACCAGTTCATGTCCACCCGGATACCGTTTGGGCGCTATATCCACCACGATGAGCCTGCGTATATCCGTATTGTAATCTGCGGCATACTGCATAGCGGTTTTGCCTCCCATGCTGTGACCAATCAGCACGATCTGGTGCAGCCATTGAGATTCCAGAAAATCATGCAGGTCTGCTCCCAGTACATGATAATCAAATTCATGGGTATGCGGCGAACGTCCGTGGTCTCTCTGATCGATCAGGTACACCATATATCCCGATTGTTCAAATCTGCGGGCCAGCACCTGGAGATTATCCAGCATGCCGAAGAGTCCGTGCAGAATCACTACCGGAGGTCCGCTTCCAAAAACTTTATAATTCAGGTCCATGATCTGGCGGATACAATTACACAATCTATGACTATACAGACAAACCGGGGTGTAAAAATGTTCAGCGAGGTGCAGGCAGGCTACCTGAATCAATCCACTACCGTGATTTTGAGCATATTGGTTCTGAATCGCTTGTGCAGCGGCATGCTGCCTGTATTGATGACAATATCTCCTTCCTGCAGTACCCCTTCGTCCTTAAGAATATTGTTGACATCCTCGATGGTCTCGTCAGTAGTGGTAAACTTGGTGTAGAGATAACATTTCACACCCCACACGAGACTGAGCGTATTGAGCATGTAGGGCCGGTCTGAAAAGATGTGAATTTCGCTTTTTGGCCTGCAACTCGAAATTTTAAATGCCGTATAACCATTGACAGTAAGACCAAGTATGGCTTTAGCATTTACCTCCTCAGCTATCCTGGGTGCATTCAGACATAATACATCCGACAGATAAGTATCCGCCTCCGGGTCGGGTTTGGGTCGTTTGGTGTGACTTTCATAGTGCGCTTCTGCTTCCCGGATGATTTTGTTCATAGCTTCAACTACCAAGGCGGGATGTTTGCCCACGGAGGTTTCGCCGCTCAGCATCACGGCATCCGTACCATCAAGCACCGCATTGGCCACATCTGTGACCTCAGCCCTGGTGGGTGAAGGGTTGGTTATCATACTTTCCATCATCTGCGTGGCTACGATGACCGGCTTGGCTTTCTGAATGCATTTGGATATAATCATTTTCTGCAGTGCAGGGAGTTGTTCTATGGGCATTTCTACCCCGAGGTCTCCCCGGGCAATCATTACTGCATCCGATTCATTGATGATTTCTTTTATGTTGCGTATGGCTTCGGGCTTTTCTATTTTGGCTATCACCTTGGCAAAATGCTTCCTCGCTTTGATACGTTTTTGGAGATCCCGTACATCGGCAGCTTTTCTTACAAAAGACAGAGCAATCCAGTTGACCGGTTGGGTAAGAATATAATCCAGGTCTCTCAGGTCTTTTTCTGTCAGGGAGGGTTGGGAGACATGAGTGTCCGGCAGGTTGACACCTTTGTTGGAGGATAATACTGAGCCAAACAGTACCTTGAGCTTCACTTCCTTTTGCTGATCGGTCTCTATCACCTCCAGTACGATTTTGCCATCATCCACGAGCACCTTTTCACCCACTTTTACATCCTTGGGAAAAAGTTCATAACTCATATATATCCTGTCTTTGGTGCCAATGCACTCTTCATTGACAAAGGTGAGTATATCACCCGGAGCTATTTCTACTCCTCCGTTTTCCATCTTACCCACTCTGAGCTTAGGCCCCTGAAGGTCTGCAAGTATCCCTACATGGGTATTGTATCGCTCATTGATCTCGAGTATATTGTCAATCACCGCCTGATGGTCTTCGTGACTTCCGTGAGAAAAATTGAGCCTGAATACATTGACACCAGCCCGTACAAGGTCAGTCAGAGCTTCCTTGCTCGAAGATGCCGGACCGATGGTGGCAATAATCTTGGTCTTTTGCTTGTCGTTGATGTGTAATAATGCTGCCACTTTGCTGCAAATATTTAAGAAGGTGCGAAGATAGTGTATATTTTACAATAATTGGGAAGGAATGTTTTGGATTTCATCTGTCTATGATGTTGACTTAAGAATCAGATTACATTCAATAAATATTTCCTGTCACCTGTCATCAACCGAATTTGAAATACGCATACTCTTACTTACAAAAATGTCGGCAAAAGTTATATTTTTAATTTTTCCATAGCTGATACTTGTAATATTCCAAACAAAACCTTAAATTGCAGTCGAAAAAAATCCGGCGCATGACTGCGACTGCAATACAATACAATACAATACAATACAATACAATACAATACAAGCCGGTATTGTAAGGATTCGATTTCTCATGCTTTACCTCCATAGTATGATGGTGAATACAAATATGACCCGACCGACGTATCGAAGTATCTTTATTATTCACTATCAAACTATCTTATCATGAGAAATATATTTTTTATTATGAGTATATATGGATTACTAAATATCATATCTTGTTATGAAAAGCAGGAGTTGAGTCCTGAACAAAGTTCCAATAATTTGGAGCTGCGAGAAGCAGGAGAAAGTTGTAAACCTGAGACACTGGCCACAGGGTCATGCCATTCTGGTCAGTTTGTACAAAATATTCAACTGAGTCATTATCCCGGATGCAATTTTATTGTGAGATTGCATTACGATTATTGTTTTGGATTTGGAGGAGTAGTTGCATTACATTTGGGCAATTTTGAAATATTGGATCATGACTGCCCTCAGTTCAATTCGGATGTTTTGGCAGCTATCGCCAATAATACCATTGACATGTTTTGGTTTGATTTCAATGTCGAAGTATGGAGGGTGATGACAAATTATTTTCTCCATACTTTTTCTCCCCATACTTATTCAGTTATAAAATTTGAATATTTAATTGCCCAATGTACCAAAACCTGTACCGTTGAAATTAATCGAAATGGTGGGCTTACAGCACTGGTTCCTGTAGAAATCAGATGCAGTAAAGAGTGTTGCAGAAGAAGGACTGATTATATATCTGTAAACAGTGTATGGGCAGCAGATTACCATATTGTCGAGGTGCCTGCGAATTCTTGTTCTATACCCATTGCGGCTTGTCCGCTGAATACTGTTTCCAGCACCGGGTGTACTTTTCAGTGTAATATATTACATGAATTTTAAAAATACACAGGAATGAAAGTTTTAAAATTTATTATTGCAGCAGGTATTCTATTCATTAAAGGAATGGTATTTACCCAATCAAACCTGCCAGAACTCGAATGGTCCGGGATACAGCCGCTTTGGACTTACGTGTCTGAAGACCCGTATTTCATAAAAGAACCTACTGATCCTTATTCATCCAAATATTCTCATAAACATTTGGTTGAGCAGGATGTGTATGACAATCACCTTTATATCCTCGAGTCAACCTTCAGCCAATCACCTGATTTCGGACCCGATGGATGTCTGCTTCATAAATTGGATTTAAAAAACGGAAAGCCTGAATTTATTTATTATACAGGTGTCCATAAAGACGAGAAGTATCGGGAACATTTTATAAACGGTCGTATGCGATACCTTCCGGATTCGAAGGAAATCGAACTTTCCGGATTCAGGGATTTTGCACCCAGAGGAAATTTCAGTATTTTTGGCTTTTACGGGCATCCGGTCATAAGGCGTGTGGATACAGAAAGTGGAGAACTGAAGGAAACCGCAACCTTTTCAGACACTACATTCAGAAATTATATTGCTTTTGCAGAGCAGAATATCCCACTTTCTGATGGTAATTATCTGTATTTTTATTATAAAAACCGCATTGAAAACGATACGCTCAAACAGGATTTGGTGTTTGTTCCTTTTGACAATAATGGCAGTGTACTATCAGCCGGAGGCAGTGTCCTTACTTTCAGCTCCGGCCTCCGTACTCAACTTTTAAATTTCTTTGAATTGCCAAGGATAAAATTGATAAATGATACTACTATCATGGCTGTAATACAGGTAATCAACCCGGCAGACATTGAAGGAGTAAGGTTGATTTCATCATTCAGTTATCTGAAAATTAACAGTGATTTAAGTATTTCTCTTGATAAAACCATAGATCTTTTACCGTTGCAGAAATGGACTGCCGACAGGCGGAATTATCTCGCGAACCACAGTGTCAATAGTCAGATTTTCATATTTAATTCAATTGACATTGAATTCTTCAACTCATATCCGTTGGGGATAAACTGGCTTGATGAAAAAGGAAATATTGTGGCTGAAATCAACAGATTACAAACAAATGACAATGGTTATTATCACATTATACCTTTAATGGTAAAAAACGATAAAACCTTTATCCTGGCGATTGGGGAAAAATCAGGATATGTAAAAATGGATTTATTTGAAATATTACCTGGTATAAATAATTTTATCAAGATTGCCAATCTCAATCTTTTACAGGAGGGTGAAGAATTAATAAAAGTACAGAAAGCAGGAATTTATGATGACTTATTGTATATTGGTGTAAGAGTGGAAAGCAAGATTAGACACTCCACATTCGGGACCTTACACTACCACTATGGCTTTGATGCCCGGGCCCTGGGTCTGGTGAGTGCTGTAGAGGATATGCCGGAGGTTGTGCATGTTCAGATGTATCCCAATCCGGTGACCGACAGACTATCCGTACGGTTGGGTAGCGATGTGCAGGGACAAACTGTGGCAGAGTGCACGGATATCACCGGCAATGTAGTCTATCGCAGGCAGGTGGACACCCGGGAGTTTCAGTGGGATATGTCAGCCTTGCCACAGGGTATGTATTTTGTACGGTTGAAGCAAGGTGACAGAATGGTCTACACCGGTAAGGTGGTAAAGATGTGAGGCGGGTACAGATAATACAATGTTGTACAACGGTTTTATCATTAAAAAAAGTACTTTGCAGCTTAATCAGAAAAACATTCGTACAATGTCACAAATTGCAGAAAAAGTAAGAAAAATCATTGTGGACAAATTAGGTGTAGATGAGTCTGAAGTTACCAACGAAGCCAGCTTCACCAATGATCTGGGCGCTGATTCATTAGATACGGTAGAACTGATCATGGAGTTTGAAAAAGAGTTTGATGTCTCCATTCCGGATGATCAGGCTGAAAAAATTCAGACCGTCGGTCAGGCTATCGAATTTCTGGAAGCAAGCAAAGCATAAGATCCGTTCCGAAAAGTATAAATCCACAAGCACCACCTGTGTGTTTGTGGATTTTTTTATGCCTTTCTTCAAGGTTTGGCATCAATACATTAATTTTGTGACGCTTTTTTCCGGTTTCAATATAGCCGGATGGATTTTTACAGATCATTAACCCACTTTATGAGAAGAGTAGTCATCACAGGTATCGGAGCTTTGACCCCTATTGGAAATAATTATCCGGAATATGTACAGGGATTGCGTAATGGAGTGAGCGGAGCCATTCCAATCACAAGATTTGATGCATCACTGTTTAAGGTGAGATTTGCCTGTGAGCTCAAGAATTTTGATGTCGAAGCATTCATACCGAGAAAAGATGCCCGTCGTCTGGACCGTTTTGCACAGTATGCATTGGTGACGGCAGAAGAAGCCATGCAGATGGCCGGATTGGACCTCGGCAGTATAGATCTGGATCGTGCAGGAGTGGTTTGGGGCAGCGGGATTGGTGGATTTGAAACCATAGAACACGACGTGGAAGAGGCCACCACCTGGACCGGTGAGCCGAGATACAGCCCCTTCCTTATCCCTAAGCTGATCTCTGATATAGCTCCCGGACATATATCTATCAAATATGGATTCAGAGGTATCAACTATGCCACCGTGTCAGCCTGTGCATCATCCACCCATGCGATAGGTGCCTCCTTTGATTACATACGGATGGGTAAGGCGGATATTATGATCACCGGAGGATCGGAAGCTGCCATTACCAAGACCAGTGTAGGAGGATTTGCATCCATGAAAGCCATGTCAGAACGCAATGATGACCCTGCTACTGCCAGCAGACCTTTTGACAAGGACAGAGATGGCTTTGTGCTGGGTGAGGGAGCAGGGGCACTGGTGCTTGAGGAATTGGGTCATGCACTGCGCCGGGGAGCCAAAATATACGGAGAGATCATGGGTACAGGTATGACGGCTGACGCCTATCATATGACTGCTCCGCATCCCGAAGGACTCGGAGCCCGCAATGTGATGCACCTTGCTATCAAAGATGCAGGACTCAGACCGGAAGATATAGATTACATCAATGTGCACGGTACCTCTACACCTTTGGGTGATATCGCTGAGACCAAGGCTATCCAGGCATTGTTTGGAGATCATGCTTACCGGCTCAATATCAGCAGTACCAAATCCATGACCGGTCATCTGCTGGGAGCTGCCGGGGCTGTGGAGGCCATAGCATGCATCGCTGCTCTTAATGAAGGATTTATTCCTCCTACCATCAACCATTTTACAGATGATCCCGAATTGGATGCAGGACTTAATTTCACTTTCAATAAAGCTGAGGAGCGGACTATTGATGTAGCTCTGAGCAATACTTTCGGTTTCGGAGGACATAATGCATCGGTAGTTATAGCCAGATACAAGGAATAGATCTGTGGATATCCTGCGCAAGTTTTACAACAGTTACTTATCAAGAGACAAAGACCTCGCCCAAAGGCTCAGGCCCATTCTGGGATTTACGCCTGCCCGACTGCATCTGTTTAAAACCGCTTTTTATCATAAATCCATGCACAGCGAATCTCCCAATTCGCCCACCAACGAAAGACTGGAATATCTGGGAGACGCCATACTTTCTACCATAGTGGCTGAATATCTCTTTAAGAAATATCCCCACAAAGACGAAGGCTTTCTCACCAAGATGCGTTCTAAAATAGTCAAAAGATCCACCCTCAATGAAATCGCATTTGATATGGGACTGGATGTGATCCTTGCCGATTACAGTATGGGCAAGTTGAGCAGCTCGATGCTGGGCAATGCCTTCGAAGCACTCATAGGTGCTATTTATATTGAGTTTGGCTACGAAAAGACCCGGAAATACGTCATCAGACATATCCTGATGAAATATCTGGACATGCACGAACTCGAGACCAAGGATGATAATCACAAGTCTCAGCTCCTCGAATGGTGCCAGAAAAACGGTAAGGAGATAAACTTTATCACGCTGGCCAAGTTTAAACTCGACAAAAGAGATTGCTTCAAAGTAGCCGTAGAAATAGATGGAAGAGAAATATCCACCGCCGAAGACTTCAATAAAAAATCAGCAGAGCAGAATGCAGCGAGCAAGGCACTGCGTTATCTACAGATTCTCTGAAATCCACATTGCCGGTCTATGGACTCATTGACCCAGATAGTACTCGGAGCCGCTGTCGGCGAAGCGGTACTGGGCAAAAAGGCGGGCAACCGTGCCATTCTCTGGGGTGCAGTAGCCGGCACTATTCCTGATCTGGATGTAGCCGCCAATGCGGTATTTTCTCCCATTGATGCCCTGGCTTTTCATCGGGGTCCTACACACTCTGTCGTTTTTTGTATCGCAGGCGCAATCGCATTCGGATGGATACTGCACAGAATGTACAGGTACAGACATCATCGTTATATTGCTGCATTATGCTGGGGTTTCATGGTGCTTTCCATTGCAGGTGCCATCATCCTTACGGATGCTATTACTATCATCAAAACCATTGCAGGCTTGTCACTGGCAGGGCTGGGAGTATATACCATTTATTACAGATACACCCGGGATAATTACCGGATACCCGACGATATTACCGTCAGGGAATGGCAATGGTTGTTTTTCTGGTCTCTGATCACACATCCGATACTGGATTGCTTTACTACCTATGGTACTCAGATGTTATTACCGTTTTCGGATTACAGGATAGGATTCAATAATATTTCGGTCGTGGATCCTTTATATACTGTGCCGTTTATGCTTTTTCTGACAGCAAGTATGTTTTTCAGAAGGACAGACAAAAGGAGAAGAATACTCAATGGACTAGGTTTGGTGGTTAGCAGTATATACATGATCTGGACATTCACGAATAAAGCAAGGGTCAATGAAGTCTTTGAGCAAAGTCTGCAAGCCGACGGGATAAGCTATCAAAGGTATATGACCACTCCTACCATACTCAACAATATTCTGTGGTATGGAGTAGCTGAGTCAGATACTGCATGGCACTTTGGTCAATACTCTTTTTTTGACAGTGATAAAAAATTCAGACTGCAAACAATCCCCAAGAACAAAGCACTCAGCCGGCAGTTTGATGGAGACTATACATTTGAAAAATTGAAGTGGTTCAGCAACAGATATTATAATATTACCGAGCCGGATTCCGGCAGAATAGTTTTTGAAGATCTGAGATTTGGCACCTTTCGTACCTCAGCTGAAGCAGAGGATAAATTTGTATTCAGATTTTATCTTGAGGTCAATGCTGACGGAAGTCTGAAACTCCTCAACCGTGGAGACGGACCGCGAGACGGCAATTTCAGGGAAATGTTCAGCCTGCTGTGGAATCGTATCCTGGGGAGAATCACCTGAGAAACATACCATATAGTATTCAGGATTGCCAGCCCTTTGTAAGTTTTTTGGGAAGAAACAAGGATAAAAGGCTTGAGGCAGATGGGCAGAAATGAGGCTTTGTCCGGTGCTTTGGAATGGATGGTTCCAAATTTTAGCTGTTTATCAGAGAGTTATAAAAATTTTTAACATTTTTTTCTCGCAAAATATTTTTGTATTTAGAAAACAGAAACATACCTTTGTGCCCGCTTCTGAAAAAGGGGCAATTTGGTTACGATTTTTAAAAAACAAAAACAGATATTGTGAATACATTAAGTTACAAAACAGTCTCTGCCAACAAAGCTACCGTACAGCCCAAGTGGTACGTGGTACATGGTGAGGGCGAAGTTGTCGGCAGACTTGCCACCCGGATTGCTTCTGTACTCAGAGGAAAGCACAAGCCGGATTATACGCCACATGTGGATAATGGCGATTATGTGATCATCATCAATGCCGACAAGGTAAGATTTACGGGCAACAAGCTGGATGAAAAGGAGTATCAGACATTTTCCGGATATCCGGGCGGACAAAAAAGAAGAACCGCAAAAGAAATGTTTGTAAAGCGACCTACAATGGTGATGGAGCTTGCTGTAAAAGGCATGCTGCCCAAAACCAAGCTGGGCAGAGCCATGATCAAAAAATTATTTATTTATGAAGGAGCTTCGCATCCACATGCAGCTCAGAAACCTGAACCCTTTAAATTTTAATCAGTATGGAAATGATAAACAGTGTAGGCCGAAGGAAGTCTTCAGTAGCCAGAGTATATGTTACCAAGGGTAGCGGCAATATCGTGATCAATGGTAAGGACCTTAAAGAATATTTCCCCATGCCTATGGTACAGGCATCCGTGACAGATCCTATCAGGATATCCCAGGTGGAAGGCCAGTACGATATCAAAGTCAACGTAGTGGGTGGAGGCTTCAAAGGTCAGGCAGAGGCTATCCGTATGGGTATCTCCAGAGCACTTGTCAAAATCAATGAGGATTTGAAAAAAGGTCTCAAAGAGAAAAAATATCTCACCAGAGATCCGAGAGAGGTGGAAAGAAAGAAATTCGGAAAGCCCAAGGCAAGAAGAAGCTTCCAGTTCTCCAAGCGTTAATATTATTTTTCAGATATTTTATTTTACCAGATAAATAAAAAAGCAATGAACAAACCCACATATAATGAAATGCTGGAAGCAGGTGTACACTACGGACACCTCAGGAGAAAATGGAATCCCAAAATGCTTCCCTACATCTTTATGGAGAGAAAAGGCATTCACATCATAGACCTCAACAGGACCTCCGAGT
Source organism: Saprospiraceae bacterium (assembly GCA_016716335.1). Classification (GTDB taxonomy): domain Bacteria; phylum Bacteroidota; class Bacteroidia; order Chitinophagales; family Saprospiraceae; genus OLB9. The sequence goes on along the minus strand of JADJWN010000010.1, from coordinate 142,304 downwards.
GCCTCGACAGAGCAGCCTATGCGATGAAGCAGATGGCCAAGTCAGGAAAAAAGATCCTCTTTGTGGCTACCAAAAAGCAAGCCAAGGATATCGTGGCCAATGCGGCAAGAAGTGCTGAGATGCCTTATGTAACCGAAAGATGGCTCGGTGGTATGATGACTAATTTTGCCACTATCCGTAAGTCGGTAAAGAAGATGAACAGCATCGACAAGATTCTGACTGACCCGGCAGTATCCATCACCAAAAAGGAAAGACTGACGCTGGCCAGAGAAAAGGAGAAACTTGAGAGAGTACTCGGCGGTGTGGCTAATCTCACCAGACTACCCAGTGCAGTCTTTATGGTTGACATTCATCACGAGCATATCGCACTCTCAGAGGCCAAGAGACTGGGTATGAAGACTTTTGCCATGGTGGATACCAACTCTGACCCGAATAAAGTGGATTTTCCAATCCCGGCCAATGACGATGCATCCAAGTCTGTAAAACTGATCACAGACTATGTGGTGAGTGCTATCAAGGAGGGACTCGAAGAAAGAAGGCTGGCTAAAGGAGACGCCAAGGATGAGTAATTATTAATCAATTATTGAATCATATTAAAAATCAAGCATAATGAGTGAAGTAATAATTTCTGCTTCTGCAGTAAAAGATCTGAGAGATCAGACCGGTGCCGGTATGATGGACTGTAAAAAAGCACTCACCGAAGCCAATGGTGATTTTGAGAAGGCTATCGAATTACTCAGACTGAGAGGTCAGAAAATGTCAGAGAAAAGAGCTGACAGAGATGCCAAGGAAGGAGTAGTTATCGCATTGGTCAATGATGCTCAAAACAAAGGTGTAGTGGTAAGACTGAGCTGCGAAACAGACTTCGTAGCCAAAAATGAGGACTTTGTAAATCTGACTAAAGAAATCGCTGCATTGGCATTGGATAAATTTCCGGCAAATAAGGAAGAGCTGTACAAACTTGAGTTGAATGGCGTCACACTGGAGACCGTGATGGCAGAGCAGGTGGCTAAGATCGGAGAAAAAATAGAAATCTCTGACTATCAGACGCTTGAGGCTCCGCTGGTGACCTCCTACATACACATGGGTAATAAAGCCGGTGTACTGGTGGGACTGAATATAGCCGACAGCAAATATGTGGAGACCGGAAGAGACGTGGCAATGCAGGTTGCAGCCATGAAGCCGGTAGCCTTGGATAAGGATGATGTGCCTCAGAGTGTGATTGACAAGGAGATGGAGATAGGCATGGAGATAGCACGTCAGGAAGGTAAAGCTGAGGACATGCTTGAAAAAATCGCTCAGGGAAAACTGAACAAGTTTTTCAAGGAGAGTACACTGGTAAATCAGGTCTTTGTTAAAGACGGAAAAATCAGTGTGGCAGAATATGTGAAATCTAAAAATCCGGATCTGAAAGTGACGGCATTCCGTCATATCAAACTGGGTTAATAACATAAAAAGAGCGGTAATTTTACCGCTCTTTTTTTATGCGTACTGTAATGATAAAGTATCTTAAACCTACGGCGAAAACAGTTCTGTAATTTGTAAAACCACCAATTCATATCCATACCATGACACCAAAGTACAAAAGAATACTGCTCAAGCTCAGCGGTGAATCACTGATGGGAGATCAGAAATTCGGCATCTCTTCTGATATGCTGACCTATTATGTGCAGGAGATCAAGAAGCTGCTGCAAATGCCTGTGGAACTTGCCATAGTGATAGGTGGCGGTAATATCTACCGGGGACTGAATGCAGAAACATCCGGCATAGAAAGAGTAACCGGAGACTATATGGGGATGCTGGCTACCTGCATCAATGGTATGGCATTGCAGAGTGCACTCGAACAGGAGGGAGTATATACCCGGCTGATCACAGCAATAGAAATGCGACAAATCGCTGAGCCTTATATACGTCGCAGAGCAATCCGGCATCTTGAAAAAGGCAGGGTAATCATCTTTACCGCTGGTACCGGCAGTCCCTACTTTACTACGGATTCAGCAGCTGCCCTGAGAGCGAATGAAATCAATGCGGATATCATCCTCAAAGCTACACGGGTGGATGGCATCTATGATGCGGATCCGGAAAAAAATCCGGATGCCGTTAAATTCTATACCATCTCTTTTGCCAAGGTGATCAGTATGGGTCTCGGAGTGATGGATATGACTGCCTTCACGCTTTGTCAGGAAAACAACCTGCCCATCATTGTATTTAATATCAATGAGCCCGGAAGTTTGGCCAAAGTGGCTGCCGGCGAGCAGGTGGGTACGTTGGTGGAGGCGTGACAATATATAAATCAAAGGAGCAACTCCCGGAGATCATATATTATACGGGGTATTGATTTTACGTTTGAGTCTTTGCCGTATTTATATATTGATTTACCATTTGCTCCAGTATGGAAAGACTTACGGAACCCTTACTCAGCAATAAATCATGAAAACTACGGATGTCAAATCTGTCGCCCAGCGCCGCTTCGGCTTTTTTGCGAAGCTCTTTGATTTTTAGTTCTCCGATCTTATACGATACAGCCTGTCCGGGCCATCCGATGTACCGGTCGATTTCGGTATTGACCTCATGCAGCGACAATGCAGTATTAGCAGCCATGTAATCCACGGCCTGCTGTCTTGACCATCCCTTGTAGTGGAGGCCTGCATCTACCACAAGCCGGCATGCACGCCACATCTCGTAGGTCAGTCTGCCGAAGTCTTCGTAGATCGTTTCATACATACCTGCCTCAATCCCGAGATACTCCGAGTATAATCCCCATCCCTCACCAAATGCACTGATGTAAAGCTGCTCCCTGAATTTTGGTACATTTTCCAGTTCTCTGGAAAGCATGATCTGCAGGTGGTGTCCCGGTACCGCTTCGTGCAGTGTCAATGCGGGCAATACGTACAATGGGCGGCTTTCGAGTTTGTAGGTATTGACCCAGTAAGCACCGGGTTTTCCGGTTTTATAGGAGCCTTCGGAGTATCTGCCTCCGGTATAATTGGGAGCTATGGCCTCCGGTACCGGCTCAACAACAAAGGGCATTCTGGGCAGTTTATTAAAATATTCAGGTAGTTTTCCCTCTATTTTTTTGGAAAGCCAGGTGGCACGATATAGCAATTCACGCGGAGTTTTGGCATAAAACTGAGGGTCTTTTCTCAAAAAAGCCAAAAAATCCGCAAAATCGGCTCTGAATCCGGTCTTGCGTATTATGTCTTCCATTTCGCTGCGGATACGCTTTACTTCAGATTCACCGGTATTAAAGACTTCGTCAGGCGACATGTCTAAGGTAGTGTAATATCTGACCTTAGCTTCATAAAAGGATTTACCTCCGTCGAGATGAGAAATGCCGGGTTCTTCTGTGGATGCCGGCAGATATTCAGATTGTAAAAAGTCACGGAATTGGTTCAGGGCAGGCCATACCTCATTTTTTATGATTCCGATGGCCTCTGTTTTGACGGGATGACTATCGTCCTGAAAGGCAGAAAGCAAGAAGGAATTTTCAGGAGGGGTATCCAGATAATTTTTCAGCAGATCCACACATCTCTGGGTGATGATCTTTGGTGAGATTTTCCGACATTCCATACCAAGCTGCATGATTCGTGTCATGGACTGAAGGTATCCCGGCAAGGATTTGAGCTTGTTCAGATACTTTTTTTGTTCTTTTTCCCGGCTTACGTCAGCCCTCTGAGCCCAGTAAACAATGCCGGTCAGAAATCCTCCTTCGGCATTCAGCGGCATAAGCCATGACTGAAATCTCAGATCGTTCAGCTCATTATCCAGTTCCAGCATCAGAAGTTGCCGGTCAATCTGCTCTTCTTCATTCAGCTTATTTCCATCAATACCATCCAGACCACTCCGGATTTCTGCAAAGGATTTTTCAAGATTGGTGTAGGATGCCTTGGAGGGGTCTCCCCATCCTTCTTCGTAGGTTTGATCAATACTGTCTTTTATCGATTGATATTTTTCAATCCAAACGGCAAGCGGGCTTTCTTTTGGATTTTTGACCGGAATACAGGATGCCGTACATAAGAGGAGAAAAATCCAGACAGAGACAGGGTATATATGAATTCTCATCCTTTGAGGGTTTTTTAAAACCATGATAATTTATATTTTCTACGGACTATAAACCAGACTCCGAAAATGATAATCAAAAGTGCCGGAGCCAGGACCAGATCTTTGACTAAAGATTGTATCACTGACAAAGGCACCAAAGCCTGGGGAATACTGATTGCTTTGGCATGTGCGGCGTAATAGTCGGCATTTATACCCATGACTATCAGGAGTATGGCCGAAATACATAAGGCATAGCCCGTCCAGACTCTGTAAAGCTGCTGTGCAGGAAATTGGTATAAAATTCTGATTATCATAGCTGTACTAATGGAGAAAACCGCTATAAATATCCATTCCTGCAGCGTATATAACATACCTGTCGCTACCGAACTGATCAAACTCAATACAAACAATAGAATAATCTTAACCGATATTTTCCGGCGTACAATCAGGATCATACTCATAATCACACTGATGATAGGAAGCATCAGCCATCTGAAAATTTCTTCAATAAACCGGGGTATAAGCAGATGCCAGAAATAAAAACCAAGGACATACCAAAGCAAAAGTACGGTAATCAGCAAGCCTGTGATAAATGCCTTTTTTGAGGTACTTTGATGAAGTGGTTTTAAAGTGGCAGAAGGCCATCCCTCCGCTCTGAACATAGTTCCGGTGAGAATGGTACTGATGAATGCAGTGGAAGGAAGTACAGCCTGAATAATCCAGCCCTCCAGCCCGGCCTGAGTGGTAATAAATCCCGTGGCAATACCCGCTATACCACCGGATATGAGCTTGAATCCATCCGGTACTTTTTTTGCGGCATATAGGTGCAGGACTGTACCAAGCCATAACCCTGCAAACAGCCCGTTGAATATCATTCCGGCTGTGTGATTGAAAAATAGCGGTATGACAGCTGCCAAAACCCATAAAATACTAAGAGCCGTGAGACTTTTTTCTGATGGCAGCATTGATTTTTTCAATAGCAGCATAGCTCCTGATGTAAGCAGGAAAGGGGCTGCGATGAATGCTGACAAACTGTAGAACATCCCGGCCGTCTCCGTCAAAGATGAAGGAATGGAAGCCGTCCATACAGCCCAATGCCACAAGGTCAGATACACTGAAGAATACAGGAATCCGGAGGTCTTCACTATAAGTAAACTTTGCTTAGGTTTATTCCTGATATTCTATCTTTTCATTTCTGAAACTCACCATAAACAAGACCAGTACCACCAGGGCAAATACTGCCGGAAAAGTCCAGATAGTACGCCAATCATCCGGATATGCTTCGGTGATTTTGCCTGCAATCCAGAATCCTATCAGCATACCTATACCATAGGTGGCAAGGGTGATGAGACCCTGGGCGGCACTTTTGATTTTGGGACCTGCCTTGGCATTGGTATATATCTGGCCACTTACAAAAAAGAAATCATAGCAAATGCCATGCAGGGCGATACCCAGGATGAGCATAAATGCCAGACTGCCTGCATCCCCAAATGCAAACAGGACATAGCGGATGGCCCAGGCAGCCATTCCCACCAGAATGGTATTTTTAAATCCATATTTTTTAAAAAATACAGGCAACAGCAACATAAACAGCACTTCGGAAGCCTGTCCTATGGTCATTTTACCCGTAGGGTTGGGCATACCGGCATGTACCAGAAAGGGATTGGCATTCTGGTAATAAAATGCAAGCGGAATACATATCAGTACTGAAGCTATGAAGAATACCAGGAAGTTTCGGTCTTTAAGCAAATTGAGCGCATCAAGCCCCAGAATATCGCTGATTTTGACCTCCTTAGATTTGTCCATTCGCGGAGGGGTGGCCGGGAGAGCAAAACTCATCAGGCCCAAAAGCAGGGCCGCTGCGCCTGCCAGCAAAAATGTATTTTTCAGCATACCGTTGGCAATAGAATCAGGAGCATCCCACTTAAACAGATAACTGATCATAAGTCCCGCCACTATCCAACCAATCGTACCGAACACCCGGATATAGGAAAACTCCCTGGCAGGATCTTTCATCTGATTGAAAGCTACGGAATTGACCAAAGCGAGAGTAGGCATGTACAGAATCATATACCCCAGCACCAATGGATAAAAGGCTGAAAAATCTGAACTGCCTGCCATCAGATACATCAATCCGGCACCTGCCAGATGCAGTACGGCAAGTATTTTTTCAGCATTGAAATAACGGTCAGCAATAAGGCCTATGATAAACGTTGCTATGATGGCACCCCATGACTGTGTACTGAAAGCCTGCGCTATCTCTCCGCCTGCTGCTGACATATTGCTGCCCAGAAAGGTACCTAAAGTCACAAACCAGGCACCCCAGATAAAAAACTGGAGAAACATCATCGCTGAAAGCTGAATTTGGGTGGTAGGTTTCATTTTCTTAAAGATTGAGTTTTGATTTTTAAATATGGAATAGGACTTCCAAAAGTAAAAAATATCCGCATTGCACATTGAATATGCCATAGAATATATTTTTGATGTAGCAGATTGCTATGCGGGCCGGATCAGAATCTCCTGCTTTTAAGCCCGGAATTCCAGCAGGAAGTCTTTTACCAGCTTTTCGAACTCAGTGTGTCCCTCAAAGTGAAAACGGACTTTGACAGGCAGTATGAAGACCGGAATCTGATGCTGTGTAAAGAATGATTTGTACAGCTCCAGTCTGGTAGCATCCTTTTCAGTAGTTAGGATGATTTTTCTTTCCGTATTTCTGTTATTGTACACCTTGGCTATAAAGTCAATGTCATTCTGGCTGTAGGCATGATGATCTGTAAATTCGATTTCGTGGATACTGCCCGCTTCATTTTCGAGGTAATCCAGCAGGTATTTTGTATTGGCAATAGCACTCAGCAGGATGATATCAAGCTTCTGATCGAGCCTGATGCGATAGGAAGGGTTGCTCAGATGGTAAGGATAGTCATATTGGTAATATGTGAAAAAAACTTTTTGTTGAGGCAATGGATGCAACTCCCTGATTATAGCAGGGGTATCAATGCGACTGTGGTCTTCCGGACATTTACTGACGATGATGATATCTGCTCTTTTGGCAGAGGAAGGCCATTCTCTGAGTCTTCCGGCGGGCAGGATATAATCACGGGTATATAGATGGTCAAAAGCAGTGAGGAGAATGTTCAGTCCCGGAGCCACCTCTCTGTGTTGAAATGCATCATCGAGCAGGATAGTCTGTAAATCCGGATATTGACGGATCATCATCGGAATGCCGAAAGCTCTGCTTTCGGATACCGCTACCACAATTTCATCCCTGTATTTTCGCTTGTATTGCAGGGGTTCGTCTCCGGTATCGGAGGCATGGTCTGAGTAAGAGACCCACCTGAATCCGGTAGTTCTGCGCTTGTATCCTCTGCTCAGAATTCCGACATTGATATAATCCTTCAGCAATTCAGTGAGCCATTCGATATGAGGGGTTTTTCCGGCACCACCCACAGACAGATTGCCTACACTGATCACCGGAATGGAGAAACGGTTGGACTTCAGTATTCCGGCATCATACAGGGTATTGCGGATGTAAATCAAAGTGCCATACAAAACCGAAAAGGGTAACAACAATGTAAAAAACACCCAACGTCTCAGCATAAAAACAGAAAAGGCAGCTTTATTTTGATTATTATTGCCACCCTAACTAAATAGCAAAGCAATTCAAAATGTTGTCAAACCTTGGAAATGGCCTTAGCAAATGGCCTTTAGGCACCTTAGTCAATATGCTTACTGTAAGTATGGGCAGTCTGATAGGCATCGCCCTTCAGCAGATTTTTCCGGCTGATATACAGAGTATTGTATTTCAGGCAGTTGGACTGGGTACCGTTTTGATCGGTATAAAGATGGCACTGAGGCTGCCCGAAGGTTATATGCTTATATTTATATTCAGTCTGATAGTCGGTGGCATCACCGGACAACTGCTGAGGGTGGACCTCTTGTTCAATGAATGGTCTGAGTCTCTAAAGGTAATGCTGGGTAATGCCGAGACCGGATTTACTGAGGGCCTGATTACTGCATTTCTGCTTTTTTGTATAGGCTCCATGACCATAGTGGGTGCACTGGAAGAAGGTATCAGCGGCAAACGAGAATTGCTGCTGGTAAAATCCACCCTTGACGGGTTCACCTCCATAGCATTAGCTTCCACCTATGGATGGGGAGTATTTTTTTCGATTATTCCTATGTTTTTATTCCAGGGCAGCATCACCATGCTGGCTGGCAGACTCAGGCAGGTATTCAGTGCTGAAATCATTGATGCCCTGAGTGCCACGGGAGGTATATTGATTATCGGTATCTCTGTCAATCTGCTCAATCTGGGCAAAGTCACTCTGGAAAATCTTTTGCCATCACTTGTGGTAGTCGTTATTCTGTCAAAAATGATAAAAAAAGGAAATAAAAAGTAAAGGACACTCATTCTTACCTTGCTGCATAATCCGAAAACCTTTTAGCCTGCTCCTTTGTTTCCTGTGCCTTCTTAAATCAAGGTATAATGAGAGTGTACAAATTTGAAAAAAAGCAGGTGCTCCCCATTACATTGGATGAGGCATGGGAGTTTTTTTCTACTCCGGTCAATCTGAAGAGAATCACACCGCCATATATGGGCTTTGAGATTTTATCGGATCTGGGCGATGGCAAAATGTATCCGGGCCAGATTATCAGTTATATTGTAACACCTCTATTGGGTATTCCCATGCGGTGGACTACCGAGATTATCCATGTCATGGATAAAAAATATTTTGTGGATGAGCAACGATTTGGTCCGTACAGTCTGTGGCATCATCAGCACTGGTTCAAAGAGGTGCCTGAAGGCATTGAGATGACCGATATTGTGCATTATGCCATACCCTACGGTTTTATCGGGCGGATAGCCAATCGTTTGGTGGTGAGGGCTAAGCTGGAAGAGATTTTTGATTACCGGGAAAAAGTGGTGGCAGAGATATTTGAGAAGAATAAGAATTTTGAACAGCATAATTCAGTCGATAAAATTAAGGTTGAATTGTCAGCCTGAATCAAAATATAGTATATCGCACCTTGAATTATTTTTCAGGAAAAATAAGACTTGACCTCTGTATTTTGGGCGAAATAAAGAAAATGATAGATGCTTTTACTTGATTTTTAAAACCCGATTTTGTACCCCGTAAATAATGCAGCTAATCCCAGTAATGTACTTATGGCTATATAACTGAAAGCAAGTCCGGGCTGCCCTCTTTCTATCATATTAAACATTTCCAGACTGAGTGTACTGAAGGTGCTGAAACCTCCGCAAAAACCTGTGGCAAGTAATAAACGCATATCCGGGCTCACTCCGCTATGGACATATTTATTGATGAGTATGCCAAGTATAAAACAACTCAGAATATTGGCAATGAGTGTGGGGAGAGGTATGGTACTTGTACCGATTTTTAAGGTATCAATATATTTGGTACAGGCAAATCTCGCCATGCTTCCCAGTCCGCCGCCTATAAATACAAAAACCCATTGAATCATGCCTTATGCTTTTTAAGTTCGGCCATCCTGCCGGCAATCAATGATAAAATAAATGCAATAGCCAGAACGGTAATCAGCAACAGTAAATTGCCGATGTGTTGCAATTGTACGGCAAGGATGATAAACAGCAGATTTACCATCAGCAATAAGCCTGTGGCCTGCATGTGACTCAAACCGAGGTCAATCAGCACGTGATGGATATGTTTACGGTCGGGATGAAAGGGAGATTTGCCCTGCATTAGCCTGAGTATAAAAACCCGGAGCGTATCGAATAACGGAAGAATCAAAATGGCGATAGCCACAGCGGGAGCTGACTGAAAGGTATAAGGAGAAAGGCTCAATTCATTGTGCAGCTCTATAAATTTTATGGCAAGTATGGAACAAACCAATCCGAGCAAAAGGGAGCCGGTATCTCCCATAAATATCCGAGCCGGCGATATATTGTACTTGAGAAAAGCAACCAGGGCTCCTGCCAGGGCAAAGGCCACAATGGATAGTTCGATGCTGTCCACAAAATAAAACCAGGTGCCCAAAACTGTGGAAATCAGCAGACCTATACTCCCGGAAAGCCCGTTGATCCCATCAATCAGATTGAAAGAATTGATGATAACCAGAATGGTAAATATTGAAAGTGCAATACTGACTATATATGGAATTTCATACAATCCGAAAAATCCATAAAGACTGGTCAATCGGATATTTGCCCTGAAGACCAGAATTCCGGCGGCAAACAGCTGGCCCATGAACTTTTTGGAAGGCGATATCGGATCAATGTCATCCTTTGCGCCAATCAGAAATATGATGATAAATGCACAAAGGATATACTGCAGGTCACCAAAATATTCGAAAGGTGTCCACATGATGATAGAAAAAAGCATCCCTGCAAAGATGCCTATACCTCCCAGTGAAGGTGTACTAACTTTGTGTGAGCGCCTTTCGTCGGGCTCATCCATCAGGTTTTTTTTGATAGCTACATGTATGATAGAAGGTATGGCCAGATATGTCAGGGCAAAGGAAGTAATAAAAGCCAGAATGATATCATACATATCTTAAAGCAATCAGTTGAGTCACAACATTTACAAAATCTTTCCCAAAATTATAAAAATATCGGACACAGCCCGGTATTTTGGTCAACAAATTAGATTTTTTTATAATACATTGTCTGAAATGGGCCCTTAAATTTCTGCCTCTGAAAGTCTGAAACCGAGGCTTCGGATATCCTGCCAGAACTCAGGATAGGACTTGCTTACCACATCCGGATCTTCAATACAAAGAGGAAATTTCAAGGCCAAAGGTGCAAATGCCATAGCCATCCGGTGATCATTGTAGGTGGAAATGCAAACAGGAGTATCCGGTTTTGAGGCTTTACCCTCCTGCAGATAGTATTCTATGCTACTTCTCTTAGAAAATCTTGCCGGCATCAGATTGAGATGTACACCAAAGTGTTGCAATTCTTTCTGCAAGGCAGCGATTCTGTCGGTTTCTTTGATCTTTAGTGTGGACAGCCCGGTGTAGGTACAGGTAGTTCCCAATCCTGCCGCCATGACAGCGATGCTTTGTACTAGATCGGGTTGTTCGATAAAATTGTATTCAAACCATTGTCCTGTTTTGTCATCACCTGTTTTGCTGATATGTACACCCTCAGCGGTAAACTCTGTCCTGACACCGAAAGCGGCGGCTATCTCTGCTATGGCAGCATCACCCTGCACACTGTCTTTTTTCAACCCCGGAAGGAATATTCCTGCTTTCTGTGATAATGCTGCCACCGCATAATAATAGGATGCGGAAGACCAATCCGGCTCTACGACAAAATCCCGGGCCTTATACTCCTGGTGTGCTATACGGATTACATGGTCTTCCCATATATGTTCCACTCCGAAGTATTCCATGATTTTGAGCGTCATGCGTATGTATGGCAGAGACACAATAGATCCTTCCAGGTGTATTTCCAGTCCTTCAGGCAGTACGGGTGCTGTCAGCAACAGGGCGGAAATAAACTGAGAACTGATTTCTGCCGAAATCTTCACCGTGCGACTCTTCAGACCTGAATGTGCATTTATCTTCAATGGCGGATTACCCTCATTACCGAGATATTCTATCCTGCAGCCGAGCTGTCTTAGACTTTCTACCAATGGCCCTACGGGTCTTTGCTGCATGCGCTCAGAGCCTGTGAGTATGGCTTCCCGTCCGGTGAGAGCTGCAAAAGCGGTAAGAAAGCGAAAAGTGGTACCTGCGTGATGCGCATCCAGAATTTCATCCTTTGAGCTTAAAAGTTTGTTCAGAATGACGGTATCATCACTCGAGGAGAGATGGTGTATATCGAATGAGTTTTGGCTCAGAGCCCGGATTATAAGGACTCTGTTGGATATACTTTTTGAACCCTGCAGTATGATGGTACCGTTGACTTCCGGCAATTCTGCAGCATCTACATGGATAATGGACCTTTGTTTTTCTGAACTCATTGGCCTGATGACATTTGGGCATTTAAAATTTGACTTTTGGGAGTATAATTCCTATCTGACTGGCGCTTTATGCGAATCATTGCTGAAAGAAAATTCAATCATCCTTAAAGGATTGATTGGATTTATTATTGGTGCTTTTCTGTGACCACCCCTCGATATATACACCTGTCTGCAGAAAATCTCTTCCGGTTTCGTCATTGATCCTGTAATCAAACTGATGCAGATATCCCAATAGCAGGGTCAGTCTTTCTGTAACCTCTAAGTTGAACCCCAGCATGATTCTGTTTCTTTCAAAATAGGGTTCTTTATCGGTAAAGAAAATTTCATTGGCAATCATCATTTTGATCAGTGGATCTCCGTCCTCTTTTTTTACTAACGGGAATTGTACACCGAGCCTGTATCTGAATCTGTTTCTGTATCCGAAGTCCGTAAATCTCATCTCAGCTCTGTAACGGTGTTCAAATCTCACTTTTCCGACCTTGTGTAAAATCAGAATCTGTGGCCATAATCTGAATTCATCGTTGTTTTTGGGTACTACAAAACTGCCTCCTTCGGCATAGGTATCATAATCTCCGGCAGCAAGAGACAGTATGAGGTCAGGACGTGCATGATAGTTGATGCCGGCTTTGTATTCATAATAGTGAAAATGCCTGTAAAACAGCAGGGATCTGATCTGTGCCTCGCCAAATGCACTCCACTTATCATCGATTTTATATCTGTAATTGAGAATGTTCCATGTGCCTAAATCAAAGGATTGAGCCTGCAATTTTCCAATGCACAGCAGGAGGATACAGATATTCAATATACGTACAGCAGGAGTCATCGCTTTTCTGTCAATGGGTGGAAAGTTCATCAGCAAAGTTGCGGGATCACAGATCTTCTTCTCTTTCCAGCATCAGGATAGCATGCTGGGGTACTATAAAATATTTTTCATTGTCATACATCACCTCGGTGGCATTACTTACAAGAAATATCGCCAGATCGCCCTCTCTGGCCTGAAGAGGCAGGTATTTTATGCGTTCTTCTTCCGGCTTCCAGTTGTCCTCTTCCAAAGGCATGGGTATAGCGTACCCGGGACCGGTTTTTACCACATATCCCTGCTGCACTTTTTCCTTTTCATGTACACCGGGCGGGAGGTAAAGTCCGCTGGCGGTTTTTTCTATGGGTTTGGAGGGTTTGATCAGTACCTTATCTCCGATTACAATCAACCGCTTCAGTTTGTTATCCGGGGTAAGATGCATTGGTCGGTGAATTTTTTGGATAAAACAGGCTTTAAAGCTAATGGTTTGGCACAGGAGAGAGTATCAATGTCGGGGTGACTGGACTCGAACCAGCGACCTCTACGTCCCGAACGTAGCACGCTACCAACTGCGCTACACCCCGAAGAAGGCGCAAAAATAAAGATTTTCTCTTACTGCATGACGGGATATTAACTTATTATCCACAAAATGTTTGTTTTGCCAACCGTAAAATAATATTTTTGTTTCTTTCATTTTCAACCATTAAAAAAACCAAATCATTGAAGCCATGAAAATATTAAGGTTATTTGACTATATTTCAAAACAGTTTGATGAAGGTCCGTTGGACAAATTTGTAGGCTCCAGAGTGGATGGAGAATGGAAATTTTACAGTACTGCTGAAGTCATTGAGCTGGCGCACAAACTGTCTTCCGGTCTGCTTGAGACAGGCGTGGGTCCCGGTGACAAGGTGGGAATAGTGGTGTATAAAAACCGGCCTGAGTGGGTGATTGCGGATCTGGCCATACAGTATATCGGGGCGATCGGCATACCCATGTACCCTACCATAAGTCCGAGAGAGTATGAATACATCATGAATGAGGCGGAGGTAAAGGTATGTTTTGTAGGAATGGGAGACCTTTATGACAAGGTATCGCAGGCACAGGCCAAGGTGTCAAGCCTGAAGGAAATCATCTGCTTTGACCGGCAGGGTGGAAGACCTTATTGGGAGGATTTTTTGAATGATAAACACCTCGAGAGGGTACATACCTTCAGCGAATCCATCAAGACCGATGACCTGGCTACCATCATCTACACCTCCGGCACCACAGGTAATCCCAAAGGAGTCATGCTGACCCATGCCAATATCATTAGCGTAGTAGAAAGCTGTTCGGGTCTCTTGCCGGTCAAGCGGGGTGAAAGAACCCTGAGTTTCCTGCCCTTGTGTCATATTTTTGAAAGAGCAGTGCTGTATGTATATACTTCGATTGGTACTGAAATTTATTTCACCGGCACAGACAATCTTGGCGGAGAAAACGGAGATCTGGCAAGCGTAAAACCGCATTATTTTACTACCGTGCCGAGATTGCTCGAGAAAGTGTACGAAAAGATATACAACAAAGGTCTGATGCTTACAGGACTGAAGAAGAAACTGTTTTTCTGGGCACTCAGCCTGACTGATGATTTTGAGCATGGAAAACAGTACACCGGACTGGAAGCGATGAAAAGAAAAATTGCCGACAAGTTGATTTTCAGCAAATGGAGGGCAGCATTAGGCGGTAATGTCAAGGCTATTGCTACCGGTGCAGCAGCCTGTCCGGCAAAAATCGCCAGAGTGTTTTCGGCGGCAGGTATTACCATCACCGAAGGTTATGGGTTGACGGAAACCTCTCCGGTACTCACGCTTAATCATTATTACGGCGGTTCCAACAAAATAGGTACAGTAGGTGTAGCTCTGGATATAGTAGATATAAAAATAGATGATTCGGAGGGAGATTACAGACCCGGCGAGGGCGAAATTCTGGCATCCGGTCCCAATATCATGCAGGGTTATTACAAACAACCGGAGCAGACGGCAGAGGTATTTAAGGAGCTCAACGGCAAACGATATTTCAAGACCGGAGATATAGGTATGTTTGTCGATGGCCCCAACAATAAAAAATACCTGAAAATCACGGATCGTAAAAAAGAGCTGCTGAAGACCTCAGGAGGTAAATATGTGGCACCGGCTCCGATAGAAGGACGGCTCAAAGAAGATTTTCTGATAGAACAGGCCATGGTGGTGGGTGATCAGAAAAAATTTGTGTCAGCAGTCATTGTCCCGGCTGTAGATGCCCTCAAAGCCTGGTGCGAAGAAAATCAGATAGCCTGGACCTCAATATCCGATATCATACATCATCCCAAAGTTCTGGAGAAATATCAGCAGGCAATTGACGAAGTAAATAAAGACTTCAGTCATATTGAGCAGATTAAAAAATTTGCCCTCATTCCTCAGACATGGGAAGCCACCCGAAATGATGGTACAGAAGCCGAACTTACACCGACCATGAAGCTCAAGCGAAGGGTAATTCTGGATAAATTTGCTGATGTTATTGACAAAATTTACGAAAATACCTGATTACAGATAAGACATTATCCGCTGAATTAAGACTTCTGCCACGCAGAGCAATAGACACAGAGCGATGGGACAATCTTGTGTTGGCCTCAACCAATGGCGGGCTGTATGGAATGTCCTGGTTTCTGGATGCAGTGACAGACAGTGGCTGGCATGCTTTGGTATCGGGAGATTATGAAGCTGCGATGCCGGTGTATTTAAAAAGAAAATGGATTTTCCCCTACATTACACAGCCATTTCTTTGTCAGCACTGCGGGCCTTACAGCACCAAGCCAGTCAATATCCGTTTGTTTATCGAAGCGCTGCCCACTTTTTTGCTGAAATCAGCCTTCAACCTGGCAATCTCAGAAAGTCTGACTATTCAGGGATATGCATTAAGCAAAAGAACCAATCAGTACCTCAACCTTCATCAGCCGTATGAAGTACTGTATAAAGCCTACAACAGAAGTACGAAAAGAAATATAGTCAGGTCCGGAAGGTCTGAAACAGAGATCACAGAGTCCGGAGAATTAGACAGGGTATATGATTTTCTGTGGCAAAATGATGATACCGCTATTTTGAAAAAACATAAGCAGACACTTCACGCTTTGATGAAAGCTGCCTCAGAAAACACCGAAGTAATATTTCAGTCGGCATCAGTGGACGGAACGATGGCCGGGGCAGGTTTCTGGATATTGTTTCAAAACCGGATATATTGGCCGGCAAGTGCAGTGAATGCGGTGGGCAGAGAGCACAGGATTATGTTTGCCATGGTGGATCAAGTCATCCGGAAATATGCTGGTCAAAACAGGATTCTTGATTTTTGCGGTTCGTCCATACCGAATGTGGCCATGAGGAATGCGGGATTTGGGGCACGTGAGTCATGTTATTTTCATTTAGTTAATGTAAAAACCATCTTTTGAATATGGACAAACACACCGAATGATTCTGCCAATATAAATCCAAAAGGAATAATTTTTCCGAAAAATTTATGGCTATCTGGATAATTTATAATCTTTGATCAGAATATCAGCCGAAAGATTTAATTGTAATGTGAGATTTCTTATCATTTCCACAGTCAATTTCCTTTTTCGGTTTAACACTTCTGACACTCTGCTTTTGCTTCCGATGGCATCTGCCAGATCCACTTGTCTGAGTTGCATTTCTTCCATCCTGATTTTTATGGCTTCGATGGGATCGGGAGCATCTATTTTATGGTATTTTTTTTCATATTCATCAATCATGAGAGCTAAAATATCGGCTTCATCACTTTCGGGCGTACCTGCAGGTGCATCAAATAACATGTCCAGTTTTTTTAAAGATTCTCTGTAATCTGATTCTGTTTTAATAGGTTTGATGTTCATATTTTTTGAAATTCGTTTTTTACACTGTATGGGCATCAATTTTATCATATTCTTCATGAGTGCCGATAAAGCGGATAAAAATCCACTTCTTTTCAAAATTGAATCTTGCGATTAATCTGTATGAATTACCTTTTATGTTGAAAACTATTCTGCTGTTTTTGAGAATGCTTGCATTGACGTATGTATTTTTTACATCATTCGGAGTTTTCCAGTCTGAATTCATCGCAGTATCATACCAGGTTTTAAGATACTGTTCAGAGTCCGGGTATTTTTCCCAAAATCACGTAAAGTGCTCTTAGAAAATATTCTATCCATTGACCTCCAATCATGGAGTAAAAATACAACAAATTCGCAATTTGGGAACTTATAACGATTTTAACCTTTTCAGACCTGAATAATGCAGTTGTCTCCCAGCATACCACAAAACAAAATTAATATGCTTCAGAAAGCTTCATTCAGGTTATGTTTAAAATAAACACTTTGCTTAACACCAATATTTAACCGGAATTATAAAATTGAAAATCCCAGACTGCGGACGGGCAGCCTTTACGGCCTGAAATGGCTACAAAATAATCCTCCACCAAGGCGGATCACTTTTCCTCATTAACCTTGGTGGACTAACGGGACTAATTTTAGAAAGTGATTATTCTTTTGCCATTTCAACCCTAATCCCAAAGGTCTAATGCATAATTCTGGTTAAAACAATAAGCATTTCTTTATCCTCATTCAGGTCTGTGCATTTTTCTCCTTTCCCTGCGCAGCAAGCGTCTTTCTTCTTTGGTGATCTTTCCATCCGCTTTAGCCATTCTTTTCATTTTGCGGTATTCCTTGTGCTGCTTATTCCGGCCTTTGGATGCAATACCTTTCCTTTTTCTTTTTATCCTTTTTGTGCATCCTCATTTCGTTCCGCTCTTTTTCCGGGGTTTGCTGCGCCTGAGCATCTTGCCCAAAACCAACTGCCACCATAACTAAAATCATCAAAACCAACTTTTACATTTTTACAGGGTTTAAATTGTTTGGAAAAATTATCTTTACTTTTTACATGATTATAGACTTGTGAAATATACTGAGGTTGTATCCGGTGTATCACTTTAACCTGCAATTAACCCATCTGTTATGAATAACATAAAGCAAGAATACCGTGAAAAATTTCTGAAGGCATTCGATGCATTGAATGATAAGCAGAAACAAGCTGTTGAAAACATTGAGGGTCCGGTAATGGTAGTAGCGGGTCCGGGTACCGGAAAAACACAGTTGCTGGCCATCAGGGTTGGATATATCCTGGATAATATGGACGTAAGTGCGCAAAATATACTATGCCTCACCTATACAGATGCAGGTACCATTGCCATGCGCAACCGCCTTCTCGAGTTTATAGGTCCGGAAGCACACAACGTGCAGATTTTTACTTTCCATGCTTTCTGCAATATGGTGATTAAGGATAATCCGGATGCGTTCGGCTCATTTCGCGATCTGCAGGTAGTATCTGATCTGGAAAAGGTAGAAATTTTGAGAGAAATACTGGATGAGCTTCCAAAGGATCATATCCTCAAAAAATTTAAAGGAAATTTATATTCCGACAGGATGAGGCTGGACAACCTCTTCAATCTTATGAAACAGGAAGACTGGTCTGTGGAATTTATACGTCAGAAAGTAGAAGAAAGGAATGCCATAATTCAGGACAAAGACCATCCCGAAAATCCGCATGTTTATAAGCGCAAGAGCACAGCAGGCGGTATAACATATCATCCGGGAGATCTCAAAATAAGGGATGTCACAGAAGAAACTGAAAAAAATCTAAAGCTTCTGGCCGGTGCAGAACTGATCCATAAGTATGAAGAGGCTCTGAAGAAAAGGGAGCGGTTTGATTATGCAGATATGATATTGTGGGTAATCGAAAAGTTCAGATCAGATGATTATCTGCTGGGCAAATACCAGGAAAAGTACCAGTATATCATGGTGGACGAATATCAGGATACCAATGGTGCCCAGAATGAATTGCTGTTTCTCCTGGCTGGTTACTGGGAGTCACCCAATCTCTTTATCGTAGGGGATGACGACCAGAGTATTTTCCGTTTTCAGGGTGCCAATATGAACAGTATCATAGAATTCAGGGAGCGGTTCAATCCGCTTGAAATAGTCTTGACTGACAATTTCAGGTCCAGTCAGATTATTCTGGATACCTCTAAAAAATTAATTGAAAACAATAGTGAGAGATTAGTGCGAAAATACACTCACCTCACAAAAAACCTTGAAGAAAAAAGAACTCCCCGGGGCATTGCGTCATTTGCCCCACAATTTATAGAGTATGCCAATCCTACACAGGAAGAAGCGGGGATAGTAATGAAAATTGAAGAGCTGGCTTCTCAAAATGTGCCTTACAGTGACATTGCCGTAATATATACCAAAAATGACCATGGAGTCAATCTGATACAATATTTCATGGCCCGGAATATTCCTGTCAATGTCAAGAAGAAGGTCAATATTCTTGAAGAAATAGATATACAGAAATTAATCAATCTGCTGGCTTATCTGAACGAAGAATTTCAGAAGCCATTCAGTGCGGATCATCGATTGTTTGAGATTCTGCATTACTCATATTTTGGAATTCATGCTCTGGATGCGGCATTGTTGAGTCTTCACAGAGCCAAAAGGTTGACAAAAAGTTATAAGGATGCAGAAGAGGGTGAAAAGTTTGAAAATATCTATTTCCGCAGGTGGATTGCAGATAAAAGTGTACTCGCAGATGCAGGAATACAGGACACAGAAACTTTCCTGAAGCTTTCTGCCCTGCTGGAGCGGTGGATCAGTGATATACCCAATCATACGGTACAGGGCTTTATCGAAAAAGTAATCACCGAAAGCGGGATACTGGATCAGGCCTTGAGAAGCCCGGAGAGTCGCTGGAAACTGCAATTGCTCAACAGCTTTTTTGATTTTGTCAAATCAGAAGCAGCGAGAAAACCCAAAATCACCCTTTCAGATCTGCTGCACACCATAGAACTGATGGAAGAAAGCGAACTGCCGATATCGTTGTACAGAATTATGTCGGATAATAACGGTATTAATTTTATGACGGCTCATGGATCAAAAGGATTGGAATTTGAGCATGTATTTATTATTAAGTGTGTTAAGGACAATTGGGAGAATAAACGCAGTTCCAATAATCAATTCACCTTACCACCCAATCTGACATCGAAAACTACCGAGGCCTCTGAAGAAGACGACCGTCGCCTTTTCTATGTAGCTATGACACGGTCAAAGCACTATCTGTATATCAGCTATTATAAAGTTGAAGATAAGGAAAAGGAAAAAGAAATGTCAAAATTTATCTCAGAGTGTATGTCACCTGACGACAAGATAATGCAAGTAAATGTACCTGATGAAGTGGTGCTCAGATACAAAGCTGTTTTAATGCGTTACAAGTCAGGTCAGGCACAGCTGATTGACAATACTGCCGTACAAAAGATGCTGGAAAACTTTAGAATGAGCAATACCAATCTCAATAAGTATCTGGAGTGTCCTTTGAGTTTTTACTTTGACACCGTGCTCAGGGTGCCGGAAGCGAGGAGTAAAACCATGGGATTTGGTAATGCTGTACATTATGCGCTTGAAAAATTTGTCAAAGATATCAAGAACAGCAATCCGAGATCTTACGGTTCGTTGGACAAATTACTTGCCTTTTTCAGGGAGGGTATGGAAAAATATAAAGGGGATTTTACAGATCAGGAGTTTGGCAATTACTCAACCCATGGGGTCAATCTCCTTTCTGAATATTATGAGAAATATAAAGATCACTGGCTCAGGCCCAGGGATTATGAACTGGAGTTCCGGGTGGACTCCGTGCAGTACGAAGGAGTGCCTCTACGGGGATTTATTGATAAAATAGAGATATACGACAATCATATTGTGGTAGTGGATTATAAAACCGGTAATTTTAATAGCAGTAAACTCAAAAAGGCAGAACCCGAAAATAATGAAATCGGGGGTGACTACTGGAGGCAGATTGTGTTTTACAAGATTCTGCTAGACAGTCAGCGGAAGCTGCCCTATGCCATGAAGGAAGGAATCATGGACTTTGTGGAAAAAGACCGTGATGGAAGATATCATCGCAAAAGTATTGTCGTAGAACCTGAAGACGTAGCTATTGTGACTGCTCAACTAAAGGATGCCTATGCAAAAATTATGAACCGACAGTTTACGCCGGGCTGTGAAAAACCGGATTGCAAATGGTGTAATTTCGTCAATAAAAATATGAGCATCAGAGAAATGACTGCGATTACAGAAGAGGATGCTGACATCCTGTATGAAAGTGCGCAGGAAAATTATGAACCGGTTGTGCTGAGGGATTAATGATTCAACTTACAAAAAGTAGTCTTTGAACAGGATAGAAAGCGTAGAATACTGAATCGGATCCTGTATTCTTTGAAATATGAATTTTATCTGTTTTGGATAAATACAGGCTTTTTCTCGCCCATGAAAGCGGTGTAGTTCATTTCTTTTGATTCCTGAGAGTTATCTTTGTTAAAATCCAGGGGTTGATCATCTCAGGTAAATAATTGGTTTTTTCTGACCTTCATTCCGATATAAATGGCCCAGACCGGTGCCAGCACTAAGTAAAGATTTAGCCCTGTATCAGCTAATGTGCTGATCTGAAGCATGCCACCCAAAAAATCACAAAGCGAACACAGACCTGTGAAAAAAGTTAACCCTGCTGTCAATGAATCATATGACCTTAAAATACTGCTCAAACCTATGAGCCAGACAGACATCAGCAATGCATCCAGTTGATTCCATATACCCCCGGAGACAATTTGAGAAACCGCTCCAAACACATATTCCATGATTTGCTGAGCCTGAGTATCAGTAGTTTGATATTGCATAATACACCACGGCCAGACCACAGATAGGATTGCAGCACCTGTAGAGCCCATAAGAATATACCCTCCACCGCAATAAGTGTAAATCTGACTCCAGGACGACCTGTCTTTCATTTCTGCATGTGTAAAAAATACCAGGGGTAACAACAGCAGATAATATCCGAATATATCTGTAATCATACTCCACCTGAGCATGGGTACATGGATATCATCCATTTTTAGAATTAAACTAAGGTCGGTAAATGCTTCAAAGCGGAAGTTTATGGCAGCTCCTGCCAAAGTATAACTTAACAAAGCTATTATACCGGAAAGGATGGTGATAATACCTACTTTCTGATATTGATCTGTGATCATTTTTGGCTATTTTTAAAGTTTTGAAAATTTAAAGCAGAGAGTTTCGAAAAAAAAATATGGAAAAGGCCCGAACCCAATCAATACCTGTATTTAATCGGTTCGGGCCATCAAAACAAATCATGATTTGAATTGTCCCATTACCCAACCCATGACTCCTGCTGCCAGCAGGGTACATAGCCCATTGGTAAGGACATCAATGATTCCGATCTGTAATGTCATCTGTGGCATGAACGTAAAGAGCCATGCATCATACCACACCATAATCAGCAGCACCGGCAACCATGACTTTTGAATTCCACCCATGAAAGAATTGACATTATTGGCATTGAGGATAATCCATAATAAGATGGTAAAACATAAGTGTGCCACAATCATTGGAAGGAAAGGAGGTTCTTTGATTACACAGTCTCCCATACTTTCCATCAATTTTGAAAAATAGGATTTTAATAATACTTCATAGAAGAAAAAACCGCTCAGCATTAAGGTAACAAATCCGGCAAAAACGGTAAAAATTGATTTTGTTTGCATTGTTTGAATTTTTTAAAATGAATGAATAATTAATGTGAATTGAAATAATAATTTGAAGTACAGAAAATTTAATTTTAGTTATTCAACGACTTGATGTAATTGTACACTGCCTCAATTTCTGTGTCACTGTGAGCACCCAGACCTGCAAAGGGCATAAACTGAGCATCCAGTACTTTTCCTTCAGGAGTGGTGCCTGTACGGAATACACTAATGAATTGTTCAGTATTCCATCGTCCCACAGCACCGGAATTGGAGATATCAGGTACAGGTGGTGAGACCGGATCCGGAGCTTTACCACCTTTCAGGTCTTTTTTGTGGCAGTCATTGCATCCGTGTATATGGGTGAGATAAGAACCATATTCAATGCTATTTCCTATTGGAACAGCAGGAACATTTACAGCATTCCGGTGATCTATGATGTCATAATGAAAGAGGTTGCCAAATAATCCGGCACCTGCCATCACCTGCGCCATATAAGTCAGTTTTCTTTTCGGAAATTTTCGTTCTACTTCAGGCAAAGTGCGGATAAATGCGATCAGACATCCCAGATCCTCATCACTTATATGTGAGTAGGGCAGGCTCGGCATAATCATAAGTTTATGGCCGGATTTATTCAGACCATGACGGATGGCTTTCACAAAATCCATATCTGTATAATGTTCAGTTTCCGAACCGGGAGACCCTGTAAGATTGGAGGATGGAAGCATTCCTATGCCTGGATCATCAAAAAATACTTTTCCGCCCAGATCGGCACCATGGCATGATCTGCAGTCCACGGCCAGAATTCTTCCCCTTTCAACAGAAGCAGAATCAGCAGGTATCGGAATAGCTTTGGGTTCAAAATCTATTACTTTTTCAAACTCTTTATTGAATCTTGAAGAAAAATACCATGAGCCTGATAATAACAATACAATAAGTACAACCAGTGTGTAAGCAAGCCATTTCAGAATGCGTTTCATATTTTTGATTTTAAAGTGGTTAAGAAAAAATCCCGAACGGAAAATTTGATGGGTACAAAGATGTGGGACGCACCACCCAGGCAAGTATCAAAATTGTCGCAGCATATTGCAAAATTGTAGCATCAGATATAATACCCTGTATTTCAATAGTATGTAAATGAAAAAACTTTTTGAAAGTGGGGTAAAACCTGAGGTCTTGGTTCAGTTTCTTTCATTCTTCACCCGCAGTATGGCCGAAATAATCTTTGTAACATTTGGCAAAATATGCCGGAGATGAAAATCCGCATCCATATGCAATCTCTGCGATTGTGCCGGTGTTTTTCCTGATGAGCATTCTGGCTTTTTCCAAGCGCATATTTCTGATGATTTCATTGGGGGACAGTCCCAGAAGTCCTGATACTTTTCTGTGAAGCTGGCTTCTGCTTAATGCCAAATCTGATGCAAGTTCACTCACTCCGTAGTTTTCATCATGCATTTTATTTTCGATCTTTTTCTTCAGATTCTGGAGAAAAGTTGCATCTATACTCTTGGCATCTACATCGACCGGTACAAATGCATGCAATACTCTTTTGAAATGTTCCTGAAGTTTTCTGCGTCGTTCAAGTAAGTTTTGCAGTCTCACGATCAATTCTTCATTGTCAAAGGGTTTTGTCAGGTAATCATCAGCACCGGTCTTGAGTCCCGTAAGCTTATCCTGCCTGTCACCTCTGGCAGTAAGCATGATAATGGGTATATGGCTGGTCAGATCATTACTGCGCAGGGATTCGCACAACTGCATTCCATCCATTTCGGGCATCATGACATCCGTAATGATAATATCCGGTACTTTTTCAATTGCCATAGCAAGTGCAGATCTGCCGTTTTCAGCCGTAATAACCTGAAAATGCAGATTACATATATCAATGATCAGTGAGCTCACATCAGGATTATCTTCAGCAATCAATAATAAGGGCCTGGATGCACTCTCTAAATCAGGCATTCCGGGCATTTTGATTCCGGGTGTATCATATCTCTGTGTAAGAGAAGAAATGTTGGTATCACTCCATGCCGGGTCTTCCGGTTTTTCATTCTCTACGGCATCCTGGTATTTCTCTTTGCTTAGAGGTATTTTTACGATAAATTCTGACCCTTTTCCTACTTCACTGTACACATGGATGGTTCCTTTATGCAGCAGCACCAACTCTTTGACCAATGAAAGGCCTATACCACTGCTTTTTTGAGTTTCCGAACCGGAAAAAGACATAAATCTCTCAAACAATACAGCCTGATTTTCCACTGAAATACCCATACCTGTATCCTTTACGGAAATGCAGGCCAGTTCCGGTTCCCCGAGAGTCAGGGACAACTGAACTATGCCACCCGGCGGAGTAAATTTGAAAGCATTGGACAGCAGATTGGTAATTATTTTGTGCATTTTATCCCTGTCAAAATAGCCGATTGTTTCATTTTCCGGTACATTGATGTTAAACTGTATGTTTTTTTGATGTCCCAGACTTTCAAACATGGCTCCCACTGCCAAACAAAACTTTTTTATGTCATATTTACCTATAGTGAGTCTTTCTTTTCCACTTTCCAGTTTGGACAGATCAAGCAGCTGATTGACCAGCTCCAGCAATCTGACTGCGTTGCTTCGGATCATATCCAGATACCTGTGATGTTCAGCGTTTTTTATTACTCCGAGCAGTCTGTCCACCGGATTAAGTATAAGAGTCAAGGGTGTTCTGAACTCATGGCTGATATTGGCAAAAAACCTGCTGCGCAGCTGGTCCATCTCTTCCATTTTTTCCAGTTTGGTATGTTCGAGCTCGGCGGTCAATCTGGCTTTTTCAGCCTCAGCTTCCGCTGTTTTTCGCTTGAGTTCCTGACGGTTTTTAAGGTAGAAAAAGAGAAGTACTACGGAAAGAATCAAAACCAATGAAATCCATATAACAAGTTTTTGCCGGGCAGCCTGTTTCTGGATAGTAAGTTGATGCTGGGTAAGCTGATTTTCTTTTTCTTTGAGCTCATATTTTGTGGTCATCTCTGTCAGGTTTCGATCATACAGTGCCGATCGCAATGAATCTTTGAGTCCGATGTATGCAAGAGCTTTATGGTATGCAGATTTGTAATCTCCTTTTTCAGCATAGATATCTGAGGCATTGCCCAGGGCCAGAAGCAGATTCTGAGGACTGTTATATTTCTTTGCCGCATCTTCTGCCCGCCCGATGTATTCAAGGGCTTTATCAAAAATCCCCCAGCTTGAGATATCCTATTGCCACATTCGTGGCCCCCAGGCTGATATGATCTTCGTCCTCCTCCTGGATGGCATATTTATAGACTTCATTGGCCATTTTGATCATTTCACTGTAATTACCCTGAAGGTAGTATAGCTGACTGAGATTGAGACGGGCCGTAATGCCCGTATTCTTCAGTGCATCCACTTTATCGGTAATGGCTATCCCGTTTTTGTAATAAACAAATGCAGAATCAGTTTTTCCCATGTTAGAAAACATCAGTCCGGAGTTTATGTAAAACCTGGCCATTAATGCACTGTCGTTTGCTTGTTTTGCTATTGATAATCCCTCCCGGTGATATCGTTCGCATACTTCATATTGTTTTTGCTGCCGCATGAGGTCAGCATAGTTGAGCAGTATTTTTGCCCGATTGATTTTATTTGCGGTTTTACTGTTCAGGTCTAGTGCCGCTTGGGCATACTCTGTGGCAGCGCCATATTCTCCCTTAAACTTCAATCCCAGACTTTTGACATTATACCCTGATTCTAAAAATGAATCAGACCTTAATTTTTGAGCAGATGTAATGAGTTCGTCTGCTACCATTATTAAAGTATCCACACTGTGAAACTTATAATAATCCGAGGCTTCAACCAATAAGACACATCTGATACTGTCGTTTTTTTCCTTTAGTATTGCATTAAAAGAGGCAGGTTGGCTGAATAATGATAATGGCATCAAAACGTATAAAATATATTTTGCCGAAATCATTTATGACATCTATTATTTCTGATGAAGATGTAAATGTAAAATATTAATAGCAATGAACAAATAATTGAGAAATAAAAACCAAGTGGCGATACAGCTTGCATGGCATGAGGCGGGCTCATAGATTGAAATTCTTTTTTTCAAAATCCGGATAAAAGTATTCATACTTCAATCAGATAGATGACCGTTAGAATTGTTTTAAGTTTGAATTAATATTTGGCTTAGATGACTGATTTAATTGTTTCCGGTCTGCATTAGATATTAGCATTAATTTGTTACAACAATATTTCAACTTAAACAACCAACTTTTTCAAATAACAGAGTACTTTTTCAGTCCAGCAAATTTTCCTGAACTATGGATACATGACAGATAAAATTTATATGTAATTTTGTCTCCATGTGTGCAAAAAACAAAAAAACCAACGTAATACCTCCCGTAAAACGGCCTCTTCTTTAATGCCTGATTCGTTCAGGTGGCACGGATGGATAGTCTTTGCCTTGGGAGCCCTGGTATATTTCAATACCCTGAAGCACGACTTTACACAGGATGATGCTATTGTGATTTATGACAATATGTTTACCACTCAAGGTATCAAAGGTTTGAAAGGCCTGTTTACAAAAGATACTTTTTTTT
Organism: Saprospiraceae bacterium; assembly: GCA_016716335.1. Classification (GTDB taxonomy): domain Bacteria; phylum Bacteroidota; class Bacteroidia; order Chitinophagales; family Saprospiraceae; genus OLB9. Next base: position 115,290 of record JADJWN010000010.1, on the reverse strand, counting down.
GGCTTTTTTCAAAACTGAGGGCAAGGATAAATTGGTATCCGGAGGTCGTTACAGACCGCTCACTCCGGCCATGTTTGCGCTGGAATACGAACTCTTTGGAAAGAGTCCATTCACAGGGCATCTGATCAATGTGATATTGTATGGCTTTTTGTGTTTTGTGATTTATCACACTTTGGCCCTGATATGGTGTCATAAAGAAGACACTGCTGAAAAAAGGTGGATGGTACTGGCGGTGGCAGTCATTTATGCATTGCATCCGCTGCATACAGAGGCTGTGGCCAATATCAAGGGAAGGGACGAAATCATGGCGATGCTGGGCAGTATGGGAGCTTTATACTATGCTGTAAGATATGTGGATTCTCCACAAATGAAATACCTACTATTTTCTGCGTTTGCATTATTTCTCGGACTGTTGTCCAAAGAAAACACCATCACATTTCTGGCCATAGTGCCATTGGCTGTTTACTTTTTCCGACCCGGGGTAAAATTCAGTGTAAACAGTTACGGATTGTATCTCGGTATTCCGGCGGTATTATTTTTATTGATTCGTGGGGCTGTTTTGGGTAATGATTTTGGCGGTGCCCCTATGGAACTCATGAATAATCCCTATCTCAAGTGGGTGAATAATACTTATGTGCCTTTTACAGCCGGCGAAAAGCTGGCCACAATCGTGTACACACTGGGTAAATATATCCAGTTGCTCATTTTCCCGCATCCGCTCACACATGATTATTATCCGAGACACATCGGCATAATGCAATTCGGAGATTTCGGGGTAATACTGAGTCTGATCACTTATGCGGTGCTCGCTGTCATTGGTATCAGAGCACTCAAAACCCGTAGCATTCCGGGATTCGGAGTGTTATTTTTTCTGATCACTTTGTCTATAGTATACAATCTGGTATTTCCCATAGGTACCAATATGTCGGAGCGATTTATGTTTATGCCTTCCTTAGGCTTTGCCATATTATTGGGATGGTTGCTGACAGAATATGTTTTGAAACGTATGGGACAGCAGGCGTTCATCGGGTTGCTGGCATTGCTTTCATTGGCTTACAGCTACAAGACCCTGACCCGAAATACAGTTTGGAAGGATGACTTTACCCTGTTTACCACTGATGTAAAAACCTCTGCCAACAGTGCCAAGGTGCTGGATGCTGCCGGCGGTGCTCTGACCACAGCGGCATTTGATGAGAAGGATGAGGCTAAAAAGCAAAGTATGCTGAAGGAAGCTATCGGCTATCTGATACATGCTCTGGAGATACATCCTACCTATAAGAATGCTTACCTGATTAAGGGGAATGCGCATTATTATCTTCGGGAGTTTGATGCTGCCATCCAATCCTATGATGCGGCACTGCGAATAGATCCGGATTTCAACGATGCAGCCACCAATCTGGCGGTGACCCTGCGGGATGCAGGCAGGCGTGCCGGCGAAGTGGAAAACAATCTGGGAAAAGCGGAGCAGTATCTGACCCGCTCCCTTTCGCTCAACCCCAACGACGCTGAAACCCTACGCCTTCTCGGAGTAGCCAATGGCATAAAAGGCAATCATACTGCTGCTGTCAGTTATTTTGAAAAAGTAGTGCAACTGCTGCCCGACCATGCACCGTCATACCTCAATCTTTCCAATGCATACAGGAATACAGGAGACAATGCCAATGCAGAAAAGTACCTTGCCAAAGCGAGGGAGCTGGATCCCAACATAGGTCTATCACAGCAGCAATAGAATTTTTTTTGACATCAAAATATACAGCTATATAGAAAAAAACTTTACTTTTGCACCGCTTTTGAAAAGCAATAATGACCCATGGTGTAACGGTAGCACTACAGATTTTGGTTCTGTCTGTTAAGGTTCGAATCCTTATGGGTCAACTAAAACCCTTGATAATCAACTTATTATCAAGGGTTTTTTTGTTTTTTCACTCCACTTATCCCTCTTTATTGCTAAATAAGCATCCCAAATTTCAGAGGATAAAATATCAGCAGTCTGGCTAATGATTCATCATATGAATTCATTGCTTCCTTAACCTGAAAATTTAACAGGCTTAAAATATTGTAATTAAATTTTTACATAAACTTCCTGAAAAAGTAAGGATTGAGGTTGATACATCAATGTTTAACTACCCATCCGGTAAAAATATTTCTGACCCTTTATCTTACCAGCACGAATGCCCTTTTTATCTTCATTCCCGAGATACCAAGTATATAATAATATACTCCTGCCGGATACGCTTCCATGTCCAGGCTGTTGTCATAGCCTTTCTTGTAGTATATCAACTGACCTAACTGATTGAAAACCCAAAGTTCTGCTTCCTTAAGCTGGTCAGGTGAAAATTTCAGGTGGGTATTCCCGTTTGCAAAAGGAGTTATGAAAGAGGGCAGGAAAATATCCTTAAATTGCTCGTCAATCAGTATCAGTTTTCTGGTGACACATTTTCCACATCTGTCGCATATCTCATATGCCAGTTCAATGTTTTTCACAAATGACTTTTCTGATTCTATGCTTAACAGGCCTTTTTGATCCATGGAATGTGTTTTGAGGAATGCTTCATGTGTGTTGATTTGCCTGATTTTTATGCTGTCCTCCTCTGAATATGAATCACTCAATAACGTATATAGATAGGTTTGACCTGCCTTGATATACATGGTATCCACTTTGCTGCGCAAAAGCAATGAGCTGTAAGAAAACTCAACAACTTTATGAGCTGTGGAAGTACAGTTTTTGCTGGTTACTGTCACGGTGTATATTCCGGATGTATTAATAAGGATTGAAGGACTGCGTTGTCCGGTATTCCAGAGGAAATCATCACCTCCTGAGGCTGTCAGCATATTATTTTTGCCTGTACATATCATGTTTATCCCGGATATCACTGCTGAAGGCAGAGGGGTTACACTGACCTGCTTTGCCGCAGTAGTGATACATTCCGACAAATCTGTCACTGTAACCGTATATTGATCTTCATTTTTTACAATAATATGATCCGTAGTTGCGCCGGTATTCCAGAGGTATTTTATTCCGCCCGATGCCGTCAGTACGGTGCTGTCTCCCGCACATATTACATCTTTACCCGAAATTCTGCCTGTGATTTTTGGATTTACCGTGACAGTGACCGTACCCGTAGCTGTGCAACCGTTGGACTGTGTGGCTGTCACCGAATATTGAGTAGTAGTGACCGGAGATACCGTGAAGCTACTTACATTACCCTGAGGTGGTTGCCAGCTGAAGGCAGAGTATGATGCGGCATTCACTACTTTGATGGTCGTGCTTTGACCGGTACAAATGGTAGTATCCGGAGTCAGTACTACGGGAACACCCTGAGGAATAGAAATTTCCAGAGTGGATATATAGCTCCCTCCGAATTCCTGCAATAAACCGTCTGTAAAAAATGACGCCAGTTTAAAACAGCTACCATTTGTCAAAGGAACATTTTTGAAAATCTCAAATTGATTGTAGTGTATATAAGGATTGCCGGAGGTGTCGTACAATAAGTTTCCGTCACAGTCCAGGAGCTTGAAAACAGCATTCTGACCCGGCAGTAAAACGGTATTGATACCCAGATTTACATGACTGGTGGTGCATTGTACAGATCCGATAACTAAGAGTGAGGCTTTGGGCCCCTCCAAAAATTCTACCTTTTCACACACTTTGGTGTAACATCCGGAGCTGTCCAATACAGATGCACACAGTTGGTATGGGCTATTTGAAATATCCGAAGTTGTATTTTTAATTAATACACCCTCCTCAGTAATGTCATAATCCAATCCTGCAGGATGAGATTCCCATATTGCCTGCTGAGGCATGAAATCCAATCTGTCCACCACACTCACCGCCAAATCCTCGTTCAGACCGTCTCTGTACAAATGTACTTCCTTTGGGACTATTTCCAGATTCAGTGAGGATTGCACCTCCACAAAAACCGAACCGGTACCGGAACATCCGAATCATCCGTGACAGTAATGGTGTAAGTACGGGATACTTCCGGGCTTACCTTTATAGACGTTGTGGTGTCACCGGTGCTCCACTGAAAAGCCGGAATGAGAAGGGTGTTGATGCCTGTATAATTGCCTGTACCTCCTAGAATATCCGGATAAAGTTCTACGATATCCCCTTTGCAGATTTTTACGGGCGAAAACTGAATCTTTATGCCGGGGTAAACTGTAACGTCGATTAATCTTCTTTCACCAGGACACACAAGTCCCGATAATTCGCTAAATATTTCATACTGCTGTATCTGGATCACAGGGCTCAGATTGCTCAATCTTTGATTCAGCAGAGCAGATTCGGCTGAAAGAACTGTATCAGATGCACCTGAAATATTGGGATTAGGTATTGCTTTTACAATAATGTTACCTATGTCCAAACCATCTGCTTTGTTAAGTCTGACCCCGGTCACTTCATCATGACAGATTACTGGATTTTCGGGTGTAGCTATCACAGGAGGAGGTGTGTTGCAATCCACTGCCCAGGATGATAGTCCTATCGAAATATCCAGTTTACACTCAAATACCGGATCCTGCCAGCATCCTGTCACGGCATTAGAAGTGATGACAAACCTTAGCTTAAGAGATTTATTCCTCTCGCATTCTATTTGGCTTGGGGCATCCTTCACTTTTAGATTCATACAGATATGGATATCCGCCTTAGAACTTCCTATACCATATTTTGTAGAAGGCGAGCAGTTGTTGAGACAGCCGGGGCCCCCTTCGGTGCTCCAAAACCATCCTCCGGGAAGTTTTGATCCGGGAGCTAATGGTTGGTTGCCTACGCAAGGACAGTCTCCACATTGTATGTTGCATATACGCAACATGCCGTTTTCGTCAGTGAAGGTACACAACAGCGGCATATACTCTGTGATAAAGGGTGCGCATGCTCCATCACCCACATCGTGCCATTGAGCCCCCGGAGGAGTAGCTGTAATATCCTCTGAAGGATTGAAAGCTGACAGATCCCAGCCGGGGCCAAAGTCAGGGATCAGTCCATGAAACCAGTTATTCCCCGTATGGCTGGCATCATAGGTAAAGCTCAGACAAACCGTAACTCTCTCCCCGGGGCAGAAGTACGGATCATCAAGTGGCCTGTCACCTGATCTCTGTGTTACCAGCAGTTTGGCATGAGGTACTAAACTACAGTCTAAATCTCCAAGACAGGAGGTGCACGCCGCTTTGGTGTATGCATTTAATACAAAATCCGGATCATCTACAAAATCGCGGGTACTGACAGCCACATATAAGGTAGTAATACTGCTGATTCCATCCTGACCTTTGGGAATACCCACAGAATGCGGAGATTGCATACCACAGGGGACAGCCGTACCGGGAGTTTTGGTATCACCTCCGCTCAGCAATATAAGATTGTTGCAATCACTGCCATAATATACAGCCCATACAGGTGACCAGCTACCATTGGTAGATACGGATGTAATCAGCTGCACTGCATTTCCATCCGTTTGTATCTTAAACCATACCGTAGGGTAAGTGCCAAAATCACATTCTGATACTGTACTTTCAGGATTGGCCGATTCCAGACATCCTGTCATAGTGCTTATGGCATAGCTTCCGCAATGGATATCTGTCGGAGCTGTAACGAGGGTCTGGGCAGCACTTATATCTTCGCAATTGTCAGCCACGGGACAACGATATCTGTGCTTCATTGTCAGATCAGATGCTTTATCCGCAAATTGATTTATTGCAGGCATGAGATAATTGCCGGTCAGCAGACAGCCGGCCATGCAAACGATCCGGCTTAATGTCGCTGGGAGTAATAGCAAGTTTTTCATATAAATAAATTTTCAAAGATTACTGCGTATATTTATTATCTTTTGTAAGTATCTGTTTTGCTACCCGGGTTTGACAGAATGCTGAAAACCCATTACTGAAAACATCTTTTTTGTGCCTAATTCAGCTATATTCCCATAGAGATGTAATATATGTAACCACAGATATTAATCATTGGATAAAAAGATAACAAACCTTGATTTTGGCGGAACTCACTGTTTGCCGAAATAAGCCAACGTGTCGAGCACCGGCACGAAATCGTAGTCTGCTACGCTAATAACGTAACTTGCCAAGCATGAGGCGTGGGAAAAAATCTTTAGCGGCAACAATATAGCTGAATAGTTACACCATTTTATCGGGATACTCCACTCCTAGAAAATGTTGCTGGAAAAACCACCCTTCTCTATTTGTTGTCGAAAAATAAAAATTTTGTCTGATGTAATTCTGTGAACTGTAATTATTTTATATTTTTATTTAAAAAGTGTATTCTTAGAGACAAAACAGGCCATTAAAAAGCACTAAACTTAAGAAATTCTGATGGGCAAGTATGACTCCATCTTGACAAATTACAAGGGAAAATCTGCATTTGTTATATTGGCTTTGGCCGAATACCGGATCTTATGATTTACATTTGTACAATGCCGGCTGATAATAGAACTCACGGCCTAAGGCTTTTATAGGTCAATGTGATGTCCGATGCGCTTGATACAGTTTATTCCGGGTATGAGTGGAGCGTTCCCATAATCATCTCATTTATTTATTGAGCAATTTCATAAAACAATGCCTGGACACACTGTATTTTCAAAGTTGTATGACGACGCATGATATTCAGATCGGCAAAGAAATTATGAAAAAATTCATATTGGATATCCAGATAGGCGGCTGTTATATTGGTCTTTTTACCCTGTCCGGTGAAGTTTCCATAGTCCTGCTCTCTCGAATTGTGCGGTGTAAGCACATTGCCACCCCAGTTTTGTCCCGGAAAATCATCTCCCCATTCAGTCAATAGCACTCTGCCCGAAAACTGTAATTTTGGCATTGGTCTGTATCTCAGCAGCAATATTGTTTCTCTGAAGTTGGCACCCAGGGGATGTGCCAGCGGCTGGCTGAAATGGCTGTAATTGGCTACAGATATGTTTGTGCCTACCGAGAGCGTATCCCTGTGGGTATAGGTGTAGGGGCGTGCCGTGTTGTATTCGACCTGCATATCCAGATGATCGATACTCAGTACATTCATGTACTTCAATCCGGCCTGTACAGCAATTTTGTTGGCCCACCATCCTGTACCACTTCTCAGTTCGCTCAGTTTAAATTCATCCAGTAACAACTGCCCATATACGGAGAAGGATTTGATAAAATTCCATTTGAGGTTGAGACCGAGCATTACATTGTCAGGACTGCCTAAGGAATGTTCCACTGCTCTGTATAATATGATGGGGTTGAGGTACTGTAGTTCAAAGAATTTTTCCCTACCGAATACCACAGTTTCAAAAAGTCCGACCTCAAATTTCGGATTGGGAAGAAAAGCAAGATAATGTGTGGCAGTATATTTTTTGGGCAACAATACATCGCTTGGAATGCTGTTGACGGATACCGGAGCAAGCTCTGCAAATATATTCTGGTACTGAAATTTCCAGATGCGGGTATTGAGCTTAAGATAAAAATAATTGTGGCTGAAATCCGACAGCAGCAACGACCTGAAACCATTGCCGATAAAATGATTGCCATGCCCCAGTTCTACATTAATACTCCGGGTCGCATTGAATCCCACTAAGCTTTAGCATTAAAATAGTCAAAACCTTTAAGTCTGCCCACTACTGAACTTTCAAAAGTTTTATATAATCCCTGACCCGGTAAGGCATTAAATCGGTCAATTCTTTCATTCTGGTAAGAAAGAAAACTTCGCTGGTTTTCGAGAAGTTGAAGATATATATATACCTTCTTATCAATATATGCACGGAGATCGAGGCCCCTCGTATTCTGGAAAACAGGAGTGTCGGTGCCGCTTTCCTTACCATAGTTCAAATGCAGTACAGGATTGAGATACATACTGAAAGAAGGAGTTTCCAGCTCCAGAAAATTAGCCCATGACTTATAAAAATACTTCAGTACCGGAGATCTTTCAAGGTCTGCTCTGCTGATCTCTGTGAGTGATGTCCTGTTTTCTTCTGATGCATTTTTAAAAAGACCTTCCTGATTCTGATGTTCTGCCTTCCCAATATCAGACTTTTCAGTAAAGAACTCAATATTATCTCTGAACGCATGAAGCAGGTCGTATCGGTCTGTTGGAGTGAGGGCATCATTATTCCACACTTTTTGAAAGTATCGGATAATTTCCTTTCGGTTGTAGTTATTAATGGAGGACACCAGTGAAGTGTCTGACATTCTTAATACATCCATCCTGTCAAAAGTATGATATGCGGGATCGGTACGCAGTATGTGTGGCGATTGAGCAATGGTACGGACAGATAAGATAATACAGCATATTGCCAAGAGTCCGGGGTGAAATTTCATATGTTCAGACTTAGGATGAAGATCAAATATCAGTGTAAAAATAACCGCCTTAGGGAATATCCTCTCAAATGAATGAGTATTAATTTGTTTGGGCCTGAGAGGAGGGGAAGAATGCTTTTTAGAAAACTATATTCTGTATTGTGCACCTATCATCAAAAATCCTCTAAAACCTGTGAAAGTATGGATTTCATTGACAAATTCATTATTTGAAGCATTTACGTTTATGAATCCGTTCAGATTTAAAATATTCGATCCATCTATAAGCAAAATTAATTTTTCTTTCAAAGGAATCTGTATATTAAAGCTTAAATTGCTAAAGTTGACAGGAACTTTATTTTCAGTGTAGTTATAAAAAGTTGTAAAACTGATATTAGTCAGAAAATCTCCTTTATAGTACTTAATACCCGCTTTGAACATCAAAGACTTAAAATCAATTCCGGAAAAACTGCCGAACTTCATTTGATTGCCTGATAACCCTGAAGATATTTCAAACTGAAAAGGTGAGTTAAACTTAGATTGAACTTCAAAATTCGAGTTGTAATTTAAAAGCTCAGAGGATGGGTTGTCATAGAAAGTGGAAATTACCCGGGTAAGCATAAAATTTGCTCCAAACCGCAAAGGAAAATCAGATCCCGAGAATGAAAGGTTTTTAACCAAACTTAAACTCTCAGATTTCTTTGCAACAAGCATTGTTCTTTCAATTATATTACCCTGAACCCTGTTTTGAAATACTAACGGATTGGAAGTCCTGACTGATTGAATCCTGAAATATGACCTCGATTTATTTGTTATATTAAAATACAAATGACTCAAAGCTAAGGAGGTTGTATAGCTGATTTGCTCTGGCTGTATTTGGTTCAGTATATAATTTCTGCTATTCTGGATGATAGTCAGATTGTTCATAAATGAGTGATCCGGGAGAACAAAACCCGAATTGTACTGTAATAATAAAAAGTTTACTTTACCATAAGAATATTTTACGGATAGCGAAGGATTTGTAAGACGTCTTTTTTGAAACAGAACCCAGATTTCTGAATACATAATAAGGTATAGAAATAGATGGGTTAATAGAAATAGAGTTGACCTTAAAATTGATGAAACTTTTGAGTGTAGCAATTTTTTCTGATAATTGGCTTTCTGCTTTATCAATTATATATGGTTCTGATGTATTTTTTAATGCATACCACCCTTCAAAGAGGTTAAAATTCTGCTGCAAACCTACGTCCAACTTAGGTGAAACGTAGTAAAGATTTATTCCGGTATTGTGTACAATTCTTTGATTGGTGAGTTTCTGGTCCAGAATATTTACGGGTAAATCAATGACATACAAGGAATCGGCAATTTGTCTGTAATCCCTTAAGCTGACATATAAAAATTTGTATTGACCGGTTAAATGCCATTTATCCGATAATTTTACATTAGTGTAAAATTCAGGATTAACATTAGTTTCTGTTTGAACACTTTGAGTATTGCTTTTAAAGTTTTCAGACTGAATTCGGGTATCTGCCTGTGAGTTTAAATGAGGTCTTTTGATATCTGCACGAATATCGAATTCATGTCGTATTTTATTGCTCATATTATTCTGTAAGTTCAACTGAAAATTACCGAACAAGTTTTTGAACCGATTATTCTGGTCAATTATTGCCGTAGTGTTTTGGTTGACAAATTGCTGATTGTCCATTCTTCCTGAATAGCGGTTAAGGTATCCTCCCAAAATTGTATATCGAACCATCATTTTTCCTGAGTCAGAAGAAATTTCACTGTTTCTGGCGACAAGGAAATCATTGTTTCGAAAGACATCATCACTGACATTAAATTCAGAATTGACTATATCACCGGAATTGTTTATTTTGGAGGAACGTAGTAAATTGGTCTGGAGAGACATGAAATCATTTTGCGATATGATGGATTTTCCGGTGTTGTTTGATCTCAGGAAAGTGGTATTGCCACTGTTTTGATTAATTTTAAATAGGGAAATATTAGATTGATGTTTTGATTTATAACCAAGATCAATTTGTGCCATTCCTTTCAGTTTTGATTTTGACTCTTCCTTCAGCACCACATTTAGCGCAATCTGGTCATTGAATCCCTGAAATAATTTTTGTGAAAAAGTCTGATAGTGCTCAATTATCTGAATACTAAGTATATCAGTGGCTTGAATACCTTCGGTGGCCAGTTTGTGTTGATTATTTAATATGTCTTTTCCTTCAATTAATAATTTATCTATCCTTTTTCCATTGTATTCTATCTCACCACTAGTTCCCAATGAAATCCCCGGTAATACTTTCAAAATATCTCCCAGGTTTTTTTCACTGCCATTTGTGAATACACTCAAATCATAATGTATGGTATCACCCTTGAAAACCAATCCTATTTTCCTGTCCTTAATTTCTATTTCCTGAAGGATATTAATACACCGGAGATTAATTTCTACAGGTACCGGCGGAGTTTTATTCAATGTCCATTTTATTAATGTGTCGCGGCAGCCTACATATCTGAACAGAATATCAAAGCTGTCAGGAAGAGTAGTATTTAACTCCCAAATTCCCCCTGAAAGTGTAAAGCACTCCGATATGATAATTGTATTATTTATAATAATAACCTGTACTGACTCTATGCCATGGCCTTTTTCATCAGTGACCCTGCCTGAGATAAAATCTTGAGCATGAACGTTGCAAGATAAAAATATCAGTAATGTAAAAGAAACGAACCCCAGTTTCAATTGCAATCTCTCACAAGTCTTAAGAGGAAATTTACAGACAATATTTCGCAAATCTCTACTTCTTGATGAAACCTTCAAGAGTTTTTTCAGAATGCTTATCCCACTCCTCATTGGATACCCATTTGATATTAAAAGAACCCGGAAGAGGAATAATACAGTTTTCATTTACCTGAATTTCAGTAAGTTCGATGGTTTGAGAAGTGGACTCTATTTTAACAATTAATCCGGGGAGATTATTGTATTCGCATGGTCCATCGTTGATGGAAAAATCAGTTGAATAATAGGCTGTAATTTTATTATTATATTTGTCAAAATTTGTGGCTTTTTTTACCTTCAAACCCTTTATGGATGTAGTATCCTTACTAATTTTCCACGAAGTCTTTTCTATCGCCTTCAAAATTGTCCCAATTCTGTCTTTATCCATAAAATCTGCAAGTACAATTTCGCCGGTACGGTTATCCTTAAAATAATTTAAATCCATCAATCTGAATGAACCCGATTCAGGATTACTCTTGAGGTACTTGTATTCCGATATTATGCCGTTTGTATTCAGACTATATAAGCTGTAGGGTATGCCGGTTGAAGAAGCCACGAATTCTTTTACAGCAAAATCGGGAAATTTTGTCGTCTGCTTATATATAAAGGAATAACACTGAGCATGTATAAATGATATCCTTATTATTAAATTTATTATAATTCCCAATTTAAAAAAATTATTTATCTTCATAGGTCCTCCTTCAGTTGATGATGTTAAAATCTCCATTTGCAAAAATACACATTTTGCAAATGGAGAAATAATCCTGGTAACTATTCAGCTATAAAAAGTACAACATATTGGAAATAATGTAATATATTTGTTGAACTAATCTGAAATGTTGATAGGACGAAAAGATAAAAATACACCTATCATCGAAAATTTACAAGATATAATTCATGAATTGACTCGACTGAGAGCTCATGCTGAGTTTTTAGAAAAGAAAGTCGAGTTATTGGAAAAGGAAAATAAATTTCTACGGGAAGAAAATTTGCTTTTACGAGCTAAGATTACCAGTCGCAATTCTTCGCTACCTCCATCCAAAGATATCACAAAAAGTACCAAGTCCAACTTGTCTGGCAGAAAGCCAGGAGATAAAAAGCCAGGAGGGCAACCGGATCATAAAGGCAGTAATCTGCAATTCCGAAGTACACCGGATGAGGTACAAGACTTTAAGGTGGAACAATGTCACTTTTGTAAGAACGATTTGACGGGTATTGAGCAAACCATTGTGGACAGACAACAGGTTTTGGATATACCTCCTGTCAAACCCATAGTCACAGAATATGTAAAATATAGTGTAGTGTGTCCCTGTTGTAATAAACTATCCAGCAGCGTATTACCCATTAAGGAAGTCAAATCAAAAATACAGTATGGACAACAAATCCGCTGTTGGGCTACATACTTTAATGTCAGACAGGTAATATCCAAAGGTAGATTACAGGAACTATTTTGTGACCTGTTTGATTTACCTATCTCTCAAGGTACTATAACCAATATGGTGGCTCAAAGCGCAGCCGGTATGATGGGTGCCTATAAGCACATCAAACAACATATCCAAACTTCAAGGACGGTGGGATCAGATGAGACGAGTTGTAATATATCAGGGACGAATTTTTGGTTATGGGCCTATCAGAATTTGCGAGCCACTTTTCTATATGTCCACCCAAGCAGAGGATATAAAGCCATACAGTCACAGTTTCCCGAAGGATTCAAAAATGCAACGCTGGTCACGGATCGGTGGGCTGCACAACTAAAAACGCCGAGTGATGAAAAGCAATTGTGTTTACAGCATCTCATCAGAGATACTCAAAAACTGATGGATGTATATTCAAGCAGATGGGCAGCAGGGATAAAAAGGTATTGCACCAAATCATACAATTGACGCACTTAAAAAGAATACCAATCGAAAAAAGGGTGACATAGAACAAAGACTGGATGACCTACTGAATGCACCCTTGCAAGAAGTCATTTGAAAATAAAAACTCTTCAGGAAAACCTAAAATCAAATCAAAGGGCCATCACTACTTGTTTGTATCAAAGATATGTACCGCCCACCAATAATGGTACCGAACAAAGTGTTAGAAAAATGAAAATCAAAATGAAAGTCGCAGGCTGCTTCAGATCTGAAAAAGGCGCTGAAGCTTATGCTGTAATTCAATCCATCATTGACACGGCCATCAAACAAAATATCAAGCCATTACTGGCTATTCAAAATCCTGATATTATCTGTACTCAGATAGCTGAATAGTTACTAATCCTGTAATGACAATGTTAACCACAGCATGTACAACAAGTTCCTAAAGAACCGGGTGAATGAAAAACAACTCCATTATTATTTACAAAAGTATGCACGCATGGACATCCATCATCATAATAATGCCAATTTCCTTTTGCATCCTGTATGTAGGTCGCAGCACTAACGGTCAAAAATCCAAATACTAAAAGTGAACTTAAGATTAAGTTTTTCATAATTTACTTTTTAATAAATAATTATTTGATACAATTTGACCAATATTGGTCAGACACTTCAACATCAGCCATTCGATTTGAGAATATTCTCCATGTGCTTTCTTTTCTAGAGCGCCGATCTTGATTTTGTTCACTCTTTACAGAAATATTGTAGCCACCGGCTATGAAAATAATGGACTTTCGGCCGGCATTACACAGAGTAGTTCTGTCATTGAATCGGTGTGTAAAGCATTTTGAGCAAATTGGTACCTGTTATTTTCTTTACTTTTGAGTTTTCTTCATTGTCTGCAGCCTGTAAGAAAACAATGCATAAAATATTTAATCATAAATATTCTAACCCGAAATCCAATAATTCAATAACAAGTATATTTTATTTCCCCGTCTTGCAGTTATGTAATTTTGTAACTCTTAGACAAATCTCTACAGTTTCATTTAGACTACTTTTACAAAAATGACATAACCGTTAAAAACAGCTGCAATTTATATATATATATAAATCAAAATTTTTTAAGAAAATTCTTCAATATTTAGTGGTGATTGTCGTCAAAAAGACAAGAACCGGTCGTGTATTTTTGGGACAAATAGGTCGTCCGGGCATGATCATATTATATATTCAGCCAAAAAAATTGGATCAGATGTTGTAAAGTAAGAATCCGGGAAAGAATTTACAGAGACTGAATAAATCGGATTATTTCGTACATCAATTCAGGATGCAATGGTGCATCGGGTTGGGAGTACACCGCGATATTGGCAAAACGCTCTTCGGGGGCAGCCTTGAGCACATGGTTCATACCCTTAACTTCCAGATATTTTGATTTCGGAGCAGCTTTATGCAGTGTATTTCCTTCTTCCACCGATACCTGAATGTCGTGTGTTCCCTGGATAATCATTATGGGTATTTTCAGCTTTTGTATTTCTGCTGCGGGAGTGTATTTAAACCAGGAAATGAGGTAGGGCTGTACGGATTTTCTGAATAGGCTGTTCAATAGTGGTGGTACATTCTGCACTTCATATCCTGACACGAGACTGTCTATAATCACATTGCAGACTTCGCTGAACAACGGCGAACCTGCAGCTATCTGATCTTTCAGCACCCTCGATGCATTGGAGGCTATACCTGCTATGGATATAAAGGCATCTGCATTTTCATTTTGGGCTGCCAGCATACCTATGAGTGAGCCCTCACTGTGACCTGCCACTATGACCTTCGAAAATCTTCTGTCCTTCCTGAGTAAAGCTATCCAATCTGTAGCATCCTCCACGAGATGATCAAAGCGGAGGTCAGATTCTGCTGTCATGGCGGCGGCACTTTGAGCGATGCCTCTTTTGTCGTACCGGAGACTGGCTATGCCCGTCTCGGCCAGGCTTTGAGCCACCATCTTCAGACTGTTGTTGGTCATTTGAGGATTGTTGCCGTTTCTGTCGGTAGGTCCTGAGCCCGCTATCATCAACACTACCGGAGGGTCAGGATGATGCAGGGGCATAGCAAGTGTACCGTAAAGAAGCCCTGACCTGGTCGGCAGTGTGATTTCACTTTCTGAAAACAACTCTATCCCTTCAGCTTGCTGACAAATAGCAAGATACTGAATACTGCAAATGAAGATAAAAAGTATGGTTCTGTTTATCCACATAATTAAAGTTGTTTTCTCAATCTTGCCACGGGTATATTGAGTTGCTCACGGTATTTGGCTATCGTTCTGCGTGCTATATTATAGCCTCTTTCTGACAGTATTTCCATCAGCCTTTCGTCAGAGAGCGGATTGCGTTTGTCTTCTCTGCTTACTACATCGGTAAGTATGTTTTTAATCTCCAAGGTGGACACTTCTGAACCATCCTGAGTTTGCATGGATTCGGAGAAAAAGTCCTTCAACCTCTTGGTGCCAAACTCAGTCTGGACAAATTTGGAATTGGCCACTCTGGAAACCGTGGAAATATCCAGGCCGGTGATTTCAGCCAGATCCTTGAGTATCATGGGTTTGATCCGTCTTTCATCTCCTGTGGTGAAATAGTCGTATTGATACTGCATGATGGCATACATGGTACGGTACAGGGTGTCCTGCCGTTGTTTGATAGCATCAATAAACCATTTGGCTGAGTCGATTTTCTGCTTGATAAACAAGACTGCTTCTTTCTCGGGTTTGGTAGCCCTCCTGCCCTGTACACTCTCCCGGTATCCTTTGAGCATCTCCATGTACTGATCATTGATACGCAGGTCCGGAGCATTTTTGCTGTTGAGCGTCAGCTCGAGCTCGCCATCCCTGTTGTGGATGATAAAGTCCGGGATGATATATTGATTTACTATACTGTTGCCCTCTACAGTACTTGCAGGTTTGGGATTGAGCTTCAGGATTTCATCAATGGCATCCTTCAGGTCGCTGTCGGAAAGATTTAGTTGCTTTTTGATGCGGGAGTAGTGCTTTTTGGTAAACTCCTCAAAATAATTCTTCAGAATTTTTAGTGCCAGACTTCTTTCCGGATAATGCACGGAAGGTTCTTTTTCCATTTTGTCTTCCAGCTGCAGTATCAGACATTCCTGCAGATTTCTGGCGCATATACCGGCAGGCTCAAATTTTTGAATTTTTTTAATAAGCTGCTGCACTTCTTTTTCGTCAGCTTCTATGTTTTGGGAAAAGAGCAAATCGTCTATGATAGCACCGGGCTCACGGCGCAGATAACCGTCTTCGTCAATAGAGCCTATGATTTGCTGGGCTATAATATTTTCTTTTTCAGACAGGTCGAGCAGGCCCAGCTGACGCTCCAGACTTTCGTGAAATGTATTTTCGACCGGTACAGGCAATGTGCGTTCCTCTCCCTCTACGTATTCATCTCCCTTGAGCTTGTAGGAAGCGACATCATCATCCAGATATTCATTCAGGTATTCATCAAATTCAAATTCCGGCCCCTCCTCATTATTGTCCTGTTTGGCTTCATCGCCATAGCCCGGATTTTCATCCAGATCAAAGACATCATTATAATCGTCTCCTTCTTCCAGCGCAGGATTAGCCTCCAGTTCTTCTTTGATTCTTTGCTCCAGTGTGGCTGTAGGAATCTGCAATAGTTTCATCAGCTGTATCTGTTGAGGAGACAGCTTTTGCAACATTTTCTGGCTTAGACTCTGCTTTAACATTTTACCCTGTTTTTATCAGAAATCCCATCGTATTTTTAGGTATAACACATAAAATACGGCATGAGTTTCCTTAATATTGAATAATTAAATCGTATGTTTACCGTGCAAATATAGCAGGTTTATAATTATATTACAAAAAAATATAATGTTTATATAGCTTTTTTGCAGTTTATAACACATTGTGATTAAATATTAAGTGTAAAATGGATATAAAAAACCGCCTTGCAGAGCTGCGCAGACTTATGAGACAGCACCAGATTGATGCAGTCATAATTCCTTCTACGGATCCACATCAGAGCGAATATGTGGCAGACCATTGGCAGGAAAGGCAATGGATTAGCGGGTTTACCGGATCGGCCGGTACAGTAGCCGTCACACAGCAACATGCCGGCCTATGGACAGATTCAAGATATTTTCTGCAGGCCGAGATGGAGCTGAAGGGAAGTGGCATCAGCTTGCATAAAATGCTCAATCAGTTTACGACACCTTATATCGATTATCTTGTAGAAAATCTGCCTCCTGGCTCGACCGTGGGCATCAATGGGTGGATGTTTTCACAGTCTGCCACCGAGCATCTGGAAAAAGCCCTGACCCCATCCAGAATCCAGTTGAACAAGAGAGTGGACCTGATTACAGCATTGTGGCAGGACAGGCCGGGATTTCCGGATGCAAAGGCTTTTGAACATGAAGTGAGATTTGCCGGCAAATCCGTTCAGCAGAAACTGGATGAAATCAGAAGTAAAATGGCGGATCAGCATGCGGATTATCATTATCTCTCTGCGCTGGATGATATTGCGTGGACCTTCAACCTGAGGGGCAGCGATGTGGAATGCAATCCTTTGGTCATTGCCTATGCGGTAGTAGGCAAAACACAATCGTGGTTGTTTGTGGATGAGAAAAAGCTACCAGACACCTACCGACAAATGCTGAAGGATATTCATGTGGAAGTACTGCCATATCATGAGATCCTCTCTTTTGTCAATAATCTGGATCAGAATGCCGCCATACTGGTAGATAAGCACCAGTGCAGTGCTGCCGTATATGAAGGAATCAATGCAGCTATCATAGACAAGGAATCTGTACCCAAGCTGCTCAAAGCTATCAAAAACGAGACTGAAATCGCCCATGTCCGCCATGCGATGATCAAAGACGGAGCAGCACTGGCCAATGCATTTTACTGGCTGGAGCAAAACATTCAGAGTCAAACGGTCACTGAATGCAGTCTGGCAGAGAAAATAGCAGAGTGCAGGTCACGGCAGACTGATTATATCGGGGAGAGCTTCCATGCCATCATCGGTTATAAATCCAACGGTGCCATCATCCATTATCATCCTCATCCGGATACATGCAGTACCATCCTGCCTGAGGGAATACTGCTTGCAGACAGTGGAGGTCAGTATCAGGATGGTACCACCGATATTACACGTACTTTTGCATTGAGTCCACCGGATCCCGAAGTCAGAAAGCATTACACACTTGTTCTTAAGGGATTGATATCCTTATCGATGGCAAAATTTCCTGAAGGTACGACAGGTGTTCAGCTAGACTCCCTGGCCCGGCAGTTTCTCTGGGCACACGGGCTCAATTATCTGCATGGCACGGGACATGGTGTAGGATTTGCGCTGAATGTACATGAGCCTCCGCAGGGTTTCGCAGCCAATTTTTCTGAAAGAGGCAAGTCTGTACAGCTCCCGGGCATGCTTACCTCCAATGAGCCGGGATATTACATAGATGGCAGATATGGCATTCGGATAGAAAATCTGATACTCTGCAAAACAGGCAGTATCCCCGGATTTCTTGAGTTTGAGACTGTCACTCTTTATCCGTTTGATCTCAGCCTGACAGATGCCGCATTACTCACTCCCGCAGAAAAGGACTGGATCAATCGCTACCATGATATGGTATATGAAAAGGTCAGCCCCATGCTGGGTGAAGTGGTAAGACAATGGTTCAGAGATAAATGCGGCAGGGTGGAGTAAATTATGCTCTATTGCTGCCTAAAATAGCATCAGATACCGGAGTGATATATTTCAGGAAGATCTCAGTTTATTCTCTACCTATACCTCCTGTAAAACCAAAGTTTCAGATATTCGGCTGTTATGGTGTATAAAACGACAATCAGACACATCACTGAAAATACTTTAAAGGGCAACCGGACAAACCCCAGATATCCGGCAAACGGCAGATATGGTAGTACCAGTGTAAAGACTATTGATGCCACACTGATCCAGAAAAGTCCTTTCATTGGGGTACTCTTCAGTATGCTTTCTCTGGTTCGGATTACAAACAGGATGATAAGCTCGGTGAGTACCGATACCAGAAACCATCCGGTCTGAAAGCTGCCTTCATCTGCCCTGAACACAAAGTACAGGGTAGCAAATGTGATCAGGTCAAAAACAGAGCTGTGAGCCCCGAATACGAGCATATACCTGTTTATCGTGCGGATATTCCACCTTCCGGCAGTTTTTAGTACACTTTCATCCACATTGTCGGAGGCTATGAGTATATATGGAAAGTCTGAAATGAGGTTGGTAAGCAGTATCTGTTTGGGCAGCATCGGCAGAAATGGTATAACCATCGAAATTACAGCCATACTCAGCATATTTCCGAAGGTTGATCCGGTACTGATATAAATGTATTTTATGGTATTGGCAAAGGTTTTTCTTCCCTCCATAATGCCCTCAGCAAGAACATCCAGATTTTTCTCCGTGAGTACGATATCGGCTGCTTCCTTAGCCACATCTACGGCATTATCTACCGAGATACCGATATCTGAGGCTTTCAATGCGGCAACATCATTGATACCGTCTCCCATATATGCCACAACATAAGATTGCCGTAAGGCTCTTATGATCCTTTCTTTCTGAAATGGCTCTACTTCTGCAAAAATATGGGCCTCCTGCACTTTTTGAATCAAGGCTTCGGAGCTTGTTTCTGTAAGTTCGGAGCCGGTGATTAATACCGGTTCAAGTATTCCGATTTTCCGGGCGACCGATAAGGCTACATTTCTGTTGTCTCCTGTGATGATTTTAATATTTACCTGAAGTGCCTTCAGATTACTGAGGGTCTGTATGATGTCTTCCTTGACCGGATCATTAAAAATCATTAATCCGGCATAGATCATTTCTGACTCCAGATCTTTACTGATTTCCTG
The DNA here is from genome assembly GCA_016716335.1 of Saprospiraceae bacterium. Lineage (GTDB taxonomy): Bacteria > Bacteroidota > Bacteroidia > Chitinophagales > Saprospiraceae > OLB9. Next base: position 95,489 of record JADJWN010000010.1, on the reverse strand, counting down.
ACCGGATGCGATGTATTTATAACAAACCCCCAGTACCCTGTATCCCCTGGCGCCATAACTTTCGTATTGAGCACTTATTTTTTGTAAAAATTTTTCATCTACCTCCGGGCACTCACTTCCTTCCCTGTATCGGGTACAGATTTCAGCAATTTCATTAAATGCCCCTTTACAGACCAGCATCTGTCCCCCGGTATCCTCAACGGCAATGGTCAGCCTTTTTCGGATGAAATCATAGGGAATTTCGCCGGTCTTTTCAGGAATCAACTGTATGTCAACCGGTTTTTCATGGATAAGCGCATCATCTATGGGGTTTTTATATCCGCTTTGGTGGATGGCATTGAGATATCCCAAGTATCTCACCCAATCTGAATTTTTATTCTCTGTATCCACCGCTTCTTCAAGCGTGATAATACCCTTAGTGATAGTACCTGTTTTATCTGTACACAATACGCTGATTTCACCCAGATTCTGAATGGATGCCAGTCGCTTGACGATGACCTTTTTCTTAAGCAATCTTCCAGCACCCGCACTCATGGCTATGGTGGTAATGGCAGGCAGCAACTCCGGAGCCATTCCAACCGCCAGGGCCAGTGAAAACAAAGTAGCTTCCAGAATATGTCGTCCGTTAAGCAGCGTCAGTACCAGTATTGCGGTAGCAAGAATCATAGTAATTCTAAGCAAAAAATACCCAAAATCCTTTACTCCTTTTTCGAATCCGGTTTCAGGTTTAATATTGGCTTTGCGGATGATATTACCGAATAAACTGTCCTTGCCTGTATGCACTACCAAGGCTTTACCGTTGCCGCTTACGACATTGGTACCTTCCCAAAGGCAGTTGCTCCTTTCATTAAGCGGTGCATTTGGAGCACAAATGCCGGGTTCTTTTCTTACCGGAAATGATTCGCCGGTGAGGCTCGCTTCGTTCACATGGAGTTCGTTGGATTCAAGTACGATACAGTCGGCGGTGATAATATCTCCGGCCTCCAGCACCATCACATCTCCGGTCACAATTTTCGAAGCATCTATAATGGTGACTTCACCATCTTTCAGGACAGTGGACTTGACCTGCAGCAGACTTTTCAGTTTTTGTACAGTTTTTCCTGCGTTTCTTTCCTGTATAAAGCCCAATAAACCGGCAGAAATAATGACTATGATAATCATCCAGATATCGCCAGGCTCCCCGACCACCAATGAGATCAGTACGGCTCCGATAAGTAGAAGCATCAGAGGATTGGTAAACTGACCGATAAACAGCCTGATGTCTGCCCACAGAGGAGATTCTCTGACTTCTCCCAGCCCGGCCATTTTGAGTCTTTTCTCCGCTTCAGACCGGCTCAGGCCGTTTATATCACTATTTAGTAATTGAATAAGTTCTTTTTCGGTATGAGCCCAGAAATCCTTAATCACAATGCCTTCATTTATTATTAATGTCCCAACAAAGCTACACGAAAACTTTGGATTTTTCAGATTAAATATCTTTTCAATTTAATTGGGAGATTTCCTTTGTTATTGTCATCGGATGTTCTCTGATTTTATGAATAAATACCGGCTTTTCAGCCTGCCAGATAACAAGCTTTATATCCGGAGATGTGATAAATGTCCCCGAAGCAAACTAATCTCAATTTCCTGCATTTAATGTATTTTTGCACACACTTTAACCAAACCAAGCCACATAATGACCGATACACAGGTATATATTCCCAAAAATAAAATACGTATTGTCACTGCGGCATCACTGTTTGACGGCCATGATGCAGCTATCAATATCATGCGTCGTATTATGCAGAAGTCCGGTGCGGAGATTATCCATCTGGGTCACAACCGGAGTGCTCTTGAAATTGTAGAGACTGCCATTCAGGAGGATGTACAGGGTATAGCCATCACCTCTTATCAGGGCGGGCACAATGAATTTTTTAAGTACATCTACGATCTGCTCAAAGAAAGAGGCTGCGGACATATAAAAATATTCGGAGGAGGAGGAGGTACTATCCTTCCTTCTGAAATAGAGGAATTACACCAATACGGCATCACCCGCATCTATTCTCCGGATGATGGCAGGAATATGGGGCTGCAGGGCATGATTAACGATGTCCTCAGCAAATGTGACTTTCCGGTAGGTGACCATATTAATGGAGAGCTGAAGGGACTTAAACTCAAACAATTCACCAGTGTAGCCAGGCTGATTTCGGCAGCAGAAAATTTTCCGGATCAAAACAAAGACTGGCTGCTGGAAATCGAGAGCAAGACTCATAAAATACCGGTACTCGGGATTACAGGTACAGGTGGTGCCGGCAAATCCAGCATGGTGGATGAAATAGTGAGGCGTTTTTTACTGGATTTTAAAGATAAAACCATTGCCATCGTATCTGTAGATCCCAGCAAACGAAAGACCGGTGGAGCTCTTTTGGGTGATCGCATCCGTATGAATGCCATCAACAACGAAAGGGTATATATGCGTTCGCTCGCCACCCGTCAGTCCAATCTGGCCCTGTCCAGATATGTACACCATGCTGTCAGTATCCTGAAAGCAGCCGGTTTTGACCTCATAATTCTGGAAACCTCCGGTATCGGACAGTCAGATACAGAGATTGTAGATCACTCGGATGTCACTATGTACATCATGACTCCCGAATATGGTGCTGCCACTCAGCTGGAAAAAATCGATATGCTTGATTTTGCAGATATCATTGCTATCAATAAGTTTGACAAAAAAGGAGCTCTGGATGCTTTGAGAGATGTCAAAAAACAATTCCAGCGCAATCATAATCTCTGGGATAAAGATCCGGATTCCATGCCGGTATATGGTACCATTGCCTCACAGTTTAATGATCCGGGTACGAATGCACTGTATAAAAAATTGATGCAGATCATAAGGGAAAAAACCGGGGCTGATTTTGTTCCGTCACTGGATTTTCCGGAGGGCATTAGTGAAAAAGTGTATATCATTCCTCCCAACAGAGTGAGATACCTCTCTGAAATCTGCGAAAACAACAGGAATTATGATGCCTGGGTCAACAAGCAGGTACAGCTCGCCTCCAACGCTTATGCTTTGAGCAAGTCCAGAGAGCTGATTGCAGATGATTCACTCAAAAATTCCCTGGATAAAACATTTACCATTGCCATGGAAGACCTCAGTGGCGAATGCAAGAGAATTCTGGATTCATGGCCGGAAAAAGTGAAAGCCTATGCGGGTCCTGTGTACACTTATAAAGTCAGAGATAAGGAAATCAAGGTTGAAACTCACACCAAATCTCTGTCTCAACTGGATATACCCAAGATTGCTCTGCCCAAATACAAGGACTGGGGAGATATCTTGCGATGGAATCTTCAGGAGAATGTACCCGGCGAATTTCCATACACATCAGGGGTGTTCCCCTTCAAGCGGCAAAACGAAGACCCTACCCGGATGTTTGCCGGAGAAGGTGGCCCGGAGCGTACCAACAAGAGATTTCACTATGTATCACTGGGGTTACCTGCCAAACGACTTTCCACGGCATTTGATTCAGTGACTTTGTATGGCGAAGATCCGGATTACAGGCCGGACATATACGGCAAAATAGGCAATTCCGGAGTAAGTGTATGCTGTCTGGATGATGCCAAAAAGCTGTATTCGGGTTTCAATCTCTGTGATCCTGCCACCTCTGTATCCATGACCATCAATGGTCCGGCAGCTACCATTTGTGCTTTTTTTATGAATGCTGCCATAGATCAGCAATGCGAATTATACATCAGACAAAACGGCCTGGAAAAGCTCGTAGAACAAAAACTCAAAGCCAAATATGATGACAGAGGATTGCAAAGGCCGGCCTACAATGCCCCCATACCTGAGGGCAATGACGGACTTGGTCTGATGTTGCTCGGGCTGACAGGCGATGAAGTGCTGGAAAAGGAAATTTATGAACAGATAAAAGCCAAAACGCTGGCCACCGTCAGAGGTACAGTACAGGCGGATATACTAAAAGAGGATCAGGCACAGAATACCTGTATATTCAGTACCGAGTTTTCGCTTCGCCTTATGGGCGATGTGCAGGAATACTTTATTCAGAACAATGTCAGAAACTTTTACTCGGTATCCATTTCAGGCTATCACATAGCTGAGGCCGGTGCCAATCCAATTACCCAGCTGGCATTTACCCTGGCCAATGGATTCACCTTTGTGGAATATTACCTGTCCAGAGGCATGAAAATTGATGATTTTGCACCCAATCTGTCTTTCTTTTTTTCCAATGGTATTGACCCGGAATATGCAGTAATCGGTAGAGTGGCACGAAGGATTTGGGCCAAAGCCATGAAGCATAAATACGGTGCCAACTCCAGGTCTCAGATGCTCAAATATCATATTCAGACTTCCGGTCGTTCGCTTCATGCACAGGAAATTTCCTTCAATGATATTCGTACCACGCTGCAGGCCCTGTATGCAATCTATGACAATTGCAATTCTCTCCATACCAATGCCTATGACGAAGCCATCACCACTCCCACCGAAGAAAGTGTGCGCAGAGCCATGGCCATACAGCTTATTATCAACAAGGAGTTAGGTCTGGCCAAAAATGAAAATCCCCTGCAAGGCTCATTTATCATAGAGGAACTCACGGATCTGGTGGAAGAGGCTGTTTTGGCCGAGTTTGACAGAATCACTGAGAGAGGAGGTGTGCTGGGTGCCATGGAGACAATGTACCAGAGGAGCAAAATACAGGAGGAATCCCTGTATTATGAAACCCTTAAGCACAATGGTGAACTTCCCATCATAGGAGTCAATACCTTCCTGTCCAAAGAAGGCTCTCCCACCATTATACCGGAGGAAGTAATACGGGCTACCGAAGCAGAAAAGGAAAATCAGATAAAGACCTTAAAATCCTTACATGCGTATGATCCGGATTCTTCCGGCAGGGTACTCGAAAGATTGCAGAAAGCGGCCATTCACAACGAGAATATGTTTTATCACCTCATGGAAGCCGGTAAAATCTGTTCATTGGGACAGATCACTCATGCCCTCTATGATGTCGGAGGTAAATACCGGAGAAATATGTAATTGGTCGATACGGCAGAACATTATGTCCGATTTACAGTTAGCATTAAGTTAAAAACACACACAATTGTAATACATATCCGCCAATCTGTGTTATTATTGTGTTTTGGATGAACCAGTAAACTAAACCCTGTCCAAAAACCATTTTGCTCTATTTAATGAACCTCAAATTTTTACAAAGCATGCACTTCAGGAGTTCTATCATCATTGCAGGATTATTTGCTTTTTTGTTCTTCAAAATGTACAATCCCAATCCTGTAAATCCAGAAAAAGAAGCATTGATCCTGCAGGGAATCATTTCATCCATAGAGTCTGTGCATTTCAATCCCAAACCCATTGATGACAACTTCAGCAAACATGTATATAAGACCTACCTCGAAAGATTGGACAATGGCAAGCGTTTTCTTACTCAGAAAGACATTGACCAGCTCAAAAAATACGAACTTCAGATAGACGATCAGGTCAACAGACGCTCTTTCGAATTCTTCAATGCTTCACTGCCTTTGCTTGAGAATGGTATCAATAAAGCCAAAGCGTATTACAGGGAGATTATGGAGGGTCCGTTTGACTTCAATGGTGAAGGGATGATAGAAATGGACGGCGAAAAGAGAAAGTATGCTAAAGATGATGCAGACCTGAAGAAATATTGGAAAGACGTATTAGAATTTGAAGTAATGTCCAAGTGGGTCTCATCGATGAGTGAGAGAGACAGCAAAAAGGACGGAGAAAATCCAAAGACAGATGAAGAACTGAAGCAGGAAGCCATCAAGGATATAAAGAAGAGATTTGGGGATTGGTTCGAAAGATTGGATAAGCTCAGAAGGTCTGACAGACTGGAAGTATATTTTGCTTCAATATCCAATTATTTTGACCCTCATACAGATTATTTCAGCCCCAAGGAAAAGCAGGATTTTGATATCAATATGGGCGGCCAGCTCGAAGGCATTGGAGCCAGACTGCAGGCAGATGGAGATTATACCAAAGTGGCCAGTGTCGTCGTAGGCGGACCTGCCTGGAAAACCAAAAAACTGGAAGACGATGACATCATCCTGAAGGTAACTCAAAAAGGCCAGGAGCCTGTCGATATCAAGGGTATGCGTCTCGATGATGTGGTACAGCTGGTGAGAGGTAAGAAAGGTACCGTGGTAATATTGACAGTCAGAAAGAAGGACAATTCTGTGATCGATATAGAGATCGAGCGGGAAAAAGTACAGCTGGAAGATACCAAAGCCAAGTCCGTAATCATCTCATTAGATGGTAAAATCAACAACATCGGTTACATTCATTTACCTAAATTTTACTCCACTTTTGAAGGAGATGCAGGCAACAGTTGTGCCTATGATATCGCTCAGGAGCTGAAAAAGCTCAAAGCTGCGGATGTAAACGGTGTCATCCTTGATCTTAGAAATAATTCAGGAGGCTCACTGAATGATGTCGTAGAAATGAGCGGGTTTTTCATCAAGGATGGTCCGATTGTTCAGGTAAAATCCCGGGAAGGCAAGCCTTACATCCATAAGGACAGAAATTCGGATGTACAGTATGACGGTCCCCTCATTATCATGGTCAATCATTTCAGTGCATCTGCTTCAGAGATCATTGCGGCTGCCATGCAGGATTATGGCAGAGCAATCATAGTAGGCAGCAATTCTACGTTTGGCAAGGGTACTGTGCAGAGGTTTTATGATCTGGATCAGGGCATAAGCGGATTCAGCAATCTGAAACCACTGGGCAATATCAAAATGACCGTACAGAAATTTTACAGGGTCAATGGCGGTAGTACACAATTAAAAGGGGTAATACCGGATGTTATACTGCCGGATAATTACCACCTGATCAATACAGGGGAAAAAGAATATTCCAATCCTTTGGCATGGACCGAAATCGAGCCGGTACCCTTCAGACAGGATGTAGTGAAGATTGAACACAAGAATGCGCTGGTACTCAACAGCAAGAAAAGGGTAGAACAGAGTGAGAATTTCAAATTGGTACTGGAAAGTGCCAAAAGAATTAAGGAAAACAAGGATATGACGGCTTATCCGAAAAATCTCAAGCAGTACAGGTTACTGAACGACAAAAAAGAAGCAGAGGCAAAGAAATTTGACAAACTGGGCGATGTGGATATTCAGGGATTGCAGGTAATCAATCTGGCCGCAGACCTTCCTAAAATCAATATGGACGAGTCGAATGTAGCCAGAAATGAAGCCTTCATCAAAGACCTCAAGAAAGACTTTTATCTCGAAGAGACGCTCATGATTATGAGAGATATGATTCGGATGGAGAAGTCATTTGCTGCACAGCAAGCTAAAATGGGTAGTGAGAATTGATACGTTCCGGTGAATCTGGATTTTTATAGCCCGGACAGTCTGTTTTTGTGAGTCAGATTTTCATATCTTTTTGCCAAATCTGTCCAGATTGGTACTGATAGTCAGGTGATTATTGGCCCCGGCAAGGTGGTGATAGCCTACTCCATAATCCAGACGGAATACATTTACCTTTATACCGAATCCTGCTGAAAATCCTGCCAGATTAGGGATGGATGCAAGGGTGAGTTCGCGTCTTCGCAGATGATTGTATCCCAGACGCAGTCGCAGATTCTCGTTTTTACCCAGCAAAAATTCACCGCTGAATATCAGATGTCGAAACAGGTTGTCCACAAAGTTTTCAAACTTATTTTCTTTTACGGGTGCTCCAAAAAGATCAGTGGGCTGACTGAGTGAAGGGTCATCATACCGGATATTGGGGATGTGCAGATGATGTCCGGTGACAGAAAAGCGGAACGGAAGATATTTCAGCCTTTTGGAGATACCCACCTGAAAGTCTAAAGGTGCTGAGCCCCTTACAGAAGTAAAGGTGCTGATTTCTCCGCCGATATTTTTCAAAACCAGTGAAATAATCAGTCCGGAACTGTCTTTTACATAACTGAGTCCCACATCAGCAGCCATACCAAAAGAATGGTAGGTCTCATAGTTGCTGAAAACCGTCTTGAGATTTGCTCCGAAAAAAATACGTTCATTGAGTTGTTTGCCGGCACCCAGCACAAGGGCAGCCTCTCCGGCACTGAAGGTTCCATTGATATTTCCTCTCTCGTCGGAGGCTGTAAAATCACCGTAATTGACGTACTGCACACCGATTTTTGTGGTAATATTCTGTTTTTTCCAGTGTCTCCCATAAGTCACATATCCACTCTGTATATCCGCAAAAATAAAATTGTGAGAGAAACTCAGAGCATTGTGCATGGCAGGATTGAGCAATGCAGGATTGGATATTGCAAGATTGATATCGTCATCCTTTACTGCAGGAAGTGTCCCTCCCAATGCAGACAATCGTGCTGATGCGGGCAATCCCAGAAATTCATATACATACCTGCCACCCACTGGAGCCTGTGCCCGGATTATGCCGGCGGATGCCCACACTATGAAAAGTAAAACGAGTATTCGGTATTTTTGTATTACCTTCATTCTGGTTTGTTCAATATCCCTCATTTACATTTCTTTTTTCCAGATGGTGCGGCAGACAGCCTGACTGTCACACATCATCTTTTTTATTAAAACTCCTGTACTGTCAAACTCCTCAAGCAGCCCGAATTCATTATCCCCGTTCAGATAGGTACCTTTCCACTGCACCACTCCGTTGGGGTGATATTCTGTGAAGGGTCCGTTTTCAGATTATCGGTAAATATAACTTCTTCCTTGAGTTTACCATTCATGTGATAGCCTCTTGCTATACCCTGCAATACATTATGTACATAGGTTTTTTCAGATTTCAGATTTCCATTGTCATAAAATGTTTTGTAAGGCCCGTGCAGTTGTCCGGATTCATCATATAGCTCGATGATTTCAGGATTGCCATTGGGGTAATACAGTATCCGTTCGCCCACGAGTTTTCCGTCTTTGTATGTCGCTTTTTCAAACAGGGTTCCGTCTTCCAGCCACGATTCGTAAAGCCCGTCTTTATCTCCCTTGCTGTTTGTACTATACCTTTCTTTCAATGCTCCCGTATCTGTTTTTACTTCAGTGATTTTCTGCCTGCATCCGGCAATCATCAGTAAAGCATACACCCAAAACAGAATCAGGGACAAAATCCACCTGTATTTCGCATTAGCCATATTTGGATATTTAATTGCTGTGTGAAAATCAGACTGCACATATTTCTATGTATTAAACGAAAGCATCACAAGACCATTGTATCCGGAATGAAAAAAGGCCAATATTTCAAAGAAATACTGACCTTCTTCAACACTCATTTAGAACCTATATCAGAAGAATGTAAAACGATTGTCGTCCACCTTATGATTTTTTCTTATGGCTTCCATCAGACCGGAGTTGATACGCATTCTGGCAGAGCTTGAAGCCTGCATTTTTTGTGCCATAGCACCTCCGGAGGCCGGATTGGTTCGCTTAGCTTTTGTCTTCACTACATATACACCTGTGTTGCCTGCAATGGGAGCTGTGACAGACCCTTCACCCTGCTTGAATATAGCGGCTATTACTTTGGGTTCTGCACCGGCATTGGGGATGAATCCTCTGCCGAAACTTACTTCATCAGCAGTCTCCACTTCTACACCGAACTCTGCAGCAATGGCTGCAAGATCGGAGGATTTGATTCTTGCCTTGATCATTTCAGCTTTCTTGGCATTTCTAACCAAATTTTCAATAGATGACCGTACAGACTCCACAGTAGCTATGCCTGGCTTATCAACAGATTTTAATCCTACGATTACATATTTACTGTCCACATAGTTGACCTCATCCGTATAGGTGTAAGCTACAGGGGATACACTTCCCACTTTGGTTTTTGAGTCAAATGCCCATCGGATGATATCTCTTGAGGTCTGACCGGAACCAAGATCCGCAAAAGTATAATCATTTTTCTTTAAGCCACCGGCTGTCTCAAGCTTTACTTCGTCATTGGCCAAAGCACTGAGACTCTCTACAGTCTTATTGCTTTCAAGCAGTCCGAGCACTTTATCGAGCATTTTATCCTGAGTCTCCTTGGATGCTACAATAGGTGTGGTAAGGTATGCCAATTTGTATTTGGGCTCTTTGGTGGTATAAATCAGCTTTTCCACTTTGATCAGGTGTACTCCAAACTGAGTCTCCACTACATACAATCCACCTTCCTTGCCTGTTTCGAATATAGCATCATTGAAGGGTTTTACCATCATACCCGGTACGAAGGTACCGAGGTCACCGCCTTTTTCGGCTGAACCGGGATCCTGACTGTGTTCTTTGGCCAGATCTTCAAATTTTGCCTTACCGGTAGAAATCAGGTTTTTGAGGCTGTCAATGTATTTTCTGGCCTCAGCCATCATGGTAGCGTCACCTTCCTGGGCACTGCGGAGTATATGGCTTGCTTTGGCTGAGTCAGCCATCACCTTTTTATCAATTAATTTGGTGACTACATAAAGGTTGTTGTCGATGTAAGGCCCGAATATTTCGCCTTTAGCCAGATTTTGTACCGCATCAGCCAAAGGACCGGTGATGTCTTCTTTTTTCACATAGGCTGTTGAGTAAAATCCGTTGTTGTTGCTTACAAAGAGAGAGTCATTGTCAGTAGTCCTGAATTCATCTACGAGTCCGCCCACTTCATTCATACTGTTCAGTGAATCTTCGGCAGTAGGCAGAACATCATACACCAGATATACCAGATTTCTTACTTCCTCCTTGTGGGTATATTTACTTTCGTTTTCTTTAATATAATTGGCAAAATCTTCATCTGTCAATTTTACATCATCATCGCTGATGGCATCAAATCCGATTTTTACAAATTCTATATCTGCCACCTCATTAGCAGCTTTGTCGAGAGCATCTGCGAGCCATGTAGGTGTGTATATGGATTTGGCTACGAGATTTACCAGCTTGGTTTGCTTTTGGGTTTTTATGATCTGTTTTCTTTGTTCTTCCCAGAAAGCCTTGAATTGAGGATTGAGTTCCTGTCCGGATTCAATGGAGGTTTTAAACTGGTTGAGTTGTTCTCTGTCCACCATACCGGTCTGAGGATTCCTGAAATTATTCTGAACAATAGGAGACAGGTTGACTCCAAACTCCAGCTCATTGAGTTCGTCTGCTCCTACCGATATCCCGTTTTTGTCCGTGATTTCATCAATGATTACCTTCTCTACAAAGTAATTCCACAGAGAGCTCCTTCTGCCGTATATGTCACCGCTTCCGGAGTACAGAGCACTCTCTGCCCGCTGAAAATCCATGTAGTCTATTTTTTGACCTGCTACTTTTCCGATAGTGGTTCTGGAACCGAATCCACCTCTGTTACTTGAGCTGGTAATATCCATCAGGACAAAACCGGCCAAAGCCACAGCCAGCAGCACAATGACCAGCCACATGTTCTTTCTTATTTTACCTATAAGCGCCATTTCTTGTATTGATTTTTGTTAAATTTCCTAAAGGTTTGAAAAAAGTGGCACAAATGTAAAGTATTTGTACGTATTTGCAAAAACAGGCCATAAAATACTTGAATATTAGCTGATTAATATATATCAGACCTACATCCGGGCTATCTTTTTCAGTTTTCCATCTGTGTTATTCCTACTTGCCATCCTTTATAAATGCATAGGCAGCTTCCAGCTCATCATAGAATTCTTCGCCTTTCAGCCGGATGATGGCATCTTTTACAAATCTGAATACCGGCATTTGTTTTTCTTTGCCCAGGGTGCAGGCAGCATTGCAGATATCCCATCTGTCGTAATTCCAGGCTTCAAAACCTGCAATTTCATTTTTTGATATCCTTATGGGATATAAATGGCAGGATATGGGTTTATTAATCTGTATTGCACCCTGCTGAAATGCATTTTCAATACTACATCTGGCAATACCATCCTTACCTTTTACCAGAAAAACACAACTTCCGTCCTGATGACACCTGGTACCCCATACTCCCGGATTTTTATAATACATAAACGGACTCTGAGATTGCAGCAGCTCTACAGAGGTCTCTGACAGAAAAGGCTCAAGCTCAGGTAAAATATCCTGTATCTGCCGGATCTCTTCCTGTGTAACCGGTGCACCATAATCTCCTTCCCGGCAACAGGCACCTTTACAGGCATTCAGATTGCAGTGGAACTGTTCTTCCAGTATATCTTCAGAGATCAAAACGTCTTGTATTACCAGCATTTTCTGTAATATTGAGCAGCACAAATATAGCCTGTCCGCTGTGATTATAAGCAGCAAGGCACTGCTTAAATGATTTCAAGGTATTTTCTCAACAAAATGAACTTCACATGATTTTTTTGAAACATATTTTCATAACTTAGCGCAACTTTTAATCAAACCCCCTATTTCTTTGTTTGATTATCATTACCTAACCATGTAACATATCTTATACCATTATCCGATGGATGAACTGAAACAAAAATTTTATGAAAAGTCAGCGGTTGTAAAAGCTGAAATCCGTGACATCCTCAAAAGTCACGGCGATAAAAAAGTAGATGAGGTAAGTATTGATCAGCTGATCGGCGGCATGCGTTCTGTCAAAAGTATGATCTGGGACACTTCTTCTTTGGATCCGGAAGAAGGAATACGCTTCAGAGGGTACAACATACCTCAGCTTCGTGAATTGTTGCCCAGAGTACCCAACGGGAAGGAGCCCTTGCCGGAAGGACTGTTCTGGCTGATGATGGTGGGAGAGATTCCTACTGTAGAACAGGTGAGATGGCTCTCCGCCGAATGGAGCAGAAGAGCTGATGTGCCGGCGCATGTCTTTGAAGTGCTGGAGTCATTGCCTTTAGATACGCATCCCATGACGCAGTTCAGTATTGCCGTGCTTGCCATGCAGTCAGACAGTATTTTTGCTCAGAAGTACGAAGAAGGTATGAGCAAAAACGATTACTGGGATGTCATGTATGAGGATTCTATGAATCTGATTGCCAGACTCCCAAGGGTGGCTGCCTATATTTACAGAAGAAGTTTTCATGGAGGCAAACATATAGACCCCAGACCTGAGCTTGATTGGGGAGGCAATTTTGCTCATATGCTGGGGTTTGATCACAGAGACTTTTTTGCATTAATGAGATTGTATCTGACTATCCATGCAGATCACGAGGGGGGCAATGCCTCTGCACATACCATGCATCTGGTAGGCAGTACGCTGAGTGATGTGTATTATTCCTTCAGTGCGGCCATGAATGCCCTTGCAGGTCCATTGCATGGTCTGGCCAATCAGGAAGTGATCAAGTGGATATTCGAGATGGTAGAAGATCTGGGAACCAAAAGTCCATCCAAAGATCAGATCCGTCAATATATCCATGATACCTTAAACTCCGGTAAAGTAGTGCCCGGATATGGTCATGCGGTATTGCGCAAGCCGGATCCGAGGTTTATCGCTCAAAAGAGATTTGCCGAAGAAAATATCAAGGATGACCCCATTGTACAGATTGTATGGGATCTCTTCGAAATCGTTCCTGAGGTGTTGGGAGGATTGGGTAAGGTAAAGAATCCGTGGCCCAATGTTGACGCACATTCCGGTGCTTTATTGGTGCATTACGGATTGACGGAGTATAATTACTACACAGTCCTCTTCGGAGTGTCAAGAGCATTGGGGGTATGTGCCGGATTGTGCTGGGATAGAGCACTCGGATTACCACTCGAACGTCCCAAGTCGATAACCACTGAATGGCTGAAATCATTTATTGCTAACCAATCATAATTTATAACCCTATGAATTTTCCATCAGATTTGAGATATACCAAAGAGCACGAGTGGATTCGTGTGGCAGGTGACGAAGCTTATGTCGGAATCACGGATTTTGCACAAAGCGAATTGGGCGAATTGGTGTACATTGAGGTGGACACTGTGGGTGAGACCATAGAAAAAGATCAGGTCTTCGGTACAGTAGAAGCTGTAAAAACCACTTCCGATCTGTATATGCCGGTTTCGGGAGAAATCCTGGAGTTCAATGACGAGCTTTCTGAATCCGGAGGGGACAATCCCGGTCTGATCAACGAAGATCCATATGGTAAGGGTTGGATAGTCAAAATCCGATTGACCGAGCCCGGACAGGTGGATGCCCTTATGACTGCCGATGAGTATGCTGCAATGGTAGGGTAAGCATTTTATTCAGCTTCAGGACGGATTACAGTATCTTCGGTCATTTTTACATAGAATATTCAATTACCACAATCTGCTTTTTTTTAAAGTAGCAGATATGTTTACTTCATTTCCGGAATCACTTTTTCCACCGGAAACTTGAGATTATTTTATCTATGTCCTTGCGGATAAATTGCAATACCTCTGCAGTGGAATCCGGATTGACCGTGCTGTTAAAATAAAAGGAAGCCCTGAAAAAATGAGAGGTACTGTCTGTAAGGTAGAACTGAACCGGACTGGCCACCGGACCTTCCACTTCAAACATCAGTCCCGATACACCATATTCATTTCGGATGAATGATTCTTTACGATAGCTGGCTTTGATATTGTGCTTGCCTGTGATAGTGAATGCATCGTTGATAAGCTGCGACAGGCTTACCTGCCTGTTGATCGGGTAGTAGCTGCAGTGCAGACTGGTATTCAGATCGGGAGAGTTGATGTCAAACCAGCAATCTCCAGGAGGCTTACCATCAAATACAAAGCTGTCCTTTTTGATGACCATATACTCCGGATACTCAAAGGTGAAAGGACAGTAATCAGAAGAGTATAATTTGAGACTGTCTCCCTGAGGATAATATATCCTTGGGTACATCCTGGGTTTGGGTGACATCAGTTTCTCATTATTGTTGCAGGCAGAGTTGAGTACTGCAATACTCAGGGCCAATATGAGGATATAAAAAAAGAATCGATGCTTCATTCCGGCTTATTTTACATTTTGACTGGCAGCCGCATCTTTTTGCTTGGTGTGTATTGTGACACTTACTTTTTCGATACGTTTTTTAGTCACACTGATGACTTTCAGCGTGATATGCCCTATGGTCAGCTCTTTGTCAGGTTTGGGGATGTATCCGGTATGTTCGAGTATCAGCCCGGCCAGCGTATCTGCCTCTCCTTTTTCGTCATCAAAAAAGGTGGTATGTTCCCCTATAATTCTGCATACATCCTTCAGCAGTGTCTTGCCGTCAAACAGGTAGTTGTTTTCTGATATCCTGATATAATCTATATCCTCGTCATCGTCAAACTCATCCTTGATGTCTCCCACCACTTCTTCCATGATATCCTCAAGGGTAGCTATACCTGAAGTACCACCATATTCGTCCACTACGATGGCCATATGTACATGTTTGGTCTGGAATTCTCTCAACAGTTCATCAATTTTTTTGGACTCCGGCACAAACAGCACATTATTTCTCACTAAGGATGTCCAGTTAAAATCAGCCTCGTCAATGTAGGCGATCAGGTCTTTTACATAGAGAATTCCGGTAATGTTGTCCAGATCCTCTTTATACACAGGCAGACGGCTGTATCCTGAATCTTTGACGACCTTCATCAGTTCCTTGAAACTTTCGCTTATCTCTACCGCCACTATGTCTGTCCTCGGGCGCATGATCTGTCTGGTAGATATGTCTCCAAAATTGACAATACCTTTAAGGATGCCGGCTTCCTTGGTGGAATCTTCATTTTTATTGACCACGGTAAGGTCTATGGCTGCGTCAATATCTTCTTTGGTCGTATTATTGCCTGTGCGTTCGGTAAGTTTCTTTTCTATAAAGCCGGAGGAATTGACCAATACGGTGCTCAGCGGAGAAAAGATGTATCGCAGAAAGGTCAGTGGCCCGGACATAAACAGCACAATTCTGAACTTACTGACTGTGGCATAAATCTTGGGAAGTGCCTCACCAAAGAGTACGAGCATAAATGTAACGCAAATCACAGTGATGAAAAAGTTGAATCCGTAAGCCAGATCTGCAGGTGAAAACATTCCGAAAAATACATTGGTATAAAGCCACATCCCGATATTGGAGAGTGTATTTGCCCCGAGCAGATTCCGTATGATAAATTCTGATACTACTACGATAGCAATATTTACAAAATTATTACTGATCAGGATGGTGGCGAGCAGATATCTGGGTTTGTCTTTGAGCTCGAGGGCACGCTTGCTGCTTTCCGTATTCCGGTCTTCCAACTCTTTTATATCATTTACTCCCAGAGAGAAATAGGCCACTTCAGAAGCCGAAATCAGGCCTGAGCTGACAATAAGCAAAACAGAAGAATAAACAAATAGCTCACATCTGTAGTGCCTCCGGTCAGAAAAAAGCAGGAAGCGAAAAATTCAGCAAGGTTCGGCGGGTCAGTTTCCAAATTCAATGATTTAGTTCAATAATACTTCCCTGAATCAAAAGGGAAGGTCATCTTCACCCTCAGTAATTGAACTTCCTGCTGATGGGTTTCCGTGCTTCAATTCTTCATGTATCACAGGATTTCCCAGTGGTGGCATGGCTTGTTGGCCCGGGGCCAGAGGGTTGTTTTCCATATTTCTGGATTGAGGATCTTTACGATCCAGACTTATGATTTGTGCTGCCACAATTTCAGTAATGGATCTTTCGACCCCATCCTTGTCATTGTATTTTCTATGGGTGATTTTACCTTCCACATAGGCAAGTGACCCTTTTTTGAGCTCTCTTTCTGCTTTTTCAGCCTGATATCTCCAGGCTACGATATTGTGCCATTCTGTCAAAGATTGCCATTGATCATTTTTATCCTTGTAGCTTTCGCTTGTGGCCAGTGTAAAGGTACTTACCTTGGCTCCACTTTCCAGGGTACGGGTTTCAGGATCCCTTCCAAGGTGTCCGATTAAGGTAACTTTATTAATCATGTGATGATTTTTGAATTTAGCTTTTAATTGAAATCTTTTGCGGAATTTATCAATCAGGTATTATGCCTGATTCTGCAAAATATGTCCGGATGATTTTTGGAAATGCAAAGTTTGATAGATTTTTACTATCTACCAAATGAAAGGGCTGATTTATTTGGTTTTGTACCTCATGACATGCTATTTTGTAAAAGTGTCCCGTTACAAGCTGATGAGTCAGAATCTGCTTTAAAGTGACAGTTGGAGCTATTGAATGCGTTGATGGTTTTACAAGTTCCGCATATTTTTTGTCAAATAACATTTCGGGAAATGAGGAGAAAGGGGAGTCAGTATTCGTTTCCACCCAGGGCAAGGTATATAAGTTGTGCCAGATATCTTTATCTGTACGTTTTTCAATGAATAAATGACCCTTGACTTCAAAATGGAAGAAATGAAAAAACCGCATTTTCCGTGCTATACGCTTTGATTTTAAGGGGATGCTGATCTGCATCGAGCTTTGGAATGCCTGACAATTTTCCTGAAAAGGGCATGATTCGCAGAGGGGTTTTCCGGGTTTGCAGACCATTGCACCGAAATTGATCAGGGCTTGATTGAAATCCGAAGGTTTTTCGTACTGAATTGCCAGATTGAGAAAGTCAGAAATCTTTTTCCTGAAGGTACTGCTTTCCAGAGGATCTGTGACGCCGGCAAGTCTTGCTATAAACCGGGATACGTTACCATCTATGGCAGGATGGGGTTGGTCAAAGGCAAAACTGGATATTGCAGCGGCGGTATAAGGGCCGATTCCTTTCAGCTTCAATAATTGGTCATAAGATCCCGGTAAAATGCCATTGCAGTGCTCCACAATGTATCTTGCCGTAGCGTGCAGATTTCTGGCCCTCGAATAATAACCCAAGCCTTCCCATATTTTTAAAACTTCTGCCTCAGAAGCTTTGGCAAGGTCAGATATTGTGGGAAATTTTGATGTAAATTTTTCATAATACGGAGTACCCTGTTCTACTCTCGTCTGCTGAAGAATGATTTCAGAAATCCATATCAGATAAGGGTCCCTGATGCCTTTCCATGCCAGTGCTCTGGGATTGGACTCATACCAGTGTACCAATGTGCGACCGAATTGAGCTGCGGTCATACATATATTTTCGGATGAATCAGGCTGACAATGATCTGACTAAGGAGTAGTCTCCATAACTCTCCTTGATCTTTTCTTTCAAGGCCTTTCTGGCAAAGAATATTCTGCTCTTAATGGTGCCGAGAGGCAAAGCCAGTTCGTCAGCGATCTCCTGATATTTGAAACCCTGATGATGCATCTCAAAAGGAATTCGGATGCTGTCGTCCAGCTCACTGATCATGGCGTTCAGCTCTTCGAGCAATATATTTCTCTCACCGTCATTGTCTATCAGGGTACTGCCTGAATTGATAAAAAACAGGTTGTCAGTGGAGTCAATTATGGTGTTTGCCTTCGCCTTTTTACGATAATTGTTGATGAAGATATTCTTCATTATGGTAAAGGTCCAGGCCTTGAAATTAGTGTCTGGCTTGAATTTATCACGATTGGTAATAGCTCTGTATGCTGTCTCCTGATACAGATCTCTTGCATCTTCCTGATTTTTTGTGAGATTGTATGCAAAAGCATTGAGGGAATCTGTCAGGAAGTTGAATTTTATATTGAATTCTGCAGTGGACATTTCCTTATTTGTTTCAACAAAGTTATGGATTTCCCACCGGATTTTCAAGGCAAAAAACTGTAATCTGCTTTACATTAGAAGTAATTTAATGAAGCAGTTTTTACAACTTGTTGATAATGTCCGTTTTATAAAATCCCGTTAAATGAATTTTAACAAAGATTTTTGATTTTCTTATACAGAAAAGGGATGTGCCCACACACATCCCTTACAATCACCTGAATTATACTATTATGCTGAGATAGCTCTTACCAGACTGAAGTCTCCGTAATGCCTTTTGATTTTTTCCTTCAGTTCTCTTCTTGCGAAGAATATCCTGCTTTTTACAGTGCCTAAGGGCAAATTGAATTTTTCAGCTATTTCGTTGTATTTGTATCCTTGATGATGCATGACAAAAGGTATTCTGATGCTGTCTTCGAGCTCATCTATCATTTTATTCAACTCATCCATAAGCATATTTCTGTCTCCGTTATTACCTACTGCTCCTCCACTGTCTATGAAGTATGAATTGTCGGTTGAATCCAAAATAGTATTGGCTTTAACCTTCTTTCTGTAATTGTTGATAAAAATATTTTTCATTATAGTAAAGGTCCATGCCTTGAAGTTGGTCTCCGGTTTGAATTTATCTCTGTTGTGAATGGCTCTGTAAGCAGTTTCCTGATATAAGTCTTTGGCATCCTCGACATTTTTAGTAAGGCTGTATGCAAAAGCATTCAGGGATTCTGTCAGGTAATCAAGCTGGGTGTTGAATTCAATGATTGACATGGCTCAATTGTTTTTTGATGAAACAAAGATAGCATTTTGTTTAATTGTACGCAACTAAAACTTAAACAAAAACTATGAAATTAAGAAATATTTAACAATCAAAGCACTCAGGTAAGCATTATCTGCGTTATTCAATCTTAGCGGTTTTTAAGGCTGCAAATCGTGAAAAAAGGAATAAAGTCTTATTCTTTCTGAAACTTATATATGTGACTCTTCGTTAATAAAACCGTCTGAATCACTAAATTGAAATTTATGAAGTACTTGCCGTTTGTTTTGACCATTTTTTTGTTGACTGCCTGTGATCCCAAAGACATTGAAAAAGTACTGGGTGGTACGGGAGTCGGATTGAGCAATGCAGATATAGCGGCAGGGCTCAAGCAGGCTTTGGACCAGGGAGTTGATCAAAGTGTTAAAACATTATCTGCCACAGATGGATTTTACAGGTCAGCATACAAAATATTATTGCCCGATGAGGCAAGGAAGGTCATTGACAAACTCAAATTTGTACCCGGATTCAGCAATCTGGAGGAAGAAGTGGTAAGACGGATCAACCGCGGCGCTGAGGATGCGGCATCCAAGGCGGGTCCTATATTTCTTACGGCTATTAAGGATATGACCTTTGATGATGTAATGAATATTTTAATGGGTGACAAAAACGCAGCCACGCAGTATCTGCACAGAAAGACCTACAATGCATTGTATGGAGAATTCAAGCCTGTGATTATCAATTCTTTGAATATTTTCGGTGCATTGGAATACTGGGCAGATGCCGTAAAAACCTACAATTCGTTACCTTTTGTAGAAAGGATCAATCCGGATCTTGCTGACCATGTAACTTCCAGGGCACTGGTTGGTATGTTTGATTTGATAGAGAAAAAGGAATTGGGTATAAGGACAGATATATCTCAAAGGACTACCGAACTCCTCAGGAGAGTGTTTGCAAGGCAGGATGTGAAATAATCTGAGTTTCTGCAGAGAAGTATTTTGATATCTTAAGAGGTGGTATAAACTCAGATTTTTATCAGATTATCGCTTTGTACCCATCCCGAAGTACCGTCCGGTAGCACTACCTCCATCCATCTGCCGATTTCATCCAGTTTTTTAATCCTTTCTCCTTTGGAGATATGATCGATTTCCGGACTCTGGATGTCAGGTCCCTGATGCAGCACCATATTTTCCTGCATAGCTACAAATCGTGTATCATCTTTTCTGACAGATGATAAAGTGAAGGATGCAAGTGTACACACCAGAAAAGCAGAAATACCTGCCGGTATCAGGATTTTGTGGGACAAAAGGGAAAAAGTCAACTTATTGCCGAGCCACAGATAAATGTAGATCACTGTCAAAAATCCGAGAGCAATACTTATTACTATCCAGCCGGTTTCTGTGCTCAGACTGCAAAAATATAACCAGTAAGTCCACAGTATAAAAGGAGGCACGCTGGTTTTCAAGCCCGCAATTTTTTTGCGGGTAATTTCCAGATCTTTTTCTATGCTCTTATTGACCGGATCAAGTTTAAGGGCTTTTTCGTAGTATAGGATTGCTTCGGGGTATTCATTCAATCTGTAATGGCATGCAGCCATGTTTTGGTAGAGGCTTGCTGACTCCATCCCACTATCAGACAAAGCAGCAAATACCTTCAGGGCTTCATCATAGGCTCCGCTGTCGTAAAGCTGCACAGCTTTATCAAACTCTGTATTGGTGCATAAAGCGGTGGAAAGATTTGAAATTGTAATGCTGATAATTAAAAGGTACTGAAATATCTTCATATTATCCTGTATTCCAAAATTTTACAAATCAATCAAAGACTGAGGTCTTTTATCGCCATTCCATATAAAACCTTTGACCTTAAGGCTTTCATGATCGGCTTTTTGCATTGGTATCACTTTGGATGCCGGCTCATCATAAAACCGGATTTCTGATATTTTGTCGTCCTTGAAATAAAACTTCATTTTACTGCATTCAGTTTTATTGACTCCTATGTATGCTTTGTCTTTGTCGAGTATGTAATATATCGCTTCGGCATTGCCCTCGATATCCATCCTTTCTGCTTTTCCATCAGCAAAATATGACTGTAGATGTCTTCCTTTGATCTGATTGAAGAAAATAAGATCTTCGGTGGTAACAATAAGGGCATTGGCCTCTGCCCTGAGCTTGTCCACTTTTTTGTCTCTAAGAAAAATCTGAATGGTATCACCGGATATCTGCGTACTGTCTGACCACAGGAAAGGATCTCCTCTGAGGGTAAATACAGAATCCCTCATGGAGTATGTGAGGGAGTCACACAGGCTTTGCATATCTTTTTTGTACATCCTCACATTGTTGTCACCCACAAAATATTCTATGGTATCCATGAGGACAGCGGTTGAATCTTCCACAACAGGAATAGATAATGAATCGGGAATAACAATCCCACTGCTATCCGCAATCATAGAAATATTTTCCTCTACGGACTTAAGATCTGTATTTTCCTTTGCATCCCGGAGGCTTTTGTCATTGTCCCTGCTTTTATCTACACGAAGCCTGTTTTGATCATTATTCTGGTTGCCAAAACGCTGTCTGATTATCCTGAAACTCTTCAGTGTATCCGCCCGGAGATACAAGGTATCCTGATCAATCAATGTAGTAAACATCGGCCTGCCTGTATCGTTGGATGCCTTCATGTATTTTTCTTCACCCCGATATACCACATGGTCGGCATAGATGGTGGTCTTGGCGGATGTGTCCTGCCATACGACCTGTCCATCGGCTTTTCCTTCTTTCAGGGATTTGTCATACCATATGGAAGCCGCCTCTATAATGGTGGGCGGATCACTCACATAGCTGCGACCTTTGACACTGAAACTTTCGCTTTGTTTGTTGAATATAACCTCTTCTCCCTTGACTTCATTTTTTTCATTTTTGTAAAATCCGTCTCCCGTCAATCTGAATTCTTCACTTTTACGGTCATAATAGATCACAAAAGCATAGGCGGTGTCTTTATCAGATATATACCGACTGCAGTTTTCGCCGCTTTTGAGCAGTACAATGTCATTTTCACCGTCATAGCTTATAGTATCAGCATTTGCAACAGCACTGCCGGATACATATTGTGCATTACCGATGAAGTCTCCTTTTTTATCATCCATATCAAACCACCCACCCTGACTGTATATGTCGGCCGTATCTCTCCTGATTCTTACAGGGGCATAATATTCTGTGATTTGTGAGTCTGTCAGATAGGCAATGGAATCAGACAACAGATAGAAATTCTCACCTGTGACAGACACGTTGCCCGCAAAAATGGCTCTTTTTTCGTTGATCAGGTATTTACCTCTTCTGCTCAGCAGCACAGACTTTCCATCCTCCAGCCTTGCATTCTGATTGTAAATGGCAACTTTGTTTCTCACGTCATAATCCAGTCTGGTGGTATATAATTTTCTGCTGCCGTTTTCAAGGATGATGTTGCCGTAAAGTATGGACAATCCGTCATCCCCGTTGTAAAAAATGGAATCTGCAAAAAGCCGGATAGTATCATTCTGTACCATTACTACATTGTGATACATTTTCAGTACATTTCCTCTCAGGATTGCAGTATCACAAAACATGAATGTGCCGTTGTGATATATTCGTACATTGCCATTGAGATATTGGGTGGCCGGTTCTGTAGTTGCATCCACAATCTGATTGTCCTCGCTGTGAAGAGATATTTTTTCCTTGTTTTCCCTGGGTACATTCAGGGGATTGACAAATTGGGCCCGGCTGCATACTGCAGCTAAAAAAATGATTATAAAATGAAAAAACGACCTGAAACCCTTCAACTGACGACAATTTTATGTAGTATTCTAACGATTACATCGGTGCATTGTTATATTCTCTCCAGAATATATCCGGAAAGTTTTTCTCCCAGCCAGGATCCTATGGCCACCCCCATACCACCCAATCTTACCCCTACCAGTATGTACTCATCCTGCCATCTGCAGATAGGATTTTTCGAAAAACCCACTCCCAGAGTACCGCTCCACCTGTGCTCAATCATGGAGGAAGCTCCGGGGTAAATTTTGTCTAAAAAGTGTTCCAGGGCAGACTGGATGACAGGTGTGGTACCCGGTTCCATTGTAAATTCATTCTGAAAATCGACATTTCTGGCTCCTCCCAGCAAAATACGTCCTTCGTAGTTTCGGAAATAGAAATAACCCCTGTCATAATGAAAACATCCATTAAGCTTCAGATCTGGAATCGGTCGGGTGATAAGTACCTGATTTCTTGCCGGAACTACCTCTATCTCTTCAAACAATTGTCTGGTAAATCCATTGGTACATACGCAAAGTACTTTATAGGGTATTTCTACGTCTCCCCTGCAGATCAGTTTTTTATCTGCTGATTGAATAAAGCTTACATCCAGCCCATGTACAAACTCTACCCCGATTTTTCTGGCAAGCTCTGTGAGTGCTTGTATCATTCGGACAGGATTGAGCGAACCTTCATACTGATTGAAAATCATTTCCGGATGAAAATAGCGGAAATCTGTGTTGGCAATCTTTGAGTAGCAATTTTTTAAACCAAGAGTTCGCTCTATAAATTTATTGCAATAATCAATGTGTTCGAAGCAGGAATAAGCAAATGCCGGGGTATCACTGTTGAATACCTCAAGACCGCCGCAGGACTGATACTCCATCACCTCATCGGGTATTCTGCTCCGCAACAACTGCAGCCCTTTCCAGCGCATTTCCACTATTTTTGCACAGTCCTCCTCGCCCATGGCTTTGATATCATCCAGCAGTTCGGATACTGAGCCAAAGCAGGCAAATCCCGCATTCTTGGTACTTGCTCCGAAAGATACACAGGCCTTGTCAATGACCTTGACCCTTAGGTCAGGTCTTGCGGACTTGACAGATATAGCGGTACTGATACCTACTATACCCGAACCCAGAATAGTCACATCTGCGGGTGAAGTCAAGGATTGTTTTTCCCAAAAACTAAAATTCATTATCTTGCCAGCGTTTATGGGTACAAAGTTAATTTTATTACTACACTTAGTTAAAAACATCTTTACAGCTTTATGATACAAAGGATTCAGAGCATTTTTTTTCTTTTGGCAGGTCTGGCTGCTGCTGCACTGCTTAAAGTACCTTTTGCCATCAGTGACAAACCGGTACCGCAGTTATTGAGTGATCAGGTGTACAATGTACAGGATCATGTGATATTGATTGTACTGACCATAATATCGGCGGTTATAGCTGTGGCAGCCATATTCATGTATCAAAACAGGGAGCTCCAGATGAGACTGGGATATCTCGTGATTGTTGCTTCCATACTTCTGCTTCTGGTTGCATTTTTACTCATCTATAATGAGGGCACACTCAATGTGCCTGATTCCAACATACAGGATCAGTTTGGGCTTTTCCTCCCTTTCATAACCATACTTTTCAGTGCGCTGGCCATTCGTTTTGTCAAGAAAGATGAAGGTTTGGTGCGCAGTATGGACAGGTTGAGGTAAGAGCAGGCCGGTTAAAGCATAAAACTCAAGCTTTTAAAAATAGGCAAACTAATGATTACTCTAAAGCGAATCAAGAGACTGAGTTGCAAGAGGTCTATTGTTTTTTAATTTAAGACCTTTGCATAGAAAACTGAATTAATGGAGTTTGAATAACGATTTTGTGGTGTTAAAAATGTTATTTGATAAAGCTCCTACCCCTTCACCGTCTCCAATCCTCTCTTTTTCAGCAGAGGTTTTATTTCAGGCTCCTTACCTCTGAAATTTTTGTACAGCTGCATGGGCTCTCCCGTGCCACCTTTTTCAAGCACATTTTTGCGGAATGAAGCAGCCGTAGTTTTATCAAACAATCCTTTTTCCCTGAAGGCTTCAAAGGCATCGCTATCCAGTACTTCCGACCATATATAGCTGTAATATCCGCTGGAATATCCACCTGAGAAAATATGGTTGAAATAAGTGCTGCGGTATCTGGGAATGATAGAAGAAGGCAGATTTATTTTATTCATACTGCTTGCTTCAAAAGCAGCTATAGGGGTTTCAGGAATCTCGGTCAGTGTATGGAAGTCCATATCGAGTATAGAAGCTGCAAGATATTCTGCAGTGGCAAAGCCCTGACCATAAGTACCGCTTTTCTTCATCTTTTCAATAAGTGCATCCGGAATGACTTCCCCTGTTTTATAATGTCTGGCAAAAATTTTGAGTACTTCCGGTTCTGCAGCCCAGTTTTCCATGATCTGAGAGGGTAATTCTACAAAATCCGTAGGAACATTGGTGCCGGACAGTGACACATATTGCACATCCGACAGCAAACCGTGTAATGCATGTCCGAATTCGTGGAAGAAAGTATTGACTTCATCATAAGTCAAAAGTGCAGGGGCGTCGGCTGTAGGTTTGGAAAAATTGCAGACTATGGAAATAACGGGTATTACCCTTTTGCCGTTTTCATACTTCTGTTCCCTGAAGCTCGTCATCCATGCGCCTCCTCTTTTACTTTCACGGGGATGAAAATCCATGTATAAAATGCCGGAAAGTTCACCCGCTTCATTACTGACTTCCCAGGCTGTCACTTCGGGATGATATACCGGGATGGATTTATTCTCCTTGAAAGTCAGACCAAACAATCTTTTACAGACTTCAAAAATTCCATCACGGGTGCTTTCCAGACTGAAATAAGGTTTAAGTTCCTGTTCGTCCAGATCAAATTTTTGCTTCCTCAGTTTTTCGGCATAATACCTCCAGTCGTAGGGTTGAAGGATTTCATTCTTGACTTCTCCGGACATCATTTGCTGGAGCTCCTTAGCTTCTTTTTGTGCCACTTTCAAAGCTGGAGCCCACAAATCATTGAGCAACCTTCTCACATTTTCCGGTTTTTCTGCCATCTGCTCCTCGAGCACATAATGCGCATGTGAAGGATATCCGAGCAGTTTTGCTCTTTGAATTCGGAGACTCAATATTTTTCCGATAATTTCATTGTTGTTGTTTGCATTGCTGTTATTGCCTTTATTGCTGAAAGCATTCCAGATTTTTTCTCTCATGGCTCTGTTTTCGGCATATTGGAGGAAAGGCAGCACGCTTGGATTATGCAGGGTAAAAATCCATTTTCCATCCATTCCTGCTTTTTTAGCTTTTTCAGATGCCTCGTAGATCAATTCTTCAGGCAAACCGGCCAGATCTTCTTTTCGTTCAATGACGAGTTTGTACTCATTTACATCTGCAAGTGTATTTTGTCCGAATTTTAAGGTCAATACTGAAAGTTCCTGATTAATCTTACTGAGTTGTTCTTTTTCGGATTCTGAAAGCAAAGCTCCGTTTCTGGTAAATTTCTTGTAATTTTTTTCCAGAAGCATGCTTTGTTCAGGATTAAGATTCAGTTCATTTCTTTTATCCCAAAGCGTCTTTATTTTATTGAAAAGTGTTGTGTTTTGATAGATTTTGTCATAATGAGCTGATAGTACAGGAGCCATTTCCTCATTTACGGCTTCCAGAGCATCATTGGTATCGGCATTAGACAGATTGTAAAGTACACCGGTCACTTTTGTAAGCAGCTCACCGCTGTTATCAAGTGCTGCCAACACATTATCAAAGGTCGGTTCTAAAGTGTTGTTGACGATTTTCTCGATTTCTTCATTGTGCTGTTCGATAGCTTTCAGAATTGCAGGCTTGTAATGCTCAATCTTTATTCTGTCAAACGGAGGGACATCATAAGGTGTATTATATTCCTGCAAAAATGGATTGTCCATGTTTAAATCATTCATTTGGGTAGTGTTTTTACAAGCCTGCATCAATAATATTTGGCAGGTGATGATGAGCAATATCTTATGCATATGCTGATTTTTTGAGGGTTTGCAAAATTAACACTTTGTTAGGTGAAAATTGATTAATTTGTAAAATATCTCATCAAATTTTAATGATTACAAACTTACAATATATTATTTTATTCTTATACCTTTGAGCCCCGATTTATCAATACTGCATTAAAATGCCTAAAGACAACTCCATTAAGTCAGTACTGATCATCGGTAGTGGCCCCATCATCATAGGACAAGCATGTGAATTTGACTACTCCGGATCCCAGGCCGCACGTTCGCTCAGAGAAGAAGGTATTACGGTGTCTCTAATTAACTCCAATCCGGCTACCATTATGACCGATGAAGTGACTGCAGACCATATTTATTTGTGGCCCCTTACAGTGGAAAGTATTGTTAAAATCCTGGAGGAGCAGAAGATAGATGCAGTGTTGGCTACCATGGGGGGTCAGACAGCACTCAATCTTGCCATTGAGGCGGATAAAATGGGTGTGTGGAAGAAATATGGCGTGAGAATGATCGGAGTCGATGTGGATGCCATAGAGCTCACAGAAAACAGAGAAGCCTTCAAACAGCATGTGGTAAGCCTGGGCATGCAGGTAGCCAAGTCTCAGATAGCCAATTCATTTCTCGAAGGGAAAGAGGCTGCTCAGGAGATCGGTTTTCCGCTCGTCATCAGACCTTCCTACACTTTAGGTGGTACGGGTGGAGGATTTGTAATGCGTGAAGAAGAATTTGACGAAGCATTGCGGAGAGGACTGGAGGCATCTCCTACCCATGAAGTACTGGTGGAGCAGGCGGTATTAGGCTGGAAAGAATTTGAGCTCGAATTGCTGCGAGATAACAATGACAATGTGGTGATCATCTGTACGGTGGAGAATCTGGATCCTATGGGAATACATACCGGAGATTCTATTACAGTCGCACCAGCCATGACCCTTTCAGATACAGCGTTCCAGAGGATGAGGGATCAGGCAATGACGATGATGCGATCTTTGGGCAATTTTGCCGGAGGGTGCAATGTACAGTTTGCCATACATCCGGTGACAGAAGAAATAATCACTGTAGAAATCAATCCAAGAGTGTCGAGGTCTTCGGCATTGGCAAGTAAAGCCACAGGATATCCGATTGCTAAAATTGCGGCCAAACTGGCCATCGGGTACAATCTCAATGAGCTGAAAAATCAGATTACCAAGACCACATCCGCATTTTTTGAGCCGGTACTTGACTATGTAATTGTAAAGATGCCAAGATGGAATTTTGAAAAGTTTTATGGTGCTGATCCTACTCTCGGGCTTCAGATGAAATCTGTAGGCGAAGTGATGGCAATAGGAAGAAATTTCACTGAAGCGCTTCAGAAAGCCTGTCAGAGTCAGGAAAACAACCGAAGTGGACTGGGAGCAGACCTTAAGGAATGGATTCAAACGGAAGATATATTGCACAGACTGGAGAAAGCAAGCGATGACCGGATTTACAGAGTCAAAGATGCACTCAGACTTGGGGTACCCGAAAAAACAGTGCACAAGCTTACCCATATTGACCCCTGGTTTATCAAGCAAATCAAGAAACTTGTCAAAGTAGAAGAAAGGCTGCTGCGTTACAATGTGGCAGAAGACATACCGGCAGATTTTTTCCTTGAATTGAAAAAACTGGGTTATTCCGATGCTCAGATAGCCTGGGTACTCAGAATAAAAGAAGAGGAGGTTACCCGCCAAAGAAAAAAACTGGGTATCAGAAGGGTATATAAAATGGTGGATACCTGTGCCGGTGAGTTTGAAGCCAAAACTCCTTACTTTTATTCTACATTTGATTCTGAAAATGAAAGTATTCCCTCAAATCGTAAAAAAATCATTGTTCTTGGTTCTGGCCCCAACAGAATAGGTCAGGGAATAGAATTTGATTATTGCTGTGTGCATGGTATTCTGGCGATCAAGGAAGCAGGTTATGAGGCGATTATGATCAATTGTAACCCGGAGACTGTATCTACTGATTTTGATATTGCGGATAAATTATACTTTGAGCCCATATTCTGGGAACACCTGGAGGAAATCATTGAACGCGAAAAACCCGAAGGAGTAGTGGTGCAGTTAGGTGGACAGACGGCACTGAAGTTGGCAGAGAAACTCCATCAAAAAGGTATTCCTATCATAGGTACGGATTTTAACAGTATGGACCTTGCAGAAGACAGAGGGCGGTTTTCAGATTTGCTCAGAGATCTTGGAATACCTTATCCTAAGTATGGGGTGGCTTTTGACGTGGATGAAGCGCTGGATGTAGCAAGAAAGGTAGGATATCCGGTACTTGTGCGTCCATCCTATGTTTTGGGCGGACAGAGAATGAGAATTGTCATCAATGATCAGGAGCTTGAGAAACATGTACTCAGCATATTCAAACATATGCCGGACAATAAAGTACTCATAGATCAGTTTCTGGAGAGAGCCAAAGAGGCTGAAATAGATGCTATATATGACGGTGAGGATTTTCACATCATGGGTATTATGGAGCACATTGAGCCCGCAGGCATTCATTCCGGGGACAGCTCTGCAGTACTACCTACCTATAGCCTCAGTGAAAATGTGATAGAGCAAATGAAATTTTACGGCCGAAGGTTGGCGGAGGCCTTAAATATAAAGGGATTGATCAATATACAGTTTGCCATTAAAGATGAAAAGGTTTATGTCATAGAGGCAAACCCCAGAGCTTCCCGTACTACTCCTTTTATAGCAAAAGCATACAAAGTACCTTATCTCAAGATAGCTACACATGTGATGCTGGGTAATAAAAAGCTGAGGGATTTTAAGATCGAGCAAAAACTGGAGGGTTATGCCATCAAAGTACCGGTATTTTCTTTCAATAAATTCCCTAATGTGGACAAAAATCTGGGTCCTGAAATGAAATCTACCGGTGAAATGATATATTACATTAAAGACCTGTATGACCCTTATTTCAGAGAATTGGACAGAAACAGATCCATGTTCCTGAGCAGATAAGATACATGGATGAAGTTTTTAGACTTTTGGTCTAAACGGCCACCTGGCAAATGTAAGTTTTTAAAGTAATACCGGCAATCATTCTTCCAGAGGTGGTATGTGCTCCTGTTTTATGTCAGAATTTGACCTTATCTCTCTATTTTAGGTTTTAAAATCCTGCAGCTCAGGATTGGGGCTAAGATTCCATTAATATTTTATTCCAGCTCAAGGAATTTGTGCT
Organism: Saprospiraceae bacterium; assembly: GCA_016716335.1. Taxonomy (GTDB): domain Bacteria; phylum Bacteroidota; class Bacteroidia; order Chitinophagales; family Saprospiraceae; genus OLB9. The sequence goes on along the minus strand of JADJWN010000010.1, from coordinate 65,270 downwards.
CAACATTGATGCAAATCACTTTTGACACGTGGAAAAAATCTTATTTTTCCAATCAATTAAAAAACAAATCATGCAAAATGTATTGTGGCATAGCCTGGATGAGCAGCAGGTATTGGATGTGTTGAATACAGACAGGACAGGACTAACATCTTCAGAGGCACAGGAGAGGTTAGTAAAGTACGGTAAAAATGAAATACCGGATAGTGGCAGGAGACACTGGATATTTCTGTTGGTAAAGCAACTGCAAAGTATGCTGGTCTTCATCCTGTTCATTGCAGCTTTTATATCGTGGATTACCGGTCACTATATTGATATGTATGTGATTCTGGCTGTGATTATGATCAATACACTGATAGGATTTATACAGGAGTTTCGTGCAGATAAAGCCATAGAATCCCTCAAAACTATGGTGATACCGGTAGCCAAAGTATTCAGAAACAGTACTAAAACTACTGTGGATAGTCGTATGCTTGTGCCGGGAGATATTATCATCATCGAAGAGGGCGATTTGGTGCCTGCCGATGCCAGGCTCATTCATATCCGAAATCTGAGGATGATTGAATCCCCGCTTACAGGAGAATCAGTCCCTGTGACAAAAAACACAGAACTGGCAGATGAAAAATCCGGCCTGGCTGACCGACGAAACATGATTTATAAAGGGACATTCGCTGCAGGTGGCTATGCAGAAGCAGTGGTAACAACCACAGGCATGCAAACTGCTTTGGGAGAGATTGCCGGTTCCATAAAAAGTATTAAAAAAGAGAAAACCAATTTTCAAAAGAAGATAGATACTTTAGCCCGACAGATGGGCATCATTGCCATCATCAGTGCAACGGTACTTTTTATCATAGGATACATAGACAAGGAGGCACCTGCGGAGGAATTGATGCTGGTCTCTATTGCGGCACTGGTCTCAGCAATTCCGGAAGGACTTCCGGCTGTATTGGCTATTGTGCTTGCCATTGGTGCCAATCATATGGCCAAACGCAACGCTATCATCAGAGAATTTACCGCTACTGAAACACTCGGTGCTGTCACGACCATAATCACGGATAAGACAGGTACACTTACTCAAAATACCCTTACTGTAACCAAATTGGCCACAGCGGATGGAGAGATCTGGGATGTCACCGGTGATGGATGGTCTCCTGCCGGAAACTTCAAGAAAAACGGCATTATAAGTGACATTATGGATGCTCCTAATGCACGAATGTTGCTCACGATAGGTGGATGGAGTAATAACAGCGAGATAAGACATCATACTGAGGATGACAGCTACCACCTGGTAGGCGATCCCACAGAGGGAGCCCTGTTGGTATTGGCCAGAAAGGCAGGATTAAAACCGGGTATTGGTACAGGAATCAAAAAACTGGATGATCTTCCGTTCAATTCTGAACTTAAAATGAGAGCTACACTTGTGGATCAGGCCGACCGTAAAATGCTGCTAATAATCGGTGCACCGGAAAAAATTCTAAGTAACTGCACGAAAACACTGGATAAATCAGGAGAGAAAGCAGAATTTGTCTCTAATTCAAAAGATAAAATCAAAAATCAGATCAATGAGTGGTCCTCACTTGCAATGAGAGTGATAGGGCTGGCATATAAGGAAGTACCGGCTGATACTGAAAAGATATTTCCTGAAATGCTGCATGATTTTTGCTTTGCGGGTCTGGCAGGTATGATAGACCCTCCGCGACATGATGTAAGAAAATCAGTGCTGCAATGTAAGCAGGCGGGTATAAGGGTCATCATGGCTACGGGAGATCACATCAATACAGCGGTTGCAATAGGTAGGGCAACCGGTATTATTCCTGAGTCTGAAGACTATTCCCCTTTGGCACTTACTGAACAACAACTCGAAAACCTGGATGAAAAGGAATTTGAAAATGCAGTAAGTCAGGTGAATATTTTTGCCAGATTGACACCAAACATGAAACTCAAAATAGCAGATGTTTTGCAAAAGAAGGGGGATCTTATTGCTATGACGGGTGATGGTGTTAATGATGCGCCGGCATTGAAAAAAGCGGACGTGGGTGTTGCCATGGGGATAGCAGGTACCGATGTAGCCAGAGATGCAGCACAGGTGGTACTTGCTGATGACAATTTTTCCACCATAGTTCATGCGATTGAAGAGGGCCGGATTGTGTTTACCAATGCCAGACAAACCAGCTTTTTTCTTATTACCACCAATTTTGCAGAAATTATAACATTGATTACCTCTATTCTCACAGGATTGCCCATACCGCTTACTGCCACTCAGTTGCTGTGGCTCAATTTGGTGACTGATGGGGTAGGGGATATTTCTCTGGCTACCGAAAGGGGTCATGGAGATGTCCTTCAACAAAAGCCTGTCAGCCCCAAAGAAGGTATTTTAAACAAAGAGATCATTCCGTTTCTCTTTATCAACGCTATTCTGATGACGGTACTGACGTTGACTGCCTTTAAGTACTTTTTACCCATAAGTCTTGAAAAAGCCAGGTCGGCTGCCTTTATCATGATGGCATTCACACAGCTTTTCAACCTGTTTAATATGAGATCTCTCAAACTTTCAGTTTTCAGGATTGGAATGTTCTCCAATAAATATATCAATATCGCTTTGATCGTGTCATTAATAATACAGATATGCATCATTGAGATCCCTTTCTTTGAAGTCCTGTTTAAGTTCGATCCTATTTCATTTTCGGAGTTTACAATACTCGGTATGATTGCCTCATCTGTCTTGTGGGTTGGCGAGATCTATAAATGGATAAAATATCGGATGAACAAATTTTGAGATAGTCTTAAACCATATAGTGATGTTAAAGATATTCGGAGAGATATCGGACTTGGAAGGAGTGAGCTAATGGGCTTACAGGAAAGGTCAAAAGATTGGAAACACCAAGGTTGGTATCAAAATTATTTTAAAACAGCAACGAGTCACGACCATGCACCAATGAGGTTTTCCTGCGTGCAAGATTTTAAGATAAGAATATTTTTTCAAAATGTTCAAACCAATGTTTAAACCAAAAAAAAAGCAGCTATAATTTGTGTTATAACTGCTTGAATTTCAGTGTGGGAGATACTGGACTCGAACCAGTGACCCTCCCGCCATGGCGGGATGCTCTGAACCCATTGAGCTAATGTTAGTAAAAATGGCGAAGTGAAGGAATAGAGTTTTAACTGTAGCAGTAAAGACAAAAGACTTGAATTAGAAAATTTTTGTCAGGCAAGGGCACTTGCGGAGCAGAAATAAAAAAGCAGCTATAATTTGTGTTATAACTGCTTGATTTTCAGTGTGGGAGATACTGGACTCGAACCAGTGACCCTCCCGCCATGGCGGGATGCTCTGAACCCACTGAGCTAATGTTTGTAAAAATGGCGAAGTGGAGGAATAGAGTTTTAACTGTAGCAGTAAAGACAAAAGACTTGAATTAGAAATTTTTTTGTCAGGCAAGGGCACTTGCGGAGCAGTAATAAAAAGGCAGCTATAATTTGTGTTATAACTGCTTGATTTTCAGTGTGGGAGATACTGGACTCGAACCAGTGACCCTCCCGCCATGGCGGGATGCTCTGAACCCACTGAGCTAATGTTTGTAAAAATGGCGAAGTGGAGGAATAGAGTTTTAACTAGGCAGTAAAGACAAAAGACTTGAATTAGAAATTTTTTTGTCAGGCAAGGGCACTTGCGGAGCAGAAATAAAAAAGCAGTTATAATTTGTGTTATAACTGCTTGATTTTCAGTGTGGGAGATACTGGACTCGAACCAGTGACCCTCCCGCCATGGCGGGATGCTCTGAACCCACTGAGCTAATGTTTGTAAAAATGGCGAAGTGGAGGAATAGAGTTTTAACTGTAGCAGTAAAGACAAAAGACTTGAATTAGAAATTTTTTTGTCAGGCAAGGGCACTTGCGGAGCAGAAATAAAAAAGCAGTTATAATTTGTGTTATAACTGCTTGAATTTCAGTGTGGGAGATACTGGACTCGAACCAGTGACCCTCCCGCCATGGCGGGATGCTCTGAACCCACTGAGCTAATGTTAGTAAAAATGGCGAAGTGGAGGAATAGAGTTTTAACTGTAGCAGTAAAGACAAAAGACTTGAATTAGAAATTTTTTTGTCAGGCAAGGGCACTTGCGGAGCAGAAATAAAAAAGCAGTTAATATTTGTGTTATAACTGCTTGAATTTCAGTGTGGGAGATACTGGACTCGAACCAGTGACCCTCCCGCCATGGTGGGATGCTCTGAACCCACTGAGCTAATGTTAGTAAAAATGGCGAAGTGGAGGAATAGAGTTTTAACTGTAGCAGTAAAGACAAAAGACTTGAATTAGAAATTTTTTTGTCAGGCAAGGGCACTTGCGGAGCAGAAATAAAAAAGCAGTTATAATTTGTGTTATAACTGCTTGATTTTCAGTGTGGGAGATACTGGACTCGAACCAGTGACCCCCTGCTTGTAAGGCAGGTGCTCTGAACCAACTGAGCTAATCTCCCAATATATAAACTCACTTGAACCAGTGACCCTCCCGCCGTGGCGGGATGCTCTGAACCAACTGAGCTAATCTCCCAATATATAAACTCACTTGAACCAGTGACCCTCCCGCCGTGGCGGGATGCTCTGAACCAACTGAGCTAATCTCCCAATATATAAACTCACTTGAACTAGTGACCCTCCTGCCGTGGCGGGATACCCTCCCGCCGTGGCGGGATGCTCTGAACCAACTGAGCTAATCTCCCAATATATAAACTCACTTGAACCAGTGACCCTCCCGCCGTGGCGGGATGCTCTGAACCAACTGAGCTAATCTCCCTATAAATAAACTCACTCGAACCAGTGACCCTCCCGCCGTGGCGGGATGCTCTGAACCAACTGAGCTAATCTCCCAATATATAAACTCACTCGAACCATTGACCCTCCCGCCGTGGCGGGATGCTCTGAACCAACTGAGCTAATCTCCCTATAAATAAACTCACTCGAACCATTGACTCTCCCGCCGTGGCGGGATGCACTGAACCAACTGAGCTAATTTGCTTATAAAATTCTTGCTTAGATTAATTTTTTATGCTCTAATCCAAAAAATTTAAAGCCAATTGGGATAAACTTATAATTACAGGAAATTGCTTTACTTCAAAAGCGGACGCAAATATATACAGCTTCATGCCATATCACCAAAATATACTAAGTATTTTTTTTCATAATGAATTACTGTAAGTTTATAAATTGCAGAATTCCAACTAATTATAACAAAAAATTTTCTCATGATCAAAACTTGAAACCCAGAGTAAGCACCCCTCTGGTTCTTGTAGTGTTTATAACTGAAAGAGGGTTATTCATATCATCCAATACAACATATGGATTATATCCGGTGCTTCTTTCTGTGATTCTTACCGCCATATCAATGAAAAATTTATCTTCCCGTATCCCTAAGCCCAATGAAAGGCTGTTGTTCAAAAAATCATCTGCATTAAAGGGAGATTTTTCCCAGCTGTACCCTGCTCTGAGTCTCAACGACTGATAAGCCATTTCGGTACCAAGTCTTAGATTTACGCCACTGGATAATTTTGACTGAATATTTCTGTTCACTTCATTGGTATATGCCACTTCACCCGGGTCGTTGGTGTATGCTGCACCATTATAGTAGGAGGAAGTGTAATCTACATATTCTACGTCTGCATTGATAAATCCTTTGATTTCCCCGACATTGTAAATCGTGCCCAAACTACCTACAGCCCTCCACGGGCCATTGATTCTGTATCGGAATGTGCCATCGGGCGAATCATAATTAAAAGTCTGGTTTCGTCCCTGGGCATCCACAAATGAGTATCGCATTGAGGTGGAATAATTGTCAGTAAATCTGAACCAAGATGGAGAATGGATGGCTGCACCCAATCTGATTATATTGTCAATTTTGTATGTCATACCCAGTTTGAAGTTTACCCCAACTCCGGAGGTGGTGAGTCTTTCCACATAATTCAGGCTGTTAAATGCAGGTATGTTGTTGGCAGGGTCAGTTTCATCATAAAATTTATCCTCTTCGAAGCTTCCGAACGGCACACCAACGCTGACTCCGATATTCAGTCTCTTCTGATATTCGCCGGCCCAGCCAAATGTGAACTCATTGATTCCGCCGCTCCTGATGATTTCCTGGCTTTTGGGAATTCTTGTTTCAGGATACTCATCAAAATCAGTTTCATAGTTGAGATCATTGTTATTATCAAATATGGCTCCTGTAAATAATGCAGGATATGCCACAAAGTCATCCAGGTCATCTTCTCTCAATGTATTGGCTCTTTCAGCAAACATGCGGGTCATAGATCCTTTGGTAGCTCCCCTCAGCAATATATTTTCATTGAAGTTGGCAATTCTGCTGAATCCGATTGCAAAATTGGATGCCGTCCATGTAGAACCGGAGCGCCTGCCTGCTATCACAAAACCAATATTTTCTATACCTATTCTGGATTTTTTATATCGTTCAGTTTGGGTAGGATCTCCCACAAAATAAGCATCGCTTCTGTTGAAGGTCAGCGAAGGGCTGAATACAAACTCGCTTATTCTGTAGTCTCCGATTCCGGCAGGATTGATATTTATCACCGAAAAATCGCCTCCCATCGCTCCAAAGGCACTTCCAACACCCATAACCCTTGCGCTTCCGGCTGGGTCGGTAGCTGACCAGCGAACCACATCTGTTATGTTTTGAGCCAAGACAGAGCCCGTTATCAGAGAGCTAAGCAGGAAAATGTTAAGTATTTTCATGATTTGTCGTTTTTTAAATTTAATAAAAAGGGGTAGTACTTTTTGTATATACTAACCCCGATTATGATTTTTCCAGGTATTATAAATACCTATTGATAATTGCTAAAGAATTTTATCCACCTCTTCGCGAACCTCCTCCTGAAGAAGATCTCGAGGAGCCACCACCTGAATTCATACTACCTCCTGATGAGGATCTGGAAGAACCTGAGTTCATACTGCCTCCGCCGGAGGATCTCGGTGAAGACGAACCTGAATCAAAGCCACCACCTGACCTTGAAGGAGTCGGTCGGCTGTTATCCTGAGCAGGTCTTGATGGACTACTGTTGATATTGGGTCTCGGTGAATCCGAATTGCTTCGGTTACTGTCAACACCCTGGGTACTTCTCCTCGAACTGTTTCTATTGATGTCGGGGCTGTTGGTTCCTGAATCTGATCTGTCCACAGACCGTCCAGGCTCTGCTCTTTGTGTTTCAGGTCGTCTGTATATTGATGAACGGGTCACATTGGTGGTATTATCCCGTACTACATCAGCATCAGGATTTTTTATGTCACCCCTGTAAATTCTTGACCTGTCAGCACCACCTCTGGATGCTGCGGAATTCACAGCGCTGTTGTCCGGAGAAGGGCTGTCCGGTACCCTGTCCACCTGCCCGGGCACTCCTCCACTCACCTCCCGACGTGGTGAGGCTGAGATGCCTCTGGTGGATGAACTGGTAGAACCTCCCCTTCGGGAACTATTGACTACCCTGTTTTGATTTCCGTTATTCCAGTTATTCCAGCCGTTCCAGTTATTTCCATAAAAGTTGTTGTTCACATACCATACAGAAGGACATGAGTTCCAGCCCCAGCCGGGTCCCCAAGAGTTCAAGCCCCAAGAGTTCCAGCCCCATGAGTTCCACCCCCAGCCCACATTCCAGGTATTCCAGGTGTTCCATCCCCACGGTCTGTGCCAGGCATTCCACCCCCAGCCAGGTCCCCAAGAGTTCCAGCCCCAAGAGTTCCAGCCCCAGCCCACATTCCATGTGTTCCATCCCCACGGTCTGATAAAAGGGGAGCCTATAAAGACATTCACATTATTGCCGGGGAAAAAAGGATCATAATAAAAATCATCATACCATCCATCGAAAGTATAATAATTGATTACTCTGGCCGGAGAATGAAATCTCCTGATACGGTTGGTGTATGAATAATCATAATCGTCATAATATTCATTACCGTACACTATCTCATCATACTCATCGTAATTACCTGCTGTAGCAGCAACATTTGACCTTGCTCCCGAATTGTTTCTTTCTGCAAAGGCAGGCAAAACGTCCTTACCAGGCCTGAAATACAAATCATCAAACTGACTGACCACCACTGAGGGCAACAGTGAAATCAGGACTGCAATGAGGGTTGAAGAAAAAATCGTTTTCATGGCTTTATTTTTTTAACTATTTGTCAATGAATGTTGCTCTTACTTTAAATTGAGTGCAAATTACTATTTTTGGCCGCAATTTTAAGTTAAGGTTGCATTAAAGTAAAAAATCAAACTGTTAAAAGCGTTTTACTTCAATGCTATCCAACCTGATTTTGTCGGTGAAAGTTACACCGGGCAGGGATTTAATTAATATTTAACTCAAACCAATGGCAAAGGAGATTACGAGCAGAGCGGAAAATTACTCTCAATGGTATAATGACATAGTCAAAAAAGCTGGGCTGGCTGATAATTCAGCAGTAAGGGGCTGTATGGTTATCAAACCTTACGGTTATGCCATTTGGGAGAATATGAAAGATCAGCTCGACAGGATGTTTAAGGATACAGGTCATGTCAATGCTTATTTTCCTCTATTCATACCCAAAAGTTTTTTGAGTAAAGAGGCCCAGCATGTAGAAGGTTTTGCCAAGGAATGTGCTGTCGTGACACATCACAGACTGATGAATGACCCGGCCGGGCACGGAGTGATCGTCGATCCCGCCGCAAAGCTGGAGGAGGAGCTGATAGTGCGCCCTACTTCGGAGACTATTATCTGGCATACCTACAAGGACTGGATTCAATCCTACAGAGACCTTCCTTTGCTTATCAATCAATGGGCCAATGTAGTCAGATGGGAAATGCGTACCCGTCCTTTTTTACGTACAGCTGAATTTTTGTGGCAGGAGGGTCATACTGCCCACGCTACTGCTGCAGAGGCCATGGCAGAGGCGAGGCTGATTCACGATGTTTATGCTGAATTTGCAGAGCAGTATATGGCCATGCCTGTAATCAAGGGCTATAAATCAGAGAATGAAAGATTTGCCGGAGCGGATGAAACCTTTACCATAGAGGCCTTGATGCAGGATGGTAAGGCTCTACAGGCCGGTACTTCACACTTCCTGGGGCAGAATTTCGCCAAAGCTTTTGATGTGACATTTTTGAATGATAAAAATGAAAGTGACTATGTATGGGCTACATCGTGGGGTGTATCCACAAGGTTGGTAGGAGGTCTTATTATGACGCATTCAGATGATGATGGACTGGTATTGCCACCCCGACTTGCCCCTATACAGGTAGTTATTGTTCCTATACCCAAGCCGGAGCCTGAACTGCTGGAAAAAGCGGAGCAGATAGCCGGTTTGCTAAAGTCAATGGGAATAAGAGTCAAAATAGATATGGATGAAACCAAGAGGCCGGGATTCAAATTTGCAGAATATGAGATGAAGGGAATTCCGGTACGTCTGGGACTGGGCAAGAGAGATCTGGAGCAAAATGTCATAGAAGTAGCAAGAAGAGACACCAAAGAAAAGATGAGTGTGAGCCTGGACAGGATAGACAGTTTTGTGCAGAGCTTATTGTCAGATATACAGGCCAGTTTGTTGCAAAAGGCCAAGGATTTCAGGACTGAATACACCACTGAGGTAGAAAATTATGACCAATTCAAGGAGGTGATTGAGGATAAAGGAGGATTTGTCTCTTGCCATTGGGATGGAACTACTGAAACCGAACTGAAAATCAAGGAAGACACCAAAGCAACCCTGAGATGTATCCCTGTTGATGCAGTGGAAGAGCAGGGAAAATGTATTTATTCAGGTAAACCATCCAACAAAAGGGTTATTTTTGCAAAAGCCTATTAATTCACAAACAAAATACAGCTTTCATGTCATTTGAGATAGAAGGGATCCTTCACAAAAAATATGATACAGAATCAAAGACTGATTCTTTCAAAACAAGAGAATTTGTCATTAGCACAGAAGGAATGTATCCGCAATATGTAAAATTTCAGCTGACACAGGACAAATGCTCCGCAATCGACAGCTTTCAGGAAGGTGAAAGAATCAAAGTGTCTTTTGATCTCAGGGGGAGAGAGTGGCAGGGCAAATATTTTACCAATCTCAATGCCTGGCGGGTTGATAAAGCTTCAGCAGTGGCACCAGCCAATACTTATGGCGATATACCACCACCACCTCCGCCACCCGAGGGACAGAGTGACTTTACTGAATTCAGCAGCGGAAACATGGCTGATGATGATTTGCCGTTTTAATATGGACTTAGCCTGATTAGGGTCAATATAAAACTGCTAACTTTCCATTAATATAGAATTAATACTGACGGGATACCTTGCACGGTTGATCAAGGTATTATGTCAAAAGTAAGAGTTGCTTTTTTTGCAGATATATTAATCAGGGATTTTGATGGAGCGTCCAGGACTATCTACGAGATTATAGACAGGATTCCACCGGAGCGATTTGAGTTTGCTTTTTTTTGCGGATTGCCTCCGAAAGAGCCGCTTAATGCAAACGTTACGGTTGTACAGCCTGTTCCCATACCCGTGAATAAAGACTACAATATTGCCATACCAGTGTTTCAGAGAAAAAAGCTCATCAGATCACTCAATGAATTCAGACCGGATGTGATACATATTTCCACACCCTCATTTTTAGGATTCTTTGCTTTAAATTATGGGGTGAAAAACAATATTCCGGTGATTTCAATCTATCATACTCATTTTATATCATATATCGAATATTATCTGGACCGGACTCCATTTCTTAAGAAGCCTGCCACTGCTGCTGCAATATATCTGATGAGGAAATTTTATAACCGTTGTAATAAAGTATTGGTACCTACTGAGGTAATTTCAAGGGATCTGATTGATATGGATATAAATCCGGCTCTATTACAACTATGGCCCAGAGGTATCAATACCGGGGTTTTTCACCCTGGCGTGCATGATGGCTATGATTTTGAAGGTATTATCTCCGAAGATAGACCCAATATTCTTTTTGCAAGCAGGTTGGTTTGGGAGAAAAATCTGAAGACACTTATCGCACTGTACAAATATGCCGGTAAAATGGCAGCAAATTATAACTTCATCATCGCAGGAGATGGATTGGCTTACGAGGAATTGAAATCTGAAATGCCGGATGCTGTCTTTACAGGTCAGCTTGAAAGAAAAAAACTGGCAGCTTTGTATGCAGCCTGCGATGTATTTGTGTTTCCGTCCATTACCGAAACCTTTGGGAACGTAGTAGCCGAAGCTATGGCATCCGGACTTCCATGTGTGATAGCGGATGGTGGAGGTTCATCTTCCTTAGTCAGGGACGGAGTTAATGGATTTAAGTGCATGTACAATAATCCGGAAGAATATTTTACTAAAATCAATATCATTCTTACTGAACCGGAATTAAGACAGCATTTCATTCAAAAAGGAATTGAATACGCTTCCAAAATGAGTTGGACAAATTTGACCCTCACCTATTTTGAAGAACTGTCCGGGCTGTCAAAAGCCAGAGAACTCTTTTTAAAGGAGCCTTCCTATTCAGGCAACCTGGCACAGATATACTAAGAAACGACAAAAACGGGGCAATTCAGTTTGGGTTTTAAAATTCAAACTATCTTCCATTTATGTGTTCAATCAGAATGTCTAACCGCATTTTATAAAGCAATGCAGAAATAATATTACAATAATTCGTAATACTTCACTTCCGGTTAATATGCGATTAACATTCACCTAATATCTGAAAGCCATATTTGCAGTTTAATTAAAGAGTTGATGAAAAGAAAGCTCCCGGTAGTTGTAATCAGTGATACTCACTTAGGTACATATGGATGTCACGCCAAGGAATTGCTGCATTATCTGAGATCCATAGAACCTGAAATATTAGTACTGAACGGAGATATTATAGATATATGGAATCTTAATAAATCCTGGTTTCCCAAAGCACATATGCAGGTGGTCAGACAGATACTTAAAATGGCCGAGAAGGGTACTAAAGTGTATTATATCACCGGCAATCATGATGAGGCATTGCGCAAATATGAAGGTACAAACATCGGTAATGTAAGTCTGGAGGATAAGCTGATTCTTTCATTAGATGGAAAAATTGTGTGGTTTTTTCACGGAGATATATTCGATGCTACTACCAAAGGGTGGGCCAAAATTCTGGCAAAGCTTGGCGGCAAAGGATATGATATTCTGATTTTGCTCAACAGATTTATCAACCAGATATTGCATGCATTGGGCAGGGAAAAAATGTCATTGTCCAAAAAAGTGAAATCCGGCGTAAAGCAGGCCGTACAATGGATTAACAATTTTGAAATCACCGCCGCAGAGTTGGCTATTGATCAGCAGTATGATGTAGTGGTATGCGGACACATTCATCAACCTGAAAAAAGAATCATCCGTACACAATCAGGAGCCGTATTATACCTGAATAGCGGAGATTGGGTCGAGAACTGTACTTCTCTGGAGTATTATGAGGGGAGTTGGCACATCTTCGAATATCAGGCATCCGGCATTGCTGAGGAAATTCCTGAAACATTGGATAAAGAGGTAAAACTTCCGGTGCAGCATGTAGTCGCAGGTATTATGGCATTCAATTTTAAAGCAGAGGTTCAATAATGAAAATATTATACGCTGTACAGGCTACCGGAAACGGACATATAAGCCGGGCTCACCAACTCTATCCATACCTCGCCGAATATGGTGAAGTAGATGTATTTTTGAGTGGGTCGAATGCTACATTACCGGTAAATTTTCCTGTGAAATATAAAAGCAAAGGCTTATCTCTTTTTTATTCAAAATGCGGAGGCCTGGATTATTCCAGAATTTTTAAAATGGTAGATATCAGGCATGTATTGAAAATGGCTAAAGAATTGCCTGTGGAGAATTATGACCTTATTTTGAATGACTTCGAGCACATCACATCCAGAGCCTGCAGACTGAAAAATAAACCATCTGTCCAATTTAGTCATCAGGCAAGTTTTATGTCTGAAAAAACACCGCGACCGACTCAAAAAAAATGGGCCGGAGAATGGATCCTGAAAAAATATGCGCCTGCTACACATTATGTGGGACTGCATTTTGAGCAATATGACGATTTTATCTTTCATCCGGTCATAAAAAGTGAATTTGTTGGTGCACAGCCTTCGGATCATGGTCACATAAGTATTTACCTTCCGGCTTATAAGAGGCATTGCATTGAGACTGCCCTGCTGGCATTGGACAATATCAGGTTTCACTGGTTCTTACCTGAAGTTGAGAAAGCTTTCACACAGGGTAATATCACTTATATGCCTGTGCGCCAGGATATGTTTAATGAGAGTCTGATGTATTGCAGAGGCTTGATAACCGGAGGAGGATTTGAAACTCCGGCTGAGGCATTGTATCTCGGCAAAAGGCTTATGAGTATTCCTATATCCGGCCAGTATGAACAGGAATGTAATGCTGCAGCACTGGCACAGAGAGGCGTGACAGTACTCAGGGAGTGTGGAGATGATTTTGCTCAAAGGATAGAAAACTGGTTGAAAATTAACACACCGTTACAAAGACTTCCGGCCAATAATATCAAAGAAACGCTGGATTACATCATGCATCTGAATGGAGCAAAAGTTAAGCCGGAGTCGCGAAGACAGCCGGCTTAACGCAATTGGTTTTTAGTGGTTAAGCGGGAAAAAACCAAAGGCCTTTAATTAGTCACACTAATTTTCCACACAATCTGTATTTTTTAAAATGTTTCATTTACTTTCTCCATCCCAGCCACCATCCAAGGAAAGCGCCCGTGATCGCAGAATACACCGTATTGCCCACCAAATCCATGATCATTTCATTCATGCCTGAATACATATGACTCATGGCATACATTCCTGTGGTCATGGACAAGCTGTAGAGCAGACCCAATACTGCACCTGCTTTCAATCCTGACAACCAGGTGGAAATATTGGCCCAATGCACATAGATATATGCATACAGAAGCCCAAAGGCGATGCATGACACCACCATAGCCCACATAACCATTTCTGAGTCCGGACGCATGAAGCCTGCCGGACCTTGCGGCATTGTATCCTTCAATAATATCCCCCAGATCAGCCATCCCAGTAAAAAAGCGAACACACCGGTTACTACCCCGGCAATGAGAATTTTGTTGGTATTCATAAGTTCAGATTTAAAAAGATGAAAAAATATTTATATCGGGTGATATAGTTCGTGGGTGGGGTATATTGATGCAAATATACATAAATATAAAATATTGTTCTATTATTCAAAATATTTGTAAAATAAATTTTAAGGTTTTGGCGAAAGCCTGACAAGGCTATACTGAAAAAGTGATTTTTTCCGTGCTGATTAGCTGGAGGTGAATGTTACTCAACTTAGGAATTGTTCCTGAATGTAGGGTAACAGAATGTATTCATATATTATCTGATATTGACCGTATATGGTGTTATTGCCATGCCTCCTGCTTTCATTATAAAAATTACTATATGTTTTTAGCAAACAAGCTGAAAAATGCCCAAATTTGCAGTTTTTAACAAAGCCAATGAAGGAAGTCTCCTATTCCTACTTAGACGAACTCAATGATATACAGCGTCAGGCAGCCACTCATCTGAATGGTCCTGTAATGGTCATTGCCGGCCCCGGTTCAGGTAAGACAAGGGTACTCACTTATCGGATAGCACACCTTATCAATATGGGTGTCAGACCCGGTAATATCCTTGCACTTACATTTACCAATAAGGCTGCCAATGAAATGAAAGCCCGTATTGAGAAGGTAGTTGGTACAGCAGCCCATAGGGTGTGGGCAGGAACTTTTCACTCTCTGTTTGCCAGAATACTGAGAGTTGAGGCACACAGAATCGGTTATCCCAATGATTTTACCATATATGATACCGATGATACCAAGAGTGTGATTTCTGAAATCATAGGTCAGCTCAATCTGGATAAAAAATTGTACGTCCCGGGTACAGTCAGAGCCAGAATATCTGCTGCAAAAAGCAATCTGATTACACCTCAGGCCTATGTGCAGAACGATGAACTTATGGCGTACGACCGTATGTCAAGAAGGCCACTGATATATCAGATTTATGAAAAGTATGCAGCACGCTGCCAAAGAGCAGGTGCTATGGATTTTGACGATCTGTTGCTGCAGATGTTCAGATTATTGTATCAGAATCCTGATCAGGTAAGGGAGAAATATCAGCAACAGTTCAGGTACATCATGGTGGATGAGTTTCAGGATACCAATTATCTTCAGTATGAAATCCTGAAGTTGCTCGCCATTTATCCTGATAGTCCAAGGAATCTTTGTATTGTGGGTGATGATGCTCAAAGTATTTATTCTTTCAGAGGCGCTACCATAGAAAATATCCTGCAGTTTGAACATGACTTTCCGGAGCTGAAAACCTTTAAGCTGGAGCAAAACTATCGCTCCACCCATTTTATTGTGCAGGCTGCCAATGAGGTCATTAATCACAATAAACGTCAGATCCAGAAAAAAATATGGACAGACAGAACCGCAGGACAAAAAATCAAAATCATCAAAGCCACTTCTGAAACGGAAGAAGGTAAAAGAGTGGCAGATACTATCATTGAGCAGAAAAACAGATACAACCTCCAGAACAAGGATTTCGCCATATTGTATCGGACAAACGGACAATCAAGGATTTTTGAAGAGCAGCTCCGAAGATACAATATACAATACAGGGTCTATGGAGGATTGTCCTTCTACAGTCGTAAGGAGGTGAAGGATATGATTGCCTATCTGAGACTGATTGTAAATGACAAGGATGATGAAGCACTGAAACGTGTCATCAATTATCCACGGCGAGGTATCGGTGATACCACTGTAGAACAGATCGCACAACTGGCAGATGACAATGATATGAGTATGTGGCAGGTACTCAGTCAGATAGAGCTCAGTGGTCGCAACAGGAAGAGTATTGGTGAGTTTGTGGATCTGATACGGAGGTGTAAGGAAAAAGCTGTCAGGTCAAATGCCTATGTGACGGCGGTGTATGTGGCTCAGGAAAGCGGTATCCTTGAGCTCCTCAAGTCAGATAAGAGCATGGAAGGACTGGGCAGGCTGGAAAATCTTAACTCACTTCTTGACGGGATCAAGGAATTTGTGGATGAAGACGTGATCGAAACTGAAGATGCCGTACCTCAGGATAAGGGACTTTCGCAATTTCTGCAGACCATCTCACTCATGACGGATGCAGATGAAAAAGAAGAAAATCCGGATTGCGTCACCCTGATGTCCGTGCATTCAGCCAAAGGCCTGGAGTTTAAGTCTGTATTCGTGACAGGACTTGAAGAAAATCTTTTCCCCAGTTACATGGCATTGAGTGATCCAACGCAGATTGATGAGGAAAGACGACTGTTTTATGTGGCAATCACCAGAGCAGAGGAGTATCTTTGCCTTACTTATGCACATGCCAGATACCAGTACGGGCAGATGAGATTCAATGACCCGAGCCGTTTTCTGGAGGAAATATCCAACGAAAATATAGATGCATTGATTTCTATCCAGGAAAGGAAGAGAGACTTTCCGGAACCCAAAATCTTAGGAAATTTCAAAAGTCTTTCACCTAAAAAACCCGCTGTATCTATCAATCCGGCTGACTTCAGACCTGCACAGCCTCAGGATATCAAACCTGGCCATACGGTTCTTCATCTGAAGTTTGGACAAGGCAGAGTATTGAGTGTGGATGAGCGGATGGTGGCCTCCATCGTATTTGATGACCTGAGTGAAAATCAGGAAAAACGCATCATGCTGCAGTTTGCCAAATTGCAGATAGTAGATTGAGCTTTTTGAGAAATTGCCTTTAGTCCTATGTAGGAAATGTTTTATCAACCGGGAGATGGATTTGCAGAATGATAAAGGTATATCAGCCTCAATCCCTCTAAGGTCAGCATCTTGTCCAGAAAGTCAAATTCACTTTCTAAAGGAGCCAGGATAGAGGATAAGCCACCGGTAGCTACCACTTTATAGTCCGGTCTTTCCTCAGCCTGTATCCGGTGTATCAGTTCCTTTACCAGCCCTACGTATCCCCAAAGTACTCCGGCCTGAATGGCTGAGGTGGTGTTTTGACCGATAGCAGAGTCGGGCAGTTCCAGTGGCACAGCCGGTAACTGTGCAGTCTGTGTGCTCAAGGCATAAATGGCAGTTTTGAGCCCCGGAGCGATGGTGACGCCTTCGATGCCTTTCTGTCGGGAGGCTATGGTAAAACTCAAGCCAGTACCAAAATCTACAATGATTACTTTTTCGTGATAATGTGTCAATGCAGCATAAGCATTACATACCAGGTCTGCACCGATTTCATAAGGATGGGGTATGTAAATATCCAGTTTTTTAAATACATCAGGTCCCAAAGTAAAAATTTTCAATCCGGTCACATTCCAAACCGCTTCGGTCACGACAGGATTGAGATCAGGTACCACACTGCTCAGCAATGCATGATTGATATCAGAAACATGAATTTCCCATTCCAGCAGGATATTGCGTAATGCAATCTCATAGTACAATTCAGGTTGTGCCTGCTTGGTTTCATATCTGAAAGTCTTCGTCCATTTTCCGTTATGGAAAACCGACAGTACAATATTGCTGTTTCCTATGTCAATGGCAAGTATCACTGATGCGTTTTTTAAAACACCAAATATAAAAGGCCTTTTGGTCACATTATAAAATTATTTATGCACAACTTTATTTTTATGAATTTGATAGTTCTGATGTCAGCCGTATCAATACAGGCCGAGAGCAATAAAGATACCCTGATTTATGTGGGAGATCCGATGTGCTCGTGGTGTTATGGATTTTCGCCTAAAGTGGATAAGCTGCTTCAGTACACCCGGATATGGAATTGAGACTAATCATGGGTGGGCTGCGATACCGGGGCAATGAAAAGATGGCAGATCTCAGCGGCTTTTTAAAAGAGCATTGGGAAGAAGTAGCGCATCGTACCGGAAGAGCTTTTAAGTTTGATATATTGAATCAGGAAGACTTGATATATGACACCGGACCTGCCTGCAGGGCAGTAGTGGCCGCATCCATGGTGCAGCCTTCTTTAGTATGGGTTTTTTTTCAAGACTTTGCAGTCCGCATTTTATCATGACAATGCTGACCCGACAAGTGAAGAAACTTTTATTGACATTGCTCAAAAATGTGGGATGTCTCCATCTGAATTCAGAAAGGCTTTCCATGACACAAAGAGTGAAGACGCTCTACTTGCTCAGCTTCAGTGGGCATCTGCCAATCGTATCCATGGATTTCCCACCGTACTGTATAAGTCCGGAAGTAAAATTTTTTTGCTATCCAATGGTTATACCACTGCAGAAATCATGGACAGAAAGTTGAACGATCTCAAAATCCTGGCATCCAGATAAGGAGAAAAGGCCTTTCAAACCTTGATTTCAAATTATATTTTCCGTTGGCGGCGATGTCCGGATTTCTTTACTAAAAAGACTATTGTGCATTATGTAACTGAAGAGATGATACATTGTATCAAAGAAAAAAATATATAAATACTAACCCAGTTTTACCATTGCTGATTTTAAGCTACCTGACAGTACCGCACTAATTTTGTAGTTTGAAAGTTCAGTGAGAATATAATTCCCCGACTTACATTGGACTGTGTACCCAAAATCCACCGGTTTATGTTGCGTAATTATATTTTAATCATTTTGTTGGCTTGTATCGGAAGGCTTCATAGTGCTGACTATGTGGCCAATAATTGTACTAAACCACACACGAAAAGCGTGGAAGATGGGGAAATATTCGGTTGGGTATGGTTTGACACTAATGCAAACGGGTACTTTGATGCCGGGGAGTATGGTATCGCTGATGTTCAGGTGATATTGTATACCTGCAGCGGACAGCTTCTACAGACTACTCTGACTGATTCTGATGGGTTTTATTATTTTGGGGATATACCCGATGGGAGCATAAAAATCTACATAGAAAAAAATACCCTGCCGGCTCATTACTCCTTCACTCTATATGACTACCCCTACACCGACAATCATATTCAGTCCAATGGGTTCAGTCCATGCTTTGATATTGACGGCTCGGAAAGTCAGATCAATGCGGGATTGACAGTGCTTTCTATTGTGGGGGATTATGTTTGGGAAGACCTTGACGGGGATGGTATTCAGGATTTCAGTGAGTCCGGTATTGGTGGTGTCACAGTACGTCTGTGGGATGAAAACGATAATCTGATGGGAGAAACCACAACGGCATCCGACGGGTCTTATTACTTTCTGAATATTTTTCCGGGCAATTATTATTTGCAGTTTCTTCCGGACAGTATCTGGCTGCCTACCCTGCTGAATACAGGCAACCCTCTGTTTGACAATGATGCTTCAGCAGTGCCACAAGGCGGTCTGTTGACAGGTTTATTCAATGTAGCAGCAGGTATTGACAGATTGGATCTTGACTCAGGTCTGTATAAATGTGCCAAAATATGCGGTACCATTTTCGCTGATAATAATACAAATGACAACCTTGATCTTTTTGAAAATGGTATAAACGGATTGAATGTATATCTGTGGGAAATCCTTCCTGATGGAATCCAGCTATATGATTTTACCATGACCCAAAGGGATACCACCTATCCGAGTGCTGACGGACACTTTTCATTCTGTGTGCCTCCGGGCAGATATTTTGTAAGTTTTACACTGCCGCCCAATGTAGATCTTGTTTTGGGTCAGGCTTTCAGCGGTGACAGCTACTCTACTTCCATACATTTCGATGAGTCCAATGGTCCCTTAAGTACTTATGATATCGAGGTGTACAGTGGAGATGAAATATGCTATCTGAATGCCGGACTGTATTGTGGCAGCAGAATCATCGGTGCCGTCTGGCAGGACAATAATTACAATGGGTTGAGGGATAGTGGCGAAGCACCTTTAGCAGGTATTTCCGTATCTTTGTTTGATATAAATTCCAACTTAGTCAGGGCTACGCAAAGCCAAAGTGACGGCACCTTTGAACTGGACAGTCTCAAAAAGGGCAATTATTATGTGGGATTTTCACTGCCGGAACATTTGATATTTACGCTTCCGCTGTCCGGAGGCGGTTTTACATCAAACATAGACAGTGATGTCAACCACCAATTCGGTGCTGGCACCATCTCTGTTTTCTATCTTGGTGGATGTGATACTATCTACAGTATTTCAGCAGGCTATTCTTTTGCAGCATTACCGGTTCGGTGGTTAGATTTTTCCGGTCATAAGCGTGAAAATCACACCATTCTGCACTGGAGAATTCAAACCGACATGAATATCCTCAGATTTGAAGTCATGAAAAGTCGGGGCAATGATATGCGTTTTGAAAATATAGGTACTGTCTCTCCTGCTGAGCAAACGAATGTCAGTTCCTGGTCATTTACAGATCTGACATCTAATGGAGATAACCAACACGTATATTACATGATCAGGCATATATCACAGGATGGTACCATACACCACTCGCCTGTCATCAGGATCAACCCTGATATCACTCCTGAAAGTATTTCTATATATCCCAATCCTGCCAGAGACATGATTTCAGTGAAGTGGGAAAATAGAGCAATTGCGGAGCTGAATCTCATAAATGCCCGGGGAATAACAGTAAGAAAGTGGGCTTTTCCTCAATCCGCAGGTGAAGCCGTAAGTATATCCACTCATGATATCGCACCTGGTTTGTACACGGTAATCACTGCTGATGAATCGGGAAATATGCAATACAATAAAATCCTCATACTGCACTGACCTTCAGTAATCATTGAATCAATAGTCAAGCCGGGATGAAAACTTAAATCTTTTGTTTGGCTAAAATGTAAATCATATTTTGGAAAAATTTTCAGTAAAAACTCAGGAATTTTAAAGAATATATTAATTTTACGAACAATCATTCGTTTGTAAAAATATGTCCTACAGTTTCTATCCCGTCAAAGTTAAGGAAGTAAAAAGGGAGACAGCCGATTGTGTGTCAGTTTTATTTGACATTCCGGAGACATTGACTCAAAAATTTGTTTTTCAGCCTGGCCAGTATATCAATATCAGACATCATCATGAGGGTGAAGAGATCAGGAGGTCCTATTCCATATGCAGCAGTCCGGACGAAAATGAAATCAGAATTGCTGTAAAAAAAGTTGACAAAGGTATTTTTTCCACTTTTGCCAATGAACAGCTTCATGCCGGAGATACCTTAGAAATATCCGCACCCGGCGGTAATTTTCTGCTGAATCCAGATACATCAGGAGATAAATTGTATGTGTTTTTTGCGGCCGGTAGTGGGATTACCCCGATTCTTAGTCAGATTAAATATCTGTTGACTAACGAAAAAGACAGTTCGGTATTACTCTTTTATGGTAACAGGAATTTTGAGAGTGTTATATTCCGTGAAGAGCTGGAGGCTTTGAAAAATCTGCATTTAGACCGATTTGCCCTTTATTACGTTTTCAGCAAGGAAAAACTGGGTACTCCAATGTTATACGGACGGCTGAATGCGGATAAGTGTATGTCATTCAGCAAGGTATTTTTTGATCCTCAGGAAGTAGAGAATTTTATGATTTGCGGGCCGGCAGAAATGATATTTGAGATCCGGGATACGCTTGTGGGTATGGGAGTAGGTGAGAAAAAAATACATTTCGAACTTTTCAGTACAGAAGGACTGAAGAAGGTAAAAAAAGATTCTTCTGTGGTGGAGGATAATTTCAATCCAGAAGAAAGTGCGCTCGTCACGATAAAGCTGGATGATGACGTATTTGAGTTTCCATTGAAATACGGAGCTGAAAATATTCTCGATGCAGCCTTGAAAAACGGGGCAGATCTTCCTTTTGCCTGTAAAGGAGGCGTATGCAGTACTTGCAAGGCCAGGCTTACGGAGGGTACAGTGGATATGGAATTAAATTATGCGCTTGAGCCGGATGAGCTGGCTGCGGGATTTATACTGACCTGTCAGTCTCATCCCAGATCGCCAAAGATATTTGTAGATTTTGATCAGAAATAAAATGGTAATATCAAAAAGAATAAGAAGCAGGAAATTATTGCTGCAGCGGCGGATTATTTAAAGAAAAAGGGTATCCGGCTTCCTCTATCAGGGATCTGGCTGTAAAGGTAGGTCTCGAGCCTTCCAGTATTTATTCACATATACAATCCAAGGAGGAACTGCTTATTACCATTTGTGAAGAGTGTGCGGTAAAGTTTCTGGATGGAATCAGGCAAATTGCCGAAAGCGAACACAGCCCGAAAAAGAAAATAAAGATGATTCTCAGACAACATCTCGATATTGCATACAATGACCCGACAGCAATCGCCGTTTTTAGTGATGAGTGGAAGCACCTGCCGGAGCATGCGAGAATCAGTTTTTTGCAAAGCCGTAAGGAGTATGCTGCTATTTTCAAATCCGTACTAAGGGAAGGGAGAAAAAAGGGATTGTTTGACTTCAGAGACGAAGACATCACTTACAATAACATTATCAATATGATCCGCTGGACTTATTTTACCACCGACAGACTTGATGCTGAAGATGTGTATGAATCATTAAGTGAATTCATCCTCAAAGGACTTAAAAGTTGAAAAAATGCGAACGATTGTTCGTTTATTTTGTTAAATGTACTAATTTTGAATAAAAAAATACCATGACCGCACATAGCTCACTGGAAGAGAAATTTCAGCAAAGAATTGATGCTGAACAGAAAATAGAACCGAGAGACTGGATGCCGGATGCTTACAGAAAAACGTTGATCAGGCAGATCTCTCAACATGCGCACTCTGAGATTGTAGGCATGTTGCCGGAGGGCAACTGGATTACAAGGGCTCCGAGCCTTAAGCGAAAGCTGGCCTTGCTTGCCAAGGTGCAGGATGAGGCGGGTCATGGTCTATATCTGTATTCCGCCTGCGAAACTTTAGGTATCTCAAGAGCAGAGCAGCTTGAGCAGCTGCATAGCGGCAAAGCTAAATATTCAAGTATTTTCAATTACCCGACCCTGACCTGGGCAGATATAGGAGCTATCGGCTGGCTGGTAGATGGTGCGGCCATCATGAATCAGGTGCCACTCTGCCGATGCTCTTATGGCCCATATGCCAGAGCAATGGTAAAAATCTGCAAGGAAGAATCTTTTCATCAAAGACAGGGATTCGAAATATTGCTTACTCTATGTAACGGGACCCCTGAACAAAAGGAAATGGCGCAGGATGCACTCAACCGCTGGTGGTGGCCGTCACTCATGATGTTCGGGCCCAAAGATGCAGACTCACCTCATACCCAGCAGTCAGTCCAATGGAAGATTAAAAGATTTACCAATGACGAACTGAGACAAAATTTGTGGACATGACGGTGCCCCAGGCTAAGGTATTGGGGCTGACTATTCCGGATCCGGATCTGAAATACAATGAGCAAACCGGTCATTATGACTTTGGTGAGATAAACTGGGAAGAATTCTGGAATGTGGTGAATGGTAACGGACCCTGCAACCGTGAAAGAATGGAAGCCAGAATCAAAGCACATGAAGAAGGAGCATGGGTGAGAGATGCTGCCATGGCCTATGCTGAGAAGCAAAAAATCAGAACAGAAAAGCAGGTAAATGTAGCCTGATTGAAAACCTAAAGCATATTGAAATGAAAGATTGGCCTTTATACGAAGTATTTATCCGCTCAGCCAACGGCTTGCAGCACAAGCATGTGGGTAGTCTGCACGCTGCTGATCCAAAAATGGCGATAGAAAATGCCCGGGATGTATATACCCGCCGGAATGAAGGTGTGAGCATCTGGGTGGTAGAATCTAAGTACATCACAGCCTCCAATCCCGAAGAAAGTGCCTCACTCTTTGACCCCGCCGAAGATAAAATATACAGGCATCCGACATTCTACAATCTTCCCGATGAAGTAAAACACATGTAATGAATCAGACAGACACTGTAAAACTGGTAAATTACCTGATGTTTCCTGCGGACAATGTGATGATCCTGGGTCAAAGATTGGGAGAATGGTGTGGACACGGCCCTGTTCTGGAGCAGGATATTGCACTAACCAATATAGCTCTTGACCTGATAGGAGAGGCACGCAACTATTATCAGTATGCCGCCGGGCTGAGCGGCAAATCAGAAGATGATTTTCCCTTTCACAGAAATGAAAGACAGTTTAAAAATGTGCTCCTTGTCGAACAACCGAACGGTAACTGGGGTGACACACTGATGAGACAATGCATGTTCGATTGTTTTCATTATTTTTTCCTGGATGATTTAAAAAAATCATCCGATGAGAGACTTTCTGCTATCGCTTCCAAATCATTTAAGGAGGCAGGGTATCACCTCAGGTTTTCGTCAGAGTGGGTCATAAGACTGGGTGATGGCACAGACGAAAGCCATGATAAGATGCAGAAGGCTTTAGACAGGTTGATCGTGTATTTTGAGGAGCTTTTTATGCCTGATCCTCTTGAGCAGGACATGGCTCAACTTCAAATAGCTCCCGATTTGGCTCAGACGGCAATCCATGCTAAAGCAAAATTCAGGGAAATCATAGAAGAGGCTACTCTGAAAATGCCTGAAAACGTATTTTTCCAAAAAGGGGGAAAACAAGGATTGCATACTGAAAATATGGGGTACATCCTTGCAGACATGCAGTATCTGCAAAAGACTTATCCGGGAGCTCAATGGTAGTATTGTAAGTCCGAGCTATTTCAGAATTATCCGCTGAACAGACATCACAGAATATTCGTTTTTCAATCTCGCATACAGCATTCCTGAATATGATATGTCATGAAGTGAGATCAAATTCTCCCCTCTGACAATGGAAATTTGTTTCAAAATATTTCCTGTGATATCTATCAGTTCCATGGTACCCTCCTCAGGCGAATGAACATGAATAAAATCAGCAGCCGGATTGGGGTATATGGTAAAATCCCCGGTTTTCAAAGCCTCAGGACTGACGTGGGCTACCGGCGAATAGCTGAACTTTCCGTCAAAATCCACCTGCCTTATTTTGTAATACCGGTAGTAGCCCGTATTTTCTGACTGTAAATATTCATAATTGCGGAGTACCCGACTGTCACCATTCGATGTAACATTTCCTACCAGACTGTAATCCTTGCCATTGGCGGATGCAAGTATTTCAAAGTGGCTGTTGTTGACTTCCTGATATGTACTCCATCTGATGAGATGATTTGTGCCTGCTCTTGTGACATTCACATTGCCAAAGGTGACGGGCATGGGTGCTGCCTGTATCGTAAAACTCATTTTGTAGTTGGCGCCGGAATTACTGTCAAACTGAGTATCGCCACATCCTGAAGTGCCGGAGTTGTTGCCGGGTATCTCGTAATACACCTCCAGTTCATAGGTGCCTGGACTGAATGATGTCAGATCTATATTCACTCCCATACCGCTTCCGGGTGTCTGCCATTTCTGGTCATTGCCGCCACACGGTCCCCCTCCGCAGGTCATCGGAAATGCGGAACCCGAGCAGTTGCAGAAAAAATTGATATTAAAATTGGTGAAACTGCCGGTAGGTGGACCGGCAGGGTAGATTCTGTAGTTTAGCCTTGGCGTACAAACATTGGCACTACTGTTTCTCCATGTTTTTATTTCTGCACCTCTGATTCTCAACTGACCACCTCCTTGTATGAAGGTGCCGAAACTTCCGGTAAACTGAAGACTCCCGATAGCATTGGGCCCGCCATGACCGGAGCAATTGTAAAACTGGGTGATACCATTGACTTCCATAAACATGGCACTGGCAAAGGAGCCAAAATTTTGTGCAAAAACAGGACTCACATACCCAATCCAGCACAAAAAGGGAAGTAGTAAAATTCTTCTCATCTTCAGGTTGTTTTTAGTGCAAATAAAATTTAGAAATCAGCTTATTTGTGGTAATAACTGGTCGATTTCAAATCAAAACTAATACAAATAATTGAATATTTGGTTTAGCTCCTGTTAAAATTTTATCCGGAATGCCTGTCGGGATTTCTGTATGCAGCGTTGACGATATAGACACCGTACAATGTCACTGCCCCACCGAGTATGACATAAAGTGATAGTTTTTCGCCCAAAAATACCACCCCGGCCATAACTGCTATGAAAGGATTAATATACGCATAAATGGAAGCCTGAGCAGCCGGCAATTTTTGTAAGGCATACAGGTAGCTGACAAAACCGGCAACAGAACCCATGAGGACCAGGTATAAGATTGCAAGCCAGGAAGGTTGGGGGATTGACGCTAATGGTATCCATTCAGATGTAAACCACGAAAAACTTAACAGTATAATACCGCTTATGAGCATTTGAAAACCCAGACCGAAATATGGATTAAACACCTTCGCATGGCTCTTGGTATAAAGTGTGCCAAGAGCCCAGGTCCAGGTTGCAATGACTGAAAGCGTGATGCCAAATCTAAAGTCAGCTACGAAAAAATCAGCAAGATGTTCGTAAAATACAACGCAAATACCGAAGAATCCAAGCAGCAATCCTGTTACAGCTTTACGGGGTGTTTTGGTACGGGAAAAAAACAGGGCAATAACCACAAGCCATAAAGGGAAAACGGAGCCAATAATAGAGGCCAGTCCGGCGGAAACGTATTTTACACCCCAGGTACTCAGTCCGTTGCTCATCACAAAATTGAGTAAGGCAAGGACAAACAGCGGTCCCATATCCTTCCACTGTGGCCAATCCGCTTTTTTATATGTAAAAAAACCAAGGTACAGCATGCCTGCTATAATCTGCCTGATACCTGCCAGCTGTAACGCAGGCATCGCTTCCACACCTTTTTTTGATACTACCCAGGTAGTACCCCATATAATGCTTACAGCAGTAAGTGCCAGCAAGGCTTTTACATCTGTGGAGCTGTTCTGAAGCTTATTTTTCCGGATGATTACGGCGGCATTAAGGGTATCTGAGCTGAATAGTTTTTTTATCCTGTACCCCAAAAACCGCATCGACGAAATTTAATGTATATAACTTAGCAGAGGATGAAATCAAATAAATCTAAATCGGTACTCAATATGCCATCAGCTGCCGGGCTTACATTTATCTGACATTTTACTCAGTATCTCGACTTTAAAAGATCTTTCTGCTTCAATCAGGAGAAGAATTTTTCTGGCCGGCATAAAAGCCCTCAGTTTGTCAATGAATTTTTTTTGCATTTCCACATCCCTGGCTCTGGCATCCAGGTATTTGCCCAGTTGATCTTCTGCTTCGCGGTCAGTCATATCAGCAGTGATATTTTTGTAGGCCTGAGCCTTGAGGTTTTCCTTGTCATTCTGATAGCTGTTGTACAGAGGCCAGAATCGCTGAGCCTCACTTTCACTCAGGCCGACTTTTTCGGTAATATAAGCGATTTTGTGAGCATTCACTTTGTCAGCATGTTTTGGGTTTTGTCCGGTTTGGGCATACATTGCTGAAAAGCCCATCAGATAAATAATTAAAAAAAGTTGCTTCATTATAAAACCGTTTGTATAAACTTAATGATCATGATCAAAGACATTGTCCTCATGTCGTATATCCGGATAGCTTGGTATTTCATTTAAAACACCATCATTGGCCACATCTGTTTGTATCAGCATCTGCAAATCCACATCATCTATGTTCTTTTTCAGATACTCTATGTATGCCTGATCAAAGACCGGCATATCATCTTCTTTTTGTACCAGATTATACTTTATCAAAACAGCAGAACCTAAAATTACCAGTACAACTGCCGCATATTTTATGAAGGAAACAATATTCAATACTTTGATTTTTCGGTATTTGCCAACCTGTGCTTCCAGATGAATGGCATTCAGTACTCTGTCCTCCAGCGAACTGAAGTAATCCTCCCCGGGTGCATCACTGATATCATCCAGTTGATCTAATGCAGCCTGTACCTTTACCTGTGCCATAATTTGTGCTTCCAGGGTATCAAAATATCCCTGAGGCACAGATTGCCCGGGTAAGTCTGAAAGCAATCTGGCTGTTTCAGGACTGATTTCTTTCAATTCATTTTCTATGTCGATTCTTTTATTCATTATAAATGCTGAAATACTATATCGTATTTTTAATAAATGACTCAATTTTCTTAACTGCATGATGATAAGATGCTTTCAAAGCCCCCACAGAGGTGTCAGTCACCTGAGCTATCTCTTCATAAGACATTTCATCATAATACCTCAGATTAAAGACCAATTTCTGTTTTTCAGGCAATGCATCAATAGCTGACTTGAGCTTGTTTAATGCATTTTGCTCATCAAAATACAAATCCTCCTTCAAATTGGCAGAAGCAAACTCCTGCATATCTGAAAGACTGTAACCCGATTTCTTACTTTTAAGAAAGTTTATGGATTCATTGGTCGCAATGCGGTAAAGCCAGGTATATAACGAGGCATTGTACTGAAAGGTATGTATATTCCGGTAAACTTTGACGAAGGTGTTCTGAATAACATCATCTGCATCTTCGTGGTTACCGACCATCCTCCTGATATGCCAATACAGTCTCTCCTTATACTTACTGACCAAATACCTGAAACCTAATTCCTTCTTCTCCTGAGAGTCTATCAACTGAAGAATCAAAGTATCGTCAGGATGCTCTGAATTTTGTTGCATTACGCTTTGATTGACAATAAATAAGACCTGAAGTTTAATATTTCGGATTTTGTTAACGCTTCAGAACCACAAATTTACATCATTTTAACACAAATCCGGGGTTGTATTTCTACTAATTGATTACCCGATCCGGTCATCTGTGAAATATGTACAGGTAAAAAGTTCAGGCTTTATCGCATTCAGTTATATTTGCTTCATAAATATGAATTAAGTTGAGATATCTGATACAAAATACGGTATTGGTACTGCTTATACTGTTCCATTTTGGCTGTAAGGAAAAATCAGCTCCGGATCAGCAAATATTAAATCATCCTGACATTTATCATCAGTCATTAAAGGCGCTGACAGATGTAATCGTTCATGATATATTTTCGCCACCTGTGGCCAGCAGGATTTATCTGTACAGTACCATAGCAGGATATGAAACGGTAAGATTTACCCGTTCGGAAGCCAGATCATTACAATCCTTTGTGGGTCACCTTCCGGTTATTGAGACGCCGGCAAATGAAGTATGTTTGCCCTATGCCTCAACATTGGCAATGTTATACACCGGCAAGGCACTGATTTTTTCAGAGACCATGATTGACAGTCAGATACAGAAAGTCACTGACTATTATAAAAATGCAGGCCTGGACCGCCATACGATAGAAGTTTCAAGAGATTTTGGCAAGAGCGTATCTGAACGGATACTGAGTTGGGCAAAAAAGGATAATTATGCCCAGACAAGGTCCTATCCCAAATACAGTATTCAAAGCGACCCTGCTACCTGGAAGCCTACCCCTCCGGGATACATGGATGCAGTAGAGCCCTCATGGAACAAAATACGTCCCTTTGTACTGGATTCTGCGCGGCAGTTTAAGCCTACCAGGCCGACACCATTCAATATGAAGGATAAGAACAGTGCCTTTTACAAAGAGGTGCTTGAAGTATATAATGCTGTGAAAAACGGCAGTGAAGAAGAAAAGTTGATCGCCAACTTCTGGGATTGCAATCCTTTCAAGCTGAACGTGACCGGTCATGTCATGCATGCGACCAAGAAAATATCTCCCGGGAGGCATTGGATGAATATCACAGGAGTGGCGTGCCGCAAATCGAATCAGGATTTTTTAATTCTGCCCGATTGTATGTAATGACTTCCATCGGATTGTTTGAAGGATTTTTGAGCTGTTGGGATGAGAAATACAGGAGCCTGCTGGTAAGGCCTGAGACAGTCATCAATGAATACATAGATCCGGATTGGGTGCCTTTGTTGCAGACACCTCCTTTTCCTGAATATACCAGCGGTCACAGTGTCATCTCGGCTGCCGCTGCCACTGTACTGACGGGATTGCTCGGAGAGGATTTTGCATTTGATGACGATACAGAGGTGGAGTTCGGCTTGCCTGTCCGGTCTTTTCGTTCTTTCAGGCATGCCGCAGATGAGGCTTCGATCTCAAGGCTGTATGGTGGTATACATTACAGGCCAGCCATAGAAAATGGCGTGAAACAAGGGAATGCCATTGGCAAACTGATTCTTGAAAGAATCAGAATCTAATATTTGTAGCGTTCAAAGATTGTTTTTATCCTTTTGTACCCAAATTTGAAGCAGTGTGAAGAGAAAAGGTTGGGGTAATGTTTAGGGACAACTTTGACTTTATTTCTCAGGCTTATGCAGTAAATCCTGTTTTCATTTTATACAGATCCGATTGTTCCAAACATAAGTCAAAGGATAGGTGTCCCGATTGAAAATTGACACACCTGGTTTGATTTTGCAGCCGGCTGGTGTGAAATTCATTTTGAATAGATTATTGGATTTAATTAAAGACTATATTTGCAAATGATTTAATAACTAAAAAATTATTTTTATGAAGACAAAATTGTACTTAGCCGCTTTCGCACTGACCCTTATGTTCAGCGCTGTACAGGCACAGGATTACAAATCAGCAATCGGAGCCAAGCTCGGTTATGGTTTGATTGGTTCTTACAAGACATTTTTCAATGAGAAGTCGGCCATTGATATTTTCGGTGGTTTCAGATGGGGAGGTCTTGCTGCCGGTGCATATTATCTGAACCATACCCCTATCAAAACAGTGGACAGACTGCAGTGGTACTGGGGATTCGGTGGTTCTTTTACACCTGGAGCTATGGTATTGGAAATGTAGGATACTATGAATTGGGAGCATCCGGTGTACTCGGTCTGGATTACAGTTTTGATGACATTCCGTTGAACCTGAGTGTGGATTGGGCACCAACTATAGTATTATTGAATAACTGGGGTGAAAACTGGGGATTGAGCAGATTCAGAGGAGGTTATGGAGCACTTACAGCCAGATATATTCTGAAAAGATAAAGTATCTATACAATTTTAATTCCATGAATAAAAAAGGGGGAATTTTCCCCCTTTTATTTTTTATATCAGACTGCAAAACTTTCACCGCAGCCGCAGGTACGGGCTGCATTGGGATTGTTGAAATAAAATCCCTTTCCCTCAAGACCACCGGAAAATTCCAGGGTGGTATTGCAGAGATAGAGAAAACTTTTGAGGTCAGTGACCACCTTGATGCCATTATCATCAAAAACCTGGTCATTAGGTCTGGATTCATTGTCAAAATCCATATTGTAAGTAAGCCCTGAACAACCTCCGCTTGTGACACTTACCCTTACAAAGTAGTCCTGACCCAGGTTTTCCTTTTTCATGAGCTCCTGAATCTTTTGTTTGGCACTGTCAGCAACGAATAACATACTTCACAAGTTTGTTTTTATACAAAATTTATACAGAGGCCGCTGTTTCAGCCGTTACTGTTTCATTTTTCTTCTTATAGTCTGCGATGGCACTCTTGATAGCATCCTCTGCCAGTACAGAACAGTGAATTTTGACCGGTGGCAGGGCCAGCTCTTCCACAATATCCATATTGTCT
Source organism: Saprospiraceae bacterium (assembly GCA_016716335.1). Classification (GTDB taxonomy): domain Bacteria; phylum Bacteroidota; class Bacteroidia; order Chitinophagales; family Saprospiraceae; genus OLB9. Next base: position 33,860 of record JADJWN010000010.1, on the reverse strand, counting down.
ATGGCCAGGGCTTCATCTATGGTTTTTCCTTTAAGCCATTCTGTAGCCAATGAAGAGGAAGCAATGGCAGAGCCACAGCCAAAAGTTTTAAATTTTGCATCAATAATGGTTTGGGTGTTTTCATCTACCTCTATCTGCAGCCGCATTACATCTCCACATTCGGGAGCACCTACCAGACCGGTACCTACATTTTTTTTGGATTTGTCCAATGTGCCCACATTTTTAGGGTTTTTGAAGTGGTCCAAAACTTTTTCTGAATATGCCATATACTTATTTTTTTTAACTTGTTAATACAATATTTATTTATAATTTTTCAATGTTCTGCCCACTCTACGGTAGAGAGGTCAATACCTTCCTTGTACATTTCCCAGATCGGACTGAGATCTCTCATATGATTCACTCCGTCAGTGACAGCTTTGATGGCGTAGTCCACATCCTCTTCAGTGTTAAATCTGCCCAGACTGAATCGGATGGAAGAGTGTGCCAGATCGTCACCCAGACCCAAAGCGACCAGAACATAGGAGGGTTCGAGAGATGCAGAAGTACAGGCTGAGCCCGAAGACACTGCTATGTTTTGATTGAATGTCATCATCAGACCTTCGCCTTCCACATGCTTGAAGGAGATATTGGTCACATGTGGCATTCTGTGCTCTCTGTTGCCGTTTACATATACTTCTTCCAGATTGTTTACAAAAGCTGCTTCCAGCTTATCTCTCAATCTCGAAAGTCGCTCTGCATCCTGATGCATTTCCTCTTTGGCAATGGCAGCAGCTTTACCGAATCCCACTATACCGGGTACATTGAGGGTGCCTGACCGCATCCCTCTTTCGTGACCGCCGCCATCCATTTGGGCAGTGACTTTTACTCTGGGGTTTTTTCTGCTTACATACAGGGCACCAACGCCTTTGGGGCCATACATTTTATGAGCAGTAAATGCCATCAGATGTACTCCGACATCTTTGGGATCGACGGGAATTTTGCCCACCGCCTGTGTGGCATCACTCATAAACAACACCCCATGTTTGCGGCAGATTTCTCCGATTTCTTTCATGGGCTGTATCACGCCGGTTTCATTATTTGCCCACATCACTGATACCAGTATGGTCTTGTCTGTGATGGCATTTTCCAATGCAGTAAGGTCAATCAATCCGTCCGGCTGAACATCAAGATAAGTAACGACTCCGCCCATTTTCTCCACTTTCTTGCAGGCATCCAGTACCGCTTTATGTTCAGTTTTTACTGTGATGATATGATTACCTTTGGAGGCATACATTTCAAAGACTCCTTTGATGGCCAGATTGTCGGATTCAGTGGCGCCTGAGGTAAAAATGATTTCTTTGGGATCTGCGTTAATCAAATCCGCCACCTGTTCTCTGGCATACTCGACAGCTTCTTCCGCCTGCCATCCAAACGGATGGTTTCTGCTGGCTGCATTACCCGGTATCTGGTAAAAATAGGGTAACATAGCTTCTACTACTCTTGGGTCAGTAGGTGTGGTCGAGTTATTGTCTAAATATATTAATCTGTTGCTGTTCATGATTACTTAATTAAGAATTAATCTAAATACAAAGATAAGGTATTTTTGTTTATTCCTGCCAAAAATTTCTGTAAAGAAAGGAAACTTAAATGGTTGATTTTCAGTATTCGAAAGACTGAATGATATATTCAGCTTTATACCATGTATTAAAAACTGATTTATATCATTGTACATATAAAAAAGTTTTACAATCGGCTCAGGGTGTAAATTGGAAAACAGGAAGGGAGGGGGTGATAACTGGAATTTTATTCTTCCACCGGTTTTTCTGAATGTTCAGCGATTTTAATTACACGAACCGTTTCGATTCTTGTATCACTTCTTGAAAGAATGATAAAACGATAGTTGTTCAGCTCTATTTCTTCACCCACTTCAGGGATACTGCCATGTGTCATCACGATGTATCCGGAGAGGGTCACATAATCTTCTTCCGGCAGGTTCAGATGTTCATATTTACTGTTGATATAATCGAGCTCCAGCCTTCCTGAAAAGATATATTCGTTGTCCGACACCTGAGTATCAATGAATTCTTCTACATCGTGCTCGTCTTCTATTTCGCCGAAGATTTCTTCCAGAATGTCTTCGAGAGTAATCAATCCTGCAATGCCTCCAAACTCATCCACTACGCAGGCTATATTGGTTCCATCCTTGATGAAGCGGTGCATGAGTTCCTGTACGTTCATGATTTCCGGTACAAAATCAATATCCATGATATGCCTTTTGATCGAAGCCGGATTTTTGAAAAGCTGCTGGTGATGCAGATAACCGATCACATTTTCTATGTCTCCATCCACCACGATCAATCTGGAGTGCTGTGAATTGATGAATGTTTCCTTGATTTTGCGGATATCATCGTTTTTGTCAATAAAGACGATTTCGTTTCGGGGTATCATGCAGTCTTTGACCCTTACCTGATTGAGGTTGAGGGCATTGGTGAGGATTTCCTTATCTATGTCTTTTTCTTCCTGAATGCTGGTCTGGATGTAATGCTCCAGGTCTAATCTTGTGATATCGTTGTTTTCGGCCTCTATCTGCCTTCCCACAAAAATCCGGATCAGCGTATTGGATAAAGACATCATAATCCAGGCCGGAAAAAAGAGTAAAGCTTTGAAAAATTTTATCACATGGGCCAGCCTGAATATCAGCTCATTGGCATAAAGTCTGAAAATGGTTTTAGGGAGGTATTCTCCAAAGATCAGCACTACCACTGTCATCAGAATGGTGCTGAGCAATGACATGACAAATGAATCTTCCGGGAGAAAAGGAGAGAGTATTCTGGTAATAATCGAACCGAAGAGAATGGCATACATGACCATCACAATGTTGTTTCCCACCAGCATGGTGCTGAGAAAAGCCTTGGGGTCTTTGTACAGATCGGTGAGTATCCGGCCTTTTGAAGAACCTTTGTTTTTGAGTACTTCTATACTGAGTTTATTGGCTGAAAGGAAGGCTATTTCCGTACCGGAAAAAAATGCGGACAGTATCAGCATCAATATTACTAAAAGTATGGTCGTGACCATTTTTTGGATTTACAGGGGGCAAATTTAGTTAAAAGCATCAATAATTCGCGTAGTGTTCACTTTGCCCTGTACTTTTTTCCTGATTTCAAACCTGCTGAGATCCTGATTGGCTCTAAAACCAAAGCCATAAGTAGTATCTCCTTTTTCGGCCTGAGTGATGCGTACCAGCTTGTCGGTATAGATGATTTTTTCCTGTTCATCCCAGATCAGTTCGGGAGTTTCGAGTTTTTCCTGTTTGTCATTGTAGAATTCGACATTGCCTTTGGCAATAATCTTTTTTTTGAGCTCATCTCTTACAGCCATATCTGCCTTAAGCCAGCTGAATACTTTTTGTTTCCGTCGAGGAATTCTACCAATATACCTTTCGGAAATTCATCTTTAGGTTCTGTAAAGCTTGTGTACCGTTCCATCACAGGTGCATGTACTATCACCCGCACCAATGCCGAATCACTGTAAATTATCCGGATGTTTTTGCCTGTTTCTACCTGAGTCCGTATCCGCTCATTGATGAAAGAGTCAATTTCTTTAATTTCATTGGAGCAGGCAAGGTATTGGATACAAAGCAGCACAGCCACCATGTACTTAAACATAAGATTCATCTTCGTTTTACCAGATGACAGTGACGGTACCATGATTTTGTTTGACTTCATCGTCTATGTACCGAACCAGCGCTCTCCAGGCATATACTCCGGCTTCGACAGGTTTGCCCTTGAATTTTCCATTCCAGCCGGTATTGTAGGTATTGAGTATAAAGGTTTCGCCGGGAGCATCGGGCAGTCTCGAATCATATCCGACATACACTTTGTTGCCCCACCTGTCAAAAATCTCCAGCAGCTCTACATATTTAATCGTATGATTGCCGAATCCGTTGAAAAAACGGTTGTTTGTTGATCCGTTGGGCGAAATGATATTGGGCGTAAAAAATTTATAGACTTTCTCCACCCTTATTTCTACCTGATCCTCTTTGACGCATCCGTTTTCATCTTCTATAATCAGGGTATAGGTGGTATTTCTGACCGGCAATATATTGATGGAAATCGAATCTCCCACCAGATTACCGTTTTGGTCTATCCACCGTATGGACCTGACTCCGTTGGATGAAACGTAGGAGCCATTCAGCACTGTGCTTCCTCCAAACTCCAGCAACTGGTCAGGACCGGCATCCACAATTATGGGCGGAGGTTGATTGACCACGACTTTGGTAGTATCGGTACATCCCTTGATGTCCGAAATGATGAGCTCATAATTGCCAGCAGACAATCGGTTGAATAAAGGATTGGGTTGAAAATTGACCCCATCAAGGCTGAAAAGATAATCCGGGCTACCGGCACTGCCCACAGAAAAAATACTGCCATCCGGTATCTCAAAGCAAATGAGATCCTGTACTATGGCATCCACTGCCAGCGTGGTTGTATCTTTACAGCAGGGCTCTACAAAAAACTCCAGTATTTTGGTGACGCTGCATCCCCGGCTGCTTCTCACCGTGAGTGCCGTGATCTTGTTGCCAAAAGATTCGTACACTACCGAAAAGGGTCCTTCGCCGGTTTGTCGGTTGGGTGTAGAGCGGTCACCGAAATTCCATTGATAGCTCACGATTGGATCGGTGGCAGATGAGGATTTGTTGATAAAATCAATGGTTTTGTCGCATTCAAAATTTTGTTGAGCCCTGACTTCATAATCTGCATTTGGCCCCAGAAATGTGCCCGTACCACCGAATTCGATACTGAATCCAAGGCCTGACCGGCTGAAATTGTTTACAATCAATACGTAGGATTTTCCTGCCTCCATCTGCAGGGGCGCCAGAAAATTGTTGTCTCCGGGTCTGCATCCCGGGTCTTCCCTTGTATCAGTTTCACCTGCCCTGAGTCCGGTAGGGCCGTTGCAGTTGATCCACTGATTTAACGGCAAGGTATTGCCAAAACCATCTCCGTTGGCTCCGGAGCCCATACATCGCAGCAAACGCTTATTGCTGCAATCATCCAATCCATTGGGTAGTTCATAAAGTGCAAAATCAAGGTCATCCGTGATCTGATTTCTGCTGATAAAGTTATTGGGAGTAAGGGTAAAAGTCAGAGAGCCGGGCTGGTCACAGGTCCACTTATACCAGGAGGAAGCAAATTCTTCACCGATACAGTTGCCGGGTTCGATTTCATTTCTAACAGCACCGATACCGGTGAGGCTGTTGACTACAAAGGGAGATTTATCACACAATACCACAGCATCCCGGCAATCGCTTTCCGGTGAAGGCACAGGGATGAAATCCTCAATACATAGCTTAAATGTACCGGTACCGTCAATGGATGACTCCACCATAATAAAATAGGTCTGGCCGATATTCAGATTATCCACCACAAGTTCATCTACACCCACATCCTTGCCCGGGGAGCATTTCACAAATTGGTTGCAGCGTTCAAACAACAGTATCTTCGGACTTCGCATCGTGCCTCCCTGTCCGAAACCGAATACCCTGATCAAAACGGCCGGCTTGCGGGGTACAAAACTGAACCAAACCCCGTTTTGCCATCTCAGTGCGATACAGGAATTGGTGCCGGCAAGAAATTCCGGATCAGGAGTAGCACCTACATTGGTAAACTCAGCATCCTGAGAACAGTAATTATTCACATTGGGAATCGATCTTGCAAATCTGCACTCATCATTGGACAACTGTGCCAACATTACTGTATTGCCCAATGTGGTTATGCACAATGCTATGATCAGTCTTTTGACATGGTTTTTCTTCATGTGTATAAAATTTGTCCTAATCTATCCGTTTGGCCAACAAACCATATTTGTCCCAAACTTATGGTAATGCTATTTATTTGAACGCATTTTACCAAAGAATGATGAGGATTTTAACGGTAAATTAAATAAAAACTGACGTACATGACAATTTTCAGTCAAATTATCAGCATTTTTTTAGACAATTCAATTCCGGGATTTGTGTGTTTCGTAACCGGAATTAGCGCAAAAGCAGAAAGCTGTTTACGGATACCCGATCTTCAGACCCGCAGACATATTTGATTTTGTAGATGTATGTTCCGGGATTGACTGCCTGTCCATTAAAACTGCCATCCCAGGCATCCAGTTTGTTGGTGGCAGACCACATTCTGGCCCCCCAACGATCATAAATTTCGAAAAATTCAAGACTTTCTATTATAAAAGTATTACTGATTCCATACACATCATTCAGTCCGTCATTATTGGGGGTGAAAGCTTTGGGGAGTAATAATTTGTTGCAATCCAGTTTATCTCTGTCTGCTACATAAATGGTCACACTGTCTGTCACGGTACACCCGCTGCTTGTGACCTGTACGGTAAAAGTGGTACTTTCTTCGGGGCTGGCTATGGGTGAAAGCAGAAATGCGTCATTGAGTCCGGCCGCCGGAGACCAGATAGCAGATACCGCACAGGTGTTTCCAAAACGGATCTGAATAGACTCTCCTTTGAATATTGTAGTATCGGCCGTCACTATTTTGTCCGGAAATAAGTAAGACCGGATGACTTCCAGGTCAGACAGAGCTCTGGGATAAATCGTGAATTCATCGATACTGCCGGTGAAAGGTATGGCTTCCGGATTGATGCATGGGTTGTTGGCTATGGCGATCGGTGCACCTCTGCGGAGTGGTATGTTTTCTCTGGAAATCACTCTTCTGATCAGCTTATTGTTGATGAGTACCCGATACTCCAGATTAAACTTGATAAATGTAATTCGGTGCCAGCAAAGATTAGGGTCGAGTTCGGCTTTAATGGAAAAAAAGTTGTTGATATTACTGCCAAACTCTACCAATACCTCTCTGCTGTTGCCAAAATAACGGATCGTAAGTGAAGAATCTATACTGATGCAATCGGCTTTATTGGACAATATATCCATTTCCCTGTCAGAAGGAGCGGGCCTGAAATAAAAATCCAGGGTAAAATCCGTATCGAAAAGATTGCTCATAGACTGAGGAAAGGTGAGGTAATCATCCGAGCCGTTGAATGTCAGCCCATCTGCCAGAATACCGCAGGCACATTCAGGAGTAAATGATGATACTGCATCCGGCAAGGTGCCGCTGTTGTCTCTGAGGCTGCAGCCATTAAAATCATATCGTACCTGTGCGAAGGCAGCAAATGATATCATGATTAAATGGAGTACAATCAGGAATCTGGCATGGTTATTTTCAATTCTCTCCACCACTTAATAATTATTTAAACATATTTTCAAATCCCGGAGGCAGCATATCCTTGAGCATCTTTGCCGAAAGTTCTGCTTCTGACTGCTTGACTTTGAGAAAAAACCGGTTGATGGATTCTACGAGCAAGTCCTCGAGTTTTTCTTTGCTGTCAGCATTGGTGAGACTTTCATCAATACTTAGATTGGTTCCCTCTCCGGAAGCATTTTCTTCCAAATGAATTCCCTCCAAGCTGACAGACAGTGTCTCAGCCTTGAGCTTACTGCGCATTTCTGCCTGCATTTTGTCCGCATTTCCCAATAAATCTCCAAACATATAGGTTTTGATATTTGGTTTTGGCTGCAAATATAGGTTTTTAAAACTGCTGTCTGCGATGTTGTCTGAAGACAAGTATTAATTTAAACCGTTTATAATAGGACATTATTGTTTTGTGGTCTGTATTGTCACAGATATTTCCCCTTATTTTTGAACATAGAAATACGATGTTTGTTAGAGCGCAATTTATCAACAGGAATTATTGCAGTGCCCACAACAAGATGAACACGGGTGGATAATTTTACGCAGGAATGTGTACTTTTGCAACCTGACTAAAAATAAAATGAGATATTATGGCTGAAATCATCAGAATGCCCAGATTGAGTGATACCATGGAGGAGGGTAATATTGTAGCCTGGCTGAAAAAGGTCGGTGATGAAGTAAAAGCGGGGGATGTACTTGCAGAGGTCGAAACCGACAAAGCCACCATGGAGCTTGAAAGTTATTTCAACGGCACCCTGCTCTATGTGGGTGTGGAGAGTGGCCCGGTGGCGGTGGATGGTATTATTGCCATCATCGGTCAGAAAGGTGAGGATTTTCAGTCATTGCTGGCAGGACAGAGCAACGGGACACAAAGTGCTGCACCCGCTACCGTCGAACAGAAGTCGGAAAAAGCCGCTGCTGCTCCGGTCGCAGTGGAAGTCCCTCAGCAACAGACTCCCTCAGCTCCGGAGACCTCTGCTCCTTCTGACAGCAGAATCAAAGCATCTCCCTTGGCAAGATCCGTTGCCTCCCAGGCAGGAATAGACCTTAGCCATATAAAAGGTAGCGGAGATCAAGGCAGAATAGTAAAGAGAGACATCGAGCAATATTTAAGTAACCCACCCACGGTCAAGGCTGAACCTGCAGTACAGTCTGCGGTGTATTCTGATTTTCAATACGGGGATGTTCCGGTATCTCAAATGCGCAAGGTGATAGCCCGCAGATTGGGTGAAAGCAAGTTTACCGCTCCTCATTTCTATCTTACAGTGGAGATCAATATGGACAATGCGGTGCAGGCCAGAACTGCGGTAAACGAAGTGTCGCCTGTAAAAATTTCTTTCAATGATCTGGTAATCAGAGCCTGTGCGGCAGCTCTCCGTAAGCATCCAGCCATCAATTCATCATGGATGGGAGATAAGATTACCTACCACAAAGATATCCATATCGGAGTGGCAGTCGCAGTGGAAGATGGTTTGCTGGTACCTGTAATCAGGCATGCTGATACCAAACCTCTCAGTGTCATCAATCAGGAAGTCAAAGAACTGGCAGGCAAAGCACGTAATAAAAAACTTCAGCCTCAGGAGATGAGTGGTAATACTTTTACCATCAGCAATCTCGGTATGTTTGACATTGAGGAATTTACTGCCATCATCAATCCGCCGGATGCCTGCATACTTGCAGTAGGATCGATTATCAAAAAACCCATCGTCAAGAATGACCAGATTGTAATAGGTAATATGATGAAGGTGACGCTTTCATGCGACCACAGGGTAGTGGACGGTGCCACTGGTGCTCAGTTTTTACAGACGCTTAAGGCTATGCTCGAAAATCCGATGATGATTCTGGTATAAAGCGGATTTTACCGGAGCAATTTTGACGGTCAGATATTCGCTATGAAGAATGTCGCAGTTTTTCTAATATCTGGAGTAGTTTCAGGCTTTCCGCCTCCCAATTATACTTCTCTGCTGCTTTAATACATGCTGCCTGCATGGCTTTGTATTTTGTGTTATCAGTAATCAGATTCTTAATGTGTCCGGCAATGGTAGCCGATTGCAGGTCAGATAGGGTAATACCTGTCTCAAATTCATCAAGTTTCTTGCGATATTCGGGAAAATCCATGTGCACTGCGGGGATACCGGCGTGCAGATAATCAAAAAATTTGTTGGCAAGGGAGTAGTAATAATTGAGACTGTCTTTTTCCAGAAGATTGAGCCCCAGAGTTGCCTGCTTGGTAAGTGCTTTCAGATTTTCATGGTTTTGCCATCCTTTGAAGTGAATACGGTCTTTGGCCGGGGAATTCTCAGCCAATTCCTTCAATTTTTGTGCAATATCTCCATCGCCTGCCAGCCATAACTCACAGTCAGACAGCATGGGCATAGCTTCAATCATAGCCTCGAGGCCTCTGCCCTGATTCAACATACCCTGATACAGCAATACGTAGGGTTTTTTGTCCAAAGCCGGTAAGAATCTGTGATCTGAATATTGTTTTTCCGGCGCATTGTATATCACATAAAAGGACTTGTTGAATTTTTTTGAGAAAATATCAGCCAGACTCTGATTTACAGTGATGCATACATCACAAAGCGGGACAAATAATTTTGCTGCCAGGTTCCAGATCAGTTTTTTCACCGTCTTGCCCTGTAATTCAGGCACCTCTGTAAAATATTCATGCGCATCAAAAATCAGCTTTTTGCCCTTTATTCTGGCAGCCAGCGCACAACCCGGCAGGGTGTCATAATCCACACTGTAAATAATATCTGATTTTGAAAAGAGCAGATGCCAGAAAAGTCTCAGGTTGTACTCAAAATAAAATACAGGTCCTTTATGAAAGAAACAATTTAAGCGGAGTTGATTAAAAATCTGAGCGTTTAGAGGTAGGGAATCGGGTTTTTTTCTCCCAATCAAATTTACAACGCAGTCATTTACTGTCAGAAATTTACAAATGCGGTGCATTCGCTGGTCCTGATTCAAATCATTGGATACACAGCAGGTGATTTTCGAAGATTTTTGGGATATCACAGCCATTGGATGAATCCTTTGTCGGTAATATGAATGATATTTTCTGTTTCAAGCTGGCTTAATGCAGCATGCACCTGTTTCCTTTTATTCAGTGGAAAGCCGGAGACAAATTTTTTTACAGTGTATAAACTGATGTCACCGGCATTGTGGAGCGCATTCAATACCTTTTCTTTCACTTCCGGAGATACTTCAGGATTGAAGGTGCCCTTACAGATGTCACATCTCCCGCACTTTTTCCCTTTCTCTCCGAAATATCTGAGTATAAATGCCTGTCTGCACTCTTTTTCGTTCTGAATGTAAGCAATCATAGCCGACAGTCTGTCAGCAGCCATTTTTTGTCTGAATCTGTAAGCGACCATATCTATAGTGAAGGATCTTAATTCAGGTCTGTCAGATAAGAATGTGATTGCAGGCCCTGAGATTTTTTTGCGGATATCAATTATTCCTTCCGCTTTCAGCATTTGAAGCAATCTGTCCAGTTCAGATTCCTCCATATGGAGGTCTTTGCAGATAGCCCATTCATCTATTTTTACAAAATCTGTAAAAAGACCTTCATATTTGCGCAGGAGATGTGTTACCAAACCCGATTTTTTGTCTGATCTTTCGTTGAGCCATTTTAAATCCTGATAATCACATACAATCATAATACGGGTGGGTTCTTTCAGTCCCTCGCTCATCATTATCCATCCTTCTCTGTCGAGAATGGATAATACATGAAAAATTTTTTTGGCCTTTTTACCGGAGTAAGCTGCGAAGTCAGACATGTTGAAATCAAAAGTTAGATGCAGGCCATCACCGTAAGCAATCTTATAATAGCGGCATAAATAATCAAATACTTCTGCAATTTCATCTTTGGGTGGAAACTGATCGGCAAGCTGTTCCTCGGCAGCTGCGATATCTCCTTCATCAATGATAGTTACTGCAAAGGATGCCTTGCCGTCTCTGCCTGCCCTTCCTGCTTCCTGATAGTATTCTTCAGGGCTTGGTGCAAGGTCCAGATGCACCACCAATCTCACATCCGGCTTATCAATTCCCATCCCAAATGCATTGGTGGATACGATAATCAGGGCACTATTGCTCATCCATAATTTCTGGTAACGGTCTCTTTCAGCTTTGTCCATGCCACCATGGTAATGTATGGCTGCATACTGGTGTTGTCTCAATCTGTTGGACACCAATACTGTTTCTTTTCGGTTTCTTACATATATGATTGCACTGCCTTTGACTTTGTTGAGCAGGTGGAGCAGCTGATTGAACTTATCATGGGTGTGAATCACCGTAAAACTCAGATTGTTCCGTTCAAAACTTTTACTGTAAATGGCGGGAGATTTCAGGGCGAGTTTTTCGCTTATATCATTGAGGACCGTGGGTGTGGCAGTGGCTGTAAGAGCTATTACAGGCACATGGGGGCACTGGATGCGCAAGTCGCTGATCTGCAGATAGGATGGACGAAAATCATAGCCCCATTGAGATATACAATGCACTTCGTCAATAGCAAAAAGACTGATTTTTGCCTTGGCGAATCTTCTGTAAAAGATTTCAGAACGAATACGTTCAGGAGATATATACAATATTTTCAGATCACCATATACAAAGTCGTCGAGGATGAGGTCTATCTGCCTGTAGGTCAGGGTAGCATTCAGTGAGCGGGCTTTTATTCCTTTTTATTAAGCCCCTGTACCTGATCTTCCATCAGTGCAATCAGTGGTGAAATCACTATGGTTTTTCCGGGCAGGAGCAATGCAGGCAGCTGATAGCACAGTGATTTTCCGCCGCCTGTAGGTAATAACGCAATAGTATCCCTACCCTCGAGCACTGAAAGTATAATTTCGTCCTGAGGCGGTCTGAACTTGTCATATTCCCAATATTTTTTTAAAGCAGCAGATGCTTTTTCCAGATTCATAAATCAATAATCTGTGTGGCAGAAAACAAACTTACACGATATAACTTTAATTGTGCAGGAGGCGAATAAAAATATTTTGATATAAGGGTATTGAATACTTGAATACATCACCTTGCAGAGCCGGGAAGTCAGAGTACTATTTTACTGCCATATCATGAGTACAGCCCCGTAATTCTAAATTCAGAAAGCAGGTAAAAAAGTTGCGATGGGTTAAATTTTCAAAATTTGGGACATTTGAGTTTTCCGGAAGCAGATCTCAAGGATTTGCCGTCACTCAGCATAAGGTTTACGGATATAGTGCTTATAAAATAGTAGTCTCTCACTTTTTGCCCGCCACGCTGTGTGCCAGTGGGTAAATCAATAGGTTCCTCCTGTCCGAAGTATTCATTCATCCTGTTGCCCAATCTGGCTGCCAATGCGCCATTGCCTCCTGGTCCTACCATATCTTCATAGCTGACGTAAGATCCGCTCACATCATCCACAAAATCGGTAAAGGTTCTGCGACCTACAACCTCGGCACTGATATTCATCCTTTCAGACACTTTAAATTTGGCACCTGCACCCATCGGGATGGCCAGACTTATCAGACTGTATTTGTCACGGAATCCGAACATACCCTGACCCTCTGTGCCCAAAGGCTGTAGCCGGACTGTATTGCCCTGAAATTTGGTGCTGGGGTCAAATCTGAAAACAGACAGTCCTACTGTAAGATAGGGTGAAAAAACAGAGGCTCCTTCAAAAGTTTCATATCCGAATATGTAAAATTCACCCAACACACCCAATTCCACCAATGGAGACTGAAAATTGAGATTTCTTTGTTTCTGCCATTCCAGCTTGGATTTTCGGTCATCCCCATACAATCTTCCTAAAACAAAATTACCTCTGAGTCCGAAATATTTTTTGTAGATATATCTTGCAGAAAGCTGCACTGCAAATCTGCCATTGGAAAAATTGGTAGGAAAATCAGGAGCATTAAGGTCACCCCAGTAATGGGTCATCCCTGCACCAAAGCCCAGCTCTGTATATTGGGCACTGCAATCATTGCCGGGAAAATAAAATAAGAAAGAAATAAGAGCAATAGCAAAATATCGCTTCATAGAGTACCATTTTGAGAATTTAACCTAAAAGCTAAATTCCTGTTTTTTATTTTGAGTCCTGTAATGTTTAACATTATTTTCTCTGTAAGTGGTCGTCTGCAAAACCATATTTAGCAAAAACCTGTTGAAAATGTCTGTTCAACTTGTATTTTTGCAGCTTTGCTGTTTTTCAGACACAAACATCAAACATATTAAACATTATTTTAATACAAAAGTAAGTCAGTTTTCACAAATTCACAATATTATGAAGGTTAAATTTCAGTTTTCCCTGGTTTTTATACTCATTTCCGGTTTTTTATCGGCCCAGAATGTCCCTAATGACTGGTACTACGGTAATCCGGGGGATGAATACATGGGTATTTCTCTCAATAAGGCACACAATGAATGGCTGAAAGATAAAAAATCCCGCACAGTGGTGGTGGCGGTTATAGATTCGGGCATCGATATAGAACACGAAGACCTCAAGGCCAATATCTGGATTAATCCCGGTGAAATACCAGGCAACGGCATTGATGATGATAAAAACGGATACATTGATGATGTGTTCGGATGGAATTTTATCGGAGGACCTGATGGCAGAAATGTAGGCCCCGACACTTATGAAGCGGTAAGAGTATATGCTGCATTGAAATACAAATATGAAAATGCGGTTCCATCTAAGCTCAACAAGACTCAAAAAAAGGAATATGACACCTACATACGGGCGAAAACCACGGTAGAAAAAGAGATTGAAAAAGCCAAAATGAGTCTGTCTCAGCTCAAGAATGTCGAAAACAGAGTCATGTCTGCCCTCGATGCACTCAATCAGAAACTTGGCGGTGGCGAGATAGATATGCAGAAACTTGAGGCCCTTGAGACCAACGGCACCCCCGATATCAACATGGCCAAAAACATTGTAGCCCAATATATATCCGCCTCTGATATGAAGACCATTGACGCCATCAAGGAAAACATCAGAGAAGAGATCCTGCAGGATGGCAAGCGACATCAGGACAAGCTGGATTACAGCTACAATCCTGATTTTGACACCAGGGCTACCATTGTTAAGGACAATTACAATGATCCCTACGAACGTATCTATGGTAACAATGATGTTACCGGGCCGGATGCGACTCACGGCACTCACGTCGCCGGAATTATAGGAGCCGTGAGAAACAATGGTTTTGGTATGGACGGTGTAGCGGACAACGTAAGACTCATGTCGGTCAGAGCAGTACCTGATGGCGATGAGCGGGACAAAGATGTGGCCAATGCGATCAGATATGCAGTGGATAATGGCGCAACTGTGATCAATATGAGCTTTGGTAAAGGCTTCAGTCCTCAGAAAAAGGTAGTAGATGAAGCGGTGGAGTATGCTGCCAAAAAAGATGTGCTTCTTATTCATGCAGCAGGCAATGACGGTAAAAACACAGATATAGAAGAAAATTATCCGACGGCTCAATTAGACAAAAAATCGGGGTTCCTTTGCAAAAAGCCCAAAGTAGCCAAAAACTGGATAGAGGTTGGCGCTTTATCCTACCGGGACGGTGAGGATATGGTGGCTACATTTTCCAATTATGGTAAGACCAAGGTGGATATTTTCGCCCCGGGAGTCAGGATTTACTCCACCATGCCGGGCAGTGAATATGCTCCCCTGCAGGGTACAAGTATGGCAGCACCTGTGGTGGCCGGTGTAGCTGCTGTGATCAGGTCTTATTATCCCGCCCTCACTGCTGAGCAGGTGAAGGAAGCCATTATGAAATCCGTCACACCTGTGACCACCGAGGTAAAGCTGCCTGGCAGTAAATCTGAAAAAAAGAAATTTTCCGACCTTTCAGTATCAGGTGGTATCGTCAATCTGTATCAGGCACTGCAGGTAGCTTCTACCATGAAGGGAAAAAAGAAAATCAAAGAGCCTAAAGCCTAATGAGCCACTGGTCTCTGTGGTCAGAGATAGAGGTATAGTAGAATTCAGCACAAAACAGATGTAATCCAGTGTGTCGGGAGACCGTAAGCTCTTTTGATATACTGAATTGTATATGAGCTTGGGTGATCCAAGGGAGATGTCCGCACACTTACCTATATACTATCTCACTTTCAGAAGAGCATGCCTTAGTTTCATTTTTTACATAAGTTTATTAAACCCGGGTTATGCAGTATAGCTATGTTATGAGGGTTTGAGATGGTAATATGATAACGTGAATACGGCTTTTATTCTAAAGATTATAAATAAGTTATGATTTGCGTAAAAAAGAATTTGCAATGAATGACACTCTAAGGGCCAAATATTAATAGCCATGGGATAATGCCCATGGCTATTGAATTTATTGTGCAGCCATTTCGCAGGCCGTAATACCTGCCCGTCCGCAGGCGGGGATTTTCTATGGTATAATTCAGGCTAAAAATCAGATCTCAGCCATTTCTTTTTCTCCGATCAGTTTACGGAGATTGATCAGTGCATAGCGCATACGACCCAGTGAGGTATTTATGCTTACATTGGTCATCATGGCGATTTCTTTAAAACTCATATCTGCATAGTGTCTGAGTATGACCACCTCTCTCTGTTCGTCCGGCAGCTGATCGATGAGATATCGCATTCTTTCGTGCATCTGACTTTTGATCATAGCCCGTTCTTTGTGGTCGTCCTTACATTCTATGACATTGAAGATATCGAAAGTTTCGGTAGAGGATACCTTGGAAATTCTTTTGGATTTTCTGAAATGATCCACACACATATTGTAGGCTATACGCATAGCCCACTGCAGGAATTTACCCTCATTATTGTACTTATCTTTACGCAGCGTATCCACAATCTTGATGAATACTTCCTGAAAAATATCTTCAGCAAGTTCGGTGTCTTTTACAAACAGGTAAATGGAGGTGTAAATCTTATCCTTGTATCTGTGAAGAAGCGTTTCGAAAGCTTTCTGATCTCCGTTGAGGTAACGGGTAATCAACTCCTGATCATTGATAGACTGCATTTTCATATTTACACTACATTAATAGGTTAAAAAATAATTTCCTTATTTATTCAGTGTAAATATCTGCTGTCTATAGAGTTAATTTTTAGCTGTTAAACAATTATAATGGGCAAAAATAAATCAATTTGCGATACAGTCAAGACTTTGGCCTGATTTTGATGAAAATTTTTATAAAATTTGCATCATCCTGTCAATATATAACCCTGCTGCCACAATATCTTACCCGTTCTGACCATCTCTCCAGGATTTCTAAATCACAAATCGTGCCATTTCAGAATACGGGCCGGTTGCTTTCAGATATCGTATGTGATCGACACTTCGGCACTTTGTGGCCTGGATTGGCAGGTGAGTATATAACCTGCTGCCACCTCATCGTCATCCAACGCATAGCAGGCGTCCATTTTCACTTCACCTACAAGTACCTTGGCAGTACAGGTAGAGCACGCTCCGCTGGTACACGAGTAGGGAGGGTCTTTTTTGTTGTCAATAAGTACATCCAGAATGGTTTTTCCCTCCGGTACTATGAACTGCATAGTTTCACCCTTCAGGGTCACCGTAAGTACAGCACCTGCCAGACCGGCCGGATAAACAGACTTATCTGATTCAGGAGTAGTGAAATATTCTTTATGGATCAGTTTTTTATCCACGCCACGATTCTGAAGCCAAGCCTCAGTAGAGCGTATCATATCTCCCGGACCACACAGGTAATATTGGTTTATCCGGTTTTTTGCCGGGTGCAGTTCAAAAAATCCGGTAAGAGTCTCCTGTCCGATTCTGCCCTTCAACCCTTTCCAGCTGATACTTCCTTTGCCCAACATGCCCAACAGACCTTGAGATTTTTCTTTTTTTGGCTTGCTCAATGTATGTTCGATCATCAGTTGTCCGGCATATTTTCCGGCAAGTCTGTCCAGTTCGTCTTTGAATATGATTTCATCTTCGTTTCTGCTTCCGTACAGCAGCAGGCATCTGCTTTTAGGCTCTTCTTCGAGAATAGTTCTTATCATGGACATGATGGGGGTTATCCCACTCCCTGCGGCTATAAAATAGTGATCTGCCGACCTGTTATGATCGGGTTCCACAATAAATTTTCCTTCGGGAGGTAATATATCCAGTATATTGCCCTGCTGTACCTTGTCATGCAGATAAGAGGATACTTTTCCGCCTTTCATCCTCTTTACCGTGAATGCAAAAGAGTCACTTCCGGGCATTGTGGAGAGAGAATAGGATCTTCGGTATTCAGTACCGTCAATAATGCATTTGACCGTGATATATTGTCCTGCTTTAAACCGGAAGACAGTTTTGAGATCGTCCGGTATCCTGAGATAAAAGCTTTTGGTATCCTGGGTTTCTTCTGTTACTTTTTCTACCTGTAATCCGTAAAATTGCATATTACACTTTGGCTTTGGCTGGATTTTGATAATATTATCTAATTTTGAGCGCCGAAATTATAGTGAACCTTTAAATTCTCCTAATGGCTTTGACACTTTCCATCATCATACCTGCATACAACGAGGAAAAAACAATACAAACAATTTTAGACAAGGTTCAAAATGTAAATCTTATTCAGGATATCCAAAAGGAAATCATTGTAGTCAATGATGCTTCAAGGGATAAGACAGAGGAAAAGGTCATGGAGTACAAAGAGCGTCATCCCGAACTGCCTCTCTCGTACTACCGTCACGAAGTCAATCAGGGTAAAGGAGCAGCCCTGCATACTGGAATCAGACAGGCCAAAGGAGATTTTATTATTGTTCAGGATGCAGACCTTGAGTATGATCCCAACGAATTCAACATATTGCTTAAGCCCATTCTGGATGGTTTTGCAGATGTAGTATATGGTTCGAGATTTATGGGAGGTAAACCGCACAGAATTCTGTTTTTCTGGCATTCTATCGGCAACAAGGTGCTAACCTTTCTTTCCAATGCCTTTACCAATCTCAATCTTACTGATATGGAGACTTGCTATAAGCTTTGGAAGGCAGATATAGTAAAGCAGCTTGATCTGAAAGAAAAAAGATTCGGTTTCGAGCCCGAGGTCACCGCCAAAATGTCGAGAGTCAAAGGAGTAAGGATTTATGAAGTGGGTATTTCCTACTACGGCCGTACCTATGCAGAAGGTAAAAAAATCAACTGGAAAGACGGCTTCAGGGCTATCTACTGTATTCTCAAATACAACTTATGGTCTAAATAAGACTTAGGAACTCTGGTATTTCACCCAAATTCAGCGTTTAAGAACAAGGATAATGCTCCATTCTGTATCCATCACTGCTTCAGCAGTCGGAAGGCATGATTCCAACGGTTTTCTCTGAATCCCGGGATGCACCACAACATAGCCAAAGGCTCAATGGCTCTGGCTGCCTCTACTCCGCCCATATCTTCCGCATCCCAGCCAAAGCAGTGCAGAATCTGCTGGACTTCATGTTTTGCCTCCGCATCGTTGCCACAGATAAACATGGTGGGTTTTTCTTCAAATTCAGGGCAAACCATGTGAGCACTGCCGACACAGCTGAAACATTTGACAAACCGGGCATGCGGCAGATATGCCTGCAGGCTTTCCATGAGCGACCCGTGTGAGGTATTGAAATACACCAGTACACCATTGGCCGGTGGCTGATCTTCGATAGGATTGGTAGTATCAATGACGATTTTTCCATCCAGATTATCTCTGCCCGCCAGATCCAGAGCCTGAATTGCTGCCTTACCTTTTACCGCCAGTACTATGATATCGCTTTGAGCTGCGGTATCCGCAAAACTTCCGGTTTTGATTTTACTGCCGAGTTCTGAGGCAATCTGCTGAAGTTTTGATTCACTCCTGGACCCTATCATGGTAGGATAACCATTACTCAGAAAACCATGTGCCAAAGCTTTGGCAACAGGTCCGGTACCCAGAATTCCTATCTTTTTCATATATCTACGATTTTTTGATGATCTGATTTGTGTGCACTTTAATTTTCAGCAAGTTAAATCATTTTCTGCTTTTGCAGGAAAATTTTGTGTTTAATTTAAGTTGAAATATTCACATCATGGAATATCATTCAATCTTTATCCCTTTGCTTCTGAGCCTTTCTGCCAGTGGCATGCCGAATGCCTCCACCGGGGTAAGTACACCGTACACCGCTTGGTTTTGTCTCAATTTTTCAATCAGACAAAAGCTGACTCCGAAAACATTTTGGCTGTTTCATTGTATCCAGGGTCTCCTCCTGAAAATACGGTTTTTACCTTTTGGCCGTCGGCTTCTCCGATGCAGATGACTTCAAATTTGCTTTCGTTTCTTCTTTTTTCCGATGGTCCCTGTCCGGGGCGGAATTTTCTGAGGAGATAATTTCTAAACCAGCCAAATCTGACCAATAGTGAAGCAATGGCAATGGGTAATATGGTTTTTAATACCTTTAAAAAAGAAGAGCGCACAAAAAACTGTCCGTATGAAATGGCCTGACCATAATAATCAGGCATTCTCCAGGCACTCCGTTTGACGATATGAGGGTCCACTACCGGCATCGGGATAGCCCAGGCATCAATGTCCTTGTTAAAATGTAAGGATTTGGATACTTTGGGGGCATCTTTATGCCTGGGTATTTTCAGATAAGGCATGTTGCCCCGGCTTTGCTGATGCAGTGCATTGATGGCGGTAGTCAGTGTGCCACCGGAAAAAGTGGCATTTGTCCTGATAAATAGCCGTACTGCTTTGGGCAGGTCTTTGGGTAGTTTTTGTACCGTGAGCCAGGTGGCATAGTCTGCCGGAATACTGTCGAAACCACAGCAATTCACTATGCAAAGCTGATTTTTTTCAGCCAAATCGTGAAAGTCAGTAAAACAATGATAGACAAATGAAGGCTCTCCTGTGATGTCTAAGTAATGACAATGATTATGCACGCAGGATTCCACCACCTTTCCTCCATACCAATCGTAGGGCCCGGCAGCATTCATCAGACAGAGGCTTTGTCCGGTCATTGCATCCAGAGAGGATGTATCGGTCACATCCGCAAGGATTATATCCGGCTTAGCGTGCAATTTGTGTGAAAGTGATTTCAGTTTATCTTCGTTTCTTCCTGCTATGCACCATCTGATATGCTCTTTATCTGCATTTTTGTCGAGATATTCCGCTATGAGCTGTCCTGTGAAGCCTGTGGCTCCGAAAAGTACAATGTCGTATTTTTTGGTTGAATTTTGCATCGGATACTTTGGATTTTTCGGGGATTAATAACTTCAGATTGATTTTGCAGGTCCTGTACCGGCCATATCCCTGATGACCTTTCCATTTACGCAGTGAGGGATAAGTGCTACCTGCACAAAGTTCCCTACCTTTTCCTTTTCAGAGTCCGGATACAGCAAATGGATATTAGGCCCGGCATCGAGAGAAAAACATACCTGTGTCCCTGTATCCTGTCTGAACTGACGGATTTTACGGATGACTTCTATGGTGCCGGGTTCCATCAGGATATAAGACGGCTCCGAGCACATCATAAGTGCATGAAGCGTCATGGCTTCATCTTCTGCAATTTTTTGAAATGTCTCTACATCTCCGCTTTTTAGTACGGGCAGCAATGCGGATAGCCGGTCATTTGCCTGTTGGTATCTGGCGGGAGCATAAACATTATTGTGCATCAGTGCATGTCCTGCAGTGGAAGACACGGATTTTTCCCTTCCGCTGATGATCAGGATATCATCGTGATAGCTTTTGAATATATCATGAATCCTGTCACTGAAATCTATGGCATACAAATCAGAGGCATCGGAAATATCTCTGTGGGCTCCCCATTCAGCCATGTAGGGATACAGACTACGTGCAGCACTGCCGCTGCCCAGTCTTGCAACTTCGGAGGCTTTGCGGTAAAATGCAGAATTACAGGCTTTGCCTTGCAGGGTGTATTCGATATCTGTCAGGCAAAGGGCGAGGGCTGCCATTGAGGAGGCAGACGAAGCAATGCCGCTACTGTGTGGAAAACTGTTTTCACTTTCGATATCCAGCCTGTAATCTTTCAGGAAAGGGTAATACTCAGAAAAAATCCCGTGAATGAATTTACGGATCTTCTCCTCAAAAGCAGGCTTGGCTTGCCCTTCAAAGCGGAAATGAATTTCCGGGCCTGCAGGTTGATATTGGTTTGCTTTCGAGTATCTGAGTCTGGTATGAGTATGTGCTTCCGAGAGGGTCAGGCTGATGGACGGGTTGGCCGGAAGTTGCCTGCCGTGTTTTCCCCAGTATTTGATGATGGCAAGGTTGCTGGGAGCTTTCCAGGATACCACACCCTCATCGCTTGCTTCCATTTCATTTTTCTGCATTGAGTTCACTTCGGTTTATCTTGATGTATTTTAAACTGGTTTCGTTTTCGATACGATATGAAAGATCAAAATCCTGCAATACTGCATCCAACACAGGATAATCCCCTTTGTTGTAGCCTTCCTTCAGATCGTAGCTGTACAATTTTGAAAACTGATGCCAGTAGAAAGCATTAAAACTGCCCTTTACCTCTTTGATCAGATGATAAATCGGCTTGTTGATTTCTTTTTCAATCATTTTTATCAAAATCTTTCCCTGCAGTTTAGTGAGATTTTTCAGGGGCTCTTCAAATTCTTCGGTGAGTCTTTTTTCGAGCTCTTTCATTTTTTTCTTTTTTTCTCTTTTGCTCATATGGGCAGAGGCATATTCAAGCTCCCGGTATATCTGCACTGCTTCCTTGGCATAGGGATATACTTTGAGCGCATAATTTCTGAACCGGATATATTTCCTGTATTCATCGTCGTTGGCAAATTTTCGCAAGGCTGTGATACTGACGTTATCCAGATCAGCCAGAATAAGGGTATCTCCTCCCTCTGTGATAATGGCAGGATAAACCCGACCTTCCAGCACAATTTTTGTCTCCGTGTAGCTGCCCTGCAGAACAGGCTTCTGAGCTGTGACTGCCAGAGCAGAAAGTATCAGAAATAACCCTGCAATTTGTTTCTTCATGCTGTATTATTGATTCCGTACAATAACGCAGGAAGCCGAAAAATAGTTAACCAAACGCTGAAAATATGCATTGACTATCTGATTGCACTAAAATTTGGTGAATTAAAAAGCCCGTAATATGCTGTATATCACGGGCTTATTACCATTCCATTTATATTTAATATGTTCAGACAAACAACTGCTCCATAGCAATGCCATCCTGAATATGCTGCTTGACTTCTGAAATATGCACTCTTTTCTGCTCAAGGCTGTCTCTCTCTCTGATGGTAACAGTATTGTTTTCCAGTGTTTCAAAATCTATGGTGATGCAATAAGGAGTGCCTATCGCATCCTGTCTCCGGTATCTTCGGCCTATGGCATCTTTTTCATCATACTGACAGATGAATGAAAGCTTAAGCTTGTCAAACACATCCATGGCTGCTTTGGTGAGCTCTTCCTTGTTTTTCAGAAGGGGCAAAACGGCAGCTTTTACCGGTGCCAGTACCGGATGCAGCTTCATGACTGTTCTGACAGAATCCTGACCTTCAGCGTCCGGAACCGTCTCTTCACGTATCGCATCAGAGATCATAGCCAGAAACATACGGTCACAACCGATGGAAGTCTCCACTACATAAGGCACATAACTTTCGTTGAGTTCGGGATCGAAATACTGGATTTTTTTACCGGAGAGCTCCTGGTGCTGACTCAGGTCAAAGTCAGTACGAGAGTGAATACCCTCCAGCTCACGGAAACCAAACGGGAACTCAAACTCTATATCAACAGCCGCATTGGCATAATGTGCCAGATTGACATGGTCATGAAATCTCAGTTTTGCCGGGTCTGTACCCAAGGCTTTGTGCCACTTGAGCCGGGCTTCTTTCCAGTAGTGGTACCACTCCATTTCGGTGCCGGGGCGGATGAAAAACTGCATTTCCATCTGCTCAAACTCGCGCGTACGGAATATAAACTGACGGGCTACTATCTCGTTTCTGAATGCTTTGCCGATCTGGGCAATACCAAATGGAATTTTCTGTCTGGTAGATTTCTGTACATTGAGGAAGTTGACAAAAATACCCTGTGCTGTCTCAGGCCTGAGGTAAAGTTTGCCTTCCTCTCCGGCGATATTGCCAAGCTGTGTACTGAACATCAGATTGAACTGCCGTACTTCTGTCCAGTTGCGTGACCCGCTTTCAGGACATACGATTTCATATTCGTCTACCATGGCTTTGAGCTCTTCCATATCGCCGGCCTTCATCGCCTGTGCCAGTCTGTCCAGTACAGTATCAATCTGTTTTTGTCTTTCAATTATACGATCATTGGTAGCTCTGAAATGTGCCTCGTCAAAGGCATCGCCAAATCTCGCTCTTGCCTTTTCGATGTCTTTGAGATTTTTTGCTTCTATCTTTTCGACATAGCCTTCAATCAGCTGGTCAGCTCTGTATCGCTTTTTGGAGTCTTTATTGTCCACCAATGGATCATTGAATGCATCCACGTGTCCGGAAGCCTTCCAGGTCTTGGGATGCATAAAAATAGCTGCATCTATACCCACAATGTTTTCATGCATCTGTACCATGCTCTTCCACCAGTAGTCCTTGATATTGTTTTTGAGCTCTACGCCATAAGGACCATAATCATACACAGCACTCAGACCATCATATATCTCGCTGGAAGGAAAAATAAAACCGTATTCTTTGCAATGCGCAATGAGATTTTTAAAATCCATTTTATGATTTCTTTGTTTATTCGGGGGCAAAAATAAAGCCAAAGCCGACAAATCCCGTGTGACTTCAGTTTAATTTTATTTTTACATAAAATCACCTACTTTTACCATTAAAAATTTTGTGTATATGGCAAAACTTGTTCTTCCCCTGATCTTCATTCTTTTTATTTTAACTTCCTGCAGTAAAAATGAGTCCAGTACTGTGGATTGCAGTGGTGTCAATCCCACTTACACTGCTGATATTGCCGCTATTATGAATAGCAGTTGTGCCTTGTCAGGCTGCCACAGTGCCATTTTTCCTGCGTCAGGGGTCAATCTGAGTAACTACAGCAATACCAAGGCGGCAAGTCAAAACAGTAAATTTCTCAAGTCTATAAAGCATGAGTCAGGAGCCAAGCCTATGCCACAGGGCAGTGCCAAACTTTCAGATGCCAGTATCCGCCTCATAGAATGCTGGATAAAAAACGGTGCACCTGAGTAAAATACAAATTTTTTTCAGACATTAACTACCGTAGGTCTATCAGATAGCCACCGGTAATGATCCATTCCATTTACATCCTTTCTATCAGTCTGGCTGTGATTTTGAGAAACTCCGATTCTGATATAAGTCCCACCAGTTCATCTCCGTTGACTACGGGCAGACAGCCGACTTTGTGCTCACGCATGATGCGCATTGCCTCCAGGATGTTGGTATCCTGAGTTACTGTATATGGATTTTTGATCATTATATCCGATACCAGCGTGGTTTTCTTGCTGTTCTTATTTCGCAGTAAATGTCTGAGGATGAGCCTGGCTGTAACCAATCCTACCAACCTTCCTTTGGTATCCTCCACCGGCGTATATCTTATGGTATTCCAATCCATGAGTTCCGCCACCAGATCTACAATGTCATCTTTCTGCACTGTATAAAGATCGGTGAGCATAAACTCTGACACCAGCAGGTGGGAGGGCTTGTACATTTTCAGGTCACTAGCTGAAGGCAGTTCCCACTCGTGTACGGGGACGTTGCTTTTTTGATTTTTGATCATGCTTGCGGTCAGCACACTCAGTGCCTCGTCGGTATTGGTAGTGTCTATCAGTTTGGTGTAGGAGCGGAGCAACCATCTGGCTCCGTTGGTATGTTTTACAGCCCGGGCTTCGATAATGGACAGGTATTTGTCTATGTCACGGGCATCTACATTTCTGGATTCGAGTCCTTTGCGGGATACAGGTATCAATTCCTTTACAAGATCGACAGCGGATATTTTTTCGTCGTGAAACCACGTGAATTTGGAGTCTACACCAAATTTTGCAGCTTTGTCAAAATTGTCTCTTGCATCCACAAAAGCCATATACTTACGTATGTCATCCACCTGGTCAGCCATACCTGTCATGGCGCCGAGCCAGAAGCATGCATTGGCCACTTCATCCACCACGGTAGGTCCGGATGGGAGGATGCGGTTTTCGATACGAAGATGCGGCTTTCCGTTTTCGCTGATGCCATAGCAGGGTCGGTTCCAGCGGTACACCGTACTGTTATGTACCTGCAGAGATCTCAGCTTGGGTACCTGTCCGTTTTTGATCATGGCTAATGAATCTTCTTCTACATCAGAGCTAAGCAATACCCTGAATCTGGCAATGTCCTCCCGGTAAATTTCGAGGATGGACTCATGGAGCCAGTCTCTGCCGAAACTTACTCTGGGGCTTCGCTCACGCATGTGATCGTGAGTAGTGCGGGTATCCAGTGACTGCTGGAAAAGAGCAATCCGGGTCTCATGCCACAATCTCTTGCCGAATACTATGGGACTGTTGGCGGCAATAGCCATCATGGGCCCTGCCAGTGCCTGTGCAATATTGTAGTATTTCACAAAATCACGGGGAGCTACCTGCAGATGCACCTGAAAACTGGTATTGGAGGCTTCGAGCAAAGGAGAATCATGTTTCACCAGCAATTCATCGATGCCCAGTATTCTCAGCTCGAAAGCATGACCGATCAACTGACTGTGTAATGCCTCCATCAGAGCATAGTAACGCTTTTTTGGAGTCAGGTTTTCCATATCAAGATGGTACTTGCGGAGCGTAGGCAAAATCCCCGTCAGTACTATCTGAGCATCAAGTTCGTCCAGGACTTCCTGTATGCGGTCAAGCTTCCAGGCGTTTTCTTCCTCCAGCAAGGAAAAACAATTGCCGGTGAATATTCGTGGCTCAATATTGGTCTCCAGATTGAACTTGGCCAGCTCTGTCTCAAGCCACGGATAATGCTCCATCTTTGCGAGTGCATCCATGGCTACCAGAGCAGGCTTGAAGGTATTTTTATTGACCATTACCATTTCCTGCTCTGCACCAATCCGGGTAATATCTGACTCAAACCAGTCGTTTTCCAGCATATACTCCAGTGCACTGACATCATTGAGCAGTGACTTTACGAATTTTTGCATTTGCTTCTGATCATTGACTAATGACACTCTTTGTTCTCCCATACCTTTGTTTTCGAATTGTGATTAATGCCCGAAATTTATACCAAAAATCAAACCAAATGTATAAATTGATATTGATATACAAAAATGAATTGTCTATTCGTTCAATCAGGCCGTATTTCACTTAATTTTCGTAAATCAATTCAGGGAAGTATGAACAGCAATCCATCGCATAAACATCACATGATATCATTGGCTGCTCTTAATGGTGGGCTCCGGGTGGGTCTAAGCTGTCTTTCCTTATTTATTCTGGCTCAGATGTTGCTCTTCTCAGGATGTACCAAGCAGACACCATCGCTTTATGAGGTCAATCTGGAGCGGGAATTTGATATACCAGCCGGCCTCAACAACATCGAAACACACTATCTTTTTTTGAGGAATGTACCTACTTTTTACAAACAGTTTGCAACAGCCAACGGAGTGGACAGTGCCGGTATACAAAGTGTCAGAGCAGCCCGTGGATTGCTTACCTCTCAGTTTCAGAATATAAACTTTGACTTTATTGACAGGATATCCGTCTCCGTGGTATCCAGAAAAGATCCCAATATCCGAAGGGAAATGTATTATCTGGATGAAGTACCCTTCAATACAGGTCCGGAACTCCGGCTCCTCAGCTCTGTCACTGAACTCAGAGAGGTCATCCGGGAAGAATTTGTGGACATCGAAATACGACTAAACCTCAGGGTGTCTTCAGGTACCAGTATCCGGACAAAACTTAATTTCAGTTATGCTGTTTTCTGAAAGATGGAAGCAAACGAAGATAAAAGATATATGGTGGAATTTTTTCTGCCGCCTGAGCTCACTGAAAAAATGCTCCAAACCATACCTGTCCAGCAAAAAAAAGTGAATCAGTATTTTACGGAAGGAAAACTGCTCTCCTACACTCTGGCCTCAGACAAAAGGATGTTGTGGGCCCTTTTTGTATGCAATAATGAGGATGAACTGACAGATCTGGTAGAATCTCTGCCTATGACCAGGTTTTTCAGTTATGAATATCACGAGGTGATGTTTCATGAAATGATATCCTTATTTCCTGCACTGTCACTGAATTAATGCATTTTCTGCTCTCGATTGGGTGTTCGTCTGTTCTATACCCTAAATCTCAGTGTCAGTATGGTACTTGAGAACAGAGATATTTTCACCCACAGGTGAAATCGTACATCAAGTCAATAAAATTTCAATGAGGTCAAAAACAATCGGACAGATTATTTATTTGTTGTTGGCCGGTTCTAAAGCGAGCAACAAAATTTATGTTTACAGCCTACCGTAGATGGATCATTGGATTGTTTGGAGCACTTGCGGTACTCAGTATTGTGTTTACCACAAGGATACAGTTTTCATTTTCATTTGATCAGTTTTTTCCGCAGGGAGATGAGGATCTCGAATTTTTCAATCAATTCAAAAAAGAGTTCGAGTCCGATGACAATTTTCTGTTGATCGCAGTTCAGAATGAGCCCGATGTCTTTGATTCCGTCTTCTTACAACGCTTTCACTCTTTTTCGCTTGATGTAAGAAATCTCACAGGAATCACACAGGCAAGGGCACTCACACAGATGGATTTTCCTGTCAAAACTCCTTTCGGCTATTCGGCGGTTCCGGCCATTCATACGGACAATCCGGAGTTTTATGTTGCGGATAGAGAAAAACTGCTCGGAGATGACAGAATCGTTAATGCACTGATAGACCGTGAAGCCACTACTTTGGTAGTAGCCTGCAAAACCGTAGATGAAATTGATCTGAAAATGTCAGACAGGCTGATGACACAGATTGACAGTCTGGAAAAAGCTTACGGATTCGACAAGGTATATAAACTCGGACGGCCTTATTTTCAAAAGGAGCTTGTAGATTTTCAAAAAAGGGAGATTATGGTAGCCTTCATCGCTTCCATAATTCTGGTGACACTGATCATGTTTGTTTTGTACAGAAAGCCGATCGGAATTGCCATCTCACTGGGTTCCATAGCATTGGGTCTGCTTTTATTTATGGGAGTTTTGGGGGCGTGGGGCAGGACACTTAATGCACTTTCTGCCCTCTATCCGGTATTGATGTTGATTGTAGGGTCTTCGGATGTGATACATATTTTTTCGAAATACACCGATGAACTGAAGAAAGGCAGGAATAAGGAGCTTGCCATGCGCATCACTATCAAGGAAATCGGTATGGCAACGCTGTTTACATCGGTGACTACGGCAATAGGCTTTGCTACACTGCTCACATCCAAACTGCCGACTGTGAGAGAATTCGGCATCAACTCAGCAGTGGGAGTCATGGTAGCCTACATAACTGTTTTGCTCTTCACCACTTCCATGCTGTCATTTTTTGACAGAAATCAGATCATAGCTGAAAGAGAAAACACAAAAAAAGCAGGTGGGATCAGATATTGCAGAGATTGTACATTCTCACAGCCAGAAAGCCCGTTCAGATCGGGATTGCTTTCGCCCTGTTTCTCGTGATAGCCGTGATGGGAATGATACAGATCAGCACCAACTACAACATCGAAAGCAATCTGCCCCGCGGTGCCAAAGTGACGCAGGATTTTTTGTTTTTTGAAAAAAATCTGGGAGGATTCAGGCCTCTGGAATTTGTTGTAACCGCACAAAACGGACTCGAGCCGGATGGCTATGAGGTGCTTGGAGAGGTGGCCAAACTGGAGCAAAAGCTGAGATCTACAGGTGTCATTAATAATATTGTTTCGCTGGCAGGCTATTATGCAGGTTTTGAAAAAATAAGACGTCCGGGTGATGAAAATGCTTCATTTCCTGAATCAAAGGAAGTCTTTCAGAGCAGTGCCTCGGTATTGAAAAGATTTCTTAAAAATGAGAATAATGTGCTGCTCAGCAAAGAAGGCAACAAAACCAGAATATCGGCCAGGATAGCAGATATTGGCGCAGACAGTATCAAAGTACTCGGCAATGAACTGGACCGGTGGATAGCAGCCAATCTGGATGCTGACAAGGTCATGGTAAGGCGCACCGGTACAGGATTGATCCTTGATAAAAATGCGGAATACGTCAGGCAGAATCTTATGGAAGGACTTGGATTGTCATTAGTCATGATTTCGATATTGATGGGACTTCTTTTCAGGTCTCTTACCATGCTGTGGATAGCGCTGATTCCCAATATACTGCCGATGTTGCTCGCAGCAGGACTGATGGGTTATCTCGGCATAGAGCTTGAAGCAGGTATTTCTATTGTTTTTGCCCTGATATTCGGCATTGCTGTCGATGACAGTATCCATTTTCTGGGCAGGATGAAACTCTCTCTGCAGGAGGGACACAGTGTGGAGCAATCTATAAAAATCACATTCAGAGAAACCGGGAAAGCCATCATATTTACTACCATAGTTTTGTTTTTTGGTTTTTTCAATATGGTCTTTTCGATCAATCCACCGACCTTCACCATCGGACTGCTGATAGCTGTGACATTGGTCGGGGCGGTAATCTGTGATTTGCTCCTTTTACCCGTGTTAATCCGGAAGTTTCTGGTCGTCCCGGCCCGAACCTGACAATATTGTATTCTTTTTTGCACCATACCCAGGCATTGTATTTATGAAGAAATTGCAATTCTGAATAATCTTATCTATAGCTTTCAGGCAGATGTACAATAGAATTGTGTATCTTCACCACATCATTCAATTTAAAGCAGAAATGAGATTTTTATACACGATTTTGGTATTTGTATTTATCAGCAATGCCATTATTGCGCAGAACAGTACGGTTTACGAACCTGCCAATCTCAGGAAATTCGTGTCCATATATCTGGAAAGTAAAAAAACTCAGGTGCAGCCGGACAGCGTGGCAGTATCACTGCTTCGAAGGACAGGGACTGAAGTGTCTGACTACGGCAATATGATAAGAAATGCGGTGTCTCCGGAGGATACTCTCCGTCAAAAACCTTCTGAGGTATTTTATACTGTGGTTCAGGAGTATAAGCAGGAGATACAAAGTCAAAGGCAGCAGCAGGTGACGCTCCTTTGCAGCAAGTATGATATGGATGCCGGTCTTTATAATGCCATATTGGAAAGATACCGCAATGACCCTTCATTTCAGAACAGCCTGGTAAAATATTTTGAGGATTATATCAATGATTTGAAATGAAAAAGAGGCTGATACATTTCATGATTCTTTGGATTTGTATGGTGGCACAAAGTCATGCTCAGTTTAATCCTCAGCGATATGTACAGGAAATCTATCCGAATATCACGGAGACGACCAATGTGCTTTTCAGCAGTAATGTACCGAGACCCAATCCCGGGGGTGGTTTTTATGAGAGTATTACAGGATATCCGCTGAATGTGCGTGAATATGAATTTACCAATGTAAATTTATTCATGAATATATTTCAGCCACAGGGAGACACCACTTCAAAACGGCCTGTGGTAATTGTGTGTTTTGGAGGAGGATTTGTGACCGGAAGCAAAGATCACTGGAGTATCCGTCTGATTGCACAGCAACTGGCAAGAAGGGGTTTTGTAACAGCAGTCATAGACTACAGGCTGGGGATGAATATATTTGATGAAGACCTGTCTAAGCGTGCTGTTTACCGGGGCATACAGGATGGGAGATCTGCAGTAAGATTTTTCAGAGCGGATGCCGCCGGGCCCAATAATTACAGGATTGATCCCAATCAGATTTATATCGGCGGTCACAGTGCCGGTGCTTTCATTGCCCTGCACAATGCTTATCTGGACAAGGAAACCGAACGTCCGGCATCTACCTATACCTGGCTTCAATCCTGTGGATTCCTGGGGCTTTCCAATTGTACCTGTCCCAATCAGGGCTGTCTGGACTGTGTAGGCAATAATCAGAGTTACAGCGGACATGCCAATGCATTGTTCAGTCTTGCAGGGGCTGTGGGTAGTGTGCTCTATCTCGAAAATTCCAATGATCCAAGGGCAGTGTTGTTTCACAGTCAGGATGATGGTACGGTACCTTACAATACCGGAGAGCCCTTCAGCGATATCAGCTGGCTCGTGGTGGGCAGCGATCTGCCCATCGTTTACGGTAGTCTCCCGATCAGCAGCCGCAGTGCCAGCATCAATCTGCCTTATCAGTTTTTCAGTTATACAGACAGAGGACATGGAGTACATGAGCAGACCTCCACCACTTTGTACAGTGATATTTTGCCCGGTATAGCCAACTGGTTTTACAATCAAAGGCTCAAACCCACCAATGCGGTGGCAGATGGAAACATAGCCGTGTGTAAATCTCAAAATACTCAAACTTATAAGGTAAGTGGCAGTAACGCCAAGTATTACCACTGGACAGTAACCGGCGGAAGTATTGCAGCCCATCCTGTCACGGCTACCGAGGTACAGGTGGTATGGGATACTCTGGCACCTCAGCACAGCATCACGGTGAGACCTTACAGTCAGCATTGGGCTGCCGGCAATCCGGTGACGCTCAATATACAGCTGCAGAATACTGCTACCAATACCTGGACCGGCGGTACCGGCAACTGGAATGTACGAAGCAACTGGTCATTGCAGTCCGTACCACAATCCTGTCATCATGTGATTATCCCTTCAGGCAGCAACATCGCAGAGCCGGTGATTCCCACCAATATCCAGAGTACCATCAGGTCCATTACCCTACAGAATGGCAGAAACCTCATGATTCAGACAGGCAGCCAGCTAATTATAAAAGAGGAATGACCCTTGTTGCCAATATTGTTACACCCCTTTGTGCTGCAAAAATCTTTCTATGCGCTCGCGGTCTATTGTACCCGTGATATTGCCGGAAGCATCTTCTACACCTACGATGATAAACTGTTCGCGTTTCATCAGCTGGATGAGTTCTTCCAATACAATGTTTTCACCAACGGAGGTGGCCTTGGTAAACATTTTATCGGAGGCTTTTTCGGGCGGCTGACCTGATCTGGCAGCTTCGGCCAGATAAGCATACGGGATGGCTCCCACTATCTTATCATTTCTGTCAAATACCAGAAAATTTTGTTGCCTTTTACTGACATGATTCAGAATGGAGGCATAACTTTCATCAGTATATACCTTGTGAAAATCCTTCAGTTGTATCTGAGCGGCAGTAGCACTCTTCATCAGCTTATCGAGTTTTACCTGCTCAAATTCTGACCCTGCCATCATGAATATAAATATTCCGATAATCCATAAAACAGGCTGATGCATAAAAATGCCTGTGATAATCAGTATAATGGCGATAACTCTGCCAAGTACATAAGCAACATTGGTAGCTCTGTCTTTACCCATCCTGACAGCGAGCAGAGATCTGAGTATCCTGCCACCATCCATGGGGAAGGCCGGTATGAGATTGAAGGCAAAAAGAGCCAGATTGACCACAACCATGAAATGTAATAGCTCTTCCGGACTGGTGAGATGGTTGATGTCTGGCCTGAAAGACAAGCTGCCGGAAAAAATCCATACCACGATGGCAAAAAACAATCCGATGATAAGATTGACCACTGGTCCTGTGATGGCAATGAAAAACTCCTGGATGGGCTGCTGTGGCAGTTTCTCCAATCTTGCCAGTCCTCCGATAGGAGATAATATGATGTCTTTGGTACGGATGCCAAATCTCCTTGCTGCGAGCGCATGCCCATACTCATGACAAATCACACACAGGAACAGGGCAACAATATGAATCAGAAAGCCAATGGTCTGACTAAGGCCAAAACTGTTGATAAATGCAGACCACAATGCAAAAATCAACAGTAAACCGAAGGTCCAGTGTACTTTTACAGGAATACTGAAGAAGGTACCTGCATGAACCGCTGTTCCGATATTGATACCCGGAAGTGTATATTTCAGGCGTTTTCTGTTTTCCAAATCGGCTCGTATAATTGTCCCTGAAGAATATTCCTGCTGATTACCACCCGCTGCATTTCCGAGGTGCCTTCATAAATCTGGGTAATCTTGGCATCCCGCATCAATCGTTCTACATGGTATTCTTTCACATAACCATATCCGCCATGTATCTGCACGGCCTCCACTGTATGCTTCATAGCCACTTCAGACGCATACAACTTGGCCATGGCAGCGGCTGTGGTATAATCCATACCCTGGATCTTTGAGCCATGCAGCACGATAGACCAGCAGTCTTGCAGCTTCTATCTCGGTAGCCATATCCGCAAGCTTGAAGGCAATCGCCTGATGCTGGCTTATTGGTTTGCCAAAGGCTTCTCTTTCTTTGGAATACTTAACTGCCAGCTCATAGGCTCCTGCTGCTATGCCCAGTGCCTGAGCAGCAATACCTATCCTGCCACCCGAAAGCGTCTTCATGGCAAACTTAAATCCGAATCCATCCTCACCGATACGATTTTCTTTGGGTACTTTGACGTCGCTGTACATGATGGTATGGGTATCAGATGCCCGGATACCGAGTTTATCCTCTTTGGCTGCCACATGGACACCCGGCCAGGAGGTTTCAACGATCAGGCAGTTGATGCCCCGGTGTCCTTTTTCGGGATGGGTCTGTGCCATGACCAGATGCAGACTGGAGGTGCCTCCGTTCGTAATCCAGTTTTTGGTGCCATTGAGCAGATAGTAATCTCCCATATCCACAG
>JADJWN010000009.1:207500-214556 GCA_016716335.1 Saprospiraceae bacterium | reverse complement strand
CTTGATAGAAAGTGATCTCGCAGAACAAAGAGAGACTATCATCTCAGGCCTTGAAAAAGGACAGGTTTTGGAAGGTGTGGTAAAGAATATTACAGACTTCGGAGCTTTCATGGACCTTGGAGGTGTGGATGGATTGTTGTATATCACAGATATTTCCTGGGGCAGAATCAATCACCCGAACGAAGTTTTGAGCCTCAATCAGAAGCTCAATGTGGTGGTTTTGGATTTTGGCGAAGACAAAAAGAGGATTTCTCTTGGTCTGAAGCAACTGCAGCCTCATCCATGGGAGGTACTGGATCCGTCTATAGTTGAAGGAAGCGTAGTAAAAGGCAAGATTGTGAATATTGAAGATTACGGAGCATTTCTGGAGATTATCCCCGGAGTGGAAGGTTTGATTCACGTATCTGAGGTTTCATGGAGCAATCAGCCGGTAAATGCCAGAGACTTCTTTACCCTCGGACAGGAATTCGAAGCGAAGGTGGTTACCATCGATAGAGAGGAGCGTAAAATGTCATTGAGTATTAAGCAGCTCACTGAAGATCCATGGATTAAAGCTGCCGCTAAATATCAGGTTGGCACTAAACACACCGGAGAAGTTAAAAATCTGACACCATACGGAGTATTTGTAGAATTGGAAGATGGTATTGGTGGTATGGTTCATATTTCAGATCTCTCATGGACAAAGAGATTTTCTCACCCATCTGAATTTACTAAAGTTGGAGAGAAAATTGATGTTGCCGTACTGGAGGTGGATATGGAAAACAGAAAACTTTCACTGGGCCATAAGCAACTGGAGGAAAACCCATGGGATACATTCGAAAATGTATTTCCTGTAGGATCTTATCATGAGGCTACCATTGTCAAAAAAGACGATAGAGGCGCAGTCGTACAATTACCTTATGGTTTGGAAGCTTATGCACCGACCAAGCACATTAAGAAGGAAGACGGTTCTACAGCTAAAGTGGATGAAACCCTGACTTTCAAAGTAATTGAATTCAACAGAGACGATAAGAGAATAATTGTTTCTCACACCAGATATCTCGAAGACATCAGGAAAGAAGCAGATCAGATCGTACAGTCTGAGAAGGAAAAGGAGAAAGAGGAGATCAGAAAAAGTATCAAAACTACTCAGTCTAAAGTCGAGTTATCCACCTTTGGAGATATTGAAGGTTTCTCTGAATTGAAGGAGCAGGTAGCCGGCACTGTTGCTGAAACAGCGGCACCTGAAAAATCAGAAACACCCAAAGTTGAAGAGGCACCTGCGACCGAAACGGAAGCAAAAGATAACCTCAAAAAAATTGAAGGTATCGGTCCTAAGATTGAGGAGTTATTGAATGCTGCCGGTGTATTCACATATGCACAGCTGGCAGATACGCCTACAGACAAAATTAAGGAAATACTGAATGAAGCAGGCTCCAGATATCAAATGCATGACCCGACTTCATGGCCGATGCAGGCTCGTCTTGCGGCCGACGGAAAGTGGGATGAGCTCAATGAGTGGCAGGAGCAGGCCAAAGGAGGTAAGATGTAGTTTTTATATCTTTAAAGTTTCAAAAAGCCTTGTATCTTGGATACAGGGCTTTTTTGTTTCTAAATATTTTGCAAAAACCAAAGAGCGAAGTAATACTATACGCAATCAAAAACAATGTAGATATTTGAATGTTATTCCACCGATTTTTTGACTTTTTATAGAATCTGAGGAGGATACCAAAATATTCATGTTATATTTGTTTATTCCCATCATCAGATTTCAGAGAAATTGAGCCATTATAAAATGTAATAAAATTTTCCTGTTTTGAATAAAAAAGTTGCTGTCATAGGTGCGGGATTCTCTGGATTAGCTGCGGCATCAGTATTAGCCAAGGCAGGATATTCTGTTACCATTTTCGAAAAAAATGACTCAATCGGAGGTAGGGCCAGAAAATTTGAGCAGGATGGTTTTATATTTGATATGGGTCCTTCATGGTATTGGATGCCTGAAGTTTTCGAACATTTCTTCAATCAGTTTGGAAAAACATCATCAGATTTTTATCAACTTGTAAGACTGGATCCTTCATACACTGTTTTTTTTGGTAAAGATAGTTCTATGCCTTTACCGGCAGATTATCAAAAGTTGAAAGAATTATTTGAAGGTATTGAACCCGGGAGCGGAAAATCACTGGACGTTTTTTTAGGAGAGGCAGAATATAAATATAAGGTCGGGATGAAGGAGTTTGTCTGGAAGCCTGGTCTTTCGATTATGGAGTTTGCGGATATCAGAGTAGTTTTGAGTTTGTTTAAACTTCAGATGCTTTCATCCGTCGCCTCACAGGTTGAAAAAATGTTTAAGAACAGAAAGCTTCGGGAGATATTAAAGTTTCCTGTTCTTTTTTTGGGTGCCACACCTGAAAACACCCCTGCGCTTTACAGCCTGATGAATTATGCGGATATGAAACTGGGCACCTGGTACCCTTTGGGAGGAATGTTTAAAGTAATTGAAGCTTTCGAATCAATTGCCAAAGAGTTGGGGGTAAAGATATATACAGGCACACCGGTAGAAGAAATTGTTGTTCAGGATGAAACTATTAAGGCAATCAGGACGAATACAGATCTTTATGATGTGGATTACGTCATCGGCTCAGCAGATTA
Source organism: Saprospiraceae bacterium (assembly GCA_016716335.1). Lineage (GTDB taxonomy): Bacteria > Bacteroidota > Bacteroidia > Chitinophagales > Saprospiraceae > OLB9. The sequence goes on along the minus strand of JADJWN010000009.1, from coordinate 211,928 downwards.
CCATCATGTAGATCAGCAACTTTTATCCGAAGAATACAGAAACTACTCCGGGTCCTATTGGGATAAAAGAGTATTGGCTCCCAGCTCCTTGCTGTTTTATTTAGGACTAAGTCGAAAAGTGGAAGGGCTTTATCACCACAATCTGTTTTTTGACAGAAACTTTGATTTGCATGCAGCCGAGATCTACACAGATCCGGCCTGGCCAAAAGAACCACTCTTCTATCTGTGTTGTCCTTCCAAAACAGATCCCACCGTTGCACCTGAAGGGTATGAGAATATATTTATACTGATGCCTCTGGCACCCGGTCTTAATGATAGTGAAGAGCTCAGAGAACAATATTTTAATCTTATCTGCGATAGAATTTTCGAAAACATAAATGAAGATATCCGGAAAGATATTGTTTTCAAAAGGTCATACTGTATCAATGATTTCAAATCAGACTACAATGCATTTAAAGGAAATGCATATGGACTGGCAAACACCTTGACTCAAACCGCCTTTTTGAAGCCCAAAATAAAAAGCGATAAAGTCAGAAATTTATATTATGCCGGACAATTGACATCACCCGGTCCGGGTATGCCGCCATCTATTATCTCAGGGCAGGTGGTTGCATCTCATATTATTAACCAGGAAAAAGAAAAGTAATTATGGAAAATTTATATTCTGAGGTGTGTTTCCAATGCAATAAGCTGATAACCAATGCTTATAGCACGTCTTTTTCATTGGGTATTAAAATGTTTGCGCCCGAACTAAGGCCTCCGATATATGCAATATATGGTTTTGTAAGATTCGCCGATGAAATTGTGGACACCTTTCATGATCATGATAAAAAAAGCCTGCTCGACGATTTTAAAAGAGATACATTCAAAGCTATTGAGCACAAACTAAGCTTAAACCCTGTCTTACAGTCCTTTCAGGAAGTGGTCAACAGATATAATATTGATCATGAATTGATTCATGCATTTTTATACAGTATGGAAATGGATCTGTATAAAAACATATACGATAAAACCGAACTGGATAAATATATTTATGGTTCTGCTGAGGTAGTCGGATTAATGTGTCTTAAAGTATTTCTGAATGGAAATGAAGAAAAATACAATGAATTGAAAAACTATGCACGTGCTTTGGGAGCAGCATTTCAGAAAATAAATTTTCTTAGGGACATAAAATCTGATTATGTTGACAGGGGGAGAGTCTATTTTCCCGATATTGACTTTAATAATTTTTCAGAATTCGAAAAGCAGCGTATTGAAGAAGACATTCAGAAAGATTTCGAGTTGGCATACAAAGGAATAGTTCGCCTTCCTAAATCTTCAAGATTAGGAGTTTACTGTGCCTATAAATATTATTTGAATTTATTTTATAAAATAAGATCTCATCCGGCTACAGATGTCACAAGCAAGCGATTTCGTGTAAGCGATAAAAGAAAGCTTTATTTATTGGCTACATCAGCACTCAGGCACAACCTTAATCTATTGTAAATTATTGTTTTGGATTTTATATTTTTCTCAAAATAAAAATCTATATTTAAAATTTATTTTCAAAAAACTGCAATAAAATTTGGTTTTTAAAAACCTTGACTTACCTTTGCGCTCCCTTTGAAAAGTTCACAGGGAAATCAGAGCAAACAAAAAAATTATATTAAAATTTTCCTAAAAGTTTGCACAAAAACAAAAGTCATATTACTTTTGCGTCCCCAAAGCGGATGAAGGGAAGGAGAGAGAGGGGTAGAGAAGAGGAGAGTAAGGAATGAGGAGTATTGGGAGTTACTAAGAAGTAGTGACAAAAAGTTCATTGACACGGAGGGATAAAGTAGTACTGAAATAACAGTGAGTAGGTAAGAGAGGGAGAATGACGAGAGAAGAATAAGAGACGACCGGAAATAAAAAAGAAAGAAGAGCCTCTGTCTGGTAAGGCAGAGAGAAAGGATTATACTATGGAGAGTTTGATCCTGGCTCAGGATGAACGCTAGCGGGAGGCCTAATACATGCAAGTCGAGCGGTAAGGTTCTTCGGAACCCTAGAGCGGCGCACGGGTGAGTAACGCGTACATGACCTGCCTCTAAGACCCGGATAGCCCTGGGAAACTGGGATTAATACGGGATGTGATTATATTTTAGGGATATAATTAAAGTTTAGGCGCTTAGAGATGGGTGTGCGTCTGATTAGCTAGTTGGTAGGGTAACGGCCTACCAAGGCGACGATCAGTAGGGGGCGTGAGAGCGTGGCCCCCACACGGGTACTGAGACACGGACCCGACTCCTACGGGAGGCAGCAGTAAGGAATATTGGTCAATGGACGGAAGTCTGAACCAGCCATCCCGCGTGCAGGATGAAGGCCCTATGGGTTGTAAACTGCTTTTAGCAGAGAAGAAAAGCCTTCATTTATGGGGGTCTGACGGTATCTGCAGAATAAGCACCGGCTAACTCCGTGCCAGCAGCCGCGGTAATACGGAGGGTGCGAGCGTTATCCGGAATCACTGGGTTTAAAGGGTGCGTAGGCGGGATATTAAGTCAGCGGTGAAAGGCTGTCGCTTAACGACAGAACTGCCGTTGATACTGGTATTCTTGAATAGGGTTGAGGTTAGCGGAATGTGACATGTAGCGGTGAAATGCATAGATATGTCATGGAACACCAATTGCGAAGGCAGCTAGCTGGGCCTTTATTGACGCTGAGGCACGAAAGCGTGGGTAGCGAACAGGATTAGATACCCTGGTAGTCCACGCCCTAAACGATGCTAACTCGATGTTTGGTTGAAAAATTGAGCATCCAAGGGAAACCGATAAGTTAGCCACCTGGGGAGTACGACCGCAAGGTTGAAACTCAAAGGAATTGACGGGGGTCCGCACAAGCGGTGGAGCATGTGGTTTAATTCGATGATACGCGAGGAACCTTACCTAGGCTAGAATGTGAGTGACAGGCTCTGAAAGGGGCTTTTCCTTCGGGACACGAAACAAGGTGCTGCATGGTTGTCGTCAGCTCGTGCCGTGAGGTGTTGGGTTAAGTCCCGCAACGAGCGCAACCCCTATCGTTAGTTACCATCATTAAGTTGGGGACTCTAGCGAGACTGCCGGCGTAAGCTGCGAGGAAGGTGGGGATGACGTCAAATCATCATGGCCCTTATGCCTAGGGCTACACACGTGCTACAATGGCCGGCACAGAGGGTAGCGATACTGCGAGGTGGAGCCAATCCCCAAAAGCCGGTCCCAGTTCGGATTGGAGTCTGCAACTCGACTCCATGAAGGTGGAATCGCTAGTAATCGCGCATCAGCCATGGCGCGGTGAATACGTTCCCGGACCTTGTACACACCGCCCGTCAAGCCATGGAAGCTGGGGGTACCTAAAGATGGTGACTTTACGGGGAGCTATTTAAGGTAAAACCAGTGACTGGGGCTAAGTCGTAACAAGGTAGCCGTACCGGAAGGTGTGGCTGGAATACCTCCTTTTAAGAGTAACCGGAATAAAAATAGTCTCTGAGCAGGTATTTCGAATCAGGACAGAGAAGTTTTGAGGAGGATATCTGAGTTTAGTCAGGATCAGGAATCTGAGCTGCGAGCTGGGAAATAAGTACTACTTTACCGTGTTAATATAAGAGATAAAAAGAGAGAGACGAAGAGAGGGAGTCAGGGCAGTGCAACAAGAGCGGGTGACGAGTAAGAGAAGAGAGGAGAAAAGAAAGAAGAAATAGTCTCGTAGCTCAGCTGGTTAGAGCACTACACTGATAATGTAGGGGTCGGCGGTTCAAGTCCGCCCGAGACTACCGGAAAAGAGACAGAGAGAGGGGTAGGAAGAGAGGAGACAGATAGGAGGGAGAGAGAAGAATAGAGGAGAGAGGCAATCGGGGGGATTAGCTCAGCTGGCTAGAGCGCTAGATTTGCATTCTAGAGGTCAAGGGTTCGACTCCCTTATCCTCCACCCAGGAAGAGAAAGAGAGGGAAGAATCAAAGGGTTAAGAAATTAGATTATACACGGCAGGAAGTGTGGTGTAAAAAAGATAAAGAAAGCTGAAAACTCTGGTAAAACAAGAGGTAATAGGCGAAAAGTTCTTTGACAAGGTTGGAGAGTAGAAATAAACAGAGAAGAGAGAGAATAGAGGAGAAAGAGAGAGAATAGTAAAAAAGAGCGAAACAAAGGTAAGATTGAAGAGCAGGAAGCGAAGAAGAGCGTATGGGGGATGCCTTGGCTCTCAGAGACGACGAAGGACGTGGTAAGCTGCGAAAAGCTACGGGGAGCTGCAAACGAGCCGAGATCCGTAGATGTCCGAATGGGGTAACCCTGCAGGTTGAAGACCTGTAACCCGCCTTAGGCGGGAGAGAACCCGGAGAACTGAAACATCTAAGTACCCGGAGGAAAAGAGAACAATAGTTATTCCGTGAGTAGTGGCGAGCGAAAGCGGAGGAGCCCTTAAGCTATACGAGAGTGAGT
>JADJWN010000009.1:0-202500 GCA_016716335.1 Saprospiraceae bacterium | reverse complement strand
GTCTTGAAAACGCCGGCTGATTCAGCCATCAGACTGGTAATAATGTTGAGTCTCAGAATTGGGAGTAAGGGCAATAAAAGCATCCATCGAAGCCAACCCCTCTTCTTTTAAAAGTTCAATATTGGATGGATCTCCTTTTATAATCAGTGTATTATTGAGTTGCTGGGTCAGATATTTACAAATTTTTTCGTCCTGCTCTACGATTGTGATCCGGTAATCATATTCCAATGATTTTGCGACCTGTAAAGAAATCTCATTTCCCCCCACGATCATTACGGTTTTTATTTTTTTGATATCTTTACCAATGATTTCAAGGAGTTTATCTACATCTTTTTTCTTGGCTAGAAAATACACATGATCACCTCTGCGCAGTCTGCTGCCGGGTCTGGGCAAAATGGTTTCTGTACCTCTCAGAATGGCAATAGGATTGTAATCCACCTGTTTATATCGCTGTATTTCTTCGATAGTCTTATTATTATAGACAGAATCCTCATCAAGGGTGACACCCAGCAAAGAAATTTTTCCATCCTCAAAATCAAAGCTGTCTGTAACCTGACATAATTCAAGCAATCGGGTAATCTCCTGAGCAGCAAGCAAAGAAGGGGAAATGATTTTATCCACTCCCAGATCTTTGAATGTCTGGGTATATTCTTTTTGAAGATTGCTGATATTGTTGATTCTTGCAATCGTCTGTCTTGCACCCAGTTTTTTGGCAAGAATGCAGGAAATGATATTATTGTTTTCGAGTGTAGTTACTGCCAGAAACAAATTGGCCCGATGTATTTCTGCATCCTTGAGAACCTGAATAGAAGAAGAGTCTCCAAATACTGTACGGACGTCCAGGTGCTGGGAAGCGTAGTCAAGCACATCCTGATTTGAATCGATGAGTATAATATCCTGCTGTGCCGAAGCCAGTAATTTGGCGAGATGAAAACCAATGCCACCTGCACCGGCTATGACAATTTTCATATTTCTTAAATTGTGGTGGCTTTTGGAACAGCAATCCTTAAATTAAAAGCAGTTATGAAAAAAGCTATACTGTATTAATAAAGGCTGTTTCAAAAGCTGTGCAAATGTATGAACTATTGTAAAGCTGAAAACTAAATTTTTAGTTAATGACTTAAAAAAACAGGCCGTAATTCATCTATTTTTCGGTTTTTGCTGTTTGTAGAATCAAAATTCCGGTAAAATGAAAATTCTAACAGTTTGTTTGGGAAATATATGCCGTTCTCCATTGGCTCAAGGTCTGCTGGAGCAGAAAATAGCACAGAGAGGTTTGGACTGGAAAGTGGACTCTGCCGGCACCTCGGGGTGGCATGATGGTGAGAGGCCGGACCCCAGAGCCATTCAGACAGCTCAGAAAAACGGTATTAACATATCAAAGCAGATCTCTAGAAAAATTACAAATTCGGATTTTGAGGAGTTTGATTACATTTTGGCCATGGATAGTTCCAACTACAATGACCTGACCTATCTGGCCGGAAGAAAGCCTGAGTATGTGTCAAAAATTTTTCTTGCTACCCATTTTCTGTATCCGGGTCGAAATGTTGCTGTACCTGATCCATACTATGACAACAGATTTGATGAAGTTTTCGAATTGCTTGATAAAGCTTTAGACCGTTTTATAGAAACCGTAACCACTATTGAAGTAAGGTGAGCAAAACACCTGCAAAGAATTACCTGTATCAGGTTCTGATCAGATTTCCATATTCATCCCACGCTGCAATTTTATTTCTCTCTTCCATTTTAAGGCAAACTTCCAGAGTCCTAGCATCGTAGGAAAGACCATGTTTTTTGAGTACTTCTTCCGGTACACCATCCCACTCATTGGGCCTGTTGCCCACATATCCGAGGTCTTTGATTCCCATCTCGGAAGTGAAGAAACCCGTAGCGGTGAGATTGCGCATGAGATTGAAAAATTTTACTCCCTGACTCATTTCGGGAGAGGCGTTATCGGGCCAGGCAATATCTTCAATTACGAGCATTCTATCGCTTTCGCTGCAATCGATAAATTCTTTACCAAAGCGTTTGCTGCACTCATTGTTGAGCCACATCAACCCTCCCCGTACAGGTAACTGAAATTGCGGATAATCTTTCATCATAAATTCTATAAAATCAGGAACACCTGCATCTGTGGCGCTTCCTGATTTTTCATCAGCAGGTATGATGATATCACAGAGAATTTCTATGGTTTTTCTCTCCTTTTCTGTAAAAAACTGCTCAGCCATGATTTTAGAATCATGGAGAGTCTCTTCAGGTGTTCGGCCATAAGCAGGAAGGGAAACAGCCACTTCAGGTGAGGTTTCCTTACATCCTGTTGTAATCAAGAATCCTGTTGCCAGACTACCGCTGATGAGCCATTTCAGGTTTTCTCTTCTATCCATTTCAGATGTTTTTTTGTTTGAATTGTTCGACAATGTAGTCAGAAGTCCTCCATGCAAGTGCCAGAATTGTCCAGGTGGGATTTTTGTCAGCCTGTGATACAAAAGGTCCACCATCCGTTACAAAAAGATTGCTGCAATCATGGGCCTGAGCATACCTATTCAGCACAGATTTTTTGGGATCATCACCCATACGTGTAGTTCCGACTTCATGTATGATTCTGCCGGGAGCCAGCAGACCATATTGGGTTTCAGCCGTGGGTTTGGTGCCTAAAAGTACTGCTCCCATACCTGTCAGTATTTCTTCAAAGGTATCATGCATATGCCTGGCTTGCCGGACCTCATAGTCTGTCCACTTATAATGAAATCTCAATACCGGGATGCCGTATTTGTCCACAGTATTGGGATCTATTTCGCAATAATTGTCATATTGGGGTACACTTTCTCCTCTGCCTGACATTCCTACCATAGCACCCCTGATTCTGCGGATATCATTTTTAAGGGCTTTGCCATAACCGCCATTAGGCGAAGGGTTGCCCAGATTGTCAGTCAGATATTTTCGCATGGTATCCATATTAAATCCAAAACCATAGGAAGGCATACCCATTCCCCCCCAGTATTCAATGTGGTACCCTCTGGGGAAATCGAGTTTTTTATTATCGAGCCACCAGGGAGTATATACATGCAAACCGCCTACTCCGTCTTCATTGTAAATATCTCTGTCTGTAAGCGCCGGCATAAAGCCCATTCTGTCTGTACCGGTGGAGTCGTGCAGATATCTGCCTACCATACCACTACTGTTGGCGAGACCATCCGGATGATATTTTGATCTGGAATTGAGCAAAATCCTGGCAGACTCGCATGCGGAAGCGGCCAACACCACGGCTCTTGCCATAATTCTTTTATCAGAAAGGTCTTTTTTATCAATATATGCCACACCCGCAGCTTTCCCTTCATTGTCTGTAAGCACTTCTCTCACCATAGCATTAGTGTACACATCTACTGTACCCTGCTTCATGGCTGGTTTTATGAGGCAGGTAGAGGAAGAGAAATCTGCATATACCTGACAGGCTCTGTTGCATTGAGCACAAAAAAAACAGACCCCTCTGTCATTATTGATTTTACGGGTGAGAATGGAAAGACGCGAAGGAATGACAGGAATATTGAGTTTGGCGGCTCCTTTTTTTACATAAAGTTCGTGTAAGCGGGGTTTTGGTGGTGGCAGAAAAAAGCCATCAGGTTCATTTTCCATCCCTTCCTTACTGCCGAACACACCTATAAGTTTGTCAACTTTATCATAATAGGGTTTTACATCCTCATAGCTGATGGGCCAGTTATCTCCCAAGCCATCCTGGTCTTTTCTCTTAAAGTCTTTGGGGCCGAATCGCAGGGAAATCCTTCCCCAGTGATTTGTCCTGCCACCGAGCATTCTTGATCTGAACCAATCGAAAGAGGTTCCGTTTTTACGGGTGTAGGGCTCACCATCAATTTCCCACCCACCCCATGCAGCGTCAAAGTCACCAAAGGGCCGGTGAATAGCAGCACCCCGCCGGGGTGATTCCCATGGCCATCGCATCTGCGTACGGTATTCCTCTTTGGCAGGATCAAAGTCTCCGCCTGCTTCCATTACAGCCACAGACAGACCGGCTTCGGCCAGGATCAGTGCGGTCATCCCGCCACCTGCTCCAGACCCTACAATTACCACATCGTATTTATCCTTCGGATTTTTAATTTCAAAACTCATAAAGTCAGCTACATTATGACCTAAAAGTAATTCACATTATGATTTGTTGGTACTTGAAGAGGAAGAAAATTTTGACACCTGATGGCGAAACTATTCAGGAATACCCTGAAAATTTTTGAAATACGAATCATGGTATGCCCTGTAAAAAAGTGTCTTTTAATCAGTACTTTTGTACCAACCGACCGCAGAAGAATTCCAGTTTTATTTAATCACCCCTAAAAAATTCGGAGAAACATGAAAAATGTTTGCTTAATGGTATTGTTATTATTTTCACTGTGTGCTCAGGCGCAGGAAATCATGCTGCTCAAAAGCTCAGGAAAAGTGGTGATTGGAGATACCACTCAGATTCAGACTCCCGGCAATTATAATCTTTATGTACAGCACGGGATTCTGACAGAACGGGTAAAAGTTGCCCTTAAAACTACGGCAGAATGGTCTGATCATGCTTTTGGTCACACACCTGCTATTGAGGAGGTAGCCGGATTGATTGAAACAAAAAGCCACCTGCCCGGTATGCCTTCAGCGCAGGAACTGGTGACTTCCGGCTATGAACTGAAAGAGATGGATGCCAGACTGCTGGCACAGATAGAATGGTTGTGGCAACATGTGATCCGTCTTGAAGCAGAAAATAAGGCATTGCGCCAACAACTCAATGCAATTATCTCAAAAGTTCAGGAGTAGTGTCATGAAATATAAAATATTCGGAATCTGGCTCCTGATTCAATGCTACACCTGGGCTTTGAGTGGTCAGAGGGATACCATTACCATAGGTTATGGAAGTTATATGGGAGTAACGGTAAATACCAGCAGCAATCAGTTGCCCGGGAATCCTGAAAACACTTTAAAGCAGGCCGGCTTTTTGCCCAACGAAAATGCATCGGCACGTTTTCTGTCCAATGCTACTTTAGGCTTTAATTTATCCGATATCACCGCTCTGTCGGATATGGGGTATGAAGCATGGATAGACCAGCAGATGAATATCCCGAGGGGATTTACACTATTACAGAAGATCAGGGATTATCATCAGATAGTAAAAGACTCCACCAATACCCCAACGGCCGGTGCCGGGATACGCTTATGGAAATATGCCTGGTGGCAATATCTTATGACTTCACCGGATGCACTCCGTCAGAGAGTGGCTTGGGCATTAAGTCAGCTATTGGTCATTTCGGAATTTTCAGGATTCAGCAACAATGCTTATGCTTTGGGCACTTATTATGATGTACTTCTGAATCATGCTTTCGGCAACTATAAGAACTTGCTTACAGCAGTCACCTACCGTCCATCCATGGGTGTGTATCTTACCTATATGAACAATCCCCGGTCCAATCCTGCGATTAACCAGTTTCCGGATGAAAATTATGCCAGAGAACTGATGCAGCTTTTTACCATTGGGACGGTAATGCTGAATAATGACGGAACTGTCATGCTGGATGCCGCAGGCCTGCCTTTGCCGGCTTACGACAATGAGGACATTATTGAGTTTTCTAAAATATTCACCGGACTTACCTGGGCGGACAGGACGCAATTCAATCGTTCAGCGGCCAACGACACCAGTTATATTGCAGACATGGTGATGTGGAACAGTTTTCATGAACCCGGAGTCAAAAATCTTTTAAACGGATTTCAGGTACCCAACAGGAATCCTGTGGATGGCAACGCAGATATCATGGATGCCATTGAAAACCTTTTTCAACACAGTAATACACCTCCGTTTGTGAGTCGTTTTCTGATTCAGAGATTGGTCACTTCCAATCCTTCTTCCGCATACATCCAAAGAGTAGCCAATGTATTTATCAATAACGGACAGGGAGTAAGAGGTGATCTGGCTGCGGTAATCAAAGCGATTCTGCTGGATCCGGAAGCATCGGCCTGCGAAAATGGCAACATTCCAACTTATGGTATGCTTCGTGAGCCCTTTGTAAGGTATGTACAGATCCACAAGGCATTCAATGCAAGTACGCTGAGCGGCAACTTCAGAAATGACATGAACAACGTATATCTGCATACCGGACAGCGGCCGCTGGCATCTCCCAGTGTATTCAATTTTTATCAGCAGGATTATCAGCCAATCGGACCCATTGAATCGGCAGGATTGGTAGCTCCGGAATTTCAGATCACCGATGCACAGACAATCGCAGGATTTATCAATGGATTGTACAGATGGATAATTGACGGGGATATAGCTGATGAATACAGTTTATATTCGGGAGAGCCCTCAGCCAATTATGCAAATCAGATAGCCAGCCTCAATTTTATGGATGAGATTCTGGTTTCGGATGATGATAAACTGCATATCCTGCTGGATAAGCTTAATCTGGTACTGGCACAAGGCAGAGTATCCCATAATACATTGAATATCATCACCAATGTAGTCAAACAATTTCCCAACAACACCACTCAGGAAAAAACAGACAGGGTAAAGCTATCCATTTATCTGATGATGTCTGCTCCTGAATACCTTATAAACCACTAAAATATGGGCAGAAGACATATATCGAGAAGACAGTTTATAGGAGAGGCGGGTTGTGCTGCGATGGGCTCCATGGCTTTTTTGAATTCTGTACTGAATCTCGGGGCCATCGGCACACTGGCTGCAAGGCCGCATATCCTCTCCAATACCGGTGACTACAAGGCAATGGTATGCATATTGCTGGCCGGAGGTATAGACAGTCACAATGTACTGGTGCCTACGGAGCCCGGAGAATATAGCCATTATGTAGCTACCCGGGGCAGTCTGGCTTTGAGCAATACAGCTACCAATCCTCCACAGTTATTGCCACTGAACTATAACAACAATGGTAAGACCTATGCCGTACATGCAGGTATGACACGGGTCAGAAATATGTTCAATAATGGAGATTTGTCCTTTCTGGCCAATATCGGCACATTGATAGAGCCCATAGCCAACACAACAGAATATGACTCGGGATTGAAAAAAATACCTCTGGGATTGTATTCGCACTCTGACCAGATCATGCAGTGGCAGACCTCTGTACCTCAGAGCCGCTCTGCAGTAGGAGTAGCCGGAAGGATAGCCGACATACTCCATGATATGAACACCATTCAGGAGATTTCCCTCAATATTTCACTGAGTGGTAAGAATCGTTTTCAGGCCGGTAATGAATTTAATGAATATTCCATTACCCGCAATACTACCGGAACCAACATCGGCTTTACACCCTTTCCATCCTGGTGGAGCGACTCCGGATACAAAACGGCCATCCGCAATGAAGCAATAGGAAGTATGGCCGAGCAGCAATATGCCAATGTATTCAAACAGACATTCGGCAACCTTACAAAGCAGACAATGAACAGTATCGAAAAATTCAGGGTGGCTCTGCAAAATGTGGTGCCTTTGAATACGGCCTTTTCTACCAGCGGACTGTCACAGGATCTGAAAAAAATCGCAGAGGTAATCAGTGTACGTTCATTTCTGGGGGCAAGCCGTCAGATATTTTTTGTAACATACGGAGGATGGGATCACCATGACAATGTACTGGGCAACCTCAACACCATGCTGCCCGTGCTCAGCAATGCACTGGGAGAATTCAACGATGCCATGCAGGAGATAGGGATGCATGATAAGGTAGTGACCTTTACAATATCCGATTTTGCCAGAACCCTTACTTCCAATGGCAATGGCTCAGATCATGCCTGGGGAGGCAATATGATGATTATGGGCGGGCCAATCACCGGAGGGCAGATATTTGGTACTTATCCTTCACTGGCGCTGAACAATAATCCCTACAATCTCAGTACCAGGGGCCGGATCCTGCCAACCACTTCCGTAGATGAATTTTATGCGGAGCTGGCCTTATGGTTTGGGGTATCACCCAATGACCTGGATTACATATTGCCCAATCTCTGCAATTTTTATTCTGCCACATGTCCTGCATCACCGCCTGCCAATTATGGCCCCATAGGAATGTTTGCTTAAACTCCAAACACCAATTTTGTTATGAAACGCATTTTTTAATATAATCATAGTTTACCTCTGATTTACACGAATATTCATGCACAGATTTGCGTCGGAGAAGCGGGCAGGGTAAAATGGCAATGCTGGAGAGGATTATTTGCCGACCAGTTTACAGAGCTTACAGCGTTGGAATATTTTCCCAAAAGGCCGGATATTACGCAGAATCTCTACAGTCTGAGTGCACCGGTCAATTATGACAATAACTTTGGTGCACGAATTGCCGGCTTTATCAAAGTGCCTGTTTCTGACAGCATAAGCTTCAACATCACAGGTGACAGCCGGACCCGATTTTACCTGAGTACCAATGATCAGCCACAAAATCTGCAGTTGAGGGCATTCGGTTCAGCCTCCACCAATGAATTTGAGCACACCAAATTTCCGGAGCAGACCTCACAAAAATTATGGCTGCAGTTCTGGAAAGCTTCATTCCTGCCTAATACCAACTGGAATGTGATTACAGCGGCCTACATACATGATGTGGGATGTGTTGCAGAGCCCTGTCCGCAGAGAGGTACAAGTTGTGACGATGGTAATGCGCTCACCTCTGATGACAGGCATGACGGCCATTGCAATTGTATCGGAAAGCCGGCTACTGCCAACGTCTGCGTAGGTGAAAGGGATTTTATACAAAGATTCCGTTATGACAATATCAGCGGCAGCAGTCTTACAGAGCTGTATCAGGCACCCGCTTTTCCGGCTATGCCTTCTTTCAGTGCAAGGATGCATGTGATTGGCCTGAGATCTGAGTCACAGATCAACAATATGGGGCATCTGGTGCAAGGGTACATAACAGTGCCTGTGACCGGAATGTACAAATTTAATATAACAGGTGACGATAATACCATCATGTTTCTGAGCAGCAATGACGACCCCGAAAACAAACAGGCACACATGATCATGGTGACAGGCTGGACAGGCACCACAGAACATAATAAATACATATGGCAAAGCACATCCAATCTTTTGCTTCAGGCAGGACAGTACTATTATTTTGAAATCAATCATAAAGAAGGTACTGGAAGCGAGCACTTCGGGATATTCTGGCAGACACCATTTACCGATCCCGGAGTGTGGAAGCGGATTCCGTCATTTTATCTGTATGATTATGGATGCACTCTTGCATGCATACCGCAAGGAACTCCCTGTAATGATGGCAACCCATTTACCAATAATGACCAGTATGACAGCAACTGTACCTGTGCGGGAACTCCTTGTTCAGGGCCGGATTGTGACAGTCCCCTTGCCAGTTATGTTCCCTATGAAAAGTGCAGCATGACTGACAGGCTCAGCAATCAAGCGGAATACAACTGGCTCTCCTGTCAGGTAAGTGATAATCCCAATCCTGACAGAAGCCGCAGTCATTGGATAAAATACGATCTGGGTCAAAGACATGAAATGGTCAGTATCCATATCTGGAATTACAATGCAGAAAATGCGGTACAAAACGGATTTCAGATGGTATCCATAGACTACTCGGAGGATGGAGTAAGCTGGCAGACCTTAGGTGATTACAACTGGCCATTAGCTACCGGTGAAACCCAGTATGGTGGATTCAGCGGCCCGGACATAGCGGGTTTGTATGCCAGATACATTCTGATTACTTCAGAAGACGATACCACTACTTGCAGAGGGATTGGAAAAATAGTGTTTAAAGCGGTGGTCTGTCCTCAACAGGGTACAGAATGTGACGACAACAATCCGGATACCGTGAATGACAGGTATAATGCCAACTGTGAATGCAAAGGAAAAAACATCTATGACAATGAATGTCTGGAAGATATACTGGCGTTGGGAGAAGTCATGCTGTACTCGGACGTATATTCGGCAGTTCAGTATGTAAGCTCTGTAAGCACTATAGACCCTTCGAGCAAGGTAGGATTTATTGGAGGTGATTATGTATTGCTCAACCCGGGTTTTGAGACTTTGCCGGATGCTGTATTTATAGCTTCAATAGATGATTGTGAACCTCAAAGCGGATTGTCGGATGAAAGCCTGCAAATATTGCAAAAACAAATTCAATTGCAGAGAAATCAGACCGTACCGCTGCAAGTCTTTCCTGTGACGGGTACGGATATGGCAGACATCTTGATATATCTGCCTGAACCGGGTCATGCCAAATTGGGTCTTATCACCAAAGACAACCGATATTATGAGCTCGTATCCCATGAATTTATGAATAAAGGCAGGTACAGAAAGCGCATAAGAGCCGTAAAACTTGAGGATGGCATACATCAGGTAAGATTGCAAACACGAGGACAGATATATCAGGAAAAGCTGACCATTCGGGAAGGACGGGCTATACTCTCAGAAGGAAATTGATAAAGGAAAACAGAAAACGGCCTTCTTAGGAATACACTTTTCAATATTTCTGAATCGGGACGTTCCGGCACTACGGGTACTTCTGATTTTTTGGCCGGCAGATTGAATAAATGTTTGGTCACAACCATCATGTAGTCAAGGGGTAAAAATCTTAGACTCAACTTCTGCTTCCCATGAAAAAAGGCAAAACCATTTCGAAACGTGAGATGGCGTAAATTTGATTGATTGCCTCGGGAGATGAAAGTCAGAATCAATACTCGCTTGTAAAGTGGAACTCAATATCAGGATGATTTTCCTGAGCCATTTTGAGTGTCCATGCTGATTCTGCAAGGAAGACCAGTTTGCCATCTGTATCTTTGGCCAGATCTTTTTTTCTACGGGTTATGAATTCTTTCATAGCAGCGGGGTCTTTGCTGCTCACCCAACAGGCTTTGTAAAGGGATACCGGCTCATAGTTGCATGATGCCCCGTATTCATGTTTCAGACGGTGCTGTATGACATCAAACTGAAGAGCGCCTACCGTACCTACAATTTTCCGGCCATTGTCTTCTTTGGTAAAAAGCTGTGCCACCCCTTCATCCATCAATTGGTCGAGCCCCTTATTGAGCTGTTTGGTTTTCATAGGATCGGTATTGTTGACAAAACGGAACTGCTCCGGGGAAAAACTGGGGATTCCTTTGAAATGGAGCACTTCACCTTCTGTAAGTGTATCACCGATTTTAAAATTTCCAGAATCGTACAGACCCACGATGTCCCCCGGATAAGCCTCGTCAATGACTGATTTTTTGGAGGCCATGAATGCCGTAGGATTGGGAAATTTCATATATTTTTCCTGTCGTACATGCAGATAGTTGGTATTGCGCCGGAATACTCCTGAGCAAACTCTGAGGAAAGCTATCCTGTCCCTGTGTTTGGGATCCATGTTGGCATGTATTTTAAAAACAAAACCGGTAAATTTAGGCTCGTCAGGTTTTACGATTCTTTCTTCCGTCTCTCTGGAGAGTGGTGGAGGTGCGATATCCACAAAACAGTCGAGCAGCTCACGCACTCCAAAATTATTGACCGCACTACCAAAGAAAACCGGGCAAATAGCACCTTTGAGATAATCTTCGCGATGAAATTCAGGATACACGGAGGTAATAGTGTGCAGTTCTTCTCTCAGTTCATCTGCCGGTCTTTTGCCTATTTTTTGATCGAGTAATGTATCCTGCAGATCAGTGATCTTTACAATTCCTTCTTCTTCCTGCTTACCATGAGGACTGAAAAGTATCAGGTTTTGCTCATACAGACTGTAAACACCCTGAAAGCGCTGACCCATACCTACCGGCCAGGACAATGGAGTGACTTTGAGCCCCAGCATAGTCTCCACTTCATCCAGTAAGTCAAAAGCATCTTTACCTTCACGGTCCAGTTTGTTGATAAATACAATTATCGGGGTATTGCGCATGCGGCACACCTTGACCAGTTTTTCAGTCTGCTCTTCTACCCCTTTTGCCACGTCAATGACTACTATCACACTGTCCACGGCGGTTAATGTACGGTAGGTGTCTTCAGCAAAATCCTTGTGGCCGGGAGTATCAAGGATGTTGATCTGCTTATCCCTGTATTCAAAAGCCATTACAGAAGTGGCCACAGAAATACCCCGCTGCTTCTCGATTTCCATAAAATCTGAGGTGGCGTGCTTCTTGATTTTATTGGACTTCACGGCACCGGCTTCCTGAATGGCACCACCGAACAGGAGTAATTTTTCAGTCAGGGTGGTTTTACCGGCATCCGGATGTGAGACTATACCGAATGTTTTACGTTTTTGAAGCTCATCTGTCAGATTCATGTGGAAATACTATTATATGTCAATACCGGATCGTCCTCTGTGTATGAACTGTTAAAGACAAGAATACACCTTATCCGATTAAGGTAATTAAAACATTGACTCACAGCCCTTTGGTCACTGAGAATGAATTTCAGGGCCACAAAAATAGCATTCTATGACGAATAATGATACATGAGATCGGCAACAACCGGTAAAATCAGTGCATATGCTTACACCTCAGCCCCTTTGAGCATTTTATTCCAATACAGATGGGGCAGGCCGTACTTTTTCAGCATCCAGAGTCTCCAGCTTTCCTTGCTGCTGTCAAATACCAGCATTTGCTTCAGTTTGGGATCCGGAGTGAACTCATTTTTGTAATTGAATTCTGCCAGTACCATTTTGCCATAACCGGTCACCAGCGGACAGGATGAATATCCTTCGTAGATTTTGTTTCCTATTTTATGATCGCGGATCATGTGCATGATATTGTTTATCAATACCGGTACCTGCTTGCGTATGGCAGCTCCTGTCTTTGCTGTAGGCAGAGCCGCCACATCGCCCAATCCGAATATGTTGGGATACTTTTTATGCTGCAAAGTGTTGATGTCCACATCGAGCCAACCAGCCTCATTAGCCAGCACCGAATTGCGCACAAATGCCGGAGCAGCCTGTGGCGGAGCAATGTGCAGCATATCATAATGCATGACTATTTCGGAAGGTTGTCCGGGCTGTTGTACCTGTTCGCCGGATTCGTTGACGATACATTGGTTTTGGTTGGGAGCGATATTTTTGAATGTAATCTTCTGATTGGCAGCATCTATTCTGACAGGAGCATAGAAGGGCTTAAAGTCTATGTTATATCTCTGTATTACCTTGGTGAGGGTGTCGGCAATACATTTAACCCCGAAAATCACCGAACCGGGAGTGGCAAAAGTCACTTTGACCTTGTCCTGCATATTGTGCATCCGGAAGTAATCAGCCGCCAGATAAGCTATTTTTTGAGGGGCACCTCCACATTTGATCGGAGTCACAGGCTGAGTAAATACTGCATGACCTCCTTTAAAATTGCGTATGACATCCCAGGTATGTTCGGGATTGGTATAGTTGCTGCACACCACGCCCTTATCCATAGCCTCAGCCAATCCTTCAATCATAGAGGGTTCCATCACAAGACCGGGAGCAACCACCAGATAGTCATAGGGTATATCTCCTGAGCGTGCTGTAGAAATTGTGTTTGTGTCCGGATTGAAACCTGTGACATAATCCTTGACCCACTCTACTCCTTTTGGCATGACATCAGCCATGGGTCTGGCTGTTTTTTTCATATCGTAAGCTCCGGCGCCTACCAGTGTCCAGGCGGGTTGATACCAGTGTGTATCTGCGGGCTCCACGACAGTAAGCTGTACAGGAGCTTTCATCTTGAGAAATCGGGCTGCCACCATGATACCGGCTGTTCCGCCACCAATGATGACTACTTTGTGTTTGTGTGCCATAATGATTAGATTGAAATATGAAATAAAGACAAATCTATCATTGGTAAAATATTCGTTTGGTAACTTTGGTTACAAAGTGAAAAAACGACCGGTTTTTTTGCAGTATTCAGCATAGTGTGTGCCATACTTCAGCAGTAGTCTTTCTTCTTCATACCGGGATTTGAAATAAAAGAGGATCCATAACAAAGCGGTCATGAATACTTTGCCCATATCCTGCTGAAAGACCGCATAACCAAGAGCAAAGGCTAAAATTCCGGAGTACACCGGATGTCTGGCGAAGGAGAAGGGTCCTGAAGTTTTTAATGTACCTGAATGTCTGGGAGTGGGTAAAGCAGTAAGGCTCTTCCCCAAAGCCAACAGACTCCATGCGCATAATGCCGCTCCAAGTATTGCGAGTATCAATCCCGGTATGCGCAGAAAACCAGCAGAGAAGGTCACAGCAGGGATAAAAAGGTAGGCGAGGAACAAAACACCCTGTATGGTGACGAAGAGATAATCTTTTGGAGCAGGTTGCATTTGTGAATCCAGAAATTTATGAGCCTATGAAGGTGGTGAAATATTGTGTAATCTAAAACTATTCATCAAACTCATTAACAAAAATAACCCCAGAGTATAGAATTACTACAAATCAAGTGCGATATTTGTTGACATATACAACTTTATGCTAAAAAAAATATCTAAAGAGAGGCAATAATGCAATTACCTGAATCAAACGAACTACCTATAAATATATTATCAGCTTGTTTTAATAATACATCAGCGACATATAAACATTACTGGCTACTATCAATATTGCAGGAATTAGAAAATGGTAAAGTTACTATTGAAAAAAAGAATTTGTTTGCTAGAATGATTTCAAATGCCTGGTATACTGTCAATTACTTTAACATATCATTTGGTAAACAGGATATAATTCAGGATGCTATAAGGGATTTAAATAAAATAGAGCCAATTACCATAGATGAAAAACAAGATAAAGTTTTTAATAAACTCATATCTACCACTAATGTCAAAGTAGAAAGAATTCTTTGGCACTTCAATAAAAATGTACCGCATTGGTTTTTAAGTCCTTGGTTTCCTAAAATTGGAAAAGAAAAAGATACTGAAAGAAAAAACAGAATTTATTCAGAGTCTCAAAACTTTGAATTCAAATCTTTATATGCATTAAATCGGGAAACAATTTTAATTAATCCATTATGGGAAAAATATTTAATACAAAATGCCAAAGTCTTGAAAGATTTTTGTTATTGGAACCTTACTTTATTTTTACAAACAAAAAACCCAAATGTACCGGATATACCTAATAAATTAATTAAACCAGCAACAAGAAATAATTTAAGAAATCAACGAGTACATTTCTGGGACTTGGTCTTTGAAGAATTGGGATCGATAAATTGTATATATACAGGAGAAACCTTAAGCAAAGAAAACTATGCTGTTGAGCATTTTATTCCCTACTCATTCGTTTCTCATGATTTAATTTGGAACCTGATTCCTGCTGACAAGTCCTTTAATAGTTCAAAAAACAATAAACTACCAATTCTTCAAAAACACTTTCAGCCATTTTTTTCATTGCAAAAGAAAGCTTTTGAAATTGTAAGGGAAAAAACACCGAAAAACAAGCTTTTAGAAGATTATTACATTGTACTTCATAGTAAAGACGAAAGTTTAAATGAGAATAAATTTTTAGAAATCATTCAACCATTGGTTTCTATTGCATCCAATAACGGTTTTGAATTTATGCAATAATGTTGAGATCTAATCCAAACAGCCACCTGACAGCTAAAGAAAGAGAGTACCTTTCCTTCCCTGCAAAATTTATTTTAAATCAAAATTTGCTGAAAGGTGAAGTTTTAGATTTTGGCTGTGGCTTTGGCAATGATGTAAAGTTATTAAAAGAAAAGGGAGTAAATATTGAGGGATATGACAAACATTATTTTCCAGAATTTCCATCCAAAAAATACGATACTATACTTTGTTTTTATGTTTTGAATGTTTTAATGCCAGAAGAACAGACATCAGTTTTGATGGAACTGTCGCGATTGATTAAACCATCTGGAAAGGTATATATCGCGGTCAGAAGGGATATACAATATGAAGGATTCAGAACACATAAGATCCATCAAAAGAAAACTTATCAATGTAATGTAATTCTGAATTTCAAATCGATTTTTAAAAATGAAAGTTGTGAGATTTACGAGTATCAACATTACAACCAAATTAGAAGAACAGAACACTCAAATTGCCCTTTTTGTAATCCCGATTCTGAACGGGAGCTTATCGTTGAATCCGCAACTGCCTATGCTATTTACGACAAATATCCTGTAAGCGATGGCCATGCCCTGATTATACCCAAAAGGCATTGTGCAAATTATTTCGATTTATCTTTCAAAGAACAATCTGCCTGTATGTTCATGCTGAATAAAGTAAAAGATGTTATAACGGAGATATATCAGCCGGATGGCTTTAATATTGGTATCAATGTTGGCGAAAAAGCGGGGCAAACTGTCAATCATGTACATATTCATTTAATACCAAGATATACCGGTGACGTGGATGATCCCAGAGGCGGTGTGAGAGGGGTGATACCGGACAAACAGAGTTATTAAACCTGATAAATATACTGCTCAAGCACTATTTGATATTACTGATTTTTGTGGCAGACTCGGAGTTGAATTGTGGCAAAATAAATAGTCTGCCTTCCCCCACTTCCCCCAAATTACCTACCTTTGTGCTCCAAAATGTAATTGAGCAATCATGAAATTTGCCACCAAGGTCATACATGCCGGTATAGAGCCGGATCCATCTACTGGAGCCATCATGACTCCGATATTTCAGACCTCCACCTATGTGCAGGAGGCACCCGGGGTACACAAGGGATATGAATATGCACGTACTCAAAATCCTACCCGAACAGTATTGGAGAAAAATCTCGCTGCACTTGAAAATGGTACCGACGCAGTATGCTTCAGCAGTGGTCTTGCAGCGATGGATGCGGTGCTCAAACTGCTCATTCCCGGTGATGAAGTCATCGCTACAGATGATCTTTACGGCGGCTCCTACAGGATAATGACCCGGGTTTTTGCCAAATACGGTATTAAATTTCATTTTGCCGGGCTGAGTGATGTGAGTACTCTTGATAAATTGCTCAATGCAAAAACCCGTATGATATGGATAGAAACGCCGACCAATCCTATGCTCAATATTGTGGATATCAAAGCGGTATGTGACAGGGTGAGCAGAAGCTCTGTACTCGTTTGTGTGGACAACACCTTTGCATCGCCCTACCTGCAAAATCCTCTGGATCTGGGTGCGGACCTGGTAGTGCACTCAGCCACTAAATATATCGGCGGTCATTCGGATGTGATACATGGTGCCGTGATTACCAAAAACAGTGAATTGGCTGCACAGCTCCGTTTTCTGCAGAATGCAGTGGGTGCTGTGCCAGGCCCCCAGGATTGTTTTCTGGTGTTGAGAGGTATTAAGACGCTGCACCTCAGGGTGGAGCGTGCATGTCAGAATGCAGAGAAAATTGCCCGGTTTCTGAAGAATCACCCCAAGGTGTCTAAAGTATATTACCCCGGATTTGAGGAGCATCCGGGGCATGAAGTGGCTGGAAGGCAAATGCGTATGTTTGGGGCGATGGTATCCTTTGACCTTCATGACAACAGGCAGGAAGCCGCCGTTAAGGTGTTGAGCGGTACACATCTTTTTTCATTGGCGGAGTCATTGGGTGGTGTAGAGTCCCTGATAGGCCACCCGGCCAGCATGACGCATGGATCCATCCCGAGAGAAGAAAGGCTCAAAGTAGGATTGACAGATTCGCTGATACGACTGAGTGTGGGCGTAGAAGATGCAGAAGACCTTATGGCGGATCTGGCACAGGCTTTGGAGAAGATTTAGGCAATAAGTATTATCACTATGTCAAAAAAACCTGCTGAAACCAATTCCATCAAAAGCTGGTCTGAAGATGACAGGCCCCGTGAAAAAATGTTGCTCAAGGGCAGGATGGCTTTGTCGGA
Source organism: Saprospiraceae bacterium (assembly GCA_016716335.1). Classification (GTDB taxonomy): domain Bacteria; phylum Bacteroidota; class Bacteroidia; order Chitinophagales; family Saprospiraceae; genus OLB9. The sequence continues at coordinate 184,752 of JADJWN010000009.1, read as the reverse complement.
TTCTGAATTGCTTGCGATATTGATAGGTTCAGGCACACCGGGAGAAAGTGCAGTGGATCTGTGTAAAAAAATTCTCAAGGACTACAATAACAATCTACATGAACTCGGTAAGGCGGAGATCAAAACGCTGATACACAGATACAAGGGAATAGGTGAAGCTAAAGCCATTACCGTGCTTGCAGCATTGGAACTGGGCAGAAGAAGACAGGTGACAGAGGCAATGGAAAAACCCCGCATTACCAGCAGCAAAGACGCTTTCAATCTGCTGGCACCCTTTGTCCAGGATTTGCCTCATGAAGAATTCTGGGTACTCTTTATGAATCGTGCCAATAAGGTCCTACACAAACAACCGGTGAGCAGCGGAGGCATTTCACAGACTGTGGTGGATGTAAGCAAAATCATAAAAATAGCCATGGATAATTATGCCACTGGACTTATCCTTTGTCACAACCATCCATCCGGTGCCATAAAACCCTCACAGGCTGATATACAGATTACCCAGAAGATCAAAAACGCCGCTGCATTGTTTGATATCGCGATTTATGATCATATCATTGTGGGAGAGAAGATGTACCTGAGTTTTGCGGATGAAGGGATATTATAAAAAATAATTTTAACATGAATACATTTGAATTGATAAAGACATATACTGACTACAATCTTTGGGCAAATACATTGATGTCCGTGTGGTTGAGGTCATTCAAAGATGAAGACTTTTTAAGAGTAGTGGAGTCCAGTTTCAATTTTGTGCAGAAAACCGTCCTGCATATCTGTGATGCACAGTATGTATGGTATCAGCGGTTGAATTCGATGGATCTTGAAGCTGTACCTTCCAAAACTTTTGCCGGATCAAAAGATGATGCATTAGCTTTATTGACAAACCTGTCCGAAAAAATGAGCGATTTTGTAAAGCAGCAGGATGATTCAAGTATCAGACAAGAGATTACTTACAGGCTCAATAACGGTGACGAAGATACTCAACAGATGATTTTTATGCTGCACCACTGTATGAATCACAGCACATACCACAGAGGTCAATTGATTACTATGGGCAGGCAGTTGGGTTATGAAAATCCGCCAAGAACAGATTTTATCCAATTTGTCAGGGAAAGGAATCTTAAATAATGTGGGTTTTGTCAGATGGCAGTACCATTACAATCCCATACTTGAAATACAGAGTAAAACGACCTTCTATTCTTTCAGTAGTCTCTTTTCCAGTTCTTCGAGAGAGATATTTCTTGTTTCGGGCATCATAAACAATGTAAAACAAAGTTGCAATACCATCATGCCTGCAAAAAAAGCAAAGAGAGGCCAGGGATTATCGTCCAGCCATCTGATGACAGGCAAGGTAAGGGCCGTAATCAATGCGGCAAAAATCCAGTGTATGCTGGTACCCCATGCCTGACCATAGGCACGCATCTGATTGGGAAATATTTCGGAAATGAATACCCAGATCACTGCCCCCTGTCCTATGGCATGAGCCGCAATAAAGCCAAAAACAAAAATTACGACCACCTCCCCACCAGCATTTTTCATAAATGCCCAGGAAATCACCGAAAGGGTGAAAATATAGCCTAATGAGCCGATAAGCATCAATTGTTTTCTGCCGGACCTGTCTATGAGATAAACCCCCAGCATGGTAAACAAAAGATTGGTGACACCGATACCAGTAGAAGAAAGTAAAGCCGTCTGTGCACCCAGGCCTGCCATTTCAAAATTCGGGGAGCATAGTAGAGTACGAAATTGATACCCGAAAGCTGGTTGAAAAAGGCTAACAAGAAGGCCAGCACAATGGGTAGCCGGTATTTTCCGGTGAAAAATCTTTCCTTTGCTCCTTCTTTGTGTACAGTTTGACGGATTTCTGATATAAGATTTGGTATGTCTTCCTCCGGATGCAACTGCTGCAGGACAGCAGTAGCCTGTACCGTATCATTTTTGTGAATTATCAGCCATCGCGGACTTTCAGATACCCGTATTATCATGATGCAGTAAAAGAGTGCCGGTACAGCTTCCAGTCCCAGCATCAGCCTCCATTGACCGGTACCCAGTGTAGTGCCTATCACGTAATTGGTCAGAAATGCGATCAAAATTCCGAGTACTATGTTGAACTGATAAGCCGCTACCAGTTTGCCTCTGTCTTTTGTAGGGGCAATTTCAGAAATGTAGGTAGGGACTGCCACAGAGGATGCTCCTACACCCAGCCCACCAATAAACCTGAAAAAAGAGAAAGAAAATGGGTCCCATGCCATTGCAGAACCAACAGCAGAAACAAGATAAAGAATGCCAATCCAGAACATAGTTTTCTTTCTACCGTATTTTTCAGTAGGATAGCCACCTGCAAGGGCACCTATGACAGTACCCCACAGAGCGATAGACATGATAAAAAAGGAATGGAATGCCGGTCCGGTATTCCACAATTTCTGGATGGGCTGGTCTGCACCGGAAATGACCGCGGTGTCAAAACCAAATAAAAATCCGGCTATGGCGGCAGTTACAGTCCAGAGTAAAAGGGGTTTCTTTGTCATGATATTTTGAATTGAATTACAAAGAAACCAATAATCCTATAAACTCAGCGAGCCCAAAGCGGAATGTTATTCTGCCAATGTATTTTTTAGCCAATCAAAGAAAGTACGCTGCCAGATGATGGCATTTTGTGGCTTAAGAATAAAGTGATTTTCCTCCGGGAAATACACAAATTTGCTCTTGATACCCAAAAGCTGAGCTGCCTGAAATGCTTCCTGTCCCTGTCCTATGGGCACTCTGTAATCCCGGCCACCCTGGAAAATAAGAATCGGAGTGTCCCATTTTTGTACATGTTGGATAGGATTGAAATCAGTGTAAGCTTTTGTGTCAGCTCGTTCTTTTTGTCCCAATAAGGTCCGCCAAAATCCCAGTTGACAAAAAACATTTCTTCGGTGGTGCCATACATGCTCTGGGTATTGAATACTCCGTTGTGCGCAATAAAACTCCGGAATCTTCCTTCGTGGATACCGGCCAGCTGAAACACCGAGTATCCGCCATAACTTGCACCCACAGCTCCGAGCAGGCTTCGGTTTACATAGGGTTCGCGGGCTATCTGATCTATGGCGGAGAGATAATCCTTCATCACCTGGCCACCCCAGTCTTTGCTGATCTGCTCATTCCATTCTACGCCATGACCGGGCATACCACGTCGATTGGGAGCTACGACGATATACCCCTGTGCAGCCATCAGCTGCAGGTTCCACCGGAAAGAATAAAACTGGGTAAGGGCTGACTGTGGCCCCCCCTGACAATACAATAAGGTAGGATACTTTTTACCTTCTTCATAATCAGGCGGGAATATCACATAGGTGAGAATTTTTTTACCATCGGTGGCATTGATGTATTTTTTCTCGACCTTGCTCAGCATCAATTTACTGTATATTGGGTCATTTACTTTAGTCAGTTGATTCCAGCTTTTGTTTTTCAGGTTGTAGCTGTATATTTCAGCAGCGTGGTTCAGATCTGTACGGGTGACAATCAGTAAGTCTCCTGTCTGACCTACAATCCCTGTGATATCAAACTCGCCTTTGGTGATCTGCTGTATGACAGGCATTTTTTTGGTATTACCCGGAAAATCGGCTTCAAACAACTGGATCGTGCCATCTACCGGAGCGGTAAAATAAAACTTTTTCCCATCATTGGACCAGATAAAGCTGTTTACCGTGCCGTCCCAATGCCCGGTTATGTTCATATCACCCCCGTTTTTACGAACTATGATATCATTTTTATCTGCCTCATAGCCGTCACGAGCCATACGGAGCCATGCCAATTCGCCATTCACAGAAAACATGGGGTGGGTGTCATATCCGGGATTGGATCTTGTCAGATTGGTAGTTTCTCCGGTTTCGAGGTGGTACTGATAAAGATCAGTATTGGTGCTGATGGCCGACTCAGTACCGAATTTCTTTTTGCAAACATAGATGATACTCCGGCTGTCAGGACTCCATACGTAGTCTTCGTCCCCTCCAAATGGCTTCTGAGGACAGTTGAATGCCTGATTGAGCAGGATGTCTGTGGCTTCACTGTCAGAACCACCGGCATGTTTTACAAAGACGTGGTTGTAAGTGCCGTCATTCCAGCTGTCCCAATGCCTGTAGTCGAGACTTTCGTAGATATACACATTGGATTGGGGCATATCCTTGTGGATGTCTTTACCCACAAAGTTTTTTACCTGTACAGCTTTGTGAAAAAGCTCCATCGTTCCATCCGGCGACAGGTTTTTGTCTTTGAGTAAGTCTTTGTAGTCAGAGACCGCCGAGGCCGTACCGCCGGTAACCGGGATAACATAACTCTGTCTTGAAAAATTATTATTTTCAACCGAAGGTGTGCTCACGGTATAGATTACGGATTTGCCATCCTTAGTAAGTCCTACAGGTGACACTCTTCCCAGCTGCCATAACAGATCCGGGGTCATTTTATTTTGAGCTATGAGCTGCAGACAGCCTGCGATGAAGAGAAGTAGGTAAGTAAAACGCATCATAAAACTGAGATTATCAGGTGTAAAACTTGGATTGAGACGCCGAAATTATGAAATGATTACTTTACAAAAGGCAGTTAACAAAATTTTATGTGATTTTTTGCCGTAAATGTGTAATTAAAGCAAATAAAAAAGCCTCTGCGGTGAGAGGCTTTCCAGTTTTTCATTTAGGAATGATAGGAAGAATAGAATTATCCGTTGAGTGCAGCTGCACCGCCTACGATTTCAGACAATTCTTTGGTAATGGCTTCCTGTCTTGCTTTGTTATAATTGATCTTCAACAACTTCATGAGTTCTTCTGCATTGGTAGTAGCATTGTCCATGGCTGTCATTCTTGCACCGTGTTCGCATGCGTGATTGTCGAGGACAAATTTTCTGAAAGTGGTATGCAGAATATCCGGAATGAGCTGATCGAGAAGTTTGGTTTTATCGGGTTCGAAGAGATAATCAGCTTTGGATTTGCTTTTCAGATCTTCGGCATTCATTTTCTCAACGGGTAAAAATTGCACCGTTTTTGGCTCCTGTACAGCTGCATTTCTGAACTGACCATAACATACATCCACGACATCAAATTCTTTGGCAGCAAAGGCATCCATAAGCATCTGCGAAGCTCCGGCTATATTTTCGTAGCTAAGGTCAGAAAACAAATCCACATAATCTGTGACCAATCTGCAGTCAGCATATCGCTTTTTCAGGTTGTCGTAACCTTTTTTACCGATAAATACTAAGGTGAGATTACCAGCTGCACGAAGGGCAGCATAATCATTTTCCACTTTGGCAATTGCCTGCTTGATGATATTGGTGTTGAATGCTCCGCAGAGTCCTCTGTTGGAGGTGATGACTACCACAGCGGCTTTTGTGATCTCTCTGTCTGCCACATAAGGAGAGTTGATGTCTCCTTCAAGATTGGTGACAATGTTTCTGAGCATTTTGTCCAATCTTTTTGCATAGGGGCGCATTTCTATGATGGCTTGCTGTGCCCTTCGCAGCTTGGCAGCAGAAACCATTTTCATGGCTTTGGTGATCTGCTGGGTAGATTGTACCGATTTGATTCGTTCCCGTACTTCCTTTAATTTTCCGGACATGTTGACGAATTAAAGATTATTGAAAAACAAAAGGATTATTATTTAAACTGGCTTGCAATCTCCGCTCCCACTCTCTTCAATGTTGCCAGCACTTCGTCACTCAGATTACCTTTTCTGATAGACTCCAATGTAGCGGCCTCATTCTTCTCCAGCGTAAGCAGATATTGCTCTTCAAATTCTCTGACTTTATTTACCGGTACATCTCTCAGCAAGCCCTGAGTACCCAGATAGATGATGGCCACCTGTTTTTCCACGGATACCGGAGAGTACTGAGGTTGTTTCAGGATCTCCACGTTTCGCTTACCTTTTTCGAGTACTGCCTGTGTGGCTGCATCGAGGTCAGATCCGAATTTTGCAAAAGCTTCCAGTTCTCTGTACTGAGCCTGGTCGAGTTTGAGCGAACCAGCCACTTTTTTCATGGATTTGATCTGAGCATTACCCCCTACCCTTGATACGGATATACCCACGTTGATGGCAGGACGGATACCGGCATTAAACAGGTTGGACTCCAGGAATATCTGTCCATCGGTGATGGAGATTACGTTGGTAGGAATATAAGCAGATACGTCTCCGGCCTGAGTTTCGATGATGGGAAGGGCAGTCAATGATCCGCCACCTTTCACGATTCCGGCTTTTTTGAGAGATTCGGGAAGGTCATTCATGTTTCTGGCTATCTCATCATTGTTGATGATTTTGGCCGCTCTTTCCAGCAATCTTGAGTGCAGGTAGAAAACGTCACCCGGATATGCCTCACGGCCCGGAGGACGCTTCAGCAAAAGGGATACCTCTCTGTATGCCACCGCCTGCTTGGATAAATCATCGTATATAATCAATGCAGGACGACCGGTATCTCTGAAATATTCTCCAATCGCCGCACCTGCAAACGGAGCATAGAACTGGATAGGTGCCGGGTCTGAAGCGGATGCCGCTACGATTGTAGTGTATGCCATAGCGCCCCCTTCTTCAAGTGCTTTGGCGATCTGTGCTACCGTAGAAGCTTTCTGGCCTGAAGCTACATATATACAGTACACAGGTTCACCCCGCTCATAAAATTCTTTCTGGTTGATGATGGTGTCAATAGCAATCGCTGTTTTACCGGTCTGTCTGTCACCGATGATAAGCTCTCTCTGTCCTCTACCTATCGGAATCATGGAGTCGATAGCTTTGATACCTGTCTGGAGAGGCTCATTTACGGGTTGTCTGATAGATAACACCCGGAGCTTTTCTTTCGATAGGCATCTCATATTTTACACCTGTGATCGGGCCTTTTCCGTCAATAGGCTGACCGAGAGGATTGACCACTCTGCCGATAAATCCTTCCCCTACTTCGATGGAAGCGATTTTACCGGTTCTTTTTACGGTACTTCCTTCTTTTATGCCATCACCAGGTCCCATCAATACCACACCTACGTTGTCTTCTTCAAGGTTGAGTACGATAGCCTGTACGCCATTTTCGAACTCCACCAATTCACCGGCCTGTGCCTTCGAAAGACCATAAACTCTGGCGATACCATCACCTACCTGAAGTACGGTACCTACTTCTTCCAGTTGTGCTTCTGTTTTGAATCCTGAGAGCTGCTGCTTGAGGATTGCTGATATTTCATCAGGTTTTACACCTACCATATTTAAAAGTTTTTATTGAAGTTATTAATTGGATGTCGAAATAAATTCCTTTTTAATTTTATCAAGCTGATGTGCCACACTGGCATCATAGCGTCTGTCACCTGTTTCAATGACAAAACCACCGATCAGATCAGGATTTACCTTAGTTGTGAGTTCTATCGTGCCATGTATCGCATCACTGAGCCTTGCCTTGATCTGATTGACCGTGGCATCCTGCAAGGGTGATGCAGTGGTCAGTGTGACAGAGGAAATGTTTTTCATCTGCTTATACTGCGCCATAAACTCACTGCTGATCTCCGGCAGGTACATTTCTCTCCCTTTTCTGATAATGATATCAAAAAAAGCATAAGTGATGGGATTGACTTTACCCTCAAAGAGGCTTTTGAAGATACTGAGCTTTTTTGTAGTATTGATGATCGGGCTTTTCAGCAAAAGATAAAAATCCCTGTTTTTGACAATTTCATTGAAAGAGCGTATGTCGTCCACCACTGTCTCAAGTGCATTGCGTTCTGTGGCGAGATCAATCAGAGATTTGGCATACCTGGCTGAAATTCTGCTTATAGACATAATTTGTTAGGGTTTTTCCGGTATCAGTTCAGTTTGATTTCTTTTACCAGATTGTTTACAAAACTTTCCTGTTCTGCATTGCCGGCCAGTTCTTTACGGATGACTTTTTCTGCAATGCTGAGCGCCATGCTGCCAACTTCATTTTTGATTTCGGCGATAGCAGCCTTTTCTGATTTTCGATATCGTTCATAGCATTCTGTACGATGGTCGAAGCTTCCTGCTTTGCTTTTTCACGGGCCTCAGCAATCATGGCATTTTTCAGGTCTTTGGCTTCCTGGAGTATTTTGGCTCTTTCCTCTCTGGCTTTAGCGAGGAGTTGCTCGTTTTCCGCCTTGAGATTCTGCATTTCTTCCCGGGTCTTTTTCGCCTGATCTATGGCATCCTGAATGTCGGATTCTCTTTTCTGCAAAGCCTCGGCGATAGGACCGAAAGCAAATTTGCTCATGATAAACCAGAAAAGGAGGAATATCACCAGTGACCAGATAGCCAGTCCGGGTGTAGGTTGGAAAGGTGTGAAGTTGAGTAAGTGTATCATATTTAACTATGCGTTTATATGCTTTAACAGAAAATGCTTTTTTAAAAAGGCAATCCGCTCCGCCAATCGCATTGCAGGATTGCCTGATCAGTTTTTTACAACAGGATTAAGACATGAAGATAGAAAGCAGGATAGCGATCAATGCCGCACCTTCCACAAACGCTGCCATAAGGATCATACCTCCTCTGATGTCGCCTGCTGCTTCAGGTTGTCTGGCGATAGCTTCCATTGCTTTACCACCTACCATTCCGATACCGATTCCGGCTCCTATTACTGCCAGTCCGGCTCCTACTGCTGCTAATGTTCCAGTCATGATTTTATAATAATTAAAAATGAAAAAACAAATTCATCAATGATGGTGCTCCTCGGTGGCTGCCCCAATGTAGGATGCTGTAAGCAATGTAAATACAAATGCCTGCACAAAAGCCACAATCAGCTCGATAGCCATCATAAATAATGTAAGAGGCACAGCCATTGCCGTACCTATCAATCCTCCCCCGAAGCTCTCTCCCGAATTTCCAAATATAAATATCAATCCTATAAAACTCAGTATCGCAATATGTCCTGCCGAAATATTACCAGCAAGACGAAGCATAAGTGTAAGCGGCTTGATAAACAAAGACATAAACTCTACTACCGAGAGCAGAGGTTTTACGAAAGTAGGTACACCCGGCATCCAGAAAATATGTGTCCAGTAGTGAGAGTTACCATTGATATTTACAATGATAAATACAATCACTGCCATAATCATCGTTACTGTCAGGTTGCCTGTTACGTTGGTGCTGCCCAGAAACGGCACCTGTCCCCACAGATTCAGCCCCAGAATGAAAAAGAAAATACTCATCAGGAGCGGCAGGAATTTCATGTATTTTTTCTTGCCTATGAATGGTATAGCTACCTCATCTCTGATAAACAAAAACATGGGCTCCAGTAAGGCTTGTATCCCTGTAGGAGCTTTATCAGGACTCGCCTTGTATCTTTTGCTGCACTCAGAAACATCCAGAATAAAAAGAGAGATACCAGAATCATGGACACTACATTTTTTGTTGGTGAAAAATCAAAAAATGAAGTGATACCGCCTCCCAGGATACCACCGTCCAGTGTTGATCTGGCATCTAACCTGTAATCTTTTCCCTGATATGTTACATAATATGCTTCTTTTTTCTTTCCGTTTTCCTCTTCCATTACCATTTTGAAGGCATGATCTTCAAGTTCTGCACTTCCTTCCGCAGGAAATCCTGCATCTACCACTCTGTAAACGCTGCCGTGATGCAGAACAAAACCGCTGTAGGCATGGTGTCCGTCTTCATGATGACCCGGATGGAATTTTGCAGAACTGAAAATATCCCACCCTTTGCCCTTAGTATATAATATCACCGGAAGAGGAATCGTAAGTTTGTCCAGGATGGTATAAACATTGCCGTCACTGATGTGGTGAATAGCGGTAGCCCCGGGATCATAAGCCTGATGTGTGCCATGATGTGCATCGTGTGCATGGTCATCATGGGCTGTGGCCATGTGCTGTGTAGGTGTTGCAGATGTATCTTGTGTATGTGTGTCGTGATGTGCCTGACCGAATGTGTAATAAGCCGTAGTCAGGCATACGATCAAGGTATAAAAAATCCTCCTGCTCATATAAATGTGGGGCCTTTTTTAAAATTCGGCACAAATGTAGGAAAACTTCATAGTATATTTTAGTATTGATAACCATTAATTTATGAAAAATCCGACCTTGAAGTGCAGGGAAATGATTGACACTAATTTTGAAAGGTAGCCAAATATGATTGTTTTGTTTAGTTGTTAGTCCACATTATACCAAATAATATGTTGTAATATGTTGTTTAATATGCACAAAATTCTTTTTCTTGGAATTCTTTAAATAAAAAGTAAAGTTTAAGTACTTTCTTGTTTCTCGTTCATAAAATCAGAAGCATTTTTATTTGCCAGATTATTCATTAGTGCTGATTTTTCTTAAAGTTTTCTGCTTGTTCAAAAATCTCCACATACACCTCGTCTCTCTCAACAGGTGGATAGCCATATTCGTCAAGCAAAAGAATAAGTCCAACTTTTAATGCTGATTTGATGTCGTCACGTTTGTTCCAGTCAGGGAATTTGGCTTGTCCGTCCACAAGGTCTTTTACGGCTTTTGCCAGTTCAATCATTTTGTCGTCTGGATATTTGAAGTCGTATTTGATACAAAGCTCTTTCAGAATGTCGTAAAATGCTTTTTCCTGAAAGTCAATTCCCAATTCATCACCTGCCGAAAATTCTTTGTGAACTTCCCAAATCAAGTCTGTCAAGGCGTTTGCCATTTCTTCATATACTTCACTTCGCAAAATGTCGTTGGCATCTCGGTTGTTGTATCGTTCAACTAAGGCTTGCATTTTCTTTGAAAAGTCAATGCCTTTTACCTTGTTTACTTTTCTGATTTCTCCGATTACTTTTGCCAATAGCTGTTGAAGCAATTTGATTTTCGTATTTGGCAATTTGATAAATGCCTTATCTGGTTTTTCTTCATTAAAATGCAAAACTTGTTGATTGCCAGGGGACAATAATTAATCGAAAAAGCAAAATTTTCATGCTGTGTTATATTTTCGCTCATTTCAATAACCACTAACCCTTTTTAACAGCTCAACAAAACATTTTGCAACATCATTTTCATCAGGGATTGGTCTGTATGCTAATGCCGAAAGTTCAGATTGATATTTTACTTTGAGATGTTGCCATATGTTTGAGAAATCCTTTATTAAAGGTGATTCTGAAATCGATTTGGTATGCCAACCTGTCGGCTCTTCAAACATTTCTCTATCATGATTCAAAAGGGTCTCAAATTGTTTCTTAAACGAGTCGGATGCTACAAATTCAATACACCCGGGATGTTGAATTAAGTAATATAAATCATAAAAGTGCCTGATCTTTTCGGAAATACTTTCAACGGTATCTTCCTTAAATGAAAATCGAATTAATGATACCATCTTTTCTAATAGTGTTTGTTCTTTACTCAACACATTTACTTCAAAGGATTGGAGATTGTATAGCTCAAGGTATTTTTCATTGCCGGTTTGCATCAAAAAGTCAAACAACAGACTCCGGATGGTGAGTCTTTGATATGGAAAAGGATTGGCAAACGAGTTAATTTCAACAATAAGTTTGTTGTTTAAGTTACTTTTTTCAGTTGTAACATATTCAAAAACAGATTTTCTGAATCTTGAACCTTTACTAGTTACACCATCCATTTGCACCTCGGTTAAATCAGATGTAATTTCCTTTTCTATGTTTCGGATTATATTCCTGATCGAATTCCCTTTTATGTCTTTTTCATTGATGATGGCAATATCTACATCTTCCGAAAAACGTGCTATAAGATTATATCCTTTTGATAAGGATGTGCCACCTTTAAAAACGGTTTCATCAACATATTTACTTTTTGCCAAATGTCTTAACACCAATGTTATCCAATAATCTTTTTCTACAAAGGACAAAGGAATGCTCAAGTGCAAAGAAGCACTGAGCAATAAATCTCTAAAAATAATATCATCCTTGTGTAGTATCATTCAATATTCCAGTTTTTGATAGTTGGAAGATCTGTTGCTTTTATTTTTAAATCAATTTTTGTCAAAGGATTAAGACTATTTTTTAATCCTGTCAGATTATGTTCCAAATTCATGTTTTCTAAAATAGCACCAAGCAGTGCCCTTACTCTGGCTGGATAGAACAATGCATATTGAATGAGTTCTTTTTGCTCCTCTGAATTTAATGCTTTTATTAAAAAACTCATTCGCTTTATTGCCTGTGTAACCGAGCAATCGGGGATTCTTTTAATGTCTTTCAAAGCATCTAAATAACCCAGCAACTGATAGTTTTTCTCTGTAATTTCAACATAACTTTTGACTGAACTTACTTTTAGCGTTTCAATATTTATTTTGATAGGGTTACCTTTTGTGGCTACCTTAATTTTGAAAGCCATTTGTGTAGTAAGTCCCAATTTATTATACAAAGAAAAGCCTGTTTCATAGGCTATCCGTTTACCATCTTCAAATAAGTACCTCTCTAATATGCTATTACTATCAGGTCCTAATTCTCCAAATATGGTTTGTCGCGGAATATAAAAAATACCTTTTGTAAGCTTTTTAATCGTTCCTTGCTTTTGCAACCTTTCTAAAGCTTTGGCTGCTGAAACAAAATCTGCTTGTTTAATACCTAAATCTGCATAGCCAAAAGGCTCACTTTCGGGAATGCGTTCTATAGTTTTGCGTATTTGCTCTGCTACTTTCATACCACAAAGATATTAATTATTATAAAAATGTCAAGTTTATGATGTAAAAAACTTGACATTATATGGAAAACTCAATATTCAGTAACAATTTACCCCTAACCATTATCTCTGCCTGTTTTAATTTTTCTCCGGTAATTTTCATTACTTATAAAATTTGCCATTTGCACATTTGGCATTATTGTTTGTTGCGGACTATATGTTCATATCCCTTTTTACACTTTTTTACACTTTTTGAAAAAGGCTTAAACCTTTCAGCACATCATCCTGCCCAATTTTGCATCGGATTTACTGAAAATAAAACCTGTTTTATGAAAATTCGAAACGCAATGATTTTAAGGTTGATGCTTATAGTTCTGTTCTGCTGGGCAGGTTTTCTGCTCAAGGCACAGAAGATCAATGTCACATTGACCGTGCCGCAGCCCTATCCTGTCTATCTGGAAGATGTGATCAAATTCAGGAGTCAGTCCATTGTAACATTGACCAATATATCCGGAACCGCCCAACAGGTGAAACTCATCGCCACCCTCAAAGGGGATAACGGAGTCAGTGCTCAGGTATCTCTGGATTTTCTTCCTGCAGCTCCCATATCCCTAGCAGCCGGGGAGACAAGGGTGCTTACCGGCAATACCCTAAGGAATCATTTTTCCAATCTGACTGAATCCCAAATCTCATATTCCGGGGTGAGCAAAAGCACGCTGATGCAGACCGAAAAACTCCCTGAAGGCAATTATCAGCTTTGCATCAGGGCTTATGAGTATCGCACTAATGAAGCCCTGTCACCTGAAATGACCGGATGCGCCAATCTTTTCATAAGCTATTATGATCCGCCTATTATCATCAATCCAATGGATAAGAGCGATGTTAAGGCACAGAATCCACAGTTTCTTACCATAAACTGGACTCCGGCCGGATTGCCGCAAAATACCCGCTACCGCCTTGAGATGGTAGATATGACCCTGAACAATCTGCTCAACCCCAACGAAGCTTTTGACAATATTGCCATTATTCTCAATTACAAAAAGGAGAATATCATCCCCAACACCTTAGTTTATGACATGACTTTGCCGAAACTGATCACGGGCAGACAGTATGCGCTGAGAGTCACTGCCTATGATCCGACAGGTAAGACCGCATTCAAAAATCAGGGCAAAAGTCCGGTAACGGTATTTCAATACATTACTCCTTTACAAAATCAAAATCCGGAATTCGCCAGTCCGGATCCCCAAAACCCCAAACCGCCGGTACCCGGCCCCGGAAATATCAAAAATCAATCCATGGGTCCGCTATTCAGTCTATCTGCCTGTGAAAAACCTCTCAACATCCCCAATAATTCAGCTATTAACGGCCAGGGTATTATCAACAACTATGATGTAATCAAAATAGGTGATCATCAGCTCAGGCTCACCTCCGTAAGCTGGAATGGTAATCTGCTCTCCGGTCAGGGCAAAATCATCAACTCATGGCTCAAAGTACCCATCCTCGTAGAGTTTCAGAATCTGAAGGTCAATTCAGACAAAATAGTGATAGACGGTGTGGCAAAGGCCAGAAATGATGACAATGTACCCACTGACTGGATCAATGACCTGGGCAATGTATCCTTCGGCGGACCACAGATACAGGCACTGATTGCCAAGTTGATGGGCAGCAATCAGAGAGTGATGACATGGCCTTATGAAAATATGGACAGCATCGGTCTGGGAATGCCGCTGGGAATAAACAGGACTATCGGTGGCAAACAACAACTCGTAGCCATCGTGGGGATGCATTTCGGTGTGAAAGGTGCCGGACTGAATGCGGTAGCTGAAATCAATATGCCTTCCTATGGTCAAAAGCTGCACCTCGGAGCATCAGGGGTATGTATAGACGATATGGGATTTACCAAGGAAGCTCATCTGCATCTGATCAGTGATTATACGCTGAATCCCCAGGGAAAATTCAAGCTGAAATTTCACAAAGGTATCCAGAACGATCCATCTAAAGGCTGCTACATCATTCTGGAAAAGGAAGGATTTAAAGAGCTGCAATTGGACGGTAATTTTATGATTGATGCTACGGTAGCAAAACCTGTGGATAAAAACAAAAACACGGTAGAAGCTCCTTTCAAAATCAAACTTACAGATCCGAACAATTTTATACTCAGTAATGTCAGTGTCACCCCTTTTGAACTTGTGAAACTTCCGGGTTTCCAGATCACCGTATCGAATGTTTCCATTGACCATTCAGAGACGGATAATCCGGCCGGTATCAGCTTTCCCACACAATCCTACAATACGGAAGGGAATCTGTGGAAGGGTTTCTATTTCAAGAATATTACCATCAGATTGCCGGACAAACTGCATCCCAACCACAACATACAGTGCCTGCACTTTCTGGCAGACAAAAAAGGATTCAGCGGTATCATAGATATCCCCACCGTATTTGATAAGGATAAGGGACAGATGGGGGAAAAGAAATGGAAATTCTCCATGAAGGATTTTTATGTCAGAATCATAGAAAATCAACTGCAGGAAGCAAGGTTTAAAGGAGATATCAGGGTGCCGATTACCAGGGAGAATGTGTTTCTGGCATACACTGCCAATATGAGTCTTGATAACAATGATCAATTGAAGTATAATTTTTCGATGGTCAATCAGAATGATATCGAATTTCCGGCCATCATAGCCAAGGGAAAGATATTGCCCAATACAGAAATCCTGGTGGATCAGAAAGGCAGCGGACTGGAGCCGGAGTTTCACCTGTACGGGGAACTGGAGTTCAACCGTAAATTTTCCCTGAATGTGCAGGGAGTGCCATTCAAATTGGATAAGGTCAGTGTATCGGATCTGGTGGTGGATAAAAACGGAGTGGGACTCGGACCTGACGGAGCATTCAGCTACAGCTACAATTCAGGCCAACGTACATTCCATGGTTTTGACATCAATCTGGATACACTGCAATTTAAAAAAGCCAATGAGCTGTATCTGGGATTTTCTCTCGATTTATTGGGAGAGACCAATACTGTTGGAGCCCGTACCGGTTTTTCCATACTTACCGATTACGGCAACAACAATATGATACTGGGCAATGTAAAACTGAGAAGTCTCGGTATCAAAGGAGATATCAGCGTAGCGACATTGGACGGAGCCATAGAAATCATGGAGAATGATCCGGTGTATGGCAATGGATTCAGCGGAGCCGTCAAAGTGGATCTTAAACTCGGGCAAAATCAGGAAAGTGCAGGTGGTGCCGCAATAGCCATCAAATTTGGAAGGATGAAGGCACAGGGCAATACTGATGAGTATAAATACTTCTTTTTCTCCGGTGAGCTGGGAGTAGGCGTGGGTATTCCTTTGTCCGCATCTCTGAGATTATATGGATTGAAGGGAGCTATGTATTACAATATGGTTATGGATGGTCCCTACTCCAATCCGGTGCCATTCAAATCCGGCAGTGATACCAAATTCGGAATTCTGGCGGGTGTGGATATCGGTCTGGTCGACAAAAATGCCTTTCATGCCAAGCCACAGCTTATGGTACAGTTTGGCACAAAGTCAGGATTGGATATGATCAGTATATTTGGTGATGCCTATGCATTCACACCATGGAAGTCAGGATTTACACCCTATCCTGCGGGTACATCTCCTGTACACATACAGATGGAGGCGACCATGGATTTCAAAAAGAAAGTCTTTGATTTTGACAGCGGCATCACTGTAAAATATCCTGTTAATAACCCTGCCATTACCGCCAATGGTTCGATCAGAATGCATGTAGCCGGAGCGCAGAACTGGTACATCAAAATAGGAGAACCGGGTCCGGGTGCCAATATCGGGGTAAAGCTCAATTTTCTGCCTGTAGCGAAAAAGCATTATTTTATGGCTGGATATAACCTGCCGGGTATGCCACCTGTACCCTACAACATTGCATCCAAACTAAGCAAACCCTATATGGCAGACAGAGCAGGTACAGATGGCGTGGACAATCCGGATCTGAAATTTGCCTTAGGCAGTCTGGTGGATTTTAATACCGGAGACCTGCAGGCCTGGATTCTGTATGCCGATTTTGCTGCCACTTATGGTTATGACGTAGCATTGAGTAAAGGCTGGGGCAGCTGCGGGGTCAATTCCTGGTATCTCGAAGGTCAGGCATATGCTATGTTGTCGGCAGATGTGGGTGTCAGGACCAAAATGTTCAATAAAGAAAGGAAGTTTAAAGTAGCGGCAGTGTCCGCAGCATTGCTGGCACAGGCGGCATTGCCCAATCCGACTTATATACAGGCAGATGTGGTCGGTGAGGCCACCTTTATGGGTATCATTAAAGGTAAATTTACCTTCGATGTGAAGTACGGAAGTAAATGTGCGGTAAAACCTGCAGGACAACAAGGCGAAGCACTATCCGGACTGAAATATGTACAGGACATACAGCCCACCGGCAACGGAGTACATGTATTTACCGATCCGGAAGTTTCCCTGTTGTTTTCTGCATTGGACCACAAACATTATGAGGTGCAGGAATATGATGATAAAGACAATCTGGTCACACGTAAATTCAGATTTCCGGTCAAAACCCTGAAAATGGTCATAGATGATGCCGCCAGCCCGGAGAATGGAAAAGTCCTGGCATCCTGGGGTGCCAATAATCTGGAGGGAATCTGGGAGCGCAATAATGCCGGTGACAGATTTACCTATAAATCTCTTAAATCTTTGCCACCGTTTACCAATATCAAAATCACTGCGGAAGTGATGGTACAGGAGCTTATCGGCCAGAACTGGCAGACCATTAAGGCGGAGGGCACCAAAAAAGAAGTGAGCTTCAAGACCGGAAATGACCCCGATCAGATCGTGCAAAGCAATATTGAGGTGATGTATCCGGCATTCGGACAGAGATACTATCTGCAGGGTGACAATTTCAGAAAAGGATACATACAACTGAAAAAGAGTCAGGATGCAGTATTTGTGCACAACGGACCTGCATTTACGGCTCCGACCTTTAAGGTAAGATTTATTCCGGTGGGTGGAGGAAACGTACTGGAAGGGAAATTTGACGGCTATCAGAACAACCGGGTCAATTTCAGTCATCCCGAGTTGGTCAAAGGTAAAATGTATGTCATGCAATTGGTCAAGGTCAATCCTGCCAATATGATCAAAAATAATGAAGGAAAACCTGATTTACAGGGAGATCTGCAGTTCGCATCCAATGATTTCAAGGATCAGATTACCAAGGAACAGAAACTGCTGGGAGCACTGAAACTCAGCGCCAAGGAAAAGGAACTGTACAAATATCCTTTTGGAGTAAGTATTTACAACAACCTGGCAGACAAACTGAATAAACTGAACGGAGGTACAGCACAGGTACAGCTGCTGAATGGCGGCAAAGCATCAAAGGTGACTGTAAGTTATACCGCAGCACAGGAGCAGTTTGATGTGGCTGACGAAGCTCAGCTGACCCCGCAGTGGTATGTCGGACAAATGATCGGCGGGCCTGCAATCAGTCCTAATGATAAGGGCAAGCCATACAACCAGGATTACCTGC
The DNA here is from genome assembly GCA_016716335.1 of Saprospiraceae bacterium. GTDB lineage: Bacteria > Bacteroidota > Bacteroidia > Chitinophagales > Saprospiraceae > OLB9. The sequence continues at coordinate 166,654 of JADJWN010000009.1, read as the reverse complement.
AGAAGGAGATATATGTGCCATACAACACCATTCTGATCCCGAAGGCTTATCCGAATGAAAGCCCAGTTGAGGTGGATTATACCATGAAGATGACTAATGCACAGCCGCTGATGTCCCAATCGGAGATCAACAATATACTGAAAGAACCGTCCAATCCGGGCCATGCCAAAGCTGCAGCTCCCACATCAGGTATTCCCGTCATTTTTTCAGTAGAGGGTGCCGCCACTGCGCATGTACATCACCATCAAATGTTGACCAGATTGCTGAACCCCAATACTTATCAAAAGGCATTAATGCAGCAGTTGCAGGGTGACAGCAAGCTGATGAATCTTTTTAACAAATGGATGCAGAATCCCGCTATCCAGCAGTTTAAGACGATTCAGGCTGGTCAGTACCACTTGCTGATGCACCGCAATGCGGGGTATCATCACCGGAAAGCGTGGAATTTGTAAGTCATAGGGAAGGATATTTTTCCGGATTTTATTTAAAACTGCATGATATGACGCATTCATAATATCATCAAAGATGAACTGACGTTCTGGGTTGAATTCAAAAATAATTCAGAATCCAAAAGAGCGGTAGAAGGGGTAAGCGACCTCCTTTTACCGTTCTTTTTATTTTTCAAGTGAGCGATCAGCCTTCTGATTTTTACACTTTTTTACACTTTTTGAAAAAGGCTTAAACCTTAACCTGCCCGGGTATAAGGAACTTTGCATCATCAATTCATTACTAAAAATAAAGTGTATGAAAACATTCGGAATAATAAGCTGCTGCTGGTTATTGAGTATGCTGGTTTGCTGTGAGCTATCCGGACAAAACAGTGATAACGGATTGAAAATAATAGCAAGCTGTGATGATGCCGGAGTGATACTCAGATGGGCACCGACGGATGCAGCATCATGGCATGTTGCCAATAAAAAAGGATATATTCTGCAAAGAGCCAGAGTACCCCGAACCCCCGCTGAACTCCAGAATTACCAATACATATCGATTGCTGATACTATTCGTCCGTGGCCTTCTGAAAAATGGGCAGACATCGTAGAAAATGATGACTATGCTGCGACCGCTTGGGCAGCCCTTTATCAGGAAAGGCCGGTCATCAAAGGTGCTGATCTGGCATCCACCTTACATGCACAGGAAGACCTGAAAACCAAAGCGCATTTTCTGGCCATGCTGGCTGCGGATCATTCGCAGAATGCAGCATTGGGTCTGGGATTGGCATTTGTGGACAAAAATATAAAAAGGGATGATCGGTATATATACAGAGTGTTGATAGCCGGAGAGGAAGCTTCCGAAGGCTTGGTATTTCAGGATTGTTCCACAGAGCAGGTAAGGCCGGTCCCGCAAAAACCGGAGACCATCTCAGAAGAAAAAGCGGTTTTGGTAAAGTGGAATGTAGCGAACGATCGAAATGCCTTTACTTCTTACTTTGTGGAAAGGGCTGAAAATGAAGGAGGACCGTATAAAAAACTCAATACAACCCCATATATACACCTCGTGACAGAAGGTGCTGAAAACCCTGCTCTGTTCAGAGACAGTATCGGAGAAAACTACAAGCTATATTATTACAGGCTGGTGGGAATGGATCCTTTTGCAAGACTGAGTAAACCCTCGGAGCCTGTAGCCGGAATGGGCAAAGATCTGACACCACCCGACCCTGCGGTCAGAGTACAGGCCAAAGTCAATCAGGACAATCATGTGGAAGTGACCTGGGATAAAAATGCCATAGAACCCGATTTTGCAGGATTTATGGTGTCAAGGAGTGATCATTATGCCGGACCTTTTGATAAAATCAGCGAAACTTTATTATCCCGTGATACCCGCTACTTTACGGATAAAACTCCGGATTATGCCCGCTTCAATTATTACATTGTTCAGGTGGTGGACACGGCAGGTAATATCAGCAATTCTGAAAGTGCCTTTGCCTTTTTCAGAGACAGTATTCCTCCGGATGCACCCCAAGGACTTACCGGGCTGATAGATAGTACGGGCCGGGTGCTACTCAGATGGAATCGGGTAGAAGACCCATCGCTTATAGGCTACAGGGTTTATTTTTCCAATAGCCCGGATCATACTTTTATCATGCGGGATGGCGATCTGATTACAGATACTTTTTACACCGAAAAAATTACACTTCGGACGCTCAGTGAAAAAATTCTGTACAGAGTGGCAGCCGTGGACGCCGGATATGGTCACTCAGCACTCTCTGAAGTTTTGGAACTGAAAAAACCGGACATCATTCCACCGGCACCCGGGGTGTTTAAAACCTGGATCATGGACAAAAACCGGATTACCCTCACATGGGCTCCTTCATCCAGCGAAGATGCCCGTACTCAACAAATCTGGAGAAAAAAATCCGGAGAAGTATGGCAAATGCTTGCAAGCCTGCCCATGAATGAGCTGTCTTACACTGACCGGAATCTTGAGTCTGATACAGAATACAGCTATGCCCTGAAAGCTGTGGATGATGACGGGCTCGAGTCTGTTTTTTCGACTCCGATCACGGTATCTTCCTACGAATTTGAGGAATTGCCTCCCGTGAGAAATCTGAAAATAAAATGGGACGAGAAGTTCAAAGCGGTACAGCTGACCTGGGATTATTCCAATGTGCGATCTTATGAATACATCATTTACAGAGGAGACTCACCTGCCGGATTACAAAGCTATGATTTTGTCGCTTCTGTCGCTCAATACACAGATCCGATGGTGCAGGATGGCGCCGGATACAGTTATCGTGTGAGAGTACGTAACGCAAAGGGTGATGAGTCCCCTTTGTCTGAAGAAGTGAAAATTCAAATTCCAAACAGAGAAGGCAAATGAGAACATTCACTTTCCTGCTTATACTTTTTGTGCCGGTACTACTGTGGAGTCAAAGTATGGACACCACTGCCGGTACCAAAACACCGGATGTCAGATGGAATGGCTCTATTGGTGTGGGTACGCAGTTTTACACAGTGACAGGTATTGAAAACCGGCTTATCAGCCCCGTATGGAATCTGAGCGGCAATGCCAGTATTTCCATCAGGGATTATATCACACTTCCATTTTCATTTTCTGTTGGAAGACAGGGCTCATCGGCTACTTATCCCACATTCAATCAATTCGGGATATCTCCGAGGTACAAAGCTCTCACCCTCCATGCAGGGTGGAGAAGGGTAAGGTTTTCAGATTTTACGCTGGGAGATCATACTTTTTTGGGAGCAGGATTTGAATTCAATCCGGGAAAATTCAGAATTGCAGCCATTCAGGGCAGATTCAGAAAGGCCAGAGATTATGACAGCTCCGATGCTTTTGCCGGTTTATCGGCGGTGTACAGGCGCACAGGTTATGGTCTGAAACTCGGTTATGGCACAGAGGATACTTTTTTTGATTTAATTTATTTTAAGGCCAAAGATGATCCCAATTCTCTTAAAGTACTTAACCCGGACAGTACACTGACAGCATCAGAAAATGCTGTACTCGGATTTAACAGCAGAGTGAAGATAAGTGCAGGTTTCAGTTTTTTTGCAGAAGGAGCAGTCAGTGCATTTACCCGAGACCTTACTTCGCCGCTCAGCAGTGAAAGTGTGCCAAGGCCGGCAAGCGATATTATTCAGCCCAGATTTTCGACCCGTGCCAATTATGCCTTTAAGACAGGTATCGAAACCGGTGCTGACAAGTGGAAACTTAGACTGCAGTACGAGCGCATAGCGCCCGAGTATGAAACGATGGGTAGTTTTTTCTTCATGAATGATCTGGAAAATATCACGATTGCTCCGTCTTTGAGTTTATTCAATTACAAACTCCGGATAAACGGCTATGCCGGCATTCAGAAAAACAATCTGCTGAATACCCGCAGCGAGACCACCCACAGATTCATAGGTGTGGGAAATATCAGTCTGCAGGCTTCTGAAGTATTTGGCATAGACTTCAACTTCAACAGTGTGAATATAGACCAGACACAGGCCAATGCCCGGTTTTCAGATACCATAAGGGTAGCACTGGTTACCACGCATTACAGCCTTGCGCCCCGATGGCTGTGGATCAAAGATACAACAAGCGTAAAATCACTGACAACCGGAATCCATTATCAGGTATTGAACGACAGGAATCCTTTTACACGAGAGTTTACCGATATGAATACTGCCTTTCTGAACCTGGCTTTCCATCAAAATTTTCCCGCCTCAGGATACGGATGGACTTTGGGTGCCAATTACAACATCATCCGCCTGCCTATGCTGACTACCACAAGATATGGAGCATCTGCCGGCGGTGAGATATTTACCAAAGATCAAAAATGGACAGCATCCTCCCGCATCACTTACAATCTCAGTCTGATAGAATCCGAAAGGGATGGCAGTGTGATTTCCGGAGATGTAAATATACAGTTCAAACCCGCAGCCAGACACAGTTTTTCGGTCAATGCAAATTTATTGAGAAATACATCTGCTGCATTTGATGATTTCACGGAAATCATCTGGGGAGTGCACTATCACTATTTATTCCACTAAATATTATTTCAACACACTAAAAACATTTACCATGATCAGTATGACTACAATTTTCAGAATGTGGATTTTCCTGTGCATCGCAACATCTGCAAATGCGCTGAATATACAGCTAAATCCAAATATCCTGCAGTGTGGCACTGCGGTGGTCAATGTCAGTACCAACTGCAATTTTAACGGTACGGCACAGGTGACGATTGACGGCAACCCGGCAGGTATCTTCATCAATAATGTGACGCCAATCGGTGCAGGTTCTTTTTTATTTACTGTATTTGTCACTCCGAATGCACCTGCTACTGCAGTTGTGAGGGTGAGATTGCTTACTTCAGATGATCCCACCGGCTGCGCATTGGCCGGTGCCGAAGCCACTGCCAATGTTGCCATTCAGTGTGCCTGTGCGGTAACACTGAATGTATCCGGAACGAATGAGTCCTGTTTTGGGTGCAGCAATGGTACGGCTCAAGCCTCACTCAATGGTGCCGGAGGCATGGTCAGTTATACCTGGAGTAATGGTGCTGCGGGCCAATCTATCACAGGATTGTCGGCGGGTAGCTATACGGTGACTGCTTCCGACGCTGCAGGCTGCACTGCATCAGGCACTGTGATAATTCAGCCCTATGTCTGTACACCTCTGAGTGTGCAGCTATCGGTAGTACATGCTACATGTCATGATGATTGTGACGGGTCCATACAGTTGGGACCTTTGTCCAATGGCAGTACGGCTTACACAGTTATGTGGAATGAAGGTCAGACTTCCACATTCCGACAGGATTTGTGTGCAGCCACTTATCAGTTTACCATCACAGATACGGACAACTGCACGCTCACTTCCTCTGCACAGGTGATGCAGCCTGATGCAATAATTATTACTGTAGGTGCTGTTACTCATGCGACAGCTGCCGGTCCGGGTCAGGCTACTTTCAATCTGGCGGGTATTCAACCATCAGCCTATTGTGAAGTCTGCGATTGGCTGGGGATTTGTTCAGTCTGCGGTGATTTGAATATTACATCGGGAAGCACATCAGCACAGCTTCAGGCAGGGTGTTATGTGCTGAGAATTACCAACCCCAATGGATGTACGGCAGTGTCAGATTCAGTATGTATTCAGGATCTATCCTCCTCAGCAGAGTGGATGTTGAAAGACAGGATTCAGCTCAGCCCCAATCCCGCCTCAGATATGGTCAGAATTGAAAACCATTCAGATGCGGTTATAAGGCAGATCATTATCCGTAATCCTGACGGCAGGGTTTTATTTCTCAGCAATGATCAAAGAGAATGGATAGATACTTCTGATCTGTTGTCCGGAATGTATGTTGTGACAATAATGACAGGCAGAGGAAATATTACCAGGCCTTTGGTTATTTTACGCTGACAAAGTCATTTTGAAAACCGGTATATAGATTGAAATATTTTCGTTTAATTTGAAGTTTCGAAAGTTCTTAAATATAAACACACAGCCACCTGATCTGCCTTGAGATTGTATTACAGATATATTGCCATCATTATCATACTGCTGATTCAGTTTGTACTGATCGGGCAGCGTTTCAGAACAGAATTTGAATATCTGAGTGCTGCAGATGGTCTGGCTCAGAATCATGTCTTTAAAATCAGTCAGGATGAAGACGGGTTTATGTGGTTTTGTACCATGGGAGGATTGTCCAAATATGATGGATTCAGGTTTACCAATTACTATTTTTCGGAGGAGGATACCTCAAGCATTTCTTCCAATTACACATATCAATTCTTCAGAGACAGCAGGGGCAGATATTGGGTCACTACCAATAACGGTCTCAATCTCATGGACAGAAAGACCGGAAAATTCAGGCGGTATCAACACAATAAGAATAATCCCCACAGTCCGGGCCACAATATGATGAGAGAAATCACCGAAGATAGGGAAGGCAATCTGTGGATCGTACACCACAAAGGTGTGGATCGGTTTAATCCGGAGCATGGGACATTTGAGCATTTTACTGATGACAGCTTTGAAGTCGGCAGACATTCAGGCAGTGTATGTATTGACAGTTCGGGGCAAGTCTGGGTGACCGGAGTCAAAGGATTTTACAAAGTATTGCTACGGGAAAAGAAACTTCTAAAATATGAAAATCCTGACATCAAAGCGGATGTTCCCTTAGAGGGTCGCAAAATATATCTGGATTCCAATGGTAAATTATGGGTAGGTTTTAACAGAGGATTGTCCTATTATGATCCGGATGCAGACAGGCTCAATGTCCTGGATCTGGGTCTGAATGATGTTAACGTCATAGATATGACCGAATATCCTCGAGGGATTATGGTCATAGGAACTGCGCAGGGAGGATTTGCTGTGTATAATCTTCAGAAACAAAGGTTGATCAATAATTTCAGTTATTCACCTTCTGACCCCAAAGGATTGAGTGGCTCTACAGTCTATTCATTCTATGCTGACAGGGATAAAAATCTCTGGATCGGGTTGTTTTCCGGGATAAACAGAATAAATCCTTACAGACAAAGATTTGTTTTGCTGGAGTACGAGACCGGATTCAATAATTACATCAACTACACCCTACTCATACATCAGGACTATTCCAATGGAATCTGGGCCAACACGATGGAAGGACTTTTGTATAAAAAGGACCTTTATACCTCTTACAAATCGGTACTTCCTTATCCGGAGTTCAGAAAGGGGCACAATGATGTCATCAGCATGGAAAGCGATGATACAGGAAATGTGTACTTCAATATACGGCACAATGGATTGTTCAGATATAATACGGCAGGTGACAAAGCAGAAAGATTGAAATTCGGAGATTATTTTATAAAAATTACGCCAATAAACTCAAGAATGATGTTTCGGATAAAAATCTGCTTTGGTTTGCCGGTAATGACGGCATAGGATACTTCCACAAAAAAAGTCTGGATACGGTCATATTCAGACCCAAAAATTATTTGCCCGATGTCGGGAGCAATGTCATTTACAGATTTGCCCAGAGTCCGGACAGGAAAATCTACTTTGTGAATACGGGCCGGTTGTACGAACTGGATGTCAAGGCCAACACTATGAGGGAATGTAATAGGGATTTTTTGATAAAAGGCGGATTTTATGCCATCTCATATCTGGATAATTGCCTGTGGATCGGCACCACTGAAAATGTGTATAAATATAATCTGATACATCATAGCTATGATATCATAAGACGGGAAGATGGAGTAAAATTCCTCAAATCCATCGGGATACAAGCGGATGCATACGGTAGCATATGGTCTGTATCCGGAAGTGAAGTCACCTGGATTGATCCTGCTACCTGTGAGGTAAAGCATTACCATTCGCCGACTCCGTTTGTGAATGGCATCGGCAGTACCGCACCGACAGGGTTTGCACTTTTTGGCGGGGCCAACGGAGCATTACTGGTGGGTGAAAAAAGAATATTGGATACGTTACCTCAGAAAGTGATACTTTCCGGATTTGAAATAGCCAATCAACCTGTGGCTTTCGGCATCGAAAATGAATTTGTGGATAAAGCTGCACTGAATTATGAGGATAAGGTCTTTACCCTGAGGTATGCTGCCGTAAATTTTATAGACCGTAATTATATCAGATATCTTTACAAACTTGAAGGATTTGATGAAAACTGGGTGGATGCAGGTACGAGAAGAGAGGTGACTTATACCAATCTCAGACCCGGTAATTATACATTTAAGGTCATAGGTATCAATGAGGATGGTATCCGCTCTGTCCATCCCCTGAGTGTGGATATATTTATCAGGCCTCCTTTTTATCTCACGCTTCCTTTTTTCATTCTTGTATCTGCTTTGATTTCAGCCCTGGTATATGTATATTACAGAATCAACCGCAAGGCATCATTGCTGAGTAAAGAAAAGGAGCTCGTCGAAAAAAATGCCCGTTACAAAACATTATTTATGGCCAATATGAGTCATGAAATCAGGACTCCCATGAATGCCATCATCGGACTCAACCGCCTGCTGCTCGATACACCACTCAATAAAAAACAGCAAGAATATGTGAAAGCCATCCAGCAATCGGGTGAAAATCTGCTTTGGATTATCAACGACATTCTCGATCAGGCTAAAATAGAAAGCGGTAAATACACGATTGTACAAAAAGTATTTGAGCCCGGAGTAGTGTTGCATCAACTGGAATCCTTGCTCAGTCACAGGGCAACAGAAAAAAATTTATCATTTTCCATTCAAATACATGATGCATTACCCGCAAAACTGGTAGGTGACCAGGTACGATTATTTCAGATACTCACCAACCTGCTGAGCAATGCCATAAAATTTACCGAAAAAGGTTTTGTAAATCTGCATGTATCCGTGGAGGAACGAAATGAACAAAACATTAAAATGCTTTTTGAGGTCGAAGACTCCGGCATAGGGATACCGGCAGACAAACTCGATAAAATTTTTGAAAGTTTTGAGCAGCTATCTGAGATGGAGTCAACCGGAAACCAGGGCACCGGATTGGGATTGAGCATCGTAAAAAATCTGGTGGAACAGCTGGGCGGTATGATTACGGTAAGATCATTGCATGGTGAGGGTTCTGTATTCAGTGTAAAACTGGGATTTGACCTGCCGGAAGAAGAAGCTCAATCAGAGCACTCCAATGGCAAACTTACCCTTCCTGCATCTATGCATGTTTTGATTGCAGAAGACACACCTTTCAATCAGTTGCTGGCAGTAGAACTGCTGAAAAAATACATGCCGCAGGTAAAAACAGAGATTGCCAACAATGGCAGTGTAGCCCTGGAAAAATTACAGCAAAACCGTGAATTTGATCTTGTACTCATGGATGTAAAGATGCCGGTAATGGATGGTCTGGAAGCTACCGGGCATATACGCTCACTGAAAGGAGATTATTATAAACAATTGCCGATCATAGGGCTCACGGCGAGTGCTATACCCCAACAGGTACAGGCCTGCCTGGATGCAGGAATGAATGATTGTGTCACCAAACCCATAAATCCAGAAGAACTCATCTATAAAATCTCAAAACACCTGAAAAATGATTGATACCTCCGCCCTGAGAGAACTTTTTGATGATGAAAAAATGATCAGAAAATATATCCGGATTTTCAGAGATGATGCCACAGCTACTGTCGAAAATCTCAAGCATTCCGTGCAGACATTTGACTGGGAGAATGCCTCTATCCATGCACATAGCCTGAAAAGTCAGCTCAAGTATCTCAATGAAAGCAAGCTTGCCGACAAGGCTTTTCATCTCGAATGGATCTTCAGCAAATTGTCACCTGAATCCAGAGAAAATTTTGATGCATTGATTTTGGATTTTGACACCTCTCTGTCCGAATTGCTCACCCGGATTGACCGTTACATCAAACATGATTCCTTATATTCGGACCCTGCTCATTCTCCGACCGGATTGTAAAACCCAATGACATTATCTGTGTTTTAAGCTTCTAAATTTAATGAATGAGCGGCACAGTAAAGAAAAAAATCCTGATTGCAGGAGGTACCGGCCTGGTAGGTAAGGCATTTACAGCATCCATAGACAGGGATAAATATGAGATTTATGTGCTGACCAGGGGAAAATCCGGAGATAGGGACGGCATACATTATATACAGTGGAATCCTGATGATTACTTCTATACAGAAAGTATTCCGGCCGAAATCATCATAAATCTGGCAGGTGCGGGAATTGCAGATGCGAGATGGACTGATGCACGAAAGAAAATACTCGTGGATTCGAGGGTAAAAAGTGCGGCTACCATCATGAAAATGATTGAGGCATCAGGCAGCAGGCCGGAAGTATATATTTCTGCATCGGCTGTGGGATATTATGGGGACAGATCGGATAACTGGCTCAACGAAGACAGTGAGGCAGGTGCAGGATTTATGGCAGATTGTTGTGTACAATGGGAAGAAGCCGCCACCGCTACCGGAAAGCATGCCTCAAGAACCGTAATATTGAGAATTGGTCTGGTCTTGTCTTTAAAGGGCGGAGCATTACCTAAAATGTTGATGACAGCCCCTCTGCGCATATTCAACTATTTCGGCAACGGAAGACAATACTACCCATGGATTCACATACATGATCTGGTGAATATGCTGCATTTTGCCATAGAGAATACGGCATTATCCGGTATATACAATGCCGTGGCTCCCCATCCTGTGACCAACAAGCAAATGGTAGAATCTATTGCCTCTTTATATACAGGATTCAAATTGATACTGCCTGCTCCTGCCTTCGCCTTGCAAATCTTATTGGGTGAAATGTCCAGAGTAGTATTAAACAGCAACAGGGTCAGCGCTGCAAAAATACTGGAAGCAGGGTACCGCTTCAGCTATGAAAAAATCGGTGATGCACTCAAAAATCTGTTGGCTGTAAAGTAATTATTTCACTTTACTGAGGCTGAGTATTTTTATTTCTACTCTTTGGTTTTTATTGCGGCCGTAAGCAGTTTTATCGCTGGCGATGGGTTGCTTTTTCCCATAACCTTTAAACTGCAGCTTGGAGGGGTCGATACCTTTTTTGATCAGGTATTCGGCTACTGCCTTTGCTCTTGCAGTACTCAGCTGATCACAGTAATCATCGGGGGGCAGGCCGTTGGTGTGACCACCGATTTCTATGACCACATCTTTATTGAAAAGCAAAAACTCAAACAATTCATCCAATGCCTCATAGGATTCTTTGGTAATGGTAGAGGCATCTGCTGCAAAATAAAGATTGCGCAATTCGATGGTCTGTCCTTCCTTGATGGTGGAAATGGAAAGTTCGGGCAATAGTTTTACCTTCCGCACAGTGGGTTTTTCCGGCAGCACAGGCTCGGGTGCCGGCTGCGGCGCTGAAGCTCCCTGCGTTTTCCTTCGCTTATGCGGAGGAAGGTCAGGTGTATTTGCTTTGGCGATGAGGGGTGGCTCTCCGGGACATGCTATCTGTATGATCTCAGAAGCACCATCTACCAGAATGTTTCCATTATAAGGCAAGAGTACGGGAGTCTTATAAAATGCTTCGAAAGTGATATATCTGATGGTATTTTTGGGCTGAAATTCAAATTTGAATATCTGCCAGCTGAAATTACTCACCGGTGCGGATTCTGCCAGCAGTTCCTGATCATTACAAAAACCTTTACCTCCCCAGATTCTTAATACGGCCGGAGTGACATAATTGTGCATATTGTGATCCAGGCGGGTCGGACTCCAGTAATTTTCGGCCCTTGCCAGATTGATGGAAAAACTGTAACATTTGTTGGGCTCAAGCGGAGTTTCCAGTCTCTGGGATACTGATTCGTAGGTATTGTTGTTTCTAACCACCATTCCCAGGTAGGTTTTTCCATCGGACGCAGGCAGGTTGTTTTGCCAATAGCCATTAGGGTGTATATCAGGAGGAGACTCTCCGGGAAAATTTATTTGTCCACAGTCAAACCATCCTTTGATACCTACCGAACCGTCACCACCTTTTTTTGGAGTATCCTCAAAAGATGGATTATTGAGTCTGACAGTATCAATTTGACAATATGCAAGGGCAGGAAAAATGATGACTGCTTTGAAAACTGCAATTTTCAATAGATTCATATCCGGTTGTAACTTGTACTTGGCATAAGAATGCAAATTTAGATTTTTTTGTTACTTATTCCGGCAGATTAATATTTAATTAACGTCCGCAGGTGAAGGAAATTATTTATGTGACGGAATTTCGATACCTTTAATTTTTCTGTACAGTTCGGTGGCATATCCATCCGTCATGCCGGACACAAAATCCAGGATGCCCATGACTTTGTGATAGGGGTGGTCACCGGATTTGTAATTGGCATGCTGGTCCGGAATCAGGTGTAATACCTTTTTTTCTATCGGACTTGGATTTGCACTTAATACCGAAGTGACAAACCAGGATAAAATCTCTGACATGACATGATATCCTGCGATTTCTACCTCTATGACTGAAGGGTGGTTGTAAATTTTTTCGATGGATATACGTTCAATTTCGCGAAGGGCAGAGCATTCCTGTGTCACAGTATCCATGAGCGTAGTGGGGTATGAGCCGTTTATTATCTGATCTGCGTTTTCCAGAAAATTGTCGGCTGCACGATTTACCAGTACATTGATGCATTTGGCTCTGAGATAAGCCACTTTTTCATTGGCATTGTCCAGCATTTTTAACGTCTGATGTGTTCTTTCGAGGCTTTGAGATTTTACCTCAAGCTGTTGAATGAGATCAATAAAGCTCTCCAGAATCTCCGCAGTGGAAAGTATGCCTATTCTGTGTCCATCCTCCATATCTATGATCCGGTAGCAGATATCATCAGCCGCTTCTACGAGATAGACGAAGGGATGCCTCAGATATTGATTGCCGGATTTCAACGGAAAGGCATTCATGATATTTTCGAATATTTCCTGCTCTGCCTGAAAGTGCCCATACTTTTTGTAGATAGGTATATTTTTATTGGTGGATGAGGAGTCACAGGGATATTTGATGATGGATGCCAGCGTGAGGTAGGTGAGTCTCTGACCACCCGGCAGTTTTCCCCTGAAAGTCTGCGTCAGAAGTCGGAGGGCATTGGCGTTTCCTTCAAAATTGATCAGATCGGCCCAATCTTTATCATCAAAATAGTCTTTCAGTATCCGGTCTCCGGTTTTAACACCGGCATTGATTTTAAAATAATTGGAAATGGCTTTCTCCCCGGAATGCCCGAATGCCGGATTGCCCACGTCGTGTGCCAGACAGGCAGAGGCGACTACCCCGGATAAATCATATCTGAAAAAGTCTGCAACATCCGGGTTTAAAGAAGGATATTTCTGCGTGATCCTGTTGCCAACGATTGAGCCCAAAGACCTGCCGACGGATGCTACCTCCAATGAATGTGTCAACCGGTTGTGCACAAATACATTGCCGGGCAAAGGAAAAACCTGAGTCTTATTTTGAAGCCTCCGGAAAGCAGAGGAGAAAATGATCCGGTCATAATCCCTCATAAAGGCAGATCTGCTGTCCACGTCAGAGACAACATCTCCCATAAATCTGTCATAGCTGATAAAGGAGGTCCATTCCTTCATGCATCCCGTTTTGGTCAGGTGCAAAGCTACTGATAAAATCCCTTAAGCTTGATCAAGAAATAAAACAGAATACAATCCTTTACAATTTTATGATCCGGAATGTACGGATTGCCGGACCATAAATTTTCACGGAATATAAACCTGAAGGAAGATCTGATACCGGTAGCGTCATAAAATGGCTTCCCGGAACCTCTGACAAAAACTGCCTCGCTATCCGACCATCACCTGAAATGATTTCAACAGTACTTATACCGGAAAGTCCGGCAGAAACAACCTGTAAAATATCACCGACGGGATTAGGAAACACCCTTATCGAATTTGAACTATCATAAGAGATATCCTCATTACTTACCAGCAGGAAATTGAAAGGCCCAAACATGGCTTCGCAACCCAGACTGTCAGTCACCACCAGGGTAAAGATACCATTAGGCACATTTTCAAGATGGCTTTCATTGCTGTATGGTATATTTTCATTTAAAAACCACTGGTAAGTCAAAGGCCCGGTTCCGCCACTTATAAAGGCAGATAGCAGTCCGTCACTTGCCATATCGGATGATGGTTGTACAGCTATAATGCTGTCCGCCACAATCTGCGGAGGATTGCTGAGCAGTATATTATTGATGACGCCGAGGCAGCCCAGCGTATCTGATATCAGTACATTGTATTGTCCGGCAGGCAGATTGGCAAAATCCGTCAGTTCTATCCCATTCATATCAAAAAGACGTATGTTTGGCTCATGCTCTCCTGATGCGGGTATTACCACGATCCGACCGTTGTCTGACCCGAAGCATTCAGGATCTGTAGTTTCAACCTCTGCTGTGATGAAACAGAAGGCATTGTTTACCACTACGCTACCTGACAAAGTACAGCCGTTGGCATCGGTAATGATATAAAAATAAATACCGGCCGGGACACTGTCCAATACGGTGTCAGTCTGTCCTGTATTCCACAAAACTACGTAAGGCCCGGTACCACCTGAAATATTCAGGGTTATGCTGCCATCGCTTTCTCCGGCCTCCGTGGCATCCATCACTTCCACGCCTGCCTCTATTGCTTCGGGCTGGACAATGATGAGAGTATCAACTACCGTGCACATATTTTCATCCGTGGCACTGACATAATATATTCCTGCCTGAAGGTCGTTTCTGCCGGTGCCTGTACCCCCGTCACTCCAGAGTACTGAAATATTTCCAACTCCTCCACTTGTCTGGATGACAGCGCTGCCCGTCTGACCATGACATGCGGGATGGTTTACTGTGCTTGACAGAATACTCAGTGGAGCCGGAGGGTTAATTGTGGTATTTACTACGGCAGAGCAGCCGTTTTGGTCAGTAATGGTGACTGAGACATTGGAGTCGCAGTTTCTGATGATAGTCTGACTATTCTGACCATTATTCCAGGTATAGGTAAACGGGGCTGAACCTCCGGACGCATTCACAGTAGCTGTAACCGAACAATTCTCACCGCATACATTATAACTTGTGGTCACAGATCCGGCGACCTGTGGAAAAGATCCAATCTGGAATGAACCCGAGGTAACGCAGTTGTTCTGATCTGTAACGGTATAGCTGTAATTACCCGCAGCCAGCCCTTGAGCATTGACCACACTACCGGTAAAATTGCCTATATTAACAATGTTGGTCTGATAAGGTGCGGTGCCGCCAGTATGTACAAGCGTTACCGAACCGTTGGATTGACCGGCACATCCTGCCCCGGTGGTATTCTGCACGGTACTTACAAGAGGATTGGGTTGTGTGATGGTATATGTTCTCGTAGTACTGCATTGATTATTGGAAGTAACAGTGACTGTGTAGCTGCCTGCCGGCAGATTACTGATATTGGGCTGAGTCTGGCCATTGGACCAGAGATAGGTAAAGTTGCCGTTACCTCCGGAGGCAGTGATGCTGATTGCCCCGTTACCGGCTCCATGACAGGAGATATTCTGCACAGATTCGCTTATGTTGATCTGAGGCACCGCAGTGACTGTGGCAGAGGAAGTCTGCACGCAGTTATTGGCGTCAAATACAGAAACCGTGTAGGTGCCCGGTTGCAGTACTGCAATCTGAGGCCCCTGCATTCCGTTGGACCAGAAATAACTTAAGGCACCGGTGCCTCCGGTGGCCAATGCCGAAGCAGTACCACTGGCGGTATTGGCACAGGAAGGAGTGGAAGAAGTATTGATGTTGATAGGTGGAGGAGACTGTATGGTAGTCGAGCCTGTTGCAGAAGCACCTGCAGCATCCGTCACCGTGACGCTTACCAATCCCGCAGGAAGGTTGGTGGCTGTCTGGGTATTGGTCTGGCCATTGCTCCATACAATGCCGTAAGGAGACATACCTCCGGTGATATTGACAGAAGCAGACCCGTTGCTGGTGTTCCAGCAGCTCGTAGGAGATACAGGTACGACATTCACGGTCAGAGGAGACGCTGCTGCCTGTATGGGTACCGATATCGTTGTCAGCACCATTTTATCACCTGAAGTGGAGCCATTGCCATTGGCGAGCAGTGCTGACGCGTAAAAATTTATCACGGGATTAGAGCCCGGAGTAGCCGGTGCAGTCCAGTTTACAGTAAAGGATAAGCTCTGATTTCCGCTGAAATTGGAAGCCGGAGCATGTCCGAAATAATTTTTACCACCGACGGTTTTGATCTGAGTATTGGCTGAATTATTGCTCATAGTACCGGCGTTGGTATTGGTTCCTGTGAGGGCGAGCATCTGAAATCCTGCCCTGGCTGCATTACCGTTCGGATTGGAAATGGTCACCGTAATGGTGTAGGTAGTACCGGTCATTATCACGCCGGGCAAGCCATTGATAGTTACTTCACCATTAAAATTAGGATTACTGCCGCTATGACATGAGGAACATACATTGTCTCCCGGGGCACCGGTGTAACCGGAATTGCCTGCAGTAGGATGGGAAGAAGAATTGGCAAGTCCAAAAATTAAAGCCATAAGCAGGGAGGCAATGCTAAGAAGTCTTATATTTTGCATAATTAAGCACAGATGTTTTAATCAGTAAATAAATGTCAGGCCTACATAATGCAAATATTACGGTTTGGTTTGAATCTTCAGATTTTATTTTGTGAAAAATTTGTATGTTTTTTCAGGTTAATGGAAATCTGTCAAATTTTTGTAAACTAGATATACGGCTTTATTTTTTAATTTTTGGTGGCACAGGATCATGCCCGGAACTACCCCAGGGATGACAACGGCCGATTCTTTTGATTCCCAGCCAGATTCCCCTTATCACACCCCATTCCTGTATGGCATCTATCATGTATTGTGAGCAGGTAGGTTGGTAACGGCAGTGCGGACCCAGCATCGGTGAGATGATTTTCTGATAAAGTTTTACCGGAAATATGAATATGCTTTTCATTGTTTAAATTTACAAAATCACAACAAGAAAGCCTCTTGTCAGGTTGCAGATATTATATCGTATAGGCATTATCTCAAGCATCATAAAGCATGATCCGGATATTTCATAAAAAATAGTCCCTGAACATTTTGAAATTCAAACCGTCAGAATTATGTTTGCCCCATGAATTTGAATCATACCACATTTGCAGGCTTTTATTTCTGGTACTTTTATTTCGATGAGATAGAGTAACAGGGCTTTGTAATTGTGCAATCATATAGAAGGAGTTCTGTTACAAAACAGGCTCCTTTTTTTTTTGCATTCAACTTTAAGGTATATGTCATTAAAAATTGCAATACAGGGATACCCCGGGTCATTTCATGATGAAGCAGCACATCTGTACTGGCAGGACCGGGCATTTGAAATTGTACCCGCTGACAGTTTTGATATCCTGGGAAGACTGGTAGCATCCGGAGAGGTGGATGCAGGCATCATGGCTATTGAAAATTCCATTGCAGGTACCATACTGCAAAACTACAGGATACTGAGGGAGCATAAATTGTGGGTGTCCGGAGAGATTTATCTGCGCATACGCCACCATCTGCTGGCCAATATCGGCGCAAGCACGGAGAATATCCTGGAAGTAGAATCTCACCCTATGGCTATCAACCAATGCCGAAGGTTTCTCGACAAATTTCCGCATTGGAAGATTATTGAGTCAGATGATACTGCGCTCAGTGCCCGAAGATTGAAAGAAAGCGGCGAAACTACCAAAGCATGTATCGCAGGGCGCAGTGCAGCCGACCTTTACCAATTGAATTGTCTGGCAGAGAGTATTGAAACACATCCGACCAATTATACCCGTTTTTTTACAGTGCAGAATCAACGCATTATGCAGCCTGACAAAGCAGACAAAGCCTCCGTATATGTACGCATACCCGACAAAAAAGGACAACTCCTGCAGGTGCTGGCACTCATTCACAGGTATGATATCAATATGAGTAAACTCCAGTCATTTCCCATCACCGGAAGTTTTCGCGAGTATTATTTTCATCTTGATCTTGAGTTTGACCAAATGGAGCGGTATCTGGCATTGAAATCAGATCTCTCCTCAATGGATTTTGCCTTCGAAGAACTTGGCCTCTATCAAAGAGCAGATACCTCGGCTATTTTACATCACTCCGAAATAAAAACTGAGACATCATGCTGATTCCTCCTGCACAAAGACTGTCCTCAGTCAATACTTATTACTTTGCTCAAAAGCTGGCTGAGATAGCCCGTATGAATGCCGAGGGAGCATTGTCTGTCATCAATCTCGGGGTCGGGAGTCCGGATTTGCCTCCTGATGACAGGGTAATTGACACTTTGCATGACGCCTTATCTAAGCAAGGTGCGCACCGGTACCAGCCCTACAGAGCCATTCCTGAATTGAGGGAAGCATTTGCCGCATGGTATCAAAGACATTTTGGAGTAGGTCTGAACCCCTATAAAGAAATACTTCCAACCATCGGCTCCAAAGAAGCAGTGATGCACATAAGTATGGCATTCCTTAATCCGGGAGATGAAGTATTGGTGCCTGATCCGGGTTATCCATCCTATGCCATGTGCGCAAGACTTGCCGGAGCAATAGATGTAAGATACGACCTCAATGAAAAAAAGGGCTGGCTCCCTGATCTGGATAAAATCGGAAGTATGGACCTTTCAAAAACCAGAATCATGTGGCTCAATTATCCCAACATGCCCACAGGCGCTGAAGCTGATCAAAACTTTTTGATTGAATTGATGGCTTTTGCAAAGACTTATGGTATTTTAATTTGTTATGACAATCCTTATGCTCTGATTACGGACAACAGACCTTTGAGCATATTTAATGCCGACGGAGCCATGGATTGTGCACTGGAGCTTACTTCACTGAGCAAAAATTACAATATGTCGGGCTGGAGAATAGGTGCTGTGGCCGGAGCCTCTTCGTATATAGATGCGATTCTGACCTTCAAGAGTAATATGGATTCGGGCATGTTCAGGCCTCTGCAGGAAGCAGCAGTGACTGCCCTGCATTTAGGTGAGGACTGGATAGATGAGCTGAATGCCCAATATGCAGAGAGAAGAGCAGAGGCTCTGAAATTGTTCCAACGTCTGAATATTGAATGTAAACCGGCGGGAAACGGACTTTTCTTATGGGGCAAAATTCCACCTGAGTATCCGGATGCTACTACTATGTCGGATGCTTTACTTCACACAGCAAGGGTATTCATCACTCCAGGGCATATTTTCGGAAGGAATGGCAATCAGTATCTGCGTATCTCTCTGTGTAGCCCTGTTGCTGAATTTCAGGAGGCTTTGCAAAGGATTGAACGGAATTTTCTTAATACGGATAAAAAAATTGCCCAATGAAGATTGTCATCAAAGGATTGGGACTCATAGGCGGCTCAATGGCACTGGCACTGAAGGGGCATACGGATGTTTATATATCGGGTATGGATATTTCTGCAGAGCATTGCCATCTTGCACTGAGGTCGGGGCTGGTCCATGACATAGTGCATGGCGAAGATTCATTTTCCGGCGCAGATTGTGTGATACTGGCTACGCCGGTGGATCAGATTGAGCAGGAGATATGCGGCATACTGGATGCAACGGGCGAGGACACTTTGGTAGTGGATACCGGATCTACCAAGGCAGCTATCTGTCAGGCAGTATCCCGACATCCGGAGAGGTACCGTTTTGTGGCGGCACATCCGCTGGCGGGAACAGAACATTCAGGGCCTCTGGCGGCAATGCGGGGATTGTTTGCCGGCAAGAAAAATATCATTTGCGAAAGCGAAAAAACCTCGGGCTTTTATCTGGACAGAGCGGTACGGATGTTTGAGGATATGGGTATGCATACAGTATATATGTCACCTGATGAGCACGACAGACATGCAGCGTACGTGTCACATCTTTCGCATGTGAGCTCTTTTATGCTGGGACTTACCGTAATGGATATAGAGAAGGACGAAAGTACGATTTTTGAGCTGGCAGGTACAGGATTTGACAGTACCGTGAGATTGGTCAAGAGTCATCCGGTCACCTGGACTTCCATATTTATCAAAAACCGGTCAAATCTTGTTACAGCACTCGACGAATACATCGGACATCTGATCAACTTTAAGGAATGTTTACTGAAGAACGATCCCATAGAGATGGAGAGATTGCTCACATCGGCAAACAGAATCAAGCATATTTTAAAATGATTAAATTTAGAAACCATGTTCAATAATCTCTCAAGACCTATCCGGATAGCCGGACCATGCAGTGCGGAGACAGAGAATCAGGTCATAGAAACGGCACAAAGACTGGCTGCCACCGGCAAAGTGGATATATTCCGGGCAGGTATCTGGAAACCCCGGACCCGTCCCGGAGCGTTCGAAGGCATTGGCACCAAGGGATTGCCCTGGCTGCAGAAAGTGCAGCAAATGACAGGACTTCCCGTAGCGGTGGAAGTAGCCAAAGCCTCGCATGTGGAGCTATGCCTGGAGTTTGGAATAGATGTGCTGTGGATAGGTGCCCGCACTACCGTCAATCCATTTGCCGTACAGGAGATTGCGGATGCGCTCAGAGGTGTGGACATACCGGTATTGCTCAAAAATCCCATTAATCCGGACCTTTCATTATGGCTGGGGGGTATGGAAAGATTGCAGCATGCCGGGCTGAGAAGACTTGGAGCTATCCACAGAGGATTTTCATTTGCCGGAGAGAAGATATACCGCAACAGACCGCAATGGCAGATTGCCATAGACTTTAAAACAGCTATGCCCGGTATCCCTATGATCAATGATCCGAGCCATATCTGCGGCAGAAGGGATATACTGCACAAAGTAGCACAAAAAGCAATGGATCTGAATTTTGACGGACTGATGATAGAGTCACACATCACCCCTGATGAAGCCTGGAGTGATGCAGCCCAGCAGATCACCCCGGAAGTGTATGGTCAATTGATAGATCAGTTGGTGCTGAGGGATATTGACCCGCATAATATCCGTGAAAAGTCCACTTTGGACCGGCTCAGGAAACAGATAGACATGATTGATGATGAAATCATGAATATCCTCGCATCCAGAATGAAAATAGCCCGGGAGATCGGGCAGTACAAAAAAGAGCATAACATGACAATCCTCCAAAGCGAGAGATGGATTGAGGTACTCCAAAAATACCTTCAGCGTGGCGAACAGAACGGTCTCAGCCCGGAGTTTATCACCCGCATCATCAAATCTATCCATGATGAGAGTATTGAGCAGCAGGAGAAAGTAATGAATGGTGAAATCGGTCTCTGAAAAGCCCTTACAGATGTAAGCTCATGGATACACAGCTACATGTTTTGTAAAATAATAAAAGCCTGAAGTGACTTTTCACCACAGGCCTTTATCAAATCATTAAAGCCACATTTATTTTTACTGCCGGATATCAGCAGAATCAGATCGTAATTTTTCTTTCGAACAATTCTTCATCTGTAGATACAGATATGAAGTAATTGCCGGTTGGCAGATTGGACAGGTTGAAGCTTTTTTCTACCTTCTGAGTGTTTTCAGCTTTCTCAATAAAGAGTACGTTGTTGTTGATATCGGTGATTCTGATGATTACCGGTTTGCCCTGATTGAGATAATTGACATACACTTTGGAATGGTAAGCTTTGATGACAGGCTTGAAAGTAATCTGCTCGTCACCTTCCAGCTGTATCTGACCCTTTTTTACTTCAACTTTCTGAATCAGTGATTTGTATTCATCAGAGAGCTTCACAGTGTAAGTACCAGCCGGAAGTTTTTCAAGATTGATTTTCTGTCCTTTCGGAGTGTTTACAATGGTTTTAGTAAATACATTGACTTCATTCCGGTCATACACATGTACTGTAAGCGCACCGGACTTGAAAATACTGCCATCCAGTACAAGTTTTGTACCCTGAGTAGTCAATCCACCGGCTGTAAGCAGGCTTGAAATCGAAAAGAATACAGCAAATATGAAAGCAATACGATAGTTCATGATTGTTCAATTTTTAATTGTGATTAAAATATGGCACAAAGGTACAGGTGTATTTAGAGCGGATTCTACTACTATTTTTTCAATAATATGTGCTATTTTAACATCCTGTGTTAAAAAGCATTAATTTAGTGTTAATTAAACATACTTGTAGGCATATTAAGCGTTGTATATTCTGAAAACAATATAAGTTTGATTACAAAACAGACAAAATGATAAGGAGTATTAACGGGATGCCGGCGCTTGAAAAAATTGAACCCAGTTTCGGAAACTCTTTTTCACTGCGCAAATTTGAGGAGACCAATCCCAATCAGACACCCTTCTGGCACTTTCATCCCGAACTTGAGATTGTGTATATCAAAGAAGGAAGCGGCAAAAGACACATCGGAAATCATATATCCTACTACAGTGGCGGAGACCTGATATTACTGGGTCCCAATCTGCCCCACTATGGATTTACGGACCGGCTTTCGGGCAATAAATCAGAGATCGTAGTACAAATGCGGGAAGATTTTCTGGGTGAAAATTTCTTCAAGCTTCCGGAGATGACGCTGATAGATCAGCTCTTTGAAAAATCCAGAGCTGGGATGAGTTTTTATGGTAACACCAAAGATGAGGTGGGTGACAGACTCCATAGTCTTTTTTACATGAACCATTTCGAAAAACTGATAGAATTTCTGAAAATACTGCAAATCCTTGCCGAATCCAAAGAATACAACATACTCAACGCCGGCGGGATATCCTTAGTAGTCCAGAATCAGGACAATGACCGGATTGATATGATTTATAAATATGTCAGAGCTCATTTTACTGAGCATATTCATCTGGAAGACATTGCCAGAGAGGCCAATATGACGGTGCCTTCCTTCTGCCGGTATTTCAAAAAAGTGACCAACAAGACCTTTACCGAGTTTGTGAATGAATTCAGAATCGTGCATGCATGTAAGTTGCTGGCGGAAGAGCGGCATACGATATCTGAGGTATGTTTTGAAAGCGGTTTCAACAATTTTTCCCATTTCAACAAACTATTCAAGCAGAAAACCGGCAAAAGCCCCAACAACTATCGCAAGAGCGTAGAGAAGGTGGTGTATGAGGACTTTTATCTGGGATAAAACTTATGGTGCATATTTGACCAGGACGACCCAATCTTCCACACCGGGCTCTGTGTAGCGCCATATTTCTTTGAAGCCGACAGAAAAGTGTGCTTGCATAGATCTTGTATTCCTTACTGCTACCTCTGTGAGGATACATTGATATTTCGGCAGATAGGTCTCAAAATAATAGGTGTACAATTGTCTGAATAAACCCTTACCTCTGTAATTTTTGTCCACACAGATTTGTCCCATCACCAGATAATTTTCAGGGATTTTTTTCCCGGTCATTACCTGAAGATTGTCCAGAAGTTCAAACATGGATTTCAGTTCGGGTACAGAGTGTCTGAATACAGTGGACATACACAATGCATAAGCGACTACACGATCACCGTCTTTGATGATGACATGTGGCTCTGCTTCATTCATAGCTGCCAACAGCTCCGGAGTATGGCACACGGTCACAAATCCTTCTCTGGCTTCTTCTTCTGCACTGCGGAGATGACGCAGGTTTTGAGCCTGCATATCCAGGATTTGTTGAAGTTCCTGCGGAGAGGATACAAGCGTTACGGTCAGATTTTGCGGCATATGTGAATCTTATTATTCTTGAATATTCTCACCAAAATTTTGTTTAAAGTAAGCATTGAATACTCCGCGATATTGTATGATGTTTTTTTAAATTGAGATTATCAAATGCACTATTTCAGAATTTTTCATACTTTTATTCCGTATGTAAATGTGTACAGCATAAAGACATTTATGTGCAAACAGAATATGCATTGATTCAAAAAACCTCTTAAGCAGGAAACTTGCATGAAATACGAGTTGTCAAAACTTGCGCATCGCACCATCCGCAACTATGTGAGGAGGGATGATGTAGTGATCGTGGCCCCGCTCAACTGGGGTCTGGGTCATGCTGCAAGATGTATTCCTGTGATTGAGTACTTAGTGAGCCGGGGTATCAAAGTAATACTTGCCTCGGATGGCGAGGCACTGTCCTTGTTGAAGAAGGAGTTTCCGCATCTGGATGCATATCCGCTCACAGGATATGGTATTAAGTACAGATCTTCCTCCGCCGTGTGGAATATGCTTATGTCACTTCCTGCATTTATCAAAGGCGTATTGAAGGAAGGTAAGGAAATTTCGGCCTTAGTCCAAAAGTACAATGCCAAAGTGGTAATCTCCGACAACCGTTTTGCAGCCCGGGGTAAGGATACTATGAATATTTACATCACTCATCAGGTCAATATTGTATTCAGGCAGACATGGATGCGAAGACTGGCCGGGGAGATACACCGATATTTTATAGATGCTTTTGATACCTGCTGGGTACCGGATGAACGGGGCAGAAATAATATCACCGGTCCCATGTCCTACAGTCGTGGTATAAAAGACCTGCACTATATCGGTCATCTCAGCAGAATCAGAAGGCTTGATTTGGAGAAGCAATGGGACATATGTGTATTGTTGTCAGGTCCTGAGCCGCAGAAATCAGTCTGGGCAAGCATGCTGGCTTCCGTTTTAAAGGATTTGACGAATTACAAAATTATCTGGATCAACAGCACTCCTGATAAGGTGTTTGAGAAAGGGGTACCGGAGCATTTCGAAGTACACACCCTCGCCGATTCAAAACTGGTGGAAAAGGCTCTGAATGCTTCCCGTTTGCTTATTTCAAGGTCCGGATACTCTACTATTATGGATATCATGCATCTGGACATCCCGGCAATATTTGTCCCCACACCCGGTCAGCCGGAGCAGGAGTATCTGGCTGAAAAGCTGGCTTCAGGGTCACGGTTTCATACTTTAAAACAAAAGGAAATGTCCGGAATCGGAGGAATGATCAACAAAATATTAACTGTGCCTGAATCGTGATTGAATCTTAATTCAAGGCTATGAAAAGTGAATTTTCTGCAACAGAGAGGCTGTTCATGAAACTTCCGGAAGCCGGATAATGTTGATTGTCTGCATAAAAGCATAGTTTTGCATCATGAGCACACAAACTTCATCGCCTGACATTCGCAGGTTGTCGCCGGATGAGATCAGATCTGCCCTGACAGAATTGGGGCAGCCCGCATTCAGGGCCAAACAAATCTATGAATGGCTCTGGCAGAAGGGTGTTTCTTCATTCGATGCCATGAGCAATCTGCCCAAGGATCTCAGGACAGTGTTGTCTGAAAAATATACCCTGAACAGTCTGCTTACTGACAAAGTGCAGAACAGCCTGGATGGTACCATCAAGACCAGATTTGTATTGCATGATGGTTATAAAATTGAGAGCGTACTGATACCTGTACCCGAAGAAGACAGATTTACCGTATGTGTATCTACGCAGGTGGGATGCAGCCTCACCTGTAAGTTTTGTGCCACCGGACAGATGCGCAGAGTGAGAAATCTCGATCCAGGGGAGATTTTTGATCAGGTCGTACTGGTCAATAAACAATGTCTCGAAACCTACGGTAAACCGCTCACCAATATCGTTTATATGGGTATGGGAGAGCCGCTTCTTGCTTACAGCAGTACGATGAAAAGCATTGAGTACATCACCTCTCCTCAGGGATTGAATATGTCGCCACGACGTATCACAGTAAGTACGGCAGGCATAGCTAAAATGATCCGGAAAATGGCGGATGACGGTACAAAGGTCAATCTGGCCTTGTCCCTGCATGCTGCCGATGATGTCAAGAGAGATGAGATCATGCCCATCAATGAGCAGAATAATCTCGAAGTGCTTATGGATGCTCTGGATTATTTTTACAGAACTACCGGCAACAGGATCAGCTACGAATACATCGCATTCAGGGATTTTAATGACAGCCTCGAAGATGCCAGAAATTTAGCCCGATTGTGCAGCAATTTTCCGGTCAAGGTTAATATAATTGAGTATAACCCCATTGACGGAGCAGAATTTTTGAAAGCAGACGAAGATAAGATCAATATTTTTGCCCGTTACCTGCGCAGCAAAGACATCATGGTGACTGTGAGAAGAAGCCGGGGCAAGGATATAGACGCCGCCTGTGGTCAATTGGCCAATAAGGAATAATATAACCTCATATTTTTTTTAATCCTTTACGGTGACGCCTTGTCTGATCTGGAGCTGTACGCCATCCTGAACGGCAGTGACCGGCACATTCAGTGGATTTCCGGTATTGATAATCTGAATGTTCTCAAGCGTTACGGTAAGGTTCTCGCCGGAAATATTGACTGCCGGAGAGCTGTTTGTATTATTCAGCTGAATCTGAATTAATCCGGGATTTTGCAGGTTTTCACCTTTTTTTTCTACATTCTTTCTCAGGTCTAATGGTTGGGTGATCTGGCTGGATAGAAAAGGAGCAGAATACTGGATTATCCCATTTTGCGGTACACATTCCAGGGCAGCCCGCAGCGAGCCTGGTCCGTCATTACCTGTATTGTGAATAAATCTGGTCTGGAGACAGGTACAGTTGCCACAGGCGCATTGTATCGGAAGGCCGGAAAATTCATTGAGCACCCCGTTGAGGGCAGACCAGTTTTCCCAGGTGCCACCGCTTCCACTGAGCCATGTTTTCAGATTGAAGGTGTTGCTGCCGGTGAGATTGCCGGTTACTTTATAGACCTTTACAGATTGACCGCTGTGATTCCAGCTCAGTGGAGTGGATGGCAGACAGGTCTCCGGCATGACATTTTCAAGTCCGCAGTTGGGCTGAATAAAGAATGCCTGGTGTTGGGCGGCGGTGCCATATACGGATGCTATCCCGTTGGTATCAATGCATACAGCCGCTCTTTCGTTGCATGCGATGGCTTTGAGCGGAAAAGACTGATTCTTGACTGTTCGGGCCAGAAAGGTGACAGTCCTGCCTTTACGGTTGGGATTGTCAAAATGGGTATCTGTGATGACATTGGATATGATCGGGATTTGCAGAAAAGCAGCATTATCCACGGTGACAAGACTATGGTATGGATTGCTCAATGCCTGAGCGGATGTGACACTGCCATTCTGTGCGGTGTAGTAATATCCTCCCAGTATAGCCATGCCGGCACTTGTGCCCCCTATCACAATATTTCTGTTTTGCATAGCCTCATTGATCAGGGCAGCAACCGGGGTATTGCGCCAGTAGGAAACATAATTCCACTGATTTCCACCGGCAAACCATATGGCTTCCGCCTGCTGTATCTTGGACTGGACATAAGGGTCATAGCTGGCTAAGGCATTGTGACACACAATGGTCTCCACTGAATTAACATTGACACCAAGCTCACTGTACATGTAATTGTTATAACCGTTACTGCCCGAAGCTCTCAAAACCAGAATATCTCCACCATTGGCCCTCTGCAAAAACCACCTCATGGCGTTGTCATCTTCTACTGAACCGCCCATCATACATATACCTCCGACAGGAGAGGTCACTATGTTGACCGGATTGCCCGTGAAGTAGGAAGTATAGTTCTGACTATACAAAAACATGCTGTATGCGATGGTAAAGCAAAACAGAATAATAATCCTGAGTTTTTTCATGAGCGTTTTATGACAGGTCGGTGATGAAATCAGGCATATTAATAAATTGCCATACGCAAAAGTATAATTTTTTTTGTTGCGTGGCCGGTAATAAAAGGCTTGCATACTTATATTTACACCCCTAATTTAAAGTCACTTTTTATGAAAACCCTGTATATACTCTCTGTTCTGGTGTTGCTCACTTTTGCCTGTGGACAAAAGGAAAAGCCGGCAGGTAAAGAAACAGCATCTGCTGAAAAACCGGCTGTGGATGGAGCGAAAATCTACAAGCAAAACTGTGAGTTGTGCCATGGACCTGATGGTAAGCTGGGAGCCAACGGGTCAAAAGACCTCACGGTCTCTGATCTGGATCTCAATGAGCGCATCCTTCAGATATCCAAAGGTAAGGGTGCCATGGTTGCTTACGAAAATATATTGAGTCTGGCAGAAATCAGAGCAGTGGCAGAATATACCATGACTTTGAAACAATAGCCACGCTGCAACCTTTTTTAAAAATGGTCGTCCGGTTGAAATTATCCTAACCACTGACATTCGGGGGTCAGGGCTTTTTATACTTCGATTTAATGAAATATATTTTTCCTTCAGTAAGAAAACCTTACCGGAAACAATTGGGAATCAATAATCAATCCCGGTATGATTCCGTCCGTTGCACTGTGGAATACGGCCATTAAAAGTTAATGAAATGATAAGTATAACAGTCTTTCTGAACCTGAGGCTGATGCTTTTTATTCAAATATTCAGGTACCCCAAACAGCTTGTAATTATGAATGCTAACTGATATCATGGTTTGAAAGCTTTTCCAAATAATTATTTTTGCCCCTCATCAGACAAAACACATATCCGGATATGACAAAAAGAATCATTGTACCCAAAGAAATTCCCACCAAAGAGCTGCATCAATACATCATTGGCACAGTAGCACCCAGACCTATTGCCTTTGTGAGTACGGTGGATGATCATGGGGTGGAAAATCTGGCGCCCTACAGTTTTTTCAATGCGTTCAGTTCCAATCCGCCCATATTGGTTTTCTCCTCCAACCGTAAAGTAACTGACAACAGTACAAAGGATACCCTCCATAATGTCCGCAAAACAGGGGAGGCGGTCATCAATATGGTGTCCTACAATATCGTCCGCCAGATGTCCCTGGCCTCTGTGGAATTTCCCTCTGAAGTAAGCGAATTTACCAAAACCGGTCTTACACCGGTAGCTTCTGATTTGGTACGTCCCCCTTCAGTACTCGAATCTCCGGTCAATATGGAGTGTAAAGTAAAGGATATAATCACCCTGGGAGAACACGGAGGGGCAGGACATCTTATTATCTGTGAAGTTTTGAGGATCAAAATTGCCGAAGAAGTATTCACCAATGGAAAACTGGATCCTCACAAGCTCGATCTGATGGGTCGTATGGGCAGAAATTATTATGTGCGGGCCAGTGGGGCAGCCGTTATGGAGATATATCAGTCTGTCACTGAAATACCCCTTGGATTTGACGGACTTCCGGCTCATATCCGGGAGAGTACAGTCCTCACAGGGAATGAAATTGCAGTACTGGCATCACTTCTGCAACTTCCGGACAGTGCCGAGCTCGACCGGTTTTATGATGAAAGACCGGACCTGAAAAATCTGGACAACATCCACAAACACAGAGTAGCCTCATCCCTTATAGCAGAGGGCAAAGCCGCCGAAGCATTGTGTCTTTTGATGTGAGAAATCAGTTATGCGATTTCGAAAGGATTTGTAAAACTTCAATATAATTTAAGGGAAATTTTTGTAAAAATCCCCTTTGGAACCCACAACCACCAGTATAAGTGTGGTATCTCTTAATATAGCCCCGATGTTATATCTACCTATTCTGAATCTCAGATATTTTTCGTTCTTCGGACCTCCCTCAAGATATTTGAGATCAGTATTTATATCAAAAATATGGTCAGCGTTTTCAAGCAGGAGAATCGGCTGCTTTATCTGTAATTTTATATCATCAGGTAACTCAGCAATATCCTTAACATAAGATTTTTTTATGATTACTTCCATCTCATCGAGAATTCATCTGAATGAACAGAATTTTTTCGTTGAAACCTTGCTTAAGACTTGATAAAAATGAATCAGGTTATGTCAATAATCAAAAAATGAGTTGTGATTTATCATAGCATTTCTCTGGTATTAAACATAAGAAAGATTAATACAGAATTACTATCGAAAAAATTGTAAATGTAAAATTTCCATTATTCTTCGTACGTTTGAGCTGTTAACATCTGAATAGCATTAAGGGTATGAAAGTAAAGTTTTGCGGCGCAGCACAGTTTGTCACCGGCAGTTCGCATCTGATAGAGCTCGACAATGGCTTTAAAATATTGCTGGATTGTGGCTTATTTCAGGGTAAAGGGCAGCATATCTGGGATTGGAATAATGAATGGCATTTCAAGCCGGAAGAACTGGATTGTCTTATCCTTTCGCATGCCCATATAGATCACAGTGGGCGGATACCGCAGCTGGTAAGGGATGGATTCAGAGGCAGAATATTCTGTACGCATGCAACCCGGAGTCTTTCTTCGGTGATGCTGATGGATAGTGCTGAGATTCAGGAAAAGGATGTCGAATATTACAATGAAAAAATACTTCGCAAGAAGAAAAAGGATTTTTCGAGGATACGTCAGCCATTGTACACAACCAGAGATGTGATACCTGCCATGAGTCATTTTGTGGGTTTACCTTATGATCAGTGGATCGGTATTCATGAGGATGTGAAAATATTTCTGTCGGATGCCGGGCATATCCTGGGCAGTGCAAGTGTGACATTGAAAATAAGAGAAAATGGCAAAGAAACCATCGTCGGCTTTACAGCAGATATAGGCAGGCCTGACAGACCCATTCTGCGCAATCCTCAACCCATGCCGAAGGCAGATTATCTGATCTGTGAATCGACTTACGGAGACAGAGTACATGAATCCACACCTGAGCAGTCAGAGCGTTTTCTGCAAATCATAAAGCACACCTGTCTCGAGAAAAAAGGCAAACTTATCATACCTGCATTCAGTCTCGGACGTACTCAGGAGATAGTATATATGCTGGACAGGATGGAAAATGCCGGTATCCTCCCTCATATCCCCGTATATGTGGATTCTCCGCTTGCTACCAATGTGACGGGTATATTCGGCCTGCACCCGGAATGCTTCAATGAGGAGTTGCTTAAATATATCCATAAAGATCCCAACCCATTCGGATTCAATAATCTTATTTACATCCGGGACGTCGAAGAGTCAAAACAACTCAATGAAATGCACGAACCCTGCATAATCATCAGTGCGTCAGGCATGATGAATGCCGGAAGAGTAAAGCATCATCTGGCCAACAATATAGAGAATCCCAGAAATACCTTTCTGATTGTGGGATACTGTACTCCTGATACTCCGGGAGGAATACTCAGAGCTGGAGCTACAACTATCAATGTTTTTGATGAAGAAAAAGTCGTCAGGGCAGATGTAGAAATCATGGATTCTTTCTCGGCTCACGGGGATAAAAATGAGATGTTTGACTTCATTCAAAATCAACTGCCCACGGTAAGAAAATTGTTTCTGGTACATGGAGAGTATGAAACTCAGAAACAATTCAGAGGATTTTTGCAGCAAAAAGGGTTTTCAGATATCGAAATTCCGGCGGCAGGACAGGAGTATGTGCTCGGCTAAATACAGAATTATGTTTATCAAACCATTTTTTATGCTATTCTGTTGATAACTGCTTTCAGTCAGTGCGTGGACAGAGACATTGCGCTGGACATCGAGGGTCCGGAGTATGACCTGGCTGTGCCTCTCATCAATTCCCGAATCACCATAGGACGGGTAGCTGCCGAATCTAAAGGAAATACATCCATACGCATAGATAGTGATGGCAAAGCAACTGTAGTCTACAATGGTGATGTAATACGTCGTACAGCGGCAGCCATATTTCCACCTTTTCCGGGAATTTTAGACAATCCAATCCCCGATACTTTGTATGACCTTCCTCTTCCTTTTGGCAGTCCCTCCAATATATTTCTGATAGACAGGGCCACTTTCAGAAACACCAGGATTTTCTTCGAGTTTGAACACGATCAACCGGAAGATGTACAGATCCGTATGCAGATTTTAAATCTGAAAAGAAATAATCAGCATTTTGACCAGAGATATACCCTAAAGTACAATGGTAATTTTCCCAATAAAATGATCACTCCACAATTCAGTATTGATGGGTGGGAGTTGGTGAGCAATACCAATACTATCAGATTTTATTACGAAGCAGTGAGGCCCAACGGAGAAAAGCTAAGACTGAAAAATGCCATACTTCGGTTTGACCTCATTCTGTTTTCCTACATTGAAGGTTATCTGGGATATCATATTTTTGGAGTGGACGGCAATGCCATACGCATCGGCCTGTTCAATGCATGGAAAAGCGGAGGCTTTAATTTTGAAGATCCCAAAATAGTTTTACGTGTGGACAATGCTTTCGGTCTTCCCGTACGCTCAAGAGTAAATAAAATGCAATTGACAACTGTCACCGGAAATGTACTCAGCCTCGAAAGCCCGTTTATCAATACCGGTATTGACTTTGATTATCCCGGATTCAATGAGGTTGGAAAGACTAAAAGTACTTTTTTCACATTTGACAAAAATAACTCCAACATCAGGGAAATTTTCAATGAAAAAACCAATCTGATTTCATACGATATTGATGCTTTGGTCAATCCTGACAGAGATACCACCATCAAGGGATACATAGATTTTGATGCCTTCTTCAATATCAATGTGGCTGCTGAAGTACCGCTGAACGGTTATGTCCGTGAGCTCGTAGTAAGCGATACCATTTCTCTGGATTTAAGTGCATTTAATTCAGTCCTTTCCGGAGAGTTTAAAATCATCACGGCCAATGATTTTCCGGCAGATGTGAGTCTGCAGATTTATTTTCTGGATGCAGAGGGCCGAAGGCTGGAGGAGTTATTCGCCGCAGAAGGCCTTGTTTTGCCGGCAGCTGTTTTACTCCCCAACGGAAGGACTCAAAAGGGACAGGAAAGAACCACCTTTGTACCCCTGAGTCAAAGCAAACTGGAAAACATGCGGAAATCAGACAGGGTATTGATCGAAGGCAGACTCAATACCACCGGAAGTGCTGAGGGTAAATCGCTCTGGCTTTATGACGATTACGGCATCACATTGAAGGCAGGGGCACTGCTGAAATATAAAAAGTAACAGATGAGGTCAAAGTATGCATTAGCCGGATGGCTGACTTTATGGATTTTCTGTATCGGAAGAGGTCAGGACTTTGGTTCATGGATTATTTCCGGAAGTTTGCAAAGGAACAGTATCAATCCCGGAGCAGCAATGACCAGCAGCTTTAATGCAGCACTCGCCAATTATCACTTTCACCTCAGTACAGATGGTCCGGCAATTGCTGATATTACTTCATTAAATGCGAGTGGCAACAGATATCTGGATTTTTCCAGGTTTAACAATGCTTTCAATGAAATAAACAATATTCAGCTCAACAGCAGGCTGCAAAGTGTTGGGCTGGGGATCAGATTAAGGGATTTTACCATACTGGCCGGCCATAGTTTTAATGTGGCTGGTGAGATGAGTTACACCGGAGCTTTGGCCAATCTTGCAGCACGGGGCAATGCGGCTTTTATTGGTCAGACGATAGAAATCGGACCATCATTCCGATTATTTGCCTGGAATGAACTTTATGTGGGTTTGCAACATCAGGCAGGTAAACTCGGTGTAGGAGGCAGAGTGAAATTTTTGTTTGGAACTGCCGGAGTCCAGACAGAGCGAAATTCCATCAGATTTACCACCGATGAAGAATATTACCAACTCCGTTTTCAAAATGACTACCTGATAAGAAGCAGTGCGTTATTTAAAATCAATACAGTCGAGGAAATTGATTTTTCCTATCCTGATTTTACTTTTGAAAACTTATTCTACAACAATTTCGGCATCGCACTGGACCTGGGACTGACCTACCGTCTGACAGACAAAACTGAATTAGGGCTTTCATTATTAAATATGGGTAAAATCAACTGGGACTTTTTTCCGAGAGCATTTTCGAGTAAGGGTAATTTCAGCTTTGAAGGGGTGGATGTAGTAAAATATATTTCGGATTCTACTGGAATTAATATCGCCGATACTTTGATAGGGATTTTTTCATTTGACGAAACTATCGAGCCATTTTCCAGTCGTTTGCCCTCCTCTCTTTTAGCAGGTTTTTCCCACAGGTACAGTGATCTCTGGTCATTTCACGGCCTTGCGAGGGTGGATGAATTTGATTTTCAAAACCGCAGTGCACTCACAGTAGGTGCTGTGCATCATTTGGGGATCATCAATATTGGCCTGAATTATACCATCAGAAAAAACAATTATGCGCTTTTTGGCCTGAGTGCTTATGGCAAGCTTGGGCCATTTACAGCTTATCTGCATACTGAACATATCCCTGCCTGGATAAGCCCCTTGCGCTATAAAAGCTTTAATATTGCTTTGGGTGGAGGCATCAGTTTTTAACATTTAAAAAATAATCAGACATGAGTTTCAGAATTATTTTCAGTATTATAGCAATAACCACTGTGCTGTCATGTGCCAAAGATGAGCCGGAAAATAAGGCTCCCGATATTTGTCAGACAGACAGATACGAAAAAGAAATATTTGCTGAGGTAACGGTCACTACGGTAAAATACGGATCCAACAGAAGCACCATAGGCCTGCCTCAGGACCTGTATATGGATGTATATGAGCCTGTGGGCGACACGGTGAGCAGGCGGCCGGTCATCATCTGGGCATTTGGAGGTGCTTTTGTAGGAGGCGACAGAAAACAGCTTGCTGATAATGCCCGACAGGCAGCAAGACTCGGCTATGTCAGTGCCTGTATAGATTACAGGCTGCTCAACCTCTTCAGTCAGTGGCCGATAGACTCCGTAAAAGCCCTGGATATTGCAGTAAAAGCATCCACAGATATGAAGGCAGCGATCAGACATTTCAGAAAGGATGCTGCCACCATCAATATGTTCAGAATCAATCCCGATAAAATCATCGTGGGAGGTGTATCTGCGGGAGCCATCACAGCCC
Organism: Saprospiraceae bacterium; assembly: GCA_016716335.1. Lineage (GTDB taxonomy): Bacteria > Bacteroidota > Bacteroidia > Chitinophagales > Saprospiraceae > OLB9. The sequence goes on along the minus strand of JADJWN010000009.1, from coordinate 132,127 downwards.
TGCAGACTGCCTATTTTGATGCATCAGACAACACAGACCCGCATATACAGGCTGTCATCAATGCCAATGGTGGCCTGGAGGGCAATTCAGGGGATACAGAAAATCTCAAATACTCATCCAAAGTGCAGGGTGTAATTAATCTCTCGGGAGGGATTTACAGAACAGACTTTATGGACAGTGGCGAGCCACCGGTCATATCCTTTCATGGCGATGCTGACGAAGTGGTGCCCTACGGTTATGATTGGGTTAGGCTGTCCGGAATACAGATAATTCCACTTTATGGCAGTGCCGAGATTGACAGAAGAGCCCGTCAGGTCAATGTGAAAACCAGTCTTACAACGGTTGCCGGCGGCGGCCATGACAATATCTATACAGATGCTAAATATGCAGACAGCAGAAGCATGTTCAATGCTGTATTCAATACATTTATAAAATCGGTGGTTTGTAACTGAAGGAACGTATGTGCAGGATGGAACTATCCATTTTAATAATCATCGAATAACAGGGTCTGTGTGCTTTCCGGCAGCAATCTGAAAGACTTGCGGTGATGGATCGTAGGTCCGAATGCTTCAATGGCTTTTCTGTGTGCCGGAGTAGGATAGCCTTTGTTTTCATGCCAGTGGTACTGTGGAAAATCAAGGTGCAGCTGCTCCATGTATTCGTCCCGGTAGGTTTTTGCAAGAATGGAAGCGGCAGCTATCGAAAAATAAGTGGCATCCCCTTTAATAATGCAATGGTGCGGTATGTGTCTGAACGCCTTGAAATGATTGCCATCCACCAGTATCTGATCAGGCTGTACAGACAACATTGCCAGAGCTTTGTGCATAGCCCTTACTGAAGCCCAAAGAATGTTGATTTTATCTATTTCCTGAGGCGTACAATGTGCTACCGCAAAATGAAGTGCTTCGGCCTCTATGGTTTTGCGCAGTTGGTCACGGGTATCTTTATCCAACTGCTTGGAGTCTGTGAGTAAAGGATGATGATAATCAGGAGGCAGAATGACGGCAGCTGCAAACACTGGTCCGGCAAGACAGCCTCTGCCGGCTTCATCGCAGCCTGCTTCAGTCAGGTGTTTGGTATGATAGCTGAGCATCGGAAATGCTTGGTCAGATAAATGCTCAAAAATAAGATAAGCTGCATTTTCTGTCGCGAAGAATTATTACTTATCCATCAGAAGCCGGATTTTTTCTGCATAAATGCTGTCCTGAGTGAGTATGGGATCTGCAAATATCCTGCCTGCCTTATCCCTTCTTCCTGTAAAAAAGTAACTCGCACCGAGATAAAAATAAGCCAGTGTATCGGATTGATTTTCCCACAATTGCTCTAATCTCGGGATGGCATCTTCAAATTCCTGCAATACATATAGATCATAGGCTATTCGTTGCTCTACTGTCAGATTATTTTCGCTTTCGGCACTCCTTACCGTTTTGTGGATAATGCTTTGTTCCATAAGATCAGATCGGGCAGCCATAGGCTCCTGAATCTTCACCGGACTCTTCAGGATAAAATAGGCAGCAGCTGTTATACCGGCAATGAGTAAAATCAGAATGAGCCATTGCCAGATATTTTTAGGTGTGGTCAAATAGGATTCCTTCTTTTTCAGACTCTCCTCATCTGCTTTTTTCAGCATCTCCATTTTTTCCTGTAAAGCTGCGATTCTTACCGCTTGTTGCATGCTTTGCATAAATTGCCACTGCTCTCGAAATGCCTGGTCTGAAACCAGTTTTTCTTCAAACTCTTTTCTGGATGCTTCATCCAAAGCACCCCTCATATAAGCATCCATCCAATCAATATCTCTTATCTCCATATCTTTCTGTCAATGATTCTCAAGTATTATGTCCGAAAAATATATTTTGTAACCTTCTGATGCACTTATATTTTTGCGTTTTAACACTATCCACATTTTTATAACCCATCAGTGCAGCTATGGATCGCATATCCATGTCATCATAATAAAACAGTTTTAATACGGATCGGCAGGGCTCTCCAAGTATCTCCAGACAAAAAGTCATCCTCGAGATATCATTTTCCAACTTTATTTTATCTTCTGAGTCTTCTTCTGCTACATGATTAATCAGAATATGGTCTGTCACCGTAATGCCGGATTTTTCTTTTTTTCTGAAATATTCCATGCATTTATTACGGATTATCCCTTTGACATAAGGCAGGATATCACCGGTAAAACCTTCCAGTTTATCTCTTTTATAATTGTCGTAAAAAATGATGACCGATGTTTGAAAAATTTCTGATGCCTCGTGTGCTTTTATATTGAATTCTCCCATTATCCACTGTAAACAGCTTTTTTTGTATTGACTGTACAAGTCTTTCAGAGCTGAATTTTCATCGGTTTTCAGTTGGTTGATCCAGTCCACAATAGGTTGTTTGACCAACAAATATACATCATGAGTTCATCTAATTCTTAAAATAATGATTATCTTTTTACCTCAGGAATGGATTATGCTGTTTTTCATACTTAATCGTGGTAGATGGGCCATGTCCAGGATATACTAAGGTATCATCCGGCAGTATAAAAAGCTCTCTTCGGATACTGTCTATCAAAGTATCATAATCACCTCCCGGCAGATCCGTCCTGCCAATACTCTCCCTGAATAATACATCTCCTGCTATGAGTACACCTGATTCTGCACAATAAAAGGAGAGACTGGCCGGCGAGTGCCCCGGCGTATAAAGCGCCTTTAATGTCGTATTTCCAAAACTGATTATGTCCTGATGTTCAATAAATTCAGCTATTCCAGGAGAGGGTTCATAATATATATTGTAGAGTTGTGCAATCTGAGTGCCGGATTCCAGCACAGGAATCTCACCTTTGTGGGCGGCAAGAGATAGCTTCCAGTGGTCCGATACAAAATAATTGCCAAGTATATGGTCTATATGACAATGCGTATTCAGGAGTTTTACCGGAGTGAGATGTTTTTGTTCAATGAAAGTGCGTAGCTCCTGCCTCTCCTGATAGCTGTTACACCCCGGATCAATGATCAAACATTCTTTTGTGTCGTCATACAATACATAAGTGTTTTCATAAAAATCGTTGAAAGTAAAAACCTTGACCTGCATAGCACCTGTTTAGAAGAGAATAATCAGAGCTATTAATGTAAAGGTGTGGGCTTTTGTTCAATATACAGGGGGACAGGCCATACCTTTATTTAATGAAGCAATGTAGTGGTTCAAACTTTTTAGTCGTATCATGCACGCTGTAATTTTATCTCATCACAACTTGCATTTGAGGAAATGTTAGAAAAGAACTTAATTAGTGGAATGTTTTCCTTTGAAATCAAGTATTAATAAAGCAAGCAAAAGAAAAATACCATCTCGTAGAAATAATAAATTATTTCCATCTCCGGATTGATTATTCTGTCTTCCAACTGACACTTTTCCTAAAATTTTAAAAATAATTTATCGAATAAAGTTCACTAATTTTATATTTATTTACATTGCACCTAGTTTTGAGAAGAAAGACAATTAGTAAACTATTTTTTAGTGCTAACTACATGAAAAAGAAGGGAAAGAAACGCAGTACTTCAAAATAATTTATAGAATAAGATTGGAGTCAATTTATTGTACTCTGTAATAATGCAGGCGTTATAAATCGATCTTATATGCATCTTTATAATTGAGTATAGAGTATTGCAGGTATAATTAAAATTACACTTTATATTGGGAATATGTGTATTTAAATTAGGGTAATTTTATTGTATAAAACGTACGAAATGTTACGTAAAAAAGATTGTAAATGGAACATTTATGTGGAAATTCGGGAAATGTGATAACGAGAAAAGTGGGTAACAGGCTTTTGCTTTGTAAGGTCAAATGACAAGTGTCAACTGCCTTGGGCATTTGAAAGTGATGGGTCAAAAAATGTTAAAAAAGTTGCAGTAATTCAATTTCTTATCTTAAATATTGATTTTGTTTTTTTTTAAAATCAGACATTTTATTATTGGTTTCAAAAATTTTAATTAGTATGAAATTATATTTCAATCTATCAGCACTGCTGAGCTTATGTGTTTTTACCTGCTTTACTTCGTTTTGTAAAGCCCAAACTATTAAAGACACCATGAGGTACCTTTTTAAACCTGAATGGAAAGAATTTATGAGACAAACTCCAATAGATATACGTAAGTGGAGTGAATTTGAAATTAATGCACGTATGTATGCAAAGTATGCAATACCGGAAGAAAAGGTATTGCCTGTGGTATTTAATGTTATACATTTAAATAATGAAGTAAAGGTAACAAAGGAAGATATTACATTGCAATTGCAAGTGCTTAATGATGCCTTTGCCGGTAAAACAAAAGGAGAACACAATTTCCTTTTTGAAAAGGTCATAGCAGGAGACAGTAAGATAAGATTTTGTTTAGGTAGTCCTGATGGAATTATTGATGGAATTTATACAACAAATAAATCTGTAGTTTACAGTATTTCAAACTTAGGAAGCATTTCTGACAAAAATGAAGGACTGGAAGGTGCAATAAAAGATCAATATATAAATGTGTGGATTTCAGAATTGGCTGATGAACTGGGCGGATTTGCAATATTACCAGGTCATGACGCCATTCGTGATGGAATATACATAGATCCGGACTTTTTTGGTGTACATAATGACCAAAAAAAATATAATAGCGGTAAAACTCTGGTCCACCTGATGGGACAATACCTTGGCCTCCTTCCGCTTTGGACAAATGGGGATTGTATGGACGATGGTGTTGAAGATACCCCGGTTCACAATGCCCCTAATGACCATTGTTTTGGTGCTGGACATATCAGCTTATGTCCAGGCAATCCTATGGAAATGATAGGAAATTTTATGGACAGCAATCCCGATGATTGCGCATGGTTTTTTACTATAGGACAGGTTGCCAGAATGCATGCTGCTTTAAGTGAAATAGGATACAGACATGATCTTATAAAAGGTCAAAAAATATGTGATGGCAATGCCCGAGAAGATGATGAAAACTTGGACAACAGAAGCACTATAAAAAATTTGGATTTCACAATTGTGCCAAATCCGGCAGAAACACAGGTGGAAATATGGTACGAAAATCCTCATAAGACACATTCGGTTTCAATAGATGTATACAATATGACCAATCAACGCATGTATGAAAAGACGATTCCAGCTTTAGGTGAGCATAAAGGCAGGATAATAATAGACATAAAAGATTGGCCTGCGGCCCATTACTATGTTACATTGAAGACAGGAATGGAAGTAAAAACCAAAACTCTGATGGCCATCAAATAAATTTTAGAAATTAATTAAAAAGTTGAAAAAATGAAGTCTTTAATTAATACAAAATCGTTGATTTTTACCATATTGATGCTAAGCTGTTGTGAATATATTTTTTCCCAACCAAATGTAGGTTCAGTTTCCTCAAGTACTATGGGAACCGCCGTAGGAGAATTTACAGGCACCCTAAATCTAGATTTTCCATTAGCTTCTGTCAGCAATGGCAACGTGAGTGCAGGATTTTCTTTAGGGTACGTCGCTACCGGGTATAAGCCCAATAGTCCTTCTTCAGAAGTGGGTATGGATTGGTTTATGAATACCGGATATTCGGTCACCAGACAGGTTATGCATTTACCTGATGAATTTGGAAGTGTAAACAATGGAACAGGTGAGAATTTTGATTACGAGAGGATTAAATGTAACCAAGATGACGGAGAGAATGATTTATATACTTTTAATGGTTTTGGGCAAAGTATTAATTTTACCATAGATCGAAATACCGGAGGAATATTTATTGTTAATAAAACAGAACTGAAAATTGAAGCAACATTTTCGTATTGGCCTTTTTTTAAGGATGTTGCAATATTTACTATTACTAATATTGATGGAACCAAAGTGAAATTGATTCCCGTTCATAGAAATAAGACTGATATAAAATTTAATACTTGTGATCCATTCAGTTCATCAACCGCATCAAACTTACTAATTTCTACAGTTTGGGCTCCACAATCCATTGAACCCTATGACATTTCAGGCAATAACATAACATTTGTTTATGATACAAATTTTCGTGAATATGAATTTCAAGGATTGCATGAAGACCCCATTAAAGGATTAAACAAACGATTATTGAGTATAAGAGGATTTAATGATACATTAGATTTTAACTATGTTGATAGATACGACCTCACATCTGTCGGTGCAAATGGTGTTCAGGGTAAATTAGACAAAGTGTTTTATAAAAATTCTGATTTGTGTTATTATTATCAGTTATCATCTGACTATAATGGAGCTTCAGGTTCTAATGCGAAACAAATTAGATTAAATACTATTCAGAAAAAATCTTGCGACAATACTATTGAAGAACCAGCAATAGAGTTTTATTATTGGAATCCCGGAAATTCAGTAGCACAAAACTGGACAGGAATTGATCATTGGGGATTCAGAAATCAGCATAGCAATAATCCTGCTGATAATATGATTCCTACACAATTTGGAGGAGGGGCTAACAGAAGTATTGATACTACCAGAGTTAAAGATGGTATACTGACTTCTGTAAAAGATATTAACGGTAAAGTCACGAGTTTTACATATGAAGCACACCGTATAGCAGTAAGTCCGACCACAGTTAATGCGGGTTCTGTAAGTATATGCAATGTATCAGGGTCGTGTACCTACCCTGCCACCAGCCAGAACTGGATTATGATGAATTACAACACCACTACTCAGGTGGATGGCACAGTAGGTGTCAATGCTGTATATGGAAATTATAACAGTAGTGTTACGCTAACATTTTATAAATTTACGCTAGGCAATAGTGTACAGATTACCCGGAGCTGGAATGCTTATTCCGTTGGAGGTCAAACCTATACTTCCTTTAAACTGGCTGATTTATTGGATAACAATGGAGCGCCTTTCTTCCAGAGTGGCAGCACTTACTATGTCCAGCTTACAGGTGTTAATGTTTCTGCTCAATTAAATTATACATACCTAACACCAAATAATGAGGTGGTAGGTGGTGTAAGAATAAAGACAGTCAATGAAGGTGGAGAAATTACCAACTATTCTTATGCCAATGGTATGTTGTATAACGAACCAAATTACCATGAAAAATTTCCTCAGAGGTGGATAACGGCTCATTCTCAGACCATAAATTTAAACTATATGTCAGGCTCTCATGTAGGGTATGGCGAAGTGACAGTTTCAAAAGCAGGGCTGGGGAAAACCGTTTCTAAGTTTAAGACTACATTTACAAAAGAAATACTGAGTAGTAAAAGAAATGTGTGTGATTTATTAATTCAGGGTATAGGAAACCTGGAGAGTAAAACCGTATTTGATAATGCAAATACAGAAATTTCAAAGGATGTCTTCACATACCGGGTAGATTTATTTGACTATGGCGTATCTAATAACAGATTTTTGGCTAAAACAGGGTGTAACTTTTTTGGTGGGAATTGTGATTATTGGGGAATAAGATACCGGTATCAACAGTTTTTAGTAAGACCTCTTACCAAAACGAGTTATGTATATGGAAAGATAACTTCCATAACATCTTATGAATATAATCATGCCAACACTATACAGCCTAGTATCATAAAAACACAATCTTCGGGCAATGAGTCTTTAATCTCTACATTATATACTACCGATTTTTGGGCTGATAATAATGTAAAAAATTCATTACTGGCCAAAAACATAAAGATACCATTCAGCACAGAAGAGTATTATAATGGTAAAATTATTCAAAAATCAAGAACAGATTATTCATACTACAGCTCTTCAGGTACATGGGTCAGTAATAGTGGTCATACTAATCCATCCAATATTGTACGTCCATCCACAATCTACAGAAATGAATGTGACGGGAATAGTACAACATTTGGAGCAGAATATCCAACACATTATTATCACGCATACAATTCTGAAGGTCTTGTATCGCTTGATCAGAAGGCTAACTGGCCTCAGGTGAGCTATACATACAACAGGAAGCGATTAGCAAGCACCACATCAAATGGTTTTACTAAAAGTACAACCTATTATGGCAATTCGTACCTCACTCAACGTATTACCAATGCAGACGGCACTTATTATGACTATGAATACGATAAATTGGGGCGACTTAAAAAACAAACTGAGCAACCCTCCAATAACAGAATAGAATACGACTATTTCTTTTCTAATGTAAGTCCATTTTATAATATCATTGTAACAAAAGTCATTACACCTACAGCAGTCAATGGTATGACAACAAGAGAAACCAGACAGTTTTTTAACAATCATGGCAGATTGATCCAGACATTACAAAGATATCAGTCCGTTGGTCCGGACATAGCAGATTTTATAGAATATGATTCACATGGTAGAAAAATCAAGGAATATCTGCCGTTTACAGGTTCAAGTAATAACGGCAACCTAATTCCATTACCTTCCGGCACCAAATTCACAGAGACAAAATATGAAGCTTCTCCATTGTCAAGGATTAAGGAAGTTATCCCTCCTGACTGGTATGGTACAAAATATGAGTACGCTATGAATGTAGCAAACGATAATGTTAAAAACCCCCATAATGTAAATCCATCCACGGGATTGTTTAATAATTATCCTGCCGATGTTCTTTTTAAAGAAACAGTGATAGATGGTAATGGAAATAAAGTTATCAGATTTACTGATTTTTCAGGCAGGTTGGTGTGCAGCAGACAAACAGATGCTGCAGATTCTCCCACGGGTGGCAAACGTAAAGATACTTACACAAAGTATGATAATAAAAATCGCCCGGTTAAAGTTATTCCACCGGGTGTTCAGGAGAATGCTACGGCTCAGATTTATGAATACACATATGATTTGAGAGACAGGATGTCAGGCAAGAAAATACCATCGAAAGGATGGACAAATTATTGGTATAATAACAAAGATCTTTTGGCAGTGGAGAAAGATGCCAAAGACCAATATACCACTTACGAGTACAACACTGATGGACAAATAATTAAAGTATCCTTACGAACCAATTTGCCTGCAAACATGGAGTCACCTACCAATACAGGCAATCTTCTTAAAGAGTTCAGCTATGGTACTGCAGGCATAGAAAAAGGCAAATTAAAATGGAAAAGAGTAAGAGTGTTAGGCAGTACTGCGATGATAAAAAGCCAAATAATATATGACAACAGAGGGAGACTTTGGAAAATAGCATCTACCAATCATAAAAATACTGCTGATATCATGTCCTATCCAATGGGGCAATCCATCACATTAAGTGATACGCTAACTAATGGTTATGATCAGGTCAGTAATCAGCTTTTTCTCAAAATACTGAATAAACCAAGCGGTACGCTCACAATTGATTACACTACTACTAACACATTTGATTACATGCACAGGTTGAAAACAGAAAGCTTCAGTTATGTTTTTGGAAGTAATAGCGGAAATCAACAGATAGCCAATTACTCTTACAACCATTTGAGCCAGGTCACACAAAATGTACAGGGAGGTAATATACAGACTTTGGATTATTATTATAAATCAAATGGCTTATTGGAAAGACTTAATGAAGAAACGCTAACCGGCACAGATATTTTTCATTATCAATTATATTACGATGCTCCAATAATGGGGGGCACTGCTTCGTTAAGAAAAAACGGTGAAATCAGCAATATAAAATACAAGGTGAAAAACGGGTAGACAAGACTGAATGAATACAGGTATGATGATTATGGTCAATTGACCAAATCCATCTATTATGAGCACAACGGAAGCACTTTTGTATCCAATGGTAAATACAACGAAGACTTCGCTTACCATCCCAATGGCAGAATAAATACTGTACTGCGAAATGGTCATACGCTGAATAATCAAAGCAGTTATCAGATTGATAATCTGACATACATTTATGCAGCAGATAATCTGCGGATGCTGCGGGTACAGGATGCCAATACCAGTAATAACAGTGCACAGGGACATAACCAGAATAATATCACCGGCACCGCCTTTACTTATGATGCCTGTGGTAATGTAACTTCAGATCTTCATCGCTCCGTATCCGGTATTACATACAATCACCTGCATCTGCCCACCTTAATACAGAGGTCTAACGGAAGTAAACTGGAAATGACTTATGATGCTGATGGCAATTTACTATGCCGCAAGACTTTTGGAGTGGGTAGTACCCTTAATGAAACACGGGACTACATAGGTGGAGCAGAACTGGTAAACAACGAAGTAAGCCAAATCAATCATAGTCAGGGCAGACTGCAGAAAAACGGTACTTTGTATCGTATGGAGTACGTTATCAAGGATCATTTGGGAAATACCAAAGTGGTATATTACGATAATGGAGGTACAGCCACTGTAATAGACGAAGACCATTACTACGCTTATGGCATGGAGTACGGAGGATTTCCTAAAGTCGGCGGTACCGCTACATACAATTATAAGTTTAACGGTATAGAAAGAGCAGAAAGTTTTAATTTAGACTTTGCGTTGTACAGAGGCCTGGACCCGGTATTGGGAGTATGGATGCAGGTGGACCCTAAAGCGGAGCAGGTGATTGGGATGTATCCGTATTGTGCCATGGGAAATAATCCTGTATCATTGACGGATCCTGATGGCGATCTGCCATTCCTGGCAGTAATAGGTATTGCTTTTGCTACCGGTGTCACCACAAATGGTATCAACAATTTAAACAATGGCGAAAACTTCTGGTCTAATGGCTTTTCTGCCGGACTGTGGAGCGCTGCAAGTGGGGCTGTCACCTTTGGTATAGGAGAGGCATTTGGCCCTGTGGGGAAAGCGCTGAAAGAATTTGGCCGGGCTGGGGCACATTCTCTGGCTTCAGGGACTTTCAGCCATCTGCAAGGCGGCAACTTCTGGCATGGAGCGACGAGTGGAGGTATATCATCTTTGGGTGGCTCCGGTATGCAGGCACTGAAATTCGGTGATCCTGCCATGATAGCGGGTAGTGCAGCATTAGGTGGCTTAGGAAGTAAGCTATCTGGTGGAGGTTTCTGGCAAGGATTTGGAACGGGTTTGGCCATTGGGGCTTTTAATCATGCGATGGAGCATGCTTTTGGCGGAGATCCTGGGCCGGACAAGAGGATGGCTGCAATGACTAAAGCCATGGCTAAAATGAGTCCCGAGGAGAGGCACGAGTTTATTAAGGGCAACTTAGAAATGTTAGCTTTTATTGGGTCTTTATATGCTGGAGAAGGAGTTTTGTATCTGGGTGGAAGATTAGTTTCAACGATAAGAGCAACATGGCTGGCAAGAGCCGCTAAGGGGGGAGCTAACTTTTTGAAATTTGGCGGAGATGAAGCAGTAGTACATTTTGGTAAGCACGCAGACCAAATAATGAAGGTCACGGGTAAATCAGCTTACAATCTTAAGAACTATGTTGATGATGCTAATTGGATAATTCAAAATGGAACTTACAGTTCCAAGCTTAACGGTTATTACCATTACATGGGTAATGCAGCGAAGGGAGAATCTTTGTTTGGTTTTGTTGGGATGAAAAACGGAGGCTCAACTATATCAACTTTCCATATTAAAACTGCCACACAGCTTGGCTTAAAGTAAAATAATATGGAAAGATATAAAGTTAGCATAAAGCAGATTGATTGGCTTGATAAGGAGAATCCAGAAGCGGAAGTTTTATTTGAAATAAATGGAAAGCAGCTTTGGGCTTTTTGTCATCCATGCAATTTTAAGGAAGGAGAATTAGCTGAAGTTTGTTTTAGTTTCATTGAAGAAGAAACATCCGAGCCCGCATTTTGGGATGAGAATAAGGAGCAGAAAAGAGATATAATGCCATCAGAGAAAAATAGATGTAATTATTACTGTTATGGTCAATTAAAAAATATTCACCCTGTATTAATTGATTGCGGTGCTGTTACTCTTTCTTTTGGAGATTGGATTAATGACGAAAGAACGATAGGGAGTTATGTGTACTTTGTAATATCCCGACTTGATATATCCCGACTTTAAAATTACAAGCCCCAAGCCCTATTTAGTGTCGGGCTTTTGCTTTTATTCATAAATATCTTTTCTGTGCCCAAGGTCAATAATATCCACCAAAAGGACATCATCAAAAATATCGTAGCCCCGTTGTCCTAAGTTTTCCACTCTATGAAGAGCTAATTGAAGTTGGAAACTTCAATTCCCTATTATCCTATCTGCTTAGCCAATTGTACTAAAAAAGCTGAGCAGATAGGCTATTTTTTAAACTACTTGATACTTCCTCAATAAGGTGCAGCATAAATGCGTTAATAAAAAAAGAGATTCATCTCGAATAAAGCACATCTTGATAAAAGTATTTAGACAAGAATTATTGAAATATGATTAGATCCAGATGGAGATTTACCATTCCTAGCCGTAGTAGGCATCGCATTTGCCACTGGAGTGGCTACTAATGGTATAAGAAATCTCGACAATGGCGAAAACTTCTGGTCTAATGGCTTTTCTGCCGGACTGTAGAGCGCTGCAAGTGGGGCTGTCACCTTTGGTATAGGAGATGCTTGGCCCTGTGGGGAAAGCGCTGAAAGAATTTGGCCAGGCTGGGGCACATTCTATGGCTTCAGGGACTTTCAGCCATCTGCAGGGCGGCAACGTCCGGCAGGGAGCCGCGAGTGGAAGTATATCATCTTTGGAGGGCTCCGGTATGCAGGCACTGAAATTCGGTGATCCTGCCATGATAGCGGGTAGTGCAGCATCAGGTGGCTTAGGAAGTAAGCTATCTGGTGGAGGTTTCTGGCAAGGTGAACGAGGCTGTTCGAGCCATGCGAATTGGCTCGTGGCCGAAATGAAACGGAGCTATCGCCCCGCAGTGCAGCGAGGAGCGAGTAGCGTAGTCCGGAATCTTTGAGCGGTAGCCAAAGAGCCCTGCTAGGCGTAGGTAGTCAACTACGTCTGAGTGATGCCATGGCTGCGCCGTAAATCAGCGACGAAATGAATACAATACACGAAAGCCATACAACAGATAAAGTGTTGGGTGGCTTTTGCTTTACTCATAAATATCTTTCCTGTGTCCAAGGTCAATGACATCCACCAAAAGGACATCATCAAAAATATCGTAGATAATACGGTAATCCGCCACACGGATACGATAACCGTCTCTGGCTTTTAGCTTTTTGCAGCCTTTGGGTCTTGGGTCTTCGGCAAGGCTGTAAATGGCTTCTTTGATATTGGATTAATACGGCTCATTGATTTTTTCAAGAGCTTTAATGGCTCGTTTCTTTAAGGTTCCACTATAAGCCATTACTTCGCTTTGCGTTTAGCTTCAATCATTTTGAAGGCATCATCAATAGGAATAGAAGGCTCATTGGACTTTTTGGCTTCGTCATAAAGCTTTATATCTTCCAACTCTTCCAATTCTTCCATAATGGCTTTAAAGTCTTTTATAGGAAGCACTACAGATATTTTTTTACCTGCGTTGTCGGTGATGAATTGAGGGTTGATAGAAATCATGATTATTTGTATTAGACGCATAACACCTAAACCGGTTTTTTGGTTTCATTAATACATTGATTGTCATATGTTGTTAGTCCACGATTTACGTTTGGATTTGATTTATACCATTCAATGTAACAAAAAGAAAATTTTGTGATGACAAATTTGCTAACTAATATTGACAATACGTCACAATAACTTTTTACTAATGATTAGATTTTTGATAAACCAGCACAAAATGTATGAAGCTTAACCAAAATGAACCTACAATAAAAAATTTAGTCGTGCAGGTGCATACTTAAAGTTTTCAGATACTTTCAGAAAAACAGCTAACTTCCGGTATGTCACTGTAAGGGTAGAGTTATTTCCTGGTAGGTAAACACTCTGAAAAAGATGTTGGTAATAGCTTAATTAAACATCGAATGCAATTGTATGTTCGAAAATTAAATGTGCAAGTAATTTACACTATTGCTGATCTGAACAGTCTGCATAAATTAAATACATCATTTATTCAGGTAAAGTTTGACAATTTTGGCATTATGCAGTTTGTTAAAAACACCAAATTACATAAAAAACACAATTTCATGAATGTCCTTACCTTTACTACATGGATTGGAAAAGCAGCATAATAGGGTTTAAGGCATATCTTCTGCTCGAAAAATCTATGTCATCCCACAGCATTGAAGCTTACCTAAGGGATGTATCCAAGCTGCAGCAGTTTATGGAAATGAAATATCCTGATGTAACGATTCTGGAGATTCAGGGCAATCATCTCAGTGAGTTTGTAATTTATTTGCATCAATTGGGACTGGAAGCAAAAAGTCAGGCAAGGATTATCTCCGGGGTAAGAGCTTTTTTTAAATACCTCCTGCTCGAAGACCTGATCTATGACGATCCATCTGAGTTGATTGACAGTCCTAAATTGCGCAGGACGCTGCCTGATGTACTGAGTTATGAAGAGATCGCAGCTATGTTCAGTGTCATGGATATGTCTCAACCTCATGCTCAGCGCAACCGTGCCATGCTCGAAACATTGTATGCATGCGGGCTCAGGGTTTCTGAACTGATTACATTGAAAATATCCGGCTATTTTCCGGAAGAAGGTTTTATAAAAGTTATTGGTAAAAACAATAAGGAAAGATTGATTCCCATAGGAGATGAAGCTATCCAACATATTGAACTGTATCTGAATACTGAAAGAAAACATATCACACCTGCTGATAAATCATCGGAAGATATACTTTTCCTCAACCGCAGAGGTAAAGGACTGACCAGAGTAATGATATTTTTAATCATTAAACAATTGGCTGAACAGGCAGGGATTCAAAAAACCATCAGTCCGCATACTTTCCGTCACTCCTTCGCCACTCATCTGGTAGAAGGCGGCGCTGATCTAAGAGCCGTACAGGAGATGCTGGGTCATGAATCCATACTCACCACCGAGATCTATACACATGTGGACCGTAATTATCTGAGAGAAACCATTTTGAAATACCATCCGCTGAACTTGAACAACCGAACACTTGAACTCTAAACACTTGAATCCGCCGCAGGCGGAAACACTTGAACTGTTAACAATTAAAGAATGAGACTATAGCAATCTTGAGACGAACATACGAAGCTGCTTCCTTCGGAAAGAATTTGAATACTTTGATAACTTAGAAATTCAATCAATCAAAACATTATCGATCAATCTTACGCCATCTGCCCATACTGCAACACAGCATACCAGTTTTTGATTTTTACTGATGGAGTGGTCAACCGGTTGCAAATTCCGGGCATCCGCTATTTCCAGATATTCGGTTTCAAAACCGGCTTCCCGGATTTTTAGTCTGGCTTTTTCAAGAATCAGCTCCACGGGTAGCTTGTGATAATTATTTTTGACATAGTATAAAGCCGATTTGATAACTCCGGCTTTTGCCCTCGTTTCGGGAGAAAGTCTTTCATTCCTTGAGCTCATGGCAAGGCCGTTTTTCTCTCTTTTTGTCGGGCATATTACCAGTTTTGTTTTCATCTTCCAAATTTTGAGAAGATGTGCCACCACAGCACATTGCTGATAATCCTTTTGACCCATATATAATTTGTCTGGTTGGGTCATGAGCAGTAGTTTTTTCATAATACGGGCTACTCCCTGAAAGTGCCCGGGACGAAACCTGCCTTCCATTACCTGATCCAGACCTCCCAGGTCGATGGTATCCTCCGTTTGTAATCCCTCCGGATACATATCATCCACCGATGGCATGAATAATACATCTGCCCTGGTAGTGAGCAGTTTTTCTACATCTGACTGCGTGTGCACAGGATATTTTTCAAAGTCCTTAGGGTCGTTGAATTGTGTGGGATTGACAAAAACGGACACAATACACAATTGTGTTTCGCGTGCACATTTGCGCACCAGACTCAAATGACCTTCATGCAAAGCACCCATCGTGGGCACAAAGCCGATGGTTCGGTTTTTCTTTCTGTTCTGATTTATAATTTCTTGAAGCTGTGCCGGAGAATGAATTATGACTAACATCAGGGGTATAGATACGCTATTGAATAAAAACAACCTGGGAATTGCGCACAAATCTCGATAAATTAATGGCAGCCGGATATTTTTTTATCATTCTTTTTTCTGAGGTATTCGGGAAATGTGGACCATAGAAAAAATCAAATTTTCATTTTGCAACCTAAATTTGCAGGCATTGTTTATCGTCGAAATAAAGAAAAATATCATTGAACCAGCTTGTCGGGTTTACAGACAAAGGATTATACTGCACACAGGGAGATTTTTATATAGACCCCTGGAGACCTGTCAGAAAGGCACTGATCACCCATGCCCATTCTGACCATGCTCGTCATGGCAATCAGGAATACATAACCACCTCAGATTCCGTACCCATTACCAAACACAGGCTTGGCAGTCACATCAGAATCACCGGAGTGAATTATGGAAAACCCATTAATATCAATGGAGTAAAGGTATCATTTCATCCCGCAGGACATGTGATCGGGTCTGCACAGATCCGGCTGGAATATAAAGGGGAGATCTGGGTAGTAAGTGGAGACTACAAGACAGAAGACGATGGTATCAGTACTGCATTCGAACCTGTAAAATGCCATACATTCATTACAGAGTCCACCTTTGGACTGCCTTCATTCAGGTGGCGCCCTCAGGAGGAAGTTTTCAGGGAAATCAGGGGACTGGTATCTGCAAAACAGAGACAAGGGGATATCCAGCATTATAGGGGCCTATTCGTTGGGTAAGGCACAACGGCTGCTCAAAGCACTCTATCAGTCAGCAGAAAGGATTTATGTACATGGAGCCATTGAAAACACCAACGAGATATTCCGGAGCCAGGGAATTGATCTGCCAGCGGTATACAAGGCAGACAACAGGAGTCACCCGTCCAACTATGCCGGTTCTCTCGTGATTTGTACACCCTCTGCACTGGGTACGGTATGGACTAAAAAATTTGGCGAACACAGGGAAGCCGTGGTATCGGGCTGGATGGCCATCAGAGGTATCAGGAGACGGAGAGGTGCGGATACCGGCTTTGTGCTTTCAGACCATGCGGACTGGCATGGGCTTAACGAAGCCATCAAGGCCACAGGAGCGGAAAATATATACGTCACTCACGGATATACAGAATTGTTTGCACAGTGGTTGCGTGAACAGGGCCTGAATGCCCAGACTGTCAGGACTGAATACGGAGAGGAGACGGAGGAGACAGCATTCCAAACAGAAGAAGTGACTTCATGAAACAATTTGCTGCATTATATCAACAGCTGGACCAAACCAACGGAAGCAATGAAAAAGTACAGTTGCTGAAGGATTTTTTTGAACACTCACGAAGTGACTCCGATAAAATGTGGGCTATTGCACTGTTTACACACCGCAGGCCCTCCCGCCCGGTCAGTACCACCCTGCTCCGGCAATGGTGTGCTGAGGTATCCGGTATTCCTTTATGGCTTCTGGAGCAGAATTACCACATCGTGGGAGATCTGGCCGAAACACTTGCATTGGTGTTGCCTCCACCTTCCTATTCCAATGAAAATAGTCTGAGCTACTGGATTCAAACCATCATACAGCTGAAAGATAAACCTGAAGAAATCAAGAAGTCCACCATTGTATCTGCGTGGTCTATGATGAATACAATGGAGAGACTGGTATTTAATAAATTGATTACCGGTGGTTTCAGAGTGGGGGTATCTGAAAAATCTATACATAAGGCACTTGCTCAGGTACTGGAGAAAGACGAAAATCAGGTGGCACATATGCTTTCAGGTGATTGGAAGCCGGATACTCTCACCTGGAAACAACTCAAGGATAACGCTTCTGAAGATGTCTCCAGACCCTATCCCTTTTATCTGGCCTATGCACTCGAAAGTAATGGGAAAGAAGGAATCCCGGAAATCAGTCCTGAAGAATGGGCAGCAGAATGGAAATGGGACGGAATACGCTGCCAATGGATAATGAGAAATCAGCAGATCTTCCTTTGGTCAAGGGGAGAGGAACTGATTACAGATAAATTTCCGGAACTGACAAAAATAGCGGATTCCGTTAATGAGGATGTGGTCATTGACGGAGAGCTGATAGTACAAAGGAATGATGTTCCTCTGGATTTTGCTGAGCTTCAAAAGAGAATAAGCCGAAAAAACGTCACTTCCGCTATCCTCAAAAATCTGCCGGCAAGAATAATTGCCTACGACCTGCTGGAGTATGGCGGTACAGATATCAGGCACTGGCCTTTTTCTGAAAGAAGGAATAAACTCATGCAAATACTTGAAAAAGGAGCACCCAATCCGTACATAGAAATCTCACCTTTGGTACCCTTTGGTAATGCAGAGGAGCTGATCACCTGGAGGGCTAAATCCCGTGAATACAAAGCCGAAGGTCTCATGCTCAAAAAGTGGGATGAACCCTATCATACAGGTCGCAAAAAAGGAGGGATGTGGAAATGGAAAGTCGATCCCTATACGGTGGATGCGGTAATGATCTATGCACAGAGGGGACATGGACGAAGAGCCAATCTTTATTCTGATTTTACATTTGCAGTATGGGATAATGACCGGCTGGTACCTTTTACCAAAGCCTATTCGGGTCTTACAGATTCTGAAATGAATGAAATCACGGCATTCGTCAGAAAAAATACGCTTGAAAATTTTGGCCCGGTAGCTTCAGTAAGGCCTGATCTCGTATTTGAACTCGCATTTGAGGGTATTCAGGCATCTTCCCGGCACAAAGCCGGAGTGGCTCTGCGTTTTCCCCGCATCAAACGCTGGCGTAAGGATAAGTTACCAGCAGAAGCAGACACACTGGAAAGGCTGAAAATGTTTTTATAAAAAATATATTAAAAAATTTCATAATATATAAATTATTGATTTATCTTTGTCCCTGCTTTCCTGTCAGGAAAGTATTTGCGTGCTGATGTGCCCTTCCCAAAGACGGCTTTATTCCTGATTAAAACCGATTTAGCCATGCAAAAACCGATTTTATGGCTCTATCTGGTCATTGTGGCCAGTCTGAGCATTCATGATGGTATAGATACCTTCATGAAATACAGCAAAATTTCCGGAGGGGCCCATCCCAAAAACGCCTTCCTTTTGGTGAGCTGTCCAGATCCTTACACTGCTTATGTAGGACAGACCTGTAATGTGTCACTTAAAGTACCTGTACCTCAGTCCAACTGTACTATCACATCCATGGCCTACCGGCTGAATCCTGCCCTGCCCTGGACTAATATCCCAAATCCTAATACTGTGGATTCAGTACTAATAGGTAATTATGGTGTGACTACGCTGAATGTATTTTTCAGGTGACGGATGCCTGCACACCTGCTGCACAAAATTGCACGCTGGCAGTGACGATTAGGGATACTATCAAACCAGTCATCCTTTGTCCACCGGACATTACCGCGAGCAACAATCCGGATGACGGACGCAGCTTTCCGGTTTTGGTGCCGCCTCCGCTGTTAAGTGATAATTGTGAAGTCGATTATGTTGTCAACAGTCATAATAATACAGACGATGCTTCGGGTAGCTATCCTCTGGGCACCACTACGGTTATATGGACTATTGCTGATATACACGGCAATACCAGTACCTGCGCCATGACGGTCACCGTGGTAGACGATACACCTCCTGTCATGACCTGTCCGCCCAATCTTTCGCTTCAGTGCACGGGGATACCACCCTACTCCAATTATGCGGCATTTGAGGCGGCAGGAGGAGATGCAAGTGATGATATCCGGCTGGACACCCTGTCTTTTGTTTTGTTGTCAGAAACAAGCAATGCCCCGGCGTTTCCCCTGACAATCACCCGTACCTATGCCATATCCGATACTGCAGGAAACCAAAGCCCCTGTGTGCATACAGTGCAGATCAGGGATGATTTTACTCCGGTATTCGAATGCTCCGGACTTAAAAAAATATCTCTGAGTGAGGTCAATCAGATTGCCGCCATAGAGTTTCTGACCAGCGGCCCGACGGACAATTGTGGCGGAGTGCCGGTAGTAAGTGTCAGACGGATGGATACAGATTGCGATCCTGCCGGCAATCAGTTTGGCCCCTACGTAAGTTTCTGCTGTGCCGATGTAGGAAAGACCATCATGGTGGAAGTAAAGGTCACCGATTCCAACGGTGTCTCCAATACCTGCATGGTGGGTGTAGAGGTGCAGGACAAATTACCTCCTGCGATTATTATACCCTTACCAGATATATCCCTGAGTTGTGCCTTTCCCCTTGACACTGCCAATCTTACGGGATTCGGTACCTACGTGTCCAATGGTGCACCCCGAAGTGATATCGTAATTAATGATCCGGGCAATCCATTCTATCCCTCCGGCATAGCAGGTCAGGACGGTGTGTATAGTGATAATTGTCCCGGAGTCTCCGTACATGTGCAGGTACGCAATCAGCTCAATATGTGCAACTTCGGTAAAATTTACAGGGATTTTACCATTACGGATGTGGGTGGCAACAGCACTACCCTCACTCAAACTATCCATGTCATCAATCATCAGCCCTTCGGATTATCCAATATTACCTGGCCTGCTCACGAGGTATTTTATCCTTACTGCAATGTCAATCCGCCCAATCCTGACAGCACAGGAAGGCCCCATCTGCTGATCAATCGGTGCGCTCTTGCAGGAGCCACATTTTCCGATCAGGTTTTTCCTCACCCGTCGTATTGCAGATATGTACGCCGTACATGGACGGTCATTGACTGGTGTCAGTATCAGACCAATAATCCGGGAGGGCCGGGAAAATGGACCTTTGTACAGCACATCTATGTGACCAATAATGTCGCACCGGTCATCAGTGCTGCCACCTGCAGAGACACTACCATCTGTGCTCAGGGTGCTGCCTGTATTGCCCAGGTATTACTCACCGCCGCAGCTACTGATGATTGCATGCCACAGCAGATCAGCTGGAGCTACAAGGTAGATTACGGCAATAACGGATCATTCGAAGTAAACGCCAATGGAAACACTTTCAGCTCTCTTGTTGAAAGAGGAACCCATCGTATCGTTTGGCAGGCTAAGGATGGTTGCGGCAATACCTCCACATGCACCAGGATATTTACGGTGAAAGAATGTAAACCTCCAACTCCGATTGCATTGTTTGGACTGGTCACCAATCTGACCAATCCCGGTCCATCATCCAAAGTGTGGGCGTCGGATTTCAACAATTTCAGTTCAGACAATTGCACTCCGGCCAGCAAGCTCCGATTTTCCTTTTCTTCTGATGTCAATGACCACACACGAATGTTTGACTGTACCAAACTGGGCAGACAGGATCTGCAGCTATGGGTGACTGATGAGGATGGCAATCAGGCATTTACCTGGACTTACATCATAGTACAAGACAATCATCAGCTATGTGGTAATATGCCGAGGGTAAGCATTCAGGGTAGCATCGGTACCGAAGATGGAATAATGATCAATGATACAAAAATATCACTCACAGGTGGCGAAACACGGAAGCATTGCGCTACCAATGAGGACGGGAAATATCTCTTCAAGGATCTCGGTATGTATAATACTTACGAAATAAGTCCTGAATTGAAACGCAAAGCCTCTGAAGGTGTGTCCACACTGGATCTTGTGCTCATCCAGAGACATATTCTGGGATTGCAGAAGTTGGATTCACCCTATAAAATTATTGCAGCTGATGCCAATAATTCGGGGACTGTCACCTCTTCCGATCTGGTGGAGATACGCAAAGTCATACTGGGACAAAGAGATAGTTTCGCCCATGCCCCTGCCTGGAAGTTTGTAGAATCCTCCTACAGGTTTGCAGACCCGTCACATCCATGGCCCCATCCGTCCATCATTACATATGACAATCTGGACAATGATATGACCCAGTCAGATTTTACAGCCATCAAAACCGGTGATGTCAACAATTCCGTCAATGAATTTTTAGGGGTTCCCAATACCGAAAACAGGACCGATGGAAAAATTGACCTCACCGCAGATGATATATTCCTGAAAGAAGGAGACCTGCTGTCCATCCCTCTCAGGATCAGAGAGGATGCCATGCTGCAGGGATTGCAATGGACCATGGTGTACTCTGATAAACTGGAGTTTTCAGGTTTCGAATCCAAAAGTCTCCCGTTGAAAGCCGATAATCCGGCGGTAATCAGCCGCGACAGACTTAATTACCTGACTGTATCCTGGCATCAATTGACACCACTGAAACTTGTAGCCGAAGACGAATTGATTTATCTGGTGTTTTTGGTCAGATCCTCAGACAGGCTGAGCAAAAATCTCTTTTTGTGTAATGATATTGCGAGATCAGAGGCCTACGATCCGGATGACCGGATTATGGATCTGAGGTTGTCGTTCAGAGCCGCCAATTTCGGCAGCCTGGCATCAGTAACACAGAATCAGCCCAATCCATTCCGGGAGGAGACCACTATCGGACTCCAGTTGCCAGCCAAAAATCAGGTAGTTTTGAGTATATTTGACAGTGAAGGTAAACTGGTGCATAAAAGCAGTACCGAATATCCTGCAGGAAACCACCGCCTTGTCATCAATGACAAAATTCTGGCTCAACGCACCGGAGTGTTTTACTGTAAAATCAAAGCCGGAGATCTGAATGAAGTGGTCCGTATCATGCGGATAGAATAGCTTGTATTTTTCCTTTGAAAACTGATGATGATAATAGAATGGGCCGGAATTCTCAAGATAGTGAATTTCGGCCTTTTTTAGATTGCTCAACCGCAATGCCTTGATAAAATCAACTGTCAAAACACTAAAACTCCATAATTATGGATTGAGCACGAAAAAAATTGGTGCATTATTTAGTTTAAATAATCTGATTCCCAATTGATTTTAAAACGAATTGATTTTTCCCATTTTGATATCTTCCATCTCAATCAGGCTGAAGGAAGAAAATAAATGCAGCTATCCTACTTTATTTATGTAGTGTGTCTTATCATTTTAATGGAATTATTTTACATTCTCACGCCACTCTCTCTTCCTCTTTTGCTGCTCTGAGTCTAATTTACTACCTTTGCGCCAACCATTTTCTCCCTTCTCATGCATATCAATCCCATAGTCAATTTCTTTAAGGATTATGAAAGCAATATATATGTCGTTTTATCCGGACAGGATTTATCCGCAGCGGAAGTAGCAAAACTTTCATGGCTTCTGGGAGGTGGTACTCTTCTTACAAAAGAATACATTGCCGGTGATTTTATCGGCCCGCTGCCGGGTATGGTTACACCTTGGAGTACCAATGCGGTGGAGATCTGTCAGAATATGGGTATTGCCCACATTACACGGTTTGAAAAACTCAGACCCGATGACGGCAAGCCGGATTTAATGATAGAAAGAAAATACAGCGGTGTTACCAAACATATTTTTGACAATACCCGTAAACCGGAGCCCGTACAGTATATTGAGGACATCGCTGCATACAACGAGACAGAAGGCCTCGCATTGTCTTATGAAGAAATCGAATATCTGGAAAAGCTCAGTATGAAGTTGGGTCGTAAACTCACGGATTCCGAAGTTTTCGGCTTTTCTCAGGTCAATTCTGAGCATTGCCGTCATAAGATTTTCAATGGTACCTTCATCATTGATGGAGAGGAGAGACCCCTATCCCTTTTCAGGTGGATAAAAAAGACCTCTGAGACACATCCCAATGACATTGTATCGGCATATAAGGATAACGTGGCCTTTCTGAAGGGGCCGGAAGTCATACAGTTTGCCCCGAAACAGGGAGACAAGCCTTCTGTATATGAAAAAAGTCCTTCCCGGTCCGTTTTATCCCTTAAAGCGGAGACACATAATTTTCCTACGACTGTGGAGCCGTTCAGTGGAGCTGCTACGGGTTCGGGTGGTGAAATCAGGGACAGGCTGGCTGGTGGAACAGGATCGTTACCTTTGGCAGGTACGGCAGTTTATATGACACCTTACAGCAGGATTAATGATGAAGCGAGCTCCTGGCAAAGCGAAATAACTCCCCGTAAGTGGCTATATCAGACACCTGTAGATATTCTCATCAAGGCTTCCAATGGTGCTTCGGACTTCGGCAATAAATACGGACAGCCATTGATCGCAGGATCGCTGATGACATTCGAACAAAGGTCTGAAGCCGATGTGATCAGAGCCTATGACAAGGTAATCATGCTGGCAGGTGGTGTTGGTATGGGAAAACAAGAATACAGCCGGAAGCAAAAACCGGAAAAAGGCGATAAAATAGTAGTGTTGGGTGGAGACAATTACAGAATAGGCATGGGAGGTGCAGCGGTTTCCTCTGCAGACACCGGCGCCTATGCCAGTGGTATTGAGCTCAATGCAGTACAACGTTCCAATCCTGAAATGCAGAAAAGAGTAGCCAATACCATCCGTGCATTGGTAGAGTCTGGGGCCAATCCCATTGTATCCATCCATGACCACGGCGCCGGCGGACATCTTAACTGCCTCTCTGAGCTCGTAGAAGAAACGGGTGGGATCATCTACATTGATCAACTTCCGGTAGGTGACCCATCACTGTCATTCAGAGAAATCATCGGCAATGAATCCCAGGAACGTATGGGGCTGATCGTAAAAGAAAAAGACCTCGAAACCCTTAGAATCATAGCTGAAAGAGAGCGGGCACCCATGTATGTAGTGGGTGAAATCACCGGTGATCACAGGCTTATATTCAGGTCTGAAAAGGCCAACATCAATCCCATAGATCTCCGACTGTCGGATATGTTTGGCAGCTCCCCAGTATTTGTGATGAAAGACAGCCATCAAAAACCGGAGGAAACACCCCTGATATATGATGCAGCTCAGCTTGAGAGCTACCTGCATCATGTACTTCAGCTCGAAGGGGTGGCCTGCAAAGACTGGCTGACCAACAAAGTAGATCGCTGTGTGACAGGTAGGGTGGCAGTACAACAGTGTACAGGTCCCCTGCAGCTGCCACTCAACAACTGCGGCGTTGCAGCACTTGATTATGACAGCTGTCATGGTATCGCCACTTCTATCGGGCATTCACCCCTGACCGCATTGGTAAGTCCGGCAGCCGGCAGCAGAAACTCCATAGCAGAGGCGCTGACCAACCTCATTTGGGCTCCGCTCGAAAAAGGATTAGACTCAGTATCACTTTCTGCCAACTGGATGTGGCCCTGCAAAAATCCCGGGCAGGATGCTGCTTTGTATGAGGCAGTGCAGGCCTGTGCCGAATTTGCCATCGCACTGGGCATTAATATTCCCACAGGTAAGGATTCCCTGTCCATGAAGCAAAAATATCCGGACAGAGAGGTTTTGGCTCCGGGCACGGTAATCATCTCAGCGGCCGGTCATTGCGACGATATAGAGAATGTGTTGACACCGGTGATAAGCCCAAACCATGGCAGTTTGTATTACATCAATCTGTCTTCTGCTCCCTTTGCCTTGGGAGGATCTGCATTTGCCCAGACACTCAATGCCATTGGCCAGGAAGTGCCTGATATCCGGGACGCTGCACAGTTCCGGAATATATTCAATACAGTGCAGCGTTTGATCAGGGACAGGTATATCGTAGCAGGTCATGATATCGGCAGTGGCGGGCTTATTACGACCCTGCTCGAGATGTGTTTTGCAGACAACGGCTTAGGTGCTGAGGTGGATCTCACAAATTTCGGTGAAACGGATGACATCAAGCTGCTGTTCAGCGAGAATGCAGGGATAGTATTCCAAGCTGCTGCAGGACATGAATCCCGGGTAGAGATGCTGCTGAAAGAAAACAAAATAAATTATAACAAAATCGGAAGTGTCAGAGCTGGTAATGAGTTGAGGGTAAACCTTCCTTCCGGCCCATGGGTAGTAGATATCCCTCATTACAGAGATGTGTGGTATAGAATGTCCTATCTTCTGGACAGCAGACAGAGCGGCCCGGTAAAGGCAGCAGAGAGATATTCCAACTATAAAAGACAGCCATTGAAGTTCCATTTTCCCGCCGGCTTTACAGGCTTGCTGCCGGATTTATCAGCGGTAAAGAAAAAATTTACAGCCGCTGTAATACGGGAAAAAGGTAGTAATTCGGAGCGGGAACTGGCTCATGCCTTGTATCTGGCAGGATTTGAGGTGAGGGATGTGCATATGACAGACTTGATCACCGGTCGGGAAAATCTCGAAGATGTACATTTTATCGGGGCTGTTGGAGGATTTTCCAATTCTGATGTGCTGGGTTCTGCCAAAGGCTGGGCAGGAGCATTTTTATACAATGAGAAGGCAAAGCAGGCTTTGAATGCATTTTTCGAAAGAAAGGATACACTGTCAGTCGGTATATGCAATGGATGTCAGTTATTCATCGAGCTGGGACTGATCAATCCTGACCATGATGAAAAACCCCACATGACCTTTAATGATTCCCGCAAGCACGAAAGTGCATTTACCTCAGTGACCATTGACAAAAATCATTCTGTGATGCTGGGCAATCTGGCTGGTTCTACTCTGGGAGTCTGGATTTCACATGGTGAGGGCAAATTTATCATGCCTTACGCAGAAGATAAATATCATATTGTAGCCCGCTATGGCTATAGGGAATATCCTGCCAACCCCAATGGTTCTCACTATAATACTGCTATGCTGGCCAATCACGACGGAAGACATCTGGTGATGATGCCCCATATTGAGAGGTCTATATTCCGGTGGAACTGGGCATGGTACCCGGAGGACAGAAGGCAGGATAAAATATCTCCATGGATTCAGGCTTTTGTCAATGCCAGAGAATGGCTGCAAAACCATGCTGTTTGAAAAATATTTGCAATTTTCCGTTTAATATTTAGACTCGGGTAATTCACATAAAATCCGGAGTGAGCTAATTTCAGGGTTTGCACATTATGGAGATCTTTCATTGTCGGGACTTTTGCAGGTATTGATATTATCAATCAAACTATTATCTTTGCAGGCTATTTTTCAAAAAACCGATATGAATATAAGGCAATCCTGGGAATTACTTTTGTCAGATAGGAAAAAAATCTATCTGCTTGGGTTGCTTGTGATTACAGGTGTTTTTTGCACCTACTCCTTTTCCTGTTTTATGGTGTGGAATGAAAGCAGACCCGGATTTCAATTGCATGACCCGGTATTGGCGCATATTCCCCCGCATAATTTCAGTCTGATTACCAGTATTCTCACCAATGTGCCGATCTATGCCGGTTTGCTATGGACTATGCGCAGGCCTCAAGGGATTTTCTATGTATTTGCAGCTGCCATCGCCATCTGTTTTCTGCGGATGTTTACCTTATTTGCGGTACCTCTCGAGCCACCCGCCGGTATTATACCTCTTAGGGATATTGTCATAGAAAGCCTATTTTATCAGGGCAATGTCATTCAGAAAGACCTGTTTTTTTCAGGACATACTGCAAATCTGCTGCTTGTTGCCATGCTGGTTGACACAAAATGGATGAAAAAATTACTGGTTGTGTGTGCAGTAGCAGTAGGCAGCCTTTTGATGATACAGCATGTGCACTACACCATAGATATTTTAGCTGCACCATTTTTTGCTTACTTGGCTTACAAAGTCAGCGTCTATATAGTCAACCGTTATTTACTAATGCAAACAGGGCTTGAATTGCGCAGCGGCAGGGTGCTTGAAGAATTCGGACTAAGAAGAACCTAGGAGATGACCCGGGAATATACTGGATAAAACAGAGTTACAGTCATTGCGAAGTATGTCATTTTTCCTTAGGCTACGGCGGTTTCTGCCTTTTCCACCCAAAAATTATTGGTGCCCTCACCCTGAATAATTTTGACCTGCTGCAGATTGAGCAGATCCAATAGTGCCATAAAGGTGACAATAGCATGAATCCGGTTTTCAAGGCTGTGAAAAATCCCCTCGAATCGTACTTTCTGACCTTTGGGCAGCAGATTCATAATATAGTCCTGCTGACCTTCCACGGTATAATCAAACTTCACAATTCTGTGCACTGCTCTGTGCTTTTCTCTTTCAAAATTTTCCAGCAACTGCCTGAAAGTCTGCATCAGTTTGTAGAGACTCAGGGATTCCAGCTCAGAGTCAATCAATGCTTTCTCTGCTATTTGTCTCAACTCTGTGAGAGTACCACCCCGGCTAAACTGTTTTTGACGCAGATCTTCCAGTTGTGAAAACTCGTCCAGGACACTTTTATACTTTTTATATTCCAGCAGTTTTTGTGCAAGCTCCTGCCTGGGGTCTATTTCGTTGCCATGCTCATCCAGCTCTTTGCGGGGTATAAGCATACGGGATTTGATTTTCATCAGCGTGGCAGCCATCAGGATAAATTCGCTCGCTACATCAATGTTTAGGGTCTCCAGATGCCGGATATAATCCAGAAAATCACCCGTTATTTTAGCAATGGGTATATCATGAATGTCCAGCTCATCCCTTTCGATAAAAAAAAGCAGAAGATCAAAGGGTCCTTCAAAATGGGCTGTCCTGATTGTGTAATTATCCATTGCACAAAGGTAGGTTTTTTATCATTTTTCGTGAAAATTCGGCAGTCCTTGTGATTAAGATCATCCTGAGTATAGTCGTATTTTATGTATTTTGTGCCAAAATTAATCCGAAATGTACCATCAGGAATCAAAAGTAATCGAGGGTAAAGCCAGACCTCGCGGCAAATATCCGCATTACAGGAAATCAGGACCTTTCATCTTTGTATCAGGTACCAGCAGCCGTAGAGCAGACAATAGCTTTGAAGGTGTGGAAGTGGATGAAATGGGTACCACCCAACTGGATATACGCAAGCAAACCAGGGCAGTCATAGAAAATATCAAGGCTATACTCGAGAGTGCCGGGGCTACCCTGGCAGATGTGGTGGATGTTACAGTCTTTCTGGTCAATATGAATGATTTCAAAGGTTATAATGAAGTTTATGGAGAATATTTTGATTATGACGGCCCGGCCAGAACCACCGTAGCAGTACATCAGCTACCCCATCCGCATCTGCTCATTGAGATAAAGGCGACTGCTATTGTTCAATCCTAAATTTATACAAATATGAGCCAGGACTCGAGATATTCATCCATACATTACAATAGTTATCTTCAATTGGACAGAGTGTTGTCTTCTCAGGAATTGAGAAGTGAGAGCCTCGGTGCTCCCGCTCACGACGAAATGCTTTTTATCATCATTCATCAGGTATATGAACTGTGGTTTAAGCAGATCAATCACGAACTCAGATCGGTCGCCGCTTTGTTCAGTGAGCAGCGGGTGAATGAAAAAAGTGTGGGTGTGGCAGTAGCCAGACTTGGTCGGGTGTCAGAAATTTTCAAAGTATTGATACAGCAAATCACTGTGTTGGAAACTATGACGCCGTTGGATTTTCTTGATTTCAGAAATTATCTTTTCCCTGCTTCAGGCTTTCAGAGTTTTCAGTTCAGGGAGATGGAGGTCATGCTGGGATTGAAGGCAGACCGCCGGCACACCTACAATGATAAGCCTTACAATGTAGTATTCGATAAGGAAAAGAAAGAAAAGCTGGATCAACTGGAACATTCCCGGTCTTTGCTGGAGCTGGTGGAAGACTGGCTTGAGCGTACTCCCTTTCTGGAGTTGGGGGATTTTCATTTTCTAAAATATTACAGAGCAGCTGTAAAAAGGATGCTCGACCGGGAATCTGAAGCCATCAGAAACACCGACATTCTGAGCGACGAATACAAAGCCATGCGTCTGAAAATGCTGGGAGATACCGAAAGTTATTTTGCCGGCATTATGGATGAAAAAAAACATGAAGCCATGCTTGCTCAAAGAAAGGTGACAATTTCCTACAAAGCAACGGTGGCCGCTTTATTCATACATTTATACCGGGATGAGCCTATCCTGCATTTACCCTATCAGCTTCTATCCAGATTGGTGGAAATTGATGATCAGGTGACCACCTGGCGGTACAGACATGCTCAGATGGTGATGCGTATGCTGGGTAAAAAAGTGGGTACCGGAGGATCTTCGGGGCACGAGTATCTGGCAAATACAGCCATGCGACACCATATTTTTGCTGATTTTCATAATGTGAGTACCTTGCTGATACCGAGATCAGACTTGCCGGAATTGCCGGAGGAATTGAAAAGAAATCTCGGCTTTTACTTTACTGCGGTCAATGCCTGATGATCATGGAAATAATCAAAAATTATACAGGAGGCATGCTCAAGGACCCGATATCCGGAGCATATATCGACAATTATGAGCCGGCAACCGGACAGATATACAGTAAAATACCCCAAAGTTCAGAGGCGGATGTTGAGGAAGCTGTGGTTGCTGCCAAAAAAGCCTTTGACGGATGGTCGGGGCTAACCCCTGAAGAGCGGGCAGCCTGGCTGGAAAAAATAGCAGCTGCCATCGAGGCCAGGATGGATATTTTTGTGAATGCAGAAAGCAGGGATAACGGAAAACCCGTAAAGCTTGCAGCAAAAGTGGATATCCCCAGAGCTGTGTCCAATTTTCGCTTTTATGCCCGTGCCACCACTCAGTATGCTTCCGAGTCACATCATTTTCCCGGAAAAGTGATCAATTACACCCTGAGACAGCCACTGGGCGTAGTGGGTTGTATTTCTCCATGGAATCTGCCATTGTATCTGTTCAGCTGGAAGATTGCTCCTGCACTGGCAGCCGGAAATACCGTGGTGGCCAAACCCTCTGAAATCACTCCCTACACCGCCTTTTTACTTTCACAGGTATGTATGGATATCGGACTTCCGCCCGGAGTATTGAATATTATCCATGGTCTGGGCAACGAAGCAGGATCTGCCATCGTAGGTCATCCGGATGTGAAGGCCATTTCTTTTACCGGAGGTACCCGGACGGGACAGAGCATAGCAAGAATTGCAGCACCCATGTTTAAAAAGATGTCTCTTGAACTCGGAGGAAAAAACCCCAACATCATTTTTGCTGACTGCAATTATGAAAAAATGTTGCAAACCACCATCCAATCCTCGTTTGCCAATCAGGGGCAGATCTGCTTATGTGGTTCCAGAATCTTTGTAGAGCGACCGTTGTATGAGCAGTTTAAAGCAGATTTTGTCCGGAAAGTGTCTCAACTCAAAACCGGAGATCCTGTCGATGACAAAAACCAGCTCGGAGCGGTAGTCTCACAGGCTCATAAGGAAAAAATATTATCCTACATAGAGCTGGCAAAACAGGAAGGTGGCACCATTCTCACCGGAGGCTATCCGATATATCCGGAAGGCAGATGTAGGGACGGATGGTTTATTGCTCCCACAGTGATCGAAGGCTTGAGTTTTGACTGTCGCACCAATCAGGAAGAAATCTTCGGTCCGGTGGTAACCATTATGCCCTTTGACACCGAGGAAGAAGTACTGCTGTATGCCAACAGTGTACCCTATGGTCTGGCTGCAGTGCTTTGGACCGAAAATCTGAGCAGGGCACACAGAATGGCCGAGCTGATAGAAGCCGGTATAGTATGGGTCAATTGCTGGCTTCTGAGAGACCTTCGCACCCCTTTTGGTGGAGTGAAGCAAAGCGGCGTTGGCAGAGAGGGCGGATTTGAAGCGCTGGATTTTTTTACAGAACCTAAAAATGTTTGCATCCAGTATGGTTGAAAAATATAAGATTATGAAAAGTCCGGCTAAAACCTGCCTGTGGATATTTTTGGCAGTACTGTGTATTCATTCATGTGTGCCGCAAGACGAACGGGCAGGTGTACATTGGAAAAATATTGAAAAGGGTCTTCAGACCGCCTTTATTGCTGCTCAGACAGGAGATACCATTCATATAGATTCGGGTTACTTTTGGTTTACCCGCAGTCTGCTCATGGATGGTAAAGAAAATATTGTCATCAAAGGGAAAGGGATGGATAAAACCATTCTGTCATTCAAAGGACAGGAGGAAGGTGCAGAAGGCATCCGGATTTCCAATTGCAGGAATATTAAAATCGAGGACCTGACCGTAGAGGATGCCAAAGGGGATAATATCAAGGTCACGGATACCCATGGAATATTTTTCAGCCGGGTCAAGGTATATTGGACAGGTGGTGACAAAGAGGAAAACGGAGCTTATGGATTTTATCCGGTGCTTTGCCGCAATGTCCGGATTGAGGATTGTGTGGCTGCCCGTGCTTCAGATGCCGGAGTATATGTGGGTCAGTCTGATACGGTGCTCATCAGGGGTAATACTGTTTTTGAAAATGTTGCAGGCATAGAAAGCGAAAACAGCAAATTTGTCGAAATTTATGACAATCATACCTACAACAATACCGGAGGCATCCTTGTGTTTGATCTGCCGGGTCTTACTCAGACTGGCAGGCATACCCGTGTATATCAAAACAAAGTGGAAAGCAACAACCACCCCAATTTTGCTCCCAAAGGCAATATCGTAGGTATGGTGCCGCCCGGTACAGGTATCATGATACTTGCATCCAGGGATGCCGAGATCTTCAGTAATGAAATCAGTCACAACAGGACTTCCCCTCTTTCCATTGTCAGCTATGAGCTGGTAGCAGCCATGAGTGGGGACAGATCCGGCGAACAACCCTCAGACAGTGCCCGGGGTGTCAAACAAGGCTATAAATCAGATACCCTTTACAACCCTTACCCTGAAAACATATATATTCACAGCAATGTATTCAGAAACAAACACTGGTTTCCCAGTCTGAAGAGTGATTTTGGCAAACTGTTTCTTACCCGCTTTTTTATGAGCACACCGGACATTCAGTTTGATGGATTTGTGGATAAAAATTCTGAAAAGGGATTGAGACTGTGCATCCGGCAGGAAAATATCCGCTTTGCAGACCTCGACGCTCCCAATGATCTGAAAAATATCCGAAAAGATGTAAAACCCTATCTTTGTGAAGGTGAAACAATCAATCCGGTATCTTTTTAATTTGTCAGTATAGTGTATGCAATTACCGGTTTCAAAATACAAAATGATTCATGCAACTGTCTGCATTTTTGTCCTCTTACTGATTATATCAGGCTGCAGGCAAAGGAATACGGCTTCGGACATATCCGCTGAGGAGCTATCTTTTGATTTCCCTTTGCATCTTCCGGATGTACCTGCTCAATTGTCCGGATACCGGATGTTCGAAATGCCATTGTCAGCCATGCAGCCCAAAGAAGGAGTGGTACCCTACGACCTCAATGCCGCTTTATTTTCGGATTATGCTTTCAAAAAAAGATTTATATACATTCCGGAGGGTAAAGCGATGCAGTACCATTGTGAAAATGTCTTTGATTTTCCGGAGGGCAGTCTGATTTTTAAGTTTTTTTATTATCCCAAAGATTTCAGACACCCTGACAAAAATATCCGGATTATTGAAACCAGAGTGCTGCATAAGAAAGAAAATGAATGGCAGGCTTACACCTATGTGTGGAACGAATCTCAGACAGATGCCTCGCTCATCCTGGCAGGAGATAATGTGCCCGTGGAGTGGGTGGATGCAGAAGGTGAAAAGCAGGCCATAAAGTACAGTATCCCGAATGTGATTCAGTGCAAAAACTGTCATGAAAAATCCGGGGCAATGGTACCTATCGGTCCTGCGGGCAAACATCTGAATAAGGATTACGCTTTTTCAGTTACAGGGATAAATCAATTGCGGCATTTTGCAGATCTTAAGATACTGAATGGCTGGCATGAATCCGTCCGGTGTACTGCTTTGGTGAATTATGAAAAAGAAAGCTCAGGCAGCCTTGATGAGCGGGCAAGATCCTATCTCGATATAAACTGTGCACATTGTCACCGGCCTGATGGCCCGGCCCGAAACAGCGGTTTATTTCTCAATTTTGAAGAGAAACAGACGACAAAGTACGGACTGTATAAAGCTCCTGTGGCTGCCGGACGTGGCTCAGGCGGATTGCATTATGATATAGTGCCGGGTCATCCTGACAAATCTATTCTTCTCTACAGAATGCAATCTCTCGAGCCCGGGATTATGATGCCGGAATCAGGGAGAAAACTGGCTCATGCCGAAGGTATTGCCCTCATCAGAGCATGGATCGGAAATATGCAATAAGGGATAAATTTTTGATTGAAGGGAATTAGCCAAGAGGTATTTCTTTGCGTTTATAGGAGAGAAGTTCGGTGATCTTCGATATACTATGTGTTGAAGTTCAAATCACATTTGCAGAAAATTTTAATGTGAATTCATATGAAGCAAAATTATGTATCCATTAAAAACGAATCTGTGCGGATGTTCAGAAATGACTTTCTGGAGTCACTATCCAAAGTTCACCCTGCCGTACCTTTGATTTTATATATTCCCCTGATCATATACTTGGGGTACAAAAGTCTGGCAGAGCTAAATCTTTCGGTGTATTCTGCCTTTTGGCTTTTTTTCAGCGGATTATTTGTATGGACATTTACCGAATATGTCCTGCACCGCTTTGTTTTTCACCTGCAGTTCAAAAGTCAATTAGGTCAGCGCATACATTTTATATTTCACGGAGTGCATCATGACTATCCCAATGACGCCAGGAGATTGGTCATGCCCCCATCTGCGAGCATTCCTCTTTCGGCACTTTTCTATCTCCTCTTCAGCCTTGTATTGGGAAGTATCAGGGTGGTGCCGTTTTTTGCCGGATTTATGCTGGGTTATCTGGTGTATGATATGATGCATTATGCCATTCATCATTTCAGAATTGAAAACAGATACTGGAAAAAAATCAAGGAGCATCACATGCGGCATCATTTTGTGGATTCCACCAAAGGGTTTGGTGTAAGTTCGGCTTTGTGGGATGTAGTTGCGGGCACAGATTATGACTCCGGCAGACACAACAAAACAGCTTAGGAAAGCCCTGCAAACCCGGCATAAATTTTCACTCTAAACTTATTTCTGAATTTCCTGATTTCGGTTGTAAACCCGATTTCCTGTCTTGATTTTTGATGAAAATAAGGTGATTTAAAAAAAGCTAACCACATTTCCTTTATTTTTACCGAATCTGATATTACGATTAATCTCAAACTTATGGCCCGACTTTTAATGTATGGTATTTGCTGCCTTTTATTATTATCTTCAAAATGTCAAAGCAATCAAAATTCTGATCAATCCGTCCTGCGTACAGGTACGATTGAAACATCAGGTCCTAATGAAATTTCCACCATATATTTTTGCTGACAGACCGGTTTTATAATGGTGACAAAGGCAATGATTTTGTTCATCCCGTAGCAACTGCTGCATACCGGGGATATATGGGTGGTGACATAAAGGGTATTACCCAAAAGCTTCGGGAAGGATATTTTGACAGTCTCGGAGTGGATGCCATATGGATGACGCCACTGTTTGAAAATATAGCTGAAGGGGTGGATGAAGGATCAGGATTCAGCTATGGGTTTCATGGATACTGGGTCAGGGACTGGACAGCTTTTGACCGGAGGGTGGGTACCAAAGAGGATTTCAGAATGCTGGTTGAAGAAGCGCATAAAAGGGGCATCAAAATACTGTTTGATGTCATTGTCAATCATACAGGCCCGGTGACACCTACAGATACGCAATGGCCGGATGATTGGGTCAGAACCGGTCCACAGTGCACCTACAAAGACTACAAAACCACCATCGAATGTACTCTGGTGAAAAATCTGCCGGATATACGGACAGAAAGTACCCGGGAGGTAGAGTTGCCCCTGTTCTTAACAGAAAAATGGAAAAAAGAGGGTAGATATGACCGGGAGATCAGCTCTCTGGACGGCTTTTTTAAAGAAACGGGTTATCCCAGGAGGCCATTCTATTATATCATCAAGTGGCTTACGGATCTGATTCGGGAATTTGGTATTGATGGCTACCGGGTAGATACTGTAAAGCACACCGAAGAAGAGGTCTGGGCCATCCTGAGGAAAGAGGCGGATAGAGCTCACAATGAATGGAAGCAGAAAAATCCGGGCATGAAACCGGAGGAGCAGGCTTTTTATATGCTCGGAGAAGTATATAATTACAATGCCAACGCAGGCAGAATATTTGATTTTGGAGACAGGAAAGTGGATTATTTCTCGCATGGATTTGATGCATTGATCAATTTTGGTTTCAAGTACGATGCAGCCGGAGATTATGAAACGCTGTTCAGCAGATACGATGCAATCCTGCAAAATGGCCTGCAGGGCCTGGGGACAGTACACTACATCAGTTCCCATGATGATGGAGATCCCTTTGACAGAGAGAGAAAAAAGCCTTATGTATCGGCCAACAAACTCCTGCTGTCTCCGGGCACCGCACAGATTTATTACGGAGATGAGTCTGCAAGGAGTCTCACAGTACAGGCAAACGGCGATGCCAGACTCCGGTCTTTTATGAACTGGGAGCAATTCCGGCATCAGGATACCGCTGCAATATTGCAACACTGGAAAAAACTGGGAAAGTTCAGGAAAAATCATCCCTCCGTGGCTTTTGGCGCACACCAGAAGATACAGGATGCTCCCTATGTGTTTTCAAGGGTGAAAGCAGATGACAGAGTGGTTATAGGATTGGACTTGCCCAAAGGAGAAAAATCGGTTATCGTCAGTGATGTATTTAAGTCCGGTGAAATGCTCCGCGATGCTTACACTGGCACAATCGCAAAAGTGGAACAGGGCAAGGTCAGGATAAATTCACCTTATGACATAGTATTGCTGGAAGCGGTAAAATGAAGGGTGTGGCCTGATATTTGATAATTAAAGGTAAATGTTGAGGAATATGAGTGCAGATTTTCACAGAGAGCCCACCCACGCACAGATATCCAGAGCCGCCATTCAGAGATTATATATATCCATGAGACACCTGTTCATGCGTGGCTCCTACAAGCCATTGGGGGTATCGGGTGAATCCATGATAGCGGCCATGCTTTCGCTCAAGCCCGAGATATACGGCTCAATCGCCGATCCTGAAAGGGTGGAGCTGGATGGCCTGTTGTATATCTTCCAGCGTCTTCCCAAAGGGATAGAACAATGCAGGTATATCAAGCTGATTTCGAGAGAGGGTTATGATCAATCCCATTTTGAGAAACTGGTGCCGCCCCGAAGGAAAAGAAACTGTTTCAGAATAGATCAGGAACAGATGTTTATCGAAATGACCCGAGGCGGAAGTGATATATATGATATTCTGACCCACCTGACCTTCATGTATATCGAAGCTGAAAAAATCAGAAAAAACAGCCTGGATCTGAGAGACAGAAAAAACCGCTCATGGCTGATGCTGGAGCGGCTGGTAAGGATATTGAGGAGGGCACAGAGATAGACACAGAGGTGGGGTTTCCCTATCTCAATACCATTCTCGGACGCACTTATGAGGAGGTGCGTCGGGCATACAGGAGGTTTGAAGCATCAGAGGAGGTCAACGATCTGTTTACGATAGTGTATTGGATGGGAAAGCTGAGTATGGATGAGTATTTTGAACAGGTGGACAGAGAGATCAGTTTCTCACCCGCTTTAAGAGAGACACTCGGGCATCATATATACGGTGAAAAATGGGCACAAAACATCAAAAAGACTCTGGATGAAAATGGATTGCTGTACAGACCTGTACATATCATAAGTGCCAATCTGCACAGTGTGATGAACTGTTTTTATGCCCGGGCCGCACTACAAAAGAAAGTAAAATATGAAAACATCTACCAGTATGCAGAAATACTGAGCAAAGACGAAAATGCCGAGTTGAGAAAGCAGACAGAGAAATTTGCGCTCCAGCACGGGATGATACAACTGTCGGATACCAGCGGTACCAATATTGGGGTGCAGATATTTGATACTTCCATTCTGGATTATAAAAATCTGCCTGATGAACTTGGATGGAAGATACCGGATCCGCAAAATGCTCCTGTCATTATAGTGATGGATTATGCATTTGGGAGCAGGCTTATGAAACCATGGATGAACTGCTTAAACCCTATATCAAAGGGGAAGAAAGAATCCAGCTCGATGTCAGATCCGTCAATATCATGGGCAAAGCCGGCATACTGGAGGGAGGCAAGGAGATATTATGATTCCCACGGCACATGTATTTGAAGGAACTGCAGACAATTATCCGTTTCACAATGATCTGAATTTTCATGCCTTTGATGATTCGGGGCTGAAGGTCTTTGTGGGCACCATGATTACAGTACTCGGTACCTCCCTGCAAAACAAGGATATTCTTACTTACTTTCTCAAATCTTCATGGAGAGCTGTAGGCCTGGAAATGGAAGGAGCCCATTATCAGAAAGCCATTCAGGCAGCATCCAAAATCCGCAAAAGCATCAGTCCCGATGTCAAACTCAGATATGCCTACTATGCATCGGACAACCCCCTCGAAACCGGCAGCACCCTGGCTTCGGGAAGTCTGGGTCTGGACGGGGTAAAACCCACTTATCTCATTACAATCGAGATGTTAAAGTATTGTCATTGAGGATATTGTGTGGTTTTAATATTTTTCTAATTTATGCAAGGTCTATGAATGCCTATATTTGCCGACTAAATCAAAATTTTATGAAAACTCTTTGGATACTTTTACTTCTTTTGCCTGCCTTGTGTATTTACAGTCAGACCGGCGAGCCCGAGATGGCAAAACCTATTATGGTGGAAAATATGATACCTGTTCAGGACAGTGCTATGGCGTGCTGCTCTGAATGCAAAACAAAACCCGTGTTTTCAGCCGGAGCCAGATATTATTTCAATCCTGGTGAAAAAACCAGAAATACCCTGGCAGCCAATGGGTACAGATTAGACCAGGAAGCTCTGGAATACTATATCCGATACGGCAATCTGCCAAAATTGTACTATTACCAGCAACTGGGTGCCTTGAGAAACGGAAATTATGCTGCTATCAACGGCGTAGGTTTGAAGCAGGATTTTTCCTACAATGTACTCAAAAATTCCACATTTATTATCAGACCCTATGTAGAATTCGGCTTGGGTTATTTCAATATGACAGTGGTGAGGAGCGTCACTACCAATTCCATAGGAACGGTGCTGAATGCATCCATCCAGAATTATTTCCTGGATAATTTTGTGTTTTCAGGAGATGTCGGACTTAGCCTCGGCGTCAATTTCAAAATTGATAAAGCCAATGTAAGTCTTATAGCCAACGGAGGATATCTGGGCAATATACCTACCGAGTGGAAAATAGCTCAAAGCCTTGCTTTCAGAGAAACATTCCAGATAGGCAGTGCCTATGCAGGTGCTACCCTCAGGATAGATATGCCGTGTTGCAGTGATAGCGGCAAGTGCTGCAAATAACATACAGATTACACAGTGGTAAAAGAATTGATATCTTTTGCCGACATTAAATAATTCTCAAAGGTTTTGGCTTTGGAATCAGAGTCAAAGCCTTTTTTATTTTCAGACAGCTAATTTGAGGTTTTGAGATAGATTTTATTACACTGCCAATAATTCTACTCATCCTATACATCACTTCTTCGCTCCCAGTAATTCTGGTCTTCTATCTCTTCGACAATGGTGAGGTAATTGATATATCTCCAATCGCTGATTCTGCCTTCTGAGAGTGCCTCTTTCACTGCACAATGGGGCTCATTGCGATGTGTACAATTGCTGAAACGGCAATCCTGAGACAACTGAAAAAATTCTCTGAAGTTGTGGGCCACATCTGCCACTTCCAGATGCATGAATGTGAGGGTTTTTATACCCGGGGTGTCTATTATATGGCCTCCGAAACTGAGATCAAACATTTCTGCAAAGGTAGTGGTGTGCTGACCTTTGCCGGAGTATTCGGAGATTTGCAGCGTTTTCAGATCCAGGGAGGGCTCTATGGCATTGATAAGGGAGGATTTTCCTACCCCGGACTGACCGCTGATCAGAGTGATTTTGTCTTTGAGTCTGTCTCTTATTTCCTGAGTACCCTGACCGGTCAGTGCCGAGCACGCTATGACCTCATAGCCTATATCGGTATAGACACTCTTGAATTCTTCAAACTGCGCCATATCCTCCGGGTCATATAGATCTGATTTGTTGAAGGCAATAATCACGGGTATATTGTAGGTCTCTGTCATGATGAGAAATCTGTCAATGAAGCCGGGCTTGAGGTTGGGCTCTCTGATAGTCACGACAAGAAGAGCCTGATCAATATTGCTGGCTAAAAAATGAAGATAATGCTTCTTGCGGGGCGATTGGCGCACTACGTAGTTTTTTCTGGGTAAAATCTGCTGTATGATTCCATTGTCCGGATGATCGTTTTCGGGTTCAAACAACACCCTGTCTCCCACTGCAATGGGATTGGTGAGCTTCATGTCATCCAGCTTGAGCTTGCCGGCAATCCTGCACTGATACAGTTTGCCATTTTTATCCCTGACATTATACCAGCTGCCCGTTGATTTGGTTACTATACCTTCCATGTATCAGACATTGAGTGCAGGTTGCGAAGTACGGAAGGCAATCATCATTTCCTTGAGCAGTTCGGGTTGGGATTCCAGGATATTGCCCACCACAATGACATCTGCACCGGCTTTTATATTAGCACTTACTTTTTCGGGAGTGCGGATGCCTCCGCCCACGATGAGTGGAATGCTGATACTACCTTTTACCGCAGCAATCATAGACTCAGAGACAGGATTGACGGCTCCGCTGCCTGCATCGAGATATATCATTTTCAATCCCAGCATCTCACCGGCCATAGCCGTACACATGGCGATATCTTCTTTGTGGGAAGGTATTGGATTGGTATTGCTCATATACTGCACACTGGTGGCGACACCTCCGTCTATGAGCATATATCCGGTCGAAATAATCTCCAGAGGACTTAGCTTGAGAAATGGTGCAGTAATTACGTGTTTGCCAATCAGCAGGTCTGCATTTCGGCCCGATATCAGGGAGAGAAAAAGGAGGGCATCAGCTTTGTAACTCAACTGAAAAGAATTGCCCGGAAAAAGAATCATGGGAATGTTGCACTGCTCTTTCATGGATTTCAGGACAAAATCCAGCATATCATTGACGATGAGACTACCTCCGATAAAAAAATAATCCACCCCCAATTCTTCTGAAAATTCAAGCAGTTTTTTGATTTTGCCCAGTCTCAACTTGTCAGGATCTATCAGAACCACAAATTTTTTTTGTCCGGCCCGGGAGGCTTCCAGAATGTCTGCATAGATACTCATGACAGATGTAGTAATATTGATTCAGTGGTAAAGGTACTCAATTTACGCCAAATTATCAGCTACACCCTTTTTTAAGCAAGCCCTTTGATATCTTCTATTAAAATCCTGATCTAATCCGCACATACATCACAGCTGTCTTTTTTTCCAAACCAACGGTACCGTCGGACAGCTATCAGGTCGTACATATAGTCTCTCACAAATTTAGGCAGGATATACAGGACAAGCAAAAGTTTCAATTTGCCTCCTGCCAGTGCTGCTGTTTTGAGTACTGCATCAGATTTGCTGTACCATTTTCCCTCAGAGTACAGCAGCACACTGTCAGGATAATCCTGCAAAGCCTGAAGATAAGGGGCTGCTTCAATGGATTGGATGGGAATAAACTTCAGCCTCCTGTCAGCATCAAAATGCTTCAGGACACCAACAGACCTTTCACAGAGTTTGCAGTATCCATCATAGAATACCACGGGAGCAGAGTGGGTATCAATAGCCGGATGTTGCATTCAGGCAAATATTTCTCTCAATAAATCATCGATTTTCGAAAGTGTTTTTATCTCTGTCTTACTTTGATTCAATTTAACCATTTCGGATTTGAATTCAGGGATATAAATTGTAGTAAAACCAAGTCTTGCCGCTTCTGCAATGCGTTGTTCAACTCTCGAGGCAGGTCTTATTTCACCCGACAGTCCCACTTCCCCGGCAAAACAGATATTTCTCGCTACCGGGATATTCTCTATCGATGAGATCAGAGCACTCACCACCGCAAGGTCTATGGCAGGATCAGATACCCGTATGCCTCCGGCAATATTGAGAAATACATCATGCTGACCAAAAGGAAGGCCGCATCTTTTTTCCAGTACTGCCAGAAGCATGGATAACCTTCTCAGGTCAAAACCTGTCGCAGATCTCTGTGCTGTGCCATAAACTGACGGACTGACCAAGGCCTGGGTTTCAATCAGCAGAGGTCGCAATCCCTCCAGCGAAGCAGCAATGGTACTACCACTCAGATTATCTGCATTGGGAGATATCAGAAGTTCTGAGGGATTGCTTACTTCTCTGAGCCCCTGCATATCCATGGCATAAATACCTATCTCATCGGTGGAGCCAAAACGGTTTTTCAGGGTGCGGATGATCCGGTAGGCATAGTGCTGGTCTCCCTCAAACTGGAGCACCACATCGACAATGTGCTCGAGCAATTTGGGTCCTGCTATACCACCCTCTTTGGTGATATGACCGATAATGATCACCGGAATATTGCTTTCTTTGGCAAAACGCTGCAACTCCCCTGCGCATTCACGTACCTGCGATATGCTGCCGGAAGTACTGTCTATATAGGGTGTGGTGATGGTCTGGATGGAATCAATAATCATGACTTCCGGCTGTAGTCTTGCCGCCTCATGCAGTATAGTGG
Source organism: Saprospiraceae bacterium (assembly GCA_016716335.1). Classification (GTDB taxonomy): domain Bacteria; phylum Bacteroidota; class Bacteroidia; order Chitinophagales; family Saprospiraceae; genus OLB9. The sequence continues at coordinate 89,871 of JADJWN010000009.1, read as the reverse complement.
CCACGTTGGTCTCAGTGTACACAAAGCACTGGTCATTCTGGATTCCCACTCTGTCTGCCCGGAGTTTGATTTGTTCCTCACTTTCTTCACCGGATACATAGAGTATTTTTCTTTTCTGTTTCAGTGCAAACTGCAGCAGCAGCGTGGATTTGCCGATACCGGGCTGACCGCCAACAAGTATGAGCGATCCCGGTACAATACCTCCACCCAATACCCGATCCAGCTCACCATCTCCTGTACGGATCCGGAATGAAGTGAGGACAGTCACCTCAGTCAGGTTTTTTATCTGTGGTTTTTGTCTCGGCTGATCTCCGGCCATCTTTGGTACACCGGTGGCAGAAGACTTTTCAATCACCTCCTCCACATAAGTGTTCCATTCGCCGCAAGCGGGGCACTTGCCGAGCCACTTGGCACTTTCAGCGCCACAGTTCTTGCAGAAAAAAGCTGTTCTGACTTTTGCCAACTCCGGATTTTTTAAGAATTCTTGTATAAAGAGGTGTGACTATTTGTACGCTGTTCGTCTTAATGGACGAAAATAAAACAATCAGCATCTCAAAAGTGAGGTCAAAGATACATTGTTTTCAATTGGTTTTTTGGGGTTTGGCGGGGGTTGTATGCCTTCGGGTATGCGCCCTCGCCTTTTTGGACTGCTGAATATTATTTTGGACAATAATTTGCCCGACCCTCTGACGTAATCAAAACCCCATCATCAACCAGGGTATTTTTCCCAGCTTGTGAAAGCAGTAGCTACAGGCATGAAATCTTTTTTTCTGACGACTTTGTGAAAGTATTGTAACGGAGAATTTTCATCTCTGATACTTTGTACTTCCAGTTCGTCATGCAGCACACTTTCCTGCTTGAAATAAATTCCCATTTCGCACAGCCGGTAATGGAATAACAGCTCATCAGGCATGGTCTCGAGTACAAATCGTAAAATATGTACATTATTGCTGTGACCGTTCCAATCCAGATGGAAATAGGATATCCTGTAATCCCGGGAAATGACCGGTGGATGATCAGGAATGATAATCTTATCGAAAGGCCTGGGCAAAGCATCAGTATCATCACTGATAATGGGGATAAACCTTTCGGGAATGCGCATGATTTTTCTTTGTTCTGTATGCATCAGTAGCCAGGCGGAGGAGGCCTGAGCAAGGAGATTACCCTGTGCATCCCTGACAATATAATCCCGGAATGTCAATACCTTATCCATACCCGATGTATAGGTTTCCACTATGATTTCTGTTCCCCAGCCTGGTAATCGGAAGAATCTGAAATGTTTTTTTACCAATACCCACGAAAGCTTTTCAGCTTCAAGATCCCAAACTGAAGCTTTCAGCTGCAACGTATGCTGCATGGATGCATCCTGCATGATACGGACGAGCTCCGGAATCTGTACCCTTTTGTTATGGTCTATTTCCTGTACTCTGATGGTGTATTTTCCTGTATAAATGTATCTCAAACGTGTTCTGATTTTTACAATATTTAATGCAATAAATTCCTCAGCGAGGTTTGATAGAAAACATCCGGCGGCCCCTGATTTTTAAAACTGATTTGTGAATGTAAAGAAAATGAAATTCTTGCTGAAAAAATTCAAATCAATGCTTACTTTCGGCTTTTAAATCAAAAGCCATATTTTCATGAAACGGATCTCCGGTCTCTGTCTGGCAGCAGTCGTAATACTGATGATTGCAGCCTGTAAAAAAGAAAAAAATGTCTCTTCCGCCCGTCCCCTGGATTATTGGGTATTCCGGTCCGTCCTGGATCTGAAGCCCCGTATGATTACTCTGGCTTTGTCAGACAAGCTCTGGGCATCCTATTCCACACAAACCGGAGCCTTGTACAAAGCATGGAAAGGTACCGTACTTTTTGACGGTGCAGTATATACTACGGCGCATGGTCCGCAGCCTATTACCATCGGAGATGCCTATATTGAGAATAAAATTGACAAACCCTGGACTGTCAACGGTGCCGATGGCAAAGTGAAGGATTGCAGTTTTCATTATAAAGGGCACAGATTTGTCAAAGGTCAGGTAGAGCTGATGTATGCACTGGAATGCTCTGACTTCCAAAAACCGGTCAGAATCTATGAAAGAGTGGAGGCAGGTACCTCTGCGTCAGGCCAGCCTGTGTTCGAAAGATATTTTACCACGGAGAATGTACCCGAAGGTTATAAGGTGACATTGAGTGGAAATTTATCTTCCATAGTCTCTGAAAGCAATATTACTACCGATGGCAGTCTGGAGATTTCCAATAAAGAAGAAGTACAGCTGGACAAAATAAACAGTCTCAATGTGGATTTTGCTCTGATACTGAAAAACAATGCCACTACCGAACTTAAGGTAACCCTGCTGAACAATCCCACCATAACCAACAAAAACTCCGTAGCCGGCGAGGAGGAAGAGGAAGCCGAAGGCGGCGCTATCCCGGAAGGACTCAGACTGATCGCAAAGAGCGACTGTAAAACCTGTCACAACAAAACCCGGATGACGGTAGGCCCGTCCTACACTGCAATAGCCCAAAAATATGCCAATACTCCTGAAAATGTTGCTTTATTAGCCTCCAAAGTCAAGAAGGGAGGCTCCGGAATATGGGGTAATCAGATGATGACTCCTCATCCTGACCTTCCTGATGAAGACATTGAAAAAATGGTGAAATACATTCTGGATCTGGATGATGACAGTAATCTTGCACAAACCACTGCTGCTTTGAAGGCAGACTTTCAGCCGGCCGGAGATGTAGAAGACAAGGATATGATACCCGGTAGTGTAGTGAGTGTCTATATGATACCCGCAGGAGTCAAAAATCTGCCCAAAGTAAAAGCCGGTACTGCAAAATATGCAGGGGTAATGGCCAATTTTGATAACCTTTCGGGCAATGACTTCAAGGAACTCAGCGATAATTTTATGCTCGTTGCCGAAGGATACCTGAAGATAGATACCGCCGGTGCCTACACATTGCAGATATGGAGTGATGATGGTTCGGCCCTGTATTTTTCCGGACAGAAAATACTGGATAATGACGGCCTGCATGGGGCAGATTATAAGGAAATGACCCTGGCTCTGGAAAAAGGGTATTATCCGTTCAGGATGGAGTACTTTCAGGGAGGAGGTGGAAAATTCCTGTCGCTCAACTGGAAAAAACCGGGCAAAAAGGACTTTGAAGTCATATCCCCGTTCAATATAGCCCATACCAGAAGTATGCAATCGGTATTGGGCAATCTTACCCTGCCTATGGCTGCCGTATCCAAAATACCGGGAGATATGTACCCATTAGTGGACGTACATCCTTCCTTTGATCTATATCCGGCACGTCCCAACAGTTTTGAGCCCAAGGTGGGAGGTATGGATTTTCTTTCCGACGGGAGACTGGTAGTAAGTACCTGGGATCCTTCAGGTGCCGTATATGTAATTGACGGAGTACAGACAGGGGACAGTACAAAAATGTCGGTAAAACGTATAGCATTCGGGCTGGCGGAGCCACTCGGACTGAAAGTGGTCAATGACACCATTTATGTCATGCAGAAGCAGGAGATGACCCGGCTCATAGATACCGATAAAGATGATATCATTGATGAATACCAGACGTTGGCAAATGACTGGGAAGTATCGGCCAATTTCCATGAGTTTGGATTCGGGCTGGAGTATAAAGACGGCTATTTTTATGCTACTCTTGCTACGGCCATCAATCCTGGAGGAGCCAGCACACAGCCCCAGATCAAAGATCGCGGCAAAGTAATCAAAGTCAACAAAAACACCGGTGAGGTAGAGTTTATCGCTTCAGGATTGCGTACTCCGAATGGCATAGGACTGGGATACAAAGGAGAGCTTTTTGTTGCAGACAATCAGGGAGATTGGTTGCCATCTTCCAAAATCGTCCATGTGACGCCGGGGGCATGGTTTGGGTCAAGGTCAGTGGATCCGGAAGGCACCAGGGATATGAAGGAGAAAGCACCGCTGGTATGGTTGCCACAGGATGAAATCGGAAATTCTCCCAGCACGCCATCTTATATAGATTTGGGTCCTTACAAGGGTCAGATGATCCACGGAGAGGTGACGCATGGAGGCGTAAAAAGAGTTTTCGTAGAAGAAGTGGATGGAGAATTGCAGGGATGCGTTTTCCGCTTCATTCAGGGGCTGGAGGCCGGAGTAAACCGGCTTTGCTGGGGACCGGGAGGAGACCTTTACATCGGAGGCATCGGTAATCCTGGCAACTGGGGACAGAGCGGCAAACTCCATTACGGACTGCAGAGATTGAAGTACAATGGCAAGAGTACTTTTGAAATGCTGGCCGTGAGAGCCAAAACCAATGGTGTAGAAATAGAATTTACTGAACCATTGCAGGGTACAGACGGCTGGAATCCTGCACATTTTGAAGTCAAACAATGGTATTATAAACCAACAGAGGAATACGGGGGTCCAAAGCTGGATGAACGCAAGCTGGACATAGTATCTTCGACAGTCTCGGATGACAGAAAAAAAGTCTTCCTTGAATTGAAAGGTATGAAGCCCGGGCATGTGGTATATATCCACCTGAAGAAACACTTCATCAGTGAATCCGGCAATGCGGTACGCTCCACGGAGGCATGGTACACGATGAACCGCATTCCTGCCAACAATATGGGTGTGTCCAAAAAATCACCTTACACTTTTGCCAACAATACACTCACAGACCAGGAAAAGGCGGCAGGCTGGGTATTGCTCTTTGATGGAAAAACACTGAACGGTTGGCGAAATTTCCGAAAACAAACGATCGGTAAAAGCTGGATAATAGATCAGGAAGCCATTCATCTGGATGCCCGCCCGGATGCCAGGGGAGGCTGGCAGGCACCGGATGGCGGAGATATCATTACAGACAAAGAGTATGAGAACTATGAATTGTCGCTGGAATGGAAAATATCCAATTGTGGCAATAGCGGTATTATATTCAATGTAGTGGAAAGCGATCAGTATGACTATGTATGGCAGACCGGACCGGAGATGCAGGTGCTGGACAATGCCTGCCATCCGGATGCACGAATCCGTACGCACAGAGCTGGGGATCTGTATGATATGATAGAAACCAGTGTATCCACTGTTAAACCTGCCGGCGAATGGAATGAAGCAAGAATCCGGTCAGTAAACGGCAAAGTGGACTTCTGGCTCAACGGATACAATGTGGTGAGTTTTGAAATGCACACGGATGCCTGGAAAAAGATGGTAGCTGCCAGTAAATTTAAGGATATGCCCGGCTTCGGATTAGCAAGGAAGGGACATATAGCCCTGCAGGATCACGGTGATAAGGTGTGGTACAGAAATATAAAAATCAGAGAGATAAAGTAGTCGCAGACGAGGAAATGACGGTACTGTATGGGATGTATCTGGTTATATCCGGGATATAGCCTGTACTTGCCCATTGTTTGATTCTGCCATACTTCCGGATTCAAACCATAGGGTTAGGTTAAAAATCCCGATACGGGTCATTATTGTAAAGCCAATCAGAAGTGGGCACACTTCTTCATGCCATTCTTAAATAAGAATTGAAACAATAAAATATTCCGGCTGAACTGTCCAAAAGGATTAAAATCCCGGTAGGCTGACTGAAGTGTAAATCCTATAATACCTCAATGATACCTGCGATACCCTGCCCACCTCCGACACAGGCGGTGACCATTCCGTATTTCTGCTTTCTTCTTTTTAGCTCGTTTATGATCTGAATGGTAAGTTTGGCACCGGTACATCCCAGCGGATGGCCCAGGGCAATTGCTCCTCCGTTGACATTGACAATATCCGGATTGAGACCTGCCTCCTGTATTACGGCAAGTGCCTGTGGAGCAAAGGCTTCATTGAGTTCTATCAGCTGTATATCATCGAGTTTCATTCCTGCCTGACTCAATGCTTTGGGTATAGAGACCACAGGACCTATTCCCATATATAGCGGATCCACTCCACCTACCGAGCAGGATACCAATCTTGCTTCAGGTTTCAGATTCAGTCTTTTGACCATTTCTTCACTCATCACTACTACAAAAGCAGCTCCGTCAGAGGTCTGTGAGGCATTTCCGGCGGTGACGACTCCATTCAGTTTGAAAGCAGGTTTAAGCCTTGCCAATGCTTCCATTGTGGTATCGGCTCTCACACCTTCGTCTGTATCTACTACGTAGGATTTTTCCACTCTTTTATCATTCTCGACATATATCTCCGTAACCGTGACGGGCACAATTTCATCTTTGAATTTACCTGCACTGATGGCAGCGGCTGCAAGTGCATGCGATCTTACAGAAAAAGCATCTGACTGCTCCCGGCTTATTTGATATTTTTCAGCCACTGCCTCAGCAGTATGACCCATGCTGACGTGATAATTGATATTGTCTAAGCTGGCTTTGTAGCTCGGAGCAAGCTTGTAGCCGGTCATAGGCAAGAGTGACATACTCTCCGTGCCGCCTGCTATAAAGCAATGACCCATGCCTGCCCTGATTTTGGCAGTAGCCATAGCAATGGCTTCAAGACCGGATGCACAATACCGGTTGATGGTAATACCGGGTACTTCCTGACCCAAAGCACGGGCTGCAATCAGCCTGCCGACCTGAAGTCCCTGTTCGCCTTCAGGATTGGCACATCCTACGATTACATCATCTACCTCCTTTGGATCTAATCCCGGTATCTGACTGACCAGATGGGTGAGTATATCTACTGCCAGATCATCCGAACGGTAATTTTTAAAACCACCTTTTTTGGCTTTGCCGACAGCTGATCTGTATCCTTTTACTATATATGCTTCCATGAATTTACGGGTTAATTTGGTGTAATGAATTAATTGCGGAGTGGTTTGTTGTTCATCAATAAATACTGAATTCTGTCCAGCGTCTTCTGATTGCCCAGAAGTTGCAGGAAAGCTTCTCTTTCTATATCCAGCAGATACTGTTCTGATACTGTCTGCTGCCCGGTGAGGTCTCCGCCACAGAGTACATAGGCGATTTTACGGGCTATCTCTACATCATATTCACTCATGTATTTGCCGAGGTAAAATTCATTGATGGCAGTGTAAAGTGTGCCTAATCCTCCCCGACCCAGCACAGTGACTGGTTTGGGTATCGGAGTAGTATAATGTTTGGCCAGTTCGAGTACTTTTTCCTTGGCCGTCGAAAGCAGTTTGGACAGATTGATCTCTACGCTGTCCCTGTCTTTGAGCAGATACCCGTGATTGTAAGCCTCATAGGCTGAGGTAGCAACCGTTGCAGTGGCTATCACTTTCAGTTTTTCTACCAGAGTGGGGATCTGTACGTCACCGTCAAAAAAGGAATCAGAAGCTCTTTTAGCAAATTCTTTGGTGCCTCCTCCTCCCGGTATCAATCCCACACCTACCTCTACCAGGCCAATATAAGACTCAGCGTGACATACTGCTGCATCCGTATGCATGAGCATTTCGCAACCTCCGCCGAATACATATCCCTGCGTGGCAGTGACGACAGGTACCGGAGCATATCTCATGGCCATATTGATCTGCTGAAAGCCATTCACCATTTCTTCCAGCTTTTTGAAATCCTTCTGCATGGCCACCATAGCCACACCCATGAGATTGGCCCCCACAGAGAAGTTTTTAGCATTGTTACCGATGACTATTCCAGCCCAATCCCCGTTTTGAGCAATCTGCAGAGCCTCCATCATGCCCATCCCTATACCTTCTCCTATGGCATTGGACTTGGTGGTAAATTCAAAGCACAACACTCCGTCTCCTATATCATGCAGGATGCATCTGGTATTTTTATATACAGGGGAGTTTTTTCTGAAATTGTCGAGATGTATGAGTTTTTCTGTGCCGGGTATGCTTTTGTAGGATTTGCTGTGCAGGTCATAGTATTTTTCTGACCGTTTTCCACAGTGTAAAATGTCCGGAATCCTGAGGCCAGCATTTCCTTATCCACAGAGGTATTGATTCTCCGAGGCTTTCGGCCAGTTGTACTGCGGCTTCTACCCCGTACATATCCCAGTATTCGAAGGGACCGTAACTCCAGGCATATCCTGCTTTCATGGCATCATCCAGACTATAGATGTTATCGCTGATTTCAGGCACCCGATTGGCAATGTAGGCAAATAATCCCGCAAACAAATCTCTGACAAACCATCCGCTTTTTTCATCAGAAGCCATCATATCCCTGAGCCTCTTGTCCATGATTTCCACTTTTTTGGCGATTCCCACCACTGGAATCATGGGTTTGGCAGCAGGTTTATACTCCAGAGTATTCAGGTCCAGCGCAAGGATTATCCTGTTGCCTTTTTCATCTCTCTGGTCGGTTTTTTTGTAAAATCCCTGCCCGGACTTATCGCCCAGAAATTGATTGTCGAGCAGAAACTGGGTAGCTTTGGGTATCGGCAGGTCTTTGATTTTCTGTACATATTCATCCTCAGGACAGTTGGCAATGACACCTTTGGTCACTTTTACGGAAGTATCCAGTCCTACCAGATCGAGGAGCCTGTAACTGCCGGTATTCGGCCACCCTATAGTTTCACCGGTGATTTTATCTACTTCTTCGATACTCAGTTGATATTTAAGGGTGAGCTCTCCCACCTTGTTGCCTGTAAAAAAGCCGATTCTGTTGGCGATAAATGCGGGAGTATCTTTGCAGAGTACTGTCTTTTTTCCCAGATAGTCTGCTCCATACTGCATCCAGAAATGTACAATATCCGGGTCAGTACCTACATGTGGAATAATCTCCAGCAATGCCATATATCTGGCAGGATTGAAAAAATGAGTACCACAGAAATGCTTGCTGAAATCTTCTGATCTGCCTTCTGCCAGCTGATGAATGGGAATGCCCGAAGTGTTGGTAGTGACTAAGGAGCCCGGTTTTCTGAATTTGTCCACCTTTTCCAGAATCTGTTGCTTGATATCCAGTCTTTCCACTACTACTTCTATAACCCAATCACAATCCCGGATGGCCGGAAAGTCATCTTCAAAATTGCCGGTACTGATACGATCGGCAAACTTCACATCATACAGAGGAGCAGGTTTGGATTTTAAAGCATTGGACAAGGCTGTGTTTACAATTCTGTTCCGGGCATTTTTATCTGTTTTTTCCTTATCAGACAAGTCGAAGGGCACTATATCGAGCATGAGTACCTGCAGGCCGGCATTGGCAAGATGACACGCTATCCCTGAGCCCATCACACCTGAACCGATGACGGCAGCCTTTTTTATTCTTTTATTCATATTCCGTGAGCGTCGTGGCTTAATAATAGAGCATAAAATTAATGCCATTTTTGGAATGCAGCATGGAAAACATCAAAAAAATTATACTCGGAGTTAAATTTTTAATAATCGCTTTTTAAATCATTGTCTTTAGCTTTGTTGAATGCATTTTTAACAACACTAAGCCGGCAATCCCACTATTCATCCGATGTAAAGAATATAAGGCTATCTTTGCCGGATATATCTACTGACATGAAATTCCTCCCTCATTTTTTATTCTCTGCCGGTACAGTTTTATGAAAAAAAGATACATACCGATCATTCTGCTGTTTGTGGTATTGACACAAGGCTGTAAACACAAGGATACACCTTTGCACAACCGGGATTTCTGTGCAGGAAAAAACCAAAGAGACAGTCTTACAATTGCCGGTGAACTCGGCTTTGCGGAATCTTATTCCAGTGAAAAAACAGGTGTCTATGTCCTTGAGGAAGGAGATATTTCCATGATTGCAAGAGCATGGCTAACTGATCATGCGGAGAAAAGTATAGATATACAGTATTTCATTTTTTCAGTGGATAATATCGGGCTGATAGCCTGTGACTATCTGGTGAGGGCTGCTGACAGGGGAGTAAAAGTCCGGATAATTGTGGATGATATCATGGTAGAGGCAGAGGAAGAGGATATTGCCACTTTGGATGCCCATGAAAATATTGAAATCAAAATTTTTAATCCCAATATAAACATCGGAAAAAATCTGGCCGGAAAAATCGGTAAGGTACTGACTGATTTTAAGGGTATCAACCGAAGGATGCACAACAAGTGCTTTATCGCTGATGATCTGATAGCCATCACTGGCGGGCGGAATATTGCCGATGAATACTTTGATTATGATCATGATTATAATTTCAGGGACAGAGATATTTTGGTCCTTGGCAAAACGGTGAGAGATATGAAAAACTCATTTGAGCTGTACTGGAATCACCCGCTTTCAATACCGGTAGCCTCATTAGTCAAACCGGACAGACTTGCCTTATCTGGCCCGGACAGATATGAAAAATTGCATCAATATGCCTGTGATTCTTCCAATTACTGGCCGCAGGTACGAGAAAAGATACGCAATCTTCCGACTGCTTTCCATGCTCTTCAAGTATCAGGAGGTATAGTATGGACGGATAGTGTTGAGTACATTGCCGATGACCCTGCGAAAAATAAAACACCTGAAAGCTGGTCAGGCAGCGGCAGGACCACCGAATATCTGATGCAAATGGTACGTGATGCAAAGCAAAGCATAGATATACAGTCACCTTATCTGATTACCACAAAGGAAGTACGTGAGCTTTTCCAATCCAAAACGAAGGAAGGGGTAAAAATCAGGATAATGACCAATAGTCTGGAATCCACCGATAATACCGAGGCTTTTTCGGGATATCAGCGAGACAGAAAAGCCCTTCTGGCTACAGGGGTCAGGATTTTTGAATACAAACCGGATGCTGCCATACGCAAAAAAATTATGACGGGAGCTTTGACCGGAAATCCTGAATTTACACCTGTATTCGGATTGCATGCCAAGACCATGGTAATCGACGGCAGGATTACCGCTGTGGGTACTTTTAATCTTGACCCGAGGAGTGCACATCTGAATACTGAGTGCTTTGTAGTGGTGCATTCTGAAAATATTGCCCGGGGAGTCATGAAAATCATGGAAGAGGAATTTTCTCCTGACAACTGCTGGGAAACAACCCGTGATTTTAACCCTGACAGTCAGGTATCCGTAGGTAAGCGAATAAAAACCCTGACCAGAAGGATTGTGCCTAAAAAGATTTTATAAACAAAAAACCCATCTACGGAGATGGGTTTTTTGTTTTGTAAACCATCAGTTTTTATAGAATCTCGCACTCAGTACCGTTCCATCCTCGAGTACTGCATGCACCAGATAAATCCCGGTAGGCAGTGCAGAAACATCAAGCGTGACTAATCCATCATTGGCTGACCTTTGCATTACGGGCACCTGTTGGGCATTAAAAATAATAATCTGCTGAATCTTAAGACCGTTGGACTGAATATTGACGATGTCATTGACAGGGTTGGGGAAAATGCGGATGGCCGGGTTGTCTGTATTGGTCACTGTAGGCCCCAGAGTTCGGCCCACAAGCACTCTTTTACACACCTGTACCTTACATTTCTTTACTTCATCCACCACAGTGAGGCATACGGTATAAACTCCGGGAGTTTCATATTTTGTCCTTACATTTTGTCCTTCTCCCCGGCTGCCGTTTCCGAAGTCCCAGTAATATTTGGCATTTTCGCTGTTGGATCTTCCGGTAAAATTAATACCATTCAGACTTGAAAGGGTTTTGAAATCTGCCTTGAGGTCGCAGTTTCCATCTGAGTTGACGGTCTTGCAGATTCTTGTAGTACAGCCTGTCCTTGTATCCCTTACAGTCAGACATACATTGTAGATGCCGTCATTGGTATAAATATGTTTTACGGCTATACCGGAAGAAGTGTTGCCATCCCCGAATTCCCAGAAGTATTCAAAACCTGCTGCAGTCGGGCTGAGCAGATTGGATTTGGCCGTAAACCGGAAAACTCCGTCCAACAGTTCGAAGGAAAAATCTGCTTCGAGGGTACAATTCTGCCCTATCTGGACTTTCTTACATAGTCTTACCTTACAGGTCTCTGCTCCATTCACCACTATCATGCACACCTCATATACCCCGGGTTTGTCTGTGGTAAAACTTACCTGTCTCCCTGTTTTCTGGACGTTCTGACTGGATATATACCACAGGTAAGTGGCATTGGGGTCATTGCTTTTTCCGGTCAGTCTGATATCATTGCCTGCTACCTGTATCTCAAAATCAGCTTCCAGACCGCAATCATCATTAGTGGTGGTGATATTGCCTATGGTGATTTTTTTGCATATCAACCCCGTGCATCCTGCATTGGATGTGGCAATAGGGCTTACGGCCAAAACTTTGAGACAAATTTCATACACTCCGTTTTTGTCATAGCTGATGGTAGCTGTCTGGCCTGTAGCAGAAGTGCCGTTGCCAAAACTCCAGTACCATTGCAGGATATTATCCTTGCTCGTTCCGGTAAGCCTTACGGTGTTGCCGAAAATTTCGTAATTGAAGTCCACATCGGCACAATTCTGATTTTGGGCTGACATAGAAGGCACTGTTCCTATTATTAAAATTGCAGCAATCAACCAGCTGAATGTAGGACGAAATATTTGGTTCAAATGATTCATTTCAATGTATTTATTGGTAAGAAAATGGACAGTTTGCAAGTAAAGTAATCACAAATTTATCATTTTTTCCCGAAAAATCCGGGCTGATATAGATAAAGAGAGACTATTTATATAAAACGCTGCCGGCTTTGATTAAAAATATTACCGGATATAAAGGTGGTCATAAAAGTGGATCCGGGTATTAAATATCCTTAGTTTCTCAGCAATTGTGCTTTTATAATTGATTCAAATTAACCCTATTTTATCATGCCGGATATTCTTTAAACCACAACAGAGCTCAATTCTGCGTACTTTTGCGGTTCTGATAAATCTCAATATGACTTCCAGGATACTGATTAAAGACATACATACGCTTTATGGCGCAAGCCGAAACAATCCGCATTTTCTGAAAGCTAAGGATATGGATTATACGGAAACCCTCCGGGATGCGTGGTTGCTTGTAGATAATGATCAAATCCTGGATTATGGAAGCAGGGAAAATATGCCTGTGAATGCAGATGTGGAATATTCTGCACAAGGAGGATGTGTCATGCCGGCATGGTGCGACAGTCATACACATATTGTATTTGCTGCCGGCAGAGAGGGCGAATTTGTAGACAGAATACGTGGTAAAAGTTATGAAGAAATAGCAGCTGCCGGGGGAGGCATCCTGAATTCAGCTGCCAGATTAAGAGAAATGCCGGAAGACCAATTGTACGAAAGTGCTCTCCGGAGACTACATGAAGTAATGCAGACGGGCACGGGCGCCATAGAAATCAAAAGTGGATATGGCCTGACTCTGGAGAGTGAGCTCAAAATGCTCCGGGTGATTCAGAGACTTAAATCAGCCTCCGGGGTGATGATAAAATCCACCTTCCTTGGTGCACATGCGATTCCTGCTGAATATAAAAACGACAGGGAGGGCTACCTCAGACTGCTCATTGAGGAGATGATACCTGCTGTGGCAGCAGAAAAGCTGGCGGATTATTGTGATGTATTTTGTGATAAAGGATTTTTTACGCCCGAAGAAACGGACAAAATACTCGAAGCAGGCTGGAAATATGGCCTCAAACCCAAGATCCATGCCAATGAGCTGGCGGTTTCGGGAGGTGTTCAGGCCGGGATCCGGAATCATGCCATCTCTGTGGATCATCTTGAATGCACCACCCAGGAGGAAATTGATGCCTTGAAAAATGCATCCACTATCCCGACAGTACTACCTTCGGTATCCTTTTTTCTCAGAATACCCTATGCACCGGCAAGGCAGATGATAGATCAGGGTCTCGGTGTAGCCATAGCCTCCGATTTTAATCCCGGCTCCAGTCCATCAGGCAACATACCGCTACTTATGTCCATTGCCTGCAACAATATGCGGCTTACCCCTACGGAAGCGTTCAATGCCGTGACCATCAATGGTGCCTGCGCTATGGAATTACAGGAGCATGCAGGCAGTATCACTCCCGGCAAAAAAGCCAATCTTACAGTCACCAAACCCGGTATTACGCTGGAAAAGATGGTGTATTACTTCGGATCCGGTCACATTAAAGATGTATTCATCCGGGGGCAACGGCTCTGATTGGAATTTTAGAAAATCAGTTTGATATCAGTATGTTCAACCGTGATTTTCAATATGTTGCTTTATAATTTTGGTGTATCCGTAAAATGTTATATCATTGCAATGGATTATTGAAAAGGAGTTATTTTTCAAAAGGATTTGTTCCACAAAATCTTGCAATAGTCACAAAATCAAGGAATAAACCCACTTCTTTCCAAGCATCTGCACAAACCCCGGACCATGAATAATGCTTTTGCATTCAGAAGCAGCAATAAAGCAGGCTGAAAAAACGATTTCAAATATTAATTCATTCTTAAATTACTTCTAAAAACAAGCACTATGAGCAAATTTGATGAAAAAATGGAGGTTTTCAAAAAAAGCAATGCTGATCTGAATCTTGGATTGAGTGAAAGCCTGATTCACGGGGTTGCCAAAAGCCTGGGCCCATCTATCTATCTGGCAGATGCAGAGTTGGTGTCAAGTTCGGATAAAGAGGAGCTGGATAGAGTAAAAAACAACTTTCTGATCAAAAAACTGGGATTGGCAGACGGTCCTGAGCTGGATGCTGCCATTGCAGACACAGTGGACAAAATGGGATCTTCCAACAGAAACAAATACAGAGTATTGTTTTATGCATTACTTGCCAAAAAATTCGGTAAAGAAAGCATGTTTGCATAATCTGTAATTTTTATCCAAAAAGCGGTTGTCATTTTTTTTGGCAATCGCTTTTTCTTTTCATACCAACCTCAAACAAAACCAAAATCCATTCCAAAACACCTTGGAATATCTTACAAAAATTAAGTTGACAATTATCCGGATTGCATTATATCTGTGCATATGGATGGGTTGGCTTTTTTTGGCAAGATTGCTGTTTGTTGTATCTAATTATCACTTTACAGCGGACTATTCCTCCCGTCAGATTTCTGCTGCATTCTGGTATGGGGCTTATATTGATCTTTCTTTGACCGGATATTTTACATTTTTCCTGATTTTACTGCTCATGACATCAATGTTGAGCAGTCGTAATGGTGTCAGAATTATTGCGGGATGGAATATGATACTCCTTTGTATAGCCTGCATAGCGCATGCGGTAAACAATGTTTTGTATAAAGATTGGGGTTTTCCGCTGGATGATACCATTTTCAGATATATCAGTCATCCCGGAGAGGTCAGGAATTTTATACACTTTCACACCGCTTTGAAATTTCTTGCCAACATGCTGATACTGTTTATTACGGGCTGGTTGATGTTCAGGAAGCTTTTCAGGCATTTTATAATGCCCGGACCAGGGCAGTTACCGGTATTGGTAATAGTCCTTGCCTTGATGATTATTCCGATTCGGGGCGGTCTGGGCTTGTCCACCATGCGACCGGGCACGGTCTATTTTTCAGAAAAAATGTATCTCAATCATGTAGCTGTCAATCCTTTGTGGAATCTGATGTACACCACCATTGAAAATGATAAAATTACCGACAGTTACCATTTTTTTGAAGACAGTGAGGCTTTGGCCACTTTTGACAGATTATCCGGCAAAGCCGATGAGACTTCTGAATTTATCTTTAAAAATAAAAACCCCGATATCCTTTTTATCATCCTGGAGAGTTTTTCCGGAGGACTCATTGATTTCCGGTACAAGGGGAGCTTTGTGACTCCGGGCCTTAATAAGCTTGTAAGAAAATCATTGTTTTACCCCAACACCTTCGCCTCCGGAGACCGTACTGACAAAGGTATTGTGAGTATATTCAGTGCTTATCCTGCGCAACCCAAAAACTCTGTTATGACTATGCATGAAAAATGCGAAAAACTCCCTTCCCTGCTGGATTCATCTCCGGATTATAATTCTTATTTCTATTATGGAGGGGATGCGGATTTTGCCGGTATGGAATCCTATCTGTATTGCACAGGATTTCAACACATTCTGGATAAGGATGCTTTTTCTGCAGAGGATTTCAATGCAAAATGGGGTGTTCATGATCATGTACTGTTTGAAAAATTCCTGATGGACCTGCCCCATCTTAAGCGACCGTTTATTACTGCCTTACTCACACTGAGCAGCCATCCACCCTATGATATACCGGTGCCTCCATACTGGAAGGAAACCGGTGAGGAAGCCCTCTTTTACAATTCGGTAAGATATACTGACGAATCATTGGTCAGGCTGATTGACAGTCTGGAAAAAACACATTACTGGGATAATCTGCTGATTTGCATCGTGGCAGATCACGGAGCAAGATACCCTGGAAATCTTCAGAACCATAGTCCCGAAAAATTCAGAATTCCTCTATTGTTCACAGGAGGTGTCATTCAAAAACACACCATTCAGTATAAAAAGATTGCCCAACATGATATTGCCTATACTCTGGCAAAAAATATGAACCGGGAAACATCCGGTTTCAGATTCAGTCATGACATCTTTGCACCAAAGAGCCATCCCGGGATATATTATGCCTTCAATAATGGAGTGGGGTGGATTACAGAAAGCTGTACAGAGGTTTATTCTCTGGATCTGCATAAGGACATAATCCGGGAGGGAAACTGCGAAAACCAGTCAAACAACATGAAGGCTTTTCTGCAGGTATTGATGGAAGATTTTAAAAACAGATAAATATGATGAATGATTTTTTTACCACAAAGGACGGACTCCGATTATATACTTTGTATCACAAAACAGCCAATCCGGCTGCCACCATATTATTCATACACGGATATACGGAACACAGCGGCAGATATGACTGGCTGGCACAACAATTCAATGAAAGAGGCATAGATTTCCTGACCTATGACCAGAGAGGATTTGGCAGGTCTGAAGGAGTGAGGGCCTATGTCAATAGTTTTGATCTGTATCTTGAGGATCTGGAAAAGTTTATCGCACATGCCCGCATAGAAAGCGGTCCTGTATTTCTGATGGGGCAGAGTATGGGCGCATTGATCGGGATTTTGTATCTGATAAAGTCACAGGATACCCGTATCAGGGGAATGATTTCCACCTCAGGAGCACTGAAAATTTCAGAACACATTTCGCCTTTTCTGAGAAAAATATCCGGCTTTATGTCAAAGGTGGCTCCATGGCTACCCACCATTAAACTGGATGCCCGTGCACTGTCGAGAGATAAGGTGGTGGTGGATGATTATCTCCATGACCCAATGGTATACCACGGAGGTACCAAAGCGAGAATGGGTCATGAAATGCTTATGGCTATGAAAAAAGTGCAGATGCAGGCACCGGCATTCGTACACCCGATTTTGCTGCTGCATGGTACGGCTGATCGGCTGGCTGATGTGGAAGGCAGCAAAATGTTTTATCAGCATTGCAATAGTGCGGATAAAAAACTGCTGTTGTATGAGGGATGGTATCATGAGCTGTTCAGGGAGGAAGGCAAGCAGCAAATAGCCGGTGCAATCATTCAGTGGATCACAGAGCACAGCACCTGATAATCCGTCCAAAGTACGGCCGGGTGTCTATCCGGCAGATTATTCCATACAATGGCAGTGGTAAGAGGTAGCCTCTCCCGGAAATTTTAGATTTCAGGCAATGGGTTTTTCTGTTATCTTTGCATCCATTTTTAAAGGGATGAAGGCAAAAACTGTCACCAAGGAGATTGTAAACCGCAAGGCAAAATTCGAATATCAGTTCATACAGCAATATGAAGCGGGTCTGGTATTGACAGGCACAGAGGTGAAAGCCCTCCGACAGGGACTTGCAAATCTGAATGATGCCTACTGCATCTTTGACAAGGGGAATCTGATGGTAAAAAACATGTTTATTGCAGAGTATGACCACGGTACCATTTACAATCACGATGCCAGAAGAGACAGAAGACTGCTGCTGCACAAATCCGAACTGAAAAAACTGGAAAGAAGGGTCACTGAAAAAGGATTGACCATAGTGCCTTACAGATTATATTTTTCGGACAGAGGATTTGCCAAGCTGGAAATTGCACTGGCACAGGGCAAAAAGGCTTATGACAAAAGAGAAACTATCAAGGAAAGAGACAGTAAAAGGGATCTCGACCGCCTGAAAAAAATAAAACTCTGATAATCAGAATCTGAATCCAAAGGATGCCTGCAGCCCTATATGTCTGTGTAACTGATTTTTGAATATCATGGCATCGTTGGTCTCATCAAAATCCCGTCTGGATGGATTCATAGCATTGTTGGTCACATCTGTCAGTCCGTAATCATATCGAAAACCGATATAAAATCCCTTATTGATGAAATAGGAAACACCACCCGTCAATCCAAAATCAATGGAATTGTAAGTGTTTCCGTTTTTTTCGGATTCGTTAAAGTTGTAATAGGCCCCGGCATCTTTGGCCAGCTGTACCACGTTGCCATTGATGATGATGGCGGGTCCGGGAGCAATGCTTGCAGTACCACGGGCATTGTCACTGTAATAATTGTGTACGAGTGACTGCTTGAAAAATACTTCGGTGGGATGCTCGGTTGATTCAAAAAAAATAGTTCCGCTGCCTCTCGGTGCAATAAGCACACTGCCGTAGATTCCTGCATTCAGTTCGATTTTTTTGGATAGCTGGTACTGTATCATCACTGGAATGGTGATGTAGGCATTGGATACTTTCAGGGTCATGTCGGTAAGTCCTTTTTCGTACACGAAGCTGGTGCCAAAAGGTATCTTGTAATAGGAGGCTCCGTTATAACTATAGTTTGTACCCATCTGATTATAAAGCAATTCAGCTTTCACCGCAAAGTCATCATCCATCTGGTAGGCATAGTTGATGCCGAAATGAAAACCATTGGTCAGTCCGAATTTTTCCGTCACACTGCCATTCGAATCGGTAGGGCCGCTGAGTTTGGAATAATTCAGTCCGGCTCTGATACCAAAACTCTGGGCAGAAAGATCAATGAATAGCAGGGTGAGGATAAAAATACTGAATATATACCGCATAGATGACTTTTAAAAAAATTTGCGCAAAGATATAAAAACATATCAGGAAACGTCCGAAGTCCCTTTTTCGCATATCCACCGGGATATTTTCTTCGGTGTTGGCTCATAAAATGGTACTTTTGTCCATATATTGTAGGATTTATGGGTAAAAAGAATAAATTGAAGAAGTTTGCTGAGCTGCATGATTTTCCCAATGTGTATGAGAATTTTGATCCCAAACACCCTGCTTTATACAGGAACAATGAAGAAAAAGCTGATCTAAAAGGTCATTGGGCGGACACACACTTTAAAAATTCAAATCCCATAATCCTTGAACTGGCATGCGGACGTGGAGAATATACCGTAGCACTTGCAAGGCATTATCCGGACAAAAACTTCATCGGTGTGGATATCAAAGGAGCCAGAATCTGGAAAGGAGCACAGCAGGCTTTGGATGAGGGCCTGAACAATGCAGCCTTTCTTCGCACCCGTATCGAGCAACTGGGGTATTTTTTTGCCAAGGACGAAGTTTCTGAAATATGGATCACTTTTCCGGACCCTTTTCTCAGAGAGAGCAAGGAGAACAAAAGACTGACTTCAGCCAGGTTTCTGAATTCGTACCGCAACTTTCTGATCAAAGGCGGAGTCCTGCATCTCAAAACCGATGATCCCACCCTATATCAATTCACGCTGGATACGTTATCCGGTCTGGAAGGATCAAAAATAATTTACCACAATGAAGATATCTATGCCCATTCATTGCCATATGAGGAATTAGGCTTCAAAACCTATTACGAGAAAGTGCATCTTCAGGCAGGCAAAACCATTAAGTACATACGATTTACCATTTCTTAAATCCACCAAAACATGAAATCACTGCTGAATTTTGAAAAACTGGCTGAATCCACCGGAGTCGTATTCCGGAGATTTCCCTTAGCCATGCTTTTTGCCATTCTCACCACGTGGATACTGGTGTACCAGTCAGGCAGGCATGGTGAGGCAGGGTGGTTGACCGAGCCACGTTTGCCTTTGACGGGATATGTATTGTTTTTGTGGTGTATCAATCTTCAGATATTGAGAGAGGTAAACGGATGGCCGGATAAATGGTATGTACCTGCTGTCGGCATGGTGGTGGGAGCTTCAGCTATATTATACGGCTTCATGCCTGTTGATTTACACAGCTATTCCTGTATCTGGTTTTTCGTATCCGGGCTGGCAGGGATGTTGCATTTTTCGGTGTCTTATCTGCCCTATTTAAAAAATTACAATGACCGTTATTTTCTGCATTACAATATCGAAGTGTTGGGTATGTGGTTGAAAGCGGCATTTTACAGTCTGATATGGTATGCAGCCGCATCCCTTGCCCTGCTGGCCTTAGATAAGCTCTTTGGGGTGAATGTGGGGATTTTCTCCTACCTGCGTTTATTTATCGTTTCTGCCGGAGTGCTCCACAGTTTTTACTTTTTATCTTCATTTCCCAATGAATATACCCGGGTAATCAATTTTCAACCCAAGTCCCTTTTTGTCATTCTGGTAAAATATGCCCTGATTCCTATCACGCTCATTTACGGACTCATTGTGTACGCATACATCGTCAAACTGTGGATGACCGGACATAGCACTGAATACTGGGTGAGCGAACTGATCATCTGGTATTTTGCAGTGGGGATTCTCACTTATCTGTTTCTCCACGCATTTGATGATGGCATTCACAACAAAGTGAGCATATTTTATAAAAAGTGGTACCTCATACTGTCATTCCCGTTAGTTCTGTTTTTATTTTTTACGGTTTATAAAGAAATCAATGAAAGCGGTGTAACAGACGGGAGTTACCTCAAGGCATTGATATTCAGCTGGCTTTTTGTGGTGATTGCCATCAGGGAAATGGTAAAGAAATACACCCATATATTTATTCCACTCAGTATTTCGGTCGCTATTTTAATTGGCTTTATGTCGGGTCCGTTTTCGGTCTGTAAAGTACCCGACAGGAGTCAGCAAAAAAAACTGATTAGCCTGTTGAAGGAAAAATCCATAATTAAAAATGAGGAATTGATGTCGTCTGAGAAAATTATATGGGAGGACAGTCTTGGCACGGTGGCATCCATCCTGCTCCAGCAGCATGCGAAAAATAAACTGGATTTTTTAAGGCCTTATGACAAAAACGGATTACTTCCACCCAGGGACTCCTTTTTTCATGTAGATGATTTTTTGCAAAAAACAGGAATACAGTCAAGTACCTTTATGCCCGGAAGAGATAACTATTACAATTTTTCTTCAACGGTAAAAAGCTCCATAGGACTTCAGGGATTTGACGAGTTACTGCCGGTATTGAATACATGGGATAAAGAACCTCCGGGTCTGCATGCCCGATTATTCAAACATGGAATTCAGATTTATGAAGGTCAGAAACTGCTCAAAGAAATGGACATACGCAACAGATTGCCCTATCCTTTGAAGGAAGATACAGTAGATCCCCTGATACTGGATTTTTCTGATACAGATGCCCGGATAAAGATGGTGGTGTACAGTATGTATGCAACCGGGAACTGGCCGGATATCGAAATCAGCGAAATGAATGCATTGATTTTATTTGCCGGCAGGCTGGAGAAAAATTAAAGGAGGGTGTGACAGTTAACTTCCCGATATTCAATCGTAGCACCCAATGTTTTTGTGTGGTAGAGATCCTATGGCTGAAAAAAATTGACCATTTATGAGCGGGCTTGCCATTATCCTGTTTTTAATTTTTCTTGCCATTCATCTGGGATACTGGGGGTTTTTTTACCGATACCATGCCGGCTTTTCATATGGCATCCCGGAAGAAAAGCTGCAATTACCCGGAGTATCAGTAATCATCTGCTACAAAAATGCAGGCGCCTGGATTGTACAGACCGTGCAGTCGGTTTTAAATCAGAATTACCCGGAGTTTGAAGTGATTGCTGTCAATGATTTCAGTACTGATCAGGGTCCGGAGCTGCTGCAGCAAATACATGATTTCCGCCTGAAAACACTATCTGCCAAAGTGGACAGACCAGGCAAGAAATATGCATTAAAAGAAGGCATAGCGCATGCCAGATATGATTGGGTGGCGCTGACGGATGCCGACTGTATTCCGGATTCGCAGGAGTGGCTTTCAAAAATGTTTACAGCCTGCCGTCGACAAAATGCAGATATCGTACTGGGATACAGTCCTATGACAGAGGGCACCCGCCTTGTTTCCCGATTTTCCGCATTTGAAACTGTATTGACGGCGCTGCAATATTTTTCCTTTGCCTTATCCGGACATGCTTACATGGGTGTAGGAAGAAATCTGCTATACCGGAAGGAGATTTTTACGGTATATGCGGATGATAGATATTTTTCGATACCGGCCGGAGATGACGATCTGCTGATACAAAGGGCTGCGCCTCACTGTACTGTGGGCATTTGTACAGACAGGTCAGCATGGATATCAACCCGGCCTCAAACCACATGGCTAGCATTTTTGAAACAAAAATCCAGACATGTAGCAGTGTCAGGATATTACAGACCAATATACAGGTGGTGGCTGGGGCTGTTTTCTGTGAGTATGATTATGGTGTATATATCAGGTGCAATGATCTTATCCTATGGTTTGCTTCACTGGTATGTATTACTGATTATTTTTCTTTTGAAGTGGACGTTACAGGCTTTTTGTCATGCCCGTTTTTTTCAGTATTTCGCACCACAGATGTTGATAAAATATCCGCTGTACGAAGCGTTTTACGCAGGGTATCTGATGCTGCTCGGTCCGGTAAGTTTGATCCTGAAAAATAAAAAGTGGTAAGAAATCTGATTAACTCACATGGTGATATGACTCAACAGCTTGGTTTTATGGTACTGAAGAGATTCTCCCATAGGGCATCAGAGGTTTGTAACAAGAGTTACAGTGGGTTAATAGCGTGAGCTGTAATTTTGCGGTTCGAAATCCGAAATGAATGGACAATTCGAAAATAAAGGGAATATTACTTGTGCTTGGGATTGGTCTCGTAGTATTGGTGATGAGCAAGTACATCACTTTTGTCAATCTGATACTTTTAGGACTTTTTACAGGTATTATACTGGGCAATTTCCTTACCATCCCCAAATCCTATAATGACGGCATCTCCTACAGCAGTGCAAAGATGCTGGAGCTCTCCATAATTTTTCTCGCATTCAGTATCAATATGGCCAATATCGCCAAGCTGGGCTGGGGAAGTCTGCTCATTATATTTGTCATAATTTTTGCAGTACTTTTGCTTACTCTTGGGATGGCCAGATACTTCAATTGTCCGAGAAGTGTAGGCTGGCTGGTGGGATTTGGCACGGCTATCTGTGGTTCGAGTGCCATAGCTGCCCTTGCTCCCAGCATCAAAGAAAATAAGGAAGATATCGGTGTAGCTATCTCTGTGGTAAATCTGTACGGGTTTTTGGGAATGGTGGCATTGCCTGCGATATTGATGTATCTGGGATGGGACGAAAAAGCCATGAGCATGATACTTGGCGGATCACTGCATGCAGTAGGCAATGTGGCCGGTGCAGGATATGCCATCTCTGATGCGGTGGGTGAAGGAGCACTGACTATAAAACTGGCAAGAGTAGCTTTGTTGGGGCCGGCTCTGGTATTTTTCAATTATTTCATAAATCCTGAACCCGGCAAGGGTGTTTGGAAGTTTTTTACATTACCCTGGTATGTATGGGGTTTTATTCTGATTTCTGTATTGGTATCTTTAGTCAGAATGCCCGGTGAAATTTTGAAATATGCTTCTGAAACCGGAAAGATTTTACTGACTTTTGCCATGATAGCTATCGGTATCAAAGTCAAAATCAAAGACCTGATTGTCTCCGGTCAGAAAGGACTGATGTTTGGATTGGTCATTTTTATCCTGCAGCTGATCATATTATTTACTTTAACCAAACTATTTTTGTAATCCTTAAAAAGTATAAGACATGAAACTTCTTATTTTTCTTTTGTTGCCCCTGTTTACGACCGCATGCAACGATGCTTCCACTACCAAATCCGGTGCAGTAAATCCTGCATTGGAAGAGACGACAGCTTCTGATCAGCAGGCGTCAGGAATTCAGGTGATTTCTGCTGAAGAGTATAAAAAAGCTATCAGCTCCGGCAAAGTACAATTGGTAGATGTAAGGACACCCGAAGAATATAGCAGTGGCCACATAGACAAGGCTGTAAACATCAATTATTACGATCCTGAGTTTAAAAAGCAGATTGCCAAACTGGACAAGTCCAAGCCTGTATATATTTATTGCCGCAGTGGGTCGAGAAGTCAGGGTGCAGCCAAAATCATGCAGGAACTGGGCTTTACTTCTATCATTGACCTCAGAGGAGGATATATGAATTACAGATAAATCCTTCCTTCATCAAATTTGGTGCTTTTAGTCATAGGCTGATTTACCTGAATTTATAAAATAATCTTATATTGCACTGCTGAAGTCATATACCGGCAGTCATGAAATCAGGTAAAAAAGCCGTTTCGTCCCTTCTAATAAAACAGCTGGAAAATGTTCTGACTGCTCTGAATGAAGTATCGGATGTCGGTCGGGTGGAAGCTTTCCACAAGCTGAGGGTAGAAATTAAAAAATTCAGGGCAATAGCCGGTATTCTGCGCAACAAGGTACTTTATCTCGAGTATTATGACCAATGGCTCAAGCCGGTATTTAAGCTGGCAGGTCGCATCCGTCAGCTGCATATCATTCAGGATTTAATCAGCAGGCATAGTCCGGACTCACCGAGTAAAATTCATACCATTCTGGCCCAAAGAGAATCCGCCTTGGTGAAACAATGGTGGAGAAAGCATGCTTATTTTGCAAAAAATCTGGAATCATTTACGGACCTTTTCAATCAGGCAGACCTTTGGGAGATAAGATGCAGCCCCGGACAGTATGTACACCGGCTTGACAAAAAGATACAATCCGTTGCCAAAAACAAAATCCCGGTATCTCAACTCCATGACTTCAGAAAATTGCTCAAAAAAAGAATTTACAGCAGCACCCTGTTTGATATACCTGTACACGACAAAAAACATTACGATAATCTGCAGTCATTAATCGGCGAGTGGCACGATTATCACAATGCCTTACTGTACCTTCAAAGAATCAAAAATCCGGATACGAACCTGAATCTTGTTTCAGACCGTCTTAAAGCGGGCAAGAAAATACAGCTTTCAGCGATTAGACAGGTTTTATCAGAGTGGTAAATATCGGGTCACTACAAGTTGTAGATATATTTTCTAACACTCTGACCAATGTCATTTTCAGTACTGATTTGAATCAGATTTTCAGGAAGGGCAGCTTTTTAATTTTACGTCAAAGAAATCATGGTATGAAATATCAAAACAAGAAAGTACTGGGTATCTGGATGGATAAAGATCATGCAGAGCTCTTTCATACCCCCGACTACAGCATTGACGGGGAGTTTCAGTTGGTGGAGAAGGTCAAATCCACGCATCACGGACAGCATGGCAGCAGTGAGCATGTGGCACATCATAAGAAAAATCTCGAAAGCCAGAAATTTTTTAAAGCCCTCTCTCAAAAAATAGCAGATGTGGACGCAGTGTATATCATTGGTCCGGGTCAGTCACAGGAGCAGTTCAGAAATTTTCTCAGAGAGGATAAACATTTCAGTAAGACGGAAATCGAACTGGGCACTGCAGATCACCTTAGTCCTAATCAAGTGATTGCCAAAATCAGAAACCATTTTAACCAACATTGACTTTGTCAAAAACTGTACTTGTAAGAAAAAGGCCTGAGCGATGAACTCAGGCCTTTATGTTTTTACAGCTGATGAAATAACCGGTCTCTTATTATCCGAAAGCATTCAGGCCTGTCACGTCCATTCCTGTGATCAGTAGGTGAATGTCGTGAGTTCCTTCATAGGTCAGTACAGTTTCGAGATTCATCATATGACGCATCACAGGGTATTCATTGGTGATACCCATTCCACCGTGAATTTGCCTGGCCTCACGGGCTACTTCGAGCGCCATGTGTACATTGTTTCTTTTGGCCATAGATATCTGTGCAGGTGTTGCCTGACCTTTATTGGCTAATGTACCCAATCTCCAGGTCAATAATTGAGCTTTGGTAATCTCGGTAATCATTTCTGCCAGCTTCTTTTGAGTGAGCTGGAACTGACCGATGGGCTTGCCAAACTGAATTCGCTCCTTGCTGTATCTCAATGCAGAGTCATAACAATCCAGAGCTGCTCCGATGGCACCCCAGGCTATGCCGTATCTGGCTTTGGACAGACAGCTGAGAGGCCCCTTCAATCCGACAACATTGGGTAAAACCTGCGACTTGGGTACCCGTACATCTTCAAAAACCAGCTCGCCTGTGATCGAGGCCCGCAAGCTCCACTTGCCATGAATTTCAGGTGCTGAAAATCCTTTCATACCTTTTTCCACGATCATTCCACGGATTTTGCCCTCTTCGTCCTTTGCCCATACTACAGCAATGTCGGCTACCGGTGAATTGGTAATCCACATTTTGGCTCCATTGAGGATGTAGGCGTCTCCGTCATCCTTGATATTGGTAATCATGCCTCCGGGATTAGAGCCATAGTCCGGTTCGGTAAGTCCGAAGCAGCCGATAAATTCACCTGATCCAAGCTTGGGCAGATATTTTCTTTTCTGCTCTTCGCTGCCAAATCTGTAGATTGGGTACATCACGAGTGAGCCCTGTACGGAAGCCATCGAACGAATGCCGGAGTCGCCTCTTTCCAGTTCCTGCATAATCACCCCATACGCTATTTCGTCCATTCCTCCCCCGCCGTATTCGGCTGGAATGCTGGGCCCGAATGCTCCTATATCTGCCAGACCCTTAAACAGGTGGGTAGGACATTTTGCTTTGTCTGCATATTCTTCTATAATGGGGCTTACTTCCTGCTTTACCCATTCCCTGACAGCTGCCCTCGCCAAAAGATGATCTTCGCTCAGCAGTTCGTCCATCAGGTAATAATCATGATGTTCGAATTGATCGGTTTTGGATGATTTTTTAATTTCGTGGCTCATTGGTTAAGTACTTTTGTGAAAAACGCATGCAAAGGTACATATCACATCCTTATTTATCAGCAAAAAACAAGTAAAAAGCCTTCCTGTTTTTATATCCAAATCATTTTCTATGCATACACTGATTTCAGTTCAAAGGGCAGAGTTTTACGCTTATCACGGTTGGTATGAAGAGGAGAGACTCTGTGGCAACCTTTTCATTGTAGATGCAGAGGTCACACTGCCTTTTCTGCCTGACAGTTCAGACGATATCACTCATACTGTCAATTATGAAAAAATCTATACCATCTGTACCCGTGAGATGCAAAATACTGCCAAACTGCTGGAAACTGTGGCTGTGCGGATTCTCCACAATCTGAAAGAGGAGTTTCCTTCTATCACCCATGCACGGGTTCGTATTGAAAAGCAGAGGCCTCAGCTGGGTGGTAAAGTGGATGCATCAGTGGTAGAAGTGGTGTTGTAATCAGGCTCTCTTTTGAGTAACAATTAATAACAGGTACTTTAGTCAGAGACACCTGAAATCATGAATACTGCAGAAAGTAATTTTCCTCCTCATCCAGATGGGTCAAAGACAATGACTTTTGGATGGACTTTATTTCTTCCAGATTCTTTTGAGCAAAAATACGGAAGGCCCCGGAGTCCGGATTAAACGGTCTGTGTGCCGCTGCCTGCACCACTTTTGCGATCCTGCCCATCAACCGATCGGTATCCCCTTCAAAGTAACATTCCCTGAATTTTTCCCATATGTATGCTATGGCCATTTCGTTGGGGTGGACCATATCCTGAGCGTAATAGCGATAGTCCCTCAGGTCATCCATCATCCACTCATATGCCGGAAAATACTGTATGTCATGAAAATTTTTCAAGAGATAATCAGTCATTTGAATCAGACGTGATTTGCTGCGGCTGTTCTCCAGGATACCGCTTCGGGTATGTCTTACAGGGCTAATGGTAAGGACGATTTTTAAGTCAGGATATCTGTCTTTTAGCCTTTCGATCAGGAGACTCAATGCGCTGAATCCCTCCTTCACACTGATTTCAGCTGTATGAAATC
Organism: Saprospiraceae bacterium; assembly: GCA_016716335.1. GTDB lineage: Bacteria > Bacteroidota > Bacteroidia > Chitinophagales > Saprospiraceae > OLB9. The sequence continues at coordinate 61,961 of JADJWN010000009.1, read as the reverse complement.
TTTCAGCAGGCATTTTATGACAGTTGGCCACAGTTTTACCGGTATTTTTGTCTGTCCAATACAGAGCAGTACCCAATGTCAAAAAAATATATTTTGCATTTGAAAGAAATTCCACGGTGCGATTTTGGATTTGCATTATCTTTTTTTCCAATTCTGCTTTGTCCAGAGCAGCTATGGAAGAATGGTAGCCGAAGTGATACCATATGTCATCTCTGCTGATATACAGGTCTTCATCAGGGTTGACTGAATCCAGAGCATTGATAAGTGTTGAGGATAAGGATACCGGATTATAAATTGTACCTGCAGGATTGATGAGTACAGGAAATTTATATTTTTGCATGATGCCACCGATATGATCTGAAAAGCAGGAGCCCATAAATAGTGCCGGAGTGTGATAGGTAATTTTGTGCTGTGATGGCGGAATATGAAGTTCTGTTCTGAATTGCATTGTAAAATGGAATGAAGGTTTGAGCAATGACACACAATAAAAATCAGCTGTTCTATTAATGAGTATTCTTCAAAAACTGTTTAAAAAAAAATTTCGGGAAAGTGACCCTGAAATACAGTTCGGGAGATACAGCGATAGTTACAAGGCAGAGCCCAACTACGAGGCATGGGAAAAATCCGTTCAGTATTTTGAAAATGAAAAATTTCTGGATGCTTTTGCTGCATTCTTTGATTTTCTGAACGAACCTTCCAAATCCAATGTCAGCTACAGAATTTTACCGGGCAAAATCGAATTTTCTATTTATCAGGGGTCAAAAATCATCGAAGGCAGAGCTGATGCATTCAAAATCAGGGCCGAAGCAAAAATTGCCGGTGTAAAGGAGCCTGAACTGGGCTGGCTCAGACTTTTAGCTGAAGAAAATTATGACTTAAAATTCTGTCGTTATGCCCTTGACCCGGAGGATAATATCACCATTGTCTTTGACAGTTATGCCGAAGACTGCAATCCCGACAAACTTTATCAGGCATTAAAGGAGCTTGCTACCACAGCAGATAAAAAAGACGATATCCTGATTTCGGAATTCAGCCTTCTTACTCCTGTCAATGTGCATTATACCCGTATTATACCGGATGAAGAAAAAATAATCAAGTACCGGTATTTTAAACGCGAGGTCACTGATGTACTGCAGGAGCTGGAGCAAGGCAAGCTCAATGTACATCAGATACCGGGAGCCATGTCTTATCTGCTGCTTGATCTGGTGTACAGAATAGATTATCTGATCAAGCCGGAGGGCAATCTGATGGAGTGTATCGAGGGGTGCCACCGTATATTCTTTAACGAAAGTCTGACCAGCGTAGATCAGAAAAATCTCATGATGCTTAAAAAACTTCGGGAAGCTGCAGATATCACAGCGGAGGATTTCAATAAAGAGCTCTATGAAGTAAAATCTACCTTTGGTGTGACCCTGCCCGGCAGTCATGAAAGGCTCAGGGAAGTGATTGATGCTCAGATTCACGAAATGGACTGGTATTATGAAAACGGTCATTTAGCCTATGCCAATGCCATTGCAGGTTATATTGCGGGTTTTACCCTGTTTTCCTATGCATTGCCCGAACCCACGACCCATCTGCTTCACTTTTACTACAGGGTCATGGAAAATGATTTTTTCCGGCAGTTGGGATTTCAGCAGGATTTTGACTTATCAGGATTGCCACACAAAAAGAATATACTTTCCTTCCTCAAATCCATCAAAAAGGAACTGGAAGAGGATTATCCGGAGGTGCAGTGGGATACCGGAATTCTGGATTTTACAGACTACACCACATTTGCCAAAACCTATCTGCTTATGATTCGGGATATTCAACTCAAAGACTGATTGTATGGAGACCACAGAGATACTGAAGTTTTTTGAAGACATCATTGTGCAGATTGCTACTCCATACAGCACCGGCACGGGATTTTACCTTCACAATCATAACATTATAGTCACCAACGAACATGTAGTCAGGGACAACAGGATGGTGGTGGTAGCCGGAAAAAGTTTTGAAAAGCAGCTGGTACCTGTATTGTATCTGGACAGCAGCATTGATATTGCCTTTATTGCTCCGCCTTCCGGTCATGATATGCAGATTGCGGAGCTGGAGGAATCAGACACCCAAAGAGACGGCGACAAGGTGCTGGCAGTAGGACACCCTTTCGGACTCAAATACTCTGCTACGCAAGGCATAGTCTCTGCCATGTATCAGAACGAATCCGGTATTTCTTACATACAACACGATGCAGCACTCAATCCGGGCAATAGTGGCGGACCACTGATAAATACTTCCGGGAAAGTTATTGGCGTCAATACCTTTATCATAGAAAACGGTAATAATATTGGTTTTGCTCTTCCGGCATCCTATCTGATTAAAACCATCCGGGAGTTTGAAAAAGGCAAGGGTTTGGCAGGTGTAAGGTGTCAGGCTTGTCTTCATGTGGTTTTTGAATCTCAGCAGACGGTAATCCGTTACTGTCCGCACTGCGGTAAAAAAATCACCATGATATCAGCTATTGAAGATTACGAGCCCTTTGGTATCACCAAGATAATCGAAGAAGTGCTGGACGAAAGCGGTTTTCATGTGGCATTATCGAGAAGAGGACCGGACAACTGGGAGATCAGCAAAGGCAGCATTCGGATCAGAATCGCTTATTATGAGAAAAACGGGTTGATTACAGCAGATGTGACGCTTTGCACCTTGCCGGACAATCATCTGAAGGAGCTCTATCAGTTTCTGCTGAAAGAAAACTATCGTATAGAAGGCCTGTCTTTTTCTGTAAACGAACAGGATATAATGTTATCCCTGCTGATCTTTGATCAATATCTCCACAAAGACACGTTGAAAAAACTTTTCAGCCACCTGATTCACACAGCGGACGAATATGATGATCTGCTGGAAGAACGCTTTCAGGCACGAAAAAAGTCAAATATCTGACATTATGATGAAAAGTCAAAATTTTGGATTTTTTCGGCAAAATAATTGCTGAATACCAAATAAGGTATAAATTTACCGTCCATTTAGAATAAAAATACAGGCTTTTTAAGCTCACTTTATTAAAAAATAGAATATGAATCGTATTCCCAGGTATTTTGTTTTGTATAGCCTGATCTTTATTTCACTAAATTTGGCTGCTCAGGACATTCACTTCACTCAATTCTATATGTCACCGCTCAATCTAAATCCTGCGATGACCGGAGTGATGAACTGTAAAACCCGAATGATCGCCAACTACCGAAACCAATGGGCTGCCGTGCTGGCCGCCAATGCATATAACACTTATTCCGTATCCTATGATCAGAAAGTTCCGGTAGGACGGGAAGACTACTTTGGCATCGGAGGATCGCTGTGGGGTGATGTAGCCGGTGAATCCAGATTCGGTACCACCCAGGGAAGGGTGTCTTTTTCCTATGCCAAAAAAATGGCAGGATACAGAAAAAAAGCCTCATACCTCGTAATAGGTGCAGATGCCGCACTTTCCAACAGAAGCATCAGTTCTGCCGATCTGCGCTGGCCCAGCCAGATTACACAAACCGGATTTGACCCCACTATGGGATTTGATGAGCTGGCAGGGGTTGATCAGGATTTCCTCTATCCGGATCTGGCAGCAGGATTGCTTTGGTTCAGTGTTATTGACAATAATACCAACTGGTACCTCGGGGCGGCCATTCACCATCTCAATTCTCCGGATGTATCATTTCTGGGCAACAAGGTGAGTCTGTACAGCAGATATACCGTTCATGCCGGAGTACAATTTGAAATTCAAAGAAAAATATCCTTACTTCCATTTGCTGTATTCATGGCACAGGGTCCGCACCGGACATTCAACGGTGGTGCTAACCTGAGATTTGCCATGGGGCCATCCAGAACATCCAACCAATCCTGGGAAGTAGGTACATGGTACAGACTGGGACAGAGATCCAATCCTGAAAAAGGAGAAAATGCGGTGTCACTTCATTCAGATGCCATCATCCTGTCTTCCAGATTCAACTATGAGAATTTTGGAATCGGATTCAGTTATGACATCAACGTATCCAGTCTCAGACAGGCTTCTGCTGCCAATGGTGCATTTGAGTTTTCTTTGGTGTATTATATCTGCGGTCCTGAAAACAGAGGGGTTTATTGCCCCAGATTCTAAGGGTATTTCATAATTTATTACAGTCAGTACCTGATAGCAGGAATCACGTTGAGACCATAATTTCCATCCCCCCGGAACATATCGTGTATTGATTTGATTTTTGGGTATTAAATTGAAAATATATGTTTGGGAATAAAAACGATAAAAGCACTCCATCAAACGGCGTGCAGGCTGCTTCCAATGTAAGTAACAGTATTGTGGAAGGTACAAAAATAGAAGGTAATATTTTTGCTGCCAATGACATCCGGATTGATGGGGAGCTGACCGGAAAATTAGATTGCAAAGGAAGGGTTATCATAGGACCACAGGGAAGAGTGGATGGAGATGTGCAATGCACCAATGCAATTATAGAAGGACATTTTACCGGCAATATCAATGTCAAGGAATTGCTTGCCGTCAAAGAATCCGCAGTGGTCAATGGAGACATAAATACAGACAAACTCATGGTGCAGACGGGTGCAGTATTCAATGTCACCTGTAGTATGGGAGGTCAAAAACTCAAACCACTGCTGCAGAAAGAAGCCAAGACAGCCAATTAAATCCCTTTAATTGCCCGTAAAGTGGCGGATAAACCAAATAATCCCGTAAAAAATAAAGCTTTTCTCTGGATAAAATATTCAGGTCTGGGTTTTCAGTTGGCTGCCTTAGTACTTGTGGGATATTATTTGGGGACTTACCTTGACAAACTTGCCGGATTTCAAAAGCCGGTCATCACACTCTTGCTGATATTGCTGTTTTTCAGTGCTTTTATGTATAAACTGTACATGGAGCTCACAGGACCAAAATCAGAAAAATGAGCAGGTTTGCAGCCACCATGGGCCTCAGTGTACTCTTCAGTCTGCTTTTCTTATTATTACTGGACAATTTTTATCATAATGAAAGTTATCTGATTTTCGGATTCTGGTGCATAGCTTTATTTGTACTCAGCTCCATTCCTGTGGTGTTTTTTTTTATGAAAATCGTCCGAAGTCCCAACAAAACCCTTTTTATCTCTGCCACCGTGGGCAACATGCTTTTCAAAATGATACTTGCATTTTTAATGGTATTCGTTTTTTATAAAAAATCGGCACCTGCTGACGGCAATTTCATTCTCTATTTTCTGGTGGTATATGTGATATTTACTATTTTTGAAACTTATATGCTATTGCGCATTGCGGAGCAAAAGCCCATGGACAATCGCTGAATATCCATCAAAAACAGACATACAAAAATGACAGAGCTCAATCAAATACATATCAAAGGATTTCAATCCATACCGGCAGATGCACTCTCGGGCAATCTGCGGATACTGGAGCGATCCGGCAATATGCTGAGAGTACACTACAATGGTGAAAACCATACGGCCATTATCAAATCCGAAGATTACGACAGAAAAGAATTTGTCATCAATATTTCCGGATACAATTTTACAGTTAAGATTGATGAAGCCATTGACCTGTTGATCAACCGGCTGGGCTTCAAGAGTGTCAGGCAACACTCACTCAAGGAGGTAAAAGCACCAATGCCCGGACTTGTGGTAGAGCTGCATGTACGGGAAGGTGATGAAGTGGAGGAAGGGGATAAGCTCATCAGTCTTGAAGCCATGAAAATGGAAAACATCATAAAAGCGACCGGAGCTGGAAAAGTCGCCAAAGTATGGGTATCCAAATCGTCAAGCGTAGATAAAAATCAGGTCATGATCACCTTTGAATGAAAATCATGGCATTGGCTTACCAAAGTGCTGTACCCAGTATTTGCCGATTTTTGCGACCCCCATTTCTGTGACCCTCGGGTGTAGTATCATTCTGCAATGGGAGGGGCTTTCCAGCCAGTCCTGCAGCACTTCCTCAAAATCCTTTTGTCCTTCACCCAGATTTTCGCCGGCTACCTGCCAGTTATATCCCGCTTTTTGCAAGCGGTCACCGATATCCAGTCCATCTTTGGAGAAGTGAGCAAAGTAATTGAATTGCATCATTTCCTTAGCATGTACTTCGGCACTCCTGTACAAGGTTTCGTTCCATCTTACAGGCCCCACAGGCTGCATATATACCCTTCCGCATTTGCATCCCTTATTCCGGATTTCATTGACCCGGTTGATCATATAGTCTTTAAATTCCGCATCCGGCCCGCTTATATCATTGGCGGGTAGCATGCTTACAAATGCAAGCCAGATTAAAATCCACTTCATGCGAAAGAAAGGTTTTACGGATGTGCAATTTATTATAAAAATTCATTGTCATGCAAGAGCAGGATGAAATATTAACATAGTTTTAGTTGTATAACCACATCGTATTGCTCAAGGGAGGGCTTTTTCAGCCGGAGAATTTTCGGTTTCCTGTTCATATATTAACAAAAGCTAAACCCTGACAAATCTGTTAATGCATCGGAAAAATCCCGTATCTTGGCGCTTTATTACCTAAATCTTCATTATCTCCATGAGAAAAGAAATTCAGACTATTATACCCGGTGTAGGCATCGGCACTTTAAAATTCGGACTGACTAAAGATGAGGTAGAGTCATTGGTGGGTCCACCGGACGACATTGATTTTGTACCGGATATGGAGGGCGATGTCAATGAGTCGCTGGAGTCCTGGCATTATGATTCGCATGAGTTTTCTAGGTTTTTGATGCGGATTTTGACTGGAGAGTGGTCTCTATTGCAGTCAGTGATCCGTTTTTCACCCTTTTCGGCCATCACATTATCGGGATGGATAAGGAGAAGGTAAAAAAGGTGTTGCAGGATGCAAATGTGGAAATTTCAGAGGAGGAGGACATATCGGATGAGGATAATCCCGACATGCAGCTGATAGAATCAGAGGATGCAGGCCTTATGATCTGGTTTGATGAAGGCGAAGCCATTGAAATACAGCTTTTGCCTGAATTGGATGAAGACGGGGAGGATATCGTCTGGCCAGAATAATTTTTGGAGTACAGACGGGTAACATTTTGCGGAGATTTTGAGTTATATATCCGTTTAATTTTAATAATTCGGACATAATTATTTTTGTGTCCGGACCTAAAAATTCTGTTTGATATGTATAAGGGAATTTTCAGATTGACCTTATTTTTTCTGCTCAATGTTTTTTTTGCCACGCTGATTTCAGCACAGGGTATTCAGTTTTTTGAAGGCAGCTGGAAGGATGCGATGGCAAAAGCCAAAGCGGAGGACAAACTGCTTTTTGTGGATGCTTTTGCCAAGTGGTGCGGTCCATGTAAGATGATGGCCAAAAATGTATTTACCCAGCAGCAGGTGGGCGATTTTTTCAACCAGAATTTCGTCAACCTCAAATTGGATATGGAAGAAGCTGATGGTATCACATTTGGCCACAAATATCCTGTCAGTGCTTATCCCACTTTGTTTTTTATTGATGGAGACGGTAAGGTTATAAAGACTGTGAGAGGTGCACAACAGGCTGATGGATTGATTGCTTTGGGTAAATCGGCAATGCAGGGCGTTGACAGAAGTCCGGATTTTGCCAAAAAATATGATGCCGGAGATCGGGATTATGATCTGGTGCTGGGATATGTGAAAGCACTCAATCAGGCCGGCAAACCATCCCTGAAAATCGCCAATGACTACCTCAATTCCAAGCCCGCCATCACAGAGGAACAAAGGTTGCGATTCATTTTTGAAGCTACTACAGATGCAGATTCCCGGTTATTCGAAACCTTCCTAAACGACAGGGATAAGCTTATAAAAATCGTCGGTGAGGAAGTTTATATCAATAAGGCCACCGCAGCCTGTCAGGCAGCAGTGAAGAAGGCGATTGATTTTGAGACTGAACAGATTTTGACAGAAACCGAAGTGAAGGCCAAAAAGACGCTGGGAGACGGCGCAGAGAAATTTATCCTCACTTCCCGCATGAAATATTATCATGCCATGCGTGATACAGACAAGTATGCGGCTGCCTATCAGGCTTTGGCTAAGAAGTTGAGTAAGCAGCCTGCTGAGCTTAAGCCCGTCATAAAGGAAATTTATCAGCATTACTCCAACAACCGCAAGTTTCTGGAAGATGCTGAGAATTACTCTGAAAAAGTGTTCAAGGCAGAACCCAGCTTTGAAAATCTGGGTATCTGGTGCAACGTGCTGTTGGCACTTGGCAATGTACAAAAGGCTATAGATATCACGCAAAAAGCCAAAAATGAGGCTGCAGCCAAAGGTGAGGATATCATGAATTACGATGGACTGCTCAATTATCTGAATTCAAGGAAGTCCTGAATCCACGGCCCTTCATTGAAAAGTTGGACTTAAGAGAAATACTGAACATAGGATGACTGGTGACTTCCAGTATCTATACCTGTAGTTTATAGTTCAGATATCAAAGATGTCTTTCTGCATGGTAGCTGCTGCGTACCAAAGGTCCGCTTTCTACAAATTTGAATCCCCGTGACAGTCCTTCTTCCCTGTACATGGCAAAGGTCTCGGGATGTATGAATTCCGCTACCTCGATGTGCATTTTGGTAGGCTGCAGGTATTGGCCTATGGTCAGGACGTCACAGCCATGTGCTGCAAGATCATCCATAATCCTGAACACTTCTTCCTTGGTTTCGCCCAACCCTACCATGATACCGGATTTGGTGCGTTTGCCATAGTCTTTGGTCCGGCGGATCTGCTCCAGAGATCTGGAATATCTGGCCTGAGGCCTTACAAGTCTGTAAAGACGCTCTACGGTCTCCATATTATGTGATACTACTTCCTGACCGGCACTGATCATACGATGGAGAGCATCCCAGTTGGCTTTGACGTCAGGTATCAGGGTTTCAATGGTAGTTTCAGGGCTCACCTCCTTGACGGCTCTGACGGTCTGATACCAGATTTCTGCCCCTCTGTCCTTTAGTTCGTCTCTGTTGACAGAGGTGATTACAGCATGCTTTACCTTCATGAGGAATATGGCTTCTGCTACTCTTCGTGGCTCATCCTCATCATATTCATTGGGCCTTCCGGTCTTCACGGCACAAAAAGAACAGCTGCGGGTACAGACATTGCCCAGTATCATGAATGTAGCCGTACCTGCTCCCCAGCATTCACCCATATTGGGACAATTGCCGCTCTGACAAATGGTGTGCAGCTTGTATTCGTCCACCAGACTCCTCACTCTCCTGTAATCCTCACCAATAGGTAATTTTACTCTGAGCCAGTCAGGCTTTTTCTTTTTCTCTTCTGCGGCTGTGACAATGGGCAATTCTACCACTCTCCTGAATTTTATTTGATTAATTGACTCTCTTACCTAACTCAATAGTAGCATAAAAGTTGACAAAATAAGGCTTATTGCTGATGGCTTGTGTCTCTACCATGATAGGTACCTTACGCATGAAAAGCTCTCCCATGATACCGAGTTCGATGGATTTGGCAAATTCATCAAATGCTCCTACCGAAAAAAACAGACCGAGTTTGCCCTGAATGCCCGGCACAATGCTGAGTTCGGACCATCCCCGGGAATTAGGACCACCTCCGAAAATACTGTTGTAATCCAAAAACTTATCTGCATTGGCGGGAGAATATTTTCCGTCCTGATTTCAATGGTATTGCGGCCATCCACTTCAGACAGGTAAATCAGATCCAGATATACGGGCTTAAGAAGAGCCAGTGCCGGACCTGCTTCATAATTCATTCCCAAGGCTACTCCTTTCCTTTTGGTCTTGTCAGAAAGAAGCTTTTTCACCCCCTTGCCGGCTCTGAGCATGAACAGCTGGTTTTGCTTGCCAAACCGGAATGGCTCGGATAGTCGGCTGACAGAAAGATAGGTGTTGCGGTTTTGTCTCTGCTCTCTGGGATCTGAAAGATAGCCTAACTCAAAATGGTAGTACTCCGTCTTGTAATAGGTTTTGATTTTGCCGGTATTGTAGGCGATCGAAAAACCATTGGTATTCAGGGTCAGCCTTCCTGTATATTCGTTGCGGTACACAATACCTTTCCAATCAAAATCCAGCTGCTTGGGCTGAAAGGATTTTTGACCATGTAGTCCTGAAACTGCAAGACACAAGATACTGAAAATCGGTAAAAGGTATGTTTTCACGTGTTTATACCAATAAGATTCAATACTTTTGAATTTCCAAAAATAACGGATTTTCATAAAAAAAGATTAAAAAACTTTGCAGGCACCCACTGTGTATATTATATCTCCGCAGATAACTCCCAGACTGGAGTATGTGACAGACTTTATATTCCGTCAGGTACTGGGATGTGGGCTGCAAATAAGTAACAGCCGAAGTCCCGGGATGCAATATATAATCGAATATGGAACTACAGTGGAAGATGGGGTGCGGATGCCGTCCTGTGGTTTACTGTGGGAGCAGGGCATACGCAGGGAATGGCTGGCAATACTCACCGGGCAGGATAAAAACTGCCTTTTTGCTGCCGGAGAAGGGGAAGGTCCGGATTTTGATCAGGATTTATTTGCACTGGTTTTCTTTTTTCTCAGTCGTTATGAGGAGTATCTTCCCTACAGCGGAGATGCGTTGGGCAGATTCTGTGCCGGTGACAGTCTGGCTTATCAGAAAAACATATTGCAGATACCTCTGGTGGACCATGCGATACATTGGATCAGGTCAAAGCTGAAGGAAAAGTTTGATTTGATGCTACCTTCACCGGTTCAGCGGTTTTGCATTCGTCCTACCCTGGATGTGGATCAGATCTGGGCTTATCACCGCAAGGGATGGAAAAACATAGGGGGTGGATTGAAGGATCTCCTGTCATGGAATATTCCTGCGATAAAAAACCGCTGGCGTGCCCGGCAGGATGTATCAATGGATCCTTTTCATACCTGGGCGCTGCTGGATGAGATACATGAGCAATGCGATATCCGTCCGATTTTTTTTATGCTCCTTGCTCCTGAAGGTGGCAGGCTGGACAAAAATCATTCTCCATTCGACCCGGAGGTACAAAGGCAGATACTGCAAATCGCAGAAAAAAATGAAATTGGGCTGCACCCCTCTGCGCAGAGCAGACAGAATGGCTCACAATTGATGCGGGAAAAAAAAATACTGGAACAGATCACAGGAAGAGAGGTAAAACGCTCCAGGATGCATTATTTGCTGATGAGCCTGCCGGGCACATACCGGATGTTGCTGGATTTTGGTTTGGAGCATGATTTTACCATGGGATTTCATGATGCGGTGGGGTACAGGGCAGGTACAGGTTATGATTTTTACTGGTACGATCTGGAAAGAGAATGTCAGACACGGCTTCGGGTGACTCCTTTTCAGGTGATGGATGTCAGCCTGAAGGTACATCTCAAACTGCAGCCTCATCACGCTATGGCGATAGTGTCTGATATGATTGAAACAGCCCGTCATTATGACTCACCACTGACCACAATATGGCACAACAGCTCATTCTATGACCTGCATGGATGGGCAGGCTGGGAGCAGGTATATCGCGGGCTTATCGCAAAGAACACCTCGGATGGGTCAGGGTGACAATATTTTGCCCGCCTATTTACCCTTATTTTTCAATTTTCCGGCTCCATCGGTATCCCACCCTCACATCCACAAAATTGGCCACATGCCGGTGCGCTTTGAGAGAAGCCCCGAATACCCAACGGTCATTTTTAGCATAATTGAGTCCCCAACGGTGATAAAATCCTCCAAAAAAGGGGTTAGGACTGTAGAGATAATAACCCAGCTGCTGGGAGAATTGTATCCTGCCCAAAAGAAAAACATGTCCTGCAGTCAGTCCGGAACGAACACTGGAAATTCCGTAGATATCTTCCTTTTCCATCCTTTTTTTGAGAGATATATCCTCATATAGTTCTGCGCCGGCTATCCACCCGCTGATGTTGGTGAACTGTCGGTAAGCTTCGGCGGTAAGTCCAAAAACAGAGTAGCGTACCTTATCCCCGTGTTGCAGCAGTCTGCTGGCAAAAATGCCATATACGGTAATACCTGATCTGAATTCCTGATGGGTAATCCGATTTTTTGCATCCGGCACTCTGAATGAACCCGGGAAATGGTTGAACTGCAGTTGTGCTGTTGGCCAGTTGATGCCTTTATTCGGATCTTTAAAGCCTCCATTGCTCGTGTGGAGATAATTGGCATAGAGTGATGCCTGCCATGTTGGTGAGATCTGATAAGACAATCCTGAGGACAAGCCCAGAAAGAAGCTGGCATGGGTGCTGTAGGACTGATTGGAAGGATTGCTGACAGGATCATAGGGGTTAGTCAGGTATATAGCCCCGAGGGTGCCGCGGATCTTAAACTGAAGTCTGCCGTCTATCCTGAAAGCAGGCTCAAAAAAGTAATTCACACCAAATGATCTGCCCAAAAAATCCCGGTCAAAGTCAAAGTAAGTGACATTCATACCCTGACCTGTAAAACAATTACACGTATTGTACACGGCATCAGAAGTGTCCGTGTACATGACACCGGCTTCGATGCCGAAAGGTCTGGCTCCTGTGGTGTTTTGTACCTCCTGACTGTGCGGGAAGATAAAGCCGTAATGTGTTGCCGAGTATAAAGACAAACTATTCTGAGATAATGCATCCCCGGAAGAATAAATGAGCATGATCAACAGCAGGAGACTCCTGTGCATACTGTATCTCTTAATTGTAATCTGATCCCAACACATAGGTTATAAAATTATTTCCGGAAATTTACGGGAATGATTTTCAGTTTCCATTTGCTCATTCCGGAATTACCTGAATAAACAATTCCCTTCACCGGCCTTATGTATTTCGAATTTGTCATTTATTGAAAACCATTTACCGAAGTGCTTGTTTGTCACGAAAATTAAAATCAGGAAAATTTATGAATATTAAAGTTGGACAAAGCATTCCGGCATTCAGTACCACTGACGAAAACGGAAATACAGTCTCCTCCGAGAGCCTCAAAGGAAGTAAAACCATATTGTTTTTTTATCCCAAGGATGACAGCCCCGGATGCACCAAGGAGGCATGCAGCCTGCGGGATCACTATTCAAAATTTACCAAAAGAGGTTATAAGATTTACGGAATCAGCCCCGACACGGAAAAGAAACACAAAAAATTCATTGAAAAATTTGAATTTCCTTTCTCATTACTGGCGGATCCTGACAAGGAAGTGTTGAATGCCTTCGGGTTGTATGGCCCCAAGAAATTTATGGGTAAAGATGTCATAGGAGTGTACCGCACCACTGTGGTCACGGATGAAAATGGAATTATCACGCACATTGTGGATAAAGTGAGGACAGACGACCATGCTGATCAGCTGGCAGAGCTCTTAGGATTCTGAGGATTATAAAATGCATAATTCTCTGTGGAAGGCCGGAAAGTATAAGCGGATAATCTTAACTTTGTGCCTATGTTAAGATTTGGATTCGGAAACAGATTTAAACCCCGGCAGTTTGAATATATCCCCAGATACTATGATCCGGTCAAGGAAGATTTGAAACAAAGGCTCAGTCAGTATGAGGAAAAAGAGGGGGCAGAGAAAGATCCGGAATTGCTCAAGGAGCGCATACGTACGGGGCTCCGCATGCGTTACCGGGCAGATGCGCAGTACCGGTCTGCAGAAGAGAAAAAATCTACCATCCGACTTTTGGTCATTATTGTATTGCTGTTCATCATCGCCTATATGATATTGCATTCTGACGTATTTTTCAGGATGGTGGATGTTTTTTACAGGATTATAAATAACAGGCTATGCAGGATGTAATCAAATTGTTGCCGGACAGCATAGCCAATCAGATTGCAGCCGGAGAGGTGATACAAAGGCCGGCTTCTGTGGTGAAGGAGCTGGTAGAAAATGCCATTGATGCGGGGAGCACCTCTATCCGTATTATCATCAAAGACGCCGGCAAGACCCTTATTCAGGTGATTGACGACGGCAAAGGAATGACTCCGACAGATGCACGGATGGCATTTGAGCGGCATGCGACCTCCAAAATAAGGAACGCCGAAGACCTTTTTGCCATAAAGACGATGGGATTCAGGGGAGAGGCACTGGCCTCGATTGCAGCCATAGCACAGGTGGAGATGCTGAGCAGGCCTCATGACTCGGACATTGCGACCCGCATTCTCATCGAAGGTACAGCAGTACAGAAACAGGAAAGTGCTCAAAGTGCTCAGGGTACCAGTATCGCTGTGAAAAACCTGTTCTTCAACGTACCTGCAAGGAGAAAATTTCTCAAGTCAGATCCCGTCGAATTTCGCCATATCCTGGATGAATTTCACAGAGTAGCATTGGCTCATCCCGAGATTGCCTTTCATTTGTTTCATAATGGAAATGAGATATTTCATCTTCCAAAATCAAATCTGAAACAGAGAATAGTCAATATCTTAGGCAGACAATATACGGATAAGCTGCTGCCCGTAGAGGAAGAAACGGAGTTGTGTGTGGTGTCGGGCTTTACCTTCAAGGCCGAGGCTTCCAAAAAAACACCCGGAGATCAGTATTTTTTTGTAAACAAAAGATTTATCAAAAGCAATTATCTCAATCATGCCGTACGTATGGCTTACGATGAGCTGATTCAGAAGGAACAGTATCCGGGCTATGTGATTTTTCTGGATATGGATCCGGCACAGATAGATATCAATGTACATCCTACCAAAACTGAGATCAAATTTGAGGACGAGCGATTGATTTACAATATAGTCAAAGTTACAGTCAAACATGCTTTGGGTCAGTTCAGTGTAGCGGGTATGCTGGATTTTACACTGGACTCCAATCTGGGACAGCAGAAGGTATATGCCGATGCCATACCCTCGGCTGGCAAAGACCTGTTCAGTCAGCAAATGTGGCAGCAGGCTTCCAGGCAGCAGGAAAAGGCGCAGATACAGCACTGGGAGCAATTGTACAGCAGTCTGCAGAGTCAGAAAGTATCAGGACCTGATGTGATAGAGAGTGAAGTATTCAGAATGGATGATGAAGAAGGACTGATAACTTCCCAAAAACAACAGTCAGGGAAAGAACCCTTTCAGCTTCATCAGAGTTATATCATATATCAGGTCAAATCCGGACTGATGATTATGGACCAGCAAGCTGCCCATCAGCGGATACTTTATGAGCAGTTTATCGAAAAACTTGAAACAGGTGAGCATGCCACCCAGAAAGAATTGTTTCCCAGAGTGATAGAGATGAGTGCGGCTAAGGCAGAAATGCTCAAATCTATCATTGAGGAAGTCAATGCTTTGGGATTTGAAATAAGTGATTTTGGCAATAATGCTTTTGTTATACACGGTACTCCGGCCGGTCTCCACAGTTCGGTATCGCTGGATAGCATGATGGATAATCTGATAGACTGTTATCACCGTAATATCGAGTTTCAGCTGGGCATCAAAGAAAATCTGGCAAGGTCTATGGCTGAGTCTGCATCCATAAAAAAAGGGCAGGTTTTGAGTAAGGAAGAAATGCAGATGCTCGCAGATCAGCTTTTTGCCTGCAAAATGCCACATGTGAGTCCCGGAGGTAACAAATGTTTTATCGTGATGGAAATGGCCGAAATCATTAAAAAATTCAATTAAAACAGAGCAAATGGTCCGGATAAGTGATGTGGTTAAAAATCTGATAATCATCAATGTCATCGTATTCTTTGCAGTGAAGTATCTGCTGCCGATACCGGGGCTGGAGAATTATTTTAATTTAGTGCATCCTTCACAAATATATTACGACCCATCGATACAGGATTATGTGAAATTTGAACCCGTACAAATCATTACGCATATGTTTATGCACGATAATGAACAGCATCTGTTTTTCAACATGCTGGGTCTGTTATTCCTTGGACCGATGGTAGAATACACGCTCGGGCCCAAAAGATTTCTTACCTTATACATTGTATCAGGTCTTGTAGCCTCCATTGCTCAGCTATTGGTGACAAAGGGGATAATTTTAGGCGCTTCCGGGGCTGTATATGGGGTATTGGCTGCCTTTGCGACCATGTTTCCGAATGTACGGCTGATGCTGCTCTTTCCTCCTATTCCTGTCAAGACCAAATATCTTGCATTGGGCCTGATAGCCATAGGTTTATTCAGCGGAGTCACAGGAACACAGCCCGGTATCGGACATTTTGCCCATATCGGAGGTGCCATAGCAGGATTTCTGATGATAAAGTATTGGAAAATGGATAATTTGCGTTAAAAACACGGAATAAATCACCCATTATGATCAGATCTATAGCAGAAGATGTACAGAGGGCTTTTCAGACAGGCAATATGGTCATTCGCATATTGATACTGAACATAGCAGTGTACATGGTCACTGCTTTGTTTGAAGCGTTTTTTCCTTCCTGGTCACAATCAGTGATGTCATGGATTGCCCTGCCGGGCAGTCCTGCGACACTGCTCACAAGACCGTGGACGTTGATTACCCATATGTTTATCCATGCAGGATTCTGGCATATGGCGTGGAATATGCTGATGTTTTATTGGTTTGGCACCATAGTAGGTGATTTACTGGGTGACAGAAGAATACTGCCTGTATATATTCTGGGAGGATTGACGGGTGCTTTGGCATACATCCTGTCATATCAGTTGCTGCCATCTGTGGGCAGTATGGCACTGGGTGCATCTGCGGCTGTTCTGGCATTGGTTTTTACAGCTGTGGCTACCGCACCGGATTATAACATGCGTCTGATCCTGCTGGGGAATGTGAAAATAAAGTACATTGGGCTTTTCATTTTGTTTTTTGACCTGATAGGTGTGAGGGGCAATATCAATTCCGGTGGACATATAGCACATCTGGGAGGGGCCATGTTTGGTTTTTTATTTGTCTATCTGTTGAGAAATGGTACGGATATCACAGACTTTGTGTACCGGATACAGCAATTTTTCAAAAGAGAGAGAAAACCATCCCGCCAGCGGAAATCCTCTCCACTTCGTGTGGAATACAAGGCAGGACCTAAGCACAGAGGTGCTCATTTTCCACAGAATGCTGCTACACCATTGCAATATGAAGTGGACCGTATTCTGGACAAAATCAAAGTAAGCGGATATGAAAGCTTGACAGACGAAGAAAAAGAAACCCTTTATAAAGCCAGTAAAGAAAGCTGATTGAAGACATTGCACAAACCCCTGTTGATCCTGAATGCAGGCATAATATTATGCACCTTGCTGGCTTTTCTTGCGCCGTTGACTGACCCTAAAATTACCTGGGTATTATCGTTTTTCGGACTCTTCTATCCTGTTTTTCTGATTCTGAATCTGTTGTTTATAGGTTTCTGGACATTTCAGAAACCCGGATATATGATTTTTTCTCTGGTGACCATATTACTTGGCTGGACACACATAGAGGGTTTTATCGGCTTCACCAATCCCAGGGAGATTCACTCTGATACCGGCATCAAAATACTTACCAATAATATCAGTAATGCGGCTTCCGGATATGACAGGGATAAAGAGGTGAAAACAGAAAAAAGAAATAAACTCATTGATTTTCTCGCACAGTATAGTGATGTGGACATTTTTTGTTTTCAGGAGGTGGGAGACTATGCTTATAATTTGCTGAAAGAAGTGTATAAGGATCATAAATTTCACCGCTTACAGAAAGGAGCCGTGATTTTGTCCCGACACCCCATTCTCAGGCAGGGAGAAATAGACTTTGGCACTAGGACGAATTCCTGTCTTTGGGCAGATATCCGTCTGCCTCATGACACTGTACGGGTTTATAGTATTCATCTGCAGTCCAACAGGATTACCAATGATGCAGAGGAAATTGCAGGTCATATGGAACTGCAGGAAAAAAAGACCTGGATCGGTATCAGAGGCATTCTGCGAAAATACAGAAATCATCATATCAAAAGGAGTAAACAGGCAGAGCTGATCATAGAGCACGCTGCCCAAAGTCCACATCCTGTAATATTTGCCGGTGACTTCAACGACCCGCCACAGTCTTATACCTATCATCTATTATCCAAAGGCAAACTGGATGCATTCAAGGAAAAAGGCAGCGGACTCGGCACAACCTATGCAGGGGTAATTCCGTTTTTAAGGATAGATTACATTCTCGCTGACAAAGAACTTGAGCTGCGACAGTGTAGTCTGATCAGAACCAGATTTTCGGATCATTATCCTATTTTTGCCATCTATGATTTACCATCATCAAAAACCTGAAAAATGATAACAAGCACACTTTCGCCCGCCGAAATACAAAATTCGCTGAGAAGAAACGGATACTTAGATATAGATGTAGATCCCACACTCGATCTGGCGGCAGAAATTGAAAAACTGAAAAAAGAAAAAAATGCAGTCATCCTGGCCCATTACTATCAGGAGTCCGAAATCCAGGATGTGGCAGATTTTATAGGTGACAGTCTCGGCCTTGCCCAGCGGGCTGCTGCTACGGATGCGTCCATGATCGTTTTTGCCGGAGTACATTTTATGGCAGAGACAGCCAAGATGCTCAATCCCCACAAAAAAGTAGTACTTCCGGATCTTAAGGCCGGTTGCTCATTGGCCGACAGCTGTCCGCCGCATCTTTTCAGAAAATTTAAGGAAAAATATCCTGATCATGTGGTGGTGAGCTATATCAACTGCACAGCAGAACTCAAGACCCTTACCGATATCTGCTGCACTTCTTCCAATGCTGAAGTGATCATCAACAGTGTACCTGCGGATAAAGGAATCATATTTGCTCCGGACAAAAATCTCGGGATGTTTCTGCAGAAAAAAACAGGAAGAGATCTGATACTGTGGAATGGAGCCTGCATGGTGCATGAGATATTTTCGCATGAAAAAATCACCAAACTGAAACTGCGTCACCCGGAAGCCAAATTTATTGCACACCCGGAATGTGAGCCCCATATTCTGGAAATGGCTGATTTTATCGGCTCTACCACCCAATTGCTCAAATTCACACAATCAGACCCGGCAGAGAGTTTTATAGTTGCCACAGAATCCGGCATTCTCCATCAGATGCAGCTGGCTTCACCCCATAAGACCTTCATACCGGCCCCGCCTAATAATGCCTGTGCCTGCAATGACTGTCCGCACATGAAGCGAAATACTATGGAAAAACTGTATTTATCCATGAAATACGAATTGCCGGAAATTATCCTGGAAGATTGGGTGATAGAGCAAGGAAGGAAATGTATAGACCGTATGCTGGAGATAAGTGCTGCTGCAGGAATAAAAATGGGTTAAAACTGGAATTTATTACTATGTTATTTTTACATTCTGACAATGGCAAAACATAACTTTTGCAGGACTTTGATAATATGATTATTCAGCAATTCATTCTAAGAGTCTTTTTCTAATAAAAAAATAGAAATTTATAATTTCGGATAATTTATTTATATGACCACTACTCCCGAGCATGACGAACGTATGGCAAAAATGATTTTTGCCTCTGTATTCCCGCTATACATTCAGAAGATTGAGAAAAAAGGCAGGACTCAATCAGAACTGATGCAGGTGATACAATGGCTGACCGGATATAATGAGTCGGAAATTCAGCAAGCTTTAGAACGAAAAGTCAATTTTGAAGCATTTTTTGCCAATGCAAGATTGCACCCCAATGCACATCTTATCACCGGAGTAATATGCGGCTACCGGATTGAAAATATTGAAAATCCTGTCACAAGACAGGTAAGATATTTAGACAAGCTGGTAGATGAGCTGGCAAAAGGCAAATCCCTGGATAAAATACTGAGATCCTGAGATCGTTTTAGCTAGTTATTTTCCGGAATAACCCAAAAAAATTCCCGGCAGGATTACAATTTCTCCCGTTTGTATTTTTTCCAGATTGATCTGAAACTCTTAGCCATGGCAGCAGCTGTCTGGTCATCGAAGCGGATTACTTCATTTTCACCATGGATACCCGGTGCTGCACAGGCTATACATTCCTCGTGTGCATCATAAATGGCAATTTCCATCAGGAAAGGAGTAAAATCATTTTCAGGCAATATGAGAAACTGTCTGGAAACTTCCTCTTCCGAAAGGCTATATTTTTTTCTGTACACATCGATATTCTTGTGAATATCGGGATGAGCGGGAACAATATACCGGTACTTGGTTTTTTCACCCAGATTGACACTGACTAGTTCAGAAAAATCCTTGTTTTGAAGGTCATAATGCAGATAGGGAGAGATGACCCAGACCTGTTTGGCTTTGTCCTCGATTTTGATAAGCTGCTTAAGCGTCATATTGATTATTTTCTGGTCAAAAGTAATACTTCCTGTCAAAATAAAACTTCGGTATCCGGCAAAGTGAGTTTATCATGACTACAGATGGTTTGGGCAGCAGCATGCACTTTCGGCAATTCATATTTAAAATAAAACTTCATCGTATGGATTTTGCTTTCATAAAATTCCCGGCTGTACTGGCGGGAACCTGCCTCAAGAGCCTCCTGAGCTACGGTGGCAATCCTTAGCCACTGCGCAGCTACTACCGCATTGGAGGCCTGCTCCATGAAAACAGTAGCATCTGCAAGAAAATTTTCGTAATCACCCTGCATGGCATAGGGTATCAGATATTCCAGTGATTTCTGTATAGACGCCACTGCCTTTCCCAATTGTTCCCCATAAACTTTCAGGGAATCATGGCCGGAAGCAGACTCAATCACCGACATAATTCTACCGGTAAGCAACCGGAGTGCTTTGCCGTTGTTCATGGTGACCTTGCGTCCGAGTAAGTCCAGAGACTGAATGCCTGTAGTGCCCTCATAAATCGCCATAATCCTTATGTCTCTGAGATACTGCTGTAACGGGAAATCCATACAATAACCATATCCACCCAGCACCTGCAGCCCATTGTTGATGGCCACTCTGCCCATCTCAGCAGGGTAGGTTTTGGCAATCGGGGTGAGCAACTCGAGCAGATCGTGATAATCCGCTTTTTCTTCACCTTCGCTCGTATGTGACAAGTCACTGTACACAGAAGCCTCAATGAGCAGACTCAGCGCACCCTCACAGATGGCTTTCTGGAGCAGCAGCATACGTCGTACATCCGGGTGATTGATGATGAGAGTTTGTCCTTCTGATAAATCCTTCTTCCCTGTATTCAGTATTTTTCTGCCCTGAGGCCTCTCTCTGGCGTATTGGAGGGAGGCATAATAAGCAGCTGTAGCGGTGGAGATTGCGGTCATGCCCACATCAATACGTGCTCCGTTCATCATCTGAAACATATATTTCAATCCCATGTTGGGCTCCCCCACCAGATAGCCATAACATGCATTTTCTTCACCATACACAAGATGCACGGTGCTGTATCCACGCTGTCCCATTTTCTGGAAATCTGCTACTGCCCTGACATCGTTGTATTGCAGTGTTCCGTCTTCTTCCGGCCTGTATTTGGGTACGACAAACAGTGAAATGCCCTTCGTACCGGCAGGAGCTCCTTCGATCCTTGCCAGGGTGAGATGCACTATATTCTCCACCCCTTCATGGTCTCCACCTGAGATAAAAATCTTTTGCCCTTTTATCTTATATACACCATTTGATACAGGAGCGGCACTCGTCACTATGTCTGCAAGTGAGCTGCCGGACTGAGGCTCTGTGAGAGCCATAGTGCCACCCCATTCTCCTGAAAGCATATGGGGTATAAAGCGGTCTTTCAGTGCCTGATGGCCAAAGGAGGCAATAAGGTGAGCAGCCCCGGATGTAAGTCCCAGATAACCAGGGATATGATTGTTGGCAGATTCGAAAATATGATTGACGGCATTGGAAATGGTGTATGGCACCTGCATACCTCCGTCTTTTTCGTCAAAATACAGACCCAGCCAACCGTTTTCCCCTGCTTCTTTAAATATCTTCTTCAGGATAGGGTGGGAATGCACTTTACCGTCTTTGTAATACACCGGTTTTTCATCCATTTCCCTGTAATAAGGATAAAAATCCTGATCTGCCCAGGTTTTAGCAGACTCCAGAAGCAATTCCATAGATTCTTTATCAAAGGAGGCATATCGCTCTTTTTTCAACAGATCTTCTGCCTGATGCACATCCCACAACAGGAAGCGGAGTGTGTCCATGCACATATATTGACTCATAGTTAAAAATTTTACTGCAAGTTAAAAAAATGTCATTAAATCACGGATGGGAATTATTATAAAATTTGATTACAGCTTACTTCAGGTTAACAATTTGATAATCCCGACCGGATATTTAACAGCACAGATACTTTCCTGTCGAAATATTTATCAACTTCCTAAGTGACTGATAATAAAACAGATATAATACCGTTAGTCTTTGTTAGAAATAACGGCTCTACTCACATTTAACATTGTTTACACCTGCTTCATAATAGCTTCACAAGTTATTAAAAATTGCTTGATGCTTTGATAATTCTGATTTAAGCCCTGCTTAACAGCTAATCCCCACATTTGCCTTTTTAACAAAATCTTAAGACTTATGCAAAACCGGAATTTTACAATTTTCTGGCTGTTTATCATTGGAATAATGGTAACAACAGCCCACCTGAGTGCACAATTCAGTATCTCAGGCAACGTAAGAAACAGTGCGGGAGAGCCACTGATTGGAGCGTTTATTCAGGAAGAAGGAACCAACAACGGAACGACTACCGATCTGAATGGGGATTTCAGCCTTACAGTACGTAGCAGCCAAAGTGTAATCCTCGTAACCTACATCGGATTCAGGAGCAAAAAAATCCAGATTGGAGGCAACAGCAAGACAGACATCGTGCTGGATGAGGATGCAGTAGGACTGACTGAGGTGACCGTCACTGCATTGGGTATCAAGAGAGAAAAGAAAGCATTGGGTTATGCAGTGCAGGATGTCAATGGTGAGGACCTGATTAAAGCACGGGATGCCAATCTGCTCAACGGGCTGTCCGGAAAAGTTGCCGGAGTGACCATAGTAGGCAACCCGAGCGGTATCGGAGGCTCTGCCAGAGTGAGTATCAGGGGAGAGCGATCTCTCAATATCAACAATAACCAACCCTTGTTTGTCATCGATGGGGTGCCGGTATCCAATCAGTTTGCCGGATCATCTGGCAGAAGCTTTCAGGAAGTGGATTACGGGAATGGTGCAGGTTTTATCAATCCGGATGATATAGAAACTGTCACAGTGCTGAAAGGAGCTGCCGCCACAGCTTTGTATGGGTCCAGAGCTGCAAACGGAGCCGTAGTGATAAAGACCAAAACCGGCCAGAAGCAAAAAGGTATAGGTATCAGTTTTAATTCAAGCACTACTTTTGATACACCTTTGAGATTGCCTGAATATCAAAACAGATACGGACAGGGACTCAATGGCGAATTTTCCTTTGTGGATGGTAACGGAGGAGGATTGAGAGACGGGGTGGATGAAAGCTGGGGTCCCGAAATGATAGGTCAGCTTATACCACAGTTTGATTCACCTACCAGCAACGGCCGTAGAGGCGGAGATGTAGGTAATCTCGTAAATCAGATCGGGCCGGTGGACTTGCCCGGCCAGCTGGCAGCAAGAGGTACTGTAACTCCGACACCATTCACGGCAAAACCCAATAATATCCGGGATTTCTTTCAGACGGGAGTGATGCTTACCAATAATCTGGCCGTGACCGGCAGCAATGACAAATCGGATTTCAGATTGTCGTTTACCTCGCTCAACCAAACCGGTATAGTGCCCAAT
This sequence comes from Saprospiraceae bacterium, assembly GCA_016716335.1. GTDB lineage: Bacteria > Bacteroidota > Bacteroidia > Chitinophagales > Saprospiraceae > OLB9. The sequence continues at coordinate 38,388 of JADJWN010000009.1, read as the reverse complement.
ACAGACCTGAACAGATACACCACCGCATTCAATGGTGGATACAACCTGACTGACAAACTCAATGTAAGACTTAATGCCAATTATATCAAAAACAACAGTGCCAACAGGCCTAATTTGTCGTACGGTACAGAAAACATTATGTATCTGTTCAATTGCTGGTTTCCAAGAGATATCAATATGGCAAGTCTCAGAGATTACTGGCAGTTTGGCCGGGAGGGACTCAATCAGTTTAATTTCAATTACAACTACCACGATAACCCCTACTTCAATGTCTATGAAAACACCAATGGACAAAGTCTCGACAGGATATACGGCAATATCATGGTGAATTATGAGATAATGCCCTCTCTGAGGCTTATGCTCCGCAGCGGTACAGATATCAATAATGAATTCAGGGACAGAAGAAGAGCCTACAGCACGCAGAGATTCAGATTGGGGAGCTATCGGGAAGAAAAAATCTCCAGTCGCGAATCCAACTCAGACTTCCTGCTTACCTATGCACCGGATGCAACCGGTGATTTTTCGTACAGTGTATCCTTGGGTGGCAACAGGATGGACCAGAGATTCAACAGCTCCGATGTAAGTGCTCCTGAACTGGCTGTACCGGGAATATACTCACTGAACAATTCGAGAGTGGCTATACAGTCCTTTACATTCAATTCAAAAAAGAGAATCAACAGCCTGTATGGCTTTACCAATCTTGGATATAAGAATTTTGCCTATCTCGATATTTCTTTGAGAAATGACTGGTCCAGCACCTTACCTGACAAAGAGAACAGTTATCTGTATTATTCCGTCTCTTCGAGTCTGGTATTCAGTGAGTTGATGAGCAATAATTCCACCCTGTCTTATGGAAAACTAAGATTAGGATATGCACAGGTGGGTAATGATACGGATCCTTATCAACTACAGGCGGTGTATTCAGCTTTGACAGCGGCCAACGGACTTCCCACATTTTCTGAGTCTGCTTCTTTGCCCAACAGCAATCTGAAGCCGGAGATCAGCTCTTCTTTTGAAGTAGGTACTGAATTGAAGTTTTTCAAAAACAGGATCGGTCTGGATATTACCTATTACAACACCAACAGTAAAAACCAGATCCTGCCTATTCAGCTCAGCGCTACCACAGGATATGCAACCCGGATAATCAATGCGGGCCTGATCAACAATCAGGGACTCGAGGCCATGCTACATCTCAGCCCCGTAAAATCAGCCAAAGGATTTAACTGGGATGTGGATGTCAACTGGTCTATGAACCGAAGCGAGGTGAAAGAGCTCTATACCGATCCCGAATCCGGTCAGGAGATCAAAAACTATGTTATGGCTTCCAGATATATCACCGTAGAAGCAAGAGTGGGAGAAAGGATGGGTGAAATGTACGGCATCGGATATGAAAGAGTATCGTCCGACAAAAACTCTCCTTACTACGACCCCACCGGTCAGTATGTAGGTCAGATTGTTTATTCATCCAATGGCAAACCTATCCCTACCACTCAAAGGGTCAAACTGGGCAATTACAATCCGGACTGGCTGGCAGGACTCAGAAATACTTTTTCTTACAATAATCTTTCGCTCAGCGTATTATTTGACATCAGACAGGGTGGCAGATTATACTCTCACACCCAAACTGTTGGCAGAGAAGGAGGTATCATCATCGAAACCCTCGAAGGCCGTGAAAATGGTTATGACCTGTCATTGCCGGGTAATGGTGTCATCGGTGAAGGAGTAAAGAAAACCGGAGAAGGACTGTTTGTACCCAATGATGTAAAACTTTCGGCCAGAGAATGGCATACCTCCATTACCCTTGGAAGAAGAATTCACGAAGGTATGATGTATGATGCCAGTTTTGTAACATTAAGAGAGCTGCAGCTTTCATATGTGATACCTTCAAGCCTTTTCAGAAGAGCTAAAATACAGGATCTGACTGTATCCGTAGTAGGACGAAATCTGTTGTTGTGGACCAAGGTGCCGCATGTGGATCCGGAGACAGCCTCTACGGCAGGAGGTACGATTATTCCGGGTGTAGAATCTGTGGCTATTCCTTCTACAAGAAGTATCGGTTTTAACATCGGTTTTAAATTTTAATTTCCTTAAAAAGCAAATGATATGAATATGCGAAACATTATTTCAGCACTACTGATACTTACCATCATTAGCTGCACCAAAGATTTTGACGAAATCAACAAAAACAACAATGCTCCTGAGAAAGTACCTGCACAGCTCTTGCTGCCGGCCATCCAGAGAGATATGATGAATACAGTTCTGGATAATGCCTGGGGAATTGGCAATATTGTCATACAGCATACCGCCAAAATTCAGTTTGTAAATGAAGACAGATACCTGTGGGGCGAAATCAATGGCATCTGGAATACAGGATACAACAAGCTTCGGGATGTGGAAAATATGATCAGGATAGCCGATGAAAGTAATGATGCCAGTGTCAAAGGTGTAGCTCTCATTATGAAATCCTGGATTTTTTCACTCATTACGGATTGTTACGGTGATGTGCCCTATTCGGAGGCTACCAAAGCCAAAGAAGGTATTTATTATGCAAAATATGATTCTCAGGAGGCAATCTATCAGGGCATACTGAACGATCTCAAGCTTGCCAATGACCTGCTCAGCAGCGGGGGTGGAAGGCTGGGAGGCGACCTGATCTATGGCGGTGATCTCACCAAATGGCGAAAACTGGCCAACAGCCTCAGAATCAGGTACCTGATGCGAATATCCAACAAGAAAAATCCTTCTTCCGAGTTGAATGCAATTCTGAGCAATCCTACACAAAATCCTTTAATGGCCGGCAATGCCGATAATGGAGAATACAGATACCGGGCTACCGCACCGGATCAGTTTCCTTTATTTTCAGCAAGAATCGGATCCTTTAATGAGTTCAGAGCCAGCAAGACATTGCTCGATACCCTGAAAACACTGGGAGACCCGAGAATGACCATTTTCTTCAGACCTACACCAGCCACCGAAAATGCACAGGAAAAACTGTATATAGGTGTGCCCAACGGTATGGATGATGTAACCGCACTGACCTATCTCGGAGGCAGTCAGAATCATTCAAGAATCGGTCCATTATGGTATGAAGATGCCATCAGTGCCGCAGGACTCAACATTGCCAAAGGAGTAATCATGACCTATGCTGAGCTCCAGTTCCTTCTGGCAGAGGCTGCACAAAAGGGCTGGATCAATGGAGATGCACGCACTTTTTATGAAAATGGCGTAAAATCTTCTATGGCCTATTACAGTGTCAATATGCCACAGGGTTATTTGGACCTTCCTCAGGTCGCATTCAGCGGAGACAATACTGAAAAACTGAAAAAAATCGGTTTTCAAAAATGGATTGCCTTCTATTTCCAGGGTATGGAAGCCTGGTTTGACTGGAGAAGAACAGGCATTCCTGCGCTCACTCCCGGTGTAAGCAATCAGAATGGCAACCGGATTCCTGTGAGATTTATATATCCCATCATCGAGCAGTCTCTGAACGGAAACAACCGTGCTGAAGCGGTAACCCGCCAGGGAGGTGATGATATAAACACCAAAATGTGGTATCTGAAGTGATAACTGCGTTTTCTCCCTGACTTTATTGATTTTGTTTACTGCCCCGGAAGCCTCTGTTGTACAACGGAGGCTTCTTGTTTTTTAAAGGAAATTGGAGTAAAATATTTCTTAAGTCAGAAGGTAAAAATAAGGTGTCAGATACAGAAATCCCCGTATGCCCGTAAAGTCATAAAGGGTTTTGCGTCATTCTGAACGAACATAGAGATACAACCATAAGCCTCACTATTGCGAAGGGATAGGCCCAAAACTAAAAACTTAAAAATTAAAATTATTTTTTGCTCTTTGCGTTTCCATTAAATTTTTGCCACACTCAGATGTTCTGTCAACATCCGTTTTATCCTTGACAGATCTTCATCTACGAGGTCAGTGGATTTGGCCTCATCATCCCAGATTCTCAATCTCAAGGCATCTTCAAAAAAAGCTTCTGCACTGAAATCCAGTGCATCCTTTTCTGTCATTTTGCCTCCCTGTTGTTCCAGAGTTTTCTTACTTGCATCCGATAGCGTATCATAATAATCGGGATATCGGTAGGTAAGGTATCTTTTGGCCTTCACATGCGAACATACGAGACTGCATACCTTCTGAGAAAAACCCATACTTTTAAGAAAAGCGGCACCTACCAGATCATGTTCTGTATTGCCCAATTCAGCATTATCCCCGGCAAAATCGCTTTCCTTATCGCATAAATGCCCGATATCATGGAGAAATGCAGCGATGACGGTTTCTGTATCTGCCCCGTTTTGCTCGGCCAATTGTGCGGCCTGAAGTGCATGCTGAAGCTGTGTCACATGCTCTCCAAAATACATTTCACTGCCGTAATTTTCATAAAGACTGATTAAATATTCCACCCGGTAACGGACTTTTGTAAGCATAGCAAGAACCTGATTTAATACCACCAAATGTAGGGTGATGATATGTTGTTGTGCCGAGTGCATTGTTACTTAATTATTAAAATCCGCGGATGTATTTTTATAATTTCATAATATCCTGATCTCAAAGGATTCAGTCAATATTTGACAATTTTACGTGGTCAAACATTCTGCTCGAAAATGATAAAAATGGTGGTTTTTGATATGGCAGGCACTACTGTCAATGAGGATAACCTCGTATATAAATGCCTGCATAAAGCCATGCAATCCCATCAGATAGATTTGACGCTGGATCAGGTCTTACTGCATGCTGCCGGCAAGGAAAAGAAAAATGCCATCATTGACTTATACGCTGATACAATGCTCGAAACTCCGGATCCGACATTGACGGAAGCTATATATGAGGACTTCATCCGGATGCTGCACGAGGCTTATGAAAATTATGACATGCAGCTCATGGAGGATACGAGGAAAATTCTCTATTACCTTCAGAAAAAAGGTATAAAAAGAGTGCTGAATACGGGCTATGACCAAATAACAGCAAAGAAAATTCTGAATAATGTCAACCTGTTATCCGACAGAGATATAGACCTGCTCGTAACGGCAGATATGGTAGCACTGCCCAGGCCTGCCCCGGATATGATAGAATATGCCCTCCGGTATTTCAACGTGGCAGCCAATGAATGCATCAAGGTAGGCGATTCCATTGTAGATATTGAAGAAGGCAAAAATGCTAAGGTAAAATACAGTATAGGTATCACCACAGGTGCTCAAAACAGAGAGACACTGGAAAGTGCAGCTCCCCACTTCATCATTGACTCATTGTTTGAGCTCCGTGATATTATCGAACCCGTAATATAACTACTGCTTTGACGGATACGGGACAACTCCAGAAAATTTTGATCAGATCACCTCTATTGATGTCGGTATGGGCCGGAATCGCTGCATTCGGTTCATACTTCTGCATGTATATGTACCGAAAACCCTACACTGCAGCAATGTTTGAAGACCTGACCCTTTGGGGAGTAGATTATAAAATCGTTTTGGTGGTGTCGCAGGTGATTGGCTATGCGATGGCCAAGTTTTGTGGAATTATATTTATCTCGGGCATGAAGGCAAACCGGCGTGTAGTCAGCTATGCTCTGATGATTGGTATAGCTCAGACCGGACTGATCGGACTCAACTACCTGCCGGAACAGTGGGGTATTATCTGTCTGCTCCTGAACGGCCTTGCCCTGGGTATGGTGTGGGGTATTGTCTTTCAGTTTCTGGAGGGACGGAGAATTACTGAAATACTGACAGTTATCCTGAGTGCCAATTTTATCATCACTTCCGGAGTATCCAAATCTTTTGGAAGATACCTCATACAATCCGGCATAGATGAAAAGACCATGCCTATGCTTACCGGATTTTTATTCATTCCGGTCAGTGCTTTTTTCCTGTGGATGCTGTCCTGCATACCCCGGCAGAATGAAGATGATATGCAACTCCGTGCTCCCCGTACACCCATGAGCCGGGAGGAAAGAGGCAGTATTATGAAACAATTCGGCTGGCTGATTTTTCTTTTTACCCTGATTTATATGATACTGACCATGATTCGGGATGTGAGAGACAATTTTGGAGTAGAGATATGGAATGATCTGGGTTTTGGAGATGATTACTCGATTTATACGACTACAGAGCTGCCGGTGACACTGTTGGTGTTATTCATACTCGGCATTTTATATCGTATCAGAGACAATTTTGAAGCTCTGAGAGTGAATATTTTACTCACCCTCTCCGGTTGTGTCCTTCTTGTGGTTGGTACCTCTATATTTAAAGCCGGATATATGCACCCGGTAGCATGGATGATACTGACAGGAGGAGGCTTATTTATACCTTATATTATTTTCAACGGCATTTTATTCGACCGTTTGATAGGAGCATTCCGGGTCTCGGCCAATGTGGGCTTTTTTATGTACATCGTGGATGCATTCGGCTATCTGTGCAGTGTATTGGTGATGTTGTATAAAAATTTTGGAAATGCAGAAATGTCATGGAGCCGGTTTTATATCCGATTGTCGCAGTTCACAGGTAGTGTGGCCGTAGTTCTGGTATTGTTGAGTGGGTGGCTGCTGGTCAAACAGTATCACCAATCCGTGCATTTGGGCAAGTCTGCCGAAAGTACGGTTTGATGCATTAAATTTACAATTATTCAGCAGGTAATAAGCTTATAATAAAGCATGAGAAAATATGATATAATTATCGTCGGCGGGGGGATCATGGGACTTTCTCATGCATATCATGCACTCCGGAAAAAGAAGTCTGTCCTGCTGTTAGAAAAAAATCACAGCGCTTTGGGTGCGAGTATCCGCAATTTCGGACAGATTGTTCCCTCAGGTTTTGGGGCCGAATGGCAGGCATATGGGATCAGGTCATTATATCATTATGAAAATCTGCTTGAACAATATCATTTGCCGGTACGGAAAGAAGGAAGTGTGTACATTGCTTCAGATGAAGACGAAATCAAGCTCATCGAAGAACTTCATAAAATCAATATCGCCCATTCTTATCCATCAGAATTGTGGGGACGGGAACAGTTACTCCAAAAGTATCCTGCATTGCAAAAGGTTATGCAAAGGCAGGGCTGTATTTCAGTCAGGAAATGAATGTGGACAGCCGTAATTTTATACCGGCATTCAGCCGCTTGCTTGAAGCTCAGTTTGGCCTTTGTACCTTGTACGGAACTACAATTACAGGGGTCGACATCACAGAAAACGGAGTAATAGTCTCGGATGCTTCCCGGAATAAATATGCTGCTGAAAAGCTGATTGTATGCAATGGCGATGACTTCAAAACGCTGCTGCCCGATTATTTTCCACACCGGGATATTGTAATGGTAAAGCTGCAAATGATGGAAACCATAGCTCAAAATATATTGATACCGGGATCCATACTGACAGGCTGGACCATCAGACGCTATGAATGCTTTAAAGAATGTCCCTCATATAATGAGGTGATTTCAAAGCAGGATGTCACCTCCTATCACCTCCAGAATGGTGTACACATTTTATTCAAACAGACTGCTTCCGGCACTGTCATACTGGGGGATTCGCACATTTATGCAAGTATTGAAGGAGCAGATGAATTCAGTTTTCAGCAGACCGATACGGCATTAAATGATTTCATAATCCGTGAAGCATCCAGAATAATGCAGCTCGATTATACCATAGCGTCATACTGGCAGGGATATTATTCTCAACTCAGATCAGGGCCTGTACTTCAGATCAATATACAAGACCGCATACACACGGCTACCTGCATCGGAGGCAAAGGAATGACTGCAAGTCTTGGGTGGGCTGAACAACATATAGATTCAATTCTTCAAAAATGAGCTACCGGATTATTTCGTATATGATGTTTGCCCTAATTTTCAATACAGGCATATTGAAGTGTCAGGAAGTCCTCTTGTCTGATAAATGGTATTTCAGTCATGGTGGAGCAGGTGAAACATTGTATGAATATGATTTTCCTCCATTTGAAAATTTCATCCCCGTAGCATTGCCACACAGTGTGTTGAGCCCGAATTCAGCACTCTGGTATTATGCAAAAATGAAACCCCTTCAAAATGGCTACCTCAGGATAAATACAGATGACGGAGCACAGTTATGGATCAATAATGAGAGAATTCATTGCCTTGAAAGTGGGTTTTATCCTGTTACAGCGGCTAATGATTCGCTGACTGTAGTCGTCCGGGTTTTGAACAATGCCATGTCCGGAGGCCTGAAGTCTGTACAATGGATAAGTCCATCGGAATATAAATCGGCAGAAAATATATATCAAATTGCCTTACATGGTTTTGATCGGATACCATCTTTAATCATTCCTGATATGAGAGATACGGAACTCCGAAGTTTTTCGTTCTGGGGAGACAGCCAGGGAGGCTTAGATACATTTGCTCTCATTATTAAAAGCCTGGCACAGCACAATGATATGCTGACTGTCGGCCTCGGGATCTCATCCAACAGGTCAGATCCTGCCCAATGGATCCAATTGAATACATTGCTGAATCCTCTGATACATAAAAATACAGGGATGCTGCTCATACCCGGCAACCATGACTATGATGGATATTATGACAATCTTTATCCTGCATTCTATCATCGATATAATAATTCGAAAGAAAGCTTTGGATATCATTACACTAAAAACTGTGCTTTTCTGATTCTGGACCCCAACCGAAATTTTCCTTTATCAATAGACAGTGTACAGCGGAGATTTGCAGACTCTGTCATGAATGTACAAAGCTGGCAAAGGGCAGACTGGAGATTTGTATTGGTACATCAGCCGCCTTTCGGGCAGGGATGGCCCGGATACAGCGGAGAGGATTTTCTGGCAGAATGGTTTGAGCAAAATGCTGAAAAGCACAAAGTGGATGTGGTATTAAGCGGACACATTCATGATTATGAACGGCTGTCACTAAAATATGGAGGACAGCGTGTGACTTTTATTGTATCCGGTGGTGCCGGAGGCAAGCTCGAACCCCAAAGCTCCAATTCTATCCCGACAATGGATAAAGTGATAAAAAAACATCATTACGGCAGATGCGAAATACAGAAAAATTCCATCATTGTAAAAATTTATGATTCAGAAGGTAAAATATTGGATTCTTTCAACATTCAAAAATAGCTCAAATGAACAGACAGACCATTTTTATGCATATGATAATGATATTCAGCATATGTATCAGCCATGTAAACGGACAAAATCTAAATACGGAAAATGTCTTTCTTATCACCATAGACGGGCTCAGATGGCAGGAACTCTTCAAAGGTGCGGATGACAGCCTGATTACAAATAAAAATTATGTAAAGGAAATAGAGGATACCCGCAAAAAATTCGGATACCCTACTGCCGATGAACGAAGGAAAAGTCTGATGCCCTGGATATGGAGTACCGTAGCAGAACAAGGTCAGATTCTGGGCAACAGAATGCTGGGCAATGAGGGACTACTTACGAATATACATTGGTTTTCATATCCCGGATACAGTGAGTTGCTGACAGGGTTTACAGACCCGATGATCAATACCAACGATAAGATCAATAACAGAAATCAGACTGTGCTTGAATGGCTCCACAACAAGGAAGGATTTCAGGGCAAGGTCGCAGCATTTGCTTCCTGGGATGTGTTTCCCTATATCATCAACAGAGATCGTTCGGGAATATATATCAATGCCGGATTTGAAACAGCTATCGGAGATGACATTTCCGAAAGGGAAAAATATCTCAACGAATTGCAGCCTCAGACCCACAGTCCATGGAACTCCGTGAGACTCGATGTGTTTACCCATCATTATGCAAAGGAGTATATCAAGCGAAAAAAACCCAGAGTGGTATATATCAGCTATGGAGAGGTAGATGATTTTGCTCACGACAGCCGGTACGACCACTATCTGAATGCCATCCACCGCACCGACCGGTTTATTGCCGATTTGTGGAACTATTGTCAGTCAGATTCCTTTTACAGAAATAAAACCACTTTCTTCATTACCGTGGATCACGGAAGAGGAGACATAAAAAAATCAGAGTGGACTTCTCATGGTAAAATTTACAAAGGCTCCAATGAAATCTGGATGGCCGTCATAGGACCGGACTCACCGGCACTGGGCGAACGAAAAGATAAATACCGCTTTTTTACCAATCAGACCGCTGCCACAGTAGCTGCCTTACTGGGATATGATTACAGTCCAAATGAAGATGCAGGCAAAGTGCTCGAAAAGGTAATCAGAAAATCCGGACAGTAAGGATAAGGCCTAAAGTTGTGTCAAAAATGGCAGGGGAAAATAATACCATGCAGTTAATCAGTTACATACTATTGATTTGTGAAACTTATTGAGCTGACGCCGCACATCAATATCACTTGACAAAGCGATAATTCAATTGTACTGAATCCGCTCCGCCCACTACCAATGCCCACCAGCCGGCCGGCAGACTACTGATATCTACAAGGAATGTATTCCGGTCGGCAGCGATATCGGAGAGCTTCCCTTGTACTGCTTTCCTGCCTGTGAGGTCATAGATTGAATAAAGGATAGTATCAGCCACTGAATAAAGCGAATTTTCAGTTTCAATGACTAAATCTTGTCCGGACAATCTGCAACGGAGAGGATAGTTTTGTGTTTCTTTATCCCTGATATTACTGACATAGGATTTGCCCAGCCAGGTTATGCCTCCGTCTTTGATGAGATTATTGGAAAAATCAAAAAAAGCCGCATGCTCCTGATGTGATCCCTGTCCCCATTGGGTGCGGCAGGGTGAAGAGACCCATGCAGGTTCCCAGTACAGTACACCCTCTCCTCCGTTTTTCACCACTTCGTCGGTAAGGTCCTCAAGCCATTTACGCTGATTGGCCGGACTTGCCGGGCTATAGGAAGGATGCACATCATTGATGATATTGTTGGCACTGTCATTGGATGCGGTAGTCCATATATATCCCGTTTCAAAGATCATTACTTTTTTCCCGGGATGATTTTGTCTGATTCTTTTGATGATCTGACCGGTTTGTGCGATAGTAGTGGGTTTGTGCCATGCCCAGTAGTAAGACATTCCGACTACATCAAAGTCCACCACTCCGTTATTGACAAATCCGTTGAGCAGCCATTCCGTTTCTGCAGGAGCTGCCAGATGAAGGGCTATAAGAATTTTTTTCTGGTATTTATTTTCAATATCTCTCACTGCTTTAATAGCTGTGTTAAAAAGCTGGCTGTTGCGGCTCCAGTTGAGTGTCCAGGTATTATTGTCTGCCGGAGAGAGCAGTATGCCCTTGTTGGTTTCGTTGCCTATCTGCACCATTTCAGGCAAGAGGGATTCTGAAGCCAACCTGTCTAATGTGCTGAACACATAATTGTACAGTGAGTCTTTGAGCACGGCCAGATTGTTGACCACCGGCAGCCATGCTTTGGGCACCAGTTGTTTTTGCGGATCAGCCCAGTTGTCTGAAAGGTGAAAATTGAGCAGTACCTGCATACCTTGTTCCTTACTGCGACGGATGGATTTTCTGACATCGTTAAAATCGGAGTATCTTTTTCCGCTGTTCAGCTGATCATACCACTCCGGTGTGTGCCATAGCCGGAGCCTCACCAGATTGCATTTATAGTCTGCAAAAATCCGATATACATCCTTTACCTGTCCGTTTTCCTTATATTTTACACCGCAATCCTCCATTTCATTGACATAGGAAAGATCTGCACCGAGATACAGTTGCTGTGTATAGCTGCTGACAGTGCAAAGAATGATAATCAGGAGGTTGAATACTTTCATTTATGAATACTGTTATGGATCAGGAGATATCATCACTAACAATCCCTGAGACTCTTAGTTTAATCCTTGAAACCTTAAGAAAACAAACTCTTGCAGAAGTCAGGTAGTATGATAAAAATTTTCCATAAACTGGAAGAATTCCGGAATGGCAAAATTGCTGTATGCGCAGGTGGAATTAAATAGAAATACCACCCCGATCTGTTTTTCGGGATCGAAAGCGATTTCACTCCTGAAGCCATTGACATTACCACCATGGAATATTATGCGTCTCTGCGGGAAGTCCACTATTCTCCAGCCGAGGCCATAATAGCTCGCTACTCTGTTATGCCAGTTATTGAAATATTTTCGGGCATCAGTGGTGTTGGCCCTCGGCATAAAAGCCAGATTTCTGTCCTGCTCCGTGATGACCTCAGGTGAAAATCCCATGACTGCTTTCAGCCAGAGTGCCATGTCATTTACTGACGCATTGATACCTCCGGCGGCGATAGTGTTGTAATATTGTTTTTGAAATGCGATAGGCTGGAATCCTTTTTTCTTCATAGGTTTATGTCCCAGAGCTTTATATTTTGCCGACAGTATCGCATCCAGAGAAGTCGAAGCTCCTTGCATACCTAAGGGCTTGAAAATGAGGCTGTCCAGCATGTCTGCATAGCTGTAGCCGGTAGTTCTTTCAATTATAGTCTCGATTAATGAAAAAGTGGCATTCTGATAGGCATAGGTCTGACCCGGATAATCTCTGACCGGTAGTTTTGATAACATCTGTGTCAGCTTTTCAAGATCGACTCCTCGGGAAATCAGATCGGAATAAGTATGGGTGCCGTACCCGGTAGTATGGGAAAGTATATGCCAGACCCGTATGCTGTCACGTCCGGGTTTTACTTTTGCCTGAAATTCGGGAATGTAGTAGCTTACTGGTTTCTGGAGGTCTATAATACCCTGATTGACTAATTTGGAAGCCAGAATACCTGCAAATCCCTTGGACAGGCTGGCAATGCGAAACAATGTCTGCTCATTGATATGTCCTCCGGCGCCATCCTTACCGAAAGCGTCAATAGTGATGATTTTACCGTTTTTCACTACTGCCATTGCCATACCCGGACAGGCTGCACCTTCCATGTCACAATACAACTTTTCCCGCAGGGCATCGGCAAATCTCATATCTGCTACAAAGCTCTCACTCTCATTATCCGGGGTGTTCCATACACCTTCCTTCGTACGCACCTTGTCAGGCAGTACAAAACTCGTAGAGATGAAGCAAACTGCGGTCAGGGAAGACAGCAAAATCAGTTTTCGGAAATTGATACACGTTCTCATTCAGCTCATTGGAATTTGGGGTAAATATAATGCTTTATATCACAACAATATAAACATTACATTAATTTTTAATGTATAAAAAATCTTCAGCGTAAAAAATCAAAAAATCCGCTGATGCAATGACTTAATTTTACATTAACGGACGGCAATTTTAAAAAATTTCTTTTTTAAACCACAAAACTTTATTGTTAAAATTGCAAAGGCTCTCAGAATTCATCCTTTCCTGTACTATAAATATTCTGTCGGTTATTTACCGGTAAGGTTGTAACTTCGCCGCAATTTTCAATACAAAGAACTTCAATATATGTACAGGACACATAATTGTGGAGAGCTCCGCATCGGAGACACAGGAAAAAATGTAACACTCAGCGGATGGGTGCAGAAAGCCGGGATCTGGGTGGTCTCACTTTTGTGGATTTGAGAGACAGGTACGGCATTACCCAGCTGGTATTCAATATGGATGAAAATGCTGCTTTGTGCGAGCAGGCCCGTAGATTAGGTCGTGAGTTTGTGATTCAGGCAGAAGGAGTAGTCAGAGAACGAAGCAGTAAAAACCCCAACAGGGCCACCGGAGATATTGAAATAGACGTCCGCTCACTCACTGTACTCAATGAGTCCAAAGTACCTCCTTTTACCATAGAAGAGGACACTGACGGTGGCGACGACCTCAGGATGAAATACCGCTATCTTGATATCCGAAGGGCATCCGTACAGCAAAATCTCATCTTCCGGTCCAGACTTGCCCTTGAAACCAGAAAATATCTTAGTGAGCAGGGATTTATCGAAATAGAGACTCCTTTCCTGATAAAATCTACTCCGGAAGGTGCACGGGACTTTGTGGTACCCAGCCGGTTGAATCCGGGACAGTTTTATGCTTTGCCTCAGTCTCCCCAGACTTTCAAACAAATCCTGATGGTGGCGGGTATGGATAAGTACTTTCAGATTGTCAAGTGTTTCAGAGACGAGGATCTTAGAGCCGACCGACAACCGGAATTCACACAGATAGACTGTGAAATGGCTTTTGTACATATAGAAGACATCCTCAACACCTTCGAAGGATTGACAAAGCATCTCTTCAAGCATACCCTTGGGCTCGAACTGGGGGACTTTCCGCGAATGTCCTATGATGATGCCATGAGATTATATGGCTCCGACAAACCGGACTTAAGATTCGGAATGCAGTTTGTGGAAATGAACGACTTTGCCAAAGGCAGCGGCTTCAGTGTTTTTGATGATGCAGAGCTGGTGGTAGGCATCTGTGCCAAAGGCATTGCAGAAAAGTACAGTAATAAGGACATGAAAGACCTGACCGAGTGGCTGCAAAGACCACAGATCGGTGCCAAAGGACTGGTATATGTCAAATATCAGGAAGATGGCAGTATCAAATCTACTGTAGGTAAGTATTACAGTGATGAAGCATTACAACAATGGGCTGAAAAGTTCGGTGCTCAAAAAGGTGACGTAATCTTTGTATTAAGCGGAGAAGCAGAAAAAACCCGTAAGCAGCTCAATGAACTCCGGCTTGAACTCGGCAGGAGACTGGAACTGATCAGACCCGGGGATTTCAAACCGCTGTGGGTGTTGGATTTCCCACTCCTGGAGTGGGATGAAGAAGCCGGCAGATTTTTTGCCATGCATCACCCCTTCACATCTCCCAAGAAGGCAGATATACCCCGTATGATGTCCGGAGACCACGAAACCATGAAGAGCCTGCGTGCCGATGCCTATGATCTGGTCATCAACGGAGCAGAAATAGGTGGTGGGTCCATCAGAATTCATGACAAGGAATTGCAATCCAAAAACTTCGATCTGCTGGGATTCACCAAGGAGGAAGCAGAGGCTCAGTTCGGATTTTTATTGGGTGCCTTTGAATATGGAGCTCCGCCACACGGTGGCATCGCCTTTGGATTCGACAGGCTCTGTGCTGTGATGAACGGACAGTCTTCTATCCGTGATTTCATCGCTTTCCCCAAAAACAATCAGGGCAGGGATATGATGATCGATGCCCCGTCACCTGTACACGAGGAGCAACTGCAAGAACTGGGACTGGAAGTGAAGGCCGGGAAATAGTATTATTCGGGTACTCGCTGTAATAGTCTTTGTGGATTATTAACTTGTTTACAGGGACCTGTTTTTCTGTAAGTAGTTTGGAGAGCATAATCTTTTTTGAAGGTCAGCATGCGATTTCAATACTGCTTCCGCTGTATTTTCAACTTGTTATTATATTTTGACATGGCCTTGCATAAAATCTTGGTACATGTTGATGCTATTTTATTGAATCAGTTCAGATAAAGATCAAAAAAGTCAATAAGCCTTTCCGCCTTGCTAAAAGGAAAGATTAAATCATTTCAAAAGTGGAGGAAATGAGGTTGAATCATGGTATCCTATAAAAGTTTCTTTCAAAGGCTTACAGTTAGCAATTCTGAAAAGTGTTTATCTCAATCAAACAATAGTGTTCATTATCAGGAAACAATAGTGTTCATTATTGATAAACAACTATTGTTTTTTATAGCGGTGAAGCTGAAGAAGTGATCAAGGTCTGTTATGAATTAAACTCTGATAGTCAAAAGCGGGAGATCGGGGGATTGACAGATGCGATGCACCATTTCAATCTTAACAGGGGAACTATTATTTCTATGCATCAGGAGGATGTTATTTTACATGAAGGCAAAAGAATTGAGGTCATTCCGGCTTATAAATTTTTTTCATAGAGTTAAGACAGTCGATTAATGAATTGCACCATTGGTAAGAATCACTGAAAAAGATCATCTTTCAGGCTATGCCATTTTTGCATGATAGTTTTAATAAAAAGCACTTATTTTGCCTGCCGAAAAAAGATATGCTGAATAGTAAATGAATGAACAACAAATCTCTGAACTGAGTTGGAGATATCATTAAAACCATTAAATCAATGAGCAAACCCTCACTACCCAAAGGCACCCGGGACTTTCTGCCACAGCAGGTCAATAAACGCAGGTATATCTTTGATACCATTGAAACTGTATTTAAAACCTTCGGATATCTGCCGATTGAAACACCTGCTATGGAACTGCTGTCCACCCTTACCGGCAAATACGGGGAAGAAGGAGACCGACTGCTTTTCAAGATACTGAACAACGGGGATTTTCTGGCGGATGCTGACAAAGAAGCCATCGAAAAGCTGGACTCCAATCAATTAATACCTTCCATAGCCCGCCGGGGATTGAGATACGACCTCACGGTACCTTTTGCCCGTTTTGTGGTGATGCATCAGAATGATATTCAGTTTCCCTTCAAGCGATATCAGATTCAACCGGTTTGGAGAGCGGACAGACCTCAGAAAGGCAGATATCAGGAGTTTTTTCAGTGCGATGTGGACGTGGTGGGTTCGGACTCTTTGATGTATGAAGCCGAACTGGTGCAGATATACAGTGAGGTATTTAAAAAACTGGGACTCAGTGTAAAAATCCATATCAACAACCGCAAAATACTGTACGGGATTGCAGAAGCTGCAGGTATTCCTGACAAATTTGTAGATATGACTGTGGCCATTGACAAATTGGATAAAATAGGGTTTGATGGCGTGAAAAGCGAATTGCTGAGCAGAAATATACCTGAGTCATCTGCCGATCAAATTCTGAGCTGGGTACAGATACAAAGTCCGGAAGTACTGAAATCTGCTTTACAAAACTCAGAAGAAGGAAAAAAAGGTATTGAAGAAATCGAAAAAGTGTGGCAATATCTGCAGGGTGGTGTGACAGAGTTGGTATTTGATGTGACGCTTGCCAGAGGATTGGGATATTATACGGGCTGCATATTTGAAGTGAAAGTGGATACGGCAGTATATCCGGGCTTCAGTATGGGCAGTATTGGCGGCGGCGGCAGGTATGACAATCTCACGGGAGTATTCGGACTCAAAGGCGTTTCCGGGGTCGGAGTTTCGTTTGGTGCAGAACGCATCTATGATGCCCTGGAGGAACTGAATTTGTTTCCAGAATACGTAGCGGGTGATATCCGGATTTTATTCGTTGCTTTGGATGAAGAGAGCCACAGGTACGCCTTCGGTCAGGTATTGAGTCTCAGGCAAAACGGCATTGCTGCAGACCTGTATCCCGAACCGGCTAAAATGAAAAAACAGATGTCCTACGCCAATGCCCGCAATGTGCCCTATGTGGCGATCATCGGGGAGGAAGAAAGAAAAAATGAAGTAATAAGCCTGAAAAACATGACTACGGGTGAGCAGAGGAATGTGGGATTTATAGAATTGATGGAGGAGGTGAAAAACCAATTAAAATAATCTTGTAAAGAGTTTAACTTATCATACTTCTTAAAAATCAAAGCATAAATTGTCCGGAGTTACGGACTTAAAGGTATTTGATTAATCAATTTAAAGTCCTTTCTGAAAGTGCTGAAACATGTTTCTTCAAATGCAAATATGCTGTCTCCACATAGGATTGTTTGAATAATTCTTTCTTTCTTAAATTCCATTCAGCAATAGAATGCATCACCTGATCAATAGTATAATCCGGATGTTGGGCTAAAATGAAATCAACTGTGGCCAGTATCTCAAGAGAAAGTTCAGAAGTGAAACCTGAAAGAAAGTGAATCAGACTTTTTAAGCGTTCTGAATCTTCTGCTTTTATTTCACGACCCACATATTGTATTACTTCTTCCCACTTTTCATAATTCAACTTCAAAGGTTCAAAGGGTTTGGCGTGACCTTGCTCCATACCGGACAAATATGTACCATTTAAATGATACAATACTTTTTCAACGCCGATTGCATAAGGACCATAATAGTGGGCTTTGAAATCAAGATTAAGTTTCTGTCCCATGCGCTGCAAGAAATAAGCTAGTTTATTAGCCACAAATAAACTACTGTAATCACCCATACTCTCAAATGCAAATAAAGTATAAAGTAATGATGCCCTGGCAGGAGTCAACTTTGCTGTTTTCTTAATATTTTGCTTTTGCAAAATCTCTTTGATATTGCTGTTTGGTTCATAAAGGAAAATTTCGATATCAATTCCCTCCAGTGCTTTAACTATCATTGGTTTTACAATGTCCCAATCCAGTCCACCATTACCACATCCCAGAGGAGGAATGGCAATACTTTTTATATGTATCTGCAGTAGTAAATCCTTTAAGGCAGCAAGGCCGCTGTCAATATATTCATATTTGGAAGGGTAACGCCAATGTACTTTAGTTGGGAAGTTAATAATCAGTTTTTTGCCAAATTGTGAATTTTCGTCCCAAACCGCCAATAATGTTCCTGGCACCAGTTCTTTTTTATTACATGCATCTAAATATGCCTTGTAGTTTTTTGGGAAAGCTTCTTTAAATTGTAAGGCAATTCCTTTACCCATTACACCAACGGTATTAACGGTGTTTACAAGAGCCTCCGCTCCCGATTGCATGATGTCTCCCTGTTGAAATTTTACCACTTTAAAAAAAGTATTGTGGGTTAATGTGTAAAGTTAAATTAATATTATTTTCATTCAAAATTTGATTTGCAAATATTTCTGCGGTTTTATTGAAAACTATCAATGATTCAATATTGTCAATTGGTACTTCATGATGAACCAAAAACTCTGCCTGATACCTCCTTGGACGGTCAAAGTCTCCATCACTTTTAGTAAAGTCACAGTTTTGTATACACTTCCAGTCAATGGCATCCAGGTTTGCAAAATCATTGTAATGTCTGCTTGACATATCGTTTCCCTGTCCATCTGTGAAAAACCAACGTGAAAGGGTTGCCAAGTGTTCAATTAAACAACGAATGACTAAAATTTCGTTTCGGTTTCGTCTAGGAACTATGGGATGCCAATAACCCGTAATAATATTGTACAGCATAATAGATTTAGCCGTGAAATAAAACGGCACATATTCGCCAATCATTCCATAATTGTTAATTTTCACAGGATAATTACTTCTGACATCGATTATTTCAGGATTGCCTATCTCTATATAATCATCACAGGCTTTAGGGTGATTCTTGTTTACAATACCATTTTGCAACAACAATGGCAGGTTGTCTATGTGAGTGATACGATAACAGAATTTTCTTTCTTCATTGATCAAGGTAAACGAATTAGGATCGATCTATATTTCTATTTTAGATTCCGACTTTAGTGCAGATATTATTCTGAAAATTTCAAAGCACAATATAATACGATTTCAAAGTTAAAGTACAAAAATAAACTTCACCTGAATTACTTACTAAAAAAAATTGCTCCTAAAAATCCAGCTCTATCGTATCTCCTGCTTTATAGGACTTACCTGAGTTATCCTTCTTTACAGGTGGATTCTCCGGTTTGGTATCATCGGTCTGCTCTTGTCTGGATTCTATGGCTGCCTGAGAACTTCCTGCAGTGTCAATAGCTTCTTCTATGTTATCAGGCACTATTTCTTCTCCGGCATTTGGACTCTCTGCAGCTTCGGATTTTATCTGCTCCACTTTCAGCAGCTTGCCATCATGTAACTTATTGCCCAATGCCTTCCAGCCTTTGACGTCTATAAATTCTGAAAGCACTACGGATCGTTCTTCCTTCTGTGTACCGGATTTGAAGCCGTACATCACTTCCGGATTTTTATCCAGACTGGCAAAATAAAGTTTGGTATTGGGAGTTTCAGGAAGGAAACTGAATTTCTGGTCCATGGTGCTAGTCTCTATTCTGAACCGCTTGACCATGGTCCAGCCTTTTTCTCCTTCATAATATACGGCACTGATTACGGTATTTTCTGTCAATTCTCCGATGCTCAGGATATTGTTTACATCGTATTTTTTATTCAGGTCCAGTTCGTTGACCTCGTACGTGCCGTCTTTATATACCGTGAGCAATTTACTTCCTGTGTCAAATGCACCGAGGTATTTACCTCTTTCATCCTGATTGAGTCTGCCGCTCACCTCATCCATCCATATCTGCATGGCACCCAGAGATGACTTGCCCACGGATACCTGTGTGATTTTACGCACCGGATATTTGGTGACAACATTGCCCTGAGAGGTCCTGCCTTTGATAGCAAGGTCTGCAAAATCAAACTCAAATTGTTTGATACGGGCAGTACAGGACTGAGACAACTGTACACTGACGATTTCTGACTCTCCGTTGGGGTTGCTGGTGAAATACAAAACTTTGGATCCCTTGTTGCCCTGTGTGAGATCGTACTCCTTGTCCCGGGTGATGGCCGTGACATTAAATCGTTTGGCAAATGATTTACCGGATTTACCATCCAGATAGATCATATTGTAGGTGGTGCGTTCGTCCGACTTGAGCCATACAGCAGCGTGGATGATATCCTTGCCTACAAATACTTTGTCTGCAATGCGTACCACTTTGAATTTGCCATCTCTGGTAAATGCAATAATATCTGCTATATCCGAGCAATCACACACAAATTCATCTTTTTTCAGACCCATACCAATGAAGCCCTCCTTACGGTCTATGTAGAGTTTGGCATTATTGGCTACCACCTCTTTCACTTCAATGGTCTCGAAATTGGTGATTTCAGTCCTTCGTTCACGGCCCTTGCCATATTTATCCAGCAATCTCTGGAAATAACTGATGGCAAATTCGGTCAGGTGGGCCAGATCGTGTTTTACCTGCTCGAGATCGGCCAGCAGACCCGTCATATATTCGTCAGCTTTGAAGGAATTGTATTTAGAAATCCGCTTTATCTTGATTTCTGTCAGCTTGATGATATCTTCCTCTGTGATATCTCTGAGCATCTGAATTCTGCCATCTCCTGATTTTGCAGGGTCTGAAGGCGTGCCCACATATTTTTTCAGCCCGGTATCTATCACCTGCAGCACTTCCTCCCAGCTTTCACATTCCTCAATATCCCGATAGATTCTTTTTTCAATAAAAATCTTCTCCAGACTGGCCATGTGCCATTTCTCTTCCAGCTCAGCTTTTTTGATCTCCAGTTCTCTTCTCAGGAGCTCTTTGGTCTGCATGGTGGATATCTCAAGAATATCAATGACCGAAAGGAACATAGGCTTATTGTCCACGATCACACAGGCATTGGGAGAGTATGATACTTCACATTCTGTAAATGCATAGAGTGCATCTATAGTGATATCAGGCGACACACCCGGCATGAGCTCTATGGCTACCTCTACCTCTTTGGCGGTATTGTCCACCACTTTTTTGATCTTGATCTGCCCTTTATCATTGGCTTTGAGGATGGATTCTATAAGTGTGTTGGTCGTAACTCCGTAAGGGAGCTCTACAATGGCCAGATTACTCTTGTCTATCTGTTTGATTTTAGCCCGTACTTTTACTTTGCCGCCTCTCCTGCCATCATTGTACTCAGCTACGTCCACCATTCCGCCTGTCTGAAAATCCGGATATAATCTGGGCTTCTTCCCTTCCAGAATTTTGATGGATGCCTTGATGATCTCTATAAAATTGTGGGGCAGAATCTTGGTAGATAGACCCACAGCGATACCTTCCACACCCTGAGAGAGTACCAGCGGAAATTTGGCCGGCAGGGTGATTGGCTCTTTTTTACGTCCATCGTAGGTGAGCTGCCACTCGGTAGTCTGTGGATTGAAGAGTACTTCGAGCGCAAATTTGGTCAGTCGGGCTTCGATATATCTGGGTGCTGCTGCTGAGTCTCCTGTACGTACGTCCCCCCAGTTGCCCTGACAGTCTATGAGCAGGTCTTTCTGGCCCAGATTGACCAATGCATCGCCGATGGCAGCATCACCATGCGGGTGGTACTGCATGGTCTGACCGATGATATTAGCTACTTTGTGATAACGACCGTCATCCATTTCCTTCATGGCGTGTAGTATCCTGCGCTGCACGGGCTTCAGACCATCGTTGATATGAGGCACAGCCCGCTCCAGGATCACATAGGATGCGTAATCCAGAAAGTAATCCTTGTACAT
Source organism: Saprospiraceae bacterium (assembly GCA_016716335.1). Lineage (GTDB taxonomy): Bacteria > Bacteroidota > Bacteroidia > Chitinophagales > Saprospiraceae > OLB9. The sequence goes on along the minus strand of JADJWN010000009.1, from coordinate 16,467 downwards.
CCCGCCCAAGGTGACAAGGTCGCCATGTTGCTCATTATGTCCGGGTTCGTTGAGATGCTCCGGTAAATCACTCATAGTCACGAAGTTTCAGAACAAACCGCAAATGTACACAAATATTACAAAAAAATATATGTAAAATTTATATCGGAATCAGGCTCTCTGTAATTCCTCACTTTTATTATTTCATCAAAACTTCCTGATCAAGCCCAATCTCAGATTATTCAGAAGATAGTCTTTGTTTGAATAGCTATCCACCGGAAACACGAGAGCCGATCCCAGCAGAAGCTGATAATCTCTGGAAATACCGATTCTGATATCCAGCGGTATTTCAAATGCCCGATAGGTTTTTGTGCTGATTTCCCCTGCCAGTTTTGCGAATCTGATATTATAATCCAGGCCTGCTAAAAATGACACCCTTCCCGTCTGAGCAACTCTGTATTTGAATCCTCCCCTCAGACTCAGATTGCCTTGAAAATTGGATGCCACCGAAGCCCCGATCAGCCACCTTTCTGAAAGATTTCTCTCATATCTCAGCTCACTTCCTAAACCTGAAAAATCATTATATTTCAGATTGAAGCCTATCCCATTGTCCTGGGTAAAGACATCCTGATGAATCCACCCTATCAGGAAAATAATAGCTAATAACTTTTTCATATTTTAATAATTTTAGTGGTGAAAATCTGATTGCCGGAATGCAGCTTTAAAATATACATACCGGATGGTAAATGAGATATATCGTAAAAATTATTTTCTTTAACGAGATGATTATATGAATTATTACTGACACCGTAGAGTACGGCACTATTTATTTCGTATGGAAAATCAATGAAAAAGGACCCGTGAGACGGATTTGGACTTATTTTAATCATTTGAGACATTACATCTGCCACTGATGTATTTTTCTTACTGAATCTGATGACAAAACCCTTAGTAGGAATAGATCTTAAGTAGCCGGACGTAGTAGTAATGTCAAAGTCATTCCATTTTCCATTTATCCATGTTTGGTCTTCTTCATCAGTAGGGTGTCTGATTCCCATTTCCGGCCCGATATTGATTTTCTGACCATCTGAAGTGATGAGGTAGAAACCTTCGCCCGGCACATAATTGGGGGAATTGTCCAGATTAAAATCACCGAAATGAATTTCCATTACACCATCTTCATAAAACCATAGTTGAAAATTGACGTAACTGTCATATTGACTGACAGACTTGGCAGATATCAGTCTGTTTTTGGTAAATTGAATTACCAAAGCTTTCACATTATTTTTGTCACATATGCATATCGTACATCTGACTCTATATCGACAGTATCCAGTACATTGTCAAATTCATATCCAAAAGAAAATATCTGGATATCAAAATCAGGATTATGTTCAAAAAAGCAAAAACCAACATACCTGCAAATTATATGAGAATATATCGAATCGTAAAAAGGAAAAAGGAATGGCAGATCAAATCTTTTAGTCCAGTTGAAATTTCCAAAAGTTTCCTTAGCTATGGAATGGAATGTATCGAGTTCTATGTATTCGGTTCTGAGTGTATCAATCCTGTATGTCTGGCATACAGCAGAGATATGAAAAAATAATAAAATGGCTGGTGCAATGAGGTTTAATTTTTTCATAAAGCTATATTTGAAAATGCTTACGGTAATATTTTTTTTAAAAATAAGGCATTATATCACCAAATACTAATTTTAATAAAAAACATTCAAATCATCTCAATCTACCCTTGCCATGTATTTCATTCATTTTCTTTAAGATATCCGGAAAATTTTCCTCCTTTATAAAAGCCCAATATTTTACTTTGCCCTCACTGAATACAACTATAAGATCCCGGGCGTATCTCAATCCATATCTCACGATCAAATCTTCTTTGTCTATGAAAATTTTTTCTTCTGAAATATGTGCTCTGAGGTGATTCAAAATCCCGGGTTGCTCTTCACTAAGGATGAAATAAGTATGTTCTCCGGGTAATTGTGTAATAAATTGTAACACATCATCGGTGCAGGCTCCGCAAATATTGTCCTGTAAAATTATGATATTCATGGAAGATATCTGCGTTACATCAAGCCCTGTTTCCACAGAAAGAAGTCTTACCAATTCCCTTTCTCTCTCAAAAGCACCACACGAAAATATCATAATACAATAAAAAATGCACAGGAAATTAAATCCTGGATATTTTATATATTTCATAACTCAATTTTTCCCCGGATTTATCAACAGGAAATTTATAAAGATACAATCCGTTATTGCCGACAAAAGACTTCGATGAATTATAAATGCCCTTACCCAACTTTAATTCTTTTATCAAATCAAAATTTTCATCAAATATCATGAGAATCAATTCTTTGTCTTTCCAGCCATTGTAGCTTCCGTCATTGTTTTTTTCAGCAATGCCATTCAATAAAAACCTGTAGTATAGTCTCCTGTAAGCATCAAATAGAATTTCTTTATACACGGGGGACAGAGTAAGATGCTTTAATTTTGCATTGGAGTCATTTTTAAATTTAAGGCTAAGTGGCTGCAATTCCGGATATTGAAATTTGCTTTTACCACCATAGACCTTGGTTTTTTTGTTGATTTTGTCAAAAATGTAAATATTCGGGTCTGCTGAAAAACCCAGCAAATATCTGTCCTCATATTCTTTTCGGAATATCAGATTACTGAAGCCCCAATATTTATTTTTGTAGCGTGACGAATATCCGATATCCAGTATTTCAGGAGTTTTATCACCTAATTGAACTGCATAATGTACCGGTGCTGCATAATATTCTTTGCTGTAGACCGGGCAGGTATGACAATAGGATTGCACGGAAACAGATTGGTTTTTTGCATCAAAATACATAGGAGCATGGTCCAGATTGGTCAGCATTACATTTTTGTAAAAAAGGCTGTCTGTATTGATAATTTTCGCCCACAATATTTTTTTTGGTGATATCAGACTCATTATCCTGTCCTGCAGGATAAACACAGATTCATCATTATGAAAGACAAAACTTCTGATAATTCCGTATTCATCATTTATTATTGAGTCACCCAAGTTGAAGGCCGAAATATCATCTCTTTGCTCAAGATTTATTTTTCGCAATTCCCTGGAATCCTTATTGAGCAATACGAGATATTCCTGATTTCCATCATTCCAGAGATCGAAGAGAAAATTTTGTGATCCTGTATAATTGATTTCGTAATGTTCTAATTCCCAAGCAATCCTGACCGGAGAATATTGTACATCCATGTCTATGTAATGCTTCACACAGGAATGCAATATTAAGATCCATAAAGTAATGATCAGAGATTTTATCATCAAGAGAGCAAATTAGAATATAAAGATAAGGCATTACATCAAATTATATTTAATTCAGACTGTCCGGATGTATAAAATAACCTTTTTCCCACATATGAATCATAAAAGCTCTGTTATGTCTGTAATCAATATTCATCCAGTCGTTCAACTCTTGCGGTGTAAAAAAATGGGCAGCATTAAATTCCTGTGATGAAACCGGGATGCAAGGATGAATTTTTTTTGCTAACTATTCAGTTTTAACCCCATTAGAATGTAATCTTTGTTACTACGCAGGTAATCCCCGGATAAAATGATAAGATAACTTTGATTTTGATGGGACAAGCTTTTTGCCAAAATTTGCGAAGGTTTTGAGTACAAGCACAATATCTTGACAAAATTCTTGTGGTTTACAATATAATTGAGTAGTTACATCAATTTTATTAAAATTTTACTTCGCTATTACTGTACCTACAAAAACTCCATTATCAATTGCTCCCCATAGACCTTTTTTGCCATATTGAGGCCAGTGATACAACTTGCACCTGAACTCAAAAATAAGATCATAATAAATACCATCCGGTTTTCTGGTTTTATTTGCATGGATTATCTTCAGATAGCTCCCTGTCTGATCCCCAAACACAGTGGACATCAAAAATAGATTACCTATTAGTATCAGTCGGCATATTAAATGTTATTTTACATTTCCTAAGAAATCCTCCACTTGCTTTGTCCATCTCTCTGCTGACGAAGCCTGCCTTAGGGTCTATAAGAATATCTGTAGTCCCTGTTATGCCGTGTTCTTTAATAGATAATATTGAGTCAAAGTAAATAACCGGATCCATGTCAAGATTAAAATCAGGAAAGTCTATACTTATATAGTGCTTACAGAATTTCTTTTTACGAGGAGATATTGACAATCTACAACCCCTTCGCGCATTAGAGACTTCTCCACCTGTAGAAGGTGATGGTGTAGTAAACTTATTGGAAAAACCAAACGACAAACTCATATCATCATATCCATCGTAATAACAAACCTGATGACCATTAATGTCAGCCTTTATATAATTATCAGCAGATACGGTATCACATTTAAATGTCAGGCTGTCCAAAAGCTTTTGATAGTTCTTTACAAAATAAGGATTTAACTCAGGTTCATCTTTGGCACAACCTACCATCAAAAATGTGATGAAAATTAATAAAAATAAATTTTTAAACATAACGAATTTTTATTGTACTGTTACTTGTTTGTTTACACTTGCACTTAACCCCGTACAGCTATCTGTAATATTGGCGATAATCGTTTATATACCTGGCGTCCAAAATATCAAATTACCTGAATTGGACCCTGTACTCATAACGATTCCGCCAAATGGAGAAACTGTCCATGTCACAAGGCCGTTTCCGGTTGTTGAAACAGAAATGTTATAAGGTGTATTTAATACTGCAGTATTAGGTGGAGCATAACTCCATTGGATGGTTGGTGCAGTACTGTTATACGCAAAACTAATATTTTTCTCATCCCATGGAAAAAGATGTAAGCTGGATCCACTTGAAAGACATGTTATCATGGCATGCATATCTGAAAAATAATTAGGTTCAGGCACTGAAAATCGCAGTGAAGGTGTAGAGGTTATGATTGATGAAGGATTTGTATTTATATTATTCCATTGAGTTGTACCATAATTACTGGGTCCAAAAACAGTGTATCTGAAATCATTACAACCGAGAGATGTATAAAACGCACCTGTAGGGTCTGAACATCTTTGAGTTGGACCATCTGTAGAATTACAGCACCATTTATAAACACTAATTCCAGCATAAATTCCTAATGCAAAACCTACAAATATTGCAAAATTTTCTTTATTTTTATCATCTAAAGTTGATTTTGTTCCATCTTGATTATGAATTGTAACAGTAGCCATCAAAATAATCACCCCGGTTACAACTGTAACTACAGCCCCAACAATTAATGCTAATAACCCACATCCTATGGCTTCTAAAAAATTACAACCTCTCAGTGAAGTATTTATTTGCTCATATTTCTTAAACATAAACTGACCATAACCTTGAGCAATATCCAAATACTTTGAAAAAGCATTTTTGTCTCTCAAACACAAACTTGAATTTTCCAATAATGATCTTTGATTATTTATAAATGATAAGAATTGTGGCAACTCTGTGTTTGGTGTGCTCAATAAGGTGTTTAAAGAACTACTAAAATTCATAAAATGCGCCTTGAAATCATTCGACATTAAATTCCTGTTAACAACATCAGTCAGGTAGTTCTCAAACCCCATATTTGAATATTTCTTCGCCTCAGAATCAAAAGTGTTTACATAGGACAAACTTTGATTACTATCTCCAAATAGTATGGTATGATATTCATGATAAGAAGAAGGGGTGTCAATATTATTTATAGTGTTGGCAAGTTCTAATGCCCTTTCAAATTTATCCGGAATGTTTCCTTCACCTTCAAAATTGAATAACTCTGATTCACAGTTTGATATAACACTAAATTGGTCAGAAGAACAAGATAGGTTAAATACAGCAATAGCTAGAAAGGCTGCAATAAATTTAGCTAATTTTGAGTTTCTAAAATTTTTCATAATTACAAATTTAGTTTATTTTAAGTAATCGTGCAGTAATCTCAAATTTAAATCATATTACTATAGTTTAACAAAACATTACTGTTAATCCTATTAAATTTGAGTTCCTATTCTTAATGTATTAACTCATTGATATAAATCAATTTAAGCCAATGTTTTTATTAAGGAGTGACATCAGATAACACTCCTTATCTCATCCCAATAATTAAATGTTTTCATTTCCAGAATTTTAATTTTTTTAAACACCAACCTCAGATTCTTTCAGATTATGCCGTTAACAATCTCTTCTTCAATAAAAAGTTAATAAATTTGAATACAATTTATCTTTATTGTTAAATCAAGACAGTACTGAATACATGAGGCGAAAGTCTTTACCCAAACCTATATACTCGTAGTAAAAACAATACTTGTAACCAAAAGCTTTCACCCAAATTTTATTCCTGTAATCTGTAGTGCTACTTCACTTTCTTCTCATTATTCCCATAGTCAGTACATTCATAATTTTCAACTTAATTATACCTATCATCATTTTCATTGGTAAATATATATATATATATATCACCAAATTTTTTTAAAAATAATTTTCATTTTTCATAAACAATGTCGCAGATGAGACATTTTTGGGTGCTTTAATTCATATGATAAAATCGAAGAACACTTATCAGGACTTCTTAATTAAACCGTCTAACATTTTTGCCATTGACAATCAGGTATGTGTTTTATCGGATTCATTTCACGACATCCTGGTTTGTTCTAAGTGAGTTTCTCACTCCTCCCGGAAAGGCAGGAACAAATTTTGTTGCATCATTTGTAACGTGACAAAATCAAAAGTCTATGACTGATCATCTGTTTTTTAACAACGGATCTTTTACCTGATCTGTACATAAAGCGCAATCAGGATTCGAGATGCCTCACAAAGAAGCATTAAAATATGCGCTATCATAATTGATGATATATATTCAGAAATAAGTTTTGAATAGCCTGACCTCAATACCGGATAATAATCAGTCCTGCTCCACCCACAGCACCACCGTAAGAATTACTGCCTGCACCGCCACCCGGTATGGAAAGAATAGAATCCAACTGCCCTGACACCAGATTGCTCAGCAGGATAAACAGCGAAGAAAAGGTAAATTGCTTTGACATATTATCTGACAATAATAGCATATATTTGGAATATCATATCACAAAAACCCTGAACCCCCAAAACCTTAACCACTTCTTCTTGTTCTGATATCCATAGATTTTCTACCTTTACCCTGTGAGCAATATCAATGAATTGGTGAGCCTGTACACGGAAGATCCCCGTGTCAGAAAGATTGCAGCTCCCTTGTATCATGAACCGCCGGTGTCTGTTTTACTCAATGGTTGCACAGGCGCAGTGGATAGCTTTATTCTGGCCGGACTGTTTTTGTCCGATAAAAAGTCGCAGATTTATATTGCATCCGACAAGGAAGATGCTGCTTACATCCAGAATACCCTGCAATCGATCTTTGAAAAAAAGACCATACATTTTTTTCCGGACTCGTTCAAACGGCCCCTGCTTTTTGAAGAGCTGGACAAAAACAATGTGCTGCTAAGGACAGAAATATCCCACAAAATACAGCTCAACAAGGGAGAAAAAACCATCCTTGTTACCTATCCGGAAGCCATTTTTGAAAAAGTAGTGGATCCCACGCTGCTCAACAAGCAGCAGATACTCATTACCAAAGATGCCTTACTGGACATTGACGAGGTGATACAGATATTGGTGCAGTACGGCTTTGAAAGGGTCGAATTTGTATATCAGCCGGGACAGTTTTCCATCAGGGGTGGCATACTGGATATATTCAGCTATGGCAATGAGTGGCCTTACAGAGTGGAGCTTATGGATATCGAGGTAGAAAGTATCCGCACCTTCAATCCTTCCACACAGCTATCGGTGCAGGAAATCAATACAGTCTCCATCATACCCAATATCAACAGCAATTTCAGCAGGGAAGAAAAAATTGTGCTTTTCGATATCATGGCACCTGATACTGTCATCTGGGTGAAAGAACCGGATGTGCTGCTCGATAAATTGCAGCTGTGTTTTGAAAAAGCTGAAAATTTTGCATCTACCCTTCTCACACGGTCTGAAGATGAGATCAAGGATATATTCAAAGAGAGGGCCTTTGTCTATCCGACTGAGCTGATGCAGATTATGGGCAAATTTCACAACATTCTGCTCTCCAATCCGGAAAAAAGTATTCCCGTCTCTGTGAGTGTGGAATGCAAAACTTCGCCACAACCGGCCTTCAATAAAAATTTCAGCCTGCTGATTGAAAATCTGCGCAACAACACCCGGGATGGATACACCAATTTTATATTCACGGATAATGTAAAACAGATAGAGCGATTTTACAATATTTTTGAAGACATGGGAGTGCAGGTGCAGTTTCACCCGCTGCACAAGTCGCTGCATGCCGGCTTTATTGATCATAATCTCAAAGTAGCGTGCTATACGGATCATCAGATATTTGAGCGTTTTCACAGGTATAAACTGAAACAGGGGTTTACGCAGGATATGGCACTGAGTCTGCGTATGCTGAGAGAGATGGTGCCCGGAGATTTTGTGGTACATATCGATCATGGTATCGGCAAATATTCAGGGCTCGAAACCATCGAAATCAATGGTCACAAGCAGGAATCTGTACGGTTGATCTATCAGAATAACGACATCCTGTATGTAAGCATCAATTCGCTGCACAAAATATCGAGATATACCGGCAAAGACGGCACAGAGCCCAAGCTGAGCAAAATAGGCAGCGACGCCTGGAAAAACCTCAAACGCAAAACCAAGTCCAAAGTCAAGGATATAGCCAAGGAGCTGATCAAACTTTATGCTCTGCGCAAAGCATCCAAAGGTTTTGCCTTTCCTCCGGATAATTATCTGCAGACAGAGCTGGAGGCGTCCTTCATCTATGAGGATACTCCCGATCAGTACAAAGCCACACAGGAAGTGAAGGAAGATATGCAAAAGCCCTATCCTATGGACAGGCTTATCTGTGGTGATGTGGGATTCGGCAAGACAGAAGTGGCTATCCGGGCTGCTTTCAAGGCAGTCTCTTCAGGCAAGCAGGTAGCTTTGCTGGTACCCACTACCATACTTGCTTTGCAGCATTACAAAACCTTTTCGGAGAGATTGAAGGAATTCGGGGTAAATGTGGAATACATCAACCGCTTCAAGTCTGCCAAAGAAAAAAGTGATATCATCCGCAGAACCGAAGAGGGTAAAACAGAAATTCTGATTGGCACCCACGCTATCCTGAATAATAGAATAAAGTTTAAAGACCTGGGACTTCTCATCATTGACGAGGAGCAGAAATTCGGAGTGGCTGCCAAAGAAAAACTGAGAAACCTTCAGGTCAATGTTGATACGCTTACGCTTACAGCCACACCTATACCCAGGACTCTGCAGTTTTCACTCATGGCAGCCCGTGATTTGTCCGTGATCCGCACTCCGCCGCCCAATCGACAGCCCATTCATACGGAGAGACGGGTATTCAGCGAAGACCTGATCAAGGATGCCATCTATTACGAAGTAAACCGGGGCGGTCAGGTATTTTTCGTACACAATCGGGTAAAAAGTCTGTACGAAATGGCGGAAATGGTGCGAAAAATTTGTCCAGATGTAGAGGTAGCCGTAGCACATGGGCAAATGGAAGCTCACGACCTGGAAGATACACTGGTGGATTTCATAGATGGTAAATACGATGTACTCGTCTGCACCAATATCATAGAGACGGGACTGGACATACCCAATGCCAATACCATTATCATCAACAATGCACATCAGTTTGGTATGAGCGACCTGCATCAATTGCGTGGCAGAGTGGGACGTTCCAACAAGAGGGCATTCTGTTATCTCTTTGCACCTCCATTGTCTGTACTGACATCAGATGCCAAAAAACGCATCAAAACCCTCGAGGAATTTGCAGATCTGGGCAGTGGATTTCAGATAGCCATGAAGGATATGGATATCAGAGGTGCAGGAAATCTTCTGGGTGCGGAGCAAAGTGGATTCATCAGTGATATCGGGTACGAAACCTATCAGAAAATACTGGAAGAAGCGGTGGACGAACTCAAGCACAATGAGTACAAGGAGCTCTTCAAAGAAGAAAATGACCGGAAGCAGAATTTTGTCCGGGAGGTCGAAATCGATACCGATATCGAAATGCTTATACCGGATGACTACGTCAGCAATATTCAGGAGCGATTACTGTTATATACCCAATTGGATAAACTGGAATCAGAATCGGATATAGACAATTTCCGCAAAAACCTCCGGGACCGTTTTGGAAAAGTCCCTGGACAGGTGGAAGAACTTTTCAACGGTCTTCGTATCCGAAGGATAGCAAAATCCCTGGGCTTCGAACGTGTCACACTCAAAAACCGCAAGATGAACTGTTATTTCATTTCCAATCCTCAATCCAGCTACTTTGAGACCACGGTATTTCAAAACATCATGCAGTATGTGGCCAAAGAGGGAATGAAAGCAGGATTCAGCATGAAGCAATCCAATCAATACCTTATACTGACCAAAGAGCAGACCAGGAGCCTTGGCGAAGCCTATGCACACCTTAACAATCTCAGGCACTTCGTCCTACCGGAAGTAAATGACGAAATAATACCCACTCCACAAATCAACGAATATGAAAACATTTACGAATGAACAAGTAGCCGTCACCGGTTTACCTGCCATCGAAGAGGTAAAATACCATCCGCTTGAATTACCCCATCGCACCATTTCCATAGTTTCTACCACTTTGTTGTTTTTATTTCTGGCATCAGGTTTTTTTATAGCCGCTTACTTTGAGCCACGGATGCTGAGCTGGCCTGTGGCGCCACTGTTTTCAGGACTTTGGGTGCTAATTTTTGTTTTTTCACTGTTGGTAAGTTTCAAGTCTTATGAATACGAAGGGTATGCAGTGCGTGAGCACGACATTATCCATAAACAGGGATGGATATTCAGGTCCGAAATCATTGTGCCTTTCAACAGGGTGCAGCACTGTGAAGTAAATCAGGGCCCTTTAGACAGATTGATGGGATTATCCACCTTATCCATATTTACAGCTGGTGGCAGCGACAGTGATATCTCCATTCCGGGTCTGAAGCCCGAAACTGCTGCTGCATTAAAGGAGTTCATTACCCGAAAAGCAGGAATGGATGAAGAAGAATAACTACGACTTCACTCAGCCCACAAGACAGTCCTATGTAGCAATACTGATGATATTGTACAGGACTTTTACCGTTATTTTCAGGCAGGCTCTTCCTGTGGTGGTCGTTGTGTTATTAGGGAGGAATGAAAAAGTCGGGAGCAGGGTTTTATTTATATTCATCGGCATTGCCATTCTGTCCATGATGTATTCCATTGCCAATTTTTTCAGGATGCGTTTTTATATTCTGAATAATGAGCTCATACTGGAATCCGGGGTATTCAACAGGAAAAAAACCATTATTCCCTTTGAAAAAATTCAGACCATCAATTTTGAACAGAACATAGTGCACCGGTTTTTTTCTGTCACCAGGCTCAAAATAGATACAGCCGGATCTGTCAAAAACGAATTTGAATTTCATGCCATAGATGAAGAAAAAGCCTCCGCCCTGAGAGACCTGCTCATTGCCGGCAAAAAGGAATCAATTAAGTATGCTGAATTGAAAGAATCGGAAGATACGGCAGAAGCAACTCCGGCACTGATTGAATATACTCCGGTAATGACTCTCGACCAATGGAGTCTGCTGAAAGTAGGCATCACAGAAAACCACCTCAAATCCGGTGGGCTAATCATTATTTTTTTCCTTTGGATTTTCCAGAGTATGGAGGAAATAGGTCTGGATGTGGATGATTATTCCGGAGATGTGGACAAGCTCGAAATGAGTATAGCTGCCGGATTGATACTGATGTTTTTGTTTCTGCTGGCTTCCTTTATTATTTCCCTGGTTAGGACTGTGGTCAATTATTATGACCTGCGCATGATGCGTTCGGCACATGGCTTCAAGATAGAGAGTGGTCTCCTCACCCGTAAAGCAGTATCTGCACTCGACCATAAAATACAGCAGATAGGCTGGTCCGACAATCTGCTGCGTAAGCTGGTAGGCTATAAAAACCTTTATCTCAAGCAGGCCTCCAGCGAATTGGTAAGATCCAGACAAACTGCAAAAATACCGGGCTGCTCAAAAGACCACATTATCTCCGTAGTGCAAAGCCTGTACGGAAACAACCGGCTTTTTGACATGGACATGAAAATGGTGGATTTCCGCTATTTTTTAAGAAGAGTAATTATCCTGAGTGTAGTGGGTATCATGCTGGCATTGCTGTTGTATTTTCTGAATTTTATGGCTTACATATGGATAGTACCTGTGGTACTGGTATATCTGGCCATTACCAGATATATTGCCTGGAAAAAGCTGAAATACGGATTTGACGATGAGTTGCTGAGGGTGGAAGGAGGGATATACGGAGATAAGGCCGAGATTCTTCCCATTTATAAAATTCAGGCTGTCGAGCTGCACAGTACTATCTATCAGAGACAACACAGACTCACAGATCTGATAGTATATACGGCCGCAGGAAGGGTAAAAATTCCATATATTCCTTTAGACACCGGCAGGCAGTTGCTCAATCTGTTTATCTATAAAACAGAGACGGACAAAAGAAAGTGGATGTAGAGCAATGGTTGAAATAATCAGGAAACTTAATTCATTCAATCGGATCCAGATCAAGTACAATTTTTAGACGTTTGTCCACTTTTATCCTTAAATTTTGAGGTAAATCCCCTATTTTTCGAATAAACCGACTGTTGTTGATAGCTCTGATTTGGTCTATCAGGATATCAGATTCATAATCAAGAGCTGAAATTTCCGGTTTCACCCTTACCCTTAAATATTCTACACCATTTGATAATTTTGAGGTCAAAGGACAAACCAAAGTTGATTCCAATCCCAACTCATTCAACAAATTATTCTGTACTATTAAAACAGGTCTTGTTTTTCCGGGTTCTGTTTTATAACCCGGGTCCAGATTTGCCAGCCAGATTTCATATTTATTCAAAATCATCTTCCAATTCTTCAAATTCCTTCAGTACTTCCATACTGCTTTCCCTGATCAGCTCAACATCTTTTTTCAACTTTTCTTTGAGCTGTTCTCTTTTTTGAGTTTTGTTATAAGCTTTTAGAGCTTCATTAATATACTTGTTTCTGGAAGTGCCTTCCCGGTCGGCCAGCATTTGTACCTCTTCCAGCAGCTTCTCATCCACCTTGAGTGATATCAATTTAGTCATACGATTGGTATATAATATAAGTAATACTTATTTAACATCTCTTTATCAAAGTTAGTTCCTGCCGCTCTAAGAATATTATAATAAAAATCTGTTTTACAATATGGCGAATCAACCGGAATTACAGGATTCCCTAAATATTATCTCAGCTTTCACTGAAAAACCGGCGGGCAATATTTAAGGGTCTGAAAGTAAACCTTTTCTTTACATGGTGGCCTCCCATCCTTGCTGTCACCTCTCTGAGGGTTTCCATCACTTCGATGGTATAGTTGCCTTTGTTGATCATAATACACTCAGCCATGGCGGCATGAGCGGCATCCGTAATCTCAGAGCGGGTAGCCATACCGGTTTTATTGAGGGTTTCGAGTACCTGAGTAGCCCAGATGACCGGAGCGTGGGCTGCTTCACAGATCCAGAGTATTTCTTCCTGGATTTCACTCATTCTTTCGAATCCTATTTCTACCGCCAGATCACCTCTGGCTATCATTACGCCAAATACCTTTTGGTGCATGCCCTGCAGCAATATGGCAGGTAAGTGCTGTACAGCTTCCGGAGTTTCAATTTTGACTATAATATGAGGTGGATTATCGGACATGTCTGACAACAGTTTCTGTAATGTTTCGAGTTCGGAGGCATAACGTACAAAAGAGTATCCCACCAAATCTGCATTCCGGCATATAAAAGGCAGACACTGCATATCAAAGCCCGTCAGTGCGGGTACATTCAGCACCGAATCCGGAAAATTGAGCCCTTTGCCGTTTTTGATAGCCGGGTTTTTTGCCGAGACCCTTACCAGACGGACTGCAGCTGCATTATCCGCAATCTGCTCCACCTCTCCCTTGATTACTCCATCATCTATAAAGACCCGATCACCGGTCTTAAGGCATCCCACAATACCGCTTTCATTGGGGTGAATCACTACCTCTTTTTTTGAAAACTTCCCGTCACCTTCTGCCAGCCATATCAGGTCGCCCTCTCTGACCTCTGCCTTACCTTCTTTTTTACCTTTATGGGTGAGTATGGTGCGGATTTTGGGTCCTGCAAGGTCCATATAAATTTTGCAAGGAAGGCCTGTTTTACGGCTGGCTTTTTTCAGCAGATAAATCATCTGTGCCCAGACCGACTCGTCATCGTGTGCACAATTGATGCGTGCCACCTGCATTCCGTTCTGAAGCAGGGATTTGATGAATGCATAATTCTGAATAAAACTCTTATCAAAGGTGACCATAAAATATGGAGCCGCACTTTTTTTACCGGAGCCAAAGAGCGTATCTGCCCTTGACTGCATAATCCTGCGGCTGTAATGATAGTCACATTTGCTGATTTTATTGGCCGGATAGTTTTTTCCCAATCTTTCGGCTATTGCCTGCACCTGTCTCAGAATATGACTTTCGGAGCTTGCCAGTGAAGAGAGACCATAAATGTGCAGTTGATCCTGGAGATGCCTGATATCCTCGTTGCGCAGACAGAGATAGTGTATAAGATTGCGGGCTGATGCCTTCTGTACTGCCGGCAGATTTTGCAGCAGAGGCTGATATTTTTTCACAGCCTGATGCATGGCTCCTTCGAGGTCAGTGATTTTTTCCAGAAGTTGTTCGATGGGTTCAGTATTCATCGGTTTTACATTTTATCGGATGTATGGCGAAAATAAGGGGTTTTACACTCAGCAGATATGATATAACTCATATGATGTACCATTTAATATTCAGTTAAATAAAGTTGAAAAACCCGAAAACCCCTCAAAAAACAGTGCTGTCTGTATTCTGTAAGGCATAGATTGGAAGCCATTTTTAGCAATTGTTGTATCTTTGTGCCATGTTTCCAAAATATGATGTCATAGTAGTAGGTGCCGGTCATGCCGGATGCGAAGCCGCCGTGGCTGCTGCCAACATGGGTTCGAAAGTGCTTTTGATCACCATGAATATGACTACCATTGCGCAGATGTCCTGCAATCCGGCGATGGGTGGAGTAGCCAAGGGGCAGATCGTCCGGGAGATTGATGCATTGGGAGGATATTCGGGCATAGTCACAGACCATTCTATGGTGCAGTTTCGCATGCTCAACCTGTCCAAAGGTCCAGCCATGTGGAGTCCGCGGGCACAGAATGACCGGATGATGTTTGCGGCAAAATGGAGAGAGATGCTTGAGGCTCACCCCAATATAGATTTTTTCCTCTCTTCTCTCTCTTCTCTCTTCTTCTTCTTCTCTTCTTCTTCTTCTCTTCTCTTCTCTCTTCTTCTCTCTCTCTCTTCTTCCTTCTTCTTCTCTCTCTCTCTTCTTCTTGGCAGGAGACGGTGCCGGACTAATCATTAAAAATGGCGTCTGCAAAGGAGTCATCACCAGTCTTGGGCTGGAAATAGAATCGTCCGCAGTAGTACTGACCAACGGTACCTTTCTGAACGGTATCATACACATAGGAGAAAAACAGTTTGGTGGGGGCAGGGCTGGTGAAAAATCTGCTACAGGGATTACGGAGCAACTCATCAATCTGGGCTTTGAGGCAGGACGTATGAAGACAGGCACACCCCCGAGAATTGACGGCAGATCCCTGGATTATTCAAAAATGGAAGTTCAGCCCGGAGATGAAAATCCCGGCAGATTCTCATTTACTGATACTCCTCTGCCCGAAAAACAACTATGCTGCTACATTACCTACACCAGTGAGGAGGTACATGATACCTTGAAGGAAGGTTTTGACAGGTCACCCATGTTTAATGGCAGAATTCAGGGTCTCGGTCCCCGATACTGTCCTTCCATCGAGGATAAAATCAACCGCTTTGCCGATAAGGAAAGGCATCAGCTGTTTGTAGAACCCGAAGGCTGGAATACCTGTGAAATATATGTCAATGGATTTTCATCATCTCTGCCGGAAGACGTACAGTACAAGGCTCTGAAAAAAGTGCCCGGATTTGAAAACATGAAAATGTTCAGGCCGGGATATGCTATTGAGTATGACTACTTTCCGCCTGTACAGCTCAATATGAATCTCGAGACTAAGCTGGTAAAAAATCTGTTTTTTGCAGGCCAGATCAATGGTACCACAGGATATGAAGAGGCCGGATGCCAGGGTCTGATGGCCGGCATCAATGCACATCTCGCCATTCATGACCTGCCGCCATTTGTACTCAAAAGGTCCGAAGCATATATCGGCGTGCTCATAGATGACCTGGTAAACAAGGGTACCGAGGAGCCCTACAGAATGTTTACCTCCAGAGCTGAATACCGCATCCTGCTCCGTCAGGACAATGCAGATATCAGACTTACTCCGTTGGCTTACGGTT
>JADJWN010000008.1 GCA_016716335.1 Saprospiraceae bacterium | reverse complement strand
GAAGATTTAGACCAAAAACTGATTCTTTCAGTCATTAAAGAATCGAGAGATAATCACAGGGGAAATTTTGAAGGAAACAATGTTCTTGATTTTCTGACTCATTACGGCCTGTATCAAAATGGGTCATTTACCAACGCCTGTGTGGTGCTGTTTGCCAAAACACCCGCTAAATTCTTACCTCAGATTCGAGTCCACTTAACAGAGTATGCAGAAGGCAAAAATGACAATGCGCTTTTAAGAAATGAAGTATTTGAAGGCAATCTCTTTACCATTCAAGACAAACTGGAACGATACATTTCCTAACCTCGGCATTCGTAGTGTTTTCGATAAAAAATCAGTGGAAACGGGTTGATTTTAAATTCCCTGAAAAAGCTTTACAGGAAGGGGTAATTAATGCCCTGATGCACAGGGATTACAGCAGTCATTCCAGCGGGGTAGCCATCAGCATTTACCCCGATAGCTTTGTGATTTCAAATAGTGGGCATTTGCCTGACGACCTGAAAGTAAGTGAATTAAAGAAAAGCCACCGTTCCCACCCTGTTAATCCTGATATAGCACATATTGTTTTTCTAAAAGGACTAATTGACAAACTCGGAAGGGGAACTATTCGGGTTGTAGAGCTTTGTAGGGCAGAAGGACTAAAAGACCCTGTTTGGAAAGATACTATTGATGGTGTAACACTTACGTTTAATGGCCCTAAAGCATTAGCTGCTAAAAAAGATGATGCTAAAAGTGATGGTGTAAGTGATGGTGTAAATGATGGTGTAAGTGATGGTGTAAATAGACTTATAAATGATGGTCTAATTGATGGTGTAAGTGATGGTGTAAGTGATGGTGTAAGAGTAGAGATAATTAAGATAGTGGAACTGATAATGGCTAAAGAAGGTGTAAATGCTCTTGATATAGCTACTAAAAGGGGTAAATCTAAACCTACCATTGAAAGATACCTGAGAACAGCCAAAGAAGTAGGAATAATAGAGTTTAAAGGAGCACCAAAAACGGGGGGGTATTATTTATCAACTAAAATGAAGAAGCACATAAAATGAGTAACGAACACGTCAAGTATAGTAAGCAAAGTTTGGAGTTTCTGTAATCCCCTGCGTGATGTAGGTGTAGGTTATGGAGATTATTTAGAGCAACTCACCTATTTGCTTTTCTTAAAAATGGCTGATGAATACAGTAAGCCACCACATAATAGAAAACTTCCTATACCAAAAGAATACAATTGGGAAAGTTTAACCACAAAAAAAGGTGCAGAACTGGAATTGCATTATGCCACTTTGCTTCGTGAGTTAAGTACAGCCAAAGGTATTTTGGGGCAAATTTTTACCAAGAGTCAAAACAAAATTCAAGACCCTGCCATGCTTGCAAAAATCATTGATATGATTGATAGTGAGCAATGGTTGGTAATGGGTGCTGATGTGAAAGGCGATATTTATGAAAAATTGTTGGAGCAAAATGCACAAGATGTTAAAAGCGGTGCAGGTCAATATTTTACACCAAGAGCATTGATTCGTGCAATGGTGGAATGTGTGCAACCTGAACCAATGAAAACTATTGCTGACCCTGCTTGTGGAACTGGTGGTTTCTTTTTGGCGGCTTATGACTTTATTGCAAAACAGAAATTAGACAAAACACAAAAGCACTTTTTAAAACACGAAACCTTTTTCGGAAATGAAATTGTGCCAAACACAAGAAGAATGTGTTTGATGAATTTGTTTTTGCACAATATCGGTGACTTTGAAAGTGAAAATTTTATTTCCCCTGCTGATGCGTTGATTTCGACAGTGCTTCTGCAACTTTGATTATGTTTTAGCCAATCCTCCATTCGGCAGAAAAAGCAGCATGACAGCCACCAACGAAGAAGGCGAACAGGAAACAGACGAACTTACATACAACCGACAAGACTTTTGGGAAACATCAAGCAACAAGCAATTAAATTTTGTTCAGCACATCAGGACAATGCTGAAATCAACAGGACAAGCAGCAGTTGTATTGCCCGACAATGTTCTGTTTGAAGGTGGTGCAGGAGAAACGGTTCGTAAAAAATTAATGGAAACAACGGACTTGCATACCATTTTACGTTTGCCAACAGGTATTTTTTACAGGCAAGGTGTAAAAGCAAATGTGCTTTTCTTCGACAACAAACCAGCATCAAAGCAACCTTGGACAAAGGAAATTTGGATTTACGATTTCAGAACCAACATTCATTTTACACTGAAAAAGAATCCGCTAAAACTTGAAGACTAAAGCGATTTCATTACTTGCTATAATCCGGTTAACAGACACAAACGTAAGGAAACCTTTCACCCCGAAACAAATCCCGAAGGACGTTGGAGAAAGTTCACTTATGATGAAATCATCAACCGTGACAAGACATCGCTTGACATTACATGGATAAAAGACAAATCACTTGCCGACCTTGACAACTTGCCCGACCCAGACGTTTTGGCAGGAGAAATAATTGAAAACCTTGAAGCAGGACTGGAAAGTTTCAGAGAAATAATGATTCGTCTGAAGTGAATTTCTACTTCACCACTGCATGATAATAATTTACTGTAGATTGAGACAGGTATCGGGATAGTGATGGATATGCATAGTGCCAACGAATAGAGCGTTTTGGTCTGGATGCTATGCCATTGTAATGAAAATTTAATAAAGCATCAATTTGCTTATTATTCATTTTTATTAATTTCCTTGCATGTTCAATTTTCTTTTTCGTATCTAACTTTCCTCCTAAGGCCCGAATCAATTCATTGTATCTGAGAGGATAGGGCAAAGTATAAAATTTAGTAGGTATGGATTTCTCATTTAGAACATATTTTGCAGTCAAGAAACCGGCCAATCTGTCGGTATCCAATATCCCTTTGAAAATGGATTTGAAATTTGTCTCACCTTTTATCTTAATACTGTCCAGCAGGGCAGTACTATCAAACAGCAGAGATTCTATATAATTAGATTTTGAATTTCCGAGAATAATCAAAGAATCTTTTTTCCGGTCACATTTATTATTCTGACTGCTGATGTATTCTCTCAGATGCATAAGTGACAGCAAACCGGAATTTTCAAAATACCCTCCATCCACATAATGTCCCTGTCCTTCCACCGAAGCCGTAGCACTGAAAAACGGAAACCTCTCCGATGCCGAAAAAGCTTCATAAAAACTGAGGGATTTTAAGTTATCTGTCAAAGATAGCATATTGGTTGCTCCCTTAAAAACCTCTTTAAATTTTTCAGAATCCATATAAGCTGAGCAAGCTACTCCATACTGTCCGTGAGTTTTTGTGGCATTCGAAATCAGGATTGGGTGATACCCCAGCCTATTAAAACCATCACGCCAGTATGTCTGATATGGCGTCGTATCAAATGGAGTACAAAAACAGGTTATCGTGTGCCAATAGTTGCTTATACCTGTCACTGATCTGTCTCTCACCATATTCTCAAAAAAAGGTATCCTGTCTCTGCCAAACAGATATACTATATCTGTGGTTGTATAATTACTGCTCCCGATACTATTAATAGCCCGGTCCCATTTATCTTTGTCCAGTTGATTTTCCTTTTTATTCGAAAAATACAGATGAATTCCCAGACTACCACCTGATACCCCGGACATAGCGACGACCCTCTTCATAAAATCTCCATCACTATATTCTTCTCTATTTTTAAGCCATAACAGATTATAATAAGTGGATCTAAGGCCACCACCCCATGAAGATATGTAAATATTGCCGGTTGAGTCATCAGAATTTATGGAATCCCTGATTTTCAGGAAAGAATCTATACTTATAGTAGAATCCTTATTGAATGCATATGGCTTCAGATAATGTATTTTGTTGTAATCTGTCAAAATAAAGTTTTTAACTCCAAATATCACGATGAGTATCCACAATATATTGGTAAAAACAAATCTGAAAACCCGGCTTCCACCCTGTCTGGATCTGTAATAAAAGTAGTTTTTAAGTATTATGATTACAACACCATAAAAATTATGAATGATGCAGAGTATAATGATGATGGGATTTACCTTCATTCCCCATGATGGAATGTGTGACAATAAAAGCAATAACCCAGCAGCAAAACCTGTCCATTTTATGAATACAAGTTTATTCACATATTTGCCGGTCATCTCATATTCCCATGTATGAAGCCTTCGGAACACAGTCAGCCATCTGAATTCCGGAAGATCCCTTGGTATAGTCTGAAAAAAATCTTTGATAGGCCCTGAGCAATAGAAAGCCGGCAAACGACCAGAATGACCATGGACTCCACCCGTAACTGTAGCTGAAGAAAACAGCCGCTAATAACAGGAGCCAGGACAACCCATAAATAACAGTATAGGCAAGATAGTAGTATTTTCTATCAGTGCTGCGGGAGAAATGAGCAAAACAAACAATAAAAATCAAAATTACAAAAGGAATCAAACCAGTATGTAAATCACTCCCCTAGAAACATATTTTCCGAAAGTAAACAGCATGGCATATGCAAATGCAAGATATACCAATGCTCCCATAAAATATCTGTACTTCCTGTAATTTTCGTCAAAGGACTTATCTGCTTCTTTATTTTCCTCTTTATAAACAATTATTCCATAATCACAGCAATTTTTTAGTCTTTTCCAATCCTGACCCTGTGATTTGGTATAATAATACAACATATACACCGGATAATGAGAAAGAATAATACTCAGGATATACAATAAAACAGCAATAATAAGCAACTGATAAGGATTATCAAAGGCTGCTATAATCAGTGAACTTCCCTGTTCCATCTGGCTGAGTAATCCTCCAATGACAATCAGGAAAAAAATGGACAACCAGGAACTCTTCAGAAAAACAGAGGCATATTTACTGAAATCCTCTTTATACCTTTGATAAATGCTGTCCAACAGCAATATCAATGCCAGCCCATATAGTACCAATTTGGTATAAACAACAATCTTCAATGCCGTAAGGTCGTGTTGGGGCAGGAAGAAAAATACATTATACAATATACCTTCCGTCAAATCGAGCAAATATCCGGTCAGATAGATAAAGAAAATCCATTTCAGCGATGTTTTCCAGCTTGAAAAGCTGTCCCAACTTTCATTTTTCAATCTTAAAATCAGACTAAACATTAAAGTGAGCAGTAATAAAGCCCACACGGCATCTACTACAAAAAATAAATGGAATAAAAGTCTTTTACTTAGCCACGAATCATCCAGATTTCCAATTGTTCCAACAGAACCTGTCGATTTACTTACTTCCTCGACAAAATATTCCCAATGTTCAAACTCAGTAAACTGGGGATGACTGATAAAATCATCTTCATAGAATGCACTGCTAACCCAACCAATCAGAAAAGTCATGAAAAAGAAAAGGATAACTCCAATTTTCTTACCAGAGATAAAATTTAAAAATCTTACAGCAGCATTCATACATACTAGATTTCAGGGTTAAAAAAAGTGTTTTTAGTCAAGTAGTGAAATTAAAATACTATATATCGTTGATTCTAACCTTTTGTAACCCTTTAAAAATGAAAATTTCATCAGCACGATGTAAAAAATATAATTACTCCTGCATTCATAAGAACCATAAAATGCATTATCTGTAAATATACGTATCTGAGTGATGAAAAAAAACAGGATTGGGAAGACCATCTCTCTAAAACCCAATCTACCCCACTCTCTCAGAAAAACGCATGCGACAGTGTGACTGAGCCATACAGACCGTGCCTTTGTATGCCCGGAGAAAACAGTCCCTGAAAATTCTGTTCGTAGCTGCGGAAAAGTACGGACTGATTGCCATAAATCTCATGGCCGGGTAATACGGCTTCATACCGGGAATGAACCTCCTGCTCTCTGAAAAAACAGGGTAAGATCAGCCCTGAAACTGGTGCGGTAGTTGATAAAGTACTGGGTGCCGAAAATCACCTCGGGTCGCAGCAAAGCACCAAAGCGATTGCCGTTTTGCGGTATATTGGCCTGAGCTGACACAGAGCCTGTGAGCGTCAGCGCTGTACGGGATACCGGGTAGTATCCTGCTTTGAAGGCTCCGCTGAAAAAAGGATTTACACTCTTAATAGGAACTGTGCGGGAAGTCAGCAGATTCCCATTGTTATAAATTACGCCACCTAAAATAAGCGAGCTCGTATGCAGGTGCTTATTTTTAGGTTTTGTATGGTATATCTCACCGTACAGCCCCAGCTGATACAAATCCGTAATACGGCCTTCCAGATTGCTGTATAGATTATATCTTACGTCCAGCCCCAGAGATTGGCGGCTGCCGATAGCCCGGTTATTGAACTGATTGTAGAGCCAGTTGTCACTGGTTACTATGGCCGCAGTGGCAAAATTGATGTCCTCAAAATTCTCAGTATTAGCGGCCAGCCACTGCGAGATGGATTCCAGCTGATTGACATACAGTACCCTGAAATCAAGCAATCGTCTCTGTCTCTGTACCGCCAGCAGCTGCCCAAGAGCAAACAGACCGTTCTGTGACTTATCTACCAACAATCCCTTTCGTGCGAGGTCATCCATAATAAACTGGGCCTGAAATAGCTCATCAGCGGGTTCTATCCTACCCGTGCCGATCCGATATCCACCGGTGGCTATAGTGTTGAGATATTTGTTTTTCTGTTCATCCAGGCTTCTGCTGTACAGATTACTGAACACCCCATAGTAGATTTCATCATAATTATTATTCGGCGAATAGTTTCGTTGTGTATTATTATAAGTCAGAGAAAATGAAAATTCAGTGTGCCGGTTTTCAAGCGGAGCATTTGTAAAACTTGTTTTTTCGAAATCATACAAAAGGTTGCCTGAAAAATTCTGAACCTGCTGAAGTCTCCGGTCATTGGCTATGAGGGAATACAAAAAACTCCCCCTGCCGGTAAATCCCGATGAGTTCACTTTCGTTTGTTCTGAAAATTTAGCACCCCGAATTCTGGCCAAAGGTATAAAGTGTGACATCCAGAGCACTTCGTCTTACATCTGGATATACATACTGATTATAGTCTAAGGGATTCTGAGCAGATAAAACGGCACACCAGAATAACGAAATTAAAGAAGTCAGGGTAAGGTTACGGCGCATAATGTAGAGTTTTAAGGTGATAAATAGCAATGATTTGAATACGAATCATCAGGTTTGTCCGTATTTTAAAATAATCTCAAACATATGTTAATTTTTTACAAATACATAAAGTTGCGGAATTTATATCAGGCATTTAGCCCAGAGTTTTTCATGCACTCATTTCAGGGGTAAATTAAAGATCGATGCAGTCCGGGAAGGAACTTCTGATGTATTGCTTTGGTTTTATTTATCAGGAATAACAGAAGGAGTAAAAATGACGATATCAAGGCAATTTGCTTATGCTTTATTCAAATTTGGACTTTTATATGTAAATTTGTAGGTGAACTTATGATTAGATAGAATCCAAAATCAATTTCAGATAAAGGATCATACGGTGTGTTTAGAGAAAAAATATCAATTGGTGTTATATGAAAACAATTTTAATTTTACTGATAATCGGATTTATATCCGGAGTAACTGCGTCCTTACTGCAGATTAATTATGCAGGTTCATAGATACAGAATCTCTTTTTCACACTGTTTTTTATAATGATGAGCCTGGCTATGTTCCTTGCTGTCAGAAAGTTATATGCGAAACTCTCGAAAATACCATAAATACGCTAACAGATGGAATAATCATCAATCCTGCAACGGTGCAACCTTTTTGGATTATACGATCTTCATGATGATTGTATTTTCAATGTCTGCGTAAAGTAGGATTGAGATATACACTGACTTGATTCTGATTTACACACACTTGAGAACATTCCCCATTATTACAAAACAAAAAGACAGACCCGGTCTTACCTGAATCTGTCTTTTCTGATATTCACTATGTTATTGTAATTATTTCAGACCCGGGCTTCTTTCGAGAAACTCATCGTACAAAAGGGTATGCCTGCTTTCTAATGGTACATTCCAGCCACGGATGAACAGGTGGGAAATCCGGGTTTTCATCTCAAACGGATCTCCGTCCGCAATGAAGAGATTGGCCACCTTCCCTTTTTCGAGACTGCCATATTTATCTGCCACGCCAAATATCTGTGCCGGTACAATGGTGATCGCTTTCAGGGCTTCCTCCACACCCATGCCATAGGTAGCTGCAAAGCCGGCATTAAACGGCAGATTTCTCACATTTTCGGCATCATTGGTCCGCAAGGCTACCTTCACTCCCGCTTTGTGCATTTTGGCTGCATTGGTATAGGCTGCATCGTATTTATCATTCTCTCTGCCGGGGATACTCAATACGGGCCCGGTAATCACTTCAATGCCTGCAGCAGCCAATTTATCAGCCACTCTCCAGCCCTCGGCCATACCGGTAAAAACTGCTTTGATATTTCTTTTCTTTACCCACTCAATGGCAGATTCGATATCTGATTTTACATTGACCTCCACAAAAAGTTTGGCTTGCCCTCTCACCACCGGAAGGAGTGCATCCATCTGGGGATTGTAGCTATCCATATTTTTCTTATCTGCTCTGGCGGTAGAGTCCATTTTTGCATAAAGTACAGCCTTATCCCAGATATCATCAAGTTTTTTGGCTGCTTTTTCCGCATCTTTCTTTACATCTTCATCACTCCTTCTGTCCCATCTGCCTCTTTTACCTGTTGAAGGATAATTGAGCAGGACGGCTTCTGCTCCGGCATACATCTGATCAGGTGTATAACCATGCAGGTCTATCAATGCGCCAGTACCGGGAAATCTCCCACCTTCCGGTTTGGCCAAAACCGTTGTGACACCATTTACTCTCGTCACCGGAATACTGACCGAATTGGGGTTGACGGCAGTAAGGGCCTTCATATGCGGAATAAAATCTCCCAATTCACTGTAGTCGTTGGTCAGCGATATCGAACCAATTTCTGCCAGCCCCAATCTTGTACCCGAATCAATAAAACCCGGGTAAATACGCTTGCCGGTACAGTCTATCACTTTGGCTCCTGCTGCATTCAGATTGGTACCAATATCAGCTATTTTTCCGTCTTTGATGAGAAGGTCTGCCTGCATTACACCCCGGGTAATAGTGTAGAGAGTACCACCTTTGAGCAGAAAGTTACCACCTTCGGATTTCTTCACCTGCTGGGTATAAGAAGTAATGGTGCCCATAAGGAGTATAATCAGTATAAATATATTTTTCAACATCTTAATATGGTATTGATGAACAGTTGATTAATGGGTGTGATTTTTCGAATAAATATATCTCAGATAGGAAGCATAGCTCTCTTCCATGAAGAGCTCCATGACTCCACTCATACATCCGTAATATTCATGATTGCGTAGGTCTTCATAATACGTCGCATACTTTTCCTTAGGGTCAATATCCACTCTGATATCTTCAGGATCATTCTTTATATCAAATCTTACGATACCATCCACAATAGTCATCTGAGGTACGGCATAGATGGACAAAGGGTGATTATTGAAAATGGCAAAGTCTGCATCTTTCCCCACTTCAATGGATCCCACTCTTTTATCTATTCCGAGCTGAATAGCCGGATTGATGGTAATTAATGCAAGGGCCTCATCGTCCGTCAGGTCTCCATACCTTTGAGTTTTGGCAGCTTCATGATACAGGTGTCTGATAAGCTCACCGGAATCCGAATTGATAGAAGTAACCACCCCGTTTCTGGTAAGTATTGCCGCATTATAGGCTGTAGAATAATATACTTCAAATTTGTATGCCCACCAGTCAGCAAAGACAGAAGCAGTCGCCCCGAATTTTGCAAGTTCCGGTGCCACTTTAAATCCTTCGTTGACATGCTGAAAACAAATTTTATTGATACCATAATCTCTCAGGACATTCATCAGCATCAGTATTTCATCGGCCCGATAGGAATGACAATGAATGATTATATTGCCTTTGAGGATATCCGCAATCGTCTCCATCCTGAGATTGTAGGCCGGTGCTACTTTGGTCAGCCCTTTTTTGTAGTCATCCCATGCTTTCATGTACAATTGTGCTGCTGAAAATGCTTTGCGGAAAATCTGTTCTACTCCCATTCTGGTATTGGGGGATATTTTGTTGCCCTCTCCGTGTACTCTCATGGGATTTTCGCCCAAAGCAAACTTTATGGTACGTGGTGCGCCCTCCATTCGCAGTTGGGCAGGATCCGTGGTGCCATAGCGGTGTTTGATGGTCTGACACTGCCCACCGATGGCATTAGCCGAGCCGTGCATGGCATGAGATATTGTGGTGCCTCCGGCCAGAGCTCTGTAAATGGATACATCGAGAGGATCCAACGCATCTCCCACATTCACTTCCGCAGTATTGGGAGCTGTTGCCTCATTGACTGCATCGATGGCTATATGAGAATGTGCATCTATGATCCCGGGCATGACGTACATACCCGTAGCATCTATCACCCTGACGCCTTTTGGTGCCGGAATATTCCTGTCAATCCGGGAGATTTTGCCATTTTGTACCCATATATCTGTATTCTCCCGGGTACCCTTTGTTACTGTAAGCACAGTGGCATTTTTGATAAGCAGGTCCCCGGTCTGGGCGCTTATTACATTAATACAGAGGAACAACCCCAGTGCAAAGGCAAAGATTTTTATCTTCATTGTATTTCTGATTTATACTTTTTAATAAAAGACCATATTACAATTTCATATCCGGACCATCAATCAGCTCCCCTTTTACAGGAAAGCTGCCAAACTGTCCCACAGACACAGAGCCCGAAAAGTTTTTGGTATCCATGGTAAGATTAAAATCGAGTTTTAAGGGAAAATTATTCATATCCACTTCGAGTCTGAAGCTCAGCTTATTTCCTTCTACACTGACATCTGTAGCTTCTCTTTCTTTGGATGGTTCATTTTCGTTGGCTACCAGGATCTTGTAGTTACCCGCTTCTTTACTTACACGCATGGTACCTGCACTGGACTGACCAGGCACCTCTACTTCGTAGCTCCATTTTCCGGCTATGCTTTTGACATTGTCCTGCTTGGTATCCTCGGATTTTTTCTTAGCTTTATCATTATATTCATACTTTCTGCCATCTACAAAGACATATCTTACGACTGATTTTTCATCAAAATAGGATTTGTCCGTGATGACGAGATTGGCCAGTTTACCCTTCTCTATTGTACCTGCCGAAGAAGCTACTCCCAGTAAGGCGGCGGGGTAGGTGGTGAGTGCTGAAAGTGCTGCTTTTTCACTCAAGCCATGATCCATCATTCGTCTGATATTCTTTTTGATGTCACCGGGTTTTACATCCAGAAATGAAAATCCGAAAGCAATCCCCTTCTTTTCGAATTCGGCCGCCTGACTTACATATTCCTTCAGAGCCTGAGCTTTTTTAGTATCAAAAGACTCCTGCTCAGGTGATTTTGCATCCTTTGATTCTGCTTCCTTTTCCTTTTTCTCTTCCTTCTCTTCTTTTTTCACTTCCTCAGGCTTTGCCTCCTCTTTTTTATCTTTCTTATCTGCTTTCTTATCTTCATCAGGCAGTTCCACCGACAGTAATACCGGAGTATTGGTTTTCTGAATTCTGTCCATCAATGTCCACCCTTGTTTGACCTCTGCCAGTATCATATTGAATCCCAGCTCATCCCGGAGTGCCAGAGCCCTGTGCAGATCTTTTACCTTGGGGGCTATGAAATACATAGATTCCTGCTTTTTGGTAAGCGGATACAATGCCAGTACCTCCTTAGAATACTCAGGTCGGTTGATACCGGCAGGATTGGTTTTGTACAGTTCTTCATGAGCTCCGGCATTGGCAGCATTTCGGAAAAGCTCTCTGAATTTGGCAATCACGGCAATGACTGTGGATGGATAGACGCCACGGGTGGATGCGAATTGTCCGGTCTGAGCTACTGATTTGCGCACTACCATCCGGTCTGCTTCGCCTTCTCCAAGGCTCATCAGAGCACTCCTGCCGGGCAGCATCAATCCTCTTGGGGCCACATGAGACATGGTAAATCCTGCCGCCCTCATCTCTCCCACTGATTTGTCATTGGGCTTATATAAATCAGCAGCCATAATCTGAGGTGTAATACCTGCCACATCCATAGGAGGATTGTCAGGATCCTGCACTTTGGGCCTTTCTTTTTGTTCAGGTTTTGCAATCCCGGTATTGGAAAAGGCATCTATAAAACCCGCATATACAAACATAGAGTCTGTATCAACCACCTGAGCATTGAAGGGAATTTTGAGATTTGGCCCTACATCCTCGATGAGTCCATTACGGATTATCACCGACTGCCCGGAAAGCGTAACACCGGGCTGCCTCACCACTGTACAGTTTTTGAGAAAAAATACCCGGCTGAGTTCTGCCGGCTCATCACTGTTCTGTCCAGCCATTGCGAGGGATAAGAAAACCGCAGGCATCAGTAATAAGGAACGAATCCATCTACTGAATGAATGATTGTCGTTGAGAATTCTAATATCAGACATCTTTTAGTATTAAATGAATTTACACAGAGGGGTGAAAATAAATAAAAAACAGAAATCGGGAACTAAGACAAAATAAATCATGAAGGGATTAATGTCAGGTGGAAGTAAAACACAGATTTTCGGGGTCGGTTTTTAATTGCGGAAAGCAGGATGCTATTACTGTTCCTGCAAGCAAGGATGCTTTTTTTTGTTGCTGCAAGCAGGATGCTTTTTTTTGTTGCTGCAAGCAGGATGCTTTTTATGTTGCTGCAAGCAGGATGCATGCAGCAACCGTGTGGAGGGGTATTTTACTGCTAGCAGGATGCTTTTTATGTTCCTGCAAGCGTGGATGCTTTTTTTTGTTGCTGCAAGCAGGATGCATGCAGCAACGATGGGTAGGGATGAATGCAGGAACATAAAAGGGTTAGTTTTCCTGCAAGCAGGGATGACTTGGTGGTTGCTGCAAGCAGGGTGTTTTTCTTGTTCCTGCAAGCAAGGATGCATGCAGGAACGATGTGGAAGGGTTATGTTGCTGCAAGCAGGGATGCTTATTTTTTGTTGCTGCAAGCAGGATGCATGCAGCAACCGTGTGAAAGGATGCTTGAAGAAAACATCCAAAGCTTAGGGGTTTTGAAAACCTGTAAGCTTTGGTAAGATACTATCATCCGCCTGTGACAGCATCCACTTTCATCTGAGCTGCCAGATCATGTCCCAGATATCTCTCTATCAGCCAGTGACCTGCATAAATCAGGGGAGTCAAAAGTACAGCCATAGAAAATTTGTAAACATAATTTACGGTACCGATAGCAAGCACTCTGACCAACTCCCAGTCTGAGCCAATCCAGAATGCGACTAATATCACTACATAGCTGTCTAAAAGCTGCGACACTAAAGTGCTGCCTGTAGCTCTCAGCCAGATATATTTTTCTCCGGTATATTCCTTAATGCGGTGGAATATAAAAACATCCACAATCTGCCCGACAAGAAAGGCCACCATAGACCCCACAATAATCCAGAGGCCCTGCCCCATCACTTTGGCGAATGCGGTATTCATATTCGGGACAGTGAGGGCCGGATTCCGGGTATTTATACCGCTTTCGAATTGCCACCAATCATTGGGAGGCAGATGGATAGCCCCATAAACCATAAAGAATGAATACAATACAATTCCCACAGCAAGGTAGGATAAAAAACGTACGGCTCTCATGCCATAATACTCATTGATGATATCCGTCATTACAAATACTACAGGCCACAGGACGGCACCCGCAGTAAGATTAAATCCCAATCCTCCTACTCCAAAAAGACTTATATCCATCGGTGCAATGCCGATAAGCTTTTCCAAAGAAAATATTTTGATACCAATAAATTCGGCTACAAGGGTATTGGCAAGAAAAAAGGCACTCAGAATAATAAAGAGGAAACCGGGCTTATGCGATAAAACAGTTCTGATGGACACGTCAAATTATTTAAAATGATTCTAAGTAAGAGCGAACAAAAATACATTACCTTGAGTTTATAATGGTTAATTTATTCTTTCGAAGCAGAGTTACTTATGAAGATTTCCATTGATATCAAGTCAGGAGAGATTGCAAAAAAGAGGAACCAAAAGAAATTATTGTCGGTATAGACCTCGGCACTACGCATAGTCTGGTGGCCTATATCAGGGAGGGTGAGCCGCATACCATCAAAACTCCGGATGGCATTCACACACTGCTGCCTTCTATACTGCACCTCACTGAAGATGGCCAATGGATTACCGGCGAACCTGCCAGAAAATACCTGCTCTCTGACCCTGAATCTACCATATATTCCGTGAAAAGACTGATGGGTAAATCCTACGAAGACATCAAGGCCTTTGAGCATATCATCGGCTATAAAATCAGCCATGAGGAAGGGAGAGAATTAGTGAGAATAAAAATCCGGGACAGGTATTTTACACCTATCGAGGTTTCTGCTGTAATCCTGAAAAAACTCAAAAAATTGCTGAAAAAGAGCTCAATGGTCAAATTTCCAAAGCAGTGATAACCGTGCCCGCCTATTTTAATGATGCTCAAAGACAGGCTACCCGGGATGCCGGAAAACTCGCCGGACTTGACGTATTGCGTATAGTCAATGAACCCACCGCCGCAAGTCTGGCCTACGGATTGGGGCTCAAACGGGACGAGGTACAAAATATAGCAGTGTATGATCTGGGTGGAGGCACCTTTGATATTTCCATTCTCCATCTTGAAGACGGTATATTTGATGTACTCTCTACCCATGGAGACACTTTCCTCGGAGGGGATGATTTTGATAAGTGTATCATTGACTATTGGTCATCAGTATATAATTTTTCAGAACAATCACTTAAAGAAGATCCGGCTTTGGGGCAGGGAATACGCTTGCTGGCGGAGCAGGCCAAAAAACAACTTTCGGAAAAAGAGTATTTCTCTCACACCATTGCAGACAGGGTATTTTCCATTGACCGGAATACTTTCGAATCTCTTATATCTCCTTTGGTGGAAAAAACCATTCAGATGTGCAGACTTGCACTGAAAGATGCCGGTCTGAAAAGTGAGGAGATAGATCATGTTGTACTTGTCGGAGGCTCCACAAGGGTTCCTTTGGTGAAAAAAGAAATCCAAAAATTTTTCGGCAAAGAAGCTTATGATAAAGTTAATCCTGATGAGGTAGTGGCACTGGGTGCAGCGATTCAGGCTGATATCCTGGCGGGAAACAGAAGCGACCTGTTGCTATTGGATATTACACCACTCTCCCTGGGGATTGAGACGTTGGGAGGCCTGATGGATGTGATCATACCCCGGAATACCAAGGTGCCTGCCGGGGCCGGAAGACAATATACCACATCTGTGGATGGGCAAACCAAACTCAGAATATCTGTCTATCAGGGAGAAAGAGACCTTGTCCGGTACAACCGGAAATTGGGAGAGTTTATCCTGAAAGGCATACCACCGATGCCCGCCGGCATCCCCAAGATTGAAGTGCGGTTTATTACTGATGCAGATGGTATTTTGACTGTGAAAGCCAAAGAATTGAGATCAGGAACCGAGGCACAGATAGAAATAAAATCCACCTACGGTATCAGCGAAGAAGAAATGGCGGCCATGCTGCTCGATTCCATTCACAATGCAGGAGAAGACAGAGATGCCAAAGCTTTGCAGGAGGCCGTAAATGAAGGACAATACATACTTGCTTCCTCCAAAAAGTTTATCACTCAAAATTCAGAAATTCTGGATGCCGGCGATTTGCATCAGATCTCAAATCTCAGTGAAAAACTGGATGATGCCTTACTCTCCGGTGACAAGGATAAAATCAACCTGGCTATAGAAAATCTCAACCAGTTCACAGCTCCTCTGGCGCACAAAGTGATGGATATACGTATTAAAGAAGCCTTGTCCGGCAAAACAGTCTGAAACTCTGATCAGAGCTTAATAAATTTGATTAATCGGGTGGAATCCGATGCTTTCACCTGAATGTAATACATCCCTGAACTTAACTCCCTGATATCATTGCTGCCGGGGCTCAAGTCCATTATATACTGTCCGGAAAGATTCATGACTTTGCACTTCATGTCAATATTGCTTATCTCCAGCCAAATAAAATCAGTAGCAGGATTGGGGTAAATCTGAATATTGCCGTTATTATTGACTTCATCCGCATTGACCATGGACTCTTTTCTGAAAGGTGTTTTGTAAAAGGTCAGCCCTCCTCTTTCATTTCCCACTGCAAGTTCATAATAACCATCCCCATCCAGATCTTCCATCGCCACCGTAGTCCGTCTGCCCGGACGAAGATTACCCACTTTTTCATCAGCAAGCCTGAAAGAACCGTATATATTGCCTTCTATCTGGTCATATCTGCGGATATCTCCAATATCAATACCCAAAAGCATATTCCATTTATTATTTTCTTTGTAAAAGAAGGGAGCTCCGTTCTGGGTATTGAAATCATTGCCTCCCGGATACAAATTACCTAAAGATTCGGTGTTGGGAAAAACTCCGGGGAAAGCACCAAATGACGGATTGGTTTTAGTGCCCACATTTTTTATAAAATTAAACTGATTGTTCTTTTCACCTACGATAATATCCGGCAATCCATCACCATCAAGGTCCGCCAGTTGGGGCTTGGCATTCTGTCCCACAAAAATATTGGAATACCTGTACACAGGACTTTTAAAATTTACAGGATTTCCCGGACCGGACGTATTCTCAAGATAGTACAGGAATCCTCTGACATCGCCAATCATCAGGTCAATATCTCCATCCCCATCCAGATCCCCAAAAGCAGGCGCAAACCTTCCCGTAAACTCATCAAATACCGAAAATCCCAGATAATCTTCAGTCACTACTTCAAATGCCGGAGAGGATGGGGTACCGATATTTTTCAGCAATGCCATACGGTGTGTCCTTGAGCCACCTTTGTTGATGATGCCATTGGTACCGATAAGTATATCAGTCAGTCCATCTGCATTATAATCAAAAAATGCAGGGTGGGAAGCATTGTAAAAATAAAGCATTTCATCCACCAGAAAACTTTTGGTCACCAGTTCGAATATGGGAGAGCTGTCTGTACCTTTGTTTCTGTAAAACCAGATATGATTGGCATTTTCGGCACTGAAGGCTTCATTGGGAGTAGCTATCAGATCCCGTCTGCCATCTCCATCCACATCCACATAATAGGCTCCGAGAAATATTTCGATATCAATGGGAACATCGTAGGATGGAAATCTTATATCCTGTCCGGTCATCCAGGCGTTTTGCCGGTTGCCTCCATTGTGCAGAAAGGTCATGTGATGATTGGCAAGATCGCCGAGCAGCAGATCCATATCCCCGTCTCCATCTGCATCAAAAGCAAGCACTGCAGAGCCGGAATGACGGATACCCTGACCATCATCTCCTGTAAAATTGACCGCACAGGAAAAAGGATCACTACTCAGAGTGATTTCCTGCGAAAACTCGTTCTCTCTGAATTTGCCCCAACACACGTCTTTTCTGATATACTTGAGACTGTCTGCCGGCAGGTTTTCTTCCACAGCCTGATTCTGATAATACTGCATCAGACTGCCCTCAGGCTCAAAAGAAAGTATGTCGATATCGCCGTCTCCATCTACGTCCAAAATACCCGGAAAATCAATGGAACTCACGTAAATCTGGGTAAATCCTCCGGCTATGGGAAACTGCAATACCCGTCTGAGACCATAATCAAATGTCACCAGGCTAAAACTGAGTCTTCCATTAATCCTCCTGCCTCGCCAGACAGCAATGCTCCCCGGAAAATCCAGTGAAGAAGTGAAAATATCAGGTACTCCATCCCGATTGAAATCTACAATTACTGCCCAGTTTTGCATGGGAGGAAACCAGGGAACATACTCCGGAGCGTACCTGAACTTTGCCTCTCCCGGATTACCTGTATGGACCAGAGGAATCACCTGATCACCGTTTCGGTCAAAGACAAATAAATCCATGACGCCATCACCATTCAGATCAATATTGGAAAACTGCCCGGCTCTGATACCGCCGGTATATGGCAAACTCAATAATTTCCCGTTTTTATACACAGGGATATCATACAAATCAAAAGTCTGTGCCGGAAGATCTGAATGCAACAGAATAAAAAGACAAACCCACAAATGAAAACTGAAATCATTTATTTTTTTATTTTGCATCGATATTGTATTTGAGCAGATTGCAGGCTTCAGGCGTACAACCTTTTTTACAAAAAAATTATAAGGTCGGCAACTCTGTAATGATTTTTACAAAAATAAATCAAACCCAAAATGAAACACCTGCTTTGGAAGACAGTTTTACTTTTTTCATGGTTTTTACTGCCTCAGATGTCATTTACGCAAACAGAAGACAGTCTGGCTACTCCGGAAATCAAAGAGGCAGCTCCCGGGATCCGGGATACAGGCATACTTTCCGATATCATGCTACTATCTGATGGTAAAAAACTTTATTTCAAAGATGAAGCAAAATTTTCGCATGCCCGTATTCTCATCAACGGGGAGGAAAATACCCTCAACAGGGCGGGATCAGGCGAATTCCATTTGGATACACCTCTGAGTTTTGCGGGTAAATTACTCTTTATCCAATCTGCCGGTGACAGCAAAAAAATAGCACTGTACCATGCAGCTTTAAGAAAGGATAATACGGTAAGGCTAAAATCCATTCCACTTTGGCTCTCGGTAGTGCCGCCATTGCTGGCCATCCTTCTTGCCTTGATTTACAAAGAAGTCGTACTGGCATTAGTGGCAGGGGTTTGGTCCGGATCATTCATAGCCGGAGGACTGAGACTGGACTCGCTGTATTATTTTCTGCTGTCTGTATGGCAGATCATTCAAAAATATGTGGTGGAAGCCATGACGGACTCAGGACACATTTCAGTCATTATATTTTCATTGCTGATCGGTGGCATGGTGGCTATCATATCCAAAAACGGTGGCATGGCAGGAGTGGTACTGGCGTTGTCAAAATATGCCCGCTCATCCCGGAGCACACAGTTTGTGACCTGGCTTCTGGGAGTGGCCATATTCTTTGATGACTATGCAAATACACTGATTGTAGGCAATACCATGCGTCCTGTGACCGACAAGTTCAAAATCTCACGGGAAAAACTTGCCTACATCGTGGACAGTACGGCCGCTCCGGTAGCAGCCATAGCATTCATCACTACCTGGATTGGAGCCGAACTGGGCTATATTGACTCGGGCATGACCCAGATCGCTATGCCTAATGAAATGACACCCTATGCGATATTTCTGAGCTCTCTGAAATATTCCTACTATCCGGTGCTGACATTGATTTTTATTCTGCTTTTGATCTATACAAAAAAAGATTTCGGACCTATGCTCACCGCTGAAAGAAGAGCTTACAGAGGTCAGGTGTCACCGGCAGCCACTGCCAAAGAGGATGAACCCAACATGGAAGACCTCTCTCCGGTACCCGGAGCCAGATTGCAGTGGCAAAATGCCATGATTCCTGTACTCACTGTGATTTTTATCACAATATTCGGCCTTTTGGATACCGGATTTGAGAGTCTGTACGGGCAATTGGAAAATCCGGATCTGACGCCCGGCTGGGCAAACACATGGGCTCAGATAGGCACCCTGCTCCCCGGGGAAAATCCCGGATTTCTCACAAAACTGGGAAAGGTCATCGGTGCTGCAGACAGCTATGTGGCATTGTTGTGGGCCAGTTTCAGCGGATTATTCATGGCTATTCTGATTACAGTGAGCAAAAAGATTATGAAGCTTTTTGACACCATGCACTGGATGGTATCCGGATTTAAGACCATGATGCCGGCACTTATCATATTGATACTGGCATGGTCATTGGCCATAACTACCCAGCAGCTGCATACTGCGGATTTTATATCCCACAATCTCGAAGGCAATATTCATCCTGTGCTTATGCCTGCCCTGATATTTATTCTGGCAGCGTTTATTTCATTTTCCACAGGTTCGAGCTGGAGTACCATGGCAATTTTGTATCCAATAGCTATTCCTGCCACTTATGCGGTCTGCCTTGGTGCCGGATTCGATCAGGCGCATACACTGGAGCTCATGCTCAATGTCATTGCCACTGTACTTGCAGCCTCCGTTTTGGGCGATCACTGTTCACCCATCTCGGACACTACGATATTGAGTTCGCTGGCTTCAGACTGCAACCATCTTGACCACGTAAGGACGCAGATGCCATATGCCTTGGTGGTGGGTGGTGTGGCATTGATCTGCGTGATTTTGTCGGGATGGATTGCCGGTGGTTTCATAGTTAATTTTATTATTCTACTTGGCGGGATTGGACTTCTCTATGCAGTGGTTGTAAAAGTCGGTAAGGAAATTCACTGATTCTGATCCGGAAAATGCAAGATGAGGAACATTATTAATTTCTTTTTTCTGTTGGCAATCGTTGCTGTTACTGCCTGCAAATCTGACCATCCAAAACACATGCTGCAAAGTACACTACCCTATCACATGCCACCCGAATGGGCCCGGGAAGCAATCTGGTACCAGATATTTGTGGAAAGATTCAGCAATGGAAATCCCGCAGTAAACCCCACCCGGCAAAGCTGTGAGGGGGCTTTGATCGATGAATTGCCGGAAGACTGGTCTGTGACAGACTGGGGGCACAACTGGTATGAACAGGAAAGCTGGGCTAAAAAAACCGGGCTGGACTTTTACCGTACCATACAAATGCGCAGATACGGCGGTGATCTGACCGGCGTTCTCCGTAAAATTCCATATCTGAAAGAGTTGGGTATCACGGCTGTATATTTCAATCCACTGAACGATGCTCCTTCTCTGCATAAATACGATGCCCGAAATTATCATCATATAGACATCACTTTTGGCAATGATGTGGAGGGTGATATTGCGCTTATGGCAAGTGAAAATCCGGCAGATCCGAAGACCTGGACATGGACAAGTGCCGACAAGCTGTTTCTGGAAGTTATACGGCAAATGCACGAAGCGGGTATCAAAGTAATACTGGATTTTTCGTGGAATCATACCGGAAAGGAATTCT
Organism: Saprospiraceae bacterium; assembly: GCA_016716335.1. Taxonomy (GTDB): domain Bacteria; phylum Bacteroidota; class Bacteroidia; order Chitinophagales; family Saprospiraceae; genus OLB9. The sequence goes on along the minus strand of JADJWN010000008.1, from coordinate 211,154 downwards.
GGGCTTTCAGGGATATTTTGAAAAATATGGAACAGTCACCCTACAAAGACTGGTATCACACCCGGTTCTACACTGACCCGAAGACCGGTCAAAAAAAATTTGATTACGAAGGATGGTATGGGATTTCCAGCTTGCCTGAACTTAAAAAAGTAGATACTGACGGAAAAATTCCCGGCCATCCTTACGAAGGCAACCTGCACCCCGAAGTCAAAGCGCATATTTATGACGTATGCAGGCGATGGATGGACCCTGTTGGAGACGGCGATCCTTCTGATGGCATAGACGGCATGCGGCTCGATGTAGCTGAACATGTGCCCGTAGGATTCTGGCGGGAATTCAGGCAGTTTGTCCGGTCTGTAAATCCGGAATTCTATCTTGTAGGCGAAAACTGGTGGACCAACTGGCCTGATGAGCTTATGGATCCGGCACCCTGGGTCAAAGGAGATATCTTCGATGCGGTAATGCATTACCAATGGTTTAAAGTAGCAAGGGGCTATTTTGCAGAGCCTGTGGACAGTCTTAACCTTACAGATTTTAAAAGGAAAACAGATTCGGTTTTCCTTAAGTATCCGGAATATACCCAACAAGCTATGATGAACCTGGCTGCATCGCATGATTCGCCGAGATTACTCACCTCATTTTTTAATATCAATAAATACAAACACAACTGTAAGCCCTCGGAAGACCCTCAATACCGTACCCAGCAGCCGGGGGAAATCACTTACCATCAGGTGAAGCTGTTTTTATTGCATCAGTATACCTTTGTCGGGGCTCCACACATATGGCAGGGTGATGAGATGGGTATGACAGGTGCGGACGACCCTGACAACCGAAAGCCCTTAATCTGGCCTGACATAGAATTTGATTATGAAACTCAATCAAGCTACAGCAAATACAGCTACAGAGAAAAACCGGTCTTCAACCGGCCACTTTACGATTACATCAAATCTCTGATAGCTCTGAGAAAATCGGATAAAACATGGGTTTACGGTGCCTACAAATTTGAAAGCACCTCCCATCCCGAAGTACTCGCATATCAACGATGGCATGGCAACAACCGGTACTATGTCCTGATCAATAAAACCAACAGTCCGGCTGAAATAGACTGGAGAGAATCTGAAAGCAGTGTGATATTCAGGTATAATAAGGCAGAGATTACTCCCGGAAAAATCACCTTGGGAGCTTACTCCGGAGCGGTGGTAAAATTGAAATAAGGGAGATTTTCGGGCATGCCCTGCAATTTATCTTCAGCATCCGGAAAAACTTCTCAAAGGTAATGCAAAACAGGTCTTTACTGTTTCAATTCAAATCTGTTCCTGTTTTATGTAAGCCATGCAATCTCCGGACTACAGGATTAATAACAGGCTGCTTCAATCAGCATTTAACCTTTGTGATGACGACTTCATTGTTTCTGATCTCATATTCGAGGCCAATGATAAGCCTGAGTTCCTGAAGTGCTTCTTCAAGTTGCTCTGTAGTGAAAGTGGTATTGATAATACATTGTACATTCTGTAGCTGAGGCGATAGAGCAACCGTGGTTCTGAAATACTGGGACAGACCATCTGCAGCTTCGGCAAGGCTGGCATTCCTGAGTCTCAGGGACTGGTCTTTCCAGCTCAGGTAATAGGCGTTGTTCAGTGTGGTTTTAAGGGTATTATCAGCATCTGAAGTCAAAAAGTGATCACGCTCAAGGATAAAAACCTTTCCTTTCAAATCCGTGAATTTCACCTTGCCTTCAGACACCATAATTTCGGTGTGTAAGGCATCGGTACTCAGGCTGAATTGTGTACCCAGCACCTCAATCCGGCCAAAGGCTGTATTTACTTTGAAAGGATGATCCGGATCTTTGGTCACTGTAAAATAAGCTCTGCCTTTCAGCTCTATCACTCTGTAAGCCACTTCATTGGCCTCGGAGCCTTTATCCAGAATGATTTCAGACCCATCGGCAAATATGTATTTTTCTGTACGATGCTGTGCTGTGTAGCTCTGCGCATTAAAAGGAGATTCAGAAACCGTATTTCTGAACATTATGGACACTGCCAAAATAATGAGCAATGCAGCTGCGGCACCCACATAGTACCTGTTTTTCAAAGACTTTACGTGACCCACATCGGCAGTGGCGGATTGTACTTTCTGCCAGGCTTTGTCGGGATCATAGGCATCGTAGCCTTTGAGCTGATCGGACAAAATCTCCGGGTCATGCATGGCGCTCAATGCCTTCATGGTAGCCTGAGAGTCATTGTACCAATCTCTGAGCGCAGATTGCTCTTCCTGTTGACTTCGGTTTTGAAATATTCCTTTGATGAATCTGATGATATGCATTATTATTTATTCATGGTTTATTCAGAATCAGCCAGTATCTGTCTCAACAATCTGAACGCTTTCTGCATGTGATTTTCGACCGTTTTTACAGAAATATTCAGCTGTTCTGAAATCTGGGCGTAAGATAGGCCATTCACTTTACACAATGTAAAAACTTCACCACATTTAGGCGGTAATTGTCGTATAGATATATAAATTTTATCAATTAACATAAATTTATCCACCTCTTCACGGCTCACATACTGCTCCTCTGAGGGGGTAATCCAGCGGATGTTTTCATAGTGTTTTTGCTGTACATTCCTTTGTCTCAGGTAATCCAGTGATTTATTGCGCACAGCGGTGAAAAGCAGGGATTTGATGTTCAGATGTTCGTTGACCTGCAAATCTTTTTTCCATAGTTGAATAAAAACCTCCTGCACTACATCTTCTGCAATGTCCGGATCATTGACCAGACCATTTGCAAAGTGACATAAAGGGCGATAGCAGTCGTCAAACAATTGCTTGAATTCTCCGGGAGACACGGGATAAATTTATAAAATTGTGCAAATGCCTCGCAAAATAGCAATTTTTAACATCCCCGATATTGTGTAAGCTGCAAATCGTTGCTTTTCCGTCAGGGTGCAGGGTTCGGAATGGTTTTGTGTACTTCGTTGATAGCCCTGACCACATCATCCTCCAGTTTTACGGAGATACTCTCCAGATTCTCTTTCAGTTGGTCAGTATTGGTGGCACCGATGATTGCTGATGTGACAAAAGGACGGCTCAACACAAAAGACAGGGCCATGTGTGCCATAGACAATCCTGCCTGCTCTGCTATTTTGATATATTCTCCGGTAGCCTGATAACTGAGAGCACCGTTGTACCGGGCCATTTGCCGGAATTTATTGATACGATCACCCGGGGTGTCTGCACCTCTGTGAAACTTTCCGGACAAAAGACCGAAAGCCAGCGGCGAGTAAGCAAGCAGTCCTTTATTCTCCCGGATACTTATTTCTGCCAGACCGATTTCATAGGTCCTGTTTAAAAGATTGTAGGGGTTCTGAATACTTTGTAAGCCGGGATAACCCTTTTCCTTCGCAATCATGCTGCACCGCATCACTCCCCAGGGTGTTTCATTGGACAATCCCCAATGACGTATTTTTCCTGTTTTAAGCAAATCGTCCAGGGTTTGCAGCGTCTCTTCAAAATTATCCTTCCAGCCGTTATCCATACTGTGGTCGTAGCCCAGGATGCCAAAACAGTTGGTCTTGCGTTCAGGCCAGTGCAATTGGTACAGATCCACATAATCCGTCTGCAATCTTGCCAGACTTTTGTCTATGGCATCCAGAATACGCTTCCTGCTGAATCCCAGATCAGGGCTGATGTATCCGAAATTGGGTGACGGCCCCGTGACTTTTGTGGCCAGAATGACCTGATTTCTCAAACCTGTTTTTTTGAGCCAGCTACCCACAATTCTCTCTGTGGAGCCCTGAGTTTCTTTTCTGCCGGGCACCGAATACATTTCTGCAGTGTCTATAAAGTTTACACCTCTGTCAAAGGCCATCGACATCTGTTCATGACCTTCTGATTCTGTGTTCTGCTCGCCAAAAGTCATTGTACCAAGACAGATAGCGCTGACTTCCAGTCCGGTATTACCTAATTTTCTGTATTCCATTTTGCTGGACTTTATTTTGGTTCAAAAACAGAGGTTTACTACAGGTGTTGTCAATGCAGACAATTATTTTTTAAACATCCGGATTGTAATAAGCACCATTACCTCACTGCAATCTCATCTATAAACAACCAGGCTCTGTGTCCCGCCCCTTGTCTGCCATCGGGTATGACCCCATAATTATGGGCATGAATTTTCAGAAAACGGGTATTGGCTCCCCCCAGATTGAAGAGTATATCACCGATTTTTTCGTAGGCACCGATGTTGCTGATAGAAGTATATTTTGAAAAACTGACACCATCCGGTGAAGTGTATAATTCTATCAATGGAGGTAAATAAATCCATTGACCCTCCGCCTTAAAAAAGCGGAGCAATACCTGATTCAGGGTTACATTCTTCTGAAAATCCAGAGTGATGACTGCATCCGTGCCTTCAAACCCCAGCCACTCGACTCCTGAATAGCTGTCATTGCGGCCATTGACACCATTGACAAGACTTGCCGGACCATTTCCGAAATATTTAGAGGATGGCGGAGGATCTATCTGAATGATGGCCTGGGTACCCAGGTGCAGATCAAAATTGAAACTGATTTTTCTTCCCGTCCTTTCTCCACGTTTTGCCTGAAAAGTATAATTGACGGATCTATCAATGACTATCTCTTCGCCGGGTTTTGCCTTTTTTTCTTCCTGTCCGTTGATGACATAATTAATCACTGTACCCTCGGGTGCTGTAAATTTCACTCTGACCCCTTTACCATCTCCGGACAAAAATTGTGGTTTGAGATCCAGAAGGTGATAGGCTACATTGGCACCGGTCTTTTGCCAATACAGATGATGAATATCAAATCTATCCAGAAAATCCTGATAGTTGCTGTTGGTACCCCAGAGTACCTCAGACATTGCCATAGCTCTTGCATAAGCCATATATTCTACCCGGTCATATGTTCGGATGTATTCCGTCCATACATTTGCCTGACCTCCGATTATAAAATTTCGTTGCTCTGCATTTAGTGACTCGGGTACAGGATTCCAGCCATAGACTTTCTCCAGGGAAGTAAATCCACCGATAGCCAGAGGCTCTTCCGGACCCTCCGACTGATAATGGTCAAAATAACAATGACTGCCCGGGGTCATGATAGCCTCATGTCCTGTCATGGCAGCTTCTATCCCGCCTTCGTTACCTCTCCAGGACATGACAGTGGCATTGGGTGCCAATCCTCCTTCCAGTATTTCATCCCAACCTATGATCTGCCGCCCTTTGGTATTGATATATTTTTCCATACGGGTGATGAAATAGCTCTGCAAAGCATATACATCTTTCAATCCCCTACTTTTGATCAGCTGCTGACAAAATGCACTTTTCTTCCAGGATTCTTTCGGACACTCATCACCACCGATATGGATATATTTGCCGGGAAACAAAGTCACCACTTCATCAATCACCCCTTCCAGAAAGGTGAAAGTCGCCTCTGTCGGACAAAATACATCCGTGAAAACTCCCCAGGTAGTGGCCACCTCGTAGGGTCCTCCGCTGCACCCGAGTTCAGGATATGATGCCAGGGCTGCCAATGCATGTCCCGGCATTTCTATCTCCGGCACTACTGTGATATTCCTGTCTGCGGCATATTTTACTATTTCCCTGATTTCACCCTGAGTGTAAAATCCTCCGTATTTCTGACCATCATACCTGACCGGTTCATCATTGTAGTGCCCCACCAGTGTTTCTTTCCGCCAGGCACCCGTTTCCGTCAGTTTGGGGTACTTTTTGATCTCTATTCTCCATCCCTGATCGTCCGTGAGATGCCAGTGAAAATGATTGAACTTATAAAAGGCCATAAAATCCAGATACTTCTTCACATCTTCAACAGAAAAAAAATGCCTGGCTACATCAAGATGCATACCTCTGTAACTGAATGAAGGCCTGTCCTGTATGGTACACATTCTAAGAGGAAAATCTCCGAATTCTGCCATTTGTATAAGACTGGTCAGTGCATATTGCAAGCCACGATCATCGGCATAGCTGATCCGGACGCTGTCTTTCTCAACGGCCAGACGGTAAGATTCTGAAAGCAGGCTGTCTTCATGGACTAATATTACATTGGAGCTGCTGCAGTCAGCTGTCCAGGTGAGCTGCGCTACGGCTTTGGACAATTGTTGCAGATATCCGGTCGGGCCAAAATTTTCGGGCAGACAGATTTTCAGTTGCCGGATGTTCGATTTTTCTTCACCCGAAGGTTGAAAAAAAGCAGGGGCAGGAATGATACCATGTGGGTGACGGGGACCTGATATGTCGGAATTTTCCCTGCAGGATTGAAAAAAGAAAGCAAAGAAGACCAAATAAAAGTAATGCATAGACTTTATTCTTCAACAGGAATCATTTGTAAAACATTCTCAGCAAAATCGTAGGTAGCAAGCTTTACAGTCTCCACATCTTTGGACATGATAGGAGAGGTCATGACATGATTGCCCGGTGTGTCAAAAGCTACCAGTCTCTTCTCATCCTCCGGCGTTGAAATCTGTTCAAAAAACTCCCTGATCCTGCGTATCGAAATCACTTTGTCACATTCCTGGTCATTTTTATAATAGTAGCCGGCAAAAACAGGGATTGAGATTCCTTCAAAGGACTCTCTTTTCATAAATGTCCGGATGAGAGATTTGACGACAAATATGCCATTCATATGATAGATTTCATTCCAGTATTTTGAAGCTTCCGGTGTATATTTTACTTTGTAATAACTGCCTCCCAATACCAGCTGTGCCACCTGCTTTCCCCATGGATATACCGCAATGTTGGAAGTTTTGTTTTCAAGATCAATATTGGGTGAATACAGTATCAATGCGTGAATATCAGCTCCCTGCGATGCAAGTATGGTGGCCAGAGTTGCCCCGGTTGAACTTGCCATTACTATAACCTTATCCCCCAATTTTTTAGCAAGTCCGAGAGCCTCTTCTGCAGATTGCAGATAATTATCCGGAGTCAGAGTCATAAAGCTGTTTTTATCGGACCTGCCGTGATCCTCCAGACGGGTAAGCAACAGGTTGGCGCCATACCTGCGGGCAAAATCCCGGTGTACGGGATTCCCTTCCTCCTGGCTGGCTGAAAAGCCATGGAAATATACCACAACATACTCTGTTTGGGATTTCAGACTGTCGTCCCACCATACAATACGGGCTTCGTTGTCGGGTTTCAGGTCCACAACTGAGGCTTCTCTGGATTTGAGCCATGCATCAGGATCTGTGTCTTCCTCTATTTCCTCCACATCAAAAAACACCGGCTCGTCATATTTTACTCTGGGACCAGCAACATAAGCCAGAAGGATTAAACCGACTATGACGATTAGTGTATTGGACAATTTATTCATCTGCTTTGGATTTTACGGTTTTTGGAAGCGTAAACTTAATAAAACTCATGAGCATCAGGAAAGTTATTCCAAACTCAATGGAATTTTTACCTTTTTCCATACCCGGATTCCGCTTTTAATCAGGAATGGAATTTCTGGCATCATATTTGTTATATTACTAATATCTCATTCCGAAAACAGAAATCCCTTTTGTTGCATACAGAAGGGTTTTTTTATTTCAGGGGTGTTGTTTCCCTATTTAACCGCTCTAAAGTACAAAATTGCTTACTTTTACTCTGAATAACAGGAAGACCTCACAGAGTGATACGATTCATATTTGTAATCTGGATGATGAACCTGCTGCAAATGAACCTTGCAGGCCAGCCGGCTATATGTACCCCACCTGCTGCCATGACGTCTTTTTGCAGTCAAGCCTGTATCATCTGCGATATCAATGGATTTCAGGGAAGAAATAACAGTAATGTCACCGGGCAGGCACCACCGGGCTTCTGCACCTCCTTCGTACACCATATGCAATGGATAGGATTCATAGCCGGCAGTACCAATCTGTCTATTGAGGTACATGTGACCAATTGCACCCGAAACAGCGGTCTGGAGATAGGACTGTATGAAAGTCACGACTGTGTTACTTTCCGCAGAGTCAGCGAATGTGATACGGATGTAAGACCCAACCAAAGGAGGATTTTTACCAATACTGTACCCCTGACTGTCGGCCAGTACTATTACGTGGTGATGGATGGTAGCGGAGATGATGTGTGTGATTATTCAATCCGTGTATTAAGCGGCAGTACTCTGGTTGCACCTTTGAGTGTAGCTGCACCAATGGAGCTCCCGCCAGTTATCTGTGTGGACGAATTGGTGGAGTTTAGTACAACGGGGTTGACAGGTGCCACATTTTACGACTGGTACATTGATGGTGTATTCAAGGATCGGGGCAGAGAAACAAGACAAAAATTTACAAAGGCCGGCACCTATGAAATCTGCCTTCATGCTTACAATGTATGTAACTCAGCCCCTGTGAACTGCCGCACTGTGGAAGTATCGGAGTTGCCGGTAAAAGTGATTACCTCAGACCTTTGTTTTGGCCAATGCTATCACTTTTATGGGGAGAAATATTGTGAATCAGGCATTTATACGTACAGAAAGCAGAATCCGGGTATGTGTGACAGTCTGATAAAGCTCGATCTGCATATTGCTGAAATTGTAACGGCCACGGCTACATACAATATCTGTGCCGGTGACACTCTAAAATTAGGAAACGATATTTTCACACAGACAGGAAATTATCAAACACTGATAACCACCCTTGAGGGGTGTCAATTGCAGCTGCTGTTCAGTCTTACAGTCATTCAATGCAATATACTGACAGACTCAGATATCAAGCCTGCCACATGCAGCTATCTGGATGACGGCAGCATCAACCTGAGGATTAAACAGGCCACCCCTCCCCTGAAGTACTCTGTGACTAAAACCGAAAATCCCAGCTTTTTATCCTCAGGCATTGTGACAACGCTGGATTCAGAGATAGTAATCACGGGACTGGATGAAGGTCATTACAACATCAGGATTGAAGACAATTATGAAAATAAAACTGAGGTGCATGTGTATGTCCCTCAACCCAAAGCTTTGTTATCCGGTACTCAAATCTCTGAAAATAATGGGTTTGCCATTCGGTGTTTCGGTGGCAATGACGGCCGGATATCACTCAGTCCGCAGGGTGGCACAGCTCCTTACCGTATTGTCTGGCCTTTCACCGCTTCGAATCCAATGCAGGTACAACAACTGACAGCCGGCAACTACAGATTGAGCATTACAGATCTCCACAATTGTGTCCTGGACAGCACTATCAAATTGACCCAACCTCCACCACTCAGCTTAAGTGTGGATACCGTGTACCTGATTGTTCCGGTCCGGCAACCGGTGCGATACATCTGAAGCAATCAACAGGTGGTGTAAGTCCTTACACTGTCGTATTCAATCATCAGGTGACTAGAGTGCCATTCGAATTTAAAAATCTGACTTCCGGAAACTATCTCATCGGAATAACAGACAGCAACGGATGCACCCGGGAAGACACCATACACTTGATGGGGGCAGAAATACCTGAATTTTCATTACAACCCGACAGTGCTATGATAGACCTGGGCGATATCATTACCCTGAATATGCTTATCAAGAACGGGGTAACTTCGGTACATTGGGCTCCCGCCACGGCACTGGATTGTGACGATTGCACCAGCGTCAGGGCAAATCCTGTCTCTGATATAAGTTATACGGTAACTGCAACCTCAAAGGACCTTTGTACCCGAAGCAGACAGCTGTCTGTAAAAGTTAAAAAAACAAGAAGCTTTGTAATGGCCAATATTGTGACGCCGGATGAAAACGGCATCAATGACCGCCTTACCTACTTTGCCGGAAAAGATGTGGCTTCCATTGCCGAAATGCAGATTTTTGATCGTTGGGGCAACAAAATTTATACAGGTATGGACCTGCCCAAAGGAGTGCAACCGGTGGACTGGGACAGTACTTTTAAAGGACAACGGGTGACTAACGGAGTTTATCCTTACATAGTAAGAGTGCTTTATCTGGATGGGGAGGAGATCTTATATAAAGGTACGGTCCGGATATTGTAAACGGGGCAAAGAAAGTATAGTAATTTTCCTAACAAGTATTTAACCAAGCTTTAAATGCCTTTTAGTAAAATTCTCAGGACTTGCACCGTATTTACAAAAAACACTCGATGAAAAAGTGCTTATCTATTTTTATTTCCTGGTTGCTGTTGCATACTTTTCTGACAGCTCAACCCTATATGGAACTGCCCCCTGATGGAGTATGGTACAATAAACACAAGGACCAACTGATACTGATTGAGACTTCAACCCGAGGGCTACTTATCAAAGGCATTCATCATCCTGACAGATTCAGCCTTTTTGAACCTATGGGCAGAGGTGTGTATATTGACAGTCATAAAAACCGGATATTTCTCGACAACGAACGTAAACTTGTGTACAAAAATCGCCCAGGAACCAAAAAACTCACCTTTGTAAAAATCGAATCCCATACACCCCCGGGCATTCCAGACCATACCACCTACGAACCTCCCCGCAAAGCACCTTTACTACCGGTAGAAGGCACCTGGGATGTGAAGGAAATCGACAGAAAGGTATTCATCACAGAGACAAGAGATGGACTCAAAGCAAGACTAAGCGATGAAAAAGAATGGTTTCATTACGAAAGAAGTAAGGAAGACTATAACATTTATATCTCTCAGAGAGGCAGCAGGTATGAATGGATCGGAGAAAACACCATGCGGTGGATAAGCGCTGATGGTAAAAGAATCCTGACTTTGATTAAAAAATCCGATCATTTCTGAATGTGGACCCGGATTTATTCTTCGGTGAGCAACTGATCTATTTCCTTGTAGATATTGGGGTCGGAGGGTCTGGGTGCATGCGCATTGGCAATTTTCCCTTTTTTATCAATTAATATAAACCGGGGTATAAATTCAATATTGAAGTGCTTCACCCACGATGCTTCCCAGTTTTTCTCTTCAAACAACTGTGGGTAGCTCAAATTTTTAGACCTGATATACTGCAGCCAGGTGTCTTTATCATCATCCAGAGATATACCTGCAAAAAACACTTCATTCCTTTCTTTATAATGCTGCACCACTTTTTCGAAATAGGGGAACTCCCGCTTGCAAGGCCCACACCAGCTTGCCCATATGTCAAGATACAATACTTTATTTTTCATTCCTGACAGTTCTACAGTCTGATTTTTGTCATTCATCAGGGTGATATCCGGGATACTGCTGCCCGGTTTGAGATGTTTCATTCTTTTGTATTTCTGTCTGATCTGCTCTTTCAATTCCGGATTTTTTTGGTTTTCAAGATAAAAATCATAAGTCGAAAAAGCATCATTGAAGGATTGCCCGAAAAATTTTTCCATCAGACTATAGTAAACAAAAGACTGAACCTCAGGATTTTGAAAAACCCTGGAGACATTCTTCATACTCAACAAAGCCGGGGCCTCACTTTTCAAAACCGTATCAGACCGGATCAATTCGCCGGTTTTGTATTCCAGAAATTTGGGGAGGAATTCACGATATGACGGGGCACTCAGTTTCTCATCTGCATCTGTATTCAGATTCTGAAAAAAGGAGTAATAGGTTTCAGAGGGCATGAAACTGTCATTCTTTGTAAAATAGGCGTATTCGGCCGGATAATCCATTTTCAGATTCACCTGCCTGTATTTGAGTTCAGTAAGATAGAGATCTGCAAAATCCTGTGAGAATATGCCGAAGCTTTTCTGATAGTCCCTGAAATCATTGAGTTGGGTTTGATACCATTGCTCCACAGATTTGAGAAAATCAGCCTCCGGCATAGTCATCAGATCCTGATAAGATTCAGACCATTCGACCTCCTTTTGCTTTGCCAGAACAAGAAAATTGTTTTCACTGGATTTATCTCCTGTAAATTCCGGCTTTGTAAATATATGTCCGGCATCACCCACCAGAATCAGGCTGTCTCCCGGACTGCCGAATATCACATATTGATCATCATTAAATTCAATGGTAGCGAAGGCAGGCTTTCCGGTAAATAATTGTACGGTAATTGTTCCATTTTTATCAGGCTCTATGGATGATTCCGGATAAACCACCTTAAGCATTGAAGCCGGATCTTCGGTGCCCCTGACGGTGAGCTGCAATGTAAATGAACCGGTCGGACTTTTGCTTACCTTGCCCGAAGTGCAGGACATACACATCCAGGCAAACACAGCCCCTGCGAGTACGATAAATAAAGAAGTTTTATAAATATGAGAACTGTAAAAATTGCGTGAGTGATTCATTGATGCAGTATGCTATTCTTCTACAAAAATAAGCACATCTATCCCTCTATACGGAGATTAACAAAGTTTAACATGTGTGAGGGTAATAAGCCTGCCATTAATCCTCTGTATCCCGCAGCTGGTATAGGTACATCTGGATTGTATTTCTGATACCATAATAAAGTGCATCGCAAATCAAAGCATGACCGATGGATACTTCGAGCAAACCGGGAATCCGGGATTTGAAATACCGGAGGTTTTCAAGGTTGAGATCATGTCCTGCATTGATACCCAGCCCAATCTCATTACAGATGCGGGCTGCTTGATGAAACGGGGCTATTGCGCCTTCCTTGTCTGATGAGAAGTGATGTGCATAAGGCCCTGTATAAAATTCTATTCTGTCTGTGCCCGTTTCTTTTGCAGCATAAAGTCTCTCTTCTATCGGATCGATAAAGAGACTCACCCTTATCCCCGCATCCTGCAACCTTGCGACCACTTCTTTCAGGAAGGATAAATGCACCACAGTATCCCAACCGGTATCTGAGGTAAGGGCTCCAGGAGGGTCAGGCACCAATGTGCACTGATGCGGCCGGTGCTCCAATACCAATTGCAGAAACTCTTCAGAAGGATATCCTTCAATGTTAAATTCTGTAGTCACCACAGTTTTGAGTGGCCCTATGTCGCTGTATCGGACGTGTCTTTGGTCAGGTCTGGGATGTACCGTGATGCCTTGAGCTCCAAAGCTTTCGCAATCCCTGGCAAACTGAATCAGATCCGGCAGATTAGCGCCTCTGCTGTTTCTGATCAAGGCTACCTTGTTGATATTCACACTGAGTTTTGTCATAACCAAGAATTAATGTCATGAATGGATACAAACCAACTTGCCGAATTGTTGTCCCTGCTCCATTTTCTCAAAAGCTTTATCCCATTCTTCCATTTCAAATACTTCATCTACCACAGGGATGATCCGGTGTTTATCCACAAACTCAAGCATCTCTGCAAAATCCCTGGGAGATCCCATAGTGCTTCCCATTATGCTAAGTTGTTTCCAGAAGACTGTCTGGGGATTGAGACCGTTTATGTTGCCCAGAGTACCGCCATAAAATACGATTTTGCCTCCGGGATTTGACAATGAAACCAGATGTCTGAATCCGTCCCCGCCGGCACTGTCTATGATAATATCGAAGCCTCCGGCCATTTTTTTCAATTGGTCCATCCAGTCATCATCTCTGTAATTTACAGCTCCTGCTACACCCATCCCGATAGCCCTGTCCATTTTCATATGGCTTCCGGAAGTCACATATACCTCACATCCAAGGGCCAAGGCAAACTGTATGGCAAATAAGGCTACTCCCCCACCCGCACCTGTCACCAGTACTTTGTGGGATGGTATAGGATGACATTTGGACATCAAAGCCCGGTAGGCTGTCACTCCTGCAAGTGGCAAAGCTGCCGCCTCCACCTCTGACAGATGCGGAGGTGTCTCATGGATAAATTCTCTCGGTACGGAAATGTATTCAGCAAATGTACCGTTATCAGGCATCCCCAATACTCTGAATGCTCTGGATTGAACATCTTCATTCGCCCCCCAATACCAGCCGGGATTGATGAGCACTCTCCTGCCCTCTGATATTCCTGCGCCATCTGACCCCAATACACAAGGCAGCTGTATTCCGGCGTACTTTCCTTTGGTAATCCATACATCCCTGTGATTTAAAGAAGATGCGGTAAGATTTACCAGACTATAACCTTCTTTGCTCTCCGGCACCGGCACTTCACAAAATTCCGGAAGTTGATTCACTGACTTGAGTACCCAGGCTTTCATATTGAATTAAAAAGTTGAGTTGTTTTACTTGAAAATATTATCTTACAGAAAATACCGATTACCATAACAATCACTTCTGCAGAATGTGAAAATATAAGATAGCACCATACTGCATTCGATGCCAAAGTTAGGACAATCTGAATCTTAATCCATGTTAAATTGGACAAAATGTAGCAGGTGAAGCAGCAATCCTGCCGATTTTCATTTCTTTGATATTGTGGCAGCTTGTCAGACTTTTCATCAAAAAGCCTTAAATTTGTGCAATTGCCATCAGTCACTCCCGGAATGTTTTTCATTCGCAAAGTGAAATATTACCATGAACCTGAGAAAACATCTCATTTATTTTATCTGGGTTATAATCATGTATGGGTTGACAAGCCCGGACAAAGGCCATGCGCAATGCAGTACATCGGTGAGGACTGTGATAAAAGATGAAGAAAATGACGCCCCTGATACCACTCTGGTAAAGATAGTGATTGAAAACGCAGTGAACAATCAGCTGGCTCATCCTTTGCAGGGATTGTGTGCGGTAGGGATTAGATTTAAACATCCATTCGTCAAGGAGCTCACACTGGAATTGATTTCACCGGCCGGCCAGATGGTAAGACTCACCGGTGGCAATATATCAGCATATTTTACCGGATTTGTCACGTGGGATGTAAAATTTGTTCAATCTCCCCCTGATGGAATTGCTGCACCTGACCCGGGATTCAGTGAAATATGGGACAATGATCAGGATTGGGAAAATTTCAAAACCTATAAAGGAGATTATTATCCCCATACGGGCAGACTGCAGAATTTCAATACAGGCCCGGTCAATGGCACCTGGACACTGCGATGCATAGACTTTGCTGACTTCGGAGAGGGTGAAATACTGAGTTTTCAGCTTTTTTTCTGTGATGATGAAGGATTGAAATGCACTTCCTGCCGTCTCGATCCGGGGTATTACCCAATGGCGGATTTTGAGTCCTGCAGCGGCAGTCAGGACTTACTGATAGACAGAAGTAAGCAGTTTGCTGTACACCCGCCTGTACAGGGCAGCAGTTTTGTGTATTCCAATATCATTTTCAGAGACCAGATAATCAAAAAATATGAGGTCATCCCGGATTTAAGAATGCAGCCTCCTGGCCACTACACTATCTGCCCTATACAATATGCCCCCGTAGAATCTGCCAAACTGCCTGCTGCAGGCAGCAGCATCAGAAGGGATACCATCAACCGATTATTTACCAATGCCTGTGCTCTGGTATCTGACAGTTGTCTATCAATCATAATAGAAGACAATGTACAGCCACTTATTCTGGATTCGACTATTTGTGCCGGTGACAGTGTTGTAATCCACAATCAGGTTTTCAGAGAAAAGGGCAAATACACTATCCGTATTCCCAATGGAGTGTGTGACTCTTTGGTAGAACTGAACCTCAGGGTCAATGCACTCAGTGTAGTCATAGAGGCAGATAAGGATTCGCTGAATTGCTTCAACAATACTATAGCCTTGATTGCGAATGTGACAGGAAGCGCAGGAGTGAATACCTATGCATGGTCAGGCAAAAATCATCCGGTAAATTCAGACCCCGGCGACTTTATTGTGGATATATCAAAGCCCGATATTTATTTCGTCACGGTAAGCAGTGCTTTTGGAAATGTCGTCTGTACTGCCACGGATTCCATTATGATTCCTGCCGACAGTTCTGTACCTGCAACCACTCTTTCAGCTGACACCATTACCTGCCGCAACACACAGACTGAAATCAGGATTGCGTCGTCAAGATTACTGGTGAGCACTACCTGGGAGTCAGAAGATGGTTCGAACATTACACCGACGGGCCTGAATGCTTTGGTTACCCAACCCGGCAAATACAAAGTTATCGCAGTGGCTGACAATGGCTGTGCCGTAGTAGATTCGATATGGGTACAGGAAGACAAAACGCTGGTTTCACCTGTGATTCTGGCGGATACACTGAGCTGCAAGCAAACAGAGGTACAGGTCAGGCTTGAAAATTTAATGGCCGGAAGATCCTACACTTTTATGTGGACGGGAGTAGCAGCAGGATCTGAAACACTGCGTGAACCATTGGTACAGCAGCATGGCACAATTACGCTCATGCTGACAGATGAGATCAATGGTTGCTCCGGCATGTTTACCGCCGAAATTACCAAAGACACTATACCTCCGGAGATATTACAGCTTGAGACAGACACCCTCAGCTGCAGCCGAACCACTACCCAACCATTATTGACCACAGATGTACAGATAACCGACTATATATGGACAGGACCCGGATTGCAGAGTAATGCAGCAATACCCACATTCAGTCAGCCCGGATTGTATCAGGTCAGATTGACAGGTCCTAATGGTTGTATTAAAGACAGTATATTCAGGATTACAGCAGATACTTCACGTGCCGAGGTGTCCTTATCAGCCCCTGACTTTGACTGCAACACTTCAGAAATCCGTATCACAGTCTCCTCCGACATAACTATTGTCCATTATGTATGGAGTGGACCTGAAAACTTTTCAAGCTCATCGCCCCAACCTGTGGTGACAAGGCCCGGATTATATTCCCTGACGGCGACTGCCTCCAACGGTTGTGTTACTCAGGCAAGCATTCAGGTCAGGAATAATGAAGATATACCCTTTGTATTCTTTGAAGCAGACCCTATAGACTGCCGGAATGAAAGGGTTACGGTCAACGTCACAGAAACTCAGGGCAGGACATTCACTTACAACTGGTCCGGACCCGGCATTGTCACACCGTCTGAAAAAAATCCGGTAGTAGATACTCCGGGACTCTACACCCTCACTGTGACGGACGTAAATACCGGATGTACGGCAGATTTTGTCCTGAACATTGAAGACAACCGAAAATATGCCAAAATAACACTGCAATCAGAGATTCTGAACTGTATCAAGGACAGCATACCGATTATCCTGACCTCAGACATGCCTTTGGCCGGGGTCACATTTATGGGACCGGACGGATTTGCAGGTACCAATCCGGTGACTTATGTGCGAAAGGAAGGATGGTACTTTGTCACAGCGACCAATGAATTTCATTGTGTCACCCTTGATTCCATTTTAATAGAAAGAAATGACCGTCTGCCGGTGATTTCCACAGATGATTACCGCATTATATGCAGGCAGGATTCCATACTTCTATCGGCAAATTCTGACATGGAGGGTACTGAGTTTTTATGGACAGGTCCGTCAGGATTCAGTAGTGCAGGGCAGACCGTTTATGCATATCAGGGAGGCACATACACACTGACCGGCATCGCTCCCAATCAATGCAAAGGCACCCTCAGTTTTGAAATACAGTATGACACCCTTAAGCCTGACCTTTCTATCCTCCCTTTTAATCCACTCACTTGCAGAGAGCCAAAAACGGAAGTCACCGCCACTTCCAATACCCCCGGACTCTTATACAGTTGGAGCGGTCAAGAGACTCACACAGGAAATCCGGCACAGATTGAAACACCGGGCTTTTATCTGCTCACAGCTACCGCTCCAAACCAGTGTGAAGAGCAACTGATGTTTGAAGTCACAGAAAGCAAAAACTATCCGCAGTACACGATTACAGCAGATACCTTAAACTGCCGACAAAATACAGGTGCGGTAAGTCTGTCCACCTCCGGAGCCCACATAGTACTCTGGGACAATGCCAATCCACTCCCGGTTTCGGTAAATGTCCGCACTTTCAGTACTACCCAGCCCGGAATTTACAGATTCAGTATCATCAATGATGAGCAATGCATCACCACAGGACAGATGGAAGTAGTACAGGATAATCAGATTCCTGACATTAAGACCTTCAGTGCTGACAGCATCACCTGCGAAAATGCAGTGGTAATCGTCGGAGTGACCTCAGGGGTACCAGTGGAAAGTTTTACATGGAATGGGCCGGGCAACATCGAGCTTATCGGACCCGGGGCTGTGCTGATCAATGAAGAGGGGCAATATTCACTCAGAATTACGGGCAAAAATGGTTGTGTAAAGGACACTTCATTTACTATTATCAAAAACAGAGAAATCCCGGTATTCACCACTTTTACAGATACCCTGACCTGTGATAAAGGAAAAATTAATATTGGAGTCAATCCGGTATCCAATGTGGTATCTTACCTGTGGAATGGACCGGACGCATTTGTGAGCATCTCCAGAAATCCTATAGTGTTTAACCCCGGAGAATACAGAGTGACCGTATCGAACAGCAACGGATGTTCAGCGACCGCCGTGATCAATGTAGAGGCTGATTTTAAAAAACCTGAAATTCAATTTCCGGATGAAATCAGATTGCCCTGTGACGGAACAGCGGCATCCCTTCATATATCCTCCGCCAGCAGCATTTTAAGATACCGTTGGACATTTCCGGATGGAAGTACCGGTACCGAGGCTAATCCCCTGACCAAAGGCCCCGGCACTTACGCTGTTCAGATAGTAGGATTGAATGGCTGTCTGAGTGATACCAAAACATTCAATGCCATAAAAGAAAATAAAAAACCAACCCTGGACTTGAGGAATGATACCCTTACCTGCATTAAATCCACCGGTATATTACGAGTGAATGCACTGGAAGAATCGGTAAAATTCACATGGATCAGGCCAGACAGTACAACCTCTCCAGGCAACAGCCTTGCAGCCAATGTGCCGGGTGACTATACGCTGATTGCGAGGGACAGCTTATTGTGTTCAGATACTTTAATGATAAAATTAGTCTCAGATACCCTCCGTCCTCCGCATATCATCCGTCAGTACGGTGGTATAGTCTGCGAGAGTGTAGCCGCTGAACTGGCAGCTGAAGGCGGGATTCCATCCAGAAACTATAGTTTCAGCTGGTCCACTACCAACGGTATTATCACCTCAGCCAGCAATGTCTCAACCATAAAAGCCGGAAGTGTTGGTGATTATCGATTGGTGATTACGGACTTAATTAATGGCTGCATCAATGTAAAGGAATACGTGCTTACCGAATCTGAACCCACCCTTACAGACATCAAAATTTCTGTTTTCAGCCCGGGATGCCCTGAATATCAGAATGGCAGAGTAAGTATAGACAGCCTGAACGGCGTGCCACCTTACACCCTGCTATTTAATGGTCAGAATGCCGGCAGTGTAAATACCTTCGGATTTCTGAGTCCGGGATCCTACAGGATTGAAATAAAGGATGCATTAGGATGCCGGTTGGATACATTGGTCAACATAGAGGCTCCTTTGGACCCATTTATCAACCTGCCTTCTGAGACAGGCATATTGTTTGGTGATTCTGTCACCCTGATGCCCGAGATATTTCTATCGCTTTCAGAAGGATGGCAATCCCAATGGTCATCAACAGGTGCTGTCATATGCTCTGATTGTCCCCGGATTACAGTGATGCCATTTGTGAATACCCTTTATACCTTCTCTATTTCTCTAGACGGCAG
Source organism: Saprospiraceae bacterium (assembly GCA_016716335.1). Lineage (GTDB taxonomy): Bacteria > Bacteroidota > Bacteroidia > Chitinophagales > Saprospiraceae > OLB9. The sequence goes on along the minus strand of JADJWN010000008.1, from coordinate 191,747 downwards.
ATGTCAACGATCAGCTTCCGTACTTGTAAAGGTTAAGAATGACCTCAACACCTCTGTGCCCAATATTTTCAGACCCGGCAGTGGATCCGGCAATGAACTTTTTTATATCCCTCAGATCCGGGGAATAGAAAAAATCCTGTCTGTGAAAATTTTTGATAAGTGGGCTGAACCCGTCTTTGCTTCTTTCGACCACCTGCCGGGAGATAGGGAGTTTGGCTGGGATGGCACCTTTAAAGGCAGAGAGGCTGTACCCGGTGTCTATGTGGTGGTGGCAGAAATGATTTTGAGCAATGGTCAGCGGTACAAGTACGTCGGCGATCTTACCTTGCTGCGATAGTGAGTGTTATTTGGGCGGCACCGTCATACGGTAGTGTGCTACCGCATACCCACCCCAAATACCCAGACCACCCTTGATATTGGATGAAATCCTGATATAAGAAGCAAATGGCCCGCCTCTGTTGGCCCCGGAATCCCGGGTTCGCCAGAAATCATAATGCTCCTGATCAATACTGCACCATTTGATGTGGACAGGTTGGTTTCGTCTGAATAAACCGAATGTATCCGGATCAAAATTGCCATCTCCCCGTCTCTCTGCTTTTTGCAACGGAAATTCAAATTTCATTCCGTCAAAAATCGGATCGTCAATCACCGAATTGAAAGGGGCTATAAGGGGGCCATCAGATTGTGCAGTCAGGTAACGGTAAAAATTGGGTACACCTTTCGGATCCTCCAATGTCACCCATAACCTCGCCATTGTGTCTATAGGCTGTCCCGGAGGCTCTGCCCACCTGAATTCTTTCAGTGGCACCAATTCCGGCACCGTAGTGGAGGCAGTCATTGTTTTCTGACCTACTCTCACCGTCAGGTCATATTTATTGTTGAATTTCTTGCGAACCTGTCCGAATAAGTCTGCATAAATACAAATGTCCACCGCAGTCGAATCCGGATTGAAGCCCAGCACAGCATATACCTCCCGCTTCAAATCCTCCGGTATCTGACTCAGGCACACAGGTATCAAGGAAACGGTTTTTTCTCCGTCATTCACAGTGACCTGAGCATCGTTGACAAAAAGCTTTGAAAACTGATCAGGACTGATGGTAGTGATAAAAGGGATGCTCCTTGTGACAATTACAAATACCGGATTTGCTTCCTCCCCGACTTCCACATATCCCTCCACCACATATTCCTGCTCACTTTCCAATGTATTGGGAGTGTAGGGTTCTTCACAGGAAGAAACTCCGATAGTAATCATCAGGAAGAATAAGAATGTTGAAAAAAATCCTGCTATATATTTATTGATTTTCATACTTCTAATTATTAGCTGATTTGGCAATTCGCATACTAATTCAATCATTACCATTATCATAAAAGGTAAGCAAAGCTTCTGTCCTGTCAGGGTTCACTTGCTTGAGTATTCGATCGCTGAAATTCGTCATTTCTGATTCCATTTAAAATTATAGGTAATACTCGGTATCAATGGAAAAATGGTGATTTTGGAACCGGTGATACTGGTGGTGCCGGTCTGAAAATTGGTATCCGTCTCAAAATTTACAAAAAACGGATTCCTTCTGTTGTACACATTATACACAGAAAAAGTCCATGATCCTCTGTAATCAGATTTGGAATTGGGTTTTGGGGTATAGGTGGCCGACAAATCCAGTCTGTGGTAGGCATCCAATCTGGCACTGTTGCGTGGGCCGTAAAACAGATTAAGGGATTGTTCGATAAAGAAGAAGCCCCTCACCGGTGTATAAAGTCTTCCCGAACCATAAATAAATACCGCACCAAACTCCCACTTTTTGCCTGGCTGATAGTTGACTACCACAGATAAGTCATGCGTCCGGTCATATACTGCGGGGTACCACCTGCCATCTTCTATATCAGGAAAAGACCGTTCTGTTCTGGACAGTGTGTATCCAATCCATCCGTTGACTTTTCCCCTGCTTTTCCGGAGGAAGAACTCTGCTCCGTATGCCCTGCCGATCCCGAATACAAAAGCATCTTCAACTTCCTGACTGATATCCGGCACATAATTGTCTGCATAGTCAATCTGGTTTTTTAAATCCTTGTAATATACCTCAACAGATGTTTCGTATTCATCCTTATCAAAATTTCTGAACAGCCCCAATGCATATTGCACTCCCTGCTGTGGCCTCACAATCTCACTGCTGGGTACCCATACATCTGCAGGCAATGTACTGGAAGAATTGCTAACCAGATGCAAAAACTGATTGGTAAAGGTGATTCCTGGATTTGATGCTGGTTTCCTGATTCACCTTATAATTGATGCTCCATCTGGGTTCAAGTCCGGTATAGGTTTTGACAGGCTCCATGCTGGCAAACTCCTGCCCTGTAATCTTGGACGTGTAGGGTCCCACCTGAGAAAATACAGAAAACCTCAATCCCGTATTCATGGATATGCGACTGCTCAGTTTCATATCATCCAGTACATAGATGGCTGCTTCATGAGCTCTTTTGGGTTTAAAAGTGGTATTAAACTGCACATCGGGGGTAGATGCAGAGGCCGTATTGGGCGTAAGGGTGTGAAATGTATAATTTACCCCATATTTGATGGTATGCCTGTTGGATGGGAAATAATCAAAATCCACCTTGAAATTCCAGTCTTTCACACCTGAAAACACCCGGAATCTGAAGTCTTCCTGCGATCCTCTGAACTCGAATTTGTAATCATTGTATATCGCCGAAACATTCATGAACATCTTATCACTGAACAGGTGATTCCATCGCAGTGTGGCAGTCTTATTGCCATAGGGCAGATCAAAGGCAAAATCTCTGGCCGGCTGTCTGAATACCAGGACGTCATTTCCGAAGTACCCACTGAAATAGATCCTGTCTTTGTTGGAAAATTTGTAGTTCCACTTGGTATTGAGGTCATAGAAGTAGTAGTTGGTCCCTTCAAATTTTCCGCCTTTCAGCAGGGGTTGTGCCAGATCCAGTGCATAGGTACGGCGGCCTGAAATAATAAAGGAACTCTTTTCCTTTACCACCGGCCCCTGTACTGTAAGTCTGGAGGATATGATACCTATGCCACCTTCCACACCAAATTTCTTATCGTTACCTTCTTTCATTTGTATGTCAAGTACCGAAGACAATCTTCCCCCGTAATTGGCCGGCATGCCACCTTTGATGAGTGTAGTATTCTTGATGGCATCTGCATTAAACACCGAAAAAAAGCCGAGCAGGTGGCCTGCATTGTAGACCACGGCCTCATCCAGCAATACCAGATTCTGATCAGGTCCGCCGCCTCTCACATAAAATCCGGAGTTTCCTTCTCCTGAGGCAAGTACGCCGGGCAGTAACTGCAGTGTCTTGAGTATGTCCACTTCACCAAAAATCGCAGGCAATTTCTTGATGTTTTCTACCGGAATATCAATGGTGCCCATCTGGGTACCTTCCACATTTTTCCTGCGCTCATCTTTGTCAGCAGAGATTACCACTTCTTCCATAAGGACACCTTCAGACAGCTCTACATTTAAAGTAAGACTCTTGTCAAGCTGAATTTCAAAAAACTGATCCTGATATCCAAGATAACTGCATACGATGCGGTATTTCCCTTCCGGAAGTGTAAGGGAATAAAAGCCGTAAAGATTGGTGGCTGCACCCTGCTGAGGATTGTCTAAATTGACGATATTGGCTCCGATCAAGGTCTCTCCGCTATTGCGGTCTTTGACATATCCGCTGAGTGTGTAGTTCTTCTGAGCAGCGACATAGGGTAAAAATCCTGCCATCATTACCACCGTAAGTGCTCCCCAACTGCCCTTTTTTATTTGATAAAGCATGCTAAAAATCAGCTGCATCCGACTTGAGTTTTGTATCAAGAGGTAATAACGGCACAAAACTCATTTGGATTTGCCGGATATGTTAATAATAGATTAATGAATGGGAATAACGCACCAATAAGTCATATGCAAAGACCAAACATTTGTCTGGAAGTTTTGAGCATCACTCCTGATGAATTCTACAATTCATAAGCTTAACAAAGGTGATTTACATCCAAACGGCATCCCTACTGGACAAAAAAGCTTAGATTTGTAGATTCTTTAATACTTAAATCCACTCCAATGAAATTTTTTGTCACCTCACTAATTTTGTCTTTTGCCCTACTCGCTTGTAAAAATGAGAAAACTGCCGAAAACAGCACCTCAGATTCTCCTACTGAAATCACCCCGGCAGGCACAGAAAATACTCCGGGCCAGGTAAATATACCGGCGGGGCCTGACGGGATTGTTCATCATTATATCTGTCCGGATCTATGCAAGGGCGGACACTCAGACAATCCGGGTACCTGTCCTGTCTGCGGCAAAACTCTGGCACACAATCAGGCATTCCATGACCAGCCAAATGCTCAAAACCCTTCAGCGGTCCAGGGTACTCCTGCCCCCGAACAGGTTCAACAGATCACTCCTCCACAGACCCAGGAGGTCAATATTCCGGCAGGTCCGGATGGGATAGTACATCATTACATATGTGCATCAGGATGTAAAGGCGGGCATTCACCCAATGCAGGCAATTGTCCGGTATGCGGTAAGCCTCTGGCACATAACGCAGCTTTTCATAAGCAGTGACAGTAAAACACCTGACTCCTTTTTTCAGGAAGTCATTTAAAAAATCCGGACATTTCCGGAATCGTAAAGTCAGGAATTGAAATAGCCAATTTCCGGATCAGGGAAATTGGCTATTTTGTTTTACGCCACCCACAACTCACAGTTTTGTGATACGCATTTCGACCCTTCGGTTTTTTGCCCGGTTGGCCTCGGTATCATTGGGAGCTACCGGCTTGTCAGGACCATAACCCACTGCTATGATTCTGCCGGGATCTATTCCTTTATCCGTAATGTATTGCTTGCAGTCATTGACTCTCTGGTAGGACAAAGATCTGTTCATCCGCAGATCGCCTTCTGCAGAGGTGTGGCCCGATAGTTCTATTTCAAGTGCAGGATTCTGCTGCATGATCTGTACCACTTTGTCCAGTTCGGTATATGACTCGGGTCTGAGGGTAGCTTTGCCCACATCAAACAATATGTTGTTTAATGTGACAGATTCGCCGGCACTCAGTTTTTTATTGTTCAGTGTGACAGTCTTGCCTCCTTTCTCCAGATAAATCTGTATTTCATCATTCTCATCTCCTTCACCGACATCTGCTCCCTTTTGTCCGTCTTTGTATCCTGTAGCCACTGCGGTCAATACTTCAAATCCTGTGCTCAGGCCTTTCAACTCAAAATAACCATCAGCATTGGATGTGACCACTATACCTTCACCACTTCTGATCTGAGCCCCCCTGACCGGTTCATAACTTTCTTTATCGAGCACATATCCCCTCAGGTTACCTTTGCAGCTGTTTTCCCTTTTTCTGTTGACCAAAAGTCTCAGAAAATCGATGGCATATCCATCACCTGCACCGGTGAGTTCGTCAATCTGGACTTCGAGACCTTTGCCTTCAGCTATCACAGAGTAAAACTCTTCAGGTACAGCCAGGGTAATCAATTTACCTACCGGACCGGTCTGATCTATGGCATTGATGATTTTTTCGCCCTCTGCAAAGACTTTTCCATTGAGCCTGATCCTGAAAGCAGAGCAAAAAGTAGGCGCCTGAAAATCATCTATAAATATCTGCAGCCAGGCATCTTTTATTTCTTTGCCCTTGAGTTGAAAAATATTGAATTTGTACACCGCAGGCCCTTTGACAAATTGTTCGGAAGCGAAGGAATAGCCATCCTGCCCACAGGGAAAATCCCTGTCCTGCCGGAATTTTGATGACACGATAATCCGGTCCATAAAGGGAAATTCCTTACGGTCAGCATCCCAGGGAAAATAATGCACTTCCGTCATCCTTCCGCAAAAGGGATCAAAATCCGCCGGCCATCCGAATCCGAGATTGTCCACATCACCTATCCTGAAGAGATACTCCGCTTCGTAGCCGCTTTCAATGAAGACCTCTCTTTTCATCCATTCGGTATCTGATTGCGGTACAGACCGTTGACCAGAAACTGAAAATACGATGGCAGAGAGCAGGAACAAAAAGATTAAAATCCGAATTTGCATAAGTGAAGATTAAGGAGTTTTTATAAAGAATATACCTTATTCAAACAGGGATTATACCTGAAATGTTGAATCGCTGGATAAATCTATTATTCAAGAAACGTAGGTTACGGCAATATAACAGAACCTTCAAACTCTTCTTTTCATGCACCCAAGTTTTACAAATTATAAAAAGAGATACAAAATGAATGCATCCAGATTCAAACTTTCTGTTCTCATTGATATGTGTACCCTTGATTCTGATCCATAAGAATACAACCTTCACCTAACAAAATTTGCAAATACTGCAGATTGATACTCAAGATTCACCACTCTGCAATCCAAATACTGCCCTGCACTTTGGATGAAATTCACTCTTTGTAAAATAACAGTATTGGATTACAAGAAATGCTGAAATGATATCTGGCATATTGTAAAGTATTTCAGTCATGTAAAGATTGATTCCTTACTTCAAAAAAATTTAAGTTTTATAAGCTTTTAAGGGTAACATACTGGTATTGATGTTGATAATATCATAAATGACCAACCTAATAAATTAATTTTTATCTTATGCATTATAATTCAGATATAGAATGGTCTAACCACATTGGTGAATACGGACATACGCCGGATCGTACATTTTATCCTGCCACATGGGACGAAATCACCAATATTATTACCTTAGCGGAGTCTTTTGAGAATAACATTAAGGTCAGAGCATCAGGATCAGGACACAGCTGGTCACCGGTTTGTCCTACTCCCAATTTTATGATTATGCCAGATAAACTCAGAAAAGAACTTCCACTTGAGCCTGACACTTTAAATCAAAATAATAATCTCACAAATCTTGTAAGGATTCAGTCCGGAATGCGAATCCGCGAACTGAATCAGCTGTTGGACAATAGGAATAAAGCTTTGAAAGTGCTGGGAGGTTTTGACGGACAGACGATTGCCGGAGTTTGTCAGACTTCTACCCACGGATCAGTTATAAATGCAGGTCCCCTGTATGAATGCATCCTGAGTTATGATGTAGCAGGCTCCGGAGGGAAGAAGTATAGAATAGAACCTAAGAACGGCATCACGGATGTCATAAGATTTCAAGAGAAATACCCGGAAGTCATATTGGTGCAAGATGACGATTGGTACAATGCCATTTCTGTTGGTATAGGTACTTTAGGAATAATTTATTCAGTAATCATAGAAGTAACAGATGCTTTTTATTTGAAAGAAGAGCATAAAAATCAAACTGGACTGATGTAAAAACTATGCTGAAAGATAAAAATATTTTTACAAACAATTTTGCATTCGAACTTAAACTTAATCCACACCCAACGCTGGAAAAAGATTATACATGTATTATCACTACAAGAAATAAATATGTACCTAAAGGAGATGAAAGTAAAGATGCAAAACGCAGAAATCCTTTCATTCAGTTTCTTTCCAGACTCAACAAAAATGGGGAGCTAAATAAGATTTTCAACACCCTTAAGTCATCATCTCCTGCATTCATAGATTGGGCATTAAATAGTTTTGTAGAAGATACTTATATTGATAAAAGTTTTAAAGTATTTAATATTGGTGAAGCAAATTACATTCCTGCCTATTCCTCCGAATTGGCTATAAGTATGAAAGATGACCAATATATTGAAATTATAGACAAACTTTTGGAGCATATCGAATTCATTCGAAAGAAAAATAATTGGTATATGTCAGGACCTCTGGCTATTCGATTTGTGAGGAAAGCAAATGCCTGGATAAGCCCAATGTACGGTGAAGACACCTGTATGGTAGAAGTCATCATGGCAAAAGGTACGCTTCACGCTAAAAAAATTTATACATCCATAGAAAAGGAAATGGATAAATATAATGTAAGAATGCATTGGGGGCAGTACAACTATCAATCATCTGCCATGATTCAAAGAAAATATCCCAAAATAGAAAAATGGAAAAAAGTAGCAGCAGAGCTAAATAAAACGAATGTATTCACTAATAATTACATAAACAGTGTTGGACTGAATTCATGAATAAAAAAGTTTCAATCTTAATCATAAAGCTTTGTAGCCTCTAAAAATCCTTACTAAAGGTTTTTGGATTTTTAAAATTTTTAATTACCAATACCAATTAAAATGACAAAATCATCAATCCATAGTAACTGTCCACCTAAAATCAAATTATCCGAAAATTTTTATTTTGTGATGATAATATCTTAGATTGCCGAATAAATTAATGTAGAACAAATAATAAAGCTATGAGCAGTTTAAAATTTTTCAATGATGCTGAATTTACGACCTTGGTAAAAGCACTTGAAGTACTCATCGAGACTGATGGTCCACCTGCCATATCACCAAAAGATGCTGCTTTGAGGATAGATGCCATGCTATATGAATCAAATTCGCCGGCATTGGATAAGGTTTCCGAAATTTTTAGACTGCTGGAAGTGGCTGTACCCAGATTCACAGGTGTTTTTGCCAATTTCAGCAAACTGGACCTAAATGACAGAAGAAAGGTGTTAAAGAAAGTAATAGATAGTAAAGGCTTACTGCATTCTCAATTCAGAGACCTATCAAAAGCACTTAAAGTGATGTACTGTATAGGTTATTGATAGGCAGTCCTGAAGCTATGAAGGAAGTTGGTTTTGTGCATGTAATGACAGACCACGATTTACTGTAGTCAATCAGCAATTATTGATTCATGAAGACAAATCTTAAGTAAAATGTCAACAATCCAAAACAAGTATGACGCAGTAGTCATTGGATCCGGTGCATCAGGCGCAGTTATGGCATATGAACTTTCGAGCCGGGGTTGAAAAGTATTGGTGCTGAACGTGGAAAGAGATTCAGCAATCCGGATAAGGATTTCCAGCATGATGAGATGAAGATGTATGCAAAACTTTATAAGATGTGCGGTTTACAATCTACTAAAGACAACGATGTAAATATTGCACAAGGACAATGTGTAGGAGGCAGCACTGTCATCAATAATGCAATCTGGCTGCGTGCCAACCTCAAGGAAGTACTACCCGTTTGGGCTAAGGCCGGTGCTCATATACCTGAGCAGGAGCTCATTGACAATTATGAATTTATAGAAAAAAAATTAAATGTATCTCCCATTTTACCTCATGAAACCAATAAAACCGCAGAAATATTCCTCACTGCATGTAAAAAAATGAACATACCTGCCGAGTATCTTAGCCATAACAGAAAGGAATGTCTTGGTTGTGGCTGGTGCAACTATGGATGCCGCTATAATCGTAAGACCAGTATGCTCATCACATTTATCCCATGGGCTGAAGCTAAAGGTGCCCATATAGCAGATCAAGTGCAGCATGTAGTAATAACAAAAAAAGATGGCATAGCCAATGGTGTGTCTTTTATTCGGGACAATAAACCATATTTGGTAAGAGCAGATAAGGTGGTGGTATGCGCAGGTGCAATCGGTTCAACAGATGTTCTTTTACAAAGCGGTATCAATCCCAATGGGCAGGCGGGCAAAGGATTTCATCTGTTAGGAGGCATTTTTGTAAATGCTGAATATCCTGAACCTCTAGATTCCTATGATGGAATAGGGCTAAATTGCATAGCACATGCCAGCAAAGAATACCTTATTGAAACTTTCATTCTCCTCCAGGAATATTTTCGCTCACAGTAGGTGCATGGTACAAAGACCATCATGAAATTATGCTTCGTTATCCATACATGATGCAGGCTGGAGTGATGGTAGCCTCAGCACCCAGTGGAAATATCAGGCTGGATAAGAAGAAAAGACCACAGATAAATTTTAGTTTTTCATCAGCAGAGTTACTCTCCTTAAAAAGAGGTATCCAGACTCTTAGCGCTATATTTCTTTTGGGTGGTGCTTTGAGAGTACTTCCATCTTCGTTTAAAAAACTTGAAGTCAGGGAATTTGGAGATATTCCCAAAATTCACGAATGGATACAAAAAAATGATGATATCATGTGGGGATCGGCACATCCACAGGGAGGTAACAGAATGAATGAAAATAAATCCAAAGGAGTAGTAGGCTGCAATTTTGAAGTACACGGTATGAAAAATCTTTTCATCGCAGATACCAGCGTGTGGCCAACCAATATCAAAGCAAATTGTCAGGCAACTGCTATGGCAATGGCAAAATATGCATCAAAATTTGTAACACTTTAAAACCAACAATCATGTCAGGGAGATTGCATAAAAATATGGATAAACTCATGGGGGATCCCACAAATCCAAAATTACTGAGGCTTAATATTGGACATGATCATAAATTTATTATATTTTCCGATATACACCGTGGCCTGAAGGATACGGTAGATGATTTTTCTGAATACAATAAATTAAGTTATCACACGGCATTAGAAGAGTATCTTAAGGAAAATTTTACATTAATACATCTGGGAGATATTGATGAACTCAAAGAAAACTGGGATATCAAAAAAGTATTAGACACCCAAATAGAAAGTCTTCACCTTGAAAGTAAGTTTCACAATAAAAATCAATATCTAAGGGTATTTGGCAATCACGATTCTCCTTTTGAAAACCAGGGTTTTGTCAAGAAATATCTGCACCCTCATTTTCCGGGATTGGTGGTATATGAAGGTATTTTGTTGCAATATGGAGGATTCCCAAATATACTTATGGTGCATGGACATCAGAGTTATGCACCAATTAAGACCGACCTTTTTGAATATATTTTTCTGCCAATTTACAGATGGTGGATTAATGATGTAAGGAAGAAAAACCGGACGGTTTATTATGACAGTTACTGCGATATTGAAAAGGATGAAAATGATTTTTATTCCTGGGTAAGTAAACAGCAAAACACTTTATTGATATTTGCACATACACATCGTCCTCTTTGGGGAGGCAAAACGGTGGTGGATAATTATGAAATCAAACTGAGGGCATCAGTTCATGATTTGGTGGATAAAGCGGCAAAGTACAATGTAAACATTCAGGAAGTAAGAAATAATCCTGTCAAATATGATGCCTCAGATATCGTAAATGAAATCAACCAATATGTGCAAATAATCCGAGAAAAGATGAAAGAACATGGAGTATGCCGGGCACCAAAACCATTACCTCTGATTTACAATACCGGTTGTTGCATATACAAAGATGGAGACATTACCGGAATTGAAATTGATAAAGGGATGTTGCGTCTTATAAAGTGGGGCAGAGATAAAAGTACTGGTAGAATAGAAAAAACAATTCTTGAAGAAAACTATCTTGGAAATATCATTACTCAATAACTTTTAAAACATAATCATATGAATAAACCCACACTTCAACAAATTAAAGATGCTTACCAACGTAAAGGTTACACCTATTTTAACGGAAGTATTCCATACAATCTAAATCTCTGGGGAATCAGAAAACAATTTGGAGAGATCGACCATTTTGACGATTTGCTTGGAGTAAGTTATTCGGACGAAAATGGTCAGGAGATAATATTAATCCATAAAGCTACAGTAGATCCCGGCAAATTTTATCTGTTGAACAGATTAGGTAATCCCAAAGGCACATTTATTCTTGCACCCGGACAATACATAAGTTGCTGGCAGACAGGACTGCACGGTAAATCAAAATATTCTGCGCTTGTTCAAAGGCCCGGATACAAGGATTTCAAAGGCTGGCGAGATGATATACTCAATGGACAGATAGATCGCAAATTAGATGGCAATGGACAGTTTTTTCGCGACGTTCAGGGTCTCAATATGCATCGATCAAACACAAGTTTTGCAGCTTTTGTAGGGGAGTACTCAGCATGATGTCAGGTCAGGCAATACAATTCCAGCCATATAAGTATTATGGATATAATACAAAAAGCACTCAGGAGCTTTCCTGACAGATTCAGCTATACCCTATTTGACGAAGAAGATGTGTTTCCTGTTACTGTGTCTGATCCTGCAACCAGAAGCGGAGTAGTAAGCAGATCTGTTAAAAAATGGCCTGAGGATTATATGAAAATTGAAAAATAGCAGGTTACAATATTAAATAAATAACATTATATATAAAATTTCTGACCATGGAGAATGAAATAAGCACAAAAATCAAAAAATATCTTGATAAAATTGAAGTACAAATTCAGGAAGCAAAGGCTATCAAAGAAAGCAAGGAAGTATTTAGTGACACCACTGACAGCGAAGGCAATCAGTATGTAAATCTGGTGCAGGAAGGCGGATCGGTTCTTGGACTCGCACATGTAGGATATACCTATATACTCGAAACAGCGGGAATAAGATTCTGGAAATTAGCCGGAACAAGTGCCGGAGCTATCAATGCCATATTGCTAGCGGCAATTGACAATAAATCAGATATAAAGAGTGAAAAAATACTCGGTTATATAGCTGAAAAAAACTTTGTCGAATTTGTGGATGGACCAAAATGGTTACCTGATGTACTTAAGAAATCAGCTTCAAATTCAGGATACATGCTGAATTTGGTCATTTTTATGATGGGTATATTTATGCTTACAGTCATAAATCTGATATTTCTCAGTATCTATCATACTCCCATTTATGCAAAATTTGTTTACTTTCTGTTGGTTGTATCTTTGGTTTTGACATTAATTTTATTAAGCATTTGGTTCTTATTTAAAAAACTGCATTGGGGTATAAATCCCGGCAATGATTTCAGAAAATGGATGCATAATATTTTAACTCGCAATAATGCAGAGACATTAGAAAAATTGAAAAAAAAAAGCTTATTTGAATGCGGAAAACTTAAACTTGAAATATCCAAATGATGCAAAAAAAGAAGTTCCTTTTTCTACTTCCGACATTAACATGATAACAACTAACCTGACTGATAAAAAGAAAGTTAATTTACCACTACAGGCATCAGACTATGGATGGAATGACAGCTCTAATGTAGCTGACTTCGTAAGGTGTAGTATGAGTATCCCGTTTTTCTTTTCACCAGTTATACACAAGCACAATGAAAGGGATATTTATTTTGTAGATGGAGGTGCATTGTCTAATTTTCCAATCAATATCTTTCACAATCCAAAAGTTAAGTCACCCCGATTACCGGTATTTGGTGTAAAACTGGACTCTTTGATTGTAAAGGAAAATTCGTTCACTTTTGTTAAATATGTTGCTGATCTGATCGAAACCATTAAATCTTATGGAGACAAAGAATTTTTGAAAAAAAACACCTTTTACGAAAAACATTGTGTAAAAGTTGTGGACACATCTGGATTTAACAGTTTGAATTTCAGTATGGATGAAAATGAAAAAATTGAATTATTTGCATTAGGTGCACGTGCTGCCATTGAATTTTTACACAAATTTAACTGGTCAGAATATAAAGAAGATAGAAAAAAAATTTTTGAAATAAGGGACCCATGAAATCACTCCAATATTTTCTTCTCGCAATTACCCTGCTCACGGCCAGTATTACAACTTATCAAATATGGCAAATGAATAAATCCATACCTGACCGCAGGGAGTACTTCAATATTATGAAATTTGAATTGCCTTGTAGCAAAGAAGCTTTGGATTCTCTCATTAAATTTTGGACATCAGACATTGAACGCAAGGAATTTGTAATCCAGCAGCTGCACATTGATTATGTGTTCATGTCTGTCATTTTTCCTTTTGTAATGGTATGGTGTTTAAGAATGAGAAGCAGATATATAAGTGTGAATCAGGGAGAATCTAAAAATATATTGGCTAAAATTCTTTTAATATTTGGATTACTACAGTTATTAGCGTGGGCTTTTGACTTTTTTGAAAACAGGCAATTGGAAGAGTGGATCATTGCCGGCAAGGCTGGTGAGATTGCATTATTTAAAGCTTTAGTAATTAGCAAATTTATTATAATTTTAGTGGGTGTTTTTCTTTCTATAATAACATATATTAAGACCAGAAATTTTTCTGCTAAAAATACAAGTGAAGAATATTAATAATAATTCCCAACTACAAATAACCATCCTTACCGCAACTTCGTAAATCAATACTCCATCATGAAAAAATTAAAAATAAATTGCAAAACAAGCTCACAGGAAAGTTTATACTCAGAAAACTGCGACGGATTTGAATGCCGGACATATGAAATAGAAAATAATCGTGCCATATCGAAGTCCGAAATAATTATTATCACTGAAAATGAAATTGCCCAGGTTATATTTGAAGATGGGACAGATTGGATAGGGAAAGCTTCAGAATTACCTGATATCTTCGGTGGACATTTAAAAAAATCGTTGGAATCACCTGAAATATTTGAACTACCGGGTGAAATCACATTTACTGACAGCACACGCAATATTTTCAATAAGGTAAAGACCAAAGCACTGAATGTTTTTAAAATAAAGGCTGCAAAATATTTAGCGGAAAACCTGGGTCAACATTTCGATAAAAAAATCATGCCCAAACCGGGTCTTAAAATTGTCAATAAAAACCTAATCACAGAAATTCCGGAAACCAGCCTGAAAGATAACGGAAAATATCTTTTGTTTTTGCACGGTACAATTTCCAGTACTACAGGATCATTCGGTAAATTACCGGCCCATCTCGTGGATGAATTATTCACTCAATATGATGAAGTCATTGCTCTGGATCATTATACCCTTTCCGTATCTCCTCTGGAAAATGCCAGAGATGTACTGGAGAATCTCCCGAAAAATGCAAGACTTGATATCATCAGTCATTCTCGTGGTGGGCTTATAGCTGACCTCTTGGCCAGATGTGATAAATCCGACAATGATGCTTTCTCACCGGAAGAAATAGACATCCTCAAAAACTCAGGAGATAAAAATAGCGAAGAACTGTGTCAAAAGTTGAATGCTCTGGCAAAAGAAAAGCAAATTACTGTATCCAAAATGGTAAGGGTAGCTTGTCCTGCTGCAGGTACTACCTTACTTAGTAAAAAAATCGACCACTATCTTAATGCTTTACTCAACAGTGTAGGATATTTAACCGGAAAAAATGACAGTCCTATTTATCAAATTATTAAGGAACTTATTCTGAATGTAGTAGCCCAAAAATCAGAACCAAAGATTCTGCCTGGTCTTTGGGCAATGGTACCTGACTCAGAATATCAGAAGTTCAATAATTATCCGTTAAGAAATATCAGCACCCACACATTTATTATCTCAGGGGACAGTGAGGTTGGAGGCAGTTTATTACAAACTCTGGGTGTCATTCTTTCAAATCTTTTTTACAAAACAGCCAATGACTTTGTGGTCAACACTTCATCCATGCACCAGGGAGTTAGAAGAACCAACGGCTATTACAAATTTCTTTCGAAGGACAGTTCAACCCATCATTTCGGATATTTTGCCAATGCACATACTGCCCATGCTGTATTTCATGCTTTGACCAGTACAATTCCCGATGGAGAATTTACGGTATCCAATATAAAATATAAATATGAATTTATCTCACGCTATTCCACTGACAGAGGTGTTGCACTTCAACTTTTGGGCAACAAACCATACAATTCAAAAGCGCAAGGTAATAAACCGGTAGCCATCATTTTGCCCGGCATTATGGGTTCGACAATAGATGCCAACAATAACAACATATGGTTGAACGTAGGTCAGCTATTTAAGGGAGCCTTGGTCGACCAGTTAAATTTGGGTAACAACAATGTGCAGGCTTCCGGCCTTATAGACCGATACTACAAAAAACTCTGCGAATACCTGAAATCAGACTTTGATGTCCACACTTTTGCTTATGACTGGCGGGACTCGCTGAGCACTTCCGCAATAAAACTCATGACAGAAATAGATAAATTTTCTGCAGATCCAAACAGAAAAATAGTTTTATTGGCTCACTCAATGGGAGGCAAAGTGGTTAAATCCGTGATGATGGAGCATCAGAATTTTTGGAAAACTTACATCAAAAGAGAGGGTTCAAAGGTGCTGATGCTGGGTACGCCATGGATGGGATCACACCTGATTATGGAAGTACTTACAGGCCATTCCAAAAGGGTAAAGCAATTAGGATTCCTTGATTTTAAACATAACAATGATGAAATCCTAAAAACCATCACAGAATACAAAGGTATCTGGCAGCTTCTCCCAGTAAATGATCAGGATTTTGAAGCTATGAGTTTTTGGAATAAATTTTCAAAAACAGATGCGAACATCAAACATATCCTATCAAGCCCCAATCTCCTTGAACATTTTAAAGAATATAAGAAAAACCAATTGGAGTTTGAAGGCAAGACTACATCTTCAGACTTCCATAATATATTCTACATTGCCGGAAGCGATAAAACAGTATGCGCTTATACAATTGAAAATAACAACAAACTCAGATACCTTACCACTAAGGCTGGAGATGGCAGCGTGACCTATGAATTAGGCATTCCCAAATCGATACCAGCGAGCAACATTTATTCGTGCAAGGTAACCCACGGAATGCTGGCTGCCGAACCTAAAATCTTTGACGCCATCAATGACATTCTCAAAAACGGTCAGACTTCAAGATTGCGACCCGGCATGCCTGATTTGCGCAGCATGGAAGCACTCGAACCCATGGATGACAATTGCATATTCAGCACTGATGAGATCGAAGCTATGGACATCATCTTGGGATGCGAAAGTCTATCATATGAAAAGGAAATACAGGAAATTCCCGAAATCAACGTCCACGTACTCAATGCTGATCTTAAATACGCTTATTATCCGGTGATGGTCGGACATTTTGAAAACGATGGCATAATGAGTGCCGAAAAAGCCTTGGATGGCTATCTAGGAAATAAACTGTCCGACAGACACAGGTTAGGATTTTATCCAGGCAAAATTGGAGAAAGTGAAATCCCCTTTCAGAGAGACTCAATACCAAAAGGGGCATTGGTAGTGGGTTTAGGCAGTCAGGACGAACTTACCCAATACCGGCTTGCCTTGAGTATTGAAAAAGCTATCATTCGTTATGCTTTCTTTTTCAGGGACAACTACACAATGACAGATATCAAACAACAGTCCATAGGTATCAGTTCCATGCTGATAGGAAGCAATTATGCCGGACTACCTCTTATGGATAGCATACGATCTATTATCCAGGGAGTGACCAATGCCAACAAAAAGCTGCTTGGGATGAACAACGGGCTGCTTATCATCCGGGAAATTCAATTTGTTGATTTTTGGGAAGATATGGCTCAGGGTACGCAAAAACTGCTGTATAAACTTCGGGACAATGCACCGGAACTGGCACTCCATGTCAAACCTCTGAAGGAAGACCATGGTAAAAAACGTCGTCTTTCGCTACAGGACAATGCTTCGTGGTGGCATACATTCACAACTACTTCCATCTGGTCAAAGGACATTGATAAAAAAGAAGTGCAAGGACTGGCGTTCAGTTCGTCCGGCAATCGGGCACGCATAGAGCAGGATGACATTTCCGGAGATCTTAGGATGGTAGAATTTCTTAATAATAAATTTGCTCACCATTCCAGATGGGATGCCAAATTAGCCAAAACATTGTTTGAATTGCTTATACCCAACGATTTCAAAGGAATCATCCGTAATCAGGCAAAGATACTCTGGAAATTAGATGATTATTCTGCACAGTTTCCGTGGGAAATGTTTCACGACAGTATGTATGGCGAAGAGCCAACCTTCATTAATGCAAGTCTCATAAGGCAACTGCACACTGCTGATTATCGTATCAACCCTGCTTTGGTGGGCCGTAGGACCGCTTTGGTTATAGGCAATCCGGATTATCAGAATACATATTCGCAATTGCCCGGAGCAGAGATAGAAGCCAGGCTAGTCTCAAATAAACTCAAGCAACAAAACTACTGGGTAAATGAAAGTATCTTCATGCCGGCACAGGATATTGTAACGAAGATGTATTCTGAAGAATATAAGATTGTGCACATAGCAGCACATGGCATTCACACCCCCGATAAAACTGGTATTGTAATAGGTCCTGACATACTGCTAACACCTGCAATGCTCAATCAATTGTCTGTAATTCCTGAATTGGTTTTTGTCAATTGCTGTTATTCCGGTAATACTGCGAATTTTGAAGACCAACTCATAAAAGGCAGAAACAAGCTTGCCGCAAATGTAGGTATTCAGCTGATTCAAATTGGGGTAAAAGCAGTGGTTGTATGTGGTTGGGCAGTAGATGACAAAGCTGCAGAGGTTTTTGCCAGAAAGTTTTATGATAAAATGCTGGAAGGCTCAGAATTTGGTGCAGCAGTGCAGTTGGCAAGAAAAGCCTGCTATCAGTCTGATCCCGGATCCAATACCTGGGGGGCCTACCAGTGTTACGGTGATCCGTTTTACAGGCTTGAATTTAAAAATGGATGGACAACTGATAATGTGGAGTATATTTACAGTGCTGAGGCTGAAAATGAGTTAAGAAATATGCTTTCAGCACTACAAGGCAAAAAAGAAAAAAGGGAAATGTTTGTTCAAAAACTCAATCTGCTGGTCGAAAGAATATATAAAAACAATGCAGGCAGTCCTGAGATCACTGAATTGATTGCACATATTCAAGCTTCATTGGGCAATTATGCCGAAGCTGTAAAACTAATGCATGAACTACTGTTCCACGAAAAAGCGGATTTTAAAGTATCTACACTTGAGCAATATTGCAGTCTGAGGGGAAAACTGTTTTTGGAAATGTTTGATAATAATATTAAACTTCCAAATGGAGCACTTGAAAAACTGATCAGGGATATTGAATTAATTCAGAATGTAGGACCCACAGCAGAAAGATATGCACTAAAAGGGTCCGCTGAAAAGCGTCTTATTATCCTTGATCCTGCCAAAAATGTAGATCATGCAAAAAATATGAGTCAAGCATTCCATGAATCTTTTGAATTGATGAAAAATATGCCGGCAGAAAAATACATGTACCCTCTTTCCAACTATCTGATAGCTGTATGGTACATTAATAAAAATGAAAATAAAGAACCCACTATTCCTAAATTTGTAAATAAATACATAAATAATTAAGTGTGGTATCAAATTTCTGCCAAATCTGAACAGCTCACAGATTATTATGAAAACAATTCATTGGACAAAGTCTTCGTGATTTGTCTATAGTTTAATCTTAATATTCTTCCCAATAAGCAAGCCACAATGGACAACATAGAAAAACATCTTATGACCAGCATCAGCTCATTCGCCAATCTCAAACAAATCAAAGGCGAAGCGGAACACTTCAGATTTTTGCAACACATAACAAATAATACAGAAAACGAAATGAGCAAATTTTTTAGTAAGATGGTAAATATGGTGGAGAAGGAGATAGGATAAGAGCAGAGGAGAATTTTTTTAATTTATATACTTAATTTATTCATCGGAAAGTACTTCAATCAAATAGTTAACCTTAATAGATTTAGAAAATGTTAATTAAAAAGGTTAGTATAATTTTATTTATGCTATAGTGATGGTAAAAGATGATTTACATAGAGAAAAATACGATGAAAATATGAACACCTTTCAAAATATTCAGTTATTTCAAGAATCGATTACTAAGGAATTGGATATCATAAAAAACAGACTTCGAAATATTATTGGAAATGCTCATTGGGGAGAAGATGGCCGTTATAAAGAAGCGATTTTAATAAAAACTATACGGAATTATTTGCCCTCAAATGTTTCTGTTGGTACAGGCTTTATTGTTGCCCAAAAATCTTTAGCTGGTGAAATTGAAGTTTCACCCCAAATGGATATCCTTATTTATGACAACTCAATACCAGTTATTTTTAAAGAGGGTGATTTTGTTATTATAACTGATGATGCAATAAAAGGAGTTATAGAAGTAAAAACTAAAGTGATAAATAACAATGGAAAAGATTATTCAATAACAAAAGTCATAGAAAAATTTGAAAAACTAAGAACTTTTGATAAATTTCAAAATATGGAACTTTCCAATAGACCATTTGTTGGGTTGTTTTCTTTTGATTATGAAGATAATTACAATAATTTAAATGTTGATACTTCTATATCAAAATCAAATGGATTGGTGAATCATATTTCCTTAGGGCCAAATTATTTCATAAGATTCTGGAAAAATACACTAAATCTATACCCCCCAATTCATTACAATCGAAGATGTTACATTAAATACAATCTTATTAATTTATCCTTTTCATATTTTATATCAAATCTACTTCATATAGTTTGTAACAATGATCCAGAAAAAAGGCATTGGTTTTCCTTTCCTATTAGCGGAACAAAGGAAATACATCGTGATGAAAATATTATATATTTATAATTAATTCTAAATGAACCCGAGCTTCATGTAAATTTCAGAATACTGTCATGGAATGTTGTTGGATCAATTTAATAATACAGTTCAGTGAAATCTTGGTTTCTGGGCTGAATTTCCTAAATACATCGCACATGAAGGTGAGACAGACGGATTTTTATGACCTTCAGGCAAGGAAGATTTTCCAAAACTAAATCTCTATCTTATTTAATCTTAAATTTTAACACTTATGCCTAAAAACATTATCATTTGCTGCGACGGGACTAATAACAAAGTAAGTCTTTATAAAAACACTAATGTTGTTCATCTTTATTCCTGTTTGGAAAAATCCAAGGACCAAATTACTTACTACAATCCTGGTGTAGGAACTTTGGCTCCAACAACTTTTAAAAGGAAATTTAGACGGGCTTTATTTGAATTTTCCGATAAGATCTTGGCAAAGACACTTAATGATAGGGTGAAGGATGCTTATATCTTTTTAATGAATCACTATGAACAAGGTGACAAAATCTATTTATTCGGATTTAGCAGAGGGGCTTATACCGTTAGAATGCTGGCTGGAATAATTAAGTTGTATGGTTTATTACATCCCGGAAACACAAGTCACTTGGAATATATATTTCATGATTATCTAATTCAGAAAGCGAAATTATCACTATCAGAACGACGAAGATTATTTGGAATAGCAAACAGATTGAAACATAGCTTTTCATTTCAGCCGGATATCCATTTTATGGGTATCTGGGATACTGTAGTATCCATTGGTAACTTTGTATCATTGTTTAGGCCATTTCCTTATACCGAATCGCTCAAAAATGTAAAAACTGTCAGACACGCTCTGGCTATTGATGAAAGAAGAAAGCATTACCAACCTTACAGAGTAAACCTTAATCATAATGATTGTAAGGAAGTTTGGTTTGCCGGAACACATTCTGATGTTGGTGGTAGTTACGAACAAGAAGGATTATCCAAAATCGCTCTTGAATGGATGTTGGGTGAAGCATCTAATTTTGGATTAAAATTGGATAAAAATAAAGTTGACAGATATGTATATGGTAAAAACAGTAAGTACCAAAAGCCAGATTTTAAACAAAACATCAACAAGTCAGATACATTCCTTTATAATTTAACCAATTTGTTTCCAAGGTCTTCTTTTGATCCTGTTAAGGGACACTATTGGGATTTTAGGGTAAGTGCACCTAGAAATATTGAAAAAGATGCTATTATTCACGAATCAGTTTTGAATAAAATGAATTACAAAACTACCGGTCATTGTTATGAGCCCCAAAATATTGATTTGGGGAGTAATAACTACAAATGGATTCAATCCCTGCATATTGTATAATAATAACCTTTCATAACAGCTTAAAAATTGTAAATTTATTTTCAAAATGCCATAGGTTACCTTTCCCAAAATCCCGTCATTAGGTAGTAAAGTTCGATCATTTTTTTAATCACCTTTTAACCTTTTGAAGTTATGTCCGCTAACAAATTACCTGAAGTAGCCCCTGAAGATGCTCATAATCAACTCATTACCTACCTGTGGGTACGTCGTGGTATAGGAATATTGGGGATATTGTTCCCGTTCATTATGTATGGTGGCAATGCCCTGTTATTCGGATGTACCGATCTGCTGCCATCAATCAGTGCATATTACCATACCAAACTATTATCAATATTTGTATCTTTAATGTCTATGGTAGCTATTTTTCTTTTCACCTATAAAGGTCCGGAAGAACAAGACCGTCATTGGGCTACCTTAGCATCCTTTCTATGTCTGGGTGTCGCCATCTTTCCCACGGATCCGTTAGTATCAAGTTGTAAGGGTTTTGTTACCTGGAGCTGCCATACCCTGCATTTGATTTGTGCGGTGGCCTTGTTTTTGGTTCTGACATACTTCTGTCTTTTTCTATTCGTAAAAACTAAACCTGCTAAGAATCCTACAGATCAGCATAAGATACTAAAACAGCGAAGAAATTTGGTGTATCGTACCTGTGGATATGTGATGCTTACTTCCATGGCCATTATGGCGTTATTCTATTTACTATCTAAATATGCTGGTGTCAATGTGGGCTTTCCTTACATATTCTGGGGTGAAGCTGTCTGTCTTGTAGCTTTCGGTACAGCCTGGATTACAAAGGGCAATTGGTTTATATTTTCGGATCTGCATTTAGGAGGGGAAGAGTGATTATAGCATGAAATCCAGAACCATTTTTTCTAACCAACAAAGATTTATAGTAGTATGGTGAAACAAATAAAAATGAAGCAAGGTACTATTATTCATTTAGCAAATAAACATCTATCATTAGCTTTACTCATAGCACTGATAAACCCAAACGCACAGAGTTTAATTTTGTAAAGAAAAATTTAGTGGGATTTGATTAGCAATAGAATTGATAATAATTACTAATACTCAGCATTTTCGACTTCATCATGAAAGCGGAATCCTGAGAGTCTATAATTTAAGAAGTTCACTTTGGAAATAAATACTATGTGGTAATGGAGATTTTAAAATAAATAAAATATCAAACGATTGCCTAATTTTGAAAAACTGACTTTTTATCGATAAACAACATATTTTTCCTACTTTTGCGTTCTTTTTCAAGTTATACTTCTGACACATGCAACTGTTTTCCCGAATTTCGAAGCTACATTTTGCTGCAATCATCTTTTTTTTATTTTCCTGCGCCTCCAAAAAGGCTGTTGTAAGCGTTCCCGAGCCGGATTATGAAGACTATCGTGAAGAGCTGCTCGATACACTGGTGGTAAGCGATTATGAAAAAGCATCCGATCTTTTCCCCAAGGTTTACAGGCCATCCGCCACTCTGAAATATGATCTGCTGCACACAAAACTGGAAGTTAGTTTCGACTGGGCCAAACAGCATGTTCTGGGCAAAGCCACACTGGAACTGAAACCCTACTTCTATCCGATTGATACCGTAATACTGGATGCCAAATATTTTGACATTCACAAAGTACAACTGCTGAACAACGGCAAAAATCTCAACTATCAATATGACAGTCTCAAACTTGCGGTAATTCTGGACAGGAAATACAACCGTCAGGAAAAACTCAGCATCTATATTGACTACACGGCCAAACCCAACCGCACATCAGATTACAGCAACGAAGCCATTACTTCAGACAAAGGCTTGTTTTTTATAAACCCCGATGGCTCAGAGCCCGGCAAACCCACTCAAATATGGACACAGGGAGAGACAGAAAACAACAGCCGGTGGTTTCCCACTTTTGACAAGCCCAACGAAAGGTGTACACAGGAAATTTACATCACCGTAGAAGACAAATACAAGACCCTATCCAACGGAAAAAGGATTTCATCCAGAAAAAATGCGGATGGTACCCGTACCGATTACTGGAAACAGGACAAAGCTCATGCTCCTTATCTTTTCATGGTGGCTGTAGGCGAATATGACGAGGTGGAAGAATTCTGGAATGACCTGCCGCTTCACTATTTCGTGGAGAAAGGATTCGGGAAGCATGCCAAAAAAATCTTCAATCATACTCCGGAAATGCTGAGTTTTTTCTCCGGAAAATTCCAGTATCCATACCCTTGGGATAAATATGCTCAGGTGGTGGTACGGGATTTTGTGTCGGGTGCTATGGAAAATACCGGTGCAGTTGTATTCGGTGAGTTTGTGCAGAAAACTGATCGTGAGCTCATCGATGATGATAATGATTATATAGTGGCACATGAAATGTCACATCACTGGTTTGGTAATCTGGTGACCTGCGAGGATTGGTCCAATCTTACCCTGAATGAAGGTTTTGCCAATTACAGCGAATACCTTTGGCTTGAGTACAAATACGGGCGGGACAGGGCAGAATTCCATCGGATGAATGAGCTCAACGGGTATTTTGGTCAGGTTTTTAATCAGGGAGCACGGCCACTTATTCATTATTTCTATGAAGATAAAGAGCAGATGTTTGATGCGCACAGCTACAACAAAGGAGGATTGATCCTGCACATGCTCAGGGATTATGTAGGCGACGAAGCCTTTTTCGCAGCCCTGAATTACTATCTCACCAAGCATGCTTACACAGCGGTGGAAGTGGACGAACTCAGGATGGCATTCGAAGATGTGACCGGCGAAGATCTGCACTGGTTTTTCAATCAATGGTTTCTCGGCAGTGGACATCCTGTGATAAATGTCAAATATGAATACAACGCTGAGACCCGAGCCATGCTGATCGAAACCGAACAACTGCAAAGCGGAGAGGGCCAGCAGGAGCTTTTCATACTACCCGTTACAGTAGCGCTGTACTTTAAAGATGGGTCAGTTGCACGCTATCCCCGGACCATCAACTCAAGAAGCCACCGCATCCTGATCGAAGACCTCCCCGGAGAGCCTGCCGTAGCGGTATTGGATGGTAATAATGTCCTGTGTGGACTTATCAACGAATTCAAAACTGAATCTCAGTATGAAGCTCAGTTTTTGTTTTCTCCCCATTTTATGGACAAAGCAGCCGCATTCTCCAATCTGGAGTCTCCATCTGAAGCTGTCATTGCTTCTGCTTTGAAACATCCGAATTATTACATCAGAACCCTGGGAATAGGTGCCATCAGCGAGGAGAATCAGGCCGGATACGAGGAAAAACTTAAAAATCTGGCAACCAAAGATCCACATTCCAGAGTCAGGGCAGATGCATTGAGCAAACTGCTCGAAATTGAATCTTTTGACCCCACTGATTTATGTTCATCCATTCTCGAAAAAGAGCAGGCTTATCCAGTGATAGACATTGCGCTTACCGGGCTCAATATCCATGCCCGAGAAAAAGCGTTGGCATATGCTGAAAAAATGATGGATGATGATTCTGATTACCTCGCAGGCACAATAGCGGAGATACTGGGTGCATCTGACGACATAAAATATCTGAGCTATTTTGAAAAAAAGGCCAGAACCATCGGATTGTATCAGGTATTTGATTTCTATACGAGATACCAGAATGCGCTGGAAGGCAAGAATATCGAGACTCTGGTCAAAACTGCCGAAGTCATGAAGGATATTGCCACCAATGAAAATCAGAACATTTTCAGAAAATTTATGGCCACCATCACCATCGCCCGTATGAAGGCTGACCTTGAAAACCGGGATAATCCGGTAGAGACCTTTATGCCTATCAAAATTATGGAAGGCTTTATTTCGGAGATAAAATCTAAGGAAAAAAATGCCCTTCTGGCTGAAAGATACAAGGATATCTTCTGACAACTATTGACAAATGTCTCAAAATGGTGTAACTTACCACGTTTTTTGTTCAGATGTAAGGCAAAATGAACAAGCTGACCCATATATGGGTTTTATACATTTGTAAAATCAGGATCTCAGTTTCAGGCATTCGCTTATGGTAAAAAATCAGAGTAGTTACGACCAGCTGATCATAAAGTTGGATCAGTTTATCCGAAAATATTACACCAATCAGTTGATCAGAGGAGGCTTATATACGATAGGATTGGTATTGGGTCTCTTTCTTTTGTACAATCTGCTTGAATATTACTTTTACTTCAGCACCACAGTCAGAAAGATACTGTTCACTTCCTACATTCTGGCATTTGCAGGGTCAGTATTTGTATGGATCATTCAACCCTTGACCAAGTACTTCAGACTGGGCAAAGTCATCTCACATGAGGAGGCCGCCATTATTATCGGCAATCATTTTGCAGATGTAAAGGACAAACTGCTCAACATCCTGCAACTCAAAAAACAGGAGTCCTCTACCACACATCTGGCATTGCTGGAGGCAAGTATTGACCAGAAAACCAATGCCATCAGGCTGGTGCCTTTTAAAGCAGCCATAGATCTCAGCGCCAACAGAAAATACCTGAAATACGCCTTGCCTCCTTTTCTGCTGCTATTGATAATACTTTTTGCTGCACCGAGCATTATCAAAGAAAGCACTAAGCGGATCATTGACAATAATACGGAATACGTAAAAGATGCCCCGTTTTCATTCCTGACGGCCAATCAGGTATTGGAAGTGGTACAGTTTCAGGATTTTACTCTGGAGGTCACCACAGAAGGCAGTGTTGTGCCCAATGAAGCTTATGTGGTCATGGAAGACTTCCAGTACAAGATGCAGAAAACTGAGGAAGGCAACTTCACCTACACATTCAGAAATGTACAGAAGGATGTGGATTTCAGGATTCAGTCAGGAAAAGTCAAATCACCTTCGCTTACCCTGAAGGTACTGGAAAAACCCAATTTGGCTGATTTTGCTCTGGAAATCAACTATCCTGCATATACCGGCCGTAAGGATGAGATTTTACAGAATACAGGAGACGTGACCGTACCCGAAGGCACCTATCTTACCTGGCTGCTGCAGGCATTCAAAACTGACAAAATCACCTTTGCACTGAATGAAGATTTTCCCGGAAAAGAGATTGAACGCAAAGGAGAAACAAGATTCCGGCATACAATACGGGCAATGTCGGATGCTTCATACAGCATCTATCTCTCCAACAAGCTGGTACCCGGATACGACAGCCTGCTGTATAACATCAATATCATCAAAGATCAGTATCCTTCCATAACTGCCGAAAAAATTACAGATAGTCTGGATCAGAATCTGATATACTTCATTGGCAATGCTTCGGACGATTACGGATTGAATACCTTATCCTTCAACTATACCATAACCCGGGAAAACGGGTTGAGCGAAGGAGTGAAATCCGAAAAACTCAAAAAACAGGATGGCAGGGAAATACAGTTTGACTACCTCATAGACCTTCGCAAACTCAACCTCCTGCCCGGAGATAAAATCAGCTTTTATTTTGAAGTGTTTGACAACGATGGAGTCAATGGCAGTAAGGCATCCAAGTCTTCCATAATGACCTATGCAAAGCCAACCCTTGAAGAAATCAAAAAACTGGAACAGGAAAATGACGAAGCCATCAAGGATGAACTGAAAAATGCGCTCGAAAATCTCGACAAGCTCAACGAAAATATGCGGAAGCTGAGAGAAAAACTGCTGCAGCAGAAACAACTGGACTGGCAGGACAAAAAGCAGATGGAAAAACTGCTTGAAGAACAAAAGAAACTCCAGGAGCAGCTGGAAAAAGCCAGACAAAAACTGGAAGAAAACATGAAAAATCAGCAGGAATACAATCAACCCGATGAGGAAATCCAGAAAAAGCAGGAAAAAGTGGAGGAATTGCTGGACAAGGCACTCAATCCGGAGATGAAGGAGCTGATGGATAAAATCAAGGAGCTGATGGAGGAGCTGGATAAAGAAGATGCCATACAGATGATGGACCAGCTCAATATGAACAATGAGACTACCCAGAAGGATATGAAACGCATGCTCGAGCTCTACAAGCAGCTCGAGATGGAAAAGGAAGTCAAAGACCAGATCAAAGAACTGGAAAAACTGGCCGATCAACAGGAAAAGCTGGCTGAGAAAACAGAACAACAAAAGGACTCCCCTGAAAATCTCAAAAAAGAGCAGGAGGAGCTCAATAAAAAAATGGAGGAGCTGAAAGAAAAAATGAAGGAGCTTGAAGAAAAGAATAAAGAACTTTCGCCGCCGAAAAATCTGGGAGATAAGAATGAAGAGAAAATGGATGATATCTCCAAAGACATGAAGCAAAGTAAAGACCAGCTCAATAAAAACGACAACAGCGGTGCCTCCAAATCTCAGAAAAAAGCAGCCAAAAAAATGAAGCAGATGGCCGGGGATATGGCTGCAAGCATGCAGGGAGGAGATATGGAACAAAATCAGGAGGATATAAAAACCATCAGACAACTGCTGGAAAATCTGGTAATGATGTCCTTCGAACAGGAAAATCTGGCGGTGTCTCTGCCGGGCATTCAGGTGAATACCCCGGGATATATCAGTGCGATTCAGAAACAGTTTAAACTGCAGGGAGACTTCAGAATCATTGAGGACAGTCTGGTGGCACTCAGCAACCGCAATCCCAATATAGAAACCTACATCATGGATAAGGTCACTGAGATCAAGCAGAATATGAAAGAAAGTATCAAAGAACTCGAGGAAAGGAAAACCCCCAGTGGCGTGGAAAAGCAGAGACGCTCCATGAAAAATCTTAATGATCTCGCCGTTATGCTGGACGAATCTCTACAGAATGCACAGCAGCAGATGTCATCCGGCATGCCCGGCAGTCAGATGTGCAACAAACCCGGCAAGTCAGGTGACGGTAAAGAAGGTAAAAAACCCATGAATAAAATCACAGAGGGTCAGCAGGGGCTGGGAGAAGACCTGAAAAAAATGAAAGAAGGGATGGACAAAGGAGAAGGCAAATCTGCCAAAGACTTTGCTCAGGCCGCTGCACGTCAGGCAGCCTTGAGAAAAGCCCTGCAGGAACTTCAGGATAGCAAGAAAGAACAAGGTCAGGGCTCCAAAGAGCTGGAAGAAATCATCAACAATATGGACAAAATCGAGACCGAACTGGTCAACAAACGTCTCAATGCAGAGACACTGAAACGAATGAAAGATATAGAGACCCGACTGCTCGAAGCAGAAAAGGCCGAAAGACAGAGAGAGCTCGACAATAAACGTAAGTCAGAGACAGCCGAAGAGAAAAAAAGAGAACTGCCACCTTCACTTCAGGAGTATCTGAAGAAAAGACAGGCTGAGATAGATATGTACAAATCTGTGTCTCCATCCCTCAGACCCTACTACAAAAATCTGGTGGATGATTATTACAGATCCCTCAAAGGTAACGTCAGATAATGGTATGTTTTTTGCAAGATATCATGTCTGTGTGATGGAATTTTTGTTTGCGTAAAACTTAAACAAAGATTGAATGAAAACCCGTATGCTCAGTATTACCTCCAATCCCAACAATATACTCGAAGTAGAATCCTACTTACGAAAACTGGAATTTGACACCAATATCCATCCTGATAAGTATGCAGATATACTGATCAGCCTTACGGAAGCAGTCAATAATGCCATCATACACGGCAATCAAAGAGATGAACGCAAAATGGTGCATATAGATATGGAGGAGGACGAAAACGGCATCAGTTTCTGTATCACGGACGAAGGCCCGGGATTTAATCCGTCCGGAGTACCAGACCCCACGCTGGAAGAAAACATTGAATGTTGTGGTGGGAGAGGTGTACATATCATGAAAGCGCTTGCAGACGAAATTTCATTTACCAATTGTGGCAGGACGGTGATGATGTATTTCAATCTTCAGAAAGAAATGGCCTGAATTACAAAATCCGGTACTTTGCCCATACATTTTCACAGTACAGAAGGAGTCAGCAATCCCCTCCGGCATGCTAAAAAGCACTATGCTGCCTGGCTCGAAAAAATAGCTGCCGGACATCACCGGTCAGTGGAGGATATTCAGTATATTTTTTGTGATGACGATTATCTCATTGAAATAAACAGGCAATACCTCAATCATGATGATTATACGGACATCATCACTTTCCCGTATAGCAAAAAGGGTGAACCCATACAGAGTGAAATTTACATCAGTACTGAAAGAGTGAAGGAAAATGCCCAAAAATTCGGCGTAAGTTTTCACATGGAACTACTCCGGGTGATGGCACATGGCCTACTGCATCTGATCGGCTACTCAGACAAGGATGAAGATGCGGCACTGGAAATGAGAAAAGCCGAAGATGAATGCATCGGTTTGTTTTCCTACATGCTAAAGAGTTAATGGTGTAAGTAAACAGTCCGGTATGGTAAATTACTACACTTCATTCCCATGCTGCTATTAGCAGGGATTATACACCAGAAAGTCTGTTACGGTATGCACTGTCTGTGAGACAATTCGCAATGCTGATTTACCTTAGGGGGCATTTGAGATTCATCCGAAAAAGTAATAATTCTGATGCCAATTCGACCCTGATAATAAAGTATGGATGCACAATCCAGGTTTAATCTCCAAAAGTTGAATGACTGCATAAAAAAATTCTGTTTATCTTTCGCCTCGAAACACCACAAAACATTTTGTAATAGTGAGATTTATATCAATTATCCTTGCAGTAAGCTTTCATCTTACAGTGAATGCTCAGGAAAAAGGGGTTTTCTCGGGCGGATTTGAAACCAATGCCAACGTTTTTCTGAGAGATTCGACCATCAATGCCATCAATACACCACAATATGACCGTCAGTTTTTCGGGGGTGAGGCTTGGCTCAATCTGAATTATGCCGTGGATGGATTTACCTTCGGTTTACGGTTTGATATGTTCAATAACTCCAATCTGCGAATACCCACAGATTCATATTCAGGAGTAGGTATCGGCAGATGGTATGTCAAAAAGAGATTTGAAAAATTTGAGATCAATGCAGGCTATCTGTATGATCAGATCGGTACCGGATTGATATTCCGCTCATTTGAACAGCGGCCCCTTTTCATAGATAATGCCTTATATGGTGCCAGTGTCAAATATGATTTCGGCAAAGAATGGAATTTGCTGGGATTTGTAGGGAAGCAGAAAAATGCTTTTGAAACCTACAGCGGCAATATCAAGGGACTCAGATTGGAAACCTTCAAAACATGGGGAGAAGAAAATCCGCTTTCCATAGCTCCGGGTCTGGGATTTGTCAACCGTACCATTTCGGATCAAAGTATGGCAGATGTGGTAAACGCCCTCCGCACTTATCTCGATGAGGACCGATTTACTCCCAATCACAATACCTATGCAGTCAGTCTGTACAATACTCTGGCCTGGAAAGATATCTCATGGTACACGGAAGTGGCCCTTAAATCAGACGATATCTTCTATAATCCTATGGCGATCAAAACCGAATTTGTAGGCAGCAGTATCGGTAAGCTGGTACAAAAACCGGGGTCTGTAATTTACACAAGCCTCTCCCTCGCTACCGGCAACCTCGGCATGACACTCGAAGCCAAACGCACCGAAAATTTCAGCTTCAGAATTGATCCTAATCTCAGACTGATCCGTGGTCTCATCAATTATCTCACGCCACTCAATCGTCAAAATACATTCAGACTAACAGCAAGATACAGCCCCGCCCCACAGGACATCAGCGAAATGGCATACTCCGCTGACATTAAGTATAAATTCAATAAATCCACTTCGGCATTAGTCAATGTATCCAATATCACAGATCTCAATGGAAAGTTGCTGTACCGGGAGCTTTTTACAGAATTCCAATATAAATATCTGAGAAAATGGCAGCTCACCACAGGAGTACAGATACTCAATTATAATCAGGAGGTGTACGAGCAAAAACCGGAAGTCCCCATCGTCAAAGGGATTACTCCATATGTGGATTTCCTGTATAAATTTACAGACAGTAAGGCATTAAGAACAGAGTTTCAATACCTGCATTCCAAACAGGACTTTGGAAGCTGGATATTTGCGCTCACTGAATACAGCATTGCCCCATCCTGGATATTTGAACTTTCTGGTATGTACAATATTGAGCCCAAAAAAGTCAACCCGAAAGGACTGATCGAAAAAACCCTCTACCCTACCCTCGGGGCAGTATATATACAGGATTCGCACCGTTTTTCGTTAAGGTATGTAAAGCAGGTAGAAGGTGTGGTATGCAGCGGTGGTATCTGTCGTCTTGAACCCGCTTTTTCAGGTGTACGTTTTTCCATGACTTCAACATTCTGACCACATATGAACAGATTAAAAATTATTTTCTCCTGTATATCTGTATGTATTCTACTATATGCCTGCAAGGAAATTCCCGTAGAAATCGGTGAGGTTATCATCCCTGATTCGGGAAAGACGGTATTGATAGAGGATCTCACCGGTGCAAGCTGTCCCAACTGCCCCAAAGGAATCAGCGCAGTCAACAACATTCTGGATAAATACAAGAATAAAGTATATGCAGTGGGTATCCATGGATTTTTCCTCTCCAATCCTACTCCCAAGAGTAAGTTTGATTTCAGAAATCCGCATGCCAGAGACCTTGAAAACTGGTTCAGACCGACCGGTGGCAAACCCGCCGCTTCCATCAACAGGGTACGCAGACCGGACAACAGCCTGTTGTCTTACCTTCCGGACCTTTGGTTGTCGCTCACCGAAGCAGAATTGCAGAAAGCGCAGCAGATAGAACTTGCCATGGAGGTGAGTTACAATACAGAAAGCAGACAGGCTGATATCAAAGTGACAGCTATACCACTGACGGATCTGAATGGCGATTTTAACATCAGCATATTCCTTACAGAATCCAATATCATAGATGCTCAGTCCAATGGCACAGAGATCATCGAGAACTTCCGTCATGACCATGTACTCCGTACCATGTTGACCAAGTTTGACGGCGACAGTTTTACTTCTTCCATGAAACGAGGAGTGTCGGTGAGTCGTAATTACAGTTTTACCCTTCCGGTTCAGCCTGCCGGCCTGTGGATACCGGACAATATGCATGTGGTGGCGATGATTGCTCATAACAGCTCAGAGAGCAGAGAAGTTATTCAGGTCATTGAGAAGCATCTGAAGTGATTGGTGAGGTTTATGGGGTTTATATAGTTTATGGGGTTGATGAGGTTGATGAGGTTGATGAGGTTGATGAGGTTGATTGCGGATTTGCTGAGTTGCGGATTTGCTGAGTTGCGGATTTGCTGAGTTGCGGATTTGCTGAGTTGCGGATTTGCTGAGTTGCGGAATTGCTGATCACGCTTTGGTGTGACTCGCTTCGCTCGGTTGTTTATTGGGTTGATGAGGTTGATGGGGTTTATGGGGTTTATGGGATTTATGGGGTTTATGATTTTTGAGCGGACAATTTTAAGCTTCAACATGTACTGATGTTTCCAAAAAGAGATTGTCGTTCAATTCATTCAACTTTCATAGTTCGGTTGTTTCCGCCGCCGGCGGATTCAAGTGTTTCCGCCGCCGGCGGATTCAAGTGTTCTAATTGTTCATAGTTCAAGTGTTCAAAGCTCAATGAAACTCCGTTCCCGCATGACGCTACTTTTCTCAATGATCACAGCAGGTCTGCTTCTTGCTTATGCTGTGGTTATTTATTTTTCTGCCAAGGAAAACAGGGAAAAGGAATTTTATGCATTACTGAAAAAGGAAGCAGTTACCAAGGCAAATTTATTTTTCAATGCAAAGGTGGATGAAAAAACCCTGCAGGACATCTATAAAAATAATCGTCAGATCATCAATGAAGTTGAAGTAGCAATTTATGATACAAATTTCCGGCTTTTGTATCACGATGCCGTGGACATTGATTTTGTCAAGGAAACGCCGGAAATGCTCAGTGAAATAAGAAAAAACGGAGAACTGACATTTTATCAAAAAGATTGGCAGGTTGTCGGTTTGACACATCTCCACGGTGGCCATGAATATATTCTTACAGCAGCTGCACTGGATCAATATGGCTATAACAAACTGAACAGCCTGTTGAGAAACAATATCCTCGTATTTATCATTTCTATTTTATTTGTATATCTGGCAGGCCGGTATTTTACCAAAAAAGCATTTGATCCCATTATGGAAATGACCGAAAAGGCAAAGGTAATATCAGCCACCAATCTGGACCTGCGCCTGAGTACGGGCGATACCGGTGATGATCTTGCCGAATTAGCCAATACTTTCAATCAAATGCTGGAAAGGCTGGAAAAATCATTCGATGCCCAAAAAGCTTTTGTTTCCAATATTTCCCATGAATTGCGCACCCCGCTCACTGCCCTCATCGCAGAACTGGAGCTTGCCCTCGTCTCCAAAGGAATATCAGAAAGCACCGGACTGTCGCTGCAAAACAGCCTGCAGGATGCCAAAAAATTAGTCAGACTTACCAACAGCCTTCTGGATCTGGCCAAAGCGAGCTATGACCCCGCCGAAATTTCCTTTAAAGAAGTGCGGATAGATGAGGTGTTGCTGGATGCCATACATCAGTTGCAGCAGACAAATCCTGAATATAAGATTGACTTATATTTCGAACCCAATATTTCTGAAGATGAAACGGAAATCACCGGTCATCCTCCCAATGATGCAATCACCATTAAAGCCAATGAATATCTTTTAAAATCAGCTTTTATCAATCTGATGGAAAACGGCTGTAAATTTTCTGATGACCACCGCTGTAAAGTAAGCATCGGATTGTCGGAGCATGAAACAGCAATTGCAGTGCATAATACCCACAATAAATCGGACGATGAAAATAAAAAACCCTTTGTGGTCGTCACCATCAGGGATCAGGGTATAGGGATTTCAGAAAGTGATATGGAGAACATTTTTACCCCAGTCTTCAGAGGGAAAAATAAAAATTATGCAGAAGGCAACGGGATAGGACTTTCGCTTACTCAAAAAATCATTCAGCTGCATCAGGGCAAAATGCATAGCCTCCCAACTTTATAAGGGCACCGTCATTACCCTGAAGTTTCCTTGCTCACCGGTAGCTGATTAATAACGTCTGATAAGCAGATTCTAATTTGATTTCACAATACCTCCTGAGAGGTAATTATCAGACATTCGGCCTTCTAATTTTTTTCTAATTTTTTTCTAAAAGATCTCTAACCGGCCGCAGGCATCGGGTGGCCTTACCTTTGAGCCGAAATTAAAAAGTGATACAGCCAATTATATCTGCATAGCATTCTCACTTAGGAACAATAGACTTCGTGAGTATAGAAAACTCATTATATAAAGCAGAAATAAGCCGTAAAAAAAGGAAATTAAAAATATGATGCCATGCCATTGTTTGAATTTACCATACGACTTATGCTGGCATTCCTGCTTGGGGCAGCCATAGGATTTGAACGGCAATGGAGACAAAGAAGTGCCGGATTGCGCACCAATACACTGGTATCCTTGGGTTCGGCGGCATTCACCCTCATCTCCTTTGCACTGACGGCTCAGGATGATGGCGTATATAAAGGTGACGCTACAAGGATTATCGGGCAGATCGTCACAGGAATCGGTTTTCTGGGGGCCGGAGTGATCATGAAAGACGGACTGAGTGTACAGGGATTGAATACAGCAGCGACCATATGGTGTTCAGCCGCCGTAGGAGCATTATCAGGTACAGGATTGTATCATGAGGCTGTAATAGTAGCTTTTGCTGTCATGCTTACCCACTTGATTCTGAGGCCATTAGGCAATAAAATCAGCAGTCTTCCATTTCGCAGGGAGGAGTACAGTATATACCACTACATTTTTCAAATCAAATGTAAGGAACAGGTAGAAAACCACCTGAGAATACTGATACTCAATACTGTAAAACAAGACGACCATCTGCAATTACGGTCTCTGAAAAGCAGTGACAATGGAAATCCGGCATTTACCTACATTGAAGCTGAAATAGTAGCCACAGGCAAGCACGATAACGAAATGGAAAATCTGGCAGGAAAACTCACCCTCGAATACGGCGTCACACAGGTGAGTTGGGAAGTAAACGGGAAAAAGTGAGGAATGAAAGGTAAGGGGTGCGGGGTTCGGTTTTCGGTTTGAGGTTTTCGGTTTGAGGTTTTCGGTGTGTGGGGTGCGGTTTTCGGTTTTCGGTGTTCGGTTTTCGGTGTTCGGTTTGAAGGGTAATATCAAATCATCATTAAAAGCGAAGGCCTTTCCACTTATTTACAACCAGTGACTTTAAAATATTCTCATAACTAAAATCACCAATCCAAAATCCAATATCAAAAATCCAGAATCAAAAATCAAAAATCCATGAAACTTCAGGAAATAAATACAACCGAAAAAGAAACCCTCAGGATTGACGAGCTGATGGATCTCGTACCTGTAATGAAGAAAATGCCTGTGGTGGAGGTCGGTGAACTGCTTGCGGTAGTGGATGAAACCTATGTATTCAGCATTCTGGAAAAATTCACTAAGGAGCAGCAGGGATTAATATTCGCTGAATTTCCGATTGCAAAGCAAATCAGCTTATTCAAATCCGTTTCGCAGAAGCGTTTTGCAGAGATTTTCGAATGCATGCCTTCGGATTACAGGGCGGACCTTTTTCAGCATCTTACCCAAAAGGAACAGGCAGCCCTGCTACCATTCCTGTCCAAAAAAGTAAGAGAAGACGTAATCACACTGAGTGCATACCCGCCGGATACAGCTGGGGGTATCATGAGTACTGACTTTGCCACGGTACAGCGTGAAATGAGCTGTGCAGAAGCCATAGATAAAGTGAGGAGTGATGCACCTTCCAGGAAAACCATCTACTACATCTATGTGGTGGATGACAATCAGGAAATGGCAGGCTTTATCACCCTGAAAGATCTCATAATGGCCGAACCTGCAAGCAAAGTGGCACAGACAATGCACAAAGATTTTGTTTTTGCTTATGTGGATGACGACAGGGAGAAAGTCGCACAGCAAATTGAAAAATATGACCTGGTAGCCATACCGGTACTCAACAGAGCGAACCAACTGGTAGGTATCGTAACCCATGATGATGCCATAGACATCATCCGTGCAGAGCATTCAGAGGATATGCAGAAATTTATGGGTATCGTACAGGCAAATGAGGAGTTTGACTACATGGGAACGAGCACCTTCAAGCACTTTAAAAAGAGAGTAGTATGGGTAGTCTCATTGGCAGCTTTGGGGATTATTTCGGGATTAATTATTCACAGATTTGAAAATGCCCTTGAAAAACTGCTCATTCTGGCACTCTACATGCCGATGGTAGCAGATACCGGAGGCAATTCGGGCAGTCAGGCAGCCACAGTGGTGGTAAGGGCACTGGCGTTGGGACAGATTACCATCAAAAACTGGATTACCATATTGTGGAAGGAGGCCAAGATCTCAGTAATGCTGGCAATTTGTCTTGGACTGCTGGCCTATGCCAAGGTCTTGTTCCTGAGCTGGGAGACCGAAATACCCTCGGCCTATTCATTACCGACTATAGCCTTTATGATTTCGCTTGCCTTATCTCTGCAGGTGTTGACAGCAACGGTTATTGGTGCAGGCCTTCCCCTACTGGTAAGAAGATTGGGCGGAGATCCTGCTGTGGCAGCAAGCCCTGCCATTACCACAGTGGTGGATATCACGGGCCTGTTGATTTATTTTGGTACAGCCACCCTGTTCTTTTCATTATAAATAATTCAAAATCCAAAGCTTATGAAATTTATCCTCAGCGCATTTTTCATTTTCAATGTCATGTTGGCTTCCGGGCAATTGACAGATAATACCGATACTATCAGGGCACTGCCTTTTTATATTGATGAAGCCAAAAAAATTCCTGAATTCGAACTGGCAGACAAAAAGGAGGGCACTTTTGTGACCGGATTACCCAGATTTGAATTTGACCCTATCAGAGGATTCGGCATCGGTGGGAATGCATTTATATACTGGAACAAAACCAAGGAAGACCCGTTTTTCGAATACACCGCATACAGACACCGGATCAATGCCGAGTTCTTCATCTTCCAGAATGGCCGCATCAGATATGCCGTAAATTATGACGCTCCCTACATTTTCAATTCCAAATGGAGACTAAGGGCAGACGTAGTACATTGGGAGGACCCTAATGCGCAGTATTGGGGCATAGGTCGGGCGATGCTCCGGGATCTGAACTTCAGGGACAAAAAAACAGGTATCACGAGGGATTTTAACAAAGTCAGGGAATATGAAGATAATCAGGCGATTGCAGAAAGGGGGCCGGACGGAAGATACTATACGGATTATCACTACAATCACATGCAGCAAAGAGAACAACTGTACAATATCCTGGGAGAACGTGTACTTTGGGGCGGGAAACTGCGATTGATGTTTGGATATGAAGCATTGTTTACCTCGTTTACTTCATACAATGGATTAATGGCAGATGAAGCGTATCTGGCTGATGGCCGACCGGTTGAGGCTGTCAACAACCCCACACTGGTGGATCTGCAAAAATCGGACGGTACCTGGCAAAAATTCAACCTGTCGGGTTTTACCAATAATGACAGCTATAAATTCACGAGCATGGTCGCTGCCGCTTTGATTTATGATACGAGAGACTTTGAGCCTGATCCATCTGAAGGAGTCTTCCTGCAGTATTCGCATGAATATTCGGCACCATGGTTAGGTTCAGATTTCAACTTTAATAAATTTATGATACAGGGGCAATATATCCACACTCTGCTCAGGTGGAGAAATAATAAAGGTCGGCTCACTTTAGCAGGTTTGGCGGCTATGGGGCATATCTTCGGATCAGACATCAATTTTATCGAAATGTGGGATCTCTCGAGTCAGGCGGAAGCCGGTGGCATCCTCGTGCTGGGAGGCGGACGGTCGGTCCGGGGATTCAGGGAGGCACGTTTTCTGGCACCTACCGTAGCTTTGGTCAATCTGGAATTGAGAGTAAGATTGCTGGATTTCAAAGTATTGCGCCAGCACTTTGCACTGGGGATAACACCATTCTATGATTTTGGCAGCGTATGGGACAGGCCTGCTGATATTAATTTTCAGAAATGGATAGGCGCACCCGGTCTCGGAGGACGCATTGCCTGGAATCAATCCACTGTCATCCGGCTTGACTATGCCACCAGCCGCGAGGGAAGCCAGCTATTCTTCGGCTTCGGGCATATTTTCTGACAGTTTTGGAATAAAGTAACAGGGAATACCACTGTTATTTGCATTGTTTTAACCTGGAATTATGCATGAGAAAATCTGCCACGATCTGAAATGACTGCAAAATAAAATCAACCATGCGCTTGCGAATTGTCAATTACCATGTAGCATAATGTATTTATAATCAATATAACAAAAGCTGATTCCACGTTACTTTATTACCATTACAAGCTTCATCAGGAAGTTCAGATGCATAATACCGGTTGAATACAAACCGGGCAGCAATTCCAAAGCCCGGGTCCCTATCAAATTTATACCGCACATGTTGCGGCACTTGTATGCCACCAAATTAGTGGATGCCGGTACACAATTGCCCTATGTCAGGGAGCTCCCCGGGCACAAGAATATGAAGACCACGATGATCCACACCCGTGTCACTACGGCAAGTATCGACTCAATGCTGAGCCCATTGGACATATTTAGAAAAATGTGACATCAATCAGAAAAGCTGAAGAAATATTTGCAAAAACCGCAATCGTATCGTAAGATTGTTGTAGAAAATAGGAAGTTGGGTGCAACCCTAAAAGACAACAACAGTAAATAAAATGAATGATAGTTTTATAATGCCGACCGCATATTCAAGCACATTTGGTTTTTACCGACACACGAGCCAACGCTCAAAAAAACCAAAAGAGCCATTTTTTTGCCAACGCTCTGACACCGTTTCGACCGAAAAACTTATCTTAACCGACTGAAAAAGAGAATATAAAATTGTAGATGATTTTAAAAGAATTGAAACCAAGAAAGGCACTGAACAAAGCCTTTTTAAAAGTAAAACCGAACAGGACTGTAATTGAAGGTTTCAAGACCAATCTCATTACTTTACTCGACAGGACAAATGACACCGAAAGCGAAGAGTTTCATAAAAACTTGGTTTCCGACTTTCTAAAGAAAACTTATTACGACCCAAACCATTTTATAAATACCAAAGGTCGAAACGACCTTGTTATTCATAACGGACAAAATGCAAACTCGACAGTTGGCGTAATTCTCGAAGCAAAAAAGCCGACCAACAAATCGGAGATGATTACAACCAAAAAGCTTAATACAAAAGCATTTCAGGAATTAGTGTTGTATTACTTACGTGAGAGAATTACACATAAAAATCTTGAAGTAAAGCATTTGGTGGCGACCAACATCAACGAATGGTTCATTTTTGATGCTACCCTATTCGACAGACTTTTTGCTCAAAACAAAAACCTTGTAAAACAATTCAACGACTTTGAAGGCGGGCGTTTGGCAGACACCAAAACCGATTTTTTCTACAAACAAATTGCCGAGCCATTTATTGACAGCATCACTTCTGAAATTGAATTCACTTACTTCAACATTCAGGATTTTCAAAAACCGTTACGCAATGCGGACAAAGCAGACGACAATTCGCTGATTGCTTTATTCAAATTGCTTTCGCCAGAGCATCTTTTAAAACTTCCGTTCACCAACGACAGCAACAGCCTTGACAAACGTTTTTACAGCGAGTTGTTGCACATTATCGGCTTGACCGAAACTAAAGAAGGAAGCAAAAAACTGATTGAACGAAACAAAGCAGGTGAACGACACACAGGAACCATTCTTGAAGATGCTATCATTCAGCTTGACAGCTTAGATAAATTGAGCCGATTGGAAAAACCAAACCAATTCGGAAATACCCACCAAGAGCGACTTTTTAATGTTGCTCTTGAACTCTCAATCACTTGGATAAACAGAATATTGTTTTTGAAATTGTTGGAAGCCCAACTCATCACCTATCATAAAGGCGACAAATCATATTCGTTTCTCAATCTTGACAAAATCAAGAACTATGACGACCTGAACAGCTTATTTTTTCAGGTGTTAGCTCGCAAGAATGACGAGCGAAACGAAGATGTAAAAAAGGCATTTGAAAAAACGCCTTATCTCAATTCATCGCTTTTCGAGCCGACAGACATTGAGCAGGTTACTTTGTTTATCAGCAATCTGAAAGACGATAAAACCATTCCGATTTTTTCGCAAACCGTGCTGAAAGACCAGCAAGGCAAAAAACGGACAGGCAATATTTCCACGCTTCAATATTTGTTTGAGTTTTTAGATGCTTACGACTTTGGAGCCGAAGGCGGAGAAGAAATTCAGGAAGATAACAAAACGCTGATTAACGCTTCGGTTCTCGGATTGATTTTCGAGAAAATAAACGGCTACAAAGACGGTTCATTTTTCACTCCCGGTTTCATCACCATGTATATGTGCCGTGAAACCATACGCAGGGCAGTAGTACAAAAGTTTAATGAATGCAAAGGCTGGAATTGCCAAAACATGGATGAGCTGTACGAAAAAATTGACTTTACCACTGTTGAAGGAAGAAAAGAAGCCAACAACATTGTAAACAGCATTAAAATATGCGACCCTGCCGTAGGTTCAGGACACTTTTTGGTTTCGGCACTCAATGAAATAATTGCCATTAAAAACGACCTGAAAATTTTGCAAGACCGTAACGGAAAACGCCTGAAAGAATATCAGGTGGAAGTAGTAAATGATGAATTGATTGTAACAGACGAAGAAGGCGAGCTTTTTGAATACAACCCAAACAATAAAGAATGCCAACGCATACAAGAAACGCTTTTCCACGAAAAGCAAACCATTATTGAAAACTGCCTTTTCGGTGTGGACATCAATTCCAATTCCGTGAAAATTTGCCGTTTGCGTTTGTGGATTGAGCTTTTGAAAAACGCTTATTACAAGAACGCCACCGAATTGAAACTCTTCCGAATATTGACATCAACATAAAATGCGGAAACTCTTTGGTGAGTCGTTTTGCTATTGATGCCGACCTGAAACAAGCTTTGAAAAAAAGTAAGTGGACAATTGACAGCTACCGAATAGCCGTTGACACTTACCGCAATGCTGAAAGCAAAGAACAGAAAAGAGAAATGGAACGGCTGATTGCCGACATTAAATCTGATTTTAAAATCAATATTGATAACCCATTCAAAAAGAAAATTAGTTCGGCACGTGGGAAAGTTGATAAAATCGCTACCGAAATTAACACTCAAAAACAATGGGGTGAAAAGTTGAATAAACAATTATTCAAAGATTTAGAGAAGGCAACGCAACAATTAAAAAAACTTGAAGCAGAACGTGAATCAATAGAGTCAAATGTAATTTTTGATAATGCTTTTGAATGGCGTTTTGAATTTCCTGAAGTGCTGAATGATGATGGCGATTTTGTAGGATTTGATGTTGTCATTGGAAATCCGCCATATTTAAGCTATTACAGCAGAGAATCTATAGGTCTTGAAAAATATGAAGAAGAATATTTTAGGAACAATTATGACTTTTTAAAATCAGAAAGCCAGAAAAGTAGAATAAACACTGTAATGTTTTTTTTTGAAAAAGGTTTTAAAATCAGTAAACCAGATGGAATACTAGGTTTCATTGTTGATTTTAATGTGCTTGAAAATCCATTCATAGCCATTAGACGCTACATAATTCAAAATTGGAATATTTTAAAAATTCATCACAACTTGAAAGTATTTGATGATGTTGGCAGTGGACAAATAATTGGTTTCTTTCAAGCAAAAAACAACTTCTCCTATTTTGACCTATATGATGGTTTGTCAGGAGTTAAAAGAAAAATAAAAATTGAAGAAATTGACAAGTCAACATATAGTTGGAAACCGAGTATTGAAGTAGAGCTTTTAAAAAAGATAGAATCAAATGCTCTTAAATTAGAAGACTGCTTAGAGCTAATAACTGGTGTAGCTGTTAATGCAACTGTGGAAGGGAAATCACAATTCATTAAGGCATCCAAAGAAAATTCAAACCACTACCCACTTTTGGAAGGTGGTTTTTCAATCCAAAAACCATATTCAATCCCTAAATATGTTAACTACATAAATTACGATAAAGGGCTCGAAAAGACATTAAATGATGAATTTGATGAAAATTATTTTAGAACAAAAGGTTCACATCAACGTCCTTTCAACCTAAGGAAACTAGAAGATTTTAACAGACCTAAAATATTTATTCGTCAGTCTGATATTAGAGTTACTGCAACTTACAGCGAAGAACTACTTTTTGGTAACTATTCATTGTTTACTGCTTACCATAAGGAAAACAGAGTAGAATTACTTAAAGCCTATTTGGCTATTCTAAACTCAAAAGTCATTTCGTTTTATGCAATAAGAAAGGAAATTGTTTTAATTAAAATTGGCAAAACACCACAATTGAGAAGTGGTCAGCGTGGCCCGATGGGTTTAAGACAACTACCTTTTCCAAAACTAAGTAAAGAAAATATCATTGAATTATGTTCACTTGTAAATGAAATATTATTTCAAAAACAAACTGATAATTCATCTGATACCTCAAACTTAGAAAACCAAATAGACCAATTGGTTTATAAGCTATACGACTTGACCGAAGAAGAAATAAAAATTATTGAGAACAACTAAACCGACAGAAATGCCAACGCTTCACAGCCACACACATTGCCAAGCCCCACAAGCCAACGCTACAACCCAAAACTTGGCAAAGAGTGTGCCTGCCCCACCGCAAGATAAATTCAATTTTTTTCTTCCCTCCCTTCGGTGTTTTAATTTTTTCGCCACCCACAACCGACACAAAAACAGTAGGACAGAAACAGCGAAATCCCTTACTGACAGCGAGTTGACAATGCCGGAAGACAGAAGGTCAGCTTACAAAATGGGTTCCTTTGCCATCCCCTGCCAGGCAAACGGACATAATTTCAACCCTTTCTTTTGAAAAGTATGCTCGAATTTTTCCCCGGCATTTCTTTCGAAAGATGTTTTGATATTATCCTTTTTCGAATTTATGGCTTATTTTTTTACCCACTCATTTCTTTTGTGTTTTTTCTCTCTCTATTCACGCTCCATATATGTAGTTACAATGCTTTTCCCGTTCTACCGGCATCCATGGGAAGGATTGAGTCTTATCCCGGAATTATGCATCAGGAAATCGGCAACGGTCTGAAATGACTGCAAAATAAAATCAAGCATGCGCTTTCGAATTATCAATTACCATGTAGCATATTGTATTTATAATCAATTTAACAAAAGCTGATTCCACGTTATTTTATTACCATTACAAGTCCCATCAGGAAGTTCAGATGTATAAACAGGATTGAAATTTATTTCCGGGAAATACAGAAATCTGCTTATGGCAGACCAATATCGCCTTTCAGACATTTTAATATTTGGTTATACAACAATCAGAGCATAATTTTTATTACTTATTCTACATACCTGAATGACGTACATTCTCCATGCTCTGAGACTCAGTTTTGTTTAATAAAAATCCGAAATCATCAGTATGTCCAATATCCAAATGATCATAGAAGAGCGGGCAGCAGACATCGGCCGCTTCATGGTAGGCCGGCTGTTACCTTTCAGACAGAAGAGGATGGTAGGCCCTTTTATATTCATTGATCATATGGGCCCTGTAAAAATGAATCAAAGAGAAAATTTCGACATTCTGCCGCATCCGCATATTGGTCTATCTACCCT
Organism: Saprospiraceae bacterium; assembly: GCA_016716335.1. Lineage (GTDB taxonomy): Bacteria > Bacteroidota > Bacteroidia > Chitinophagales > Saprospiraceae > OLB9. The sequence goes on along the minus strand of JADJWN010000008.1, from coordinate 147,561 downwards.
TACTTATCTCTTTGAAGGAAGCATCATGCACAGAGACTCCCTGGGCAATGCACTGGAAATAAAGCCAGGGGAAGTCAACTGGATGACTGCCGGCAAAGGTATCGTACATTCCGAACGTACGCCTGATCATTTAAGGCATTCAGAAAAATTACTTCACGGCCTTCAGATATGGGTGGCCTTGCCCGCTCATCTGGAAGAAATGGACCCGGAGTTTTTTCATGTGAGTGCCGAGAGCTTGCCTGAATGGGAGGATTCAGGTATTCATTTCAAACTCATTGCCGGCGAATTATCACATCACAAATCCCCTGTACCGGTGTACAGCAAGCTGTATATGCTCGAAATCAAAAGCAAAAAGGACCAGCCTGTATCATTGGCTGACAGGCTGTATGGAGAATCCGGCCTGTACATACTTGATGGAGGCATAGAAAGTGACGGACACTATTACGGTCCCCGACAAATGCTGGTGACCCGCGAAAGCCAACTGTGTGAGTTTACGGTTCTGAAAGACAGTACCCTGTATATTTTTGGCGGAGAACCCTTTTCTGAGCCTAGGCTTATAGACTGGAATTTTGTGGCTACGAGAAAGGAATTAATAGACCGGGCTAAACAAAGGTGGACAGAGCGGAAATTTGAGGTCATCCCCGGAGATGATCAGGAATTTGTACCTTATCCCACCCTCCAAAAACCCTGAAAATGGACAGGAATACTTTTATAAAATCAATGCTGCCACTTATGACTGCAGGCTTAATCCCTTCAAAAACCATGAAATTAAGTACTTTGGCCAAAGTGGTCCCTTCATTTGAAGATACACCCAGAATGCCGGTTTTGTTTCTGGGGCATGGCAGCCCTATGAATGCCATCGAAGAAAACCAGTTTGTACAGGGATTCAGAAATATAGCACAGAAAATCCCCAAGCCCCAGGCCATACTGTGTATCTCTGCTCACTGGGAGACCCGGGGCACCTATGTCACTGCCATGCCATACCCTGAGACCATCCATGATTTTGGGGGTTTCCCCCGAGCATTGTATGAAGTACAATACCCGGCACCCGGTAGTCCTGCACTTGCCCTGGAAACACAATCTCTCATCCAAAAGACCCGGGTCGGACTGGATGAAAGCTGGGGACTGGATCACGGAGCATGGAGCGTGATCAAACATTTATATCCCGAGGCCAATATTCCCGTCATACAAATGAGTCTCGACCGCAATCAGCCCCCGGAATATCACTACGAACTCGCCACTGAAATCCAGGCGTTGAGAAATAAAGGAATCCTGATCATAGGCAGTGGAAATATGGTCCATAATCTCAGGATGATTGCCTGGGATAGAATGCAACAGGATAATTTTGGCTTTGAGTGGGCAAAGGAGGCTGATTGGCTTATGAAACAATATATACGCGAAAGCAATCATTCTCCTCTCATCCGGTATCGAAGTCAGGGCAGAGCTTTTGATCTTGCCATACCTACACCGGAGCATTTTCTGCCCTTGCTGTATGTACTGGCGCTTCAGGAGAAAGATGAACAGATTGAATTTTTCAACGATAAAGCCGTGGGTGGTTCATTGACCATGACGTCTGTAAAAATCGGTTAAAGACACCAAGGTATAATAAGTGATATGGAGATAAGCATCACTACCCTGCTGGATTTTACGGGCACTTTTGCATTTGCAGTGAGTGGCATCAGAATGGCCTCGGGTAAGCAGATGGATTGGTTCGGGGCATACATTGTAGGATTGGTTACCGCAATAGGCGGAGGTACACTCCGGGATCTTTTGCTCGGGGTGACTCCCTTCTGGATATCGGACGGAAAATACTTTCTGACTACAGGTATCGCTTTATTGACCACGCTGATATTTAAAGAAAAACTTTTCAGATTAGGCAGTACTCTTTTTTTATTTGATACTCTGGGACTCGGATTATTTACAGTGGTGGGAATCACCAAAAGTATGGCTTCAGGACTACCTATGTGGGCCTGTATCGTCATGGGTGCAGTCACCGGGTCTGTGGGTGGTGTGGTCCGTGATATATTGCTCAATGAAGTCCCCCTGCTGTTGAGAAGGGATATTTATGCCCTTGCCTGTGTGGCCGGAGGTATCATGTATTTTACCTGCAGTCTTCTGAAATTTCCTACAGGTATTACAGAGGTGATTGCTGCTGTCACGGTAATAGTTATCCGGATAATGGCAGTAAGGTATAAATTGCATTTACCGGTACTTGAACCTATTAAGAAGAAAGTTTAGTCCCGGCTATGAATGATTTTACCATACACATTACTCAGAATCAAATGGCGAGCAGATGAATGTCACCATTGAAAATATCCTTTTGGTAGGGTCGATCCTGCTGCTGATCAGTATCGTGGCGGGCAAGACTTCCTACAGATTCGGTGTACCTACATTATTGTTGTTTCTGACCATAGGAATGCTTGCGGGATCTGAGGGCATCGGCGGTATTCACTTCGACAATCCCAAAATTGCACAATTTATCGGAATAGTTTCTCTGAATTTCATCCTGTTTTCAGGGGGTCTGGATACAAACTGGAAATCCGTGCAACCCATTCTCAAAGAAGGCATACTGCTTTCGACTCTGGGGGTATTGCTCACAGCTGTGTCACTGGGACTGTTCGTGTGGTATGTGACTGATTTTACCATTTACGAAAGCCTGCTGCTCGGCTCCATAGTATCATCTACGGATGCGGCAGCGGTTTTTTCTATTTTACGGTCTAAAAGTCTTTCTTTAAAATCCAATATCAGACCTACCCTTGAGCTCGAGAGCGGCAGCAATGATCCTATGGCATATGTGCTGACCATCGCATTTCTGAATCTTGTAATGTATCGGGATCAGGACGTGCTGACCATTTTTCCACTTTTTGTCCAACAGATGGCGCTGGGTGCCATGGCCGGTTTTGTTTTTGGCAAGCTGAGCAAATTTACCATCAACCATATCTCCCTGGACTTTGAGGGATTGTATCCTGTATTGAGCATCGCACTGATGTTTATTACTTTTTCGGCAACGGATTTCATGGGAGGCAACGGATTTCTGGCTATTTATATCTGCGCAGTGTATCTGGGCAATGCAGACCTGATTCATAAAAAGACCATCCTTAAAATGTACGATGGGCTGGCGTGGCTCATGCAGATAGTACTCTTCCTCACTTTGGGTCTTTTGGTGTTTCCTTCAAGGATAGTGCCCTATATTGGAGTAGGGATGATGATTTCGCTGTTTCTCATATTTTTTGCCAGGCCTGTGGGTGTTTTTTTGAGTCTTATGTTTGTAAAGATGGGACTCAAACCCAGGCTTTACATTTCATGGGTCGGGCTGAGAGGCGCTGTACCTATAGTTTTTGCCACCTACCCTCTGCTGGCAGGGATAGTGCAGGCAGACATGATTTTCAATATCGTATTTTTTATATCCGTGACTTCCATCCTGCTCCAAGGCACAACCCTGCCCATGGTAGCCAAATGGCTGAAAGTAGTGGAGCAGGATGAGAACAAAACTTTATCTGAGACAGATAAACTGATACTGGATATACCCAAATCTTCCCTGCAGGAATTTGAAATTCAACCCGGTATGTATGCAGCAGGCAGGAGGATTGTGGACCTTCATTTCCCGGATTCTGCTTTTATAGTAATGATCCGGAGAGGAGGCAGCTATATACGACCCGGAGGTTCTACCACCATACTGGCAGATGACGTGCTGATGGTGATAGCGGACAATCAGGAGGATTTTGAACAGGTAAAAACAAGTCTGTATAAAATGGGCTGAACAGGGATTTTGGAAAGGAAAATCTATTCTGGCCGTAACTGTCTGCCAGATAAATTACTGTGCGCACTTATATTCATTCAATTTATTGAGCAAACAAGACTCATTCACAAAAGTATGGATTATTATATTGCCATTTCAACCTTCATCCTGTGGTATTGATGCTTAATCCGGGTTAAAAAAATACAGGTAAAAATCGTCAACCTCTACTACCTTCTGACGATCAACAAACGGATAATAATTGTTTTATGACCAAAAACTCACGAAAACAAGTTAATCATGCGTTACTTTGTCATGAAATTATCACAACACCTACATGAATATCCTGCTCATTGAAGATGATAAGACGCTGAATCAGAATATCAGTGAGGCACTCAAATCGGAGCATTACAATGTATTGTCGGTATATGATGGTGCCCTTGCTGAAAGAATACTGAAAAAAGACAGCTTTGACTGCATCATTATGGATGTAAATCTGCCGGGCAAAAACGGGTTTGATCTGTGTAAAGAATTCCGCAACCACAACCGGAATACCCCTGTACTCATGCTTACTGCATTCGGAGAGCTGGAGGATAAAGTGCAGGGTTATCACTGCGGTGCAGATGATTACCTCACCAAGCCCTTTTATATGCGGGAACTTCTCCTAAGAATTCAGGCACTGATCAGAAGAAACACCCTAACGGAAAATAAAAAAGAAAGCCTTACCATTGATGATATCAGTGTAAATTACAGCTCTAAAAAAGTAACCCGACAAGGAAAGGAAATCGTGCTGACACCAAGGGAATTTCAGATACTGGTAAAATTGATGGAAAACGGGGGAGAACTGGTGTCCAAAACAGACCTCATCAAAGAAATCTGGGGGAGCAATTTTGATGCAAATACCAATACAATTGAGGTATATATCAATTTCCTGCGCAATAAGATAGATAAACCATTTGGCAAAAACAGCATTAAAACGAGGGTGGGATATGGATATTATTTCAGCGAGGAAGGATAATACGGCGTCGAAATATGAAAAGAAATCCGAAAATTATTTCCAAAATTAATTAAATAATTATTGCAGTCAGCTTTGGATATTTTTTAAATTGGGAATCAGAAAAAAAATATTACTTTATTTTTCATTCACCACGATAGTGATGGCGGGTATTGCATTTTTCTTTATTTATACCCTGTTTTCCCAATATCGGGAGGAGGAATTCCAGCAAAGGCAAAAAGAAAAATCAAATCCACTCTGTTTTTTCTGAGCGAAATAGAAAAAGCCGACAAGGAACTGACAGAGGCCATAGACCGGCTTACGATTCATGACCTTTACAATGAAAAACTGTTGATTTTTGATCATAATAAAAAGCTTATTTATTCCAGCATTGATGACACTAAGGTGCAATATTCAAAAATGATTCTTGACCGTCTGTCGCCCCAGAATGAATGGTTTGAAAGTAAAGACGAATTGTATGATGTAGTAGGCCTGTATTTTGAAAATGAAGGAAACAGCTACTATGGCATAAGCAAAGCCTATGACAAATTCGGATACTCAAAGCTCAATTACCTGAAACTGGTTTTGCTCACCTCATTCCTCCTGATATCACTGGCTGTGATAATTATTTCCTATTTATTATCCAAAAAAATCACTCAGCCTTTGGAGACCGTCACCCAAAAAATCAGCAGTTATAATTTTGATTCCGAGTTCTCCCCGCTTGAGTTTGAGGACAGTAAAAATGAAATCGCCGTACTTGCAGGACAATTCAACAAGCTGATGAAACGCATGAACGAGGTATTTGCCTTTCAGAAACATGCCATTCACCATATTTCCCACGAGCTTAAGACCCCGATTTCAATATTGGTATCCAATTTTGAGCGGATAGAAAATGAAAAAAATCCAGAAAAACTTAAAGCGCTCATCCAAAATCAGAAAGAAGATACCAAAAATCTCAGCGAAATCATCAATGCCCTGCTCGAAATCTCCAAAGCTGAATCCGGAAATGAATTGCAAAAGGAAAAAGTCAGGCTGGATGAATTAATTTTTGATGTAGCTGATGAACTGAAAAATATTTACCCTGATTTTCAATTTTTGATAGAATACTCCAATATCGAAGACGAAAAACATTTGTTTATAGATGCAAATCAGGGACTTATCAGGTCCGCTGTCACCAATTTGATGGTCAATTGTATCCAATACAGCGATGATGGTAAAGCCAAAATCACATTATCATCCGACGGTGCGGAGCTTGTGGTAACATTTATTAATCATGGCGCAGGAATAGGGAGTGAAGAACAGCAATATCTGTTTCAACATTTTTTCAGGGGCAGAAACAGTCAGGGCAAGCGGGGATTCGGGCTCGACTGGTTTTTGTCCAAAAAATCCTGGGCATACACGGCGGTCACATCGCTTACACCTATACGCATGAAGAAAACAATATTTTCAAAACAAGCTTTCCATTAAGCTAAATTTTATCTGTTTTAAGCTCATTTTAAGTTTGTTAGATTCACTTTTGTACTTCATTTAAGTGATGATGGCAATATGAGTTTGATAAAACCGGTGAGTATCACCCTCGTTCTTTTGACAGTATTTTTTCTTACGGCAGCAGCTCAGGATACTTTAAGACTGACACTCCGTCAGGCAGACAGCCTCTTTTTATCCCACAATTACTATCTGCTTGCTGCATCTATGAATGTAGAAGCACAGAAAGCTCAGATTATCCAGGCAGGATTGTACCCCAATCCGGTATTTACGGCAGATATTAATGCCTATGACCCTGAAAACAGAAGGCTGCTGCATCTGGGAGGCACAGGTCAAAAGGTCTTTCAGATCGAGCAGCTCATCATACTCGGCGGAAAACGGAAATCGGAAATTGAAATGGCCAAAACCCACAGCCGTATTGCTGAGCTGGAGTTTCAACTGCTGATCAGGCAGCTCCGCTACCGGCTGCACAGCGATTTGTTTTCTTTGGGTCAGCAGCAGTTGCTGCTTGCCCGATACAATACACAGCTTGCGCTCCTGGATACTTTGCTCAATGCTTATCAGATACAGGCAGATAAAGGAAATATACCGCTGAAAGATGTCGTGAGGCTCAAGGGAGCATACCTCAAGCTCAATAATGACAGAGCCGAGCTCCTGCAGCGATACTACGAAACGCAATCCGGACTGCAGACCCTGCTCCAGACCAATGCCCTGGTGGAATTTCAATTTTCCGAACAGGAAATCGAAAAATATATCAGGCTGGTGGATCCGGAAGATCTGAAAAATGAGGCATTGAACAGCAGGCCCGAGCTTATGATTATCCGCCAGGACAAGTTACTGGCCGAACAATATCTGGATTATCAGAAAAAACTGGCTATACCTGATATTAATGTATTTGCTTCCTATGATCAGAGGGGCGGAGCTTTCAATAATCAGATTAATACCGGTCTCTCTGTAGCTATTCCGTTATGGAACAAAAATCAGGGAAACATCAAATCCTCGGAATTTAAAATCAGGCAGACAGAATACAATCTGCAAGCGCTGCAGAATGAAATCATGAGCAGCATCCAGAATAATTATGCTTTTTATACCCAGACCGTCTCCGAATACCTTAAGGCCACCTCGCTGTATAATCAGGATTTTGAGATTACCGTAAGAGGTATGACCGATAATTTTCAAAAGCAAAATGTGTCCATTGTGGAGTTCATAGACTTTTTTGAAGCCTACAATGAAGTGATGACGGAGCTTGCCAGGATTAAAACACAGCTCGTGGTTTCCGGCGAGCAACTCAATCTGTTGATTGGAAAAGACATATTCTGATAATGCCAAAAAAACGAAATTCAAAAAATCAGAATGACCATTAACTCCCAAATAAAAACTAATCTTATGATCAAAGGACAAAGAGTAATCGACCACCAAAGCAAAGTGCGGATCTCCTCCGGTTGGCTGCCAGATCTGAAAATATCAGCGGCAATTCTTGTTATCTGGGCAATGGCTGCTTGTTCAGAGAAGCAGCTGGAAGAGTCGGCAACCGTATTCTCCATGAGCGACACCATGATGTCAAAATGTGCATTTTATGAGGCTAAAAAAGAGATTGTAAAAAATGAAATCCGCTTATTTGGAAAGATTACTGCCGACAACAACAAAATGGCTCAGGTCTATCCCATCGTCAGTGGTATCGTAAAGTCCATTAATGTAGAACTGGGAGACTATGTACGTCAGGGACAGATTCTGGCCAGTATTCAGAGCAGCGAGGTAGCTTCATTCCAGAAGGAAAAGCTGGATGCCATCAATGATGTGGCCGTAGCAGAAAAAAACCTTCAGGTGGCCAGGGATCTTTTTGCCGGAAAACTGAACTCCGAAAAAGATGTCACCGCTGCCGAAAAAGAACTTGAAAAAGCCAAAGCAGAGCTGGCCCGCATCAATGAAATTTACAGCATTTACAGTCTGAAAGGAGGATCCATGTTTAATGTCACTGCACCGATCAGCGGATTTGTGGTGGCTAAAAAAATCAATCAGAATGAGCAGATCCGTCCTGACAATGCTGATCCGGTATTTTCGATAGCCGATATCAACGAAGTTTGGGCATTGGCCAATGTTAACGAAAGTGACATCGCTAGAATACAGGTCGGATATGATGCCACAGTCAATACTCTTGCATTTCCCGATTATCACTTCAGGGGTAAGATTGATAAAATATTCAATGCGATAGACCCGGATACCAAGTCTATGAAGGTACGCATTAAAATTCCCAATGCTGACCTGAAACTTAAACCTGAAATGAATTGCACCGTATCTGTCAGTTATTCAGAAAAAGACTCGCTGATTGCCATTCCTTCTACCTCCGTGATTTTTGACAAAAGTAAATTCTGGGTGATGGTATTTAAAGATAAAAAAAATATAGACACCCGTCGGGTTGAAGTGTACCGGCAGCTGGGAAATATTACCTACATTAAATCAGGGTTGCAGGAAGGAGAAACTGTAATCTCAGAGAATGGCCTCCTGATCTATGATGCTTTAAATGATTGAGCATATTCCGGAGATGATAGGGAGGTGTTTAAGTTGACAGAGATATTATCGATTTGAAAATATCATGTCGCACCTGAATGAAATCCATTGGAAAAAAGTGGATATCACCTGATGGCTTTCCGAATTTCAGTTTTACTAAATTCAAAATAAAAGATGAATAATTTCATTAAAAATATCATAGCCTTTTCGCTCAAGAATAAATTTTTCACATTTTTCTGGGTGGGTTTGCTGGTAATAGCCGGGGTGGTCAGTTTTATTAAAATTCCTATCGAAGCATTTCCGGATGTGACCAATACACAGATAATCATTGTGTCTGAATGGAACGGAAGAAGTGCGGAAGAGGTGGAGCGATTTGTAACTACACCCATAGAAATAGCCATGAACAGTGTACAGCGGAAAACCAATGTGCGCAGTATTACCATGTTCGGATTGTCGGTGATTAAAATTATTTTCGAGGATGATGTGGAGGATTTTTTTGCACGCCAGCAAGTCAATAATCAGCTGCAAAATGTGGTATTGCCTGAAGGTGTGGATGCAGATGTGCAGCCACCCTATGGACCTACCGGAGAAATATTCCGTTATGTACTTAAAAGCGATGAGAGGGACACACGGGATCTGCTGACCATTCAAAACTGGACCATTGACCGCGAACTGAGAAGGGTACCCGGAGTGGCAGACGTCGTGGCATTTGGCGGGCAGGAGAAAATATATGAGATTTCTGTAGATCCACTCAAACTGCAGCTGTATGACCTTACTCCGCTGGAATTGTATGAAGCAGTCAGTAAATCCAATCTGAATGTAGGCGGAGATGTAATTGAAAAAAATGGTCAGGCTTATGTCGTTAGGGGTATAGGGCTGTTAGACAGCAGAAAGGACATCGAAAATACGATTGTGGACATATTCAACGGCAATCCACTGCTGGTAAAGGATGTGGCCACTGTACAGGAGGCAAGTGCCCCGAGAGTAGGTCAGGTAGGGCTGAATGATAATGATGATGTCGTAGAGGGTATCATAGTCATGCGAAAAGGAGAAAATCCGGGGGAAGTGCTTGCAAGAGTTAAAGAAAAAATCAGTGAACTGAACAACTCCATTTTACCTTCAGATGTAAAAATGGAAACCTTCTACGATAGGGACAATCTGATGAACTATTGTACCAAAACCGTGATGCACAATCTTGCAGAAGGAATAATACTGGTCACAGTCATAGTGTTTATTTTCATGGCTGACTGGCGTACGACCTTGATTGTTGCAGTGGTGATACCTCTGTCTTTGCTGTTTGCCCTGTTGATGCTGCATCTCCGGGGCATGAGTGCCAATCTGCTTTCCCTCGGTGCTATAGACTTTGGGATAATCATTGACGGAGCGGTGGTCATGGTGGAAGGCATATTTGTGACATTAGACCATAAAGCCCATAAAATCGGCATGGACAGATTTAATCGTCTGGCAAAAATGGGACTGATCAAGACCACAGGGCTGCAGATGGGTAAAGCCATATTTTTTTCAAAACTGATCATCATCTCTGCATTATTACCTATATTTTCATTTGAAAAAGTGGAAGGTAAGATGTTTGCTCCATTGGCCTGGACGCTGGGATTTGCCCTGCTCGGAGCATTGATTTTTACACTTACGCTGGTACCGGTGCTGAGCTCTATGCTGCTCAATAAAAACGTAAGGGAAAAAGACAACTTTTTTACCCGCTTTGTCAACAGAAGTGTATCGAAAGCATTTGCCTGGACCTATGCCAGAAAAAGGCTGACGCTGTTTATTGCCGTGACCTCTTTTGCTGTGACATTATTTTCTACCAGATGGATGGGAACAGAATTCCTGCCGCAATTGAATGAAGGAGCATTATGGGTCGAAGCCAAGATGCCGATGAGCTACTCGTTGCCCAAAACAGTGGAAATGGTAAGTGTATTGAGAAAGGAGCTGATGAGTTTCCCGGAAGTGAATGGAGTGCTGTCGCAAACCGGAAGAAGCAATGACGGTACGGATCCCAGCGGTTTTTATTATGTGCAGATGCAGGTCAATCTCAAACCTAAGGAGGAATGGGACAGAAAAATTTCATTGGATGGACTGGTGGAAGAGATGGATAAAAAACTAAAAATATCAGGGGATCAACTACAATTATTCACAGCCTATCATAGACAATGTGGCCGAGGCAGTAGCCGGTATGAATGCTTCCAATGCTGTAAAGATCTACGGGGATGATCTGGATAAATTAGACGAATTTGCCAATCAGGTGATAGAACAGATCAAGGATGTGCCGGGCATCAAAGATGTGGGCATATTGCGGAATATAGGACAGCCGGAAATCAGCATTATGCTGGACGAGGAGAAAATGGCAATCTATGGCATCACCAAAGCGGAGGCACAGGCTGTAATCGAAATGGCCATAGGTGGCAAGACGGCAACTCAGAAATATGAAGGCGAGAGAAAGTTTGATATCAGGATACGGTATGATAAAGAATACCGCAAAAACGAGGAGGATATCCTTATGTTGATGATACCTACCATCACGGGAAACAGAATACCTCTTAAAGAGGTTGCTACTATCAGACAGGTGACCGGACCTGCCTTCATTTACAGAGACAACACCAAAAGATTCATAGGTGTCAAATTTTCGGTGCGGGAGCGGGATCTCGGCAGCACCATCGCTGAAGCACAGAGAAATGTAAACAAAAACATCAGATTACCCGAAGGCTACCGCATTGGATGGACCGGAGAATTCGAAAATCAGGTCAGAGCGACCAAAAGACTATCGCAGGTAGTACCGGTGAGCCTTGTCATGATATTCGTACTGCTCTTCATAATGTTCAACAATGCCAAAGATGCCGGATATGTACTGATCAATGTGCCCTTTGCACTGATAGGAGGCATACTGGCTTTACATCTCACGGGTATCAACTTCGGTATCTCTGCCGGAGTGGGCTTTATAGCTCTATTTGGTATCTGTGTACAGAATGGTGTGATACTGATTTCAGAATTTCACAAACAGACCATTTTGCTGGGTAATATTACTGAAGCTATCATCAGGGCCGTGGAGGTCAGAACAAGGCCTGTAGTCATGACAGCCATGATGGCTGCCATCGGACTTTTTCCTGCCGCAATAAGCACAGGTATCGGCTCAGAAAGCCAAAAACCTTTAGCCATTGTCATTATAGGTGGATTGGTCACTGCGACGGTTTTTACCTTACTGGTGTTCCCCATTATCTATCATAAAGCCCTGCATATCAGAGAGAGCAAAAAAGCCAGAAAACAGGGACTGTAAAGGATTCGGGCAAATGCAGTAATTGTATCCTGTTTGCGAGCATATTTGGCAAAGATAAGCCTGACGGGAGATTGAGCTACATCCTGCACCGGAGCTTTTATTTATTTTCTATCCATAGTTGTATTATGTGCCGAATGTTAATCATATCTTTGTTTGGTATTAGAGGTGGTTCTGTTGCTCCGGCAATGTACTGCCTCCAAAACCATCCTGAGCAATATGAAACCTTACATGTTTTTACTCATGTTTTTAAAGAGTTATATAGCCTTCGGCCAATCCGATTTTCCATACCAACTGCCTCATAAAAACATCCTCGACCTGGCCGATGTAAAACCTGCCCCCTCTGTCAGAATAAGCTACGATGGCAAAAAAGCCGTACTATCCTACCGCAACAATTACAAATCCATCGAAGAATTATGTGAGAAGGAAGTACGTCTGGCAGGTATGCGGATAAACCCGGTGTTGAATATTTCGTCCCGTATGACCTACTTTACGGACCTGAAAATCCTGGATATACAGTCAGGAAAAGAAACCCCGGTGGCAGGATTGCCCGACAAAGCCAGGCTGGCTCACTTAGTATGGGCTCCAGACCACAGCAAAATGGCCCTTACAAATACAACCGATACAGGAGTGGAACTATGGGTACTTGACATAAAGGAAGCCAAAGCCCGCAAACTTACGGAGGCACACCTCAATGCCAATCAAGGCACACCTTATGTCTGGATGAAGGATGGAAGCGCATTGCTCTGTATGAAAGTTCCCGCTGACAGAAAGCCATTGTACGATACAGACGCTACCATACCCACAGGACCTGTCATATCGGAGAATGAAGGGCAAAAAGCCCAAAACCGCACCTATCAGGATTTGCTCCAGAATCCGCTGGATGAATTCAACTTTGAGCAGCTGATGCGGTCAGAAATCCATAAGGTGGACCTTACCGGAAAAAGCCGGGTTTTTTTGAAAGCAGATATGTGGCGGGGATTGAGTTTTTCGCCGGATGGTAATTACCTCATGGTATCCCGGATGAAAAAACCCTTCTCCTATCTGGTACCGGCAGGCAGATTTCCCATGGAAATAGCAGTATATGATACCCAGGCAAAACAGATAAAAATCCTCGCTGACATTCCGCTTACGGAGGAATTGCCCAAGGGATTTATGGCGGTGAGAAAAGGCCCCCGGCAATTCGAATGGAGAGCCGATGAAAATGCAGTGGTTGCTTATGTGGAAGCATTAGATGATGGAGATCCGGCCAAAGAAACAGAATACCGTGACGCTGTGTTTCAATGGAAGGCACCATTCACCGAAAAACCTGATTTACTCGTCAAGACCAAATACCGTTATTCAGGCATAACCTGGGGTAAATCCGACCTTGCTATAGTGTACGAAAACTGGTGGAATACCCGCACGATACGTACCTTGTTTTTCAATCCCTCCCAACCCGAAACCGCCCCAAGACTTTTCAATGAAAGAAACAGTCAGGATAAATATGCAGATCCCGGCATATTTGTCACAGAAAGAAATGACAGAGGCACCTACACGCTGGCTATAGAGGACGGCAGTGCTTTTATGATCGGTGACGGATACAGGCCTGAAGGAAAATTTCCTTTTGTGGACAGGTATGAGTTGCAGACCTTTGACAAAGAAAGGATCTATGAATCCAAAGAGACAAATCGTCTGGAAGATATCATCTCCGCCTTGGATGTGAAACAAAGACTTTTTCTCACAAGACTGGAGTCAAAAAATGAATATCCGGATTTATACATCAGAGATTTGAAAAATGACAAAATCTCCCGTGTCACCATGAATGAAAATCCCTTCAGAGTACTGAACGAGGTACACAAGGAGGTGATAAGATACAGACGGGATGACGGTGTGGAGTTGTCTGCTACCCTTTATCTGCCGGTGGGCTATGACAAAGAGAAAAAAGAGAAAATGCCTATGATCATGTGGGCCTACCCCACAGAATTTAAGGACAAAAATTCAGCCGGACAAGTCACTGCCAATGCCAATGAATTTACCTTTCCAGGTTATGGCTCTCCTTTATTCTGGCTCAACCGGGGTTATGTAGTGCTCGATGATGCTTCATTTCCCATCGTGGGTGAAGGAGACAAAGAGCCTAATGATACCTTCATTCCCCAACTCGTAGCCAATGCCAAAGCTGCCATTGATGCAGTGGATGCGCTGGGGTATATAGACCGCACCAGGGTGGCAGTAGGCGGACATTCCTACGGTGCTTTTATGACTGCCAATCTGCTCACCCATTCCGACCTCTTTGCAGCGGGTATTGCACGCAGCGGCGCTTACAACAGGACGCTTACACCATTTGGCTTTCAATCTGAAGAACGCAATTACTGGGAGGCTCCACAGGTTTATAACGATATGTCGCCATTTCAGCATGCAGACAAAATGAAAACACCGATTTTACTGATCCATGGCGAAGCGGATAACAATTCAGGAACATTCCCGATGCAGAGCGAACGCTACTTCAATGCATTGAAAGGACTGGGAGCAACTGCCAGACTGGTCATATTGCCCAAGGAAAGTCACGGATATGCCGCCAGGGAATCAATCATGCATATGCTGTGGGAGCAGGATCAGTGGCTCGAAAAGCATGTTAAAAATAAGAAAACAGAAATACAACCTTAATATTTTGATAATATTCATCATCAAAACACACATTGACACAAATAATACTTTTTGCAACCGAAATCTGAGCATCAAAAAATGACCGGTATTAAAAAAACAGCCATTCTGATCTTAATCCTTTGGATTTATGCTTTGCAGATCCTGGCCCAATCAAAAGCAATCAAAAGCGGTCCAATGCTGGGACCCGTAGCAATGCGGGAAGCAAAAATCTGGCTGCAAACCGAAAAACCAGCCAAAGTGAAAATCGGGTGGAAGGAAAGTGCCGGTTCCATGTGGCAGTACCGGGAGCAAAATACGGAGGATGCAGCTTTTAATATAGCCACCTTTACGCTTGCTATGCTCGAACCCGGCAAATCCTATGAATATGAAATACTGATCAACGGCATAAAGCAAAAATTTGATTACCCCCTGCAATTCAACACTCAGCCATTATGGCACTGGAGGACAGACCCGCCTGATTTCAGATTTGTAGCAGGGTCTTGCTTTTATATCAATGATGAGGCATATGACAGACCCGGAAAACCTTATGGTGGGGAATATGAAATATTGAAACATATCCACAATGAAAAAGCAGATTTTATGGTATGGCTGGGAGATAATACCTACCTGAGAGAAGCGGATTTTGACAGCAGAAGTGGGATCTGGTACCGCCAAAGTCACACCAGAGCACTGCCTGAGTTGCAACCTGTATTGGCATCCATGCCCCATTATGCGATATGGGATGATCATGATTACGGGCCCAATGACTCCGACTGGACCTATCCGCTGAAAAATCATACGCTGGAAGCTTTCAGGGCTTTCTGGCCCAATGATGCCTATGGAGCAGGCCACAGAGGGCATTACCAGCGGATTTGTGTGGGGAGATTGTCAGTTTTTCATGCTCGATAACCGTTGGTACAGAACGGTAGATACAGAAAACGGAACCGTACTGGGTGAGCAACAAAATACTGGCTTGAAAGCCTCAGATCCAGCTTAGCCACTTATAAGTTTGTAAGCATCGGAGGGCAGTTTTTGAGTGATGCCAAAGTGTTTGAAAATTATGCCAATTTTGAAGCTGAAAGACAGGAAATCATCAACTATATTGATGAAAATAATATCAAGGGCGTCATTTTTCTCACAGGCGACAGACACCACTCAGAACTCACCAGAATGAAAACTGCGAAAGGAAATGTGATTTATGATATTACTTCCTCAGCGCTTACATCAGGTACCGGAATGCACAATGAGCCAAATTCGTTCAGGGTGGCAGATTCCATGATCGGGGTGCGCAATTACGCAGTAATCAGAGTAAGCGGAAAAAGGAAAGAGAGGAAAGTTGAGCTGGAGTTTAAGGACAGCAAGGGTAAAAGTCTGAAAAAATATGCTCTGGATTTTGAATAAATAATAAGTATGGGTCTTTAGTTTACAAATATGGCAGCACTTTACAATTATATTCTTATCCTTAACAGGTCCGGTATTGCCGGAATTTTTATTGCCATTTTCATTTCGGTCGAAATAAGTTATGCTCAATGTCCGACAGTCCAGGCTATCATGATAGATGCCTGTAATCCCGAATCGGTGAATGAGTTTGTCATCATACAATCCGGAGGAGGATTTAATGTCAACAATCTGTCCATAGATTATGACATCAATAACAATATCCTGGGACCGGAAAATAATGATATAAATGTGAATCCTTCTCCATGCGGATTGACCACAGGTAATACAGCTGCCTATACAGGCTGCAGCAATCTGATCGCTGTGGGGCCTGGATTCAATGTACCACCCAACAGTATATTGGTGGTACAAACCAGTGCGGGATCAACCAACGGATTATATAATTTCTCTTCCCTGTGCGGAAGCGGTCAATGCGTATATGTAATCTCGAGCAGTTGTACGAGGACTGCTGGGGCATTTACAAATGTGGGTACCGGGATCAGGACTACCATTTTCAGTTTTGGAGGTGGATGTAATGTGACCGTAGATTATGACAGAAGCTTGCTGACAGGTGGTGATGGAGCCTATTATCTTCCGGGCTCTAATACTTATGGCAATGGTGGATGTAATGTACCTCCTTCAGGACCCGCCACCCCTCCGGTGACACCCACCTTCAACCCAGTACCTGCTCTTTGTCAGGGTCAGACACCTCCGCCGTTGCAGACCACTTCCAACAACGGGATCTCAGGAAGCTGGAGTCCGTCAAGTATCAGTACTGCTTCTGCAGGAACCACCATCTATACTTTTACTCCTTTTGCGGGACAATGCAGCAATACTGCCACACTTTCTGTCACAGTAAATCCCACCCTTACTCCCGTTTTTTCTTCATTCGGGCCCTACTGCCAGGGAGAGACTCCTGCTTCCCTGCCGGGTATATCCAACAACGGAGTCAGCGGTACATGGTCACCGTCTGCCATCAGCACAGCCTCACCCGGTACCACCATATACACCTTCACGCCTTCAACCGGACAATGTGCCACCACCCAAACAGTTTCGGTCACTGTAAATCCTACGGTCACTCCCACATTCACATCCTATGGTCCTTACTGTGTGGGAGAATCCGCCCCACCCCTGCCCGGCATTTCACTCAACGGGATCAACGGCAGCTGGAGTCCGGCATCTATCAGCACCGCTTCAGCAGGTACCACCATTTATACTTTCACCCCCACGACCGGACAATGTGCCACCACACAGACTGTATCAGTGACAGTCAATGCACCTGCCGTACCTGCCTTTGACAATTTCGGGCCATACTGCCAGAATGCATCTGCACCTCCCCTCCCCGGTACATCCAACAATGGCATCACCGGATCATGGAACCCTGCCACCATCAACACCTCTGTGGTGGGCACATCGTCCTACAGTTTTACCCCCAATCCGGGTCAATGTGCCACCAATCAAAATATAAATATCACAGTTAATCCCGTAGTCACCCCTCAATTCAGCAGCTTTGGACCTTATTGTCAAAATAGTGCTGCACCTCCCTTACCCACCACTTCCAACAACGGAGTGCAGGGCATCTGGGCACCTGCGGTCATCAATACCTCCACACCGGGTATGACATCCTATACATTCACCCCCAATGCAGGCCAATGTGCAGATCCGGTGACTATCAGCATTACCATCAATCCGGAAATCACCCCGGTATTCAATCCAATCCCGAATCTGTGTCAGAACGATCCTTCTATCACCTTACCCACCACTTCAAATAATGGTGTCAGCGGTAACTGGGCTCCACCTACTGTGCAAACAACGCTGCCGGGTACTCAGATGTACAGCTTTACACCTACTCCCGGACAGTGTGCAACCCCTTTGAGCATTAATGTCACCGTTACGGCTACCATCACACCGGTGTTTAATCCTGTGCCTGATCAGTGTCAGTTTGCCACTCCTCCCGCTCTGCCGGGCAGCTCCGTCAATGGGGTCACGGGCAGCTGGAATCCCGGTGTCATCAATACTTCCACCACCGGCACATTCAGTTATACCTTTACACCTTCTGCTCCGGCATGTGCCCAGCAAACTACCCTGTCTGTCACTATTTTGCCCAATATTACACCTGCCTTACCTGCTTTAGGCCCTTACTGTCAGAATGATCCGGCAGTATCCTTGCCCGGTACAGTAAATGGAATCTCCGGCACATGGTCTGGACCCGGAGTCAGTGGCAACCAATTCAACCCTTCCGCATCAGGTACCGGCAATTTCGTCCTGCTCTTTGACCCCTTTCCCAATCAATGTGCCAATGCCAATACCACCTCTGTCAATGTAATCGCCAATCCTACCGGTAATCTCTCCGGCAGTCCGCAATTGTGCAAAGGACAATGTGGTACCGTAAACTTCAACTTCAATGGCGGCTCCGGCACATTCAATATCAATATGAATATCAATGTGGCAGGGTTTTTCAACTTCAACTTTCCGATGATAGGAGTGACCAATAATACGACATTGACCATTTGTTATCAAAACAATCCTTTACCTTTCAATCCGGCTACCAATACATTGTATGTACCACTCAATACTCCGCCGGGGAACGCCAGTCTTACCCTGCTGAATTTTACTTCGACACCGGCCGGGAATTGCCCCTCAGGGATAGTAGGAAATCCGGGCACCATCTCAGTTACCTTACTTCCGGAGCCCGATGCCAATCCGGCTTCCATCACAGAGTGTGATTTTGACCAGGATGGTCAGGCTGTTTTCAATTTGCCAGGTGTGGATAATACTGTAAAGAATAACGTAGCCGCCAACACTGTTGCCTGGTTCAGCAATGCGGCAGCCACCCTGCCGATAGCAAATCCGGCCAATTTTACTGCTTCCAATGGCACCATCGTATATGCACAGGTAAGCAATCCCCAGGGTTGTACCAAAATAGCCCCCGTCAACCTTATAGTGCAGGCTCCCCAGGTACCTGCCCTGAGTCCGTTTACTACCTGCGAAAATGGAAATACCATATCTCTGCCGGGCAATGTGGGTGGCATCAACGGCAGCTGGTCTTCTCCAGGCGGCAATGTCACTGCCAATGTATTCAATCCCGCGGGATTGCCCGCCGGCAATTATCCGATAACATTCACCCCCAACCCCGGAATCTGTGCCGTAAGTGCCACTACCAATGTTAATATCATCACTGCGGGGCCTGTGCCCTTGCCTGCCACCCTTGCAACAGAATGTCTGGGGTCGGCTGTTTATAATCTCCCGGGCAGTGTGGGTGGTGTTTCCGGTCAATGGTCGGGAAGCCCATTTATTACAGGAGGGATTTTTGATTTCGGGTTGTCCGGGGCCGGCACATTTACGCTCACTTTCACCCCGGATGCTTCAGCAGGCTGTCTTCAGCCCAACACTACAGCCATCACGGTAGTGCCCAATACCAACATAGCTCCCCAAACCTTGCAGGAGATCTGCCAGACTAATTCACCGTTCAATCTGCCCGGTACACTGGCAGGATATACTGGCAGTTGGCTCAATAATGTAAATGTATTCAACAATGTACTTACGGTACCTGCTTTTCCGGGAGCTGCACTGACCCTGAATCTGACTTTTGACCCCGACAATGTTTGTATCAATAATATAGCCGCTGTCATTCAGATCAATGCTCCTGCCAGCATCAATCCGGTGACTTTTCCGGGATTATGTCTTTCTTCAGATCCGTTTTTACTTCCTTCCTCGGTAGAGGGATACAGTGGATCCTGGACTTTGGCAGGAAATAACATTATACAGATCAATCCTCAGGTACTGGGAGAAGGCAGTTTTACCCTGGTTTTCACACCCTCAGCAGGACAATGTGCCAATTCTACCACCGGAAGCATTCAGATCAATGCATTTACTGCAGGTAACGACGCTGCGCTGCAATACTGCAATGCAGGAACTGATATCGTCAATCTCAACAATTACCTCTCTCCGGGCGACACCGGGTGGCGTATGGACTATTTCGGGGAATGCGGTAACAAATCCTGCTGCCTTTGACCTTAATACTCTGCCTGCAGGACAGAATACCTTTAGCTATCAGCTGAATGATCCGGTATGTGGTGCAGATGATGCCAACATTGTCATCACGGTAGCCATCGCCCCTTTTGCAGGTAATAGCGGTAATCTGTCGGTCTGTCAGAGCGATCTTACTTCCGTTGATTTTTCGGCCATTACAGGCATCCCGGATGCAGGCGGCAACTGGGTCGTTCCTATGGGTACAAACATCAATCTGAGTGAGCTTTCTGATGTAGATCTTTCAGCACTTTCACCCGGCAATTACACCTTCAGTTACATCATTCCGGACGGGATATGTCCCGGTGCTTCTGCCAATCTGGATGTTGAAATAACTGCATTCAACAGCGCCGGTCCGGATATCACATTTGCTGCATGTGCAGGAAGTATGCTAGATATCACCTCTTTGATCAATCCGGCGTATGTGGGAGGTATTTTGGAAAATATCACCGGCTTATCCGGATTTGACGGGATGAACTGGAATACTGCCGGAAATGCAGAGGGTGGCTATCTGTTCCGTTATTTCTTTGACAACCCTTCACCTTGCATTGCAGATACTGCCCACATTGCCATAACCCTTTCCAACGTATTGAGTGCAGGCAGTGACGTCAGTGCTTCATTCTGTCAGAGTACCAGTATCAATCTGAACAATTTTCTGGGAGCTACAGCTTCGCCCGGAGGCCAATTCTTTTTTGAAGGAAATCCGGTACCCGGCGGCATTTTTACTCCGGACAATCAGACCATTTATTCCTTCGAATACCGGGTGGGTGACGGGGTAGTATGTCCGGTCAGTTCCGCCAATATTATATTGGCACAAAATTTCAGACCGGATTTTACCGCTGCCTTGAGCAATACCCAGATTTGTGTGGGCCAAACCACACAACTGAATATCAATTTTCCCGCTGTTACCGAAGATTTAATTGTATATCTGTCAGCCACCTCCGTTCAGACAGGGATTCGTTTTATCTATCAGGCTATATTGCCTTCGCCGGTTCTGGTAAATATCACTGCTGCATCGTCATTGCCTTACAGCTTTTTCAGATTGCCGGCAGATCAGACCTTTATCATTTCATTGGACAGCTTTACTGTACAGTCCTCAGGTTGTGTATTTCCTAATACAGCCCAGAATCTGAGCATAACGACCAGAAGCATTCCCACTTCCAATCTGGTACGGCAGCTCTGTCCCGGACAGTCTGTCACTGTGGGTAATACTACATTCAATCAGAATAATCCTTCCGGTACTGTGACCATTCCTGCCGGTGGCCCGGGATTGTGTGATTCTGTGGTGAATGTGTCACTGACTTTCTTTCCTGCCATAGCTCCTACCAATATCAACCGTACCACCTGCGACAACAATTTCAGCCTGACGGTGGGAAATGTCGTGTTCAACCGTGCCAATCCTATCGGATCGGTGACGCTGCAGAGCATCAATGGATGTGACAGCGTGGTAAATGTATCTCTGACCTTCAACAGTTTCTCCACCGGAGTATTCAATGCAAGTACCTGTGATTCGACCGCAATTTACACCGTAGGCAATCAGCAATTCAGTGTTTTCAATCCATCGGGTACGGTCACCCTTACAGGTGCAAGTGCAGCAGGATGCGACAGTATCGTGACGGTAAACATCAGCTACTTGCCGACAAGGTCAGGAACATTCAGCTTTACTACCTGTGACCCGACGTACTTTATCAATATCGGCAACACCAGATTTGACAATCAAAACAGAAGCGGGGTCGTCCGCCTTAATGGAGCTGCCGCCAACGGTTGTGACAGTCTGGTCAATGTACAGCTCAGTTACCTCAGTCCGGCTGTCCGCAATCTGAATATCACCACCTGTAACGAAAATTTTTCCACCACAGTCGGCAATACCGTATTCAACCGGCAAAACCCTGCCGGACAGGTAGTACTGCCCAATGCGGCTCAGAATGGCTGCGACAGCACGGTTTCTGTACAGATTACTTTTGCCGCCTTTGAGTTTACCGCTGATTTTACTGCACCTTGTCCGGGTCAATCTGCATCCGTCAGCATCAACTCTTCCAATACTGCAGGGCCTTATCAGCTCAGCGTCAATGGTGGACAGGCTCAAGCGGTAAATACCCTTCCTTATACTCTCACCCTGATGAGCGGTAATTATACCCTGACCTTCATCAATGCGGAATCCTGTACCCAGACCCGGTCCATCAGTATACCCAATACTACCGAGCCTGTTTCTTCTATCCGTCAGACCTTGCTGCCCAATGGTAATATACAATTGAATGTGGAAAGCACCGCACAAAATATCAATTCGGTCAACTGGACTGCCAATAGCCGGCTCAGTTGTACTGCTTGTGACAACCCTGTACTGTCCAATCCTGTAAACGGAGAAATCCTCACTGCCGTATTGACATACGGAAACGGCTGCAGTCAGAATCTGGAGGTTGAGATCCGGAAGTCAGAAGCTCCGGTGGTCGTCATGCCCAACGTGCTGTCTCCCGAATCCGGCAATGGAAATGACCGTTTTTTTGTACAGTTGCCCGAAAATACGAATGGGACAGTGCTGTTATTCCGGATTTTTGACCGCTGGGGCGAGTTGCTGTTTGAAAAAACCAATATTCCCCCCAATATACCTGAAGAAGGATGGGACGGCAGATATAAAAAGACCATCGTAGTGCCGGGCGTCTATGTGTACTATATCGAACTCGCTATTGAGGGCGAAGACAAACCCAGAAAATTGTACGGAAACATAACCATATTCCGGTAATATTGTTATTCGGAGCAATGTCAGATTTGTAAACATGCTCAAAATCGCCTGGTCGCCGATATACAAATACCCGCTGCCCGAGGGGCACAGGTTTCCCATGATCAAATATGAATTGCTACCGGAGCAGCTGCTCTATGAAGGTACCGTACACGATGAAAATTTTTTTCATCCCGATGCAGCCAGAGACGAAGATATACTGCTCACCCATACTCCTGAATATCTGCATAAACTGCACAGCTGTACCTTAAGCGCTAAGGAAATCCAGAATATCGGATTCCCCATGTCAGAGCTCCTGGTACGAAGAGGCAAACACATAACCAACGGCACCTATCAATGTGCCTTGTATGCCCTGCAATATGGTATTGCCATGAATATTGCCGGAGGCACCCACCACTCCTTTGCGGACAGAGGCGAAGGATTCTGCATCTTTAATGATATAGCGTATGCAGCCAATCTGTTGCTCCACACAGGTACATGCCGGAAAATACTAATCATTGATCTCGATGTGCATCAGGGCAATGGCACCGCCAAAATTTTTGAGCAGGAAGACCGGGTATTCACCTTCTCTATGCACGGGGAAAAAAATTATCCTACCCGAAAGGAAAATTCCAGTATGGACATAGGCCTGCCCGACCACACCGAAGACAAGCCCTATCTGGATATCCTGCGCAATACCCTGCCCGCACTCATAGACAAGGTAGCACCTGACATGATATTTTATCTCTCAGGGGTAGATGTATTAAAAACCGATAAACTGGGAAGGCTAAGCCTGAGCAAGCAGGGATGTAAGGAAAGAGACAGAATAGTATTGGAGACGGCCAAAAAAAACCGGATTCCGATTGCTGTAAGTATGGGAGGTGGCTATTCACCCATGCTCACCGATATCGTGGATGCCCATGCCAACACCTTCCGGCTGGCCCAGGAATTGTTTTTTTGAATAGCGATAGCCGGATTTCAGATTTTACTGCTTAGAATTTTTGGAGTTGATATAAGATCAGTGGTGTGTATTTTTGAAAAATGAACTGGTAAAGAATTTTTCAGTTGATGAAAATTGGAGGTTTCAAACGATCTACCAGGGCTTGACTGCAAATTGAATTTGTAACTTGAATTCAGGTTGCACATTTTACCGAAAAGTTAAAATCAACATTTATGACATGGATTTCTGAGAATCTGTTTGTATATTTGGTTATACTTATGCAGATTTTTTGGTAAGTACAAACTTTGTGAGCAAGCTCAAATAGATTAATATGAAGCATTCAAACTCTGAATTAATAGTAGAGCGGTATTACAGATTCAAAAATTGGCTTGTTGAGAGAAATGTGCCAATTTTACCGCAAACAGGAAAAAAAAATTGGAGTGATTTAGATATTTTAGCAGTAGGAGACGAGGTTCATTTGATAAGCTGTAAAGATTTTTTACCAAGCAATAAAGAAATAGATAAAGTCATTAATAACCTAACAGAATCCGAAAGTTACATCAAGAAAGAATATAAATACCTTAATGATAAAGAATTCAAAAAAATATACATTTATGGAGGAACTGGAAAAGAAGCATTACGAAAAGCAAAAGAAAATGGCATTGAGACCATCGAAATAAAAGAAATTTTTTTCAAATATTTGAAAGTCTTAGATGATTTTCTTTTAGAAATGAATACAAACAGAAAAGATATTCCTGTAGGAAAAAGATTTTACATAGTCGGAGAACTTGAAGGTTTAGATAAATTTATCTCATTCTTGCTGAACAACAATTTACTTAATGATGAAATGATAAATAAGGCTCTTAATAATTTAGGCAAAAGTGACTTATCCAAACCAAAAATAAAACTTACAGCCCAAAAAACTATGATATAAATAATTTCAGGATTGTGTATATTCCAATTTTTAATATTCTATGAACTTTCAAGTAACTTTATAAGTCAGTGTTTTAAGATCGGAATGAAAATGTCGCTAAAGACTTGCCATATATAACTATACAATAGTAAAATGAAAAAATTTTGCAACATTTTATTAGTACGTGACATAAAAAAGCCATAGAACTTTGTAAGCATTCGACAAAGTACAAGGGGATAGATCATTCTTGGTTTTTAAATGAGGCTGGGGTGAGGGTCTCAATGGCATTGATATTTGTGTTGGGTACTTTTTTCAAAAACCAATACAAAAGGACTTTTGGACTCCAAGCCTTAGAAAAAAGATTTATTTAATCCAATCGCCAATTATATCTAGCAAGGAAGAAATCTGATCAGAAATTTGTCCATTCCCAATTTAGAGTCCAGATAATATTCCTATAATGTAAAAGAATGTATGATCCCATTGTTAATCTGCATGTAATTATTCTTAACTTTGCAGCATTAATATATCGCAGTTATTATCACTGTGTTTACTGGAACTCATTTTTTTGGCAAGCGCTACAAACAAAGTCTTAGATGATGAAAAACGAAGAAA
Source organism: Saprospiraceae bacterium (assembly GCA_016716335.1). Classification (GTDB taxonomy): domain Bacteria; phylum Bacteroidota; class Bacteroidia; order Chitinophagales; family Saprospiraceae; genus OLB9. The sequence goes on along the minus strand of JADJWN010000008.1, from coordinate 122,280 downwards.
GAAATTCCTGGTCAAATAAAGACACTAAAACACTTACAGAGGAATTTATAAATCATATCTATGAAGCATACTATAAAAGTTATAAAGATGAATCAGAAAGATATGAAAGGATAAATAACAGAATATTCATGAGTATTACAATTATCGGATTTTTGGTGACGATTCCAATAGGTCTTAAAGAAATTCTATTCGATAAAACAGAAACTAACCACTTGAATATTTTTTTAAAAATAATTACTTTTATATTACCTTCAGTATCCTCACTACTACTTTTGTACTGGACTCAGAAAGGCTACAAAAAAAGGAAGAGATTAGGGAAATTGCCAGAATTGAAAGTTAATATTTAGTCAATATTGCCAAAATTCGATTCTCCAAGATCAAGGACAACCAAGATGAATTGGAAAATTTGTATAATTGGTTGAATGAACAGGTAAAACAATTGCAATTAAGTCAGGCCAATATTTATTTTTCAGTTCATAATATGACAGAAATCTCAAATAAAAATGACCATGAAAATGATTTTCAGGATAACAAAAATTAGAAGGAAATAAGTGATTTTTCTCATAACCTGCCCCACACAATCCATTCTATTTATGAAAGCATTAATCCACCATTCTTATGAAAACAGTGATGATTATCACTTTAGTCACCAGACTTCAGGTACTTAATTGAAAATTGACCATCAATAGCAATCTGAAAAGATACCAAGATTATATCAAAGTTTATTATATACACATAACCTTTCTGTCAGTGGGCATGAAGCAAAACCATCGGCCGTCACCCCTAAAGCAATAGAGAGGCAAATATTCAGAAGTTATACAATAAATCCATAATATAATGTGATTTTAAACCATTTTGTATTGCATTCCAATCTGAATAACGGTATAAATCATATTATAATGTGATTTTATGTGCTATTTCTGAGAAAAATCTCTATCTTTGATGCTAAATCACACTATAATGTTAGTCAAGACTATTGGTGAAACAATTAAAAAAAGAAGGAAGGAGTTGCGCATAACACAACCCCACCTGGCTGAGCTGGCAAATGTCAGTACAAATACTCTTTATAAATTGGAACGGGGACAGGGTAATCCTTCATTAGAGGTGTTGAACAAATTGGCTGAAGTATTAGGAATGGAACTCATTCTTGAGGTGAAAAACCAGTCCCGATAACTTCAGTAAAAAACTGAATAGATGAGAGCATTAGAGATATACCGTAATGGGATTTTAGCGGGAATTCTGAAAGAAGAAAATCGCAGGCATTATATTTTCAGGTATGATGATCAATATTTCAAGGATTCAAATATGCCACCGATAAGCCTGACATTACCCAAAACGCAGCAGGAATATAGCAACACTTTCCTGTTTCCTTTTTTCTCCAACATGCTGAGTGAAGGAGTAAACAGAAAATTACAATGCACACAATTAAAAATTGATGAGGATGATGATTTTGGATTACTGGCAGCAACAGCACAGTATGATACCATCGGGGCCATAACCGTCAAACCAATATCAGTACAATGAACCTGAATGATTTAAAATATTGTCCGGGAACATTAGCTGAAGGCTTTTCCACCTACAGCCCGAGATGCCTGCAGAAATTGTTTGGTGGTAAAAGGGTAAATCATATTTTACCTTATGAACAGCCCCAGCAAAATGAAGAAGTTGCCCGGCAATTCATGGAAAATCGCAAACACATATCCATATCGGGAGTGCAGGAAAAGTTGAGCTTAATTTTGGATAAAAATGTACTTCGGCTAACAAAGGAAGGAGAACAGGGCACATATATTCTCAAGCCTGTACCGAGGGATTTAAAAAGGTTGATCAGGTGCCTGCCAATGAACACCTGACCATGCAAATAGCCAGACAAGTATATGGAATTAATACGGCAGAAAACGCTTTGATTTTTTTCAGGAATGCTACGCCAGCGTACATCACGAAACGTTTTGACGTTAAAGAAAACGGAGGTAAATGGGGGAAAGAAGATTTTGCTACACTGGCAGGAAAAACTAAAGACAATCCAGGTGCAAACTTCAAATATGAATACAGCTATGAAGAGATAGGAATTCTTATTCAAAAATTTGTACCGGCATGGCGTGTAGAGATAGAAAAGTACTTTTCGTTAGTGGTATTCAATTATCTGTTTTCAAACGGTGATGCTCATTTAAAGAACTTTTCATTACTCGAATCACCCAGTGGAGATTATTTGTTAAGTCCTGCATATGATTTGATCAATACCAGGCTGCATGTGGACGATACGGATTTCGCACTCAAAAGAGGACTTTTTGCAGATGATTTTAAAAGCGAACAATATAAAATAAGCGGTCATCCTTCCAAAAGAGATTTCATGGAATTTGCATTGAGCATTGGAGTTGCACAAAGCCGTGTCGAGAAATTATTAATTCCTTTTTTAGAGAGACAATTTTTTGTAGAATCATTAATCAGTCGTTCATTTTTAAGTGAGGCCGACAAAAGAGGGTACCTTTTAATGTATAACACCAGGAGAAATTATTTAACTGCACATTAAGAATAAAATATGAACTGATTGCAGAGACACAAACTGCCAACGTTAAGCCATCCCATTTCATAATAAGCATTCGACATATTACGAGTAAACAGATCATCCTTGGTTTATAAAAACGGACAGGGGTGAGGGTCTCAATGACATTGATATCTGTATCGGGCACTTTTTTTTAAAAACCAATACAATTAGTTGTACGGATTTATATCCTGTGCATTGAACCTGGTAAATAAAGTGTAACATGTGGCTGTGTTCAATGCTGCTGCATACCCTCCTGCAAACAGATAGTTTTTTCTCCCTGGCGCCAATGGGAAGATGTCATTTTCCACCGGATTGTTGTCTATCTCCTCTTCTCCGGTACAGGCATACCGTATCAGGCTTTATCATCGCCTGGTGATGTAGCCCATTGCCTTGTCAATGAGTGACGACAATCCTACGGTGAGTCAACCAAAATATTTTCTCTGCTCTGACAAAAATAATCCGATATCAGGGATCCTGGTGCCATACTGTAGCTCAAATTTTAATTTCCACTTCAAAGTTAAGCCAACTTATTTGGACGAAAAGGCATGCACTTCGCGGGATGCTTACAATGCAAGAGACATTCTTTGGTATGCAGTTTACGGGTCATAAAGGTATTTTTCATAACTTGTGCCTCATTACCATGAAATTTTCGGGTCACATGATATTTTAAATTTGCTTAAGTCAAAAAAGATGTATAAAAAATCTGTTTTTTGTTTCCTCCTTCTACTTCAAAGTGCTTTTTCCTTTGCACAATGCGGTGTAAATGAGATTGAAATTAAGATCGAAATCGCAACAGATAATTTCGGTGATGAGACCTACTGGAAGTTAACTGACCTGACCGGTACAATCATATCACAAGGAGGACAGGGAGGCACCTACGGCAACTTTTCACTTTATGCCGAGAGCATCTGCGTGGCTGCGGATGGCTGCTTTTTTTTCGAGATATTCGATACATACGGAGATGGTATATTTGCTCCTTACGGATATAAATTGTTTGCTAACGGGAAGCTTGTGGCAAGCGGCAGCGATGACATTGGCCGTTATGCCAGAGTAACGGCTTATTGCCCGGACAAATGCCGCTATACCCGGAATGCTCTGAGTGATTTGAAGGGACACATTGAGGGTTCCGGCTCCCTCGCAATAAGTAAATTGAATTTTATATACAACATCTTTTCCAACTTTCCGGATTGTCTGGCGCAGAGCGATACCACCATCTTTCTTGCTAAATCCATCATAGAAACTTATGATGATGTTTTTGGTGCACTTTTCACTACGCCAAATACTATGTATGGTTTCAGTAAAACTGTGGGAAACAACCCCGCTATAGAATTAGCCCGGGTAATGGTGGGGCTGCAACAGGGCATATTCGACCATGTATTCACTCCTGAGGTGTATGCAGCGTTTCCACATCTGATTAAGGAGTGGAAGTTCAATGCATGCGTTAGCTTTCCGGGTTATGTCGCCCCTCCGTCAGATTCTGCTCTGGCCTACTCCGTTAAAATTCTGGCAAGTTTCAAAGATCCGGATGGTATGAATCCTTACTTTAATATCAACGGGGATGGAACAACACATGCTTTGCGGCCCACAGGATTTTATTTAGCTCCCGGTACTATTGCCCGGATCACACTTCCTTCTGCACTTGTGGGAAAGGATTTTTACATCAGAGTAGGATCGCATGAATGGGATCTCTCCAACAAACATCTTTTCAAAAGACTGGACAGAATCTCAAAAAAATTTGAAATCAATACGGAAAGTATCGATATATACAATCCTTTGGGCGGAGCCATATCCATTCTTGTCCCTTACGGAGCCGATGAAGGAGTCGTACAGATAAGTGCTCTAAATATTGTGGAAGCTCCCTTCATATCATTGAAATCCTTTCATGAAACTCAGGATATCGATGCAGAATTGAACAAACCCGGCCCCTGGGCGGTATTTGAATCTGAGAATGTAATGTACACCATCCCCAGGCATTCCATCATACCCGGCCAATATGATTTGATTAAGACATTAGGGGATTGGGAAAAGGCTCTGAGAGCTGTCAATTCCGTCATGGCAAGGCAAATCATTCCTGACAAGCACAACATGTACATGATTGCAGATGTAATGATAAGGTCCGGTGCCTATTCTATCGGATATCCAATGTCCAATACACCGCTCGACTATTTCAATGTGCCTGGCCCGGCATATTTTATTAATGGACCCGGCCCTGATGATGATACCAACTTTCATGAGACCGGGCATGCCCTGGCTATCAGCAAATTTCCGGGAGAGGTAGAAGCGATTGTCAATTTTCCCTACATTATGGCCATGAATTATGGTTTGAATACAGACCTGGATAAAGCCATGATGGATAGTTTTGGCCCAAGCCTGTTTGACATTGACAGGACTGCTACCCATAGAATGGTCTCCAATACCTTTGGCTCAGAAAGAGATATTTCCAACACCACCAAAGATGAAGTACGCTATCAACACAGAGGCTACGGTCATTATACAGAAATAGTCAAGCTGTTCGGCTGGTGTGCACTCAGAAATTTCTGGAAACAGGAATACATAGATTTTATAAATGGGATTGACCATGGCATCAACGATCAGAATATTGATAGCAGGATTATCAGAATGTCCACCGCAGCTCAGGCTGATTTGCGGCCCTTGTTCCATGTTTTTGGAATCCTTCCCAAAAATCCATCGATAGTACAATCCACATTTGACCAATTAAACATCCCAAAATCACGGGCACTCTACCACAGACTCAGGGACTATATCAGTCTTATTCCGGCAGATAATGCAGCTTTCATTAATTATGCACTGTCCGTATATCCCGATTTAAATACGAATGGCCCAAATGATGATCCTGATTATGGTGTTGGGTGGCATTATCAGAAGTCACTGACTTATGATGAGACGGAAGCACAACAGCGGACAGCTATCTTACAGTCCATCATTAATTTGTATTATCCCGATGGAGAACCCAAAGAAGAAGGGCAAGCTGATATTTGTTGCCTTCTTGATACGCTCACACTCCGGATAATCAATGATGAGCTTACCGTGTCCGGTGGGGTAGCACCTTACACCACTTCAATTGATACAACCGGAAATGTAAGAACAGTCAGAGTGGTGGATTATGACGGATGTGAAGCCACCTTGCAATATACCGTCAGCAGTGTTTTTGAATCAGAAAAACCCAATCTGATTCTCTCTTCCAAATCCAACCAATGGAGATGTAAAAATAGACTTCGGAAGCATTCAGGAAGAAGTTTCTGTCTCCTTGTTTGACCCTACAGGAAAATGCATTCAAACTAAGATAATGCTGACTACTGAGCCCGTTATTTGCCGGCTTCCCGATAGTGAAGGTATGTATTACATTTACATTACATTCTCGGACGGAAGGTACATGGCTTTGAAGGTGATAAAGATTTAGTAACGGTTCAGCTACACCCACTTAGGGATACAATATTTGCAACCACGGATGGTAATCCATGGACATTATGATAAACTGACCTTAATCCTGGCGGAAACCGCGGTTTGCAAAAAGTAAGCAAACTAATCGAGCATAAGCACGAAAACTTGCTTGTCTTCCTATGGCATAGCTTGCGACGCATTAGGCGTGGTCCAAAATCAATGGCGGGTACAGTACATTTTTACCAATCGGAGTTATTTTCTTAAAGTAAATTGTACAGACTTTTAAAAATTATTATTAATCATGCCCGCTTGATTATCTTTGTAAATATCTTGTTAAAAGGAATGGAGATAAATTCCACATTTGTGTCGTTTGATAGCCTTACCTATTTGATAAGAATATTACAAGAAAAAATCACTCTCAATCAAGTGACGATTAAAAAAGAATGAATCAGAATGCATATCAAACAACTATTTGGGTAGTTACGATTACAATCATGACTCTGACCTCCTGTGCAGGATTAAAAAATGCTCAACTTAGCTCTCAGCTTGAGAAAAGCAACTGCAATCATCAGGCTTCAAGCCAATATACAATATCCGAATTACCAAAACCCATTCATACGCTTGCCATAGACAGCGTTTTGTTTCATATGTTTTCTTTTCAATCACTGAATATTGCCAATGCAATCGGTTTGCTTGACGATTTAACTGAATTTGTTAAACTGAAAAAAATCTATAAATCAAGCCCTTCCAATGACAAAAGGCTTGAAATTATAGAATTATCGCAAAAAATTTATCAAAGAATTAATTTTTCCTCACTTGAAATTTCTTCAGTGGCAAGTGAAATGGATTGCGAAGAAGAACGTGCAGACCAGATAGCCACCTACCTGAAAGCTAAAGAAGATGATGCAGAAACTAAATTGACCGTTGGTGCTATTGTGGTTGGAGCAGCCGGTGCAATTACCGCAGGAATTTTGCTGGCAAATGGCGGTGCCGGCAGTACTCCTGAATTTATTGGTATCGGTTCTGGTCTGACAGAAGCGACTTTGGGGGTATTAATCCTGATCAATAAGCGTAAAGTAAATTTTTATCACTCAAGAAACGCATTGAAAGACATCTGGACAGGCCCTCAAACTTCATCAATATTTCCAGCTTCTGTCTGGTATTACTTAAATTACCAAAATCCGGATACCAAAGGTCAATCGTTAAGACAGCAACTGGTGGACAAATGGCTTGGGTTCGGACAAATTGCAGACACTAAGGAAAAGAATAAAGAAAAAGTCTACAATCTCTTTTTTGGAGAAGGCGGAAAATACACCGCTGACCAATTGACCAACAGAGCCAATATGCACGACCAAATAGAAGCACAAATTAATCTGATGAAACAAGATTTAAAATTATTATTATCGGAACTTGAAAACAGGATATTGATTGATGCCTGAATTCAAGTTATGCATAGGAGTTTTATCAATTTGTGCCACTCAAAAGCAGTATTCTGACATTAATTTCAAGGCAATCCAAGGATATCAGTAAGAAAGTTTAACCTTTGAACACAGGGGCACTTTTCGTATAACAATCACATATAAACGTATTGAATCGTATCTAAAAGTATTATGGTTTCAATCTATAATCGTATCTTTTTGTATCATATCGTATCATAATGAATAATGAGGTATATAATTTTAAACTGAACATTGACTGAAAATTGATAAACTTAATCGGTGAAAAAGACCGTTTTGATGCTAATTGGACATCGATAGAAAGAAAAGAAAGACAAAGCCTCAGTGAGTTAAAAAATATTGCTACAGTTCGAAGCATTGGTGCTTCAAACCGAATTGAAAGCAACAAAATGAGCGATGAAGAAGTGGAAGTGTTACTTAAATAAAATAACATAACGCGACTCACGGACAGAGATTCACATGAAGTAGCAGGTTATTTTGAAGTTCTGGATTTGATTTCGGAATAATACTCAGCCATAAATCTTATCGAAAATCACATCAAAAGTTTACGCAATATTTTGATGAAATATAGTGCCTGAGATCAAAGGCATATAGGTAATAGTAAAACACATAGTAATGCGGTTGAAGCTTCATTTCCTGATGTGACAAAACTAATCATCTTCCATACAGCTGAAGCAGGATTTACCGCAGAAGAAGCCATCAGAGAATTAATCAATTGGTGTAAGAATAAAACGGTTGTCCACCCTTCAATAAAAATTGCATCTTTTGTCTATGATTTTTTAAGTGTTCAACCTTTTCAAGATGGAAATGGACGTTCAAGTCGTTTGATTTACATGCTTTTATTACACAAACACGGGTTTTAATGAATCCAATAAGTGAGTTTTAAACACGAAATTGAAAACCGAAAAAGTGAATATTACCGGGTGCTTAGAAGTTGCCAGGCACAACACCCCAAAGAAGATATTACTGTTGGGATACTGTTCTTCTTGAGTTGCTTGTCGAATATTCTATCTCAACTTATGTTGAAATTGAATAAAAGTGGAACGGAATCCCAATTTTCACCCAAAGAAAAATCAATTTATACGATTGTTCAAAATCGACCAAACATTCAGTCAGGAGAAATTTCTGAGTAACTGGAAATATCATTACCCATGGTGAAAGGTATTCTATCAAAGTAAGTTGATAAAGGATTGATTGAAAAACATGGCAGAGGACGGAATGTGAATTACACTTTACATTACAGAGAGATTAAAGTTACGGATGCATACTATATTCTAAAGTAATCGAATAACTGTCAATACTAAGCCAACCCATTTCATGCCATACGAATTAAATACATAAGCCTACCCGCCCAATCAGAAAAATATCCACAAAGGCCAGGCAGACCATTTCGAGGCAATTCCGTTGTTAAGCTAAAAGGGCTAAATATTTAGCGAAATAGATGATGAACAAGACTATTAAAAACAAAACTTTTCATTTTTTAGGCATTTAATGAGCTATACAAGGCAGTTGAGTCGGATGATTTCAAAGGAATCAAGCACATAAAATCAAAACTCTGGTATCTTAAATACCATTTTCCCATTTTGAAAAGGCATTAGGAATATTTTCATAACTTTGCAGCCTTTTTATTTTAGTATCTCAGATTATGCAACATCTCAGCGAACAGGAAATCGTAAGAAGAGAAAATCTTCAGAAACTTATAGATGCAGGTATAGAGCCCTACCCTTCCGACACCTTTGACGTCAATGCTACAGCCTTGGAAATCAAAACAAACTTCCAGCCCGGCAGTGAGCAATATCAATCCGTTTCCCTGGCCGGCAGACTGATGTCTAAGCGTATCATGGGCAAGGCTTCCTTTGGAGAATTGCAGGATGCCACAGGCAGAATACAGATATATATTTCCAGAGACGATATCTGTCCGGGTGAAGATAAAACCCTGTACAATGAGGCCTTCAAAAAGTGGTTTGACCTCGGAGATTTCATAGGGGTAAAGGGATTTGCTTTCTACACACAGATGGGCGAATGCACCATTCACGTGACAGAACTGAAGCTTCTGTCCAAATCTTTAAGACCACTCCCCGTAGTGAAAACAGATGAGGAAGGCAAGGTGTACGATGCATTTACAGACCCGGAGCAGCGATACAGGCAGCGATATGTGGATCTGGTGGTCAACAGCCATGTAAAGGATGTTTTCATCAAAAGGACTAAGATGTACAATTCCATGAGGGAATATCTCAACGCCAAGGGATATCTGGAAGTGGAAACTCCCATACTCCAACCCCTGTATGGCGGTGCGGCTGCAAGACCCTTCACTACGCACCACAACACTCTGGATATGAAGTTGTATCTCCGTATCGCCAATGAGCTGTATCTGAAGCGATTGATCGTGGGTGGATTTGACGGAGTGTATGAGTTCAGCAAAGACTTCAGAAATGAAGGCATGAGCCGTTTTCACAATCCGGAGTTCACACAGATAGAATTGTATGTGGCTTATAAGGACTACGAATGGATGATGAATCTTGTGGAAGAGATGATCGAGAAAGTGGCCTTAGACCTTCATGGTACCACTCAAATAAAAGTTGGTGAAAATCTGATAGACTTCAAGAGGCCCTGGAAGAGATTTACCATGTATGGAGCCATCAAACATTTTACCGGTATAGACATCAGCGAAATGGATGAGGCCGAACTCAGAGAAACCGCCAAAAAACTCCATGTTCCTGTGGATAATACCATGGGTAAAGGAAAAATCATTGATGAAATTTTTGGTGAAAAATGTGAGGGCGAACTTATTCAGCCCACTTTTATCACAGACTACCCGATAGAAATGTCTCCTTTGGCCAAAAAACACAAGTCGAAACCCGGCCTTGTAGAAAGATTTGAAGCCATCTGTAATAAAAAGGAGATTTGCAATGCCTTCTCAGAGCTCAATGACCCCATAGATCAGAGGCAGAGATTTGAAGCACAGCTTGAATTGGGCAAACGTGGTGATGAAGAAGCCATGGTACTCGATGAAGATTTTCTGAGGGCTCTGGAATACGGTATGCCTCCGACAGCAGGTCTGGGTATAGGAATGGACAGACTGGCAATGATTATGACCAACCAACCATCCATACAGGATGTGCTGTTCTTTCCCCAAATGAAGCCTGAAAAGCCATAGTGCCCTTTTTGAAAACACGACATATCAGTGCTCTGCAAAATACGGGACAATAAGAATCCTGCATGTACCGGTTAATTGCATTATATTTACTTCGGCAAATCGGATACATATGAACAGATTTTCAAGAAGATCCTGGCTGAAATCAGCAGGTCTGGCAGCAGGAAGCACCTCATTGTGGCTTCATGGATGGGACAAACTGGCCGGTGTAACGCTTCCCTGGGAAACAGAAACTGTCCTGTACTCCAGCAATCCGGGAATCATCAAACTGAGCTCCAACGAAAATCCTTATGGCCCGTCAGAGTTCGTCAGGAAAACCATGCAATCCTCCTTCGATCTCATGTGCAGATATCCTGCGGCAGAAATACAACGTCTTACCGAAAAACTGGCTGAAAAGGAGCAGGTCAGTCCGGAACACATACTGATTACGGTAGGCTCGACAGAAGGATTGAAAATCGCAGTACTGGCTTATCTCAAAAACGGAGGCGAAATCGTAGTGCCCCACCCCACTTTTGAAGCCATGCCCAACTATGCAGAAGCCTGCGGAGCTTATGTACACAAAGTCCTACTGGATAAAAATATGGTTATTGATCTCGAAGCCATGCGTCGCAGGTGTAATGCAGATACCCGTATGGTATTTGTATGCAATCCCAACAATCCGACAGGTACTATCCTGAATGCTGCTGCTGTGGAGCAATTTTGTGCAGATCTGTCAGGCAGAACTATGGTATTCGCTGATGAAGTGTATATTGATTATATCACTGAAAAAAATTATCCGAGCATGACCTCATTAGTGAAGCAGGGGTATAACGTCATTGTTGCCCGAAGCTTTTCAAAAGTATATGGCCTGGCAGGTCTGCGGATCGGTTATCTGGTTGCAAGGCCCGACATCATCAGCAGACTCAAAAAAATGCAAATAGACAGGCCGAATATGATGGCACTGGTAGCTGCAGAGGCTGCTTTGACAGAAAAAGAATTTTATCAATTCAGTCTGGCAAAAAACAGTGCATCAAAAAAAGTCATCACAGACACTCTGGATACTTTGGGTCGAAAGTACATAGCCGGCCATGCCAATTTTGTGTACTTCGATACAGGTATGCCTGTCACGGTCTTTCAGGACAAAATGAAATCTGAAGGAGTAATGGTGGGAAGGGTATTTGATCCCTACCCTCAATGGTGCCGGTTGAGCACAGGCAGGACTGAGGACATGCCGGCATTAAAAAATGCACTTCTCAAAGTACTTTCATAAAATCCGACAATCCGAAAATCCTTGATAATCTTGTATAATCTGCTTGCAGCCCTCAGAGCCCTCGTCATATTCAGTACGATGCTTTTGTACATGTCTGTGTATCTGGTCTCCACCCTTATTATACCTCATACCAAAGAGCGGGCATTCAGACTCAGGAGGCATTGGCTCCGATGGATTGCCATACCGGTACTGAATATTAAAATTGATATCCAGGAGCTCCCATCACTCAGCCGGCATTGTATGTAAGCAATCACCGTTCTTTTTCAGATCCAATCGTTTTATGTCGTTATATCGACGCATTTGTCATCGCCAAAGCAGAAGTAGCCTCTTATCCCATAATTAATAAAGGGGCAGAGCTGACCGGTGTGATCTGGGTACAAAGACAAAGCCAGAATTCAAGGAAAAATTCAAGGAGCCGTATGATCAAAACGCTGCTGGAAGGCGACAATGTAATGGTTTATCCCGAGGGAACAGTAGGCACTCATAAGCAGACGCTGGATTTCAGGCCGGGCAGCTTCATCGAATGTGCCGCTCACGCTATCCCTGTGGTACCTGTAGCCATAGAATACAGGACAAAAAAAGATCTGTGGGTGAGGGAAAAATTTATACCCCAGTATTTCTACCAATTCTCCAAATGGAAGACAGAAGTAAAACTGCGTATCGGTCCTCCGATGACAGATAGCGATGGGTTGGTACTATGTGAAAAAGCTTATCAATGGATCAATGCACAATTAGCAGACATGCAGCAGGGATGGTCAGAAATTTATTGATTATGAGCTATGATTGCATGTCTATTTGATTAAATGCCCAGGAATTTTATCCATTATTCTCCATCAATTTCTTCAGCCTTATACACCAGATAATCTGTATCTCCCTGCCATGGAAAGGCATCCACAAGCTCCTTGTAATACAGGCGTACATGTTTACCTTCCAGCATCTGAAGCTGGCTGTATGTAGCGGCATCCTTTACGGAAAAATCCCAGGTGCTTGCTTTGGTCAAAATGGCAGAACCGGCCAACATGAGCTGCCCTTCGTAGGTTTTGAAAACTTTCCCTTTTTTGGATATTTTGAAAAGCACACCTGACCTTGTACCCTCGGAGAGTGTATAAGTCCTGTAGAAATAATACCCTGCTGAAAAAAGTATAGCCCCTGTAAGCAGGATCCACATAAATTTTCTGAAAATAGACCGGGCTTTAGTCTTGATGCCTTCTGTATTGATATCCATAAATTTTTTTACAAAAATAGGGAAAAGTCTAAATGGCTATGATAATTCGGTATGGATAAAAAATATTACCATAAGCTGAAAAAATAAAAAGCACTGCCATACATAGTGCAGTGCTTTTTACAGGAACATTCAAGGCTATTTTCAGACCACCTCGGGTTCAAGGCCCCACTTCTCAGGCGAACGCCAGAGTGAGGATAACAATAACTGACGCATGAATAAAAATTCCTTGGGCAGCCTGTTGTAAAATGACTCAAACAGATGCTCGTGAGACAGCAGTTCCTGCTTCCAAAGTTCTCTGTCTATGGTCATGATCTGCTCAAATTTATCTCTTGAAAAGTCAATACCTGACCATTCGATATCCTCATATCTTGGCACCCAGCCGATGGGACTCTCCACTGCAGATGCCCTGCCGTATATCCGGTCTATAATCCATTTCAGTACCCGCATATTCTGACCGAATCCCGGCCAGATAAATTTGCCGTTTTCATCCTTTCTGAACCAATTGACATTAAAAATTCTCGGGGCATTGGGCAATGATCGGCCAAACTGCAGCCAGTGATTGATATAATCACCGATATTATATCCCATAAACGGCAGCATGGCAAAGGGATCTCTGCGCACCACTCCCTGAGCTCCGAATGCAGCAGCCGTTGTCTCACTACCCATCGTAGCCGCAGTATATACACCAAAGTTCCAGTTGAATGACTGATATACTAATGGTACGGCATTGGCCCTTCGTCCTCCGAAGAGGAAGGCTTTGATTCTCACACCCTTAGGATCATCCCATGCAGGATCTACCGCAGGATTCTGGGAGGCTGACACAGTAAAACGACTGTTGGGATGGGCGGCAGGCTGACCACTGTTTTTGTCGTAGGGTTTGCCTTTCCAGTCTGTGAGTCCGTCCGGCACTTCCTTAGTCATTCCTTCCCACCATACATCCAGATCCGGAGTGATGGCTACATTGGTAAAAATGGTATTTTTACGGATGGTTTCCATAGCGTTGGGATTGGTTTCATAGTTGGTACCGGGAGCCACTCCAAAGTAGCCGCTCTCGGGATTGATGGCTACCAATCGTCCTGTAAGATCCCGGTGTATCCAGGCTATGTCGTCTCCGACCGTAGTAATTTTCCAGCCGTCCATCTCTTTGGGAGGTATCAGCATCGCAAAATTGGTTTTGCCGCATGCACTGGGAAAAGATGCTGCCACATAGGTCTTTTCATGATTGGGAGATTCTACTCCCATGATCAGCATATGTTCTGCCAGCCAATCCTCTTCATAAGCCATCACAGATGCTATTCTCAAGGCAAAACACTTTTTGCCCAACAGGGCATTGCCTCCGTACCCACTGCCGTAGGAGACGATAAGGCGCTCCTCCGGAAAATGGGTAATATACTTGGTCTGATTGCAGGGCCACTTTACATCTTCCTGACCTCCGCCAACGGTGCTCCGAGGGTGTGTACACATCGCACAAAATCTCCGGATTCAATATAGGGTAAAATGTGAGAGCCCATACGGGTCATAATCTTCATATTGATGACGACGTACTCTGAATCTGTGAGCTCAACGCCATATCTGGAATATGGAGAGCCTACAGGCCCCATACAAAACGGAATTACATAAAGAGTCCTGCCCTTCATACAGCCCTTCATGAGATCGTTGAGTATGGTTTTCATTTCAAAAGGATCCATCCAGTTGTTGGTTGGGCCTGCGTCATCCTTGACTCTGGAGCAAATGTAGGTTCTGTCTTCTACTCTTGCCACATCGCTGGGATCGCTGAAACAGGCAAAACTGTTGGGTCTTTTTTCCGGATTCAGTCTGATAAATGTACCTTTTTCTACCAGTTTATCACAAAACTGATTGTACTCTTCCTCCGAACCATTGCAGTAATATACACTATCTGCCTCACAGTAAGCAGCAATTTCATTCACCCAGGATTGCAAATCGGTCTTTCCGGTACCGAGTCCGACATTAATTTGGTTAGAATTTGGCATGGTTAATTTGATTTTGCTTCAAAGTTAAAAATATTATCCGACTGAAAAAATGACAATTCAATCATTTGGAAAAATATAATCTAAGCTTCGCAGCCTGAAATCCTTTAGCGCATCCTCCTGATTTCAGGTAAAATTCAGTCTCTCATCCTTGAGTATTATTTATAACTTGACACTGAATGGCAGCTTAAGTGAAATTCAAATTCCTCAGACCTCACATGATGCCAATATATCCACAAACTTCCATACCTCCGTGAAGCTGTTGTATAGCGGCACAGGAGCCACACGAATGACATCCGGCTCTCTCCAGTCTGCGATAATCCCTTTGGCTGTGATGGTATGAAATAATTTTTTATCACTGACCTGCAGGGATAACTGACAGCCTCTCTGATCCGGATCAGAAGGGGTGATAATCCTGACCTTGTCAGATACCTTAGCTTTAATCAGGCTCTCTAACCAGGCGGTTAGTTTTTCTGACTTTTGACGGAGCGCATCCATACCCACCTCTGCAAAAATATCCAGAGAAGCCCGCATAGCAGCCATGGAGAGTATGGGTGGATTGCTCAATTGCCAACCTTCAGCCCCTTCCATGGGAATAAAATCTCTGCCCATCAGAAACCTGACTTTCTTATCATGTCCCCACCATCCTGTAAATCTGGGTAATGAAAAATCACTCTTATGTCTGTCGTGTACAAATATACCTGAAAGTGCTCCCGGTCCGGAGTTGAGGTATTTGTAGCTGCACCAGGCTGCGAAGTCGGGACCATCATCATGCAAACTGAGCCTTAGATTGCCT
This sequence comes from Saprospiraceae bacterium, assembly GCA_016716335.1. Lineage (GTDB taxonomy): Bacteria > Bacteroidota > Bacteroidia > Chitinophagales > Saprospiraceae > OLB9. The sequence continues at coordinate 106,467 of JADJWN010000008.1, read as the reverse complement.
GCAGCATGGGCCAGATCAAAACCCACCACACATCCTTTGCGGTGTGCCAATCTGGTAATCTCCCTGATATCATATGCCTGACCAGTATAGTAATTGACCCCTCCAATCATTACCAGGGCTATCTCCTCACCCTGCCGGTCCAGAATCTCCGCAATACCGGCAGGAGATACATATTCCGATTGAGGGTCGGGGTTGAGCTCAATTATCGCATCTGCGGGATCAAATCCATGATATTTTACCTGAGACTCTACTGCATATCGATCGGACGGAAAAGGAGAATAATCAATCAGTATTTTATACCGCCCTCTGTCAGGTCTGTAAAAGGAAACCATAAGCAGATGCAGATTTACGGTAAGGCTGTTCATCACCACCACCTCGTGAGGTAAGGCACCGACCACCTCTGCCATAGGATGGGTCAGGAGTTCATGATAGCTCACCCAGGGATTGCGTGCCCGGGTATGGCCTTCCACACCATGTATTTTCCAGTCTTCAAGCTCCTGCATCACATATGACTCTGCTGTGACCGGCATTAGTCCCAGCGAATTGCCGCAGAAGTATATGGTATCCTCACCCTTTTCGGTTTTAGGTATATGAAACCTTGACCTGTAAGAGGCCAAAAGATCCTTGCGGTCCTGTTCCAGTGCATAATCAAAATCCGGATTCATTGCTTCACATTTATAAGCCTAACCATTCCATTACATTTCCATACCAGATGTCTGCATAGTCCTTCTCATGGATGATGCCACATTCCAGGGCCTCATCTATGACTTTGCCGGGATAACTACCCTCTACACTTTCCATTTCACCCAATGGATAAGGATCGTCCAATCCTGCCACAATCTGCCGCACTCCCTGTCTCTTGACCAGGAGCTCAAAGGAAAGCACATCATGCACCAGAGTGTCAAAATAGACATTCCCTGCATTTATATTTTCTATCGGGTCCACCGCATTTTCAAACAAATCAGGCCTGCCCAAAAATCCCTGTCTCCTCCTGCCATACCCCATCTGACCAAACTGATTGCCGTGAGCAAAGCAAAATCTTGCAGCAGGAAAGCGATGAGCAAAATCGCGGCAACTGAAAAAATGATACAGATCAGCTGTCTGGGCACAAAGCCAGATGAGATGAAATCGCCAGTATTGATCTTCCAGCTGTATGAATTTTTCTGCATTATAGGGATGGAACTCTATTGCCAGTCTGTTTTGGTCTGCAAATTCAAATAACGGCAACACGGATTCGTTGGCAGTTTCCACCCATTTACCCTCATGAGTGACATAATGGGTGGGCAGGCACATCAGCCGCAATCCCATACTTACACACCGTTCTGCCTCCTTCAACGCATCCTCGAGATATAAAGGCTGCACCACAAAGCCGGATATAAACTTGTCCGGATAGCCGGAAGCAATACCCGCATTAAAATCATTCTGAAAACGTATGACATCACGAGCCAGCTCCCGGGGCATGCCATTGCAGTATAGTTGTGAAAGGTTGAGCACCACTTCTTTATCAATGTGGTTGTGCTCCATCCACTCTAATTTTTCCTGAAGGAAAAAACTTGGATCAGTGACAGGTCTTACCCAATCGCCCTGACACATACAGGATTTATCCTCGGTCACCCAGAAGATTTTCTTCTCCTTCATAAAGGCAGGTATCTCTGCCGGATAGGGCAAAAGATGTCCGTGGGCATTAATCCTTTGAATATTTGATTTCATTGCTGTTTGGTCTGCACGAAGGTAATATTTTTCGAAGCATAATTATTACCATATCAGGGGTATAAAATAAAAATGGTGTGTCGGATACTGTATTCCGGCACACCACGGTTCTTTGTTTTAAAAGGATTTATTTCTTACCTCCAAAGGTGACACCCAATGTCAGCTCATGAGATCCGTTGTTGTAATCCTGAAATGGATTGGACGAAGTGTTATAGCTGTAATAGAAATTGAAATTTTCCACCTTTGTACCCAACAGGAATCCCAACCTGTTATCTGCACCCAGGGTGTACATTACCCCACCTGTAAACTGCTCTTTGAGGAAACCCAGTCTCAGGTTCAAGTCCACGTGGGTAGGTACATTGTTCAGCTTTTTAATGAAAATGCTCGGAGTCATGGATACATCGGCCTGAGTAGCCATGAATTTATACCCCAGATGCAAGATGACCCCAAAGTCACGCTCAGGCGTAGGCAGATTGGATTCGCTGATTCTCGAACTGATGATGGAAGGCAACACCAGCCCATAACTCAGTTTATTCATATACAATCCATACATTCCCACACTGGCGTCAAAATATTCAGCTCCTATGACTGCCGCATTGATGACCGGATCATTTCTGTCCAGCAACTCATTGGTCAGCGTGCTTCCGCTCAGGCCATGCTTGATATATTCGGCATTCAATCCAAACCCCACCTGATTAGTCTCTGACTCGATAATATAGCTCAATCCGGCATATCCCTTGGTAATCTGCAATTCACCGTAGGTATCGTTCATAAAACCGGCTCCAAACCCCAGTCTGTTGCCCATATAACCGTTATAATTCAGCGTAACGGTTTTGGGTGAACCCGGAAAAGCAGCCCATTTGTTGCGGTAATTGATCAGAATCTGATGATTCATCTCTGCACCATAGGCCCCCGGATTGATAAGCTGCGGATTGATGAATGCCTGAGTGTAAATATATCTCTCGTCCAGATATCTGGATTGGCCAAAACTTTGAGATGCTGCGATTACCACAACCGCAAATACATATATAATATTGGAAAACTTCATCTTGTTAATTTTTACTGTTTTCATAATCGGTTTATCTCAGGATGGTCACTGTGCCTTTGTAAATCTCTCTTCTGCCCTGACCGAAATTCACATCCAGCACCCACATATAGGCTCCTTCCGGCAATACATTGTTATTCCTGTCGAGACCGGACCAGGTATTGTCATAATTGTTCTGTGTGTAAACAATTCTGCCGAATCTGTCAAAAACCGTAAGATCACCCGGATTCTGTCTGGCACAATTGATCACAAACAGGTCATTTCTGTTATCTCCGTTAGGCGTGATTACCGGTAATGCCTTGTAACAATTTTCGGTATCATCACAATTGTTTACATCCATATTACCTATGAGCAGTACGCAGTCATTGGCATCCGTGATACTCACCGAGTATGTGCCGGCACGCAGATTATCTATCACATTGGTAGTGCTCGCCAGACCTATCCAGTTGAAGGTGTAGGGCGGTACGCCGGTATTATTCAGATCCACCTGAATTCTGCCGTTGTCAGCATCACCATCCGTACATGATATCTGTCGTAGCCGCCAATCTGGAAGGCTGTGTCACGGTAATGGCCGGTGATGTCACTGAACCTACCGAATTGGTGAGTGATACGGTGTAACTGCCTGCACACACTCCTGTAAACCTGATTTCACCCAACGCATTTACCGTCAGCGTTTGTATATTGGATCCTGACCTTCTTAAGACAGCAGTGATGGGTAGCGTACCTTCAGTGATGGTAGTCGAAATGACTGCATTGCAGTTGCCGTTGCAGGGCACGCTGAATCCGTTGAAATTGGTAGCTACACCGGCTGTACCGATTCTGGGAGCCCTCGGCGTAGGCATGGTGTCACCGGGCATCACTATAATATTGCCTGCGGTAGCTGTGCAGCCATTTCTGTCTGTCACCGTCACACTGTATGTACCGGCTCTGACACTACCTGCCGTAAAGGCTCCGTTGGTATTGCCGGATGGAATGTTGGTAGGACCGCCTCCCCATGTAAGGGTATAATCCGGTGTTCCTCCGGATGCCAGAATGCTGATACTTCCTGTACCGCTATTGGGTGGAGTATCCTGTGTAGTACCTGTCACCTGTACTGCCACAGAGGTGGCTGGTTCGGTAATAGTCACAGATACCACTCTGGTATTTGCCGGATTATCATTATCAGATACGGTCACACTGTAAGTGCCTGCAGTAAGGTTTCCGGGATTTTGTCCGGAAAGGTTTCCTGTCCAGTTAAAGTTGTAAGGAGGGCAACCTCCGGTTACAGTCAATGATATTGTTCCGTTATTTCCTCCCCGACATCTGACATCTGTTTTGGTAGAAGTCACATTCAGATCCTGCACTGCATCCCCTACTGTAAATGAAGCCGTAGCACTACAGCCTCTGGAATCCGATACAGTCAGTGCATAAACACCGGGATCAAGATTGCCCGGATTAGGAATATTCCCCTGTGCAGGGTTCCAATTATAGGTGTATGGAGGCGTGCCACCTGTGGGGTTGACTGTGATGGATCCCTTTGCACCGCATGAAGCATTGGTCACAGCTCCTGCTGTGGGTATGGTAAGCACCTGAGGTTGTGTCAACGTAGCGGTATTGGTACACAACACATTGCCGTTGCAAACCAATTCGAAGGTGTAAGTGCCTGCACCCACACCGGTAAGGTTGCAGCCTGCTGTAACCTTATTATTCTTAATGACGGTACCATCTGCCCTTTTCCATATGCAATCACAATTGTTGTCGGCATTGGTCACCGACATATTGATAGAGCCATTGGTATCTCCGTTGCAGGTAGGATTGGTGATGGTGCCAAGTGTACATACCGGCGGATTGGGAGCACAATCACACTTGACTCTCACAGATCCGGCCACAGTCTGATGAGGCAGTGCTGAGGGACCTGTGCCAATAAATTCGATGACATCCACGAAGTTGAGCGGGGATGTAGCATCACAGGCACCGATCAGTCTGAAGCACAGCTGGAAAATTTTATGATTATTGGCTTTTGTTACAGGTAGCCCGTTGGGAGAAATCCAGGATACCCTGAGCTTATCGTTTGTATTGGTAAATGCACCTGCGGTGAGACCTTCAAGGTCATACATACCTGTACTTACATACTGGAGTACGGCAGGATTCCACTGCAGGGAAAACTGCATACCTGTCATATTGGTAAAACTATCCACTCTTATATCCACACACAGTATGCTGTCCTTACATCCCTCGACATTAGGTGCCTTTATTGTAACTCTCGGTATCGTTTCGTCCACGATACGCACCCTGCCGTAATTGTAACATATGGGTACTTCTCCGGAATTGTTGGTCCACTCTGTGGGAGGGTTACCCTGCCCCATGATGAGACATGCAGTCTGACCGACAGGTCCTACCACATTGAAGCACAATTCCATAAATACTGTATTGGCCGGAAGGGTAAGTGGTGTACCTGGAGTAGGATTGGACCACAGATATATCAGTCTCCCGTTGGGTGCATCGTTGGCATTGATTGTACCATCGAGCCCTGGCAGCGCTGTAAGATTTTTTACCTCGGTAAAGCTGAGTAATGTGGGATTCCAGGAAATCACGCCCTGACCGGACTGCATCATGTTGAAATTGGTCATGGTGATGGGAATGCAGACATTACTGCCCGGCTTGGCTTCTCTTTGGGCACCTGAAAAACGCAGACTGTTCATATTGGCACAGACCGGATCCGGACATGGATTTACGGGGCCATCGCATTGTACTGTAACCGTGCCTCTGATATTGGTCAGAGTCAACACCATAGAGTTTTGGTTTGCAATCTCTATCTGTAAAGGTATATTGGATGTAAATACTTCAGACATGGTGCATGGATTGCCTATGGCTCTGAAATTCATCGTAAACAATCGGGTATTGTTGGGTAGTGATCGGGGTAATCCCATCGGGTCGAACCAGCTGAAAGTGGCCTGACCGTTGAGCACACCCACTCCATTAGGACCTGATACAGCACTGCTGTTCAGCCCGGGCAAGGCGGTACTGAAATTTGTAAAGCTTTGAAACTGTAGTACTGAAGAGTCATAATTGATGGAAAACTGGGCAGACAATATATTAGTAAACCCGGACACGCTGATATCCACAGCAGCAGTACCATTCTGAGCCACCGTAACACTTGACATGGTAACGGTAACCTGAGCATTGGCATACTGCATCCATCCCATAAAACAAAAAGCAGCAAATGCGATAATGAATTTCCTCATATCGAGTGAATTTTTATTTAAAAAGTACGACAAAAGTATATTTTTTTATCCAAAAACATAGGTTTAACCCTGCTTAAAGTAATCTACTTGTAAAGTATAAGTCAGCATTTTGTTCAAAATGCCCTTAGCCAAAATGTAAATACAGCAAATAATAAGCCAATTTGAGTAAATCGAGGGAGAACTGACTGAATGTAGTGCAATGTCAGGACAAAGTTAATTTAAAATATTGTCACCACCCTCATTTGGCCATATTTTTTTATAAGTAAAATTCCGAAAGGATCAGAAAAATATTTCCCTATCATTCGACTCATTGTCGAATGAAGCCGGCGAAAACACTAAAAATTTATAATGAAATTTTAATCAATCAAAATACCTCTCATTCTCTATACGTTCATCAGGCCTACCAGCTCCTTAACTTCTCTGAGGGTCTGCTGTGCTGTTTTGCGTATATCAGCGGATGAGGCTTTGATCTGATCTTTGAGTCTTTTCTTATCTGCATTGATCTCCTTTTTTCTCTCCGAAAATTCAGAGGTCAGCTTTACCAGCGCATCTGCCACCACCTGCTTCAAATCCGCATATTTGAGATTGCCGGATTGATAGGCCTGCATCAGATCGTCATGGGACTTCTGGTCACCGGCAGATTTGAGCAGTTCAAAAAGATTCTGCACTCCTTCTGACATTCCGCCCGTGGGATTCTCTCCGGTATCTGTCACTGCGGATTTGATTTGCCTGCGCACTGTAGCTTCATCAGCAAATACATTGATGTAATGCTTTTCGCCGGCAGATTTACTCATCTTTCGGGTGGGGTCTGCCGTTGAGCGGATTTTGGGGGTCTCAGTATACAGGGGTTCCGGCAGCACAAAATACTCCTTACCCACCTGCGCATTGAATCTCTGGGCTATATCTCTGGCCAGTTCCAGATGCTGCTCCTGATCTTTGCCGACCGGCACATAGTCGGCTTTGTAAATCAATATGTCTGCAGTCTGCAGCACAGGATAGTCGAGCAGGCCTACGGAAATGAATTCTTCCTTTGCTCCCTCTCTCACCTGCTGGCTTTTATCTTTAAATTGTGTCATTCGGGTAAGCTGCCCATAGGAGCAAAAGCAATTGAAAATCCACCCGAGCTCTGTATGTTCAGGAACCAGGGACTGTATGAAAAGATTTTCGGGTTTAACACCCACCGCTACCAGATTGGTGATAAGATCCCAGGTATAGGTCCGGAGTTTCTGTACATCATAGGGCATGGTCATGGCATGATAATCCACCACACCATAAAAGCACCGGTACCTGTCCTGCAGCTGTACCCAGTTTTTTACTGCCCCGAAATAATTGCCCAAATGCATATCTCCGGTAGGCTGAATCGCCGAAAGCACTGTCTTCATTGCTCACATTTTTTAAAAAACGGGGCAAAGGTAAGGAATTAAGGATTGTTTCGTTATTTAAAATAATCAGGATACAATCAATTATCCCTGATTGGAATCACTACTCATCCATCAGCCACATGGCCATCTGCCTGAAGTTTCGGCCCCAGAAAGCTTCGTTGTGCCTGCCCCGGTCTTTGATTACCACCCTGAACCAATCATCGTTCCACCCTGCCCTTTTCAAGGACCAGTAGGCCTGCTGCAGCATAAATCTCATCCCTTTGCTCTCTGTCTGACTACCTACAATATACATTTTGCTCCTTGGGCCATCGGGAATCTGAAGTACCTCCGGCATCATCCAGAAAGAAGGCGAAAATATGGCAGCTCTGCCAAATATATGACTGTGCCTCGTGGCTGCATAGAAGGATATCAACCCGCCGAGCGAACTCCCGCAAATCATGGTATGGTCCCGGTCACCGAGTGTACGGTAAGATAAATCCACCCTCGGTTTGAGCTCATGTATCATAAAATCGACATAAGCTTCACCCTCTGCCGTAGCTCTCCTGACGTTTTTGGGCACATACTCAGCGGCCCGGTGTCCATGCCCGTTGTCAATTCCTACAATAATAAATTGCTTCGAATAAGGCAATGCATCCATGACTTCTCTCAATCCCCATGCTCTGTTGAATGCAGTATGGTGATCAAAAAGATTCTGCCCATCCTGCATGTACATGACCGGAAACCTTCGTTCAGGATACTTGAAATATGCCTTGGGAAATAAAATCCTGATAGTTCTCTCTCTCCCCAACTGTGGCATCCGCACATGATGTGTAATCATGGCAGAGCGGTAGTCACTTTTTTTGCATACAACATTGAATATAGCTTGTAACACGTTCCCCTCAAAAATCGGTCACTGATTGGGTCGGGTTAACATTAGTTTTGAAGTCGGTAGTATCTTGTTAAGATTCTGATTTTCCATAGGGACGTGTAAAAATCTCCCGTTTTTCAATCAGGTTGGCCGTAGCTTCTTCACAGTAATAGTGTGTTCACAAGGTTTGAATGACACTTTGCTGAACCTGATCAGCCGTAGTACTCTTTAAATGCTCATCATATAATCATTCAGATTGGCATCACCGGGAATTCCGAGTTTTTTACGCAGACGGTAGCGGCTGATTTCCACTCCCCTGACTGAAATATTCAGCAATGGTGCCAGTTCCTTGGTGGTAAGATTCATTCTGAGATAGGCACAGAGTTTGAGTTCTTTGGGTGTCAATGCAGGATGCTTCTGTTTGATCCGTTGTAGAAAATTATTATGTACCTGGTCGAAATTATGAGCAAAAGTCTCCCACTCGTCATCCAGACGTTCATCCTCACTGAGGATTGACATCAGACTTTTGATTTCCTGACGTATGGAGGGTTCAGGACTCATGTTTTTTATTCTGCCGAGCTCCTGTTTCAGTCTTGTCAGGGTTTCATTTTTCTGCATCAGATGCATGGTTGAAAGGCCCAGTTCTTTGTTCTTAAACATGATTTCGGCTTCCAGTTTCTCATTGATCAATTGCTCCACTCTGGCATCACTCTCTTTTTTAGCTTCTTCGAGCTGTATGGTTTTGCTTTCAAATTTCTTGACAAGTCTTCTTCTGCCACCGTACAAAAATCCTGAGATCATCAGCAGATACAAAAAATAAGCCCACCCTGTCCTGTACCAGGGCGGCAATATCTGAAAACTGTATTCCACGGGTTCACTCTCGTTTCCATTACCATTTTTGGCCTGCAGTAAAAACCTGTATTTCCCATGAGGTATATTACTGAACTCCTTAAAATTTCTTGAGGTCCACTCAGACCATTCCTCGTCCATACCGTTGAGTTTGTACCGGTAATATACAGGAGTCTCCAGGCTTCCGGAAGCAAAAGTCAATTCAATAGCATTGCTTTTATAATCAAATGACCCAAGATTACATTTCAGATTGCTGATATCCGAAAGACAATCAATATTCCGGAAATGGATTACAGAGTCATTCCTTGAAAATCTGATAGTTGTGATATAAGGTGTAAATGCATAATTTTTTTCCTTTTCAGGATGAAAATAAATCACTCCGTTATTGGTCAGAATCATAGCCTGCCCATTACCCAGAGGAAATATATTTTCAAATCCTGCCACAAGCCTGCCGGTGATACCGTAGATTTCTTTTCTAACTGCATTTTTATCCAGCAAATTATCCTGAATACTGAGACAACCTGTTTCATCTGAAGTTATATACCAGATATGATCAGGATCAGAGAACAACCTTTTGAATTCCGTCCCGGGAGGAAAATGTTCATCAAAAATATCCATCCTCACAAATCTGTCTGAGTCCTGGTCAAACAGATAAATGTCTTTTTCGGCCGCCACCATAATCTGGTCATGCATTAAAAAAACATGATTACGGTAGTTGGTAGGCAGACCATTTTCCGGACCATAGGATTTTATCCCGGCTGTACTCCGGGGATTACTTATGCTTATCCTGAATAAGCCCCGGTATGGGTGGGTCAGCCAGATATCATTTCCAAATCTTACAAAAATCCGGGAAGATTCATTGAAGTTTTCAATTTTCTCCTTTTGTATCCACTGCCCTCCGGATTTTTCAAAAAAGTACAGACCATCATAATAACCTCCTACTGCCGTAGCAGGTGTGGTCCACTCGATAAATTTCCATGCCCCCTTATTCTTTCCTATTTTCAAAACTTTATCATCTCTGACCAGAAATGCTCCATCATTATGGCTCATGATCAGGTCACCTGCCACCACATCGAGACCCCACACCTGTCCTTCACTACCTTTCACAAGCTTAAAATCAGATTGAGCCCTGCTGCCTGCTTCACCCGGAAGCGGTCTGTAATACAATCCGTTTTCAGTGCCACAGTAGAGCTTGTTGTCAAATATTTCGACATCATACACTGCTCCAGCGAGACTGCCGTCCGGCGAAAACAGGGAATACGGACTTTGCAGTTTCACACAATTGATACCGTTGTAGGTACCTGCCCACAGTTGGCCATGTACATCTGCATAGAGACTGCTCACGGTATTATTCAGGAGACCATTGTTTTTATTCAATATATATCTGACCTGCAGTTTGTGATCTGTTATCACAAGTCCACTGAGATATGTACCTACTGCAATATACCGGTCCGATATCTTTTTGGCTGAATGTACCAGATTCTGTTTAAGATAGCTGCTGATTTCATTAGGTGCAGGTATGAATAAGCCATCAGTATAGAGATACACTCCGTCTTTTTCAGTAAAAATTACCCATTCTGATTTTCCGGTCTGTACCACAGATACTACAGATACATTTTCAAGCACCTCACTTCCCTGAATAAAAGTGGATTGAAGATTTTCAACAGAATGCAGCCCCTCTCCCTGAACAAAACAAACCAAAGCTTCGTCCAATGCCGATAGCGAAAGTACCCTGTCCCCGAATTCAGCAACTTTCCAATTCGTACCGTCATGAATATACAGTCGGTTCATTGACCGGAAATACAACAAATTATTCCTTAAATTTATGTCCCACACATCTTCCAGAGACCTGTAGGGTTGCGGAATGCTATGCACCAAGTCTTTAAATACCAGTTTGCCGCTTTTGTCAGGACTGAAATATCCAAACTCATCCTGTCCTCCGGCATAGATTCTGTCCTTGCTGCGGTCATAAGCCACAGACCTTACAATAGTCCGGTTGGGCAGATAGTATTTTTCCCATCTGTGCCCGTCAAAGATCAAAAGCCCATCATTATTGGCCACGAGCAGAGTATTGAACTTTCCGGAGGTGATTGACCAGTTTTGAGTACCTCCGGAGTATTGGTTTCTGGTATAGCTTATAATTTCAGGATAGCCGTAATCAAACTTCTGTTGAGCAATCAGTACTGATGTATGTACATTCACAATAATGATGTAGTACAAAGTATAGAATTTGATAAAGTGCTTCATCCTAAATGTTTAGCTGCTTTAATGATACAAAAGCCTGATTTTAAAATAATTGAACGCAAATTAACGAATTATCACAAATTGGTGCATACTTCATAAAAAAATGCGACTGATGTAGTATTGATGTAGTCAGATTTGCACATCTGAAATATTTAATTATCATTTTTGTTGCGCTGTCTTTTAAGGCAGAGCAAATCATTTTAGTCACATTAACGCTTTTGCAATGAAAATATGCATGCGCTTCCTCGTATCCCTGTGCCTGGGTATTTACCTTTTTTACCCCTGTCATGGACAGTCCCAATCCGTACAGGTACAATCTGACCCAAGCGGTCAAAAATTAATGGTGAACGGCACTCCTTTTATGGTCAACGGAATGAACTGGGACTACTTTCCGATTGGCACCAATTATTCCTACAGTCTCTGGAACCAGCCGGATTACCTTATACAGGCTGCACTCGATGAAGAGATGTCTATGCTGAAAAATATGGGAGTCAACTCCATCCGTGTTTACACCGGAATACCCAAAAAATGGATCAGCTATTTTTATGAAAAGTATGGGATCTACACCATGCTCAATCATTCTTTTGGCAGATACGGGCTCACACTGGATGGGGCATGGGTAGCCAATACCGACTATGCCGATCCGCGGACTGTAAATCTGCTGCTCTCGGAAGTAAAAACACTGGCGGAGGAGTATAAAAACACCCCGGGATTACTCCTGTACCTGCTTGGTAATGAAAATAATTACGGACTGTTCTGGGAAGGGGCCGAAACCGAAGACATTCCCGTCCAGGACCGTAAATCTGTTCAGAAAGCTGTACCAATGTACAAGCTCTTCAACGAAGCAGCCAAAATCATGAAATCTGTGGATGGCAACCATCCTGTGGCTCTTTGCAACGGAGACCTTTTATTTCTCGACATTATTGCCCGTGAATGTAAGGATGTGGACATATTTGGTACTAATGTGTACAGGGGAGTATCTTTTGGCGACCTGTTTGAAAGAGTAAGATATGAATATGGCAAGCCCGTACTCTTCACAGAGTTTGGTGCTGATGCTTTCAATGTTCTGTCCAATGAGGAAGATCAGCGATCGCAGGCCTTTTTCAATGTAAATAACTGGCAGGAAATCTACGAAAATGCAGCCGGTATGGGAAAAGCCGGAAATTCGCTGGGAGGATACACCTTCCAGTTCAGTGACGGATGGTGGAAATTCGGTCAAACCAAAAATCTGGATGTCCATGATACCAACGCTTCATGGTCCAACGGAGGGTATTTTCACGACTACACACCGGGCCAGAATAACATGAACGAGGAATGGTTTGGAATCTGTGCGAAAGGACCTACCAATGAAAGAGGCTTATATAAATTGTATCCGAGAGCCTCTTATTATGCACTGAAGGATGTACATATGCTCAACCCTTATGAAGCCGGAATGACAATCCAGAAAATTCAGCGTCATTTCAGTCAGATCAATCTTGCAGATGCTGAACTCCGGGCCAGAGGTGACAAGGCAGCCCTGCAAAGTGTGAAAACCAGCCGTATAGCGCTGAGCAGATTTACCGCTGAATTTACTACCTACAATACCGGTGGAAGTCTGATATCTACCCCCAGAGACCCGGCTCCGCACAGCAATATTTATCCCAATCAGCTGGGCTTTGACCATATGCAATCCATTTATGTGGGTGTGGACGCCAATCCTTCCTCCAACATGAGGGCAAATGTAGAGTTTAACATACTGGGCAATGTAGCTCAAAATCCCATAGACCAGATCTTCTATGAAAACAGGGGGCGACCCGTAGAAGTCAGATCTCCTGACGGAACCATACGTCTGGAATCAAACAACAGACTACAGTTGTACAGAGCCTCCTATGAATGGGATCATACTCATTTTAATCTGAATGGATTTTATCGTACCGGACACTATCACTGGGGCTATGAGGGAGATTTTTTTGGCTTGTATCCGGAAGCAAATTACGGTCCTAACATAGATATATATAATGGTATAGCACCATTCGGATTCGAATTTGAAGGCAAAAAAGCCCTGAAAGGTCTCAAACTGGCTTTTGGACCACAGTTGTGGTGGGCTGCCAACCCTGCAGTACTGGTAAAATACAGCACACATCTGGCAGGTATGAAAGTGACAGGTATCTTCCATGAAGATATTGAGCAATTGGGCCTGACTGAAAGTTCATTTGCCATTCCGATGCCTAAAACCCGAAGGTTTACTCTGCATTCGGCCAAAACTTTCGGCAAATTCGGCATTGACATCGGCGGGATATGGGGAGGACAGCCATTGAATGGAAGGGTATTCCAATTAGCCCGTGAAGAGGCCGGAGTCACCAATGTTTATCAGGACAAAATCAACAGCAACGACAACTGGGGAGGAAAACTGAAACTGACCTACACTGGAGGAAGGTTCAACTGGTACGCTCAATCCGCTGTAATGGGGCTGGTAGCCACCGGCGGTGCAGACCTTACCCAGACATTTACCGGGTGGAGACTGAAAGACAGTGGCAGCGGCAATCAGTACAATTTCCTGAGTGGTTTCACTTACAGAATCGGCAATCTCGAAGTAGCGCCTAATTTTCTGTGGCAAAAACCTATCGAAGGATCTGTGCCTGCCGGTGTAGCAGCTCCGGGCAGACCCAGAAATATTCTTACCGACCCCTTTGTGGTAAGAGCCAACAGAGAAACCGTAGCAGGGGAATTGCTTTTCACCTATGACCCTACTCCCGGTTCGTGGATGTATGCCTGGGACAGCGACCGTTCTGAAGATGCCCGACTTGCCCTCAGTGCCGGTGTAGTGTACAGACATCTGCCCACCACCATGGATGCAGCGATTGGTATTCTGCCTGACGGAAGGACTACCTTTGCATTTCCGGGTGCACCTCCTGCCCGTGATCTTTGGGAAGTTCACACCCGCCTGGTATCGAAGGTCAATAAAGACTTTGGCATCATAGCTAACATCTATGCCGGAGATGCACAGGCCAACGGAAGCGACAGCCGTACCATACGCAGATATGGTATGGATCTGCGGTCTATTTACAACAGAGTGAAGCTGCACTCCTTCATTAAATTCAATGACTGGGGACCTTATGACTATCACCGGGATTTCAACCTTACCTTTCCGATGCAGCTCATGGCTGATCTTTCTATATCCACCGGGCGACAGGATTGGTTTGCACTGCCTTCCACCAAAATGGGAGTGATGGGTACTTATCGTACATTAGACAGATACTCTCCGAGATATGCACCTGTATTTGTACCCGGCCCCGGTGGAAATCCATTGCCGGATCCTGAAGCTGTAGGTTTTGACAATGGCAATGAATGGGAAATCCGTACCTATATTCACATAAACATTAACAGATAAATGCTTTGGAAATGATAAAAAGAATATTTGCAACAACAAGGCTGATCCTTTTCTCTTTGGGGGTAATTATGTTATCCACCCATTGCGAACGGGATCTTGCAGACCTGCAACCGGTAGAATTTCCCAACAATCCGGATGTATTCAGAGACGGCTTCAGTGCCGGACTGCAGTATGCCGCCTTCGGAGGCTCTGTACCTACGGCATTTGATGTAGACAGAAATGTCACATACAATAATTCTGCTGCCTCTATGCGATTTGAAGTACCCGATGTCAACGACCCGAGAGGAGCCTATGCCGGAGGTGCATTTTTCACCGATGTGGGCAGAAATCTGACCGGTTACAATGCGCTCACATTTTGGGCGAAAGCTTCCCAACCTGCCGAAATTGATATTCTTGGATTCGGTAATGATTTTGGTCAATCGAAGTATCTGGTCTCTGTATCAGGGCTCAAGGTCAATACCAACTGGACGAAATACATACTTCCCATCCCCGACCCATCATTACTGACTGCCGAGCGGGGTATGTTTTTCTATTCGGAAGGACCTGAAAACGGCAGGGGTTATACCTTCTGGATAGATGAAGTAAAGTTTGAATATCTGGGTACATTGGCCCATCCCGCCGCTTCTCTTTTTGATGGTCAAAATCAGAATATCTCTGCAGAAAACGAGGAGGTTATAAACATCACAGGGATGAATTTCAGCATCAACCTACCTACCGGAGTCAACCAAAAAGTGAATATTTCTCCTTATTATTTCAGATTTGTATCCAGCAATCCTGCGGTGGCTTCAGTAAGCGAAACAGGAGTAATCAGAGTACTTTCTGCGGGTAGTACCACCATATCCGCTACTTTGGGAGGCAATCCCGCTGCGGGAGTAGTCAATCTTACCTCCATAGGTCAGGGCATAAGACCACCTGCACCAGCACCGGCACCTACCCGACCGGCACAGGATGTGATCTCCATGTTCAGCAATGTGTACACCAACGTACCCGTGGATACCTGGAATACAAGGTGGCAGTTTTCGACAGCAGAAGAGTCTTTTATCAAAATACAGAATGATGATGTCATCAGATACCGCAATCTGAATTTTGTGGGCATCGAATTTGTGTCCTCCAAAATCAATGCTTCGGAGATGACTCACTTTCATCTGAACATATGGACTCCCGACCCAACGGATCCGCCCAGGAGCTTCAAGGTATTGCTGGTGGATTTCGGTGCAGATGGTGCATTTGGAGGAGGAGATGATTCTTCCCATGAACTGAGTTTTACGAGGCCCATACTCACTACCGGAAACTGGATCAGCCTTAATATTCCTCTGTCAAGTTTTACAGGCCTCACCTCCAGACGCAATCTTGCCCAGCTGGTACTCTCCGGCGACCTGCGCAATGTATTTGTGGACAATGTCTATTTTTACAAAGATACCTCCATACCCACATCTCCGGCTACTGCTGCACCCAATCCATCCGTACCTCCCGCCAATGTAATATCGGTATTCAGCGATGCGTACACCAATATTCCCGGCACCAATCTCAATCCCAACTGGGGCCAGGCCACCGTAGTAAGTCAGGTGGCTATTCAGGGAAATAACACCCTGAAATACACTGGTCTCAATTATCAGGGTATCCAGTTTGGCAGCAATCAGAATCTTACAGGCATGGGCTTTTTACACCTAGACTTCTGGACTGCAAATTCCACCTTACTGAATGTATATATCATCAGTCCGGGACCGGTAGAAACGGCATTCAAGCTTACGGTGCCTACCTCAGGATGGTCAAGTATAGATATTCCGCTTTCAGCATTTGCTCCTGTCAATCTTTCGAATGTATTTCAAATGAAATTTGACGGCAACGGTGATATATTTTTAGACAATATTTACTTCAGAAAATAAATTCAAATCCATGAAATACAAGCAAATAAAGCTTCTCATAACTGCCCTTTGTGCAGTACTGATCTATGGCTGTACAGCAGATGAGTTTCAAAAAACAGAAAAACGCAACTGGCAGCTGGTCTGGAGTGATGAGTTTGAAGCTGCTGCCGGCACATTGCCGGATGCCTCCAGATGGACTTTTGACCTGGGAACAGGACAAGATGGATGGGGCAATCAGGAACTGCAAAACTACACCAATAACCCCGCCAATGTATCACACGACGGTACGGGAAATCTGGTCATTACTGCAATTAGAAGCGGCAACAGTTTTTCTTCGGCAAGAATAAAAACCCAGGGGCTTTTTTCTCAAAAATACGGGAGAATAGAAGCCAGTCTCAAGACACCTTACGGTCCGGGTCTTTGGCCTGCATTCTGGCTGCTGGGAGATAATATTGAGTCGGTGGGCTGGCCTCAATGTGGCGAAATAGATATCATGGAACTTAGAGGACAGGAACCCAACAGCATAGCCGGATCGTTGCACGGACCCGGATATTCTGCCGGCAATGCCATAACTAAAAAATACACCTTGCCCAACGGGAGATTTGATGCAGCTTTTCATCTTTTTGCAGTGGAGTGGGATGCTGAAAAAATAGATTTCTTTGTGGATGACTTTTTGTATCAGCGGATTAATAAAACGGACGTACCCGGACAATGGGTGTATGACCAACCGTTTTTCATCATTTTCAATGTGGCTGTGGGTGGCAATTATGTAGGTTTTCCTACTTCAGGTACACCCTTTCCACAAAGGATGACCATAGATTATATCAGGGTCTATAAAGAGTCCCAATAATCCTTCTATACAACGATAAACACAAGAAACCAAAACAGACAAACCGATCCATGGAGGACAGCAACAAAAATAATACCCTGGAAATAATAATGATCGATGGAGAAAGGTACTTCAAAATCCCTGATCATGACAGGATGAGGCCATTTTTTATGAGCGTAGTGAGTGACAGCGATCTGTGGATGTTTATTTCCAGTAATGGAGGGCTGACAGCCGGCAGGAAAAATGCGGAATTTGCTCTGTTCCCATATTATACGGATGACAAAATCACCGAAAATGCAGAAAATACCGGAAGTAAGACAATTATCCGGTATTCAGATGGTGATAAAACACACCTCTGGGAGCCATTTTCCATCCGGTTTGCAGACAATTATAACATCCGCCGAAATCTGTATAAAAGCTTTTACGGCAACAAAATCATCTTTGAAGAAATCAATCACAGTCTGGGGCTGACATTCAGCTACAGCTGGAACACAGGCAGCGAATATGGATTGATAAGAAAAGCTACCCTTTCCAATACGGATAATACTGAAAAGAAAGTTTGGATTCTGGATGGGATACAGAATGTATTGCCTTTTGGTATTCATAGTGACCTACAGAGAAATGCCAGCAATCTGGGAGATGCCTATAAAAGGGCGGAATTGCATGCCAACAGCGGTCTGGCTATCTTTGCTCTCAGTGCCATTATTGTAGATAAAGCAGAACCCAGCGAGGCGCTCAAGGCCAATATTGCCTGGTCCACAGGTCTTAAAGACCCGGTATATCTGCTATCCACCGCCCAGCTCGAATTATTCAGACAAGGTCGGATGCCTGAAACCGAAAAGACATCAAAGGTGAGAGAGGAGCCTATTTTATTGTCTCAGCATGTACACTGGCAGGTCAGGCCGAAGAAAACTGGATGATTGTGACAGATGCCAACTATACACAAAGCAGAGTCATTGCCATGACCGAAAACATTATGCACAATCCATTGATGTCCCGGTTGGCAGAAGAGGATATTTCCCGATCCAATACCAATCTGATCAAGCTTGTGGCATCTTCTGACGGACTGCAATATACCGCAGATGTACTCTCGGACGGCAGACATTTTTCCAATGTGCTGTTCAATATTATGAGAGGAGGCATTTTTCACGACAATTACAATATTGACAAAAAGGATTTTATCCGATATTTCTTTCATGCCAACAAGGCTGCCCAAAACGCAAATTCCGAAATACTCAGCAGGTTGCCGGATGTTTTCGATTACAGCACTTTAAAGGAAATGGCGGTAAATTCCGGGGATCCGGATTTTATCAGATTAGCCACAGAGTATTTACCTCTGAAATTCAGCCGACGACATGGAGATCCCAGCAGACCATGGAATAAGTTTTCTATCAATCTCAGAAATGAGCACGATGGTTCGGTAATACTGGATTATGAAGGAAACTGGAGAGATATTTTTCAGAATTGGGAGGCACTGGCCTACTCCTATCCGGAATTTATCGAAGGGATGATGTTCAGATTTCTGAATGCCTCGACATTTGACGGTTACAATCCCTACCGGATTATGAAAGACGGGTTTGACTGGGAGGTGATCGAAAAAGATGATCCCTGGTCATATATCGGATATTGGGGTGACCATCAGATTATTTACCTGCAGAAATTTCTGGAAATCACGGATGCCTTCTATCCCGGGAAACTTCAGGAATATCTGGAGTCGGATTACTTTGTGTATGCACACGTACCCTACATCATCAAATCCTATTCGGATATAGTCCGCAATCCCAAAGATACTATTGATTTTGACCATGATGCAGATAAAAAAATCAGAAAACTCCGGGAGGATGCAGGCAGTGACGGCGCATTGCTCAGGGATGCCAACGGAGAGATTTACCGGGTCAATTTTATAGAAAAAATTCTGGCAAGTTTACTGGCCAAGATGTCCAATTTCATCCCCGAAGGAGGCATCTGGATGAATACCCAACGACCCGAATGGAACGATGCCAACAATGCATTGGTGGGAAACGGGGTATCCATGGTTACTTTATACTATATGCGGAGATTTCTGAAGTTTTTACAATCCGCCATTGACAAGATGGAAGCAGAGCAGATAAAAATTTCAGGAGAATTGATGGAATTTTATCACAGCAGCAGGCAAACGCTGGAAGATAACTACCGGCTGTTGCAGTCCGGCATCAATGACATGGACAGAAAGCATATAACTGATGCGCTGGGGAAAGCTGCCTCCGATTATCGTATGCAGATTTACGGCAGTGGCTTCTGGGGTAAAAAAAGGAGTATCTCTAAGAATGGCTTGCTGAGGTTCATACAGTTGTGTCTGGATTTTACAGACCATTCCATCAGGGCCAACCGCAGGTCGGACGGACTTTATCATGCCTACAATATCATGACTTATTCGGATCGTGGCATCCATATCTCATACCTGGATGAAATGCTCGAAGGGCAGGTGGCGGTATTGAGTTCGGGATTTCTGAATGCCGAAGAATCAGCGGAGGTACTGAGACAGTTAAGACATAGCCGGCTGTTCAGGGCTGACCAGTTCAGTTATATTTTGTATCCGGATAAAAATCTGCCCGGCTTCTTTGAAAAAAATATCATTCCCAAAGAAAAAGCTGAAAAATCGGAATTAATCCTTACCTTAATCAAGGATGGAAATCGTGAAATAGCAGAAAAGGATGTACTGGGCAATTACCATTTTAACGGCAACTTCAGAAATGCAGCAGATCTCCGATCAGCACTTACAACCTTGGATAAGGCAAGGTATGGTGTTTTGACAGAAAGAGAAACTGAATTGCTCCTTGAAGTATTTGAAGAAGTGTTCAATCATAAGGCCTTCACCGGAAGGTCAGGAACTTTCTTTGCCTTTGAAGGTCTGGGATCCATCTACTGGCACATGGTATCCAAACTGCTCCTGGCTGCCGAAGAATCTCTCCTGAATGCAACTGAACAAAATGCTGATGCACAAAGCACAGAGCAATTATTTCATCTTTTCCGGGACATCAAAAAAGGGATTGGAGTACATAAATCTCCGGCATTGTATGGGGCATTCCCTACAGACCCTTACTCACATACGCCTATGCACAAAGGGGCTCAGCAGCCTGGAATGACGGGCCAGGTTAAAGAGGATATCCTGGTGAGAATCGGGGAGCTGGGTGTCAAAGTGCAGGATGGCAAACTCACTTTCAAACCTGTCATTCTATGCAAATCAGAATTCAAAAATCAGCCGGCATCTGAAAAATATTTTGATGTAAACGGCGTGGAACACAACATTCAGATTGATAAAAACCAGCTGTTCTTTACATTTTGTCAGGTACCGGTAATATATGAACTCTCTGATAATGAAAAAACTGAAGTAACATTTCAGGAAGGGTCTGTACAGACCACTTCCCGATATGTGCTGGACGAAAATACCAGTAAGGAAATATTTCGCAGGTCCGGCAAAGTAAAAGGCATCAAAGTTTGGGTAGATCAAAAAATGCTAAGGTCATGAGAGTGGGGATGAATCTGAAAATCAAAAAATCCGGATGAGCAGGATATGGATACATATTATTCTGTTGTGCCCTGTATTATTGTTAACGGGTTGTAATCGTATGAGTAAAAATAAAGGTCATAATAAACAAGTCAATGCTTCAGATATACTGGGCAATCCGGATTATCCCGCCATCTCCTATGGAGGATACAGACAAAACACGAGGGATATCCAGCCTACCATCTCTGAAATCAAAGAAGACCTCAGGATACTTTATGCTATGGGGTTCAGATTGTTGCGTACCTACAATGTACACCTGGAGGAGGCCTCCAACCTGCTCCAATCCATTGAGGAATTGAAAAAAGAAAATCCGGAGTTTGAAATGTATGTAATGCTGGGTGCCTGGATTGACTGTAAGAATGCATGGACTGACCTGCCACCCATCCATGATGAAGAGAGTGAAAGGAATGCCACAGAAATAGCCCGGGCAGTACAACTGACAAACAGATACCCGGATATTGTCAAGATCATAGCTGTAGGTAACGAAGCAATGGTTCATTGGGCTGCTGCTTACTTTGTGCAACCCTGGATTATACTGAAATGGGTCAATCATTTGACAGATCTGAGAAGTAAAGGCGAATTGCCCAAAAATCTCTGGATTACCAGCTCTGACAACTTTGCCTCCTGGGGTGGCGGCGGCAAAGAATATCACAACGAAGACCTGAACCAGCTGATCAGAGCTGTGGACTTCATTTCCATGCACACCTACCCTATGCATGACACACATTACAATCCGCAATTTTGGGGTGTACTGCCTCAGGAAGAAGTCCTGCCCGATACCGTGAAAATAATGAATGCCATGCTGCGTGCCAGAGATTATGCCATAAGTCAGTACAGGAGTGTGGTGAGCTATATGAAATCTCTGGGTATTGATAAGCCTGTGCATATAGGTGAAACAGGCTGGGCTACACATTCCAATGAGCATTATGGTCCGGAAGGTTCCGGAGCCACCGATGAATATAAATCAGGCATATACTACAAGCTGATGACGGAATGGTGCCGGCAAAACAAGGTGAGCTGTTTTTATTTTGAGGCATTTGATGAACAATGGAAAGACAGTGCCAATCCCTCCGGATCTGAAAATCATTTTGGTCTGATCAATCTTCGGTCTGAAGCCAAATATGCAATCTGGGACCTTGTGGATCAGGGAGTCTTTGAAGGTCTAACCAGAGATGGCAGGCCTGTCAGAAAAACCTATCGGGGAAAACTTGATAATCTCATGAAAGATGTGTCCATTCCGCCTGTTAACCAAACCCTGCAAATGACAGAATGATGAAAGCCAGGATATTCCATATAATACCCGTAATAATCCTTTTGCTGATGTATGCATGTAAACCCCGAGAGCATTACCAGATCAAAGTATATGAAACTTCCGCTCAGGGCAATAAACTGAAGGAAATCACAGAATTCCGGCACGAACCCACTACATCCGTAATCACCATTTTACCGGATGAAAAATATCAGACCATACTTGGATTTGGCGGTTCCTTTACAGAAGCATCGGCCTCCTTACTCAACCGATTGAGTGCCGAAAACCGAAAAAATATCCTGAATGCATATTTCGGAGAAGAGGGAGCAAAATACTCACTCACCCGTACGCATATCAATTCATGTGACTTCTCTCTCGGGCAATATGCTTATGTAAAAATTCCGGAAGATACCAGCCTGTCAGATTTTTCCATTGCAGAAGATATGGATGATATCATTCCAATGATCAAGGAGGCTCAGCAGATTTCCGGAGAAGGATTTAAAATCATTTCTTCACCATGGACCGCACCCCCGTGGATGAAAGATAACAATGACTGGAGAGGAGGCAAATTACTAAAACAATACTATCAGGTGTGGGCACAATATTTTTCAAAATATCTGAGTGCATATCGGGAGCAGGGCATAGAAATCTGGGGTATTACCGTAGAAAATGAACCCTTAGGCAACAACAATAACTGGGAAAGCATGCATTACTCTCCGGAGGAAATGAATGACTTTGTGGCCAATCATCTGGGTCCGCTGATGCGTACTCAACATCCGGACCTCAAAATACTGGGCTATGACCAAAACCGGGACGAAGAATTGTACCATTGGGCAGATGCCATGTATGACAATCCTGAGGTGAGCAAATATTACGACGGTATGGCTGTACACTGGTATGCCAGCACCTACGAATATTTTCCGGAAGCCCTGCAATATGCATTCAAAAAGGCAACAGATAAATATCTCATCCAAACGGAGGCATGTGTAGATGCTCAGGTACCCGTATGGCAAGATGACAGCTGGTACTGGTCTGAAGAGGCAACAGACTGGGGATGGGATTGGGCACCTGCCTATAAAAAACATCTGCATCCCAAATATGTACCTGCCTACCGCTATGCCAGAGATATCATCGGCTGCCTGAACAATCATGTACACGGATGGATAGACTGGAATATGGTTTTGGACAGACAGGGTGGACCCAACTGGTTTAAAAACTGGTGCGTAGCTCCTGTCATTGTAGATCCGGATCAGGATGAAGTTTATTTCACCCCCTTGTACTATGTGATGTCACATTTCAGCAGATTTATCCGACCGGGAGCAGTACGGACAGGCTTCGAGGTACAAGACAGTAATATCATGTGCACAGCAGCCGTGAATCCGGACGGAAGCATTGCGGTGATTGTGTTCAATCCGGAAAAAGTACAAAAAGCATACAGACTGAATATCGGAAGTCAATCTTTTGACCTGAGTATTCAGGCACAGGCCATACAGACCCTCATTATTTCATCCACATAATCATTGAAGCATGACAGATCACACGCCGGTTAACAGAGAAAAAATACCTATTGGTCAGAAAGCAGCATTCGGTGCAGGACACTTAGTCAACAATTTATTGCCGGGAGCGCTCGGAGTATTTTCATTCTTTTTACTCACGGCCTTCGGGATGGATCCCTTCCTGGCAGGATTACTGGGAGGATTGCCCCGGTTTTTTGATGCCATCACAGATCCTATCATGGGATATATTTCAGATAATACCACCTCAAGGTTTGGCAGGCGGAGACCTTACATTTTCGTAGGTGCAATCATGAGCGGAGTACTGTTTATGATACTCTGGCAAATGAATCCCGAAAATTCGCAGATGTATAATTTCTGGTATTTTCTGCTGATATCTTTGGTGTATATGATTGGAAACACCATGTTTTCGACGCCACTGATAGGGCTTGGGTATGAAATGTCTTCTGATTACAATGAACGTACCCGTCTCATGGCTTTTGCCCAGTTTGTAGGACAATTTGCCTGGATGATTGTACCCTGGTTTTGGGTGATTATGGCCAATCCTGACCTTTTTGAAAGTCAGGCACAAGGTGTCCGTACCTTAGCCATACTGGTCGGGGGATTATGTATATTTTTTGGATTGCTGCCTGCGATTTTCTGTCGGGAGATCGAGCAGACCAATCTCACCAACCGTGCAGAACTATCCCTCAGGAATATCTACACCAACTTCAAGGGACTTATCAAAAGTATGATTCAGATATTCAAAAACAAACCCTTCGTCAAATTGTGCGGTGCTACCTTTCTGGTGTTCAATGGATTTCAGATGGTTGCTTCCTTCAGCTACTTTATTATCGTGTTCTATCTTTTCAAAGGTGATTATGGTCTGGCGGGTACCTGGCCGGCATGGTTTTCTACCATCAGTGCTGTACTGACGGCTTTTGTTGTTATCCCGATTATCGCCATGATGTCCAATGCATGGGGGAAAAGGCAGGCCTTTCTGGTTTCTACGGCCATTTCTATCATAGGCTACATACTGAAATGGTGGGGCTTCAATCCCGATAACCCTTGGATGATTTTCATGCCGTTGCCGCTGATGGTATTCGGTATCGGGGGATTGTTTATGCTCATGATGAGTATGACCGCGGATGTATGCGATCTGGATGAACTGGAAAATGGAATGCCCCGCAAGGAAGGAACATTTGGAGCCATCTATTGGTGGATGGTAAAACTCGGTCAGGGACTTGCCTTGGTACTGGGTGGACTTGTGCTGAAACTGGTCGGCTTTGACCAGAATGCGGCAATACAGGCACCGGAGACACTCACCAATCTCAGAATTGCAGATATCCTTATACCTGCATTCACCGCAGGACTTGCCATAGTAGTAATGTGGAATTATAACCTTTCGGAAGAGCGTGCCAAGGAAATCAAAGCCGAACTGGTGAGAAGAAGAGGAGAATTATAATTTTTTTCATAACTCTAATTTCAGCTAACAAAAACCAAAGATATGTCCCCACAGGTCAGAACACAAATCGGGGTACACAGGTAAAAACACAACAGAAAACCCGCTGAGTCATTTGTCTGAAAATGAGATACTGCAAATCTTCAAAGATATACTGGCAAAAGGTGTTCACGGATTCTGTTTCAGCCTGTATGAAGACGGGCAAAAACCCGGTGACCTTATTTCAGAGGCCCAGATTCGCCGGAGGATGGAAATACTCAGACCCCACACCCGATGGATCCGGTCATTTTCAACGACAGAAAGTAATGATATCATACCAGGAGTCGCCAAAGAGTATGGTTTGAAAACATTGGTAGGGGCATGGATTGGTAATGACGAAGATAAAAACCACATTGAGGTGGACAACCTCATACAATTGGCCAAAGAAGGTCTGGTGGATATTGCAGCAGTAGGCAACGAAGTATTGTACAGAAACGATATAAGTCTGGACCAGCTGCTGGCCCACATCAGGAGAGTAAAAAACGCCCTGCCGGATATTCCGGTGGGATATGTGGATGCTTATTATGAATTCAGTCAGCATCCTGTACTCACCGGGATTTGCGATGTGATTTTGTGCAATTGCTATCCCTTTTGGGAAGGAACGCCATTTGAAGCTTCTATAGACCACATGCAGCAAATGTATCAGCAAACCAAAGCGGCGTCAGGAGGAAAAAAGGTAATCATCACGGAAACAGGATGGCCCAGTCAGGGTGAATCCCTGAAAGCTGCTGTACCCGGGCCTGAAAATGCCTTACAGTATTTTATAAGGACACAGATGTGGGTGGAAAGCGAAGGAATCGAAAGCTTCTATTTTTCATCCTTTGACGAATCCTGGAAAGTCAGTGCTGAAGGAGAAGTGGGAGCTTACTGGGGCATCTGGGATAAACACGAAAAACTCAAATACGTAAATTCATGATTCATCCAATCCGAAAATGTATTTATATTACATGGAGGTTCAGGATATAACCCTTAAAATTTTAGTCATATGAAACATTTAGCCTTATTTCTATTTTTGCTGGCATCATTCCAGTGGTCTGCTGCCCAAAATGCACCGGTTAATTTTGAAAACGGAGGAATCGGTGCAGACTGGACGTGGACAGTTTTTGAGAATGCCACCAATCCTCCTCTGGAAATCGTCAATAATCCCAATCCTGCCGGTATAAATACCTCCGGCAGAGTAGCAAAATTTACAGCCTTACAGGCAGGTAATCCCTGGGCAGGTTGCGAATCTGCTCACGGCACGATGAATCTCGGCCCATTCGAACTCAATGCTTCCAATTCTGTGATTAAAATCATGGTCTGGAAATCAGTCATCAGTGATGTAGGTATTAAACTGGTTTCTGCCACCGGTTGGGCACAGCCGGAAATAAAAGTTGCCAATACCAAGGTGAACGAATGGGAAGAGCTTACGTTCAATTTCGGCAACTATGTTAATCCGCCAGCCTCTGAAGGACAATTGGACCAGATTGTGATTTTTCCGGATTTCAATCTGAGTGGAAGGACTCAGGACAACATTATTTACTTTGATAATATACGTTTTACACCTCAGGGAGGCAGTCCGACAGAACCGCTCACTGCTGCTCCCAATCCTACCCGCAATCCTGCCAACGTGATCTCCATGTTCAGTGACGTCTATGCCAATGTACCTGTAGACACCTGGCGTACAGACTGGTCTTCAGCAGTACTGGAAGACATCACCATACAGGGCAATCCCACCAAAAAATACTCTGCCCTCGACTTTGTAGGGATAGAGACTGTGGCCAATCAGCTGGATATTACCAATATGACACATTTCCATATTGATGTATGGTCGGCTGATTTTACCTTCTTTGGGGTGAAGCTGGTGGATTTCGGTGCCAACGGAGCTTTCGGAGGCGGAGATGATGTCGAGCATCAGGTCAATTTCAATATGCCGGCACAAGCCCAGTGGGTCAGTCTGGATATACCGTTGAGTGCATTTACCGGACTGACCACCCGAAGAAATATTGCACAGCTCATCCTGGTAGGACAGCCCACCGGAGCCAATACCGTGTATGTGGACAATGTGTATTTCTTTGTTGATGACAATACTCCGCCGACAGAACCGCTCACTGCTGCTCCCAATCCTACCCGCAATCCTGCCAACGTGATCTCCATGTTCAGTGATGTATATACTAATGTACCGGTAGATACCTGGCGAACTGTATGGTCTTCGGCAGTACTGGAAGATATCACCATACAGGGGAATCCTACCAAAAAATACTCTGCCCTCGACTTTGTAGGGATAGAAACTGTGGCCAATCAGCTGGATATTACCAATATGACACATTTCCATATTGATGTGTGGTCGGCTGATTTTACCTTCTTTGGGGTGAAGCTGGTGGACTTTGGGGCCAACGGAGCTTTCGGAGGCGGAGATGATGTCGAGCATCAGGTCAATTTCAATATGCCGGCTCAAGCCCAGTGGGTCAGTCTGGATATACCGTTGAGTGCATTTACCGGACTGACCACCCGCAGAAATATAGCACAGCTCATTCTGGTAGGACAGCCCACCGGAGCCAATACTGTGTATGTGGACAATGTATATTTTTACAACGATGTCTCGGCACCTACAGCACCACTCACTGCTGCTCCCAATCCCACCCGCAATCCTGCCAACGTGATTTCCATGTTCAGTGACGTCTATGCCAATGTACCGGTAGACACCTGGCGTACTGACTGGTCTTCGGCAGTACTGGAAGACATCACCATACAGGGCAATCCCACTAAAAAATACTCTGCCCTCGACTTTGTAGGGATAGAGACTGTGGCCAATCAGCTGGATATTACCAATATGACACATTTCCATATAGATGTATGGTCGGCTGATTTTACCTTCTTTGGGGTGAAGCTGGTGGACTTCGGTGCCAACGGAGCTTTCGGAGGCGGAGATGATGTCGAGCATCAGGTCAATTTTAATATGCCGGCACAAGCCCAGTGGGTCAGTCTGGATATACCGTTGAGTGCATTTACCGGACTGACCACCCGAAGAAATATTGCACAGCTCATTCTGGTAGGTCAGCCCACCGGAGCCAATACTGTGTATGTGGACAATGTGTATTTTTACAACGATGTCTCGGCACCTACAGCCCCACTCACAGCCGCACCGGATCCCACAAGAAATGCCGCAGGTGTGATATCCATGTTCAGCGATGTGTACAATAATGTGCCGGTAGATACCTGGAGGACCGTTTGGTCTTCAGCCATACTGGAAGACATTACCATCCAGGGCAATCCTACCAAAAAATATTCCGCACTGGATTTCGTAGGTATAGAGACCATTGCCAATCAGCTGGATATCACCGGAATGACACATTTTTCTATGGATGTATGGTCAGCTGATTTTACCTTCTTTGGGGTGAAGTTAGTGGATTTCGGGGCCAACGGAGCGTTCGGAGGTGGAGATGATGTCGAGCATCAGGTCAATTTTACCATGCCGGCTCAATCCCAGTGGGTCACACTGGATATTCCGTTGAGTGCATTTACCGGACTGACTACCCGAAGAAATATAGCACAGCTCATCCTGGTAGGTCAGCCCACCGGAGCCAATACCGTGTACGTGGACAATGTGTACTTCTACAATGCACTGGTAAACACCACAGATATAGCGGATAAGCAAAATCAATTTGCAGTGTATCCCAATCCTGTAATTTCCGGACAGTCCGTATGGGTAAAAGGAGATGTAAAATCCATTGACCTGCATGATTTGTCAGGACGAAAAATCCTGACCGTTTATGGAAATACGATCCAGACGAATGGACTTGACAAAGGGCTCTACATCCTGAAAATAAAGGGTGAAAATAATAAAACAGAGACCGGAAAGATGGTAGTGCATTAATTTAACAATAATCTGCTGCTGAGTAAGACTCCCCTCAGTTATTCGTGTAAAAGGATGGAACAATAAAAGACCGGTTCCATCCTTTTTTATTTTTCAAAATGAACTAAGGCACTTTTGAGACCTGTTCCAAATTTCATCTGCAAAAGTATTATACCAAAATATAAAATTTCAGGGGCTGAAAGAAACTCATTCCCATTGCAGATTAAGCCAATATGAAGTCTTGGTTAAGGCTTTATAAACCCGGGAAATCTGTCTTTTCAAGCATGTAGTTTTGCAGTCTCCAATTTCAAAACAGTAACTTCAAGACATGGCTTCAAAAGTGACATTCCCCGGTTTTATTCGTGTTTTAATCGTAGTTTTTATTTTGAGTATCTATGCATCCGCATCCCTGAATGCGCAAAGCAACTTTGGTGCAAACAACCTGGCCATCCTGGTGGCAGCCTCAGCTTCCGCCAATAATACCACAGTAAGTGTAGTTGAAATTGATAAAGTTACGGCCAATCAATCAGCTATACAAACAATCACCATAGCAGGTACCGGGACAGATGCCATCCGAGTATCCGGCAGTGCCACCTCTACATTATATGCAGCCAACTCAAATGATGGTACATTATTCTGCTTTACCGGGCACAATAATACCAATACCAGCAGCAATGCCAATACCTTGAATCCAAGGGCTGTGGTGACGGTTAATCACAGCGGATCGGCCACCATCGCAACGACATATACCGGTAGTTCAGGCAACCAGACCCGTTGTGCCACTACACTGAATAATACGAACTTTTACATTGCGGATCAGGGAGGACAATTCACCAATGGCACTACTTCCGCTTCTCCCACCGGCAATATCAGAGGAATCAAAGCATTTGGCGGAACGGTTTATGTGGGTCAGCAAAGCGGTACTGCCGGGGTCATTGAAGTAAATACGACCAGTGCAATAACAGGGGGTACTATTACAGGATTGTCCGGACTTTCCAACAATAGCGCATTTCAGGACTTTTATCTGATTTCATCAGGGGCAAATGGGAGTACTTTCGATGTACTTTATATTATCCGAAGTACAAGTGCCACGGCAGGTACTGTTGCCAAATTCTCTTTAGTGAGCGGCACCTGGACAGCCAATGGTACTCATTCGACTGATTTCGGAGGATTTGGAATCGCAGCTGAAAAATCAGGTTCAGGAGCAAACCTGTTTGTCACCTCCGGAACCGGAGCTACTGCAGCCAACACGGTCAGAAAATTGGTAGATGCAGCCGGATACAACTCCACTATCAACATTACAAGTACCACCACCTTATATACCGCTGCCACCGGAACCACCATCAAAGGTATTGCCTTTGCACCCAAAGCCCCGGCTACACCGGAAATCTCAGTGTCAGGCTCACCCTCCGGACTTTCCACTACTTATGGTACTGCTTCGTCTTCCACCAGTTTTACCGTGTCGGGAACAAACCTGACTGCCAATATCGTGGTGACTCCCCCTGCCGGCTACGAAGTATCCACGGATGATATGACATTCAGCCCCACTGTATCCCTTACACCCACAGCCGGTACGGTGTCTGCCACCACAATCTATCTGCGTATCAAAGCTACCGCTACAGTGGCAGGCTCGCCCTACAGCGGCAATATACAATGCACGAGTACAGGGGCTGCTACACAGACATTAGCGACAGGCAGCGGAACGGTCAATCCACTCAATATTTCCACAACCGGTGCCACAGCCCAAAACAAAGTATATGATGGCAATAATACTGCCACAATAACAGGAGCCACTCCCGTGGGAGTAGTCAATGGTGATGATATCTCTGTCACAGGTGGAGGTACTTTCAGTCAGATCGTACCCGGTACAAACATTGCTGTGACCGCCAATCTCTCTCTGACAGGTGCCAATGCCTCAAGCTATACCCTGATCCAGCCCACCGGACTTCAGGCTGACATCACACCCAAAACACTCACAATCACTGGCATCACCGCCAACAACAAAACCTTCGACGGAAACACGGACGCAAGCTTATCCGGTACACCGGCTTTAGTGGGAGTGATAGCCGGAGATGATGTGACCTTAGGTGGCACTCCGGTAGCCAGCTTTGACAATATAGGTCCCGGCACCAATATCCCTGTGACAGTCACCGGATATACCCTCTCAGGTACAGAGGCCGACAGATACAATCTCCAGCAACCTACCGGCCTCACAGCCGATATCACTCCAGCCGTAGTACCGGAAATCACAGTCTCCGGCACCCTTACTTCAGTGAATACCACCTATGGATCACCCTCTGCCAGTCCTTCATCCTTCACGGTATCAGGTACCAATCTCCTGGATGACATTACGGTCACTGCCCCAACAGGATATGAAATTTCCACTCATATCAGCAGTGGCTACCTGAATGTGCTCACTCTGGAGGAAATGACCGGATCCGTAGCGGTTACCACCATTTATGTAAGACTTAAAGCCACAGCTACGGTAGCAGGATCGCCATATGCCGGCGATATTGTATGCACCAGTGCCAGCGCCACTACCAGAAATGTGCCCACCGAAGCAAGTACGGTCAGTCCGCTCACTATCACAGTGTCAGGTGCCACCGCACAAAACAAGGTGTATGACGGTACTACGGATGCGGTCATCACCGGAGCCACTCCCGATGGATTGGTAAACGGGGATATCATCAATGTCACGGGAGGAGGAAGTTTTGACAATAAAAATGCAGGTACTGCCAAAGCGGTCACCGCCAGCCTGACTCTGACCGGTACCAATGCCTCAAGCTACACGCTGACCCAGCCTACCGGCTTGAATGCCGATATTACCACCAAAAATCTGACCGTGAGCGGAGCTGCTGCCCAAAATAAAGTGTATGACGGTACCACTGCCGCTGTAATAACCGGTACTCTCATCGGAGTAATATCCGGAGATGATGTCGTATTCAACGGTACCGGAACATTCAATACACCCAATATCGGTAATAATAAGCCTGTAACCTCTACCTCCACACTTACAGGTGCGGATGCTGCCAACTACACCTTGACCCAACCTACCGGGCTTACAGCCAACATCCTGCCGATTTCTCTGGCCACCTGGACTTATGAACCTTTAGTAGGTACTACTTCAAACCCAACACCCAATACGGGTACCGGTTCGTCAGCTATTGTCGGTGCCCTTTCAGGTGCAGGTACAGGTACCGGTATGAATACCGCCACGGGATGTGGTGCGCAGACAACAGGAACCACTGCCTGGGCTTTCAGCTCTGCAAATCCAGGCGCCACCAATGAATCCAGCGGCGTACAGTACAATTGCAGTACCGTCGGTCATACCGATATTCGCTTTACATGGGAGCAAAGGTGGTCCAATACCGCTGCCAATACTGTCAGATTGCAATATACCACTGACGGTACTACCTGGACCAACTTTACCATGACCGATGCCAATACCACTTATTGCCTCGGAACCTTGGACAACGGCAGATTTGAAGCCAACACTACCGGAGATCAGTTCAGGAGGATATCGGTCAACTTCTCCGGAATATCCGCAGTGAATAATAATTCCAACTTTGGAGTGAGGATAGTCGCCGCACATTACCAGAATACCGGTCAATTCAGACAAACACAGACACCCACGAATGTGGCCACCGGAGGTACCTGGAGATTTGACAATGTAAAATTTGAAAGTTATCCCGGAGAAACACCCATACCTACCAATGTAAATCTGAGTGCCGACAGCAGTATGGGCACTGAAGCTGATGCCACTACCATTACCATCACCGCTACTACTGAAGCTCCGGTATCGGGTACCCAAAGCATCAGCTTATCTGTCGGAGGTACCGGTATTACAGCCGGTGATTATTATCTCTCATCTGCCACCATTACCATACCTGACGGACAGACTACAGGCACAGTGACTTTTACAGTAGCTGACGATGCCGTACACGAAACTACTGAGACAGCAGTAGTATCCATTGTATCGGTGAGCTCCGGATTGCAGATCGGGACTGTAAACAGTGTAAACATCACTATCAGAAATAATGACTGCAGCTTCCTGCGTAAAGTGGGTAACGCTGCAAGTACCATAGGTGCAGAAATTCCGGCCTTTCATCCTGGCAGTAACAGACTATATGTGGTAGCAGCCACCGATACAGAAATGTACCAGATGACAGCTACCGGAAGTCTGAATTATATCGGAATATTGTCACCCGGTTTTGCTCCACCTTCCGGCTTTGTCGCCGAACCCAACAGTGTAGCAGTAAAAAACAATCTCGTGGCTGTGGCTTACGCTATCAAAAACAGCTCAACCAATGCCCAAAATCCGGGAATTGTAGCCTTTTACAATGCAGCAGACGGTACTTATCTGAATTCCGTTAATGTGGGATACCTGCCCGACATGCTGACTTTTACACCGGATGGATCAAAAGTCCTGACCGCTGATGAAGGCGAGCCCAACAGTTATGGTATGATGGATTCCTTTGATCCCGAAGGTTCGGTGAGCATCATTGACATCTCCGGAGGAGTGATGAGCGCCACCGTACAGATAGCCGGATTTACTGCATTCAATAGTCAGCTGGCTACACTCAAGGCCGCCGGTGTGCGGATCTTCGGTCCGGGAGCAAGCGTAGCACAGGATCTCGAACCCGAATATATTGCTGTATCGCCGGATGGAAGCACAGCCATGATTACTTTACAGGAAAACAATGCCTTTGCCATACTCGACATAGCTTCAGCAACGATCACCCAGATAGTACCACTCGGACTGAAAGATATGAATGCTCCGGGCAACAGTTTTGATGCAAGTGATCAGGATGGAGGTATCAATATGCAGAACTGGCCTGTCAAAGGCATGTATCAGCCGGATGCCATTGCAGCATACACTACAGGCAACAATGTGTATTATATCACCGCCAACGAAGGAGACTCCAGAGATGCATATCCCGGATTTAATGAAGAAATCAGGGTCAACAATGCCTCCTATCCTTTGGATGCTTCGGTATTTCCTGATGCAGCAACACTTAAAATGAATGCCAATCTCGGAAGGCTGCAGGTGACAAGAGCTACCGGCGATACCAATGATGACGGATTTTATGACGAAATACATATGTTTGGTGCCAGGTCTTTTTCTATATGGAATGCCGGAGGCACGCAGGTATATGACAGCGGCAATGCCATCGAGACCACCCTTAAAAACAGAACCCCACAGCTCCACAACTCTGAGGGAACCGCAGCAAGCTTTGATACCCGCAGTGATAATAAAGGGGCAGAACCGGAAGGTGTCGCCATAGGCAGTATAGGAGGCAGGAGCTATGCATTCATCGGGTTGGAGCGCACCGGAGATGTGATAGTCTATGATGTAACAGACCCGCTCGCACCGGTATTTCTACAATATGTCAATCTTCCTGAAGACCTGAATGTAGAAGGGCTGATTTTTGTAAGTGCCGAAAACAGCCCCACGGGCCTGCCGCTGCTCATCACTGCCGCAGAAGTGAGTAAAACCATTACCGTATATGAAATAGGCCGGGTCATTGTCACCAATACAGCCAATGATGGAGCCGGTACACTTCGGGCAGCCATAGACTGTGTGGTGGAAGGAGGGATCATTACCTACGATCAGGAAGCTGTACCTCCGGTAGAAAGCACCTTGCTGACTGATTATCTTGACATTTATAAAAGTGTCACCATCAAAGGTCTGAGTGCCACTCAAAAGCCTGAGATTACCGTAAATTTCAGCGGGATTACCACTGGTTATGGTATAAGTATCCTGGCCAATAAAACTGTTAAAATACTGGATGTGGATTTCCAGGATGTCAATAATGCGACTGATAAAGCGGTGATTGAGGTCAGAACGGATGCATTACTTGAAATTCCGGGGTCCACTC
Source organism: Saprospiraceae bacterium (assembly GCA_016716335.1). Classification (GTDB taxonomy): domain Bacteria; phylum Bacteroidota; class Bacteroidia; order Chitinophagales; family Saprospiraceae; genus OLB9. The sequence continues at coordinate 71,598 of JADJWN010000008.1, read as the reverse complement.
AGGTCCAGAAAAACTAAAAATCTATCACCGTGACGGCCGTTCGACATATACCTGTTGGTGAATATCTTGCTCTGCAGTCTGAACTGCAGCGATTGCAGGATAAAATCCTTGAGCTCGAATCACAGCTTCAAATGGCTCAAAAACAGACGATACCAACTGTGTCAAAAAAAGAGTTGGTAATCATTCATCACAAAGGTATCAAGCGTATGCTACAGATCAGAGATATCTGTGCTATCAAAGGGGACAGTAACTATTCGACCATTCTTTTGAGAAATGGAGAAAAAATATTGGTAACCCGTACACTGAAAGACTGGATGCTTGAATTTACAGAGGTGGACAAAATGAAAAGAGTACACAAATCCTACATTGTAAATATTGAAAATATCCTGACTTATAAAGTATCTACCGGCGAGATATCCATGGAAGGTGGGATTGTGGCGTACTCTTCCTCAAAACTTAAATCCGGACTGCTCGGATAGAGCGTACATCATCCGTGTAAAAATTCAGAGTATCACTTCATTTCTTAGTGGAAGATTATTTTCAAAATCAGAGATATTCTCCAGTGTGGTCACGGCTATCTGCTCCAGCGCTTCATGGGTCAGAAAAGCCTGATGTGAAGTGATAAGTACATTGGGAAAAGTAAGCAGACGGCTGATATCATCATCCAGTATGATGCTTGACGACCAATCATTGAAAAACAAATGCTCCTCCTGCTCATAGACATCTATCCCAAGATAACCTAATTTACCACTCTTCAATGCTTTAATCACGTCTTTGGTACGGATCAGGGCACCTCTGCCGGTGTTGATCAGCATAGCTCCGTTTTTCATCATCCGGAGTGCCTCCGAATTGATCATATGATGGGTTTCAGCATTCAGCGGACAATGAAGCGAAATGATATCGGACTCGCTGAGTAAGGTACAGAAATCCTGATATTCTACTCCCCGGGATTTCAACCGCTCATTTTCTCTGACATCATAAGCAAAAACCCTGCACCCAAAACCAAGCATGATGCCGGCAAATGCAGCTCCGATCTGACCGGTACCTATGACCCCGACAGTTTTACCATAAAGATTGAAACCTATCAGATTTTTAAGCGAAAAGTTACCCTCCCTTACTCTGTTGTACGCTTTATGGGTTTTTCGGTTTAAAGTAAGAATAAGAGCTACGGTATGCTCCGCCACCGCCTCCGGAGAATACGCCGGTACCCGCACAATTTTTATATCATACTGACGTGCTGCTTCCGTATCCACATTGTTAAAACCGGCACAGCGGAGAGCAATCAACCTTATGCCGTTTTCATAAAGTATTTCGACGGTTTTTCTATCCATCTTATCATTTACAAATACACAAATGGCATTATGTCCCCGGCAGAGATAAGCAGTATCTGCATTCAATGCCGTTTCAAACCAGGTAATTTCATGCTTATAATCTTGATTGAATTTTTCAAAATATTCTTTATCGTAAGCTTTGGTACTGAATACAACAAATTTCATAAATTATATATTTTCAACAGGTTATTGCTTAAAATTAAATATCCGCGTGTAAGCACTAAAAATAAAACTTTTTGCCGTGATTCGGAAAATCAGATATCGGTTATTACCTTCAGGAAACTTCATCTCACGACCTAACTATTTGCTTTCAGGGCTGTTTTGTATGTTATCATGACATACTTCAAAGAATTTGTCCTCGCTCTCAGTATTCTCATTGTCATACTTTGGATAGTGAATGAATATATAGCCCACTTGCTTTCGCTTGTTTTCATACCCATTTTGACCGGAATACTGCTGATTTCACTTTTGGCCGAATGGATTGAACCCTCCAGAGTACCCAAATCTTACTTCAGATATCTGGTAACAGCTATTGTAGTAATAGCTTTCTGGTACCTCCTGATGAAAACACTGTCCGGCTGGAATCTGCATTGAATACAATCAAATTAAAAAAGCTGCCTGAGAAAAATCCACGAAAGCATTCCATCAAAATCTATCTCCTACACAACCCAGCTGTACACTTCCTTGTATTTCTGAGCCGAAGTATCCCACGAAAAATCAAGTGCCATAGCCCTTTTGACAGTAGCATTTTTAAAATCCCTTGCATAATATACATCATACGCTCTGCCTATACCGTGCAGCATCTGTTCAAAATCCATATGATCAAAGGTAAATCCTACCCCACCCTCTATACTGACATCGACCACACTGTCCTTCAGACCACCTGTAGCCCTTACAATAGGCAGGGTACCATACCGCATGGCAAACATCTGGTTCAGGCCGCAGGGTTCTACTCTGGATGGCATCAGAAGGTAGTCGCAGGCAGCATAAATCTGGTGAGCCAGGGCTTCGTTGTATGCCAGCATGCAGGCTACGTGATGCGGATGTCTGTGAGATACCGTCTGAATGGCATGCTCTATAGCCTTGTCTCCTGTGCCCAAAATCACAAAACTTACATTTCTGTGCCTGGAAAGCCAGGTATCAGCCAGGCCTGCTATAAACTCCGCCCCTTTTTCGTGTACCAGTCTGCCGATGAATCCATACAGAGGCAATTCAGGATCCAGTTTTGCTTTCCGGCACAAAGCCTCTTTGTTCTTTAGTTTGAATTCTATGGGATCATCCTCCAACCGGTACTCGAGCATCTCATCTGTTTTGGGATCCCACACCTCAGTATCAATACCATTCAGGATGCCGGTACACTTCCAGTATTCTGACCTGAACAGCGACTCCAGTCCGAAGGAATTGTAGGTAAGCTCATTGAGATAATTTTGGGAAACTGTGGTAACTTTATAGGCACATTTTACGGCGCTGGCCAATGGATTGATGGTATTGTTCCAGTCCAGCAGACCAGTTTTCCAGTTGTCATACTGGGGCAAAAGGTAAGACTTACTCCAGCTGAAAGCACCCTGATATCTTTCGTTATGAATGGTAAATACGGTAGGTATATGGCTCAAAGCCCTGAACTCATAGCAATGCTGCATCATAAAAGGGATGAGTCCGGTGTGGTGGTCATGGCAATGCACTACATCTGCCGGCACCTGACTGTCCCGCATCCAGATAAGGAATGCCCTTTGAAAGGATATATTTCGCTCTATCTCGTCACCAAAATAATGCCCGTTTTTTCCTGCATATACACCGAAACGGTCAAATTTGCCTGGAATATTGATGGTATAAAACGGAAAACCCAAAGGATTATCAATATAATACCGGACTTCAAAATAAAGGTATTCTCCACCTAAATGAAAATTACCCTGAAAGGCCAGTTTGTACAATTTCCCTTCAAACCAGGGCATATCATAGCCGGGCATGACCACACTGGTATTTACCCCTATTCTTGACAGGTATTTGGGCAGGGATCCTACCACATCGGCAAGTCCACCGACTTTAGCCACAGGATAACATTCGGCACTTACGAAGAATACATTCATAAATTTACTGTTTTGGTCTCGTAGCCGAAAGGTAGCATTCTTTTTTAATATTCAGAAATGAATTGACATGAAAAAGCAAAGGCTTCGGATCACCTGACCCGAAGCCTTTGTTTTATCTTGATTTATGAAATATTACTTCTGTGCAGGAGCCTCCAGCAACTTGAAGAATTCATCCAGTTTAGGCAGGATGATGATTTCAGTTCTTCTGTTCTGTGCTCTGCCGGCAGCAGTAGTGTTGGGAGCTTTGGTTACATACTCAGATCTACCTCCTGCAGTCATTCTTTCAGGAGCCACTTTGTACTTGGTCTGTAATGCTCTTACCACTGAAGTAGCTCTCTTGGCACTCAGATCCCAGTTGTCAGCGATACATTCAGTGCTGATTGGAACATTGTCAGTATGTCCTTCTACCAGGATATCGAGCTCTTTCTGATCATTCAGTATAGAAGCTATCTTGCTCAGTACTTTTTCAGCAGCCGGCTTAATCACAGCGGAGCCTGAATTAAACAACATGTTGTCTGATAATGAGATATATACTACCCCTTTCTTTACCTCGATATTTACATCCTGATCATTGAAGTCGCTGAGAGACCTCTTGAGATTCATCACTAAGGCAAGGTTTACAGAATCCTTGTACTGCATGGACTTGGTAAGATCCTTGATGTACTGGCTTTGCTGATTGATGGCTTCGAGTGACTTATTGATACTTTCAGCACCTGCCTTGCTTATTACCTGGAGGGCGGCGAGCTGATCCAGCAAACTCTTGTTGTTGTTTTTCAGCAGGTCAAGTTGCTCCTGAGCCAGTTTCAGTTTGGCGTTTGCATTGTTCAGTTCCTGCTGTGTTGAAGTGAGCTTGGTAGTGCAATCGGACAGCTTTTTGTTAGCATCCAGCAATTGTGCTTCAAGATCCCGGTTTCTTTCTTCACATTGTCTCAATAAAGTTTTTTGGGCTTCGAGGGCTGCCTCTGCATCAGCAAGTTTCTTTTTGCTCACACACGATGCACCCAAAGATATGACCATTACTGCCAATAAAAGGTTTCTCATCGCTTTCATGATATTCACTATTTAGGTTTGATAATTAAAAAATGTCCGCAAAGATAACTTTTGACACTTAATAGCTGCAAGATTTTTAGTATATTTTTAACACTGATATTTATCAACTCAAAATTTAGCTTGCAAATATTTACAAAAAACATATTAAATATTGGATAATGGGATAATTTTGGAGCACTTTTTTAAAAAAAATTCAAGCAAATGAAATCATTAAAGTTAGTTGCAGCCCTTATACTTATCAGTACCGGTATTTTCGGGCAGAAGAAAGCAAGTCCCTACGATTTTGGTAAGATGTGGACTTTTGAAAATCCACCCAAATCCTGGTTTAAGGAACAGTACAATATGGATGTAAAGGATGAGTGGTTTGACCATGTACGCAAGTCAGCCCTTCGCTTTGCTACCTGGTGCAGTGCCTCCTTCATATCACCGGATGGCCTCATCATGACCAATCATCACTGCTCCAGAGATGTGGTAACCAATCTCCAGAAAGAGGGTGAAAATTTTGATAAAAACGGATTTTATGCGGCTACACTTGCAGACGAAAGAAAAGCGGAAGGCCTGTTTGTAGAGCAGATGATCCTGGCAGAGGATATCACTGCATTTGTCAAGGAAAAAACAAAAATTGCAAAAAACGATACCGAACTTGCAGAACTGCAAAAATCGGCACTGGATGAGGCACGTAAGATGTACAGTGAAAAGGAAGGCTGGAAAGGACTGAGACTGCAAACGGTGACTTTTTACAGCGGCGGCAAATTTTCCATCTACGGATATAAAAGATATAATGATATCAGGCTGGTATGGATACCTGAGGCTCGATCTGGGTTTCTTCGGCGGAGATCCCGACAATTTTACTTATCCGAGATACAATCTGGATGCTACTTTCTGGAGAGCATACGATGAGGAGGGTAAACCGCTCAATACCAGTGCCAACTACCTGAAATTCAATAAAAATGGTGCTGGTGAAGGTGAGCCTGTATTTGTAGTGGGCAATCCGGGCCGAACCGAAAGATACCGGACTGTAGCCCAATTGCAGTATGACAGAGATTACAGATATCCATTTTCTTACCGTTTTCTGAAAAACCGCAATGACATGCTCAACAAAGAGTATGACAAAATCAAAAATGACCCTTCCAAAGAATACGAAGCACAGGAACTGCTCAATCAGATTGCCAATGTAGCCAATTCCATGAAGGCTTTCGGAGGTATTGTAAAAGGATTGAGAGACACCATGCTTTTTAACCGGAAAGTGGAAATGGAAAACAGTATCAGAGCAAAATCTCCCGGACTCAAATACTGGGACGAAATGGCAGATATGTACAAGGTGCTCAATCCCAATGGCTGGGCAATCACACACCTGAGCCCCTCACCGCTGAGAGGCAGGATATTTATGCTGATGCATGACTTAGTCAACTATGAAGCTATGGTAGCCAACAACGATGATCAGGCTAAAAAAGACAAGCTCAAAGCATCCATAATGGACAAACTCCCCGCATTGAATGATGCCAAAGAGCGGGAAATGCTTGCCCTGCTTTTCAGCGAAATTGAGGCAGATATATATTCGGGAGATATGACCCTGAGCAAAATAACAGGCAAAAAAACGATAGCCCAGACACTTGACTACATGTACAGGCAGACCGATTTTACCGACAGCAAAAAAGTGGAAAAATATTTTGCCAAAGAGCACAGGATGCATAAAAACGATGACCCTTTGCTGGAGATGGCAAGAGTGCTCGTCAACAAATTTAAAGATGCCAGCAAGCTTTTTCAGGAAAGTACCCCTGCCCGACAGGCACTCGAAGCCAAAATTGCCAATCAGGTCTTTCAGGTGTATGGAGACAAGCTGCCACCGGATGCCACCTTTACCCTCAGGATTTCAGACGGGGTAGTAAAGGGATATGATTACAATGGTACAACAGCGCCTGTATCCACTACCTACTTCGGTCTTTATGACCGATATTATTCACATAAGATGACCTTCCCGTGGTCGTTGCCCGAGAGATGGAAAAATCCTTCTATGGAATTGCTGAAATCTCCTTTCAATTTTGTATCCACCAATGATATCATAGGAGGTAACTCCGGTAGTCCTGTGGTCAATAAAAACAGAGAAGTAGTAGGACTTGCATTTGATGGAAATATTGAGTCTTTGCCGGGCAACTTTATTTTTGACGATGAGTTCAACCGTACCGTTTCAGTGCATGCGGGCGGTATTTATGCTGCATTGAAGTATATGTTTAAGGCCGACAGGATATTGGCCGAACTTGAAAAATAATAATCATAGAAGGTGGCCCGGAGCCACCTTTTTTTTTTGCCTATGAAAATTCAGTATCAAAACCATTACTGCACTGTTTTTGAAAGTGCCCTGTACCGGACCACGAGTACTATCATACAATTGGAGGATGCCGTGTTGCTTGTCGATCCCAACTGGCTTGTCCTTGAAATCGGGTATATCGCTGCATTTCTCCACAATCATATCGGTGACCGAAAGCTTTACCTGCTTTTTACCCATTCAGACTATGACCACATCATCGGATGGAAGGCTTTTGGAGATAGCACTGCCATTGCTTCTGAAGCCTTTGTCAATAATCCCAGAAAAGAAAGCATATTAAAGCAGATCCGGGAATTTGACCACAATTTTTATATCCGGAGGTCTTATGAAACTGCCTATCCGGAAATAGATATTGTGATCAGTGGCAATCCTGAAAGTCTCCATTTGGGCAGGAACAGTCTGCAATTTCACCAGACTCCCGGACATAACCGTGACGGAATCTTCACAGTTATTCCGGAACTCAGGCTTTGGGTAGCCGGAGATTATCTGAGCAATATTGAAATCCCCATGATAGATTACAGTATCAACGATTATGCCCATACCCTGCGTACGGCTGAAAAAATCATTCAATCCGGTGAGGTGACACTGCTGATACCCGGCCATGGAGACATTGCCACAGACAGAAAGGAGATGGAACGAAGACTACAGAATGATATGCAGTATCTGCAGATGCTACGTGAAGGTGCAGACCAGGAAAAAGTGAAAAGATTCATATATAAAAACTATATCGATAATCCTGCCATGATGGCAATTCATGCGGATAATATGAAAAAAACAGCAGATATGTAAGCTGGCTTGTGGCATTTAGTCAGCAATACTTTTTATATTGCAGCCGATTTACAAAACATTTAATAAAATCGTATATGAAACACTTTTTACTTACCGTGGCAGGTATATTTGCCCTATCTCTTATGAGCGCCCAGAAACAGATTGTATGGTTTGATACCGGATTGAAAGTACAATATGGTGCAGCAGGTTTGTACAATGCAGCCATAGCAGATGCCAGCAACTATGATTATAAAATATCTACCGGTCTTTCCTACGGAGGTAAAATTGATATCAATTTTGGATATAACGGTATCGCCATTGATATCATGAGAGCCTCTGCAAAGCAGGAGTTTGAAAGGACAGGCCAGACCGGACTGGCTGAAGTAAGCTGGAAATCCACCGACATTTATGCACTGTTCAGAAATGCCAAAAACCTGGGCTACTTTGAAATAGGGCCCAAGGTATCTTTTATCAGCAAGGTCGAAGACAACATAAGCGGAGGAGGAGAAAGGACTTCGGAGTACAACTCCAATGTATTTTCAGGGGTTATAGGTTTTGGTGCCAATGTACTGGGTAATGATGGCAGATTTACAGGCATACTGGGGCTGAGATTTGAATATGCCTTTACTGACTTTGTAGCAGCTTCCGGCAAGGAAACCCATGCACCTTTGAGAGATGCGTCTGTCTATGCCAATGGCTATAAAACATCCAATATTGCCTTCGCAGGGCTGGTTTTTGAGTTTAACTGGGGTATTGGTTACTTCGGAAAGGCGAGATGCGGAGGAAGGTCGAAGTTTATTATGTTTTAATTCTGATTATCAGTCAAATATTAAAAGGGGGAGTCTGTAATATCAGGCTCCCTTTCTTTTTTGTGAAAAATAGCTGGTTATATAATTTCTGACATCTTCAAAAATTATGATTTACTAAAACGGTAAACAAAAGGACAAATCCTTACTAATCCCACAAACCGAGATACTTATGAATTCCTTGAAACAGCTGAAAACACCCATGGAAGTAAACTGGTGATGAAGGCGACCATTTGTTCCCGTGGAAAGCTTGTTCCTATCCATTATCAGGTGTATCAGGATGAAAGCTTTGAAGTTATATAAGGACTACTGCTTTTTACAGATGGAGTCGTTCATATCTTCAAATTAATCAGGTCTTATCTGCGGAATGCACCTTTTTTAATCCGTCAGCTAATTTTAGGACATTACAAAATGAACCGTTTTTTCAAAAGTTACGTTTATTAAAAGAACTTGACGAAGTACAAAAAAAATTCTTTATGCAATATGATAGATACCGCCATTGCCTACAAACGCCTAAAATAAGCGTTAAGTAACGCAATGAGCATAACCATTTAAAATTTTTGACATTGAAAGTTTTAGTTGATATACCTGATAATGAAGCTACTTTTACAATGAAAGTATTAAAGAGCCTTACTTTTGTAAAAAAGGTAAAGCCCATGAGCGATGCATCAGTTGATTTATGGGATGACCTCAAAGAAGCCGCTGAAGAAGTACGCATGCATAAAAAAGGCAAAATAAAACTAAAAACGGCTCAAGATTTACTCAATGAGCTATAACAATATTCCTACCCATCGCTTTGAGAAAGAACTCAAACGACTGGCTAAAAAATTTCCATCGCTCAAAAATGAGTTTGCTGAACTGATTGCAGGGATTACCGCCAACCCCGAAACTGGTACTTTTATTGGTAACTAACTGCTATAAAATTCGTTTGGCGTTGGTAGCAAAGGCAAGGGCAAAAGTGGTGGGGCAAGGGTTATCACTTATCTGTACATTGAATCGGAAACAATTTATCTCCTTACCATTTACGACAAAAGCGAAAAAGCTGACCTAAAACCAAACGAGCTTGCCGATATGATTGAGAGTTTGGAATTGGTCTAAAAATATTTTTTGCCTTTTTGGCAACTCCTAAACTCCGTTTTACTTGCTGTTTTGGAAAATCAAAAAGCCCAAGCGTCTCTGCAAGGCTTTTCAATTTTTATTGATTAACCCACATTGCAGCTATGCTGAGCTAAATTTCTGATTTTCAGAGTTTACATTTTCTTTGGTTACATTTGGGGTCACTACAACTTTTTTCTGATTGAATGCTTTTGTTTTAAATTTCAGGCTCTCATAAATATTTTTTACTTCCTTGGTGGGTACACTGAATTTTCTGATATGGATTACTTTGTCCTCTGCACACTCCAGCCGGGTTGTGACTATTTTGTGTGTGTTCATTAGCTGTACCAAATGCTTCCACTGTTTATGGATTCCTTTTTTCTTTAATTGATATCTGATGGTATTTACGACCCAATAGGCAAGGATACCCAGATGTAAATGTGCCTGAGATGCTTTATCACTCTTATGGTAGATGGGCCTTAAATCCAGGTCGGTCTTTAAGGTCCTGAATGTGGATTCTATCTCCCGAATGGTATTATATATTTTCCACTGAATTTTTTCTTCCGTCGTATTCAATGTGGTACGAAGCAGATATTTACCTTCAATGGCCGGCATATTTAATACCTTCCAGGTTATAGACTGCACTTTGCCCTCTTCTTCACTCAGTTCTATTTGGTAATATCGGTTTATGCTCGGATATTTTTGTTTCAATCTGCCCAATCTCTCATATACTTTTGATACTGTCTTTACTCCCCGAGGTTTAGTCAGACTGCTTTGTATTTGTTTCAAACCGGCTTCGAACCTTTGTCTGAATTGTTCATTCATCGAACGCTCCTTGTTCTCTTTACTGTAGCTATGCACCTCTACATAAGTGTCTGTACATCCTCTCACCAGTACTTGCTGTAAACTGATTTGTTGATTTTTGTTATCTTTCAAGCTTACCGGAGACTTAGAGTCATCGACACTATATCGGGTCATTGCTGATCTGGAGACACATAAATAATCATATCCGTGGAATTTGAGCATCTGCAGATTAGTCTCACTCGCAATACCGGCATCTATTGCCACTATGGGTTTCCTGTCTTGTCCGGATGTATGAGTACTGAGTTGTGCCACTAAGTCTTTTAATGTCTGGGTGTCTGATGTATTACCCTCATAGATTTGTGAATACTTGATAAATCCCTGCTCATTGACCACCATGGCCAGTACCACAAGCTTTGCATCACTGCGCTTTTCTTTACTCCTGCCATATCTGGCCATTGTGCTTTTTGCCATTTGTCCCTCATAGTAGCTGTTGGTCAGGTCATATATCATGATCTTATCGTCCAGATCAAATAACTCGTTGGTCTTTGTACTCAGACGACTTTCTATCTTGCTTTTGTGTTCGTACAACTTATGACTTATTCCGTAGAGCTTATCCTTGGTGATTTTATCTACGGGATAATGGGTAAGTTCACATACTCCTGAATTTTGTTTAATCCATTGGCATGTAGCCAATTCTGACGCCGGATGTACTGCACGACTGATAATATGGGTATATGCTAATCGTCTTTCATCTTCACTAAATTCACAATCCTGCAGTATTTCATCTAAATGTAGTTGATTGAGTGCCTGATGACACATCCATTCTGCGCCAATCTCTACTACATCGTGGTTGCTGATGGTATCTGTATTGACTAATTCATAATTGTGCGAAACGTTGGTATCAATTCTCTTTTTCTCAATAATCTCTTGGGCAAATTTTTGCGCCAGATGTTCAATCTTTTCATCTGAACTTTGCATAAAATTCAGTTGGCTGCTTAGCCTTTGCTTTACAATTTCATCAATACGTTTGCCTAGTTCTTTCTTCTGCTCAGCATCGGGTAACTCGGCAAGGTTGCCAAGATGAAGTATATTGTGTTGCTTGATGGTATCACCACTGCGATAACTCTCTACCATACGGTATTCCATCACCCTATGGCCACTCTTATCATATCGCTTGAAAACCACTTTTAGATACATGACGCAAATTTCGCGTATTGCATCCAGCTCACAAAGCTCAAATCGGGGCCCTACAATCAAACCTGCTATTGATAATCAATATGTTGCGCAAAATTCTGCCAATTTTTTATTGATTTTTATCTTGTTTTTGCTATTTATTAACTTTTGGCCTGCAATGTGGGTTAAAAAATATATTCCAATAATAAATACCACACAATACAGGCACTAAGGTAGCTTCGGGTCTAATATATGCAAAGTCTGCAATTCTCTAAACCCTCGCTTGCGCCTTTCAGGCGTTCCACCTTGAATGAAATCATCCCCTTACGCTGCTGGCATTGCACCTGTTGGCGTAGCTGAGTGAGCTGCACACCATTTTCTCATTTTTCATTTTTCTATTATGGCTACTCTAAATTTAGCTTTCTAACCCGGCCAGTTGGTTCAGTCCATGAGTATTTTTGATGCCGGTTGTGAGAATCCTCCATTTTTCACTTTTGTAAGTTCATCCATTGGCCGGCATTTTCAGGGAGATTGGGGAGATTGCTGTACTGATGATGCAGCTCTGCAGGATGGTGGCAGGCTCTTTTCAGTGTATCATATTACATCAGGTTTATATGGTTTAGAGAGTAAGATCAGCATTATCACTAAGTATGACAGATCCTATACCACTGTCCTTTTTCCTTCAGAGTATTGAGCTCTGATTTCGATAGCCTTGGTCTGTGACCAGACTATCTTTTAAAATTTAATTTTTTTTAGGTTTAATTCTTAATAATTTCAATCCTTTTTTTTAACTTTTTCAAGCAGCCAAAGATATAATCTATAATGTTTTTACACACATGAAGCCTTAAGTTATTAAATTTGATTTTAATGTGAATATATTTGATGTTATACTTATTTACAGTACTTTTCAATTTATAAAATTAAAAAAATGAAAAAATCTCTATTATTTACTCTTTTTCTTGTGGTCGCTAATATTTCAAATTCACAAGATAACTTTATTTGGGACGAGATTATTGATTCTCTAAACTTAAATAAAGACCAAATTTATTCAAGTACTAAAATGTTCATAGCTTCAAATTGGAACTCTGCTAATCATGTTATACAGAATGATGATAAAGAAGCAGGTAATATACTTATAAAAGGGATTAGTCATCAAAAAATAACTGCATGGTTAAATACCTATAACTACATTTACAGTTACACTTTAACTTTTAAAATTAAGGATAATAAAGTAAAGGTTTCAATTCGTGATGTTTTTTGTGACCGAGCATATTTAACTTCATTAAAATGTGAACCTAAATTGATTCATCCTTTTACAGGAAAAAATTGTCCAACTACAGGAAATATTAACTGCTTAGGACCTGCGAAGGAGAAAGTAATTGCAATGATGAGTCAACTAAATAAGGAATTGGATTCAATAATTGATTTATATGTAGATCACTTAGGTAATACCATAAATGAAGATGATTGGTAGCTTAATTCGTTTCCTTATTCATATATTAAGTTACCATAAAAGTAAATTTGTTAAAAAACATCTAATTTCCTTTTTCAGAATAAAATTCAATCATCTCTTCTCAGTACCACCCCCCAAATCAGACCAATGGTTAAGTTAAAAAATAATCTTAAATTTGACCATTATGACAAAGCAAAGCAGACGCAAATTCAGTGCTTCATTTAAGGCTAAGGTTGCCTTGGAAGCCATTAAAAATCAGAAGACCTTGGCTGAATTGTCTAAGGAGTTTGAAATCAATGCAGTAATAATATCCAAGTGGAAATCAGAGTTTTTAGAAAATATGGCGATGGTGTTTGACAGGGATTGTGCTGCAAAGAAGGAGGATCAGGTAGATGTAGAGAAGCTGTATGCCTAAATAGGCCAGTTGAAGGTGGAGAACGATTTTTTAAAAAAAAGTTGCAGGAAACTTGGGATATGAAACAAAGGGCACAGATGGTAGAAATAGCTAACACCAAGATCTCGATACGCAGGCAATGCACATTGCTGGGTATCAGTCGAAGTAATCTCTACTACAACCCTGTTGGGGAAAAGCAAGAAAATCTGAAGATGATGGCAATCATTGACCAACATCTGATAGACCACCCTACCGAGGGAGTCATGTCGATTGTATATTACCTGAGAGATAAAGGCTTCAAGGTTGGCCCTAAGCGAATCAGGCGACTATTTAATCTGATGGGAAGAACAACCCTGTACAGGAAGAAAAACCTGAGCAAAACAGGACAGACTGTGTATATTAAGCCTTATTTGTTAAGACATCTGAATATCGACAGTCCCAATCAGGTTTGGTGCACAGACATCACATATATCCCCATGAAAAAGGGATTTATGTATCTCACAGCTTTTATAGACGTATACAGCAGGAAGATCATGAGCTTTGGCATCAGTAACACGATGAGCACAAAGTGGTGTATAGAAGTCATGGAGGAAGGGATCAGGCAATATGGAAAGCCTCAAATCATCAATTCGGATCAGGGAACCCAGTATACATCAAGTTTGTGGAATGAATATTTGGCCAATGAAGGGATACAAATATCGATGGATGGTAAAGGAAGGGCCACGGATAATGCCTGGATTGAAAGATTTTGGAAGACATTAAAAACGGAGCACATCTACTTAAGCCCCAGCGATAATGGTCTTGAACTCTTGAGGGGAGTTCAAAACCATATCGCTTACTACCACGAGAAAATCCACCATACAACCAAACAAAAACCCAATGATCGATACCATCAAATTAGTAGTAAACAAGTAGCATGAAAAACATTTTATTCACAAAAAAAATTAACTTACTTAACCTAATTTTTGGTTCAAACTTTGGGGAGTGGTACACATAATATCTGGCCCCATAGTCATACCATCCCAAACCTGCTCCATACAGCTCCTTGCCATTGTAGCGGTATTGTTGATTTGTGCCTGAAGTGAAGAAGTTGCCTTCCAGCGCCAGACCAAATGGATAATAATGATGCTCTGAGATGAGTGTAGGACCGGATTTGAATACTACCCGTACATTGCCTAAGCCTGTGCGCCGTGGCGTATGATCTTTAATGTAGTACTGATACTCCTAAGTTCCATTGGTCAGCCTTTCTATACGGCCATCTTCATGATATATCATTTTGATGGCATTGCCTTCGTATTCTATGTCGCCAAAGTATGTGGTGGTCACTCCTCCTACTGTGCTTTGCCATTTCCTGCCTGATGCATCGTAGGTATTGGTTATCTCCCGCAAAAGCACTTTGGCTGTCGCACAAAGTGTTTTGACTCCGCTAATCGCTCCTCTCCCGATTTTGCATCGGGTTGCGGGGCGATAGCTTCGTTTCACTTCGGCCACGAGCCATTTCGTATGGCTCGAACAGCCTCGTTCACCTCCAGTGCCGGTGACGGGGAGATTGAGATGATTGTAGGTGATATTCTGACGCATTGTGATACAAATATATAGCAGTTGAGCTTAAAACCTTATAGGTTTCTGGAAACCTGTAAGGTTTGATTAGCTTTATTATCTTGAAGAGAGTGGCATATGTATCAAATTGTACTAAACCTTAGATGACATGCGCTGGCAAAGATGTATTACTTTACTGATTTCTAAAAAAAAATAAGATGTATTCCCGCATAAAATTGAAATTTGCAGTCCATACAAAACTTAAATATATCTGACTTGTCAAACAAAGGACAGATCCTTACTAATCCCACAAACGGAGATACTTATGAATTCCTTGAAACATCTGAAAAAACCCATGGCAGTAAACTGGTGATGAAGGCGACCATTTGTTCCCGTGGACTGCTTGTTCCTATCCATTATCAGGTGTATCAGGATGAAAGTTTTAAAGTGATATCAGGACAGCTTACCATTATTTCAAATGATCAACACATGTCTGTTGGCGTCGGAGAAAAAATCGTATTGCCTAAAAACATCCCTCATAATCACTTTAATGATCAACCGGAGCCCCTAATATATTTACATACTGTAACACCTGCTCCGGATTTTGAACATCTGATTGAAACCCTGACAGGTTTGGCAGCTGATGGTAAAAGTAAAAACGGGCAGTATGGTCTCCTGCAGCAACTCGCTTCTTTAAAATATCCAAACAGTAAGTCATATGTGACAGATACACCTGAATGGGTGCAAAATATACTGATGAATACAGTAGCACCGATAGCAAGACTTTTTGGATACCGTGCTGTGTACAGAAAGTATTCCGGCATTGAAAAGTAGCCTCCGGATTGCTTTGAATTTTATTATCCGTGCATATTCAGAGGCTTTGCGATTCCAGACCTCTTAAACTATCAACTTTTGCGTTGTGCCCTCAGGATAAGCCTCAGCGATTGATCATAGGTAAAATAATTCCAGACCCAGTTCATAAATACAAAAAAACGGTTTTTCACTCCGATAATGTAGAGCAGATGTACGAAGAGCCACATCACCCAGGCAAAAAATCCGCTCATATGCAGTCGGGCGATATCAGCCACTGCTTTATTTCTGCCGATGGTAGCCATAGACCCTTTGTCCACATACTCAAAATCCGTAGGTTTACCGGATATCAGGATTCCCGCCAGATGGGTCGCCTGCTGCATAGCTGCCTGAGCTACCTGCGGGTGACCATTGGGATATTTTTCTGTACGTATGATGGCCACATCCCCTATGGCATAGATATGTTCATACCCTGACACCCTGTGCTGCCTGTCCACGATATACCGACCTGATTTATCCAGTACACTAGCCTCCAGTCCGGGTATTACCTTGGCTTTCACTCCGGCAGCCCAGATGACTTTACCCGCCTGAATAGTCTGTCCGTTATTGAGGTACACCATATTATCTCTGACGTCAGTGACAATGGCATTTTGATTACCTTTACCCCATACCTGTCAAAAACTTTTCTGCCGCAGCTCCTGCATTGGCGGACATCCCCTTGCAGCAGCTGATCTGTTCCCTGAATAAGGTAAATGTCAATTTCCTCTGCTCTGAGTTCCGGATAATCTTTAGGCAAAATATAGGTTTTCATTTCCGCCAAAGCTCCGGCGAGTTCTACACCGGTAGGTCCGCCGCCTACGATCACAGTATCCAGAAAAATCTGTCTTTCATCAAAATCTCTGGTAATGATGGCAAGCTCAAAGTCGGACAGAATCTGATTGCGCAGGTACATAGCTTCGGAGACCGACTTGATGGAATAGGTATTCTGTGCAATCTGCATGTTTCCAAAATAATTGGTGTCAGCACCTGTGGCAATCACCAGTTTGTCGTAATGGCAGTACCCTATATCTGTGATAATCCGCTTCTGATCCGGCTGGATTTCCTTCACCTCAGCTATACGGATATGCATATTCTGGTAATTCTGAAATGCTTTGCGCAAAGGGAAACTGATACTGCTTGGCTCAAGTCCGGACATGGCTACCTGATACAGCAAGGGCTGAAACTGATGGTAGTTATTCTTATCAAATATTACCACCTGAAACTTCTTTTTCACCAGTTTTCTGGCTAAAGTCAATCCTGCAAAACAGGCTCCGACAATCACAATACGAGGCAAGTCCGTCTCCGGAATATTTACAACTGCCATTGGTCTCTATCCATTTGAATCCTTATTCAAAAGCTGAATAAGGTTTGTCATTAATGATCATCACTGCAGAGTCCCTGAATGACATGAAAAGTGTCATGCAGCTTGGTCAGCGAATCCACAATCTTGTTGTCCTTAGCTTTGGAGGTCACCAGCTTATGAAGCGCCTCAGACCCCATTACCAGTTCGTCAATAGCCTTGTTGATCTCAGGAGTCCTGAATGAAGCAGGCGTATTGCCGGTCTTTACTGCTTTGGCTTTGGCCACCATTTCTGCAGAACGGGTTTTGATGGGAGTAAGATTGCCATCCTCCATGGGATGAAAAGTCTGGGCCATCACAGTATGAAACTGTTTGAGTTCTGTCCATGTATCTTTTTCAATAAGTTTCAGGAGCGGACTTTTGAGCGCTGCCTCATATTTCTTTTCTACGGCAGCCCAGTCGATGACCTCCCATACATATTGAAGATAGTCATTTCTTCGATTCTGATACTGAAGATAGTAAGCATGTTCCCACACATCTATACCAAGTACAGGTATGCCCCTGTGCTCACCGGAAGCATCCATGATAGGATTGTCCTGATTGGGACTGGTACACACCGCCAGCTTTTTGGCAGGATTGACATAGAGCCATACCCATCCGGATCCGAACCGGGCAGCTGCCCCGGCATTCATGGCTTTTTTCAGACTATCCAAAGAAGTAAATGTCTCATTGATCGCAGTAGATAACGCTCCGGTAGGTGCTTTTTTGGGTGTGGGTGACAGAATTTCCCAAAACAAGGTATGGTTGTAGTGTCCTCCGCCATTGTTTCTGATGTCAGCTCCCCTTCTTTCAGCCGCTATGAGAAGTTCATCAATAGGTAATGCTGCAGCCCTGCTGCCTTCCAGAGCCTTATTGAGGTTGTTCACATAAGCCTGATGGTGTTTGGAGTAATGAATCTCCATAGTCTGGGCGTCTATGTAAGGTTGTAAAGCTGTGTAGGCGTAATTTAATGGAGGTAAGCTATGTTGGGCGTAAATGAAACTTGCGGAAATGAGAACCGCACATAAAAGGGTGGAAAACTTTTTCATAAAATTTTGAATTTTTAAAAACAGAAAAAAACCGTTCATACCAAAACATCATTGATAGAAACACTAAGTAAGAAACAAAATTCCGCCTGAAAAGTTAGAACGAACTTCAAATCCGGGTATCAGTTTTCGGCCCCATTTATACAAATCAGGCACCATCTGCTGCAATTCGGTTCAATACAGCCTTCATAACTGATTGAATTATATTAATTTTAGCGCTGTATCAGTATAGAAGAATTAAGAGTCCCATGGCCACCACTCAGAAGTTGTGTCGAGCATATGCTTCAGTCTTCCTTTTTAAATGTGCAGCTCACAGCTACTTTGCATTTTTCTTCTTTTTCCCTTGGCTACTGTCTGCAGGTAATCCGGATGAAATTCAGTTAAAATGGAACATAGTGCCGGATAATAACTTCACCATACAAAACATCTTATCAGAGCAAATTTCATGGAGCAGCAACGATACCATCATTCCCGGGAGGCATAAGGCTTACTGGTTTAAAATTGAGGTAAATGTACCAACCCGGGGGCTCTATTTCATTTCAATAAACCCGGGTATAGATCTCACTTCCTATATTATAGACAGTACAGGTGGTATTAAAGAATACAGAGCCGGAGTAAGGCATAATTCACCACGTTCAAGACATCAAAAAATTCTGTGCGAACTCGAAAAAGATATTTACAACCGGATGTTTGTCAGGGTGGACGCATCAGCTATATCTGAAGGCCGGTATTTTTTCCCTAAAGTCAGAATTGAAAGCTTTGAGCTGATCGAAAAAAGAGAAAAAATCATACAATTGCTGGCATTGATAAGTTGCATCATTATCATTTTGTACATGCTGAACATAGCCATAGACTACTGGATTCTGCGTGAACCCACACATAAATACTACTTAGTTTCATTGTTTGGAGCACTGTTGTATGTACTCACTTACCATAATATTCTGAATCTGATCACAGATCTCAGGTTGGTCAGGATATTCGGGAATACAGAAAATTTGATTTTCTTCGGCGATTTGAATTATTTGCTCAACCGGATTAGCATCATTACTCTGGTTTTTGGAATATTTCAGCTGAGCAGAAATTTTTTAAACACCCGAAATTTGTCTCCTGGCTGGGATACCCGGCTAAAGTACTTTATGATTTTTTTTATTGGCACCAATCTTACATCATTGTTGATGAGCTATTTCACCCCTTTTCCGGTGGATATCCATTTCATTTTCTTTTCAAATATGATGATTATTCTCGGGTCAATGATGGTTATCACAGTCAGCACAATAATATATCGCTACGACAAAAGAATGTACGGCTATTCTGGATGGCTAACCTGATACCTATCATACTGATTATCATATCCACATTACTGCTTGAAACCACCAACGATCATGCACCGGCGTCACTGCTGATCCCTTATATTTCAGTCCTTTCGTTTCCGGTGACCTACTCCACTGCACTCGCCATCAGAGTAAGGAATGTTCGTAAAGAATTGAATGACAAAATGAATCTCTCAAAACAGCTTGCCTTTGAAAATGAAAAAATGCAATTGGAAAAAGATCTGCATCTACTGAAAGCTAAGGATATAGAAAATCAACTTGAACTGGAAAAGATGAATACAGAGAATATGAAACTTAATCTTGACCTGCAAAACAGAGAGATGCTGATTTCTGCGCTCAAGTTGCAGCAAAAAGAAGAGATACTGAAGAAAATAGAAAGCGAAACTCAAAATTGAAAACAGAAGCAGGCTCACCCGCTTCAACAGCTTTGACTGCAATACGTCAGCTTATACTGAATCATGATGCCAATGAATCTACCTGGGAATCATTCAGAGTATATTTTGAAAAAATCCATCCTGATTTTTTCACACACCTGAAAAAAAATCACCCCAACCTCACTCAGAATGAAATCAGATTGTCCGCCTATATGGCACTGAATCTTTCCAATAAGGAAATCGCCTTACTTCAAAATATTGATCCTGCAAGCGTTAAAAGAGCAAAGATCCGCCTTAAACACAAAATGAATGGCAATGCAGAGTAATTATGGCCTGATTTAAGCCCCTGAACGTGACACTCGCATGAAAGAAAGGTTTTAGCCATAGATTTTGTGCAAAGATAAACTGCACTCTGCTCTATTCTGTATTAGAGAAATTTTCAACCTGTCACCCTTTTGTCACCTGTTTGTTTTCATCACCTTTCAAGGGGCAGCTTACTTTTGGGCATCAAAATCAAAATATTTATGTACTCCATTTTACAATCCCTGAATTTCCATTACAATAAAGTGATTCTGACAATCTTTGTATTTGCAGGTTTTTACTTTTCATCTTCCGCACAGGTATCCATCAATACTACCAATGCAAATCCGCATCCATCCTCAATGCTGGATGTAAGCAGCGCCAACAAGGGATTGCTCATACCACGCATGAGTATGGCCGAGATGGCAGCCATTCCTGCTCCGGCAGAAGGTCTGCTGGTCTATGTGAATAGTGGTGCCAGTGGATTATATCAGTATAGATCCGGCAATTGGGAAAAGCTTTTTGCTTTCAATGGCAGCTTACTGAACGGAGGCGTATTATTTGGTGCAAATGCTTCCTTTGCCCAAAACAACAATCATTTTTTCTGGAATGATGCTCAGAAGTATCTGGGACTGGGTACCAATACTCCCAATGCGCCGCTTACGGTCAGTTCATTGCTACCACCAACAGGTAATGGAGGTGGAAACACCTGGATTGTAAGTAACATAGGCGCACAATCCGGTTCGCGATTCGTGGCTGGTACCAGAGAAGGACAGGCTACCATCGGAGCCACCAACTTCAATATGCTGGCATGGGATACACTGAATATAAATCCCGGAGGAAAAGTAAGACTGGGCAATTACACCAGTGCTACGGGACTATTGATCGGCACCGACCCTACCGGGCTGATCAGAGACATAAATGTCCAAAATGGTCTGAATACCCTGAATGGAGCCTTAAAACTCGGTGGAACTCTTGCTGAAAATACAGAAATAAATCTCAATGCAAAAAATATAAACCTGAGATCCGGAGGATTAGCCCAAACGACTGTTGATGCTTTTGCCCCCACCGGGTCTTTATCTTCAACTACGACCTTTATAGCTCAATCTTTTAAAACCACTTATAACGGAGTACTCAATGCTATCAGAATCAGGGCATTTCATTACATTGCCAGCGCACTGGCCTATTATGAAATCGTAGAGGGAGAAGGACCTGGCGGTAATATCATAGCGAGTGGAAATTTCACTATACCACATTTTAACGGACCGAGCGAAGAAGCACCTGTTGTGGTAATCCCTCTCAATTTGAATGTGGGAGCTAATCTGACTTACACCATAAAATTAAATTATAATGATAATCTGGCAGTTACACTCATCACACTGGAAGATGTATATCCAAACGGGCACTTTTACAGTAGCTATTATGCTTATCCGACATTTGACTTGAGATTTCAACTGGTGGAAACTGAGACACCTTATGACCTTGTAGTATTTGCACCAAATAAAAAAGTAAATATAGGAGGAGACGGACAGGCTGTTTTGAATGTGAACAGTTTTTCATCTTCCGGCAACTGGTTTGCCGCAAGTTTTGGGGCAGATACCGGGGGCGACAAATTAGTACTCGGCCACTATCAGGGCAATGCTGCTATCGGAGCTGTGAACGCTGCTTTTTCTCTATGGGATACGCTCAGTTTGAATCCCATGGGACCTGTAAGAATCCCGAATCTGGCAGGTACAGGCACAAGAGCCATGACAATAGCCCCTGACGGTACACTTAAGACAGGTTCCGGTCTTGTGAGCAATATAACAGTATCAGCTCCCCTGACTATTACCAATCCTTCTTCAACACCACATATTGCCATGTCCCAAGCATCAGGGAGCCAAAACGGATTTTTATCATCTTTGGATTGGAATACGTTCAACAGCAAACAGAATGCCTTGCCCAATGCGGGTGCGTCCCAGTCAGGGATCCTGACCAGCACTGACTGGAATAATTTTAATAACAAACAAAATGCACTACCCAATGCAAGTGCAAGTCAATCAGGTATATTGACCAGCACTGACTGGACTTCATTTAACAATAAATACAATCTGCCACCTCTCACTACCGGGAGTCTTTTATTCAGCGACGGTACTACGATTGCTCAAAACAATGCAAATCTTTTCTGGAATAATACGACAAAAGCTTTGGGTATCGGCACATCATCACCGGTAGCAGGACTACATATCAACGGCTATCAATGGAATGATGGTTTGAGGATCACAAACAACGAAGCCGGAACAGTGGGTCCGGCAGTGTTCCTGGATGGAGCCAGGGATTTTGCCATTATAAGTACGGGGAGTGCTGCCGGTGCCGGCGCTGAAAAACTTGGCTTTTATGATGCTACTGCAAATCAGTATCGAATGGTGCTGAATAATAGCGGAAATGTAGGTGTAGGGGAATTGAATCCCAACAACAGACTGGTAGTAAACGGAGCAGGTGGACTCAAAGTGACATCTGCCCATCCAGGCAGCGGATACAGTGATTGGGTAGCAGCCAATATAGGTGGCAATGGTGACCAGAGAGTAGTGATAGGTCAATTTGACAATATTGCAGCTATCGGTGCACACAATGCAGACCTCAATGCCTGGCGAGATCTGGCAATCAATCCCAATGCTACGGGTAATGTAGGCATAGGCACCACAACACCCTCTTACAAACTGGATGTGAATGGATCACAAAGAGTCACAGGTAATCTCACCGTGACCGGTCATGTGAGACAAAATGTACAGCAAATCAGCATTTCAATTCCGGGAGCCGTTTACCCTGTTATAAACCCATTTACAGGCGGCAACACAACACCAACCTTCGGAGAGGCCACCGCCATCTGGGTGCACAACCTGGGATATAACCCCGTGGTAATGACAAGTCTGGATTTTACGTCGGGAGGTCATTTGCATCATGTAAATGTAAGTTACAGACATGCTGACAATAATACTATTGAGTTTTACTTCAGCAACCAATCGGTAAATACTGCTACGGGCATACTCAATATAATTGTTGTGAACTGAAAATAACGGGATATATTTCTGTAATTCAATACTTTAAATAATTGAGTTTATTGAAATTCAACCGGAAATTAAGCACATTGAATCCTGTGTCCTTTTCCGCTCATGCAAATCGAAAATCAGAATTTCTGACCTGCCTGACCGTATGAAAATATTAAAACCGGATCATGTATCCGAAAATCTATATCGGTTTGTATTTACTGCTCAAGCAGTCATTGTATTGACTCAGAGTAGTATGCCCATCAAATTCCTTTGCTGAATTGCCTGATTATACTGTCAATTCAACCCTCATCATAAAGTTTTAATGCATAATTCCGGTGATGTGATATTTGATTAAGTGAAAAGCTTGGGGCACCAACAGTTCATATATCCAAAACTGTTAATTTATAAATAAAATTTGCATTGTTAGCGATAAGTCCTTATCTTCGTATTTTAAATACGGTTTACCCATGCTTTCATTCCGGTTTTTCCTCCCGGCTGTACTTTTTACAGGATTGGCATTTTGTGCAGTTGCGCAAAACAAGGCTTCCTCCCAGCAGTGGGTGCCTTCTGTATTCTTTATCGGAGAGCATGAGCATGCCTTTGAAAAATTAGTCAAAGATTACAATACCTTGCTTTTCACGGTATGTGACAATTCCATGGAGCTAACCCATGACAACTGGACACTATTTCTGAAGGATATTGAAAACTTTGCCGCTACCCAAAATGTGGATCTGAAAGGCACCAAGTACTGGTTTAATGTATTCTGGAATAAGGATGGTACCATCGATCATATTGCTTTTTATCCCAAGCCCAACAGCCGCAATATGAATTATGAAGATATCAAAGTAATGCTGACCAATTTTGTCAGGGTATATCAGTCGCCCATTAAGTCCAAGAGCAAATTTTCGCACTACGGCAGTGCATCCTTCCCGATATTTACCAAAGCATCTCTGGCCAAGGAGAAATAAATGCGTCTCTCTGTCATTCGGTTTTGCTGTATTGTATTATTGACACAGTCCTGTTCTAAACCGGATTTATATCCCGAATTACTGCGGATACCCTTGCATAACAGAGATCTGCTCACCGGCATACATGTAGATGCAGGCGACCATATCACCATCCTCGGTGGCAATGTATGGAACTATTGCAATATTTACACAGGCTTCGATCCGCTTGCATTGAAAAAAGACAGTTTCAGCAAC
Organism: Saprospiraceae bacterium; assembly: GCA_016716335.1. GTDB lineage: Bacteria > Bacteroidota > Bacteroidia > Chitinophagales > Saprospiraceae > OLB9. The sequence continues at coordinate 47,302 of JADJWN010000008.1, read as the reverse complement.
AAACTGCTTTTTGATCTTCGGGAGGACAGTCAAGGCAGATTACTGACGGTAGGGGTGGATGGTTATTTGTATTCTAAGCAAGGGACAGATAGCTGGCAATTTCACCGCTCCACAGGATGGGATATTCTGCATGTCATAAGGGACACCGGCAAGGGTATCATAGCAGGTGGCGGAAAATCCTACCAAAAAGGATATCTTTATTATTATAGCCGACAGTTGAACCTCGATTCTGTTCAGTATTTTGATTTTGAGATCAGTGATTTTGTAAATATCGGGGCAGATACTCTGATTGCAGCAGGCTATGGCAGGGTGATAAAAACAAATGACAGAGGAGTACACTGGCAGACACTCAGCGTCAGGGGGGATTTTTTTGCTTCTATATACTTTATAGATGAAAGGCAGGGCTGGATTGCCGGCTACAACGGCACCCTGATGGAGACTCTGGATGGCGGGGATATCTGGCACAACGTCAGCAGCCGGATCAAGGGCGGGGGCATCAACAGCTTCAGAAAATTAGTGAAGGCCGGTGACATGATAGTGCTTCTGGGCAATAAGGGCAAACTCTGGTACAGCAAAGACAGCGGCCAAAGCTGGACTTATATACGTTTGGACACTGATGCTGACCTGTACGACCTAGGTGTATGGCAGGATAAATGGATACTGGTGGGTTCACTTGGATTTGTAGCAATGGTGGAGATTTAGCCTGAAATAGGAATACTGTATCTATTTTTCAAATAAAATAATTCAGGTAAATGAAATTATTACTTATTGAGGATGAATACGAACTGGCAGAAAGCATAAAAGCGTATCTCAAAGACAATAATTACCTATGTGAGTGGGTGAATAAGGTGGATGCGGCGGTAGAAAAAATCTCGATGTATGAATATGATTGCATATTACTCGACTTAATGCTTCCTGACGGTAATGGATTTGAAATTTTAAAGGAACTCAAAAGACAGAATAAAACTGAAGGAATCATTATCATATCAGCCAGGGAAACACTGGAAAGTAAAATTGAAGGGCTTCAACTGGGAGCAGATGATTACCTGACGAAACCATTTCATTTATCGGAATTACTGGTAAGGATACAGGCGCTTATCAGAAGGAAAAATTTTAAAGGAAGTAATATTGTCACATTCAATGAAATCGAGATAGATATATTCGCAAAAACCGTAAAAGTAGATGGGCGAATGATTGACTTAACCAAAAAGGAGATTGATTTATTGCTTTATTTAATTGGCAATAAAAATAAAGTACTTTCTAAAGGAGCTATTGCCGAGCATCTTTCAGGTGATATGGCAGATATGCTGGACAATCATGACTTTGTGTACGCACACATAAAAAACTTAAAAAATAAACTGAAAGAGGCAGGCTCAGGTGATTACATTAAGACTGTTTACGGATTAGGTTATAAATGGCAGAATGACTAAAAAACTTTTAAATAAGACATCCAGAGCATACTCGATTTTCGCATTGCTTGTACTGTTGGTTTCAGCTCCTTTTTTTTACATCGCAACAGAAGAGCTATACATTGATGATGCAGATGAAGCATTGATTCTTCGGAAAAATGAATTTCTGAAATATTTCGCCTCATCTTTGAAAGAATCAGACATTCCGGTTTGGAACAGCTTTAATCGGGATGTAAAAATTAAAGATCCAACTCCTGTTCTGAAAGATACACTTTTTTACAGTGTTTACTTCGATAGTCTTTCCAAAGAAGACGAACCCTATCGGGAACTCAATGCCCGCATTTTAATTGAAGGCAAGCCCTACACATTATCTGCAAGAATCAACCTGGTAGAGACGGAAGATTTAATAAAAAGTGTTGCAATATTATTCTTTATCATAATTTTATTATTGTTGCTAGGCTTGCTGATCATCAACAGAAAATGGTCTCAAAATCTTTGGAAACCCTTTTATGAAACCCTTTATCAGATTGAAAAATTTGAAATAGACAAATCTATAAAACCAGATTTCCCGAAAACGGATGTTGAGGAATTTACCCGCCTGAATCACAGTCTTGAAAGATTGATTGAGAAAAACACCCTGATTTACCAAAGTCAACGGGAGTTTATTGAAAATGCAGCCCACGAATTGCAAACTCCATTAGCGGTCTTTCAGGCAAAAATTGATATGCTCATTCAAAGCGGAGAATTCACTGCACAACAGTATCAAATTTTGAATTCACTGAATGATGCCATTGCACGATTAAATCGACTCAATAAAAATTTATTACTGCTATCAAAAATTGAAAATGACAGCTATCAGGAAAAACAAAATGTCAGTTTAACAAAGATAATTAAAAATCTCCTGGACTTTTTTACAGAGCAGGCAAGCGCCAATAATATTAAGATAAAAACAGAATTAAGAGAGCATAGCACTGTATTTGCAAATCCTGTATTGATAGAAATTCTTATCAGTAACCTTTTTTTAAACGCCATCAGACACAATGTGAAAAATGGACACATAGAGGTAACTTTAACGGAGGACACACTCAGCTTTTCAAATACCGGAGAAAACAAAGCTCTGGATGTGGATAAAATATTTATACGATTTTCAAAATCCAATCCATCTGAGCATGGAAACGGATTAGGGTTGGCTATCATAAAAAAGATTGTTGAACTGAATCATTGGGAAATCACATACTCCTTTGATAATTTTTTACATACATTCCAGATTAAACTCAAATAAAGTATTTTATGAACATTAAAGATTCCAGGGAATATCTGGCAAATGAACGAACCTTTATGGCATGGACAAGAACAGGAATTGCCATCATGGCGTTTGGTTTTGTTGTAGCAAAGTTTTCTCTGTTTATCCGACAGTTAGGTTTAATTACGCAAACCAATAATATTACCTTCATTCACAAAGGTTACTCATCCTTCATTGGTTTGGTTATTCTCAGTATCGGAGCCATAATCATTCCACTTGCCTACTTTCGGTACAAGCAGGTAAATAATCAGATTACCAACGGAAATTTTTCAGAAAACCATTTTCTCCCTGCAGCATTAACTATAATGACAGTTTTGGTATCATTATCCTTAATCGTGTATTTAATTTTTACACTTTTGCAATAATTCAAAATTTCTTCAAAATCGGGGCTCAACTTTGCGATATAATTTAAAATAATCAAAAAGTTAAGCAATGAAAAAGTTAGTATTTCTGATGGTTGCGGGCTTGATTACAAGCTTCGCCATCGCACAAAAGCTGTCTGACAAAGACATTCCTCAATCTGTAAAATCTGCTTTTCAAAAGTCCTATCCTACAGCTAAGGAGGTAAAATGGGATAAGGAAGGTAGTAACTACGAGGCAAGTTTTGATTTTAACAAGACTGATTACTCTGTACTCTTTGATGTCAACGGAAATGTGATTGAAACCGAAGTAGAAATTGAGGTGAGCCAACTCCCTGAATCTGTAAGAGAATATGTAGCTAATCACTACAAGGGAAAGAAAATTAAGGAAGCTGCCAGGATTACAGACGCCAAAGGTACAGTAAGCTACGAAGCTGAAATCAAAGGCATGGATTTGATTTTTGACAGTAACGGAAGTTTTATCAAAGAAATTAAAAACTAATTGTAACGAGCCGTTGCAGGTAGTTTTGCAACGGCTTTTTAAGCATTCACAATGAAGCCATCAATTCTCGTTTTTCTGATATTCACTGCATTTGAGGTGTGTGCACAGCAAACACTGGAATATTATATCCGGGCAGCTAGGGAGAACAGCCCCTTAATCAATGACCAAATCAATCTAAGCAAGGCCAACCTCTTGGAAAAAGATCGGCTGAAAGCTTTTTACACCAAACCGCAAATTGGCGTTACAGCTAATTATTTGTTCTCACCGATTATTTCTAAGGATAATAATAAAACAAGCTTTATACCCAATGCTGAGAATGCCAATAATTATTTGGGTTATGATCTGGCCTATTCCAATGGCGGGCAATATCAGGCCATGCTGAATGTTACCCAACCGCTATTTAACGGTGAGAGATATAAAGTTGCCGCAGAGCAATTGGATGTAAATTCCCAAATCAATGAAAACAATGTCAAACTCAGTGAGCACGACATTGAAAAAATGGTAACTGACCAATTTATTCTCTGTTTGCAGGATAGTAAACAAATCAGCTTTGCAGAACAGATGGTTAAGCTGCTGACTGATCAAAGAGAGATTTTGAAAAAACTCATAGAAAACAGCATCTACAAACAATCTGACCTGTCGCTTTTGAATATTGAATACCAGAATTTTCAGTCCCAGCTTACAACCTTTAAAGCAAATTACCAAAGGGATTTAATGGAATTAAACATCATGTGTGGTATTAAAGATAGCTCTGTTGTGCAACTTCAAGACCCCAATCTTACCCTTAATGCCAATGTTTCCGACTCAAAGTTTCTGGAAAAATATCGTCTGGACAGTCTGAACCTGGTCGCACAGCAAAAAATATTTGAACTCAAATACAAACCACAGTTAAATGTATTTGCCAATGCAGGATTAAATGCAGTTTATGCACCCACCATCCCCAGCCGCTTTGGATTGAGTGCAGGTTTAAGTTTTACCTACAATTTTTTTGACGGCAACCAAAAAGCCATCAACCGAAGCAAAACAGAAGTGCTGGAAAAATCCGTTTCGTTTTACAAAAGCATTTTCACTAAACAAAACACGGTACGCAAGTCAAAAATATTGACCGAGCTGCAATCCTATACCGATCGAATTTCTATTGTCGAGCAGCAACTAAAGGAATATGATTTACTGCTCAATAGTTACAAAAAGGAAATATTATCAGGACAATTATCCATCATCAATTACACAATGGTTCTAAAAAATATGGCAACACTTCAAAGGGATTATACCCTGCTTTTTTCACAACAGCAGGTACTTATAAACGCATATAATTATTGGAACTGGTAAATAACAACTAAGAGAAATGAAACAGTTAATCATATATTTTTCGATAGCATTGGTTTTAGGATCTTGTGCTAGCAAAACAGAAACACAAACAGAACAAAGCACTTCACCCAAAACACCGGTTGAAGTGGTTTCCATCAGCAACGGTTCAATCAGTGATGAACTCACATTGTTTGGCACTTCGTTTTACCTCAAAAGAAATTTGGTAACGGCTCCTATTCCGGCATTTATTACCGAAGTAAGTGTAAGTCTGGGTGACAAAGTGAATAAAGGCGATGTATTGTATATCCTGCAATCCAAAGAAAGCAGGGCATTAGGAAATGACGTAAGTAAAATTGACAGTACACTTAAAAATTTTGGTATCATAAAGGTTGTGGCACCGGCAGCGGGCATCATTTCTACCTTAGACAAGCAGCAGCCCGGAGATTATGTATTGGAAGGTGCGCAGCTCTGCACCATCGCAGAAAGCAGCGACCTGGTTTTTCAGGTTAATGTACCTTATGAATTTACGCAATATGCCAAAACAGGGAATCACTGCACCATCATATTACCTGATAATACGCAACACGCAGCCACTTTTACAAGAGCACTCACCGCCATGAACATAAGCTCACAAACACAAACCATTCTGGCAAAGTGTAATACAAATTTATTTCTGCCTGAAAATATGATGGTAAAAGTGAGCATACGTAAAAACAGTCAAAGCAACTTACAAATGCTGCCAAAATCCTGTGTGTTAAGCGATGAAATGATGAAGGAGTTTTGGGTAATGCAACTAATCAACGACAGTACTGCAATAAAGATCCCGGTGACAATTGGCAATAAAAATTCAGAAAAAATAGAAATTTTATCGCCAAAATTTAATATTACTGATAAAATTATAAGTAAAGGAAATTATGGTTTATCCGATACTGCTTTAATATCAATTACTAAATGAAAAGTACAAGCATTTCTCTGATGTTACTCCTTTTTTCTACAAACTGCTTTTTGCAAAATGTGGACATCAATTTATTGAAAGACTTAAATCTGAACAGAAATAAATCACTTGATCCTACATTCAGGACTATTACAAATTCTGCATCTCCCGTAAGCATGGCCACTCCACTTATTATCTTTTCAGTGGGAATGATAAAAAAAGACAGTATATTAAAAAGAGAAGGAATTTACATTGGCGAAACATTCCTGGCAGCTACGATTATTTCTACTGGCTTGAAATATTCAGTCAACAGGGACAGACCGTTTGTCACATATCCGTTTATTGACAAAGCTGCATCTGTTGAAAGCCCTTCTTTTCCTTCGGGACATACATCCGTAGCCTTCTCAACGGCAACATCATTGAGCATAGCGTTTCCAAAGTGGTATGTAATTGCACCATCCTATATTTGGGCAGGTGCAGTAGGTTACTCGCGAATGCATTTAGGAGTTCATTATCCCAGTGATGTTTTAGCCGGGGCAATTATAGGGAGTGGTTCTGCATATCTTACCTATGAATTAAACAAATGGATAAACAAAAAGCGTAGTCAACGTCATGATGAAAAATAATATTTACCAAATCTTCAAAAAACCAATCTTATTCATTGCCCTGTTGCTTTTGATGGCGGGTATTTTTTCTTATACCCGAATGGAAACCAACCTGTTTCCGGAGGTACTGTTTCCAAGAATTACACTGATTGCCGATGTGGGTCAGCAACCCATTGACCGCATGATGATAACGTAACAAAACCTTTGGAAAGTGCCGTAAAAAAGGTACGTGGTGTAAAAGTGGTAAAAAGCAGTACCAGCCGCGGCAGTTGTGTCATTGATATTTTTTTCGATTGGGGCACCGATGTGTACAATGCCAAAACACAGGTAGAAAGCCGCATCAATGAAATCAAAAACTTTTTGCCGCAAGGCGTAAGCATTGCTGTCGAAGCCATGAACCAAAGCACTTTTCCGGTGTATGGCTTTACCCTGGAAAGTAAAAAACACAGCTTGGTGGCTTTACGCGATAAAGCCAATTTGGTGGTGCGTCCCATGTTTTCTCAGGTAAATGGCGTTTCGAATGTGGTGGTGCGTGGCGGAAAAAACAAAGAGTTTGTAATAGTGCCCGATGCAGCTAAAATGGCAACATTGGGAATCACACCTAATGCTATTATCTCTGTATTTAATAGTAATAATTATGTGTTATCCAATGGTTCGGTAGAAGACTATAACCGCCTGTATTTATCGCTCACCGATACCCGTGTAATGGATGTAGATGAGTTGGAAAACATCATTGTGAAAAATGATGGAGTACGATTGGTTAGGCTGAAAGACATTGCCAAAATTGAATTAAAAGAGCAGGTTGAATTTGTAATTGTGAACGCCAACGGTCATGATGCCGTGCTGATTGATTTGGTAAAACAACCCGGTATTAACCTGATAAATTTTGCTAAGGAGTGTGAGAAAAAAGCCGAAGAAATTCAGATGCAATTGCCCGAAGGCATGGTGCTGAAGCCCTACTATAATCAGTCGGCATTTGTAGGCGATAGTATTCACAGCGTTATCAAGACCATCTACGAAGGCTTGTTTTTAGCCATTGTGGTAATGATTATTTTCCTGCGTTCGTGGAGGGCAAGTTTGGTGGTCATGCTCACCATTCCCGTTACATTGGCGTTTAGTATTTTGGTTTTGTATTTGGTAGGCATCAGCATCAACATCATGTCGCTGGGTGCTATTGCAGCTTCGGTGGGATTAATTATAGATGATGCCATCGTTATCATTGAGCAGATTTATCGCAAGCATGAAGACCATCCGGAAATTGACCGTTTCACTGCGGTAAAAACAGCCATTCACGAATTATTTCCTGCCATGATTGGTTCGTCCATGGCAACGATTGTGATTCACTTTCCATTTCGTTTAATGAGTGGCCTGGCGGGTAGTTTTTTCAAAGAGCTATCCGACACCATGCAGCTTACGATGGTTACTTCATTTTTAGTTACATGGTTGTTATTACCTGTTTTGCACATCATCATTGGTTTCAAACATCCTAAAAAATCGCATCACAAATCGGCTGAAGAAAGCATTGGCAAACTCAACCGGCTTACCTGGTTTTTCAAAAAACCTGCATTTGCATTGGGTTTTGTTGGGGTATTGGCCGTTGCTGCCTGGTTTAGTTTTGGCAAATTAGAAACCGGATTTTTACCTGATTTAGATGAGGGCACCATCGTATTGGATTACTTTATGCCGCCCGGCACTTCCATTACTGAAACAGACAGGGTGTTGCGTGAAGTAGAAAAAATTATCGTAGCTCATCCCGATGTGGAAACCTACAGCCGAAGAACCGGAATGCGAATGGCGTTCAACACCGTTCCTCCCAATTTTGGCGATTATTCCATTCAATTAAAAAATCTAGACAGAAAAAAACGGTGGTTGTGATTGATGATTTGCGTAAAGAAATTTCAGCACAACAACCTGTTTTGCACATTGGTTTCGGGCAGCGAATAGCCGATTTACTGGGCGATTTGATGAGCACTCCACAACCCATTGAAGTGAAATTTTTTGGCGATGATTATGAGCAACTGCAAAGCATTACCCGTGATGCCGAAAAAATTATGGGGAGCATTCAGGGTGTGGCTGATATTGATAATGGCCTGCGGATTGCCGGCCCTTCGCTGGTGTTTATCCCCAAACAGGATTTATTGAATCAATACAAAATTTCATTGCTCGATTTTCAAACACAATTGGCAGCCTACACCGGAGGGGTAACGGTGGGCATGAATGCAGCACAGCCTGTTCCATCGCCTGCACAGGCAGCCATGACCGCCGGCATACAAGTAGGGCAAGTTCAGGATGGGGAGCAAATGCGAAGGTTAATCATGCGTTTTGCTGATTTTAAAGTAAACGATTTGGAGAAAATAAAACGCCAGCTCATCTTCCTGCCCGATGGCACTATAAGACCACTTACTTTTTTCTGCGATGTAAAAGTAATTCCGGGTGAAACAGAGCAGCGAAGAGAAAACTTAAAATCATGCGTGGTGCTGACTGCCCGTTTAGATAATCGGGATTTGGGCAGTGCCATTGCTGAAATTAAGCAACAACTCAATACTCAGTTAAACCTGCCCAAAGGCTATTACATTGAATATGGCGGTGCTTATGCCGAGCAGCAACAATCGTTCAAAGAGCTGATGATGATTTTAATTATGGCATCGCTTTTTGTGTTTGGGGTGTTCATGTTTTTATTCAAAGAATGGTTGCTTTCTTTCATTCTGTTGTTCATTTCTGTAATGGGTATTTGCGGCAGCATTATTTTCTTGAACTTATTCAACATTCCATTGAATGTAAGCAGCTATACCGGAATCATTATGATTGTGGGCATTCTGGCAGAAAACGCCATTTTCACCGTAGCACAATTCCGGCAAAATCAGCAAGCAGGAAACAACCTTGACCAAGCATTGAACTATGCCATAGCCCTCCGCATTCGCCCAAAACTCATGACAGCCATCGGAGCCATTTTAGCTTTAATGCCATTGGCTTTAGGCATTGGCTTAGGTGCCCAAATGCAGCAGCCATTAGCCGTTGCGGTGATTGGTGGCTTTGTGGCAGGATTGCCGATGTTATTGCTGGTATTTCCGAGTTTGTTGCGATTTTTGTACAAAAAAGCATCAGATAGATATGGAAATACGCAACAGTAATCAAATTTACCGAAATCTGCTCAATCAGTCAGAACGGTTTGCAATATGGATAACCAACAAGGTGGGTACCATGGGCTTCTTTATGATCATATTTTTTTGGACCGTAGGATGGCTCGGCTGGAATATGTTTGCACCGGTCAACTTACGCTTTGATCCTTATCCAGCATTCGTATTATGGTTATTCATTTCGAATATGATACAAATTTTCTTGATGCCTTTAATCATGATAGGCCAAAACCTGCAAGGCAAACATGCAGAAATCAGAGCTGAAAACGATTATCAGGTTAACCTGAAGGCAGAGAAAGAAATTGCTGAATTAAAAAAAGAGCTCCTGGAAATCAAAAATATTTTATTGCATAACTTAAATAAAACCTAATGGAAAGATGGATTTTTTATGCCATCATCTCGATGGTATTTGCAGGAATTACATCAGTCATAGCCAAATTCGGTATGAAGGATTTGAATAGTGATACTGCGCTTGCAGTTCGAACCGCAGTGGTATTTTCAATTGTTACAGCCAATGCCTTCCTGTTCAGAAACAGTTTTATTGAACTGCAACAGACTTCCGCAAAAAATATTCTATTTCTTGCTTTTTCAGGCATCACCACTTCCTTATCATGGATATTTTATTATCGTGCCATGAAGGAAGGACAGGTTGCCTATGTAGCTTCCATAGACAAAGCAAGTATTATTGTCACATTATTACTTTCATTTATATTGCTCAAAGAACCTCTTTCTGCAAAGGTACTGGCAGGTGCAGCATTTATCCTGACCGGTATGCTCATTTTGGTTTGGAAATAATTTCCGTATTAATCAATTACTATTGTATAAAATCAATTCAAGTACCAGATGTCAAATAAAACATCCCAACACATTTTAAGTACCTCAGCCAATCTGCTTGGATTTTGTCTGTTTGTAATCACATCATTACACATTTCCAATAAAACTGAAAATCACCTGATTGATGAATTCACATCCGTGGTTGCACTGTTTTTAACCATATCTTCAGTGTTGTCATTCTTTTCAATCAGAACTCAAAATATACAAAAGGAACAAAAGCTGGAATTGTTTGCAGATTATATATTTATCATATCTTTGATTGGCATTTTGGGGATTATTACATATACAGTTTTGTATTTTATGAAAGTTTAAGTTTAATTGATATTGCACCCGAAAGCTGTAATCATGAATACTGAAGATAAAAAATTCTGGCTATATACTCCGGAGTACTGGTTGAGCAAATTGAATACTACACCTGAGGGTTTGAAAAGTGCTGACATCGAAAAAAAATTGAACCCAACGAGTAAAACTTCAAATCTGCATTTTCCCTTTATTGATGATATTCAGATACTATTCAGACAGTTCAGTAGCCCGTTGATTATCTTGCTTATTGTGGCGGCTGTTATATCTCTCTTTCTGGGAGACCCGACAGATGCAAGCATCATTATAGGAATTATTTCCTTATCCGGTTTATTAGGTTTTTTTCAGGAACGAAACGCCGGCAAAGTTGCTGAAAAACTTCAGTCGTTGCTTGTACTTAAGGCAGAAGTTATCAGAGATGGCAAAGGTATTGAGCTCCCTGCCAATCAAATAGTGCCCGGAGACATTATATTGCTGAAAGCAGGAGATATGTTGCCCGCTGATTGTTTGATTCTCGAATCCAATGAATTGCACGTGAATGAAGCCAGCCTGACTGGCGAGTCCTTTCCGGTTTCAAAATCAGCAGGAAATTTAGAAGAAAATACCCCCCTGGCAAAACGATATAATTCCTTATGGGAAGGCACCAGCATCGTAAGTGGTAACGCCAAAGCCATCGTGATTCATACGGGAGAAGATACAGTAATAGGCAATCTTAAAAAAAGATCTTCTGCCAGCGTAGAAACTTCCTTTGAAAAAGATATCAAGGATTTTGGTTTTTTTCTGCTTAAGGTAACCGTATTGCTTACCATTTTCATACTCATTGTTAATATACTCAACCATAAAGGAATATTGGAATCGGCCTTATTTGCTCTGGCATTAGCGGTGGGCATGGCACCAGAGCTGTTACCGGCCATCACTGTGATAGCCATGAGTGCCGGTGCTAAGCGTATGCTTGAAAAAAAGGTACTGGTAAAGAAGCTCAATTCCATTGAAAATCTGGGTGAAGTAAACCTGCTTTGTACCGATAAAACTGGCACCATTACGGAGGGAAAAATCCAGATCAACAAAGTGACAGATCCCCGGGGCAATGAAAGTCAATTTGTAAAAGAACTGGCTTTTTTGAATGCCTCCCTCGAATCCGGATATCTCAACCCTATAGATGAGGCCTTGAAATCTCTGGATATTTCCATCGGGTATTCTGTGGAAAAATCAGGTGAAGTGCCCTATGATTTTAATCGAAAGCGATTGAGCATAGCCTTTAGAAAAGGGGATGAAAATATTCTGGTGACGAAAGGTGCCTTCAGACAGATTCTGGAGATTTGCACTCAAGTACAGCTTTCAGAAAACCATATTGAAGATATAGGCCCATCTCAATCCAAACTGCTGGAGAAGTATGCAACCTTTGGTGAAGCAGGTCAATGAGCCATCGCCGTAGCCTACAAGTATATCAAAGGAGAAACCATTACCAAAGAGGATGAATGCGACCTGATTTTTGCAGGATTTGTGCTGGTAAATGACCCGATCAAACACGATATTATTTCCACAATAAATGAGTTAAAAAGCTTAAATGTCGGTCTGAAAATCATTACCGGTGATAATGAAAACATAGCCAAATCCATTGCCCGAAGCCTTGGTATTGTAAATCCCGAAATCCTTACAGGTCCTGATATGGATGATATCAGTGCAGAGGCTTTACCGGTAGTTGCACAAAAGACCCATATTTTCGCTGAGGTGGAGCCTCAGCAAAAAGAAAGAATTATTCTGGCTCTAAAGAAGTACCACACAGTAGCCTATATGGGAGATGGCATCAATGATGTTTCGGCTATTCATGCTGCTGATGTGGGCATTTCTGTAAACAATGCCGTTGATGTAGCCCGGGATGCCGCCGATTTTGTGCTGATGGAACAAAATCTTTCTGTGTTGGCTGATGGCATCAAAGAAGGCAGAAAAACCTTTGCCAACACCATGAAATATATTTACATCAATACCGGCTCAACGTTTGGCAATATGTTCAGCCTGTCCTTTGCCTCTTTGGTATTACCATTTTTACCCATGCTACCAAAGCAGATACTGGTATTGAATTTTCTCACCAGCCTTCCTTTTTTATCAGTTGCTTCAGATAATGTAGATGAAGAACAACTGAGGAATGCAGGAAACTGGAGCTTACAAAGACTGAGAAGATTCATGATGATATTTGGTTTTCACAGTTCTCTCTTTGATATACTCACATTTTTGATTTTATTTTTTTACTTCAAGGTTCAGGATTCGGTCTTTCAAACCGGTTGGTTTATAGAATCCATGTCCACTCAATTATTCATTATTTTCATAGTGCGTACCCACAAGGTTTTTTATAAAAGTAAACCTGCCAGATTTCTGTTTATCTTTAGCATTATAGGTTTGATGACAACCCTGATTCTGCCCTATTCACCACTGGCATCTACCTTAGGACTGGCACCATTGCCGTTTTTATACCTGAGCATTATGATCCTGATTGCTATGCTGTATGGCATTACTGCAGATTTACTTAAACGATGGTTTTTTAAAACTGATGATTTTAGAATCAACAGTGGCAATCAATAACGGCAAATCCTATTACTCAAAAATTTAAAACAGCCACCCCACCCCAAATACTTCATTTACTACTTTCAATTCAAATCCTTTTTCATCAAAAGCATCTGATATAAAAAGTTAGCTGAATGAAAGCCATAAATCTGCAGGAATTTTTTTCTGAAGCTTTAGCTATAAATACTGTTACATCGAGAATAAACTATTGAACTACGAATTTTTCCGGAGATGCAAAACTATCGAAAAAAGATAAAAAGTTGGCTTTCAGGTTTAAGTTTAATGTCATACAATCAGTTTCCATCCCTCTGTAACACATATCCCACACCTACCCCAACCCTGATGTGTTTGAGCCTGTATCTGAAAGTTTCATCCAGATCATGGGTAAAATTATATAGCATGTTAATAAAAAAATCAAAAGGAAAATCAGATTTTAAATCTCTTGTATCAATTTGTAAAGAAATTCCGCCCCTGTATCTGTTGATGGATGTGTTGGATTTATTAATCTCCCTGCTCCATGGAGGATAATTTGGATTAATGGTCCCTCCACTGATATTTCCAGAAATATTGTAATGTAGCAGCCAGGCATTTTCAAGGCCTAATGAAAAAATTATATTTTGAGACCTTACATTAACAGGATATATTGCCAGTGCAATATCTCTTCGGGTATAATCTATTTTCATACCTACACTTCCTCCAAGACCATCAAATCCCGTGTTATAAACCAAATTGGCCTGATTAAACATGGCTTTAGCCCTGACAAATACATTTTCCTTTAGAAAAAACTCATAACTTGCTCCTGCATTAAAACCAGGTTTGACCGGACTTTTTACATATATATGCCTGTCATCATCAAAACTGATTGCTTCACTGCCTGCTATTTCCAGAAATACATTCCTGAACTGTGCAAAAGAAAGATTGCACATAAAACTCAGAAAAATGATGGGAATTGTTTTGTTCATACCATAAAATTTCAAGGTAAAACCTCCTCCAATGCTGTAAGATCACTTTGTATCTGCTTTTGATACACACGGATATAATCCACTTCCATAAAATTGGGAAAAACCGGATTTTTCTCTTTATGCTTGAAGCATACCAGCTGATTTGCGATAAGGTTTACATGCTGACCATCAAACGGAAAGGCAGGATCTGTCCGGTATTCTCCGGCTTCTATATTACATTTGGTCACAGGATTGCCCTTAAGATCATAGTAGCGGGGACATATCTTACCATGACATCGTTGATATAAAACTTAATCATATTGGGCTCATACTCCACACTGAATTTGTGAAAATCCTTCGAAAAATCCACGCCGAAATTTACCCTTCCGGAATGACTGGTAAAGCAGGGCCGGCCTTTTTGAGGATTTTTATTGGGGCATCCTTCCTCCTGCCATTTGTGTATGGAAAATTCCAGTATCTGTGGCCCGCCGCATATAAATTCAAATATATCTATTTCCGTATTCCAGCCAAAAATCCAGAATGCCGGCCACTGCTGTCTGCCTTCCGAAAGTCTGCACCTGATTTCATATTTGCCAAAAGTACGGAATATCTGCCGGGAATGCACCAGCCCGGAGGTATGGTCATAGGTTTTGCCAAACCACTCCCCACGCTGCCTGTCGGATTTGAGCATCAGCAGTCCGTTCTGCACTGTGACATTACTATCCCGGTAAATATTATTGCCTACATGCGTACGGCAGAATGCACAGGAATCGGGAGCATCTGCAGGTCCGTAGGGATAATAGGTAATCCACTTCTGGGTATCCAGAGTATTACCCTCAAATTCATCATGAAACACCAGTTTGTAGGGCTCATTCTGACAGATATTGCCCGCCGGCAGATTTACTTTGGGCCATTTTTTCTGGGCAGCCAGCGGAGAATATACTGAAAAATATAAAAGCATCAAAGCAAGGATTTTGCTCAACTTTGTGCAGATTAACAATTTGCAAAACAGATTACCGCATATTGATTTGAATAATTTCATACTGTCAAAATCTGATTAAGCGTAAAAGGGATTATTGCAAGTATCAATTTCAAAGATAATAATTCCTTCTTTGAATTTCTACTCCAAATCACAATTATTCCTTAGATAAATGTATGTCACTCTTTCACCCGACTAGTAACGACAGAGGATATCAGGATGATCAGGGCTTAATCAGTGTCTTTTAAATTTCAAAAACCTGCAGTAATTATATAATCAACCCTTATACTTCCTGTATGCAAGTGCTATGCCCAGTCTGATTCTTTCAAACTCCACCGGTACATGCAGATATTCTGCCACAATCGCCATTTCTGTTTTTTTGCCCGAACGCAGCCAGGCATCCTCAATACTCTGAATTTCTTCCGGGGTAATGCACTTTGACAGGTCAAACACTTCCCCTTGTGCTGCCAGATATGCAAGGTGGGAATAAATGGTACTGACCGCAAATCCCCTTTCATTAGCTATTTCTGCAGGTGTCTTCCCATTTTCAAGTCGTATCAGCGTTTCTGCCTGGGTTTATCCCTTTATATTTTTCTTAAAATTCTGGCTGATCACATATTTTCGTATGGCACCCAGCAATGCCGGACCAAATTGCTGTTTTTGATCTGACCTATACCTTCTATATTGTCGAGCTCATCGAAGGTCATCGGTATTTTTCTGACAAGGTCTTCCAGCGTACTGTCGTTGAAGATGGCATAGGCAGGCACCTGACGGCTCTGAGCCATATCAAGTCTCCAAGTCCTTAATATCTCAGACAGCTCAGACTCAAAACTGATCACTTTCTTTCGTGTAGAAGGAGGATTTTCTTTGGCTCTGACATCGTTGTAGCGGACTAATTTTACCGGTCTCTCTGACTTGAGTACCGGCTGCGAAAGCGGAGTGGTCTTGAGATTGAAGTGATCGGTATAGTCCACCCTGATGATACCCTGATGAATCATTTGTGTGATGTACACTTTCCACTCTATGCCTGACAGATCACGACCGGCGCCGAAGGTTTTGATCCTGTCATATCCTGCCTGGATGATCTCTGCCCTCCGTGACCCTCGAAGTATGTCTATGAGCATATTCATACCTGCTTTTTCTCCTGTGCGAATAATGGCAGATAATGCTTTCTGTGCCACGACGATTGCGTCAAAAGATTCCGGCGGGTGAGTACAGTTGTCGCAATGTCCGCAGGGATTATCCCGGTATTCACCGAAGTAATTGAGTATCATATTGGTACGGCAGTGGGTGGCATTGGCAAATTCCCACATACGCTCCAACTTGGCCATCTGCACCGTACGGAATGCTTCAGGTGCATCGCTTTCTTCAATAAAAGATTTATACGTCTGTATATCACCCCAGCCATAAAAAAGCAATGCCTGTGCAGGTCTGCCATCTCTGCCTGACCGACCGATCTCCTGATAATAGCCTTCCAGATTTTTGGGCATGGAATAATGAATGATCCATCGGATATCTGATTTGTCTATACCCATGCCAAAAGCTATGGTAGCACAGATAAACTGTACTTTGTCCTGCTGAAATGCAGATTGTATTTCATTTCTTTTTCCCGCATCCATACCGGCATGGTACGCCAGACATTTGTAGCCTGCTTTGGATAGTTTTTCAGCCAGCACCTCCGTCTCCCGACGACTCAGACAATAAATAATCCCGCACTGCCCGGGTACTTTCCGTAAAAAATCCAGTATCTGTCTGTATCTGTTCTGAACCGGAAATGCACTGATATGAATATTTTTTCTCTCGAATGAGCTTATAAATTTTTGAGGCTGACTCAATCTCAGCTGCTGCATGATATCAGCCTGGGTAGCCTCATCGGCAGTGGCAGTGAGAGCAATCACCGGAATTTTGGGGAATGCCTCCCTGACTTTGTACAATTCAGTGTAGTCGGGCCTGAAATCATTGCCCCAGATAGATACACAGTGTGCCTCATCTATGGCAAAAAGGCTGATTTGCAGACTCTGCAAAAAACGCTTAAAAGATTGGGTATTGACTCTTTCCGGAGATACATAAAGTATTTTTACTTTACCCTGCGTTACAGATTTTTCTGCTTCTGACAATTGTGTCTGTGACATATTGGAATGCATCGCTGCTACTGCCACACCTGCACTCCTGAGAGCATATACCTGATCATTGATCAAAGCAATCAAAGGAGAAATCACTACCGCCATACCCTCCATCAATAAGGCGGGTAACTGATAACACAAGGATTTCCCGCCACCGGTGGGCATAATCACGAGGGCATCCTTACCGTCAAGCACTTGGTCAATGATGGCCTCCTGATTTTGTCGAAACTGATGATAGCCCCAGACCTCCCTGAGTATTCTGAATTTTTGCTCTTGATAGGTTGATGACATAAGACGGAAAATCCGTGAACAAAAGGAATATTACTTAAAATTATGAATTGCCGGGACCTTTATGCCGGGGCTCGTAGGGGCAATGACGACACCCGCTGCCACAGCAGTAACCCCTACGAAGTAAAAATTCAGCGGTAAATACGTAGTAGCCTTTTTCAATGTAAAAGTCTTTCCCCGGAATAAGTTTTTTATCCTTATTACCGCTTTTTAAATCAGGCTTCATGACTTTGAGGTATAGCCAAATACTTTTTCAGCAATTCATACCCACCAAAAAGTAGGGTCACAAACAAAAGATTGCTCAGCAAAGAGGTACGAAAAAAAGGCCATGCGGCAATATAACATTGAGTCAATCCGGATAAGTCTTTGCTGTACAAAGTAGTGGAATGCAACCACACTCCGAAATTTGTCACTACAAAAAACAAAAAGGAACTGAATAATGCTGCTCCTAATACCCTTCCGGCATTCACCTTAGTTAAAATATATGAGCCCCCAATACTGATCAACACAATGGAAATCCATACATAAATCATGTAATCAGAATAAAATATCCAGCCCTCCTTCTCCTGAAAAAAAACCCTGTTGACCGTATTATTTAATATCAAATCCGTGACGTATAACATTAGTACCGGCAAAAACCACCCGAGATACTTTCTGCCCATATAGGCAGCCCCGAAGAGTGTGACACCTTCCACAGGTGTAAAATTGGGTATGTGTGGAATAATACGTGCCACACCCGCTACTGCGACCAGCAGCATAAATGCATAGAGATGATTCAATTTATTCATCCGGATTCATTAGGTTACAGGGGCAAAGTTAAATCAAAAAAGCCATTGGCACAATGAACAGGCAAAAACAAAAACTCCGCAAAGAGATTAATTGTCAAATTGAGCAAAATGCAGATCAAGGATGACAAAAAAATGGTATGAAATTTGCTCCGATATATAACAGAACATTTTCTATTAAGACCTGTAATTGTTAAACCAACCACAAAGGGCTGTTTCCAATACAAAGGAAGCAGCTTTTTTTATTCCTTATTCCATCTGCTAACCCTCAACTGGTATCTCTTGTCACTGAATTTCCAGGAGCCCGGGTCTGTTTCGGACTCAATTTTTTCTTCCATCTGATCATCCAGAAGCATATAGAAAAAATCTATGCCAGTCTGACGCTCCACTTCATCTACCGTGACCAAATAATCCGAAAGTGGTTTTTCCGACAAGGCATGAGGGATAATAAATCCCGCAGCTTTTGAGTTTTTGCCGTCATAAATCAGTACCACCTTGTAAAATGCATCAGGTACAGACACCTTATTTTTACCGATCTGCCTGGGATTACTGCTGTGAAATACAGGTCCTGATACCACATATAGTGCTCCTGCTGAAAAAGCCCAGTCCCTGACACTTTCCTCCAACTCACGCCATACTCCATTATTAAATGCCCTCAACTGAGGCGACATATTGCTCATGTAGAAACTTTCTTCCATGGCCACTTTGTCAAATGCCATATCTCCGGCCGGAGCCAGATGACCCCGGGTATAACCACTGTGTATATAATCTCCGTGCACTGCTGAACCGGTGGAAATTCTGGGATCAGGATTGAAATAATTGGTTCGGGCTACATTGGGCAGTCTTAATTGATCCCTGCTAAGCAGATAGGCTACCCACTCCGCCTGTTCGTGTTTTTCTATGTAGGAGAGAGAGTAGTACGTGTGATGCACCACTTGTCCTCTGGCATCCGGTATGTAAGACCGGATCTGACCTGATGCATCTTCCATTACAGGCTGGTCCTGACCGACTTCCTGAGGTAATTTTTTGAAAAGTAACAACGAGCCTGCCAATGCGGCACCTAGTAAAAGCACCACCAATACAAGCCTTATCATAGAAGACCGTGCATTGGAAGTAGGTGTATGGTTTCTCCGGAGTTTCACATTCTTATCTTCAGATAATTATAATCAAAGCATTTGCAAAATTGTTTATTAATGAGATTTCAATCTTCATGGTTGTTGTTCATAATAAATCTAAACAAAAACAGAGAATTCGTTGTTTATTAATGAGATTTCAATCTTCATGGTTGTTGTTCATAATAAATCTAAACAAAAACAGAGAATTCGTCCTTTAATTCTATTAGTTGTACTTTTGAGGCACTTTTCAGGTTACAAATCTGTTGGGTGGCATTGAAAACCATAAATATGCATTTGACTCTAATATTAAAACCATGCTCAATAAAAACACCATCATCGCTTTACTCCTCATAACGGCAGGTATAGTCGTTTTTATTACTGCTTCCAGAGATGTGAGTACTTATTCCACATTTGCGGACGCTGCCGGTGGTGAGCGTACCAAGATTGTAGGCACCCTGGCTAAAAACAAACCCATGACCTATGATCCTGAAAATGATCCCAATACTTTCCGCTTTTTTATGACTGACAGTAAAGGTACTGAAAAGGAAGTCATACTGCAGAAACCCAAACCTCAGGATTTTGAACTTTCGGAACAGATCGTGGTGACAGGCAAGATGCAAAACGAAAGTTTTGTGGCTGATGAAATCCTCATGAAATGCCCTTCCAAATACAAGGATGAGGAAATAGCTATCAAAGAACAACAATAAGCAGGACGTCAGCCATGATATATCAGGGAGAACATTTATGGGTAGGCCAGTGGGGTCATATCAGTATAGTAGCCGCTTTTGTATCTGCGTTGACGGCTGCTATGGCATACTACTTTGCAGCCAGAAACAGGAATGACTCCACGGACAGTGCACGATGGACTGCTATCGGAGATTATGCTTACATCATTCATGGCGTGGGTATTATTGCACTCATCGGCCTGTTGTTTTACGCCATGTATCACCAGATGTATGAATATGCCTATGTGTTTGACCATGTATCGCCCGATTTGCCCATGAGATATATCCTTTCTGCATTTTGGGAAGGTCAGGAAGGAGTTTTCTCCTTTGGATGTTCTGGCACATCATTTTAGGCTGGATACTGATGAAAAAATCCGGTGTATGGAAAGCACCGGTAATGTGTACCATTGCGGCTGTCGAAGCTATCCTCGTCACCATGATTCTGGGCATTCATTTTGAAATAGGCGAAAAAGTCATCAAAATAGGCAGCAATCCTACCCTGCTTTTAAGACATGTCAATGATGCCCCGATTTTTGCCAATGCAGACTACCTGAGCCTGATCAAGGGAAGGGGACTCAATCCGTTGCTTCAGAACTACTGGATGACGATTCACCCTCCCACCCTTTTTCTGGGATTTGCCTCTACGGTGGTACCCTTTGCATATGCCATTGCAGGATTGTGGTACAATGATCACAAGGCATGGCTGAGACCGGCTATGGGTTGGAGCCTCTTTTCCGCAGGTATTCTGGGCACAGGGATATTGATGGGAAGTTTCTGGGCATATGAAGCATTATCATTCGGAGGATACTGGGCATGGGATCCCGTGGAGAATGCCTCTTTAGTGCCGTGGATTACATTGGTGGCCGGTATTCATACACACCTGATTGCCCAAAATACAGGATATGCCAAAAAATCCCTGTATTTCTTCTACCTTATATCCTTTATTCTCATCCTGTATTCCACATTTCTTACCCGCAGCGGTGTATTGGGCGACACTTCGGCTCATGCATTTACGGAAATGGGGCTGGAGTGGCAGCTGGTATTTCTTATGGCTTTTTTCACCTTTATGGGTTTTGGGCTATGGGCCTACAGATTCAGGTCTATGGACCATCCTGAAAAGGAAGAGTCCCTGTATTCCCGCGAATTCTGGATGTTTATCGGGGCACTGGTCCTGATGTTTTCGGCAGTATTGATTACAGCATCCACCTCATTGCCGGTATTCAACAAAATCATGGACTGGTTTAGTCCGGGCTATATAGGTAAAGTCATACAGGACCCGATACCTCATTATAATAAATATCAGATGTGGATCGGCGTATTTGTAGCCATCCTGTCCTCCAAATCCCTCTTCCTTCGCTACCGGAATACTGATCTGCAGTCCATTCAGAAAAAACTGCTGAAAAAATTCAGTATATACACCCTTGTATCTCTGATACTGACCTGGTTTTGCAGCAAGTGGATAGAGTTGTACAGCTGGCAGTATTATATTTTATGCTTTTCCGGCCTATTTGCCATGATTGCCAATACGGATTATATCATCAGCTACCTCAAAGGAAGCCTCAAAGCCGGAGCTTCTGCCATTGCACATGCAGGATTCGGAATGATGCTGGTAGGGATTCTGGCAAGCGGACTGAATAAAACCCCCATTTCTTCCAATCCTTTTGTTTTTCAGGGTATGTTTACCAAAGAAGATCTGGCCAGATATGTGCAGCTGATCAGAGGCAAGCCCCTGTATTCCAAAGGATACTTCATTACTTATGAGGGCGATACATTGGTGGACCGTACCCGCACCTATACAATAAAGTTTCAGAAGCTGAATGACAGTATGGAAGTCATTGATGAAATGACCCTGCACCCCAATGCGGTATATTCCAATGATTTTACCAAAGTGGCGGCTTTCAATCCTGACACCAGACATTATCTGGACAAAGACATCTTTACCTGCGTAGTAGGACTGCCCCCGGCATTACAGAATATTGAAGAGGCCAAGGCGATTGAAGACTCGTTAAAATTCAATACCTATACTTTTCAGAAAGGAGATACCGTTGCACTGGCTAAGGCAAAACTCATCTTTGAAGGAGTAAGCTACACTCCCCGACATGACGAATACCTGAAAAATACACACGACAGTGGCATTGCCTTCAGACTGAAAGTCATACCCAATGATGCCGATACCATATATCATATTGAAACGGCTCTGGGCATAGACGGTGCCCTGCTGTATAAATATCCGGAGTCAATTGAGGATCTCGGACTTCGTATTCAACCCGATGAAAACCTCATACGGGATTTTTTTACCCCCGACGACCAACTGGAGTATGAGGATATAACGATAAAGAATTTTGGCAGCACCACCTGGCAGGGATATACCTTCAAGCTAACAGGCTTTAATAAAGATCCGGAACACAAAAATTACAAGAACGAAGAAAATGATATAGCCATAGCCGCAGAACTTTCGATCAGTGACTCAGAAGGTCATCAATTTACCGTTAAACCCATTTACATCATCCGTGAAAATATTCCTATGAGCATTAAGGATTATGTAGCGGAAGAGGGACTACATATAAGATTCAGCAACATAGACCCGGGTACAGAGACATTTACCTTCAAAGTAGCCAAAGATAAGCGATCTTTTGACACCATCAAACTTGCCATAGCAGAGGATGTACCCAGAACAGACTATCTGATCCTGGAGGCCAGTGTGTTCCCGGGTATAAATCTGTTTTGGGGCGGATCCATCCTGATGATGATAGGTCTCTTTTTAGCTATGTGGGTGCGATGGTACACCGGAGGTGTGAGGCCCAAGTGATTATCATTGTATAAATTTGCTTATTCTATAAACATCGGCTGTGCACATCAGTATTATTGGAACCGGAAATCTTGCCTGGCATCTTGCCCGGAGGCTTCATCAGTCGGGTTACAGGATAGCACAGATTTATGGCAGGAATATTAATGATGCGGCCGAACTGGCAAAAACGGTACAAGCTGCTCCCATTGATTCCATGGATGCCTTTATCACTAATACAGATATCCTGTTTTTGTGTATCAGAGATAGTGCTATTGCAGAGGCGGCATCACAATGGAGTGCTTTGATTGACGAAAACTGCCTTTTGCTGCATACTTCGGGTACCATATCATCCGGGGTATTACAATTACATCATCAGAAATCAGGCGTCTGGTATCCTTTGCAAACATTTACTAAACAAATGGAGACAAAATGGGAAGGAATACCCGTTTATATCACCGCAGATGAAGAAGATATATTTCATACACTTGCGCAGCTTGCCAGGCAATGCGGAGCTATACCGGTGAGATCCGGCGATGACAGCAGGCAGAAAATCCATACGGCTGCCGTCATAGTGAATAATTTTGTCAATCACCTGCTGGCACTTACACATGATTATTGTGAAAAGGAAAAACTGGACTACAACCACCTCTTACCACTACTGGAACAAACCATTGCAAAAAGCAAAGTCTCCGGACCTTTGTCTGCACAGACAGGCCCTGCCCGTCGAAACGACCTGACTACCATAGAAAAACATTTGCAATCTTTGGCTCATTATCCGGAGCTTCAAAAAATATACAGAGCAATGACTGAGAGTATCCTGAAAATGTATGAAAGATGAGAATTTTGGCCGAATATGATAAAGATGGAATTAAGGTAACCGTTTTCCAGATGAACGGGAGACTGTCCGTCAAATTTGAGGACAATTTGCTGGAACAGACCTTCAAATTCAGAGATGGCAGTGGTATCGAACAACCGGAGGATGTCATGAAAATGACCGATGAAAGCTTTATGCAAGCTTTAAAGTCGAGATTTGAAGAGATGAACCACAGCCGGACAGCAGCCCTCGAAAAATTATGGAAAGAGACCGGTGAGGAATTTCCGGAAATCATCTGAACCGGGTTAATACATCATAACTTCCGGGTGAAAGATAAATTGGAAATATAATCAGGACTTCCCGGAATGTGTCCATTTAGCCTTCTGTAGTGAATCGGCACAAAGACTTATTTAGGAGGTATATCAGGCTGTAAGACATTTTTAGGAGTAGGAGCTCTAAGAATGAAAAAAGGCAGAAAACACATGGTTTCCTGCCTTTTTAACTATCAATATTCTATGGGAGTCCGAATTATTTTGGATTACCTGATGTTAAGCATCTTACCGGTTTTCACCTCATCTTTAAACTGGAGCTCATAATACAGTAATCCGGGTACTGAAATCTCATTGCTCAACACAGTAAACTGCTGATTACCTTTCTGGAAGTGCTGTTTTCTTTCAAGCAGAATCCTGCCGGTCACATCCCGGAGTTTCAAGACCACATTGCCTTCGGAAGGAATGTAGAACTGTATTCTGGTCTCGTTATTCCATGGATTGGGTACATTACCCATCACAGTGAAGGATTCTGTGCTTTCCGGCACATAATACCAATCAATATCCAGCTTTCTGGTTTCAAATTGATGGTCATACCATTCAGCCGAACGGATGCTGGAGGCAATTTCCATGGTTTCAGACATTCTTGAAGCTGACCTGGCTTCCAATACAAGCTTAAACAACAGATCACCTTTCTGCAATCTCACCTCAGCATCTGCATTGTAGGAAATAAACAGGTAACCATTCTCAAAATGATAATGTATATCCTTGATACCCAGTACTGCCGGCACAATCTGTACCTTGCGTACCTGCGGAAGTTCGATTGCGACCTGTAATCCATTGAGGGATACCTCCAATCCGGAGAATACTTCCACTTCATTCACTCCTTTGCTGAGCTGCTTATCCTGAATCTGCAGTAAGGCAGCATCTGCCGACCTGCTCTCCAGGTCACCTTCGGATTTAAGTCCTTTGTAGCTGCCGTTCACATCTCCGGTCTTCACACCTATGAAATCCACTCTCATAGTTGAGAGCAACTGCTCAATATGATAGGACTCCGGATAAGGGAAAATAAACGGATCTTCCGGATCAGGGAATACGAAGGTCTTATCTATCATTTGCCAGCTTGTATTCTCAGGGAGTCTGTCCACTATTCCAAGCAGCAGTTTGCGCAATTGTACAATATCCGCACCACTGATTTTACCATCATTATTGATGTCAGCAGCGATCAGATTGTAGGGTGATTTCAGTTTTTCAAGTCCCAGCACATGCCGTTGTATCAGCAAGAGGTCTAATGTACTGACTCCTTCAAGCGGATGAATATCTTTGGATGGCACGATATCGTAGGTTCCACCGGGTTCCATCTCCCCAAAGTCATATCTACCTCTGTTATCTGTTTTATATCTCGGCATACCGCTTCCCGCAAGCTCAACTTCTACATCCGGCACCGGCACGTTGTTGGCAGTAATCACTGCACCTCTCACACCGGGTCTGCCACCCGTACAGAATCCATTGGGGTCTGTAATGGTGAAGAGTTCAGCACAGGAGTCAAAGAGAATTCCATTGTAGAACAGATATGCCCTGTAAAGAGTATCACCCAGATTGATGTTAAGACTGCTGCAATCATAGGTTCTCAACGTATCTGTCTGATCAGTAGGGCTGAATGAAGCAGTAAGGATACCGCCACTGCCGCAAGGAATGTTTATGAATACACTGTCAGAATCCACAGTAACTGTGCCATTGTCCGTGAGCACGAGAATGCCTTTAAAACAAATTCTCTTGAACCCGAATACCAGATGATATGTGAATGAATCTACCCTGCCACAAGGGTCAGTAGCTGTAAGGACGATATCATAAATACCTTGCGGGTAATTACCGCTGATGTCCAGACTGTTATTATTGAAAGCATATGGAGAATTATTGGTAAATACCAGATTATCGAGACAGCTGGTGGCTGAAAACAGGTTGCCGTTAAATGCCAGTTCACAATCACCGGTGTACTCAACGATAATCAGGGTATCCAGCGGCCCGGTAATAACAGGCGTACTGAGATTGACGGTAATAATCTGCTGATGTGTGAATATTCCGTTTTGCGTACCGGGCTGTAGCTGGCAGGAGTCTATCACTGTCCAGGTACGTATAATCTGAGGCACGCACACTACACTGCCTGTAGCTACATTATCAGAGAATGATATGGAAATATCCGCACAATCTGCATCCTGAGTATTGACTACTACATTACCGGTCAAAGCAGGTGTTGCAGGACCATCACAATTTGAAATGGTAATATTACCGGGGAAGGCAATATCTACCGCTGTGACCGGATTGGTAGCGACTACTGTAATGAGCTGTACACACTGTGTGGAATTACCACTTACATCCGTAGCTGTAAATGTCCGGGTAATGGTACCTACATTACAGGTATTGAGATTGAATATCGGTAGCTCTGAAATCACCAGCCCGGCAGGACAGTTATCCTGGGCAGTAGCAGTGCCGAAAACCGCTAAGCTCGCATTTGGATTGAAGTTCAGACAGCTCACTGTCATATTCGGAGGACAGGTCAGCGTAGGTCTGATGGTATCCAGCACAGTTACCGTAGCTGTACAGTTTACAGATTGACCGGTTACAGTATTGGTCACAGTCAGGGTTACGGTACTTACACCATTGTTGGAAGCTGCATCATTACATAGGAACAGATTAGGATTCACGGTGTAATTGATGTTCTGCGTACAGATAGGACTGCCCGCAGCAATGATGTCAGAAGGCTGGAGATTAGCCTGACCGAGATTGTTAAGATAAATGGTCGCATTTTGTGTCTGACAAACCAGTTGAACTTCCGTAACTGTCACGACTGTACTGGTAGATGCTGTACAACCATTGGCAGCAGTTACAGTTACTGTGTAGGTAGTCGTGGTTATCGGTGCCACAGTAATAGCCGGTGTCGTAGCGCCTGTGGACCATACATAGCTGACTCCACCGGAAGCAGTGAGGGTAATAGTTTCCCCTTCACATATGGTGCCTCCACCGGTAATGGCAGGAGTAGGCAATGGTCTTACTGTCACTGTCACACTGTTGGTTGCGGTACAGTTATTCGCATTGGTTACGGTGACTGTATATGTAGTATTGACATTCGGATTTACTGTAATGGAAGGTGTAGTAGCACCGTTACTCCACAAATAGTTATTACCTCCTGATGCTGTAAGTGTGGTGCTGCTACCCTGGCATATATTATTATTACCCTGAATCAATACATCAGGCAGCGGATTGACGGTTACAACAAATGAGGCTGTGGAGGTACAGGTATTCTGATTGGTCACTGTTACGGTATAGGTAGTGGTCACATTGGGCGTAACGACTATCTGAGCAGTGGTAGCACCTGTGCTCCATGCATATGAAGTTCCACCTGTGGCTGTAAGCGTAGAAGATTGTCCTACACAGATGGCGGCTGTTCCGGTGATATTGGCATTCGGCAGGGCATTTACAGTGACTGTCCTTGAAGCTGTACCCGTACAACCATTGGCATCGGTAGCTGTCACAGTGTATGTGGTAGTCACCGCAGGATTGACAGTAATAGATGCTGTTATAGTCCGTGGACCACAAGTAGGAATTACCCCCACTGGCGGTCAATGTAGTAGATGCACCCACACACAGTGTATTGTTTCCGGTGATACTCACATTCGCATTGGGCAATACGGTGACCGTACTACTTGCTGTCGCTGTACAACCATTTTGTGCAGTGGCAGTGACGGTATAGGTAGTGGTAGATTGCGGCGACACAGTGATGGATGCCGTGGTGGCACCGGTACTCCATAGATAAGAGGCCGCCCCAGAAGCAGTCAAGTCGTACTGCTTCCGGCACAAACACTCAAATTGCCGGTAATCTGAATCTCAGGACG
The DNA here is from genome assembly GCA_016716335.1 of Saprospiraceae bacterium. GTDB lineage: Bacteria > Bacteroidota > Bacteroidia > Chitinophagales > Saprospiraceae > OLB9. The sequence goes on along the minus strand of JADJWN010000008.1, from coordinate 19,329 downwards.
AGGATTTACCGTAACTGTAAAGGAAGCAGTAGAGGTACAGGTATTCTGATTAGTCACAGTAACTGTGTAGGTAGTGGTCACATTGGGTGAAACTACTATCTGTGCAGTCGTAGCCCCTGTACTCCATACATAGGCAGTACCGCCCGAAGCAGTCAGCGTAGCAGACTGTCCGATACATATATTTGCCGTACCTGTGATATTGGCATCCGGTAGGTTGTTGACGGTTACGGTTCTTGTTGCAGTAGCCGTACAACCGTTGGTACCTGTAGCAGTCACTGTATAAGTAGTGGTAGATGCTGGATTAACTGTAATCGAGGCGGTAGTAGCACCTGTACTCCAAAGGTAGCTTGCTGCTCCACTGGCAGTAAGAGTAGTGGATCCGCCGACACATATAGCATTATTTCCTGTAATGGTCACAACAGGTGATGGTAATACAGTCACTGTGCGGCTTGCAGAGGCAGTACATCCGCTCAGATCGGTGGCTGTCACCGTGTAAGTGGTAGTGGCGGTGGGTGCAACGTTGATGGTAGCAGTCGTCTGGCCGGTGGACCACAAATAGGTCGCTCCACCACTGGCAGTCAGCGCTACAGGCACTGCAGGACAAGTGCTGGTCGGTCCGGCAATATTTACCACAGGAGTAGTACTAACTCCTACAGTGCGGGTAGCTACCACAGTACAACCATTGGCACCTGTGGCAGTCACCGTGTAAGTGGTGGTGACCGGTGGGGATACGGTGATGCTGTTTGTCGTAGCTCCGGTACTCCATACATAAGATACGGCACCCGAAGCTACCAAAGTAGTGGATACACCTGAACAGATGTTATCACCTGAAATCGTAACCACAGGTTTGGGCAATACATTTACTGTCTTCTCTGCTGTACCGGTACATCCGATCTCCCCGGTCACAGTGACAACATAGGTAGTGGACACCGCAGGATTGACAGTGATAGATGCAGTGGTTGCACCTGTGGACCATATATAACTCACACCGCCTGAAGCAGTAAGGACCACAGGATCATTGGCACACACCTGATTCGCTCCTGTAATCTGTGCATCAGGGGCATTAATGATACATATGTTTTCACATACATCAGAATCATTGTTGTCCTGAACATCCACTTCAAAGGTAGTCCAGTCCTGATTGCCGTTTTCGTCAGTAACCCAGAACGTATCAATGACTATGCCCACATCGAAACAATTGTAGCATCGGATGGTATCGTTGGGGTCAGATGAGAAACTGAATCTGATCGGGAGATTGCATGGATGGAAGCTGCTTGCATTAATGGATGAAGCATAAATACAGGCTTTCTCGATATCCGGTGTACCATCCCCATTGATATCCCAGGGAACTAAGCCTACTGCAATATTTCTCAGTGAAACTGCCTTGGGCCCGTCACAATTCGTTACATTGACATGCTGATCCCTCACTATCAGATTACCGCAGGCATCTTCAAATATCCATTGAATTCTGTGCTTACCGGTCTTGATCATCGAATTGATATTTATGACAGCACCCAAACCTGAATTTGTTATGGTAGTGTTTGGATTGTTATCGAGGAAAATTATATACTTCCATCTCAGCAGATTATCGGGAGTACAAAGATCTCTTCCGGTTGCTCTCAATATCACATGACCCTCCACACAATTGCCTGGAGCGGTACAGATAGTGGTATCTCTGTTGACACTGGTGAAAGAAGGAGGTATGGTTTTATTTACCTTAATCGTTTGCTGGAAAACATAGGGCTGATATTCAGGATCAGCATCCATGGCACACCAGTCTATGACAGTCCATGTTCTGACAATCTTATAGCAGGCACCCTGTACGATGGTAAACACCTGATCTTTGTATGATGCAGATGCCAGGTCACATATACCCTCTCTGATCACAGGATAACCTCTGAGGTCATCAAAATTTTCAGGTGCCAGCTCTTCCTTGGAGCAGGTATTCACTACTTCAAAATCGATAGACTTAATCACATCCACATCCGGATTGAATGGATTTCTGCGTACCACGGTAATGATCTGCTTGCAGGAAGCTGAACCAAGATTGTCCGTAGCCACAAAGGTCCTTTCGATGGTACCCACTCTGCAGGCATTGAGTTTTACCACAGGTGCAAGTTCCCGAACAGATGCACCACAGGCATCAATCGCCGTGGCGGTGCCAAACTGACTAAGATTACTTACGTCAAAATCATCATCGCAGAATATAGTGGTATGAGGTGGACAGGAAATCTGTGGCGGGAACTTATCCTGAACTTCCACTGTCACCATACAGGTATTGCTGTTGCCTGAGGTATCCCATACTTTCAAAGCTACCATGATCTGCTTGCCGGCGTCCTCACAGCCGAAGGATACACATTTCTGGAAGTCACTCTCTGCCGGATCTGCCATACCCTTCATTCTGGCAACCCGCATGCTGTCAATACCGCAGGCGTCATAGCTGCCATCATTCACATGATGCGGAAATACATAAGCATCTCCCAGTATATTGAGCGCTGCGACCACTATTCCCTTACAGATTACTACCGGCGGGGTTTTATCTTCCACCGTAACTTTGAAGGAACGTGAAGAAGAATTTCTGCACTCATCATAGGCAGTATAGGTAATGGTATGTACTCCAACCGGCAGATCTATCTGACCACCATTCTGGTTCTTGAAGAAACCTCCCGGATAGGTAATATCCACCTCCAGTACGCCTTCACATTCGTCGGTCACTGTGGCGACAGGTAAGTTGACCCTTGCCATACATGCTCCAAAAGAGGCAGAAACCGTGATATCCTGCAATGACTTGATTTCCGGAGCTATGATGTCCGTAATCTCCAGCATCTGATCATAATATACATAATTGCCAGAGGAACACCACTGCTCATACACGAGCCATGTTCTTCTGATTTTCCTTACACAACCAATTTTTCCGAGATCAGTATCATTATATCCTGCATACAGATTACAGGCTTCAATGATGGATGGGTATAAGGGGAAATTACCAAAATACGGCACACCACTTTCCTTATATGACGGCATACCATTTTCATCTTTTTCAAATCTATCGCATACAAATACCGAATTGTTGGCCATGGTTTTGTTGGAAGGCCATACCAGAAGACTGAAATCCGGTCTTTCTACGGATATTCTCATAGTACACAATGCAGACTTATTGCCTGAGGCATCAGTTGCCTGATATACCCTGTCAATATACTTGATGATGGTCGGATCCCCTGTGATACAATCCACAGGTGTAATCCTTTCGCTGATGATCTTATTTTCCACATGATAACTGCAGTTATCCCTTTCAAAAGGGCCATTGTACTGGTCCACCTTATAGCAAGGCAGACTGATATTCTGGCAAAGAGATACCGGAGCAATTTTATCCTCTACTGTAATCGTGGACCAGCAGGAATTGCCACCACATCCTTCCATCAGTTTGGCAGTGACTTTGGTGCCAAGGTGCTCATGCGTAAGTCTGGCATCCGGTATAAGCTTGCCGTCCTTATCCATCAACACTACAATATAAGGAGAAGAGGTATTGTAAGATCCGGCAATCATCATAGCCGGTGTCACTACCAGTTCACAATTGCCATTCAGAGATACATTGAAGTCTCCGATACAGGCGATGGCACTCAGATCTGCAGCACCGATTACGACAGTCGCCAGACCCGGAGTGTAACATGCCGTGGATCCCTCTTCAAACTCCATAACGACCTTAACCTGATAAGTACCGGGTCCGTAATCTGCCCAGTTGATATTTATGGTATTGGAATTACTGCCTGTAAGTACATCGTTTACAGTCCAGACATAATATTCGACTCCGGGTACCGCAGGAATGCTGTAAGTGGCAGACCTGCCGGTGCATAATGACCTTGGACCGGTGATAATTACAGGTGTATAGCTGCAGCCATACTTCACTTCCACATCTTCGAGGTCGCCGAATGCACTTCTGAAGCGTACAGAAAAGCCCTGAGCTGCTATATATCTGCCATTCAGTACGTATTCACTGATTCCCGGCTCTATCTCAACTCTGTTAAGTACGTATCCCATACTGAAAGGTATCGGACTTGCAGGAGGTGCAGGGCTCAGGTCTGTATATAATCCTACCACCTGCTCAATAAACCAGTCATCATCCGTACAACCTCTGATTACAATTTCCACTTCGCACTGACCATCCACCAGGTTGGATGCATTGTTGAGGCATCTTGTTTCTACTTCGATTTCGCCTACCACGAGTTCTGCCTCGTCATAGTCATCTTCTCTGTTACCCTTGTTGTTGGGGTCAAAAGCGTCATTGCCCCGGATATTATCTGCAAAACTGTCCGCATCCAGCTCGGATACCAGACGACCTTCCATATCAGAATATTCTACTACCTCTGCGGCATTGATCAGCAGTGCCGGGGTGGCATTCTGATCTACGATGAAATTGATGCTTTCTGTATGGGATTGACCGGGTTTAAATCCATCCGGAAACTTAACAATGATTTCTGCATTATTTCCAACTTTATTCCACTTTGTATCATTCAGTATGAGTTTGGGCGGAATGTAATCGATGATCTTAACATTGTCAATGGTCAGCGAGCCTTCATTGACGATGGTGATATTAAAGCTGACATGCTGCCCTGCTTTTACCCTTCTGGATAAAGTTGTTTTTGTCAGTGAAATATCCACACTTTCCAGCAATATCATGACCGGATCGTGATCATCTTCGTCCACAATACCGTGATCAGATATCATATTATCCGTACTTTTTCCTATTTCTCCGCCTATATCATTTTTTGGATCATCATCCGGATAAGAATCAAAATCCAGATTAATGATATCTCCCTCGCCTGTAGAAGCCGAAATTTCAGCATAGTTGACAATCTGATTGGACTCGGCATCTTCCTTCACAGACAGAATGATGCAGAACGTCCGGCTCTCTCCCGGCAGTAATGCATTCTTTTCAAAATATCTTATCCTGCTGAGATCCTGATCTATTTCCCAGCCCGGATTGAGTAAAGGATTGAAATCGAGTTCGTCATTCAGATAATTTACGATTTCAAAATTTTCAGCTGTGACATTACCCTGATTGAATACTGTGGTATTGATTTTTACCTGTCCTCCTCTTACAGCATAATCTTCCACATCCAGCTTGTGGTAAAGTGCAAGATCAAATACAGGAATGGTGAGTGAAGTTCTCCTGCTTTGTGGATTGGCAAAACAAAAATCAAAATTTTCATAAACCATTCCGTTTCTGTCTTTTACCCCCGCAATCTCAAAAGTGTGGGTAAAATCAAAAAACTGGGCAGATTTATTGGCTTTGAAGTGTATCAGAATAGATTCTTTATCACCTATGCCAAAATCACCATCCAGCAAAAACCTCAGTGTATTACCCTGAATAGTCCAGGCAGGATTCATATCTGCTATCCAGCTGAAACCATTGGGCATTTTCCCTTCTACCAATATGTCTGAAAGTATGGAAGTTCCGTTATTCGCAATGGTTATTTCCAAAGAAATAATATCGTCAATCTGTACGGCCTTCTGATTTACCAGTTTGGAGGTAATCAATAACTGACATTCACCGGCAGAGGCAAATCCAAGGTCAAAATTGTGATTGTTTCTGTCAGCCTTCACGGCGAATACGACCATATCACACGCAGCCGACCCCATGGATCCATCATTATCCAGCATGGCATCACCTGTTTTGGATTTGGCTATGGTGTAATATTCTCCATCAATGATAAATTGAGAGGTGACAGGATCCATCATGGATTTATCAAGAGCAACGTAATAAGTTTGTCCCGGGATAATTCCTCCAGGAACATTTGTCGCATTAAAAGCATAATTCCCTCTATGGTCTGTGACAGTAGTACTCAGCAATTTACAATCCTTGTCCAATAATTTGAGCGTAAGTCCGGTCACCGGTTTTTCATCTGCGTCCTGGATACCATTATCATTGCTGTCAATCCATACGAGGTTTCCAATCTCTATGGAAGGCGGACCGCATAATGCTGCAATATCCCCAAAACCTGTCGCCTTCCCGAATGCAATTTCAGTATTACGGGTGTAGAGCTCAATGGCACCTTGTTTAGTTCCATTTTGTGTAGAATATCTGTGAAATCCTCCGGAATAGGCATTCACGTCCGGATCAAAAACTGCTGCCACTACCGAATTGGTACCGGGCATCACGAATATACTACCCAAAGCAATTTCTGAGTGATAAAGCGGATTGGTAATCCAGAATTCATGTCCGAAAAATTCTCCGCCACCGGGCCCCTGACCATTACCTACCCCACTACCGGTAAGGCTGCCGGCTTTACCGTTATTCTCCAGCTTCCATACACCATTGTCATTCCAAACCATCAGGAGGTCAGGCTTCTGCTCATCCAGTCTGTTGGTCTCCGGTCGGCAGTATCTGTGTCCCAGACGGTCAGTCAATGAGAGCAGCATATTGCCATCATCCGTAAAATCAATGTCTGTAAGCCAGTGCATCTGTGCTAGGCCGTTGGCAGGATAATCATACCAGTAGCCTTTGATATAATTGGTAGTAAATATCAATGAAAAAGTGCCTTTATCGGGATCGAACTCATATACGTTGGCAGAAGATTGATTTTCCATTTTGGCAGTTTCAGCCGTACAGGTCACACCTACATATATTTTATCCCTATGGTATTTCAAAGCGAAAGCTCTGTATTCACCATGCGAGCATTGTGGATTGGGTATCTGCCAGCTTTTTGTGGTAGCAGCTGAAGGTTGATCTGTAGATATCTGTACCAAAGTATTGTTAAATAAATTCACGGTGTACAGAAAGGCCTCATCCGGAGAAATAATGAGAGAGCCTAGACCTATTTTACCTACCTGTGCCCCAAAATTGCATTCATCAATATCGAGGCTGGATAAAGTACCTACATTCTGTCCGAGATCGCCCAACTTGGCAAAAAGAGCAGTTTTGGGAGGCAACTGTGCAATATTGGTCACAAAAATGGCATCGTGTCCGTGCTCTGTGAGCCCTGCATATTGCTTCACGAAGGCAGCCGAGAAAATTTCTTTGGTCTTGTTTTTCCAGGTGATACCCCAGATAGAACCCGTCTGCCCGTGCATGGCATATTTTGTGGCCGGAGAACTCAGGTTAAATCCATATTTCATTCCTACAATGGTAGGCTCATCGGGATTATCATCGGGCTCACCCTGCACAAAACAAGTAGATACTATCTGTGTCTCAGCATTGCAGAAATATGTATCTGAAAGTAATCCCAATCCAACAGAACATACAGGAACCTGCACAAACTGCACAGTAGTACCATTATTGGGTCCGATGTAACTCGGATAATAATCGCTGGAATGCTGAAATACCAGTCTCACCATTTTCCCATCCTGAAGATTGCCTATACTGAACTGGCCAGAGGCATTAGTGATGGCAAATCCCAGCAATGTACCGTCATTGTTATAGGCACTGACCTTGACATTACCCAGACCGGGTTCATCAGGATTTTTCATACCGTTGCTGTTGAGGTCAGAATATACCAATCCTTCCACAGTACCGGAAACTGCGACACATTGAGCATTGATTAATTGGGGGAAAATGATCGCTATGAAAGCGACTACAAGCAGGGTGTAGTAGCGCATAGCAGCAATGCTACCCGCACAGGTTTGTGTGTTTCTCATTTTAAGATCCTTAATTTGATTAATAATTGTTAAATCATACGGCGCTCCGAAACAACCGAAAATCCGGAGGTGAACCTTTGACTTAAAATTACTGTTTGTGCGGGATGATGATTTGTGAAACGCTGCCGAAATTCAACACTTCACAGACCATGCGGCAAATATATAGATTAGTTATAATATGTTGTATGCCTTATATATAATTTTTTTTAATATTTTTATTGACTGATTTAATAAGGTTTATCAGTCATCTTCAAACTTTAATATCATACATTGTCTTTACGCCTCATTCGTGGTAATTTTTTGACCACAATCTGGGCTGTATCACTCAGCTTTTCTTCAAACAATATAAGGTTGCCGGACTTGAGGTCTTTCAGTATTCCTTCATTGTAGTGCCGGATAGTGATCAGTTCGAGGTCATTGTCTCTCACCAATCTGAATTCATTGCCCAGGTCTTTTTCAAATCTGACTATACGGTCATCTATCTGATTGACACATACGGTAAAACTGATGGCTGTATTCCTCATCATATTGACTTTCAGTCTATGCCTGGCCAGCAGGCTGAAAATATGGCTCATGTGATGCTCAGCTACAAAGGAAAAGTCATTGGTGGAAATATGAAGAAGTGCCTGTCTGTGCTCAATCACGATGACCGGAGGATAATTGAGTTCTACCTCATCACTGATGAGGGTACCATAGCTCTTAGGATCGCCGAAAGGCCTCACATACATAGGTATATGTTTGTTTTGCAGAGGCTTGATGGTCTTGGGATGGATTACCTTGGCTCCGTAATAGGTCATTTCGATGGCCTCCTTATAGGATAGTCTGGGCAGCAGACTCACATTTTCAAATAGTGTCGGATCACCGGTCAGTACTCCGGGTACATCTTTCCAGATATGCATACTCTCCGCATCAAGACAATAGGAAAATATGGCAGCAGTATAGTCAGATCCTTCTCTGCCTAAGGTGGTGGTAAAATTTTCGCTCGTGGATCCGATAAATCCCTGGGTAATGATAAAATCCGCTGTATCAAATATCCGGGTGACGGGTTGCATTCTCTGCTGAGTAATATCCCACTGCACCCTTGCATCCCGGTAGGTATTGTCGGTGCGGACAAGATCACGGACATCCTGCCAGGTACACTTCAACCCCAATTCAGTCAAATACGCATTCAAAATCCGGGAAGACAATAATTCACCGATGGAGACGATCTGATCATAGGTGTAGTCATAATCTTCATGAGGGGATTCTTCAAGAATCCAGTCAATTTCTACAAATATATCATTGAGTTCAGCCTTCAAAGGCTCTGAATGAGACAGCAGTGCATCTGCCATATCAAAGTGAGCTTTTTTAATATTGTCCAAAAGCACCTGAGTCTGATCCGATCCATTGTAAAAATGAGCCACCACTTGCTCCAGTGCATTGGTCGTCTTGCCCATGGCAGATACCACGACAATTATCTTCTGACCCTGACTGTCTGACAAAATTTTTCCGACATTTTTTATTCCGTCAGAATCTTTGACCGAGGCCCCACCAAATTTAAAAACTTTGATTTGCATAAGTGACTGAAATCCTAATTTTTATGAATTTTACAAAAATTATGTGTTAAAAACCAAAGCTCAAATATAACCAGAATAACATAAAGCCTTAACTTAGGGGCCTTTTTACACAAAGTAAGCCATGCCACAGGAGATATATACCGCCATTGAATTATCAGCCATAGGCATCGTCACAGTTTTTATTATCTTATACCTGATCACATTATCCGGAAAGCTGTTGATAAGCTTTGCCAATCGTTTTTTATATCCCCTACCCGATGAAACTAAGACAGATATTGCGCCACCTGCAATTTCTTCAACTACGGTAGCAGCGATTACTGCCTCTGTGGAAGTCATCACTCAGGGTAAAGGCAGGATTGTAAGTATTGAGAAATTGAAGGAATCATAAAGTAACGTATTTATGAGAAGAAAAGAAATCAGACTCACTCTTGTATATCGGGACATGTGGCAATCTGCGGGAAAATATGTACCCACAGCAAGCCAACTGGAAAGAGTAGCTCCGGAGATTATACGCATGGGATGTTTTGACAGAGTGGAAACCAACGGTGGAGGGTTTGAGCAGGTCAATCTTCTTTTTGGCGAAAACCCCAATCATTGCGTAAGAAAATGGACCAAAGCATTCAACGAGACAGGCATACAAACACAGATGCTCGAACGTGGCCTCAACGGACTGCGCATGAATCCAGTACCGGCAGATGTCCGGAGGCTTATGTTTAAAGTTAAAAAACTTCAGGGTACCGATATTGCCCGATCTTTTGACGGACTGAACAATGCCCGGAATCTTGCGCTTTCCTTTCAATATGCACGGGAAGGCGGCATGATTGCTCAGGGAGCCCTGAGCCTTACTGTCTCTCCCGTACATACCGTAGATTATTTTGTGGCTCTTGCAGACCGCTTTATTGAACTTGGGGCACAGGAAATCTGCCTGAAGGATATGGCAGGTATTGCCCGGCCTGTTTCTGTTGGCAAAATTGTAAAATGAATCCGGGAGCGACATCCCGATATTCTCATTCATTACCACGGACATACCACTCCGGGCTTTTCGGTAGCCTCCTCACTCGAAGCTGCCCTGAATGGAGCCGACTTCATAGATGTAGGTATGGAGCCGCTCTCCTGGGGCACAGGTCATGCAGATGTACTGACGATCCAGGCCATGCTCAGGGACGCAGGATTCAGTGTCAGAGAGGTGGATCTCAAAGCATATATGAATGTAAGAAGGCTCACGCAGGAGTTTATAGATGATTTCCTGGGTTATTATATAAATCCCAAAAACAGAGAAATCAATGCTCTCCTGATTGGTTCCGGACTACCGGGAGGCATGATGGGCAGCCTGATGGCAGATCTTGAAAACAACCTAAGCAATCTGAACAACTGGCTGATCAAAAACCAGAAGAAGCCGCTCACACAGGACGACCTTTTTGTAAAAATGCTCCATGAAGTAGAGTATGTTTGGCCAAAATTAGGCTATCCGCCTTTAGTCACTCCCTTCAGTCAATATGTGAAAAATGTTGCCCTGATGAATGTCATCCAGATGGAAAAAGGCAAGGAACGCTGGTCTATGATTGATGAAAATACCCGGAATATGATTCTCGGGCAGCAGGGACAACTGCCCGGACCGGTAGATGATGAAATCAAGACGCTGGCCTTGAGTCAGGGCCGAACGTTTTATGAAGGCAACCCTCAGGATTTATATCCCGACCAATTGGAGGACTACAGGAAGAAAATGGTGGAAAAAGGATGGGACACAGGACCTGACGATGAAGAACTGATGGAGTATGCAATGCACCCCACACAATATGAAGCATTCAGATCCGGAGAAGCTAAAAGGAAATTTGAAGAAGATCTGGCACGCCGCAAAGAATTGAAATCCACTCCGGTCAAAATACAAGCCATGGCTCATACCAATGGCAAAAGCAATGGCTATACAAACGGAAGTGCCGAGACTCATCCCGGCACTGCACCCAGAATACTCAATCTGGATATCAATGGAGAAAAATTTGTGGTTAAAATAGCTTATGATACACCGGAGGCTAGCTCACAGACACGGCAGACTGAAAAACCGGAACAGAAAATGGAAGCAGGTGATCAGAAAGATACATTTATCACTGCACCCCTTGAAGGAAAATTTTTTCTGACCCGTCAATCCGGGGATAAAGCTATCCAGATAGGCGATAAGGTCAATAAAGGGGATACAGTGGCATTTATCGAATCCATGAAAGTAATCAATGCCATTGCAGCACCGCAAAGTGGTACGGTAGCTGAAATCCTCGTACCTCATGGTACGGATGTATCTGAAGATGATAAGCTCATAAAGATTGTATAGGCAGTATGGAGGTGTTGCGTGCTTTGTATGAAATGACGGCATTGGATGATTTGATACAAAATCCCCTGTCTCTTCTTATGCTTTTTATTTCCTGCTACCTGCTTTACTTAGGCATATATAAAAGATTTGAGCCGCTGTTGCTCATTCCCATCGCATTCGGTGTACTGCTTGCCAATATCCCGGGTGGTGGTCTGGGTATCATCCCGGCCTCCGATACCAATGGCATCATGGAAATGGATGTACTGGAAATAGCAGGAAATTTCGGCATACTCAATATGTTGTATTACCTGCTGATAAAAACAGGATTGTTGCCACCACTCATCTTCCTGGGAGTGGGTGCGATGACAGATTTTGGTCCCATGCTCCGCAATCTGAGACTGGCATTGTTCGGCGCAGCAGCTCAGATAGGAATTTTTACCGTAATGATCGCTGCCGTTGCTACTGGATTTACACTGAAGGAAGCCGCAGCCTTGGGAATCATCGGCGGCGCTGATGGACCTACTGCCATTTACACCAGCATTGTCCTTGCTCCCCACATGCTTGGACCTATTGCCATAGCCGCTTATTCTTACATGGCTTTGGTACCTGTCATTATTCCTTTGGTGGTCAGATTTACCACCACAGAGCAGGAACTCCGCATTCATATGAAGCAGCAGGATACACTTTATCCATCCAGAGTTCAGATCCAAAATCTGAAAGCAGTAAAAATTTTATTTCCCATTGCATTGTGTATCCTCTCGGGTCTTTTTGTGCCTGCTGCTTTACCGCTCATAGGCATGTTGATGTTTGGCAACCTGATTAAGGAAACGGGGAGCGATACTCAAAGGCTTTTTACCGCTGCCTCCGAAACCATCATGAACACTGCCACCATATTTCTCGGGCTGACAGTGGGAGCTACCATGACAGCCTCAAGTTTTCTCAATTTCCAGACCCTTCTGATCATCATCGGAGGTTTTCTGGCATTCATGCTATCTGTGGCAGGTGGTATTCTGGCGGTAAAAATCTACAACCTCTTTGCCATAAAAAAAATCAATCCATTGATCGGTGCTACCGGGCTGAGTGCAGTACCTATGTCCTCAAGAGTGGCCAATGAAATTGCACTGAAACACGACCCTACCAACCACATCCTGCAGTATGCCATGTCCAGCAATATTGCAGGGGTAATCGGCAGTGCAGTAGCTGCCGGAGTATTGATTGCCTTCCTTTCTTAGTTTTTAATGTTTCTGACAATACGCAATCAGCCGTAAAAGGCTGCTACATTTTCACAAATTGTCGCGTAAACCGGACATCCCTGTCACCCTTTATTTGTATAAAATATATACCCGCAGGCAAGAAGGATACATCCAGATCCCAGCTTTTTGTCGCTGCCTTACCTGAAAGTTTGGGTGTACCATTTACATCTGTAATGGTATAATTCACCATAGTATTTTCAGACTTACTCGTCAACGTAATTATTCCCTGTGTAACAGAAGGATAGACAGATATGACTGCAGGAAACTTATCCGCAGGCCTGACAGAAGATATCAAATCTATCTGCCGGAGATCAAAAGACTGAATACTCCTTGCGAAAGTACCGGCAATAATCTCATGATTGGCTACATTATACTCGATGTCATATACAGGTATAACCGGCATATTGCTGCCGAGTCTCTGCCAGCTGATACCTCCGTCTTTGGTCCAGAAAACACCTCCATCTGTGGCTGCGAAAATAATATCGTCCTTAGTGTTGTTCAGTGCATCCACCCGAGGCAAAAGCAGGATATTATTCACAGCAATGGAAGGCAGATTGCCCTGTACGGGTCTCCAGGTGAGTCCGCCATTGTCAGAGCGGTAGATATAGGGTGTGAAATCATTGTCCTTATATCCTGTGAAGCTTACGAATACCACATTTTCATCATGATGGGATGCCACGACAGACGATACATATCGGTGCGGCAATCCATTGGTGATGCGTTGCCAGTTTTGACCTCCGTTTTTGCTGGTCCAGACCCATCCGTCAGAGGTACCTGCGTAAAGTATGTCAGGATTGACCGGGGATTCATGCAATGTACTGATATTCTTCCGGAATGCATTGGAATTGGGGTTGGTCAGCACCTCACTGACGGGACTCCAGGCCGGTACACCTTCACGGGTAGATTTATAAACTCTATGTGTACCGGTATATAACACCGCCGGACTGTGATGGCTCATCATGAAAGGCATATCCCAGTTGCGTGGGTCTGCACTGTTGATTCCATCTCTGGCACCCTGAAAATTGAGGCCACCGTTGGTAGTCACTGCCAGTCCTCCGTTTTGTGTAGAGACATAATAGATATCGGGATTGGTGGGATGAAATAAGGGCTGAAAACCATCACCGCCGAATATCCGGAGCCAGTCATTGATAGTTTCTGCGTTGCCACCGGAAGTGCCATTATCCTGGGCACCTCCGTAGTACAATTCGGGATAATTGGGATTATAACCTACACGGTAAAACTGGGTGGTTGGGATATTCTCTATATCTTCCCATTCTTCTGTGTTATTTCTTCGAGATTTGTAAAGGCCACCATCCGTAGCCAGAAGGATGTGATCTTTGAGCCATACGAGATCATGTTTGTCAGCATGTACATCATACTGCCACCAGGGAGGAGTGGCAATTTCCCAGTTTTGACCACCATTTCTTGTTCTGTACAGATCTACCCCGAGTATGAATATATCATCAGGATTGGAGGGATTCACCCTGATTTTACCGAAATACCAGCCGAAACCTCCATAGTTTCCGGCACTCAGACCATTGCTTTCTGCTGTCGGTATTTCTGTCCATTCATCGCCTCCATTGGTAGTCTTATAGATGCCCAGCAAATTGAAATCCGAAGCCCGGGTATAACAGGCATATAAAGTCTCCGGTTGCGCTTCATAAATGGTGATACCGATGCGGCTTTGCGGGTCCTGGGGCAATCCATTGCTCAGCATATTCCAGCTTAATCCGCCATCAGTAGTCTTGAATATTTTTGCATCAGGACCTGACACCAGAGAAGTTGCATTATTGCGTATCCGGTTCCAGGCACAGGCATACACTATATCGGGATTGGAAGGATGCAGGGCTATATCAATAATACCCGTAGAATCATTGACAAAAAGCACCTGCTGCCAGCTTTGTCCGCCATTCACAGTTTTATACAGGCCCCGATGTATATTTTTTTCAAAAGGCAATCCCATCGCAGCTACATACATGATGGATGGGTTTTGTTTGCTTATCCTTATCTGGGATATAATACGGGCCTCTGCAAGACCCGCAAATGACCAGGACTTACCGGCATCAGTGGATTTATACAGTCCATTGCCTACAAAGGGATATCCCGATATATTGGGATCACCGGTACCGGCAAAAACTATATCTGGATTAACCGGATCAAACTCAATATCTCCTATAGACAATGCCAGCTTGTCATCAAATACCGGAGTCCAGTCTTTACCCCCGTTTTCGGTACGCCAGAGTCCTCCTTCCGAATATCCAATAAGTATAATATTTTCATTTTGCGGATGTACAGCGATGGTATTGATGCGTGCTCCCAGATTGCCCGGCCCCTGCACTACCCATTGTCCGGCTGATCTTTGGTCACCCCTGGCACTGAATTCAGCAACTCTTTGCAATGCCCGTTCATATGCCCGGATTGGAAAGGATTTCTCAGGAAACTGCTTCATGAGATAGTGATCCTCATAGGGGTAAAGTTTTTCTATATTACCGACGGATGGATCAGCATTCTTACCACACGACAAAAACCAGAAAACAGACAAGCCTAAAAAAGATATGACAGATACTTTCATTTTTTTTAGAAAAATATACAAGTGCCAAGATAGTCTGATTTTTCTGCACTTACTCTACATAATGTAAAAATCAAAGATTTCATGTGCCGGAATGTCCTGACCGAGACTTTTATCCATAGAACCCAAGGTTTGAAAAAAGCTGAATCACTGATATTTATCGCAAGGTTATTTTGTGGTTTTTTACATTTGCTGATGGAATTACCGGATATGAAAATCCTTCAGGCCCGAAATACAGATGCAACCCGTATTGCCACACTTTTCAAACTGGCCACTGACGCTATGATTGCAGCCGGTATAAACCAATGGAATTACACCTATCCGCTGCTGGAGCATGTGATGGAGGATATCCGGAATCAATCCTGTTTTGTGTTTAAGGAAGAGGGAGAAATACTGGCTACCATTACGCTGGATGACAAACAAGATGCACAATATGCAAATGTAAGGTGGCAACACCCGGGCTCAAAGGCCCTGATTATTCACAGACTTGCGGTCCTTCCGTCGGCTCAGGGGAGAAAATTAGGAAAGCAGATGTGCCTTTTTGCGGAAGATTTTGCCGGTAAAAACGGTTTTGAAGTCATAAGACTGGATGCATACAGCAAAAATCCGGTTTCCCTACGGTTGTATCGCAGCCTGGGTATTATCAGGTCAACGGTTTTTGTTATTTTCACAAAAATCCTGTACCCTTTTACTGTTTTGAGAAGAAGGTGCAATAAAGTACATAGTTTCAATACCCCAATATCCACGATCAGAATCCAATGCTGTTATATCATCTATTCAGACCCCACTATGTGATATCAGAAATCCATGTACATGAAAAGCCCCCTTTTCGATATAGAAATAATTAAAATATTTCACAGCGCAGGTTCAAACCACAGAGCTTCAGGATCTCCGGGCTCACCATGATAATTGATGGTAATCTCAGAGCCTGCCGGTATATCCATGATGGCCTCTATGTCAATTGTCCGATTTTCGATATCCAGAATAAAATTGGCATTGGGATGCACCGCATGATTGTAGAGACTCCCAAATCCGAGGGCAATGGCGCAATCCTCCATATTATCTCCCCATAAAAAATAATAATCATGCAAAACCGTCTTGTGAATTATGGGTAGTTCGGATCGGGGAATGACGATTACAGGACAGATTTCTATGGTATCTCCGGCGTTAATATGAGAGGATGTGAATACTCCCCTGCCCTTTGCATTGGATTCAGAAACATACAAACCCGGTATCTGATGCATTTTAATGATTTTTTTTGGTAATATATACTCCGGTAAGAATAAAAGCCATAGCAAGTATATGGACAAGGCCAACGGATTCGCCGTCAAGTATGCCCCAGCCCATAGCTACCACAGGCATCAGATAGGTCACTGTACTGCCAAATACCGCACTGGTGCGCTGTACCAGATAATAAAACAGGATACTTGCCAGCACCGTCCCGAACAAAGACAATGCACTCACTGCACCCAATGAAATCCAGGCATCCGGATTATTTGAAAGGACTTCAAAAAAATCGGAAAAAAATAAAAGCCAGACCAGAAAAACAGGCCCGGTAAGGAAAAAGGACAATGCGCTGATGATCACGGGCCGGGTGTCACTGAAAAATGCCTGTACCATATTGACACTCGATGCATAACACAGCGTAGCCACTACCACCAGCAAGCCATGCCATATACTGTTGGTCCCGGCCTGTCCGTTGCTGCCCAGAAGCAGCACTGCACCTACAAACCCGATAAACAAGCCTGCCAGCTTTGCCCGTTCAAACTGAAGCTTGAAAATAAAAATGCCAATCATAAGTGTCCACAAAGGCGTAAGACTGTTTAATATGCCGGCCACCGAAGAATTGATTTTTGTCTGTGCAAAAAAGAAGAGAAAAGCAGGAATACCACTTCCGGTCAGCCCCACGGCCAGAAATTTCATCCACTTGTTCCAGTCGATATTATTTCTGTGATACCACACTACCGGCGCAAAAGCAAGGGATGATATACCCAGTCTCATAGAAGCAAGCTGCACAGGACTGAAGGCAATCAGTGCTTTTTTGATGAGAATAAATGAACAACCCCATACCAGACTGAGTATAATCAATATGGCCCAGGAGGTCCTGTCTGTACTTTGATTTTGCGGCTCCATAAATTAAGTGGCACAAAGGTAGTCTGCTTTATCCTCATTGCAGGAAAGTCCCCGCAGAATTTCCTGACCAAATAAAAATCTGCCAATGTGACTCCCGACTGACTAACCGATTCATATTCTGTGATTTTGATACAACACAAATCTTATATGGAAAATAATGCTAAGCGTACATTAATTTTTTATGGTCTTTTTATTTTGCGGATAGCTGAATAGGTTGTACCTTTTGCAGCCTTTTGAAAAAATGCTTTCAGAAGCCAGATTATTTTTTCATCCTCAAAATCAGAGTTTTTATGAGTGTAGATACAAAAAATATACGGAATGTCGTCTTGCTGGGACATTCCGGATGCGGGAAAACCAGTTTTGCAGAAACCATGCTCTTTGAATCCGGTGCAATCAGCAGAATGGGCAGCGTGCAGGCAGGCAACACAGTCTCAGACTTTACCGCCATAGAGCAGGAACGGGGCAATTCGCTTTTCAGTACCCTGATGCATGTCAAATGGAGAGACTGCAAAATCAATATTATAGACACTCCGGGATTTGATGATTTTATCGGGGAGGTGGTATCATCCCTCAAGGTGGCCGACACTGCCGTGATGATGCTCAACAGTGCCCACGGAGTGGAAGTAGGTACAGAACTGATATGGGAATATGTGGAAAAATTCGGTACCCCGTCCATTTTCGTAATCAACCAGGTGGATCATGAAAAATCTGATTTTGAGTCCACCCTCGAACAGGCTAAAAACAGATTCGGTCCAAAAGTACTGCCGTTTCAGTATCCCTACAACCAGGGTACGCAATTCAACTCCATCATTGATGCCCTCCGTATGGTCATGTATGTCTTTGATGCAAAAGGAGGCAAACCCAAAAAAGAGCCTATACCCGCATCTGAAATGGATAAGGCCAAAGAAATGCACAACGCTATCGTAGAAGCCGCAGCAGAAAATGATGAAGGCCTGATGGAAAAGTATTTCGAAGAAGGAACACTCTCCGAAGAAGACCTCTCCAAAGGACTCAGAATTGCACTGGCACATCAGCAGATTTTCCCGGTATTTTGCTGCTCTGCGACACATAACATGGGCAGCGGTCGTATCATGGGATTCATCAATGACATCGCTCCCAGTCCGGCAGATTGTCCGCCCTTCAGACTGGCCAACGGCAAAACCATGACCTACGACAGTAAGGCACCGGCTTCCCTGTTTATCTATAAAACCATGTCCGAACCACAGGTAGGATTGGTCTCATACTTCAAAGTGTACAGCGGTACCGTCAAAGCAGGCGATGACCTTATCAACACCAAAAACAGTTCGGTAGAGCGATTGAGTCAGGTATTTGAAGCCAATGGCAAGACCCGTACTCCCATCGATTATCTGCAGGCCGGAGACATAGGTGTAACCCTGAAACTGAAAAATGCCCATACCAACAATACGCTGAGTGCCAAAGGCTCTGATATCACCATAGAACCCATTCAGTTTCCCGAACCCCGCATCCGCACTGCGGTGTCTCCGCCCAGCAAAGGGGATATGGAAAAACTCATGAAAGCTCTGCACCAGATAGAGGAAGAAGATCCAACACTGATCGTAGAACAATCACCATCCCTCAAACAAACGATACTGCACGGACAGGGTCAGTTGCACCTCGACCTGGTTAAGTACAGGATTGAAAAAGTGCATGGTATCCAGATGAATTTCGAAAGACCGAGAATTCCTTACAGAGAAACCATCACCAAAGTGGCCAATGAGGTATATCGTCACAAAAAGCAGAGTGGTGGCGCCGGTCAGTTTGGTGAGGTGCACATGCGTATAGAACCCTACTACGAAGGCATGCCTGATCCTGCAGGATTGACAGTCAAAAATGTTGAGATAGATGATCTCGACTGGGGTG
>JADJWN010000007.1 GCA_016716335.1 Saprospiraceae bacterium | reverse complement strand
AACGAAGAGTCCCTTTTTGAAGGACTATAAAACGGATGGTATCTAATTTGTTAATAGTATCTATCGGAGTTCTTTTCTCGAGTTTTCTAATATCAGATGTAAGTTTCCAACGCGAGGTGTCTGTAAGGATATTATTTGAAGGAAAAGTCCATGTTATATTACTCCATTGATTGCTTTTATTTATCATAGTGACAGTATCACCGATACACACTATGCTGTCACGTGCATTCGAAGAAAGTTCAACAATTGCATTTGGTTGATCTACCACAGTAATATTCAATGTATTGGAAGCTGATATTTCACTTTGCCCACATTTTGACTTAACTGTAAGCTTAACCTGATAAGTTCCGGGTGAGTTATACTTATGTCTGGGGTTCTTTTGATTTGAGAATGGTGAACCATCACCAAAGTCCCATATATAAGCATCCGGTAATGCCTCATCGACGTAGCATGAACTATTAGTGAAGGTAATTTCCTTAGTGTAACAAAGCTGATTTGGAAATGAAAATCTTGCTATTGGCTTTTTTTGAACTCTAATTGTGGTTGAAGCATTACCACAAGATAAGCCTTGTGAACAAAATTGCCTACCAACAACAGTAATAGTATGTAAACTGTAAAGATCAGCACATGTGGTCTCATTCACTCCCTCATATACATGAGAAAAAGTTGCTTGAGTGCCTGGGTATTTATCAAATGTTCCATCACACCAATAGACATAAAAAGAATCAAATGTTGAAGTTTGGTTTAAATCAAGCGTAATTGTACTGGATAAACCCTGGCAAAACGAAATATTTGGATCTGTAATCAATGCAAGTCTGGGTGGTGTACAATTTGAATCAAAACAAATGTTAGGCTGGGGTGTGCAATTTTGTGCATATATGTACTCGAATAGAATTAGGAATACCAGAATCAGGCTAATTTTTATACCAGATATTTTCATAGATTTTTCTTTTACCGGGAGTGATTGCCATTATAGGACATTTGTAAGAATTATCGTAAGGGACATCATCTTTAAATCCTAGAAGATTACAGACTGAGCTTTTAGCAAGATGATAGGAAATTCCGATTTCAAATTGAGGTCCGGAGAAATTTTGCAACCCTCCCACATTTTCAGAAAAAGTAAAACTCAATTCCATTTTTTTACCCTTTCCTACCGGCACCATAAAGTCAGTTGATAAGCTTATCCAGGGTGTTTGCCCAAAGTCATTTCCTGGAGCAGTATGATAATAAACACCGATACCCGCATCTCTGAGATATCCGGCACGTACACCGGCTTCTATATAATTTATATTCCCTTGCTTTTGATACAATAAAGATGGTCTGAGACTGATAAATTTTGAATTAAAAAACAGCATCACCCATTCTGATTCAAAAAAGCCGGTTAATCGATAGGGATTGGTATTTTTTAATCCTAATACTGATACCGACTGATTTACTTCTCCATCCTGAACTGAAATAAACCTGTAAATGGCAAAGCCCATATTGGTCATCCATGCTTTAGGGCTTTTCTTATTCCACACTGCTCTCCATGAAAGTCCAAGTCCCGGATTAAAATATACAGATGACTGACCATCATTTGGTGGCACAAAGGATGTGGGAAATCTCACTCCATATTTGGGGTCCAATTGATCAGACCAAATCAAACGGCTGAAATCTATTGTATTCAGTCCCCAAGAAAAATCCAGCCCAACTTTGATATTATGATCAGAGAAAAGAGTGTTAAAAGGTGGTGTTATGAAAGCAGATGCAAGCATGCCAGCCTCCATTGTTCTGTATAAACCTGCTCCTTCCTCATTATAATTCATTTTCAAACCCACGTCCACAATACTGCAGGGCATGGTTTCTTCAAACAGCAGGCTTAATGTTTTATATCCTCCTCCCCCATCATCATTATTCCATTGCAGTTTTGATCTAAGTTTCCAGCTTTGAGCCCCATTACTGCCGGTAAGTGCCGGATTAAATAAAAATCTGTTTTGAATAAAATTTTGATAAGAGGGATCTTGTGAAATGCCTGAAAAATTCGATAAAAAAATTATCAGAAAGGTAATTAAAATTATCTTCATAGTTCAATCTCTAAAATCCCAAATACAAATATATTCATTTTTCAATGATTTAAATCAATGCAAATATATTAATAATTTATTTACCACTCCCATTTCCTGCTTTTAAAATCATATTTATCAGCAACCATAAAATAAAAAAACCGGGCATGATCGCATACCCGGTTTGAATAAACCCAGAATCATTTTTATAAACACATTACTCGATCAAAATCATTTTGCGGGTTGCTGAGAATTTGCCTGCCTCGAGCTGGTAGTAATATACGCCACCACCATTCAGTACACTCCTGTCCACATTGAAGGTATGGAATCCTTTGGACAACTCTGCCCTTCTGACCCAAACCTCCTTACCGTTGATGTCAAATATTCGAAGTACAGTAGCTCCACCTTCACCGAGCTCAAAGGAAATCTTGGTGGTTCCATTGAATGGATTGGGCTCATTCTGGTGAAGTACAGTCTCGGCACCTGATGGCTGACCTGCATTTCTCATCTGTAATCTCAAAGGCATTGCCTCAAGATCTGTATTATAAATCTCAGGCTTTATTTCTGTGTCTTGCAGGATCAATCCCGCATTATTTCCACTTCTGTTTGCCTTGAACACCAGAGTGAACAACACCTCGTTTTCCTGAATCTGTACTCCGGATACATTGTCATAACTGAGTTTCAGCACCCCATTTCTGATATCGGCAAAGTTGAAATGCTGATTACCCATAGTCAGTAATCCGTTTTCAAATCCTGTAAATTCAAGCGTCGAAGCATCAAAACCCAGACTAAACTGTGTTCCTGTCAGCTGCACATCATCACCTGCTTTCAAAGCCAGCTTTACAGTCTCACCGGCATGGAACTGTGCAGACTCAACATACATTCTGAATGCAGCAGATCTGCCCTCGAGGTTCTGACTGTTGGCGTTTACCTTAGCACTGAGGTTTACATCACCCACCTTTACTGCGATGAAGTCCACATTGGATTTGTCCTCGAAGATAGAATCCAGATTGATCTTCTTAGGAAAGTCAAACGGGAATGTAGGATCTTCAAATACATACTCTTTCGGTAAAAATCTCCAGGAAGTGTTGTTTTCAAATTCCTGTGTAACACCCAGGATTAATTTTCTGAGATTCACGAGATCACTTGCTGTGATAGATCTTGAATTATTGATATCTGCAGCGAGCAACTGATAAGGTGAGGTAAATCTCTGGATTCCGAGAATGTGTCTTTGTATCATGACCAGATCCAAAGTAGATACTCCATTCAGGTGATCCTTATTTTTGTATGCTTCCACAGACATAGGATCAAAGGTGCTGACACCATTGAATTTGTATCTTCCAGTCTGATCCGTCATTCTCATACTATTGGCTTCAAAATTATTCAGATTGGTCAAACCTACTTCAATTTCTTCCACCCCGTCATTTTTCTCGGTGATGATTCTACCTGCCACGGAGGGCAGCAGACCCGGATTGTCGGCGCATGCGTTGGTGAGTGGTGAATCCTGAAGAATAAGGGTTACTTCACAAAAGTCGAAGTTATTATCCGAATCAAATACGTACATTCTCAAAGGAATACGAGCTACCTGTCCATTGGGTATGTCAGCACAGGTAAACACTCGGCCGGGTTGATTGCCCTGCTGATTGAAAGAAAATCTCAATCCTTCCGTACCACCGCAGGCAGCCTCACTCTTGAGATTGAAATCACTTGCCCAGATCTCTGTATTACCATCAGACTCCATTACCCAAACCACTTCTCTGTAACATATTGGCGTAGGTTTTTTGGTAGACCTGATGGTAACATTGTAAGCACAGGTAGAGCGAATGCCACATCTGTTTTCTACTGTAAATACTACTCTGTGGGTACCTCTCTGCAATGTCCTGGCTATCGTTCTTCCGGTACCTGTTTCATCTATGGAGCCATTATTACCCAAATCCAGAGTCCATGTAAATCTCAGCTTATCCTGATCCGTACAATCATCTTCTGCATTTACTGTCAGAGTTACTTCTCTGTCACATCTTGTTGGATCCGTATCCAGTGTCACATTGGTACATGGTGTAGTGAATCTTGGTGCAGAGGTGCCCATCAGTTTTATGGTCTGTACTCTTTCAGCAGTAAACTGGGTATTGCTGAAAGTACACCAGTCTATTACTCTCCAGGTCCTAAGTATTTTCACACAAGCCTCCGGTGTATCATAAAACACCTGGTCTGTGTAAGATATACCTATCTGTCTGCAGCTTGATGTTGCTACCACCGGTCTGCTGTTCAATACATCCGGATGCACAGCAGAGATGCTGCATGACTGCAACACTACGTCTGATGGCCAGGTAACAGACTCGGAAGTGAAAGTCGGTGCAGTAACTGTAAGTACCTGATTGCAGGTAACGGTCGGATTAGATACTACAAACCATTGTCTTACTATGGTACCTACACCACATGAGTTGATATTTGTGCTTAATATCCTGCTGTTTACAGCCAGATCAGTACATATACCAGTCACAGTAGCTCTGCCAAAGAATGAGGTATCAAATGCCATGGTACCGCTTCTCCATGCATCTATCCTTGGGTCACCACACACCAGACTTCTGTTGGGCGGACAGGTGATTACAGGAGGTCTCTTGTTCTGAACTCTCACATCAGCCTCGCACTCGTTGAAGTTGCCGGATTTGTCATACACTCTCAATACTACCCGAATGTAAGATTCCGGAGTAGTTACGTCGGAACAACAGAACGTAACAAATTCGCCAAATTCAAGATCTGAAGCATAACCCGGACAAGTGGTGGTTTTTCTTCTGATTTCAAATCTGTCTATTTCACAATTATCAATACTATGGTCATCCAGAGAGGTGGCAAAGAGTTTTCCAAGTCCGCTGTCATCAATAGAGACTACAGTAAAGCCTTCACAAATGGTTGTAGGAGGTGTTTTATCCTGAACGGTAACATTCATCTCACAGGTAGAGGAGTTGCCGCAGGCATCTGTTACCACATACTGAATTCTGTTGACTCCCACCGGCAGATTGACTATACTGGAGATTGGGGAATACGCCCATTACCTGTGTGGCACCATCAACAGTTACAAAAGGAGCCGTTGGATTGAACTGACCGGATGCACCGGCTTTCTTGAATGCCACAGTATAAGTGGTAGCACTGCAATCTGTGATTGTAGTCGGTGCCGGAACATTCCAGTTGGCTGTACATACATGTGTACCTGTATTGATAGTCACATTGGACGGACATGTTATGACAGGTGCTATGGTATCTTCTACTTTTATGGTCTGTCCGAAGCTGATCTCCGCTCCGGTACACCAGTCTATGACATCCCATTGACGGAAGACTTTGATACCTCCGCCGCAAAGCTCAAATACGATATCTGAATAATAAGTCTGGATCTTAGAACATTGGGTATTGGTAGGAAATCCTGAAAAGCTCGGATTGGGTGCCCCGTTAGGCAACTTAGGAAATACCTGATTACAGGTATAATTTCTGTCGGGCGGTGCTTGTACTGTAGAAAGATCTCCTCTTCGGATATAGTAGTACTGTGTTACATTTGCACAATTACCACTCTGGTCACACACGGTCCAGTATCTCGTAATGATTTTTGAATATCTGTCATTACAAGTCAATACTTCCACCTCATCTCGCTTGGAATAAGTAAGGTTGCTGCCATTGCAAGCATCCAGAAATACAGGACGATTCAAAGTACTTGTAGCCGGCTGAGCCAATATGGATGCTTCATCTGTACAAGGTCTTGCACATATAGAAGATGAAAGTGAAGACATAATATTTCCTACTCTGCTGTCAATACTTACCGTAAAGCTTATACCTCCCGGAGGTACGGCATTTCCTGCACTGCTCACCACCAGTCTGTACAGTGTACCTGTACTCAGGGATTGATTAAAGTTGTTGACATTGGTAGCAATGAGACCGGTACAAGGTGATGCAGGATTGAAAGGACCACTATACAACGCAAATCTCAGATTGGTTTGAGGCAGAGAAATGTCTACGATTCCGGTAGCATCTACCGCAAAATTGAACACCTGGTAAAACACTCCTACTTCCGGTGTACCCGGACAGCCTGATACTACATCCGGTCTGTCATAAGTAGGGCTTGTACCATTTACATTGCCCATGAAGCGAGTGATTCTCTGCTCACAGGGCAGTGTTTGCAATACAGGAGGTAATTTATCTTCTATCAGGGCATTACCCCAACATGTATTAGGACATCCACGTAAGGTCACTTTTACCTGAAGGGTTTGTTTGATGTGTGCATTGGTCACATTCACCCGTCTGATAGGTCTTCCCTGACCATCCAACCCAATGGTAATCTGTGGCAGTGGCGTACCGTTGGGCAATTTAGCCTCCACATCGTAAAAATCATTGGGATAAGCCTGTCCCTGAAGGATCATATCAGGATTGATGGTCACAATACAATCCTCGTCCAGAGATATCTGGACTCCGTCATTACAGACCATGATCACGCTGCAATCTACGCTCTGGGCCTGAAGACCTGAAACAAATAAAAAGGTTATGAGTAAAGTCATCATTGAGTAAGCCCCGTGCATGGTTTTGCCCGCCGTCCTGATTACGGACAAAATCTGATTTTGAGTAAGTATGGGTCTTTTCATTTTATGAAAATTTAAAATGGGTTTAATCAAAAGGATTTGAATTTATTTTTTGCGTTGAGGCATGTCGGAGATTGGCATGCCTCAACGCATGGTTTATAAAAGTCTTTATTCTATTACAATCATTTTGCGTGTGGCCGAATGTGTATCTGTATCTAATTGGTAATACATGATGCCGGATACCTGCAGCTGCTCCTTATCCAACTGTATGGAATTGTATCCTTTCTGGTAGAGCCCGGATGTCTGATACCTCAGCTTACCCTCGATGTCATACACTTTCAGTACAGCTTTACCTGATTCGGGGAGATTGAATCCGATCAGAGTTCCGGTATTGAAAGGATTGGGCGTATTTTGGTACAATTCAAACGGTGTGTCATTGGTCATGCCTTTGTCTCCGCTTCTAAGCTGTAGTGAAGAGGTCAGAACCTGATTTCCTTCCAACTGATACAATTCAGCCTGGAGACCTGTATGGAGAAAGTCAATCAATCTGGCATTCTGCACATCTCTCTTCAATCTGAATGTAAGGTTGAAAACCGTACCGCTCAGGTCAACCGGACTTGCAGCATTCCAGGACAATCTGATCTGTCCGGACTGGAGGTCAATAAGGCTGATATGATCGTTTTCAAAGGCCATGGTACCGGGCTGGATATCCAGCCATTCTACCTGATTCTGATCAAAATTGACCGACATCTGAGCACCTAATACATTTTGTAAATCTGTGGCATTTACGGCCAGGTGTACCAGATCTCCGGTTTTGCCGGTCACAGAATTCACGCTGAAGAATTTGTTATTTCTGTTCTGCAGACTGCCGGATTGAGCATTGTTGGCTTTGGCAGATCCATTCACATCCCCTACTTTCACTGCCACAAAATCAACTCCGGCCATATTGTGATCCAGTTCGGGCATATCCGCCTTCTCGATAAATGGCCATGGATGAGCAGGATCTGGAAATACCTGTGCTACGTCCACAAATCTCCACGAACTATTATTGGGGAATGTAGGTAAAATACCCAGAATCACTTTCCTCAAATCTACAAGGTCTGCGGCTGTTACTCTTTGTGAATTATTGACATCAGCTGCAATCAGCTTGTAGGGCGAATCGAGTAACTGTTGTCCCAGGATATGTCTCTGAATCATGACGAGATCGAGGGTAGAGACTCCATTCATCGGATTTTTGTCATTCTGAGGTACTATGCTGTAATCCGCATTCATCGGAAGTTGCTCAAAGAGGAATCTTCCGTCATTGGATGTCATTACGGTCTTCGGAAACTCGGGTTGATTGGAATGTAACTGTACTTCCACCTCCGAAACCATATCGTCATTATCTGTATAGATATTTCCTCTGATGGCGATTCTCTGCTCAACAGGTGGATTATCATCCAGACCAAAACCACAGGCATTTGAATTGTCCTGTACTCTGAGTCTTACAGTACAGAAATCATTGTTGCCCTGTGCATCTGTGATGTAAACATTCAATGTAAATTCAGTCGTTCTGCCTGTCATCATGGCACAGGTGATGGTACGGGAGATATCATTGACATTGGGTGAAAATGATGCTCTCAGCTGACTACCTGTAGAACAGTTGTCCGTAGCACCCAAATCGAAGTCTGAAGCCCAGATCGTTACATTTCTGCTGGTAGGCATGATAACTGTCACTATCTCTGATATACAGTATGGGGTAGGCTTCTTATCATCTCTGAGTGTAAAGGTATTGGTACAGGTTCTTACGTTATTGCACTCATCTCTGACACTCCACACGATTCTGTGTGTACCGTAATTCATCACTCTGTCAATAGTCGGACCATTACCTGTGAAGTCAATACTTCCGTTGTTATCCTCGTCAATGGTGTATGACCATCTCAGTTTGTCTGCCGGTGTACAATCGTCGGTACCTGTGGCAGTCACCTGAACTCTTGCCTGACAAGTACCAACCTGTGAAGATGTGATATGAGCCGGCATACATCCAAACGTGATTGTGGGCAAGGTATTATTATTGACCATGATTACCTGAGTTCTTGTCCAGGTACCGCTGCCCTCGATGAAAGGATTGCGCTGACACCAGTCAATTACTGTCCATTTTCTAAGTATTTTAACACATGCTTCGTCAGTATATTGAAATACAATGTCTTCCCAATCAGCACTAACTTTACGACAATCATCGTTAGGCAGTGGAAAAGGTCTTCTTGCATTCATTTGAGCAATTGAATCAGGATGCGGCGGTCTGTTGGTGCACGCATTAATGGTTACATTTACAGGCCAATTAATTGTATTTCCATTAAACGGATTATTGTTGATCACATTGATATTCTGTGTTCTTGTGGTGACATTGCCATAGCTGTCTGTTGCCGTAAATATTCTCCGGATAATACCTACCCCACATTCATTTCGCTGATCATCTCTTGTCTCCACGAGAGTAAACGTACAGTTGTCAGTAACTGTGGCGGCACCAAACCTCGTCAATGTGGTAAAGTCTTCATTACAGTTTGCCGTACGGTCGGCCGGTGGAATGATGGTCGGTGGTATATTATCCTGTATTCTTGCATTGACCATACATGAATTGGAATTACCTGCCTTATCCCATACTCCCAGTTCTACCATGATTTCCTTTCCGATATCATCACAGTTGAATTTTATGGTATTATTTCTTTCCAAAGAAGACCATGGAACAGGATTGGTTTCCATTCTTCTCACCTTGAAGTAATCCAAAGCACAGTTGTCATGGCTTCCGTCGTTAAATGTCTGTACTCCTACCCATGCAAACCCATCTGCAGCAATCGCAATATTGGATGTACGGTCACATACAGGTGTCGGTGGTACCTGATCTACCACATCTACTTCTGTAAAGCAGTAGGAGAAATTCTCACACTCATCAATAATGGTATATCTTATCCAGGTTCTGCCGGCCGGCAGATTTTCGATTCTGTATGGTCTGGCGTTGGGATCTATCCCTTGTCTGAATGCCGGTCTGTTGCCCACTACACGGGTGGTACCGGATTGTTTTACATATACTCCGTTGGCAGGAGGCAATCCATTACTGTCAGCGAGAATAAACTCAACATCCCAGGTCACTCTGGAGCATTCAAAAATCACGGTAGGAGGCAATACCTGCCACTCTCCGCCACAGGAAAACTGTCCTGCACTGATGACTGCTGCCGGCTGAATATTGTTGGGATCTGTCTGATTTACAAGATCGGCAGGACAGGTCACCACCGGCCCCTTGGTATCCATCACTGTGATAAACTGATTGTAGAATATGATTCTCTCAGATTCCTCCTCTTCACAGTGATTGATAATCTGCCATCTTCTGCGGATTTTATAGGATTGGCTGCCACAGATAGGAATTCTGATATCTGTAAAGCTCACAGAGCCTTGAGACATTCTATTCCCTGAGGTCTGCCGGTATAATCCGGATGCGGATTTCCTGCAAACTCGCCTTCCTGAATCTTGGGATAATCATCACAGGCCTCCAGTGAAGGATTAGGTCCAACACACTATCCCAGCTGCCCGGTAATACCAAATCAGCAATGGAAGCCCTGTTTACATATATAGTCTGTGTACATGTGGACACGTTATTGTTATTATCAACCGCTCTCCATGTTCTTGTAATCACGGAACTGAATGGGCCTGTACATTCGCTGGTAGTCACCTGATCCTGGAAGGTCAGTGTGACCGGACTGCACTTGTCAAATCCGTTCAATATCCAGGTATTGGGTTGTCCGGCAACCGGTGTCCTGGTAATACCCGGTCCTGTACCGGCAAATCCTGTCACATTCAGATTGCCAAGCTGTGTGCAATTGATAGTGATATCCGGCGGACAATTGAGATCAGGTATGGATTTATCTTCGAGCTTAGCATAACCCCAGCAAGAGTTGCCGCTGCACTCGTGAATGACTTTGTATTCGATGATTTTATTGATATAATCCAATCCAAGCGTACCGGTAGGTATAATCTGACCTGTCTGCAGATCTCTCAGTACAATATCGTAAGAACTGTTGGGATATGCCTGATCCTGAAGGAAGAAATCGGCTGCAAAATTGAGCTGACAATCAGGATTCAGTGACATATTCACCATATTGACACAAGCCATGGGAACCACAGGCTCATTGACGATATCTACTCTCTGCAAAGCAGTAAAATTGCAGTAAGGAGCACTTGTATTAGGTCTGTACTGTCCGGTGACTCTGATTACAAACACTCCGGGACTTGCAGGCCACTGAATGGATCGCGAATTGGCGGCACTTCCAGTAGCCGGTATGCCACTCGGTGTCACGGAGTCAGCCTGCATCACTGTCCAGGTCACTGAAGTCAGCTGATTGGCAGCGGCTGCCAGTGTGTAGGTCTCCAATGCTCCGATACAATTGCCAAAATCCCCCCGTATTCTTGTCAGTGTCATTGTATCTGTGATGGATACCGTTCTGGTGGTACTGAAGGCACATGCATTGGGCTGCCCTGCATATGATGCCAGATTTCCCGTTACAGATACATTCTGTGCACCAGGAGAGCCACCCCACTGAACTGTAATGCTGTTGGTATTCTGTCCTGCAGTAATGATGCCTCCGGTCACATTCCAAAAAAGATTGGAAAGCAGTGGATTGGCAGGTATGGAGTATGTCATACTGCTATTCGGGCAGGGGAATTCCTGACCGGATATTGCAGTAGCCATAGCTGAGGGGTAAGCACAGGTCTGTGTGGAGCTTCTGGTCAAAGTCTCTGTACCATTGGTCACAGTGACTGTCCAGGGTACTCCTGAAATGCGCTTACCCGCAAGGGCATACCTTCCGGGACTGACTTCGGGGATAATAGTGTTGTTCAACAACAAAATCGGAGAGGCAGGAGGTGCCGGCGAAAGCATGTTGTAAAATCCCACAGGATTCTGCACTCTCCAAATCTGCCCGGGCACTCCGGATACCACAATAATGGAGTCTCTGTACTGTCCGTTGGTTGCCGTAGTAGCATTGTCCAGACAAAAACACTCCACTGAGCTGAAAGTCGCTTGTCCCTGCAAGGCGCTGTAAGACAAAAACGCCAGACTCAGCATCAAATAGCTTTTCAATCTTAGGTGCCTGACCTGACTGAAAATGGATTTAAGTAATGGTCTCTTCATCGATTGATGGATTTTGTAAAATTCGTAATTGCTTAAAAAATGATTGCATGTAGGTTTGTGCCTCTTTTGGCACATTGTACATTTCGGTAAATTTCGATTATCACCACAATCGTATCCAGACCTGCATACTGCCTGGGATCTGAATTTTCAATTGTACTCATATCCCAAAACCAAATTTCAGACCAATCTCAAAATCACATTAAGAGTAGTTTTTATATGTTTTCATATTAAAAAAATATGCTATACCTATGTAATTTAATTTCATACTCTTGCAGCATTTTAGTTCTTGGAACTTTTTTTGCAATTTTTTTAAGTTTTTTTTCCATCCTCATTCTGCATATCTATGATATTCAATATCCCGATACATTATTCAATATCAGATTACAGACTGAATGCAATGGATTAGCCGTAGGTACCTCCCCACCCTTCTGAGGAAAGTAAAAGAAGCTAAGTGTATAAAAACTAATATTTATTCAAGCCTGAACAAAGGCAATTCTCACTTTAGCAGCTATCATTACCTGTGAAGGATAAGGACTTTCAGAGGCGGGGTATCCACATTTGTCCAATGAAGATAATATACTCCTGAGGTTAAACCTGAGCTGAGAGCTATGTGATATTCTGTTTGCGAAGGATTCAGGTCAATGTAGCCTGATTGACATAGCCTTCCATTCAGATCCACAAGGTTATAATGTTGTCTTCCAGATTTAGCATGTAGAATGCTCAGATGCAGGGTATTGACCGCTGGATTGGTCAGCAACTTAAAGGAAGGTATCGAATCGTATCTATCCCGTTTTGTCAGACGGATATCAAATGCCTGGCCGTGCATATATATCTCCGAAAGGAATCCTTCCACAAGGCTTACCGCACAATCCGGAATCTCTTTCTGTACTTCAAGCGACAATATCTGTCCGTCCTGCTCCATTGCGACTCCGGCTTCAGCAGTGTAAGCAACAATTCTCCACTGATCCCATAGCCGGTGTGCCTGATGATATTCCAGTACTGAAGTCAGGTTTACGTCACCTTCCTGAGGTAAAGCCATTTTCAGGTCTTCACATTTCAACGCAAGCTGGATTCCCTCAATGATCATCCCTTCACTCATACCTATGAGCAATTTCTTCCCTCCTTCATCTGAGGTCCAATCATACCAGAGATCTACGGCATTTCTGCTTCTGCTTTCAGTACCCTGTTGGAGATTCGGTACATAACTGTCATTGACATCCCCCAGCTTGACTGCTACAAAATCATTATTCAGATGCTCCGGTGATTCCAGCGGTATCATAATGCTGTCGGGAGCAAACCAAGGATTCTCTATATCCTGAAAGACATATTTTTTGTCAATAAATTTCCAAGGTGCCTGGTTCTTGGGAAAGGCATTGGTCAGCCCAAGGATAATTTTTCGTATCTCTACAATGTCGGCCGCCGTGACTGTACCGGAGGCATTGGCATCAGCAGCTATAAATTTATACGGACTGGTAAAAGGTGCCATACCCAGAATATGTCTCTGTATGAACACAAGATCCAGCGTGGTCACCCCATCCAAAGGATCACCTGACAAAGCAGGCTTTAATACCAGATTTTGCCCTGTGGGGACCGTTTCGATATTGTAGTATCCATACTGATCTACAGAGACAAATGACTGAACCGGTTCTACCCCGGTCGTATAACGGACTCTTGTTCCTTTAGGTACCCTGCCTGTCTCTGTCCTGATGTATCCATCCACATAAGAAGAAGTCTGCACATCCGGACAAACATTTGCATTGTCCTGAAGTACCAGCTCGACATCACAATAATCCTGATTGCCCCGCTCGTCTGTCACATACATGCGGAGGGGAATCTTTTCTGATCTTCCGTCCGGTATATCCGCACAGGTAAATGTTCTTGCAGATTGTATTTGTGCTGCTGAAAACGAAAATTGCAATTGATTTAATGCCGTACAGTTATCAAAACTTCCCAGGTCAAAATCCTTAGCCCAAACTTCTACCATACCGGCAGGCTGCATCAATGAGGTGGTAAATGAAGAAAGGCAGTATGGCGTAGGCTTTTTGCAATCCACAATATTGAAATTCTGAGTGCAGGAACTGCTGTTGCCGCATCCGTCCGTCACTCTCCAGATAATCCTGTGCGAACCTATCGGTAAAAATGCAGCAATCTTATTGGCAGATCCAACAGAATCTGTGGTACCATCTCTGAACAAATCCAGTGTATAGGACCACACTAAAGACTCTCCGGCAGTACAATCATCACTGGCCTGAAGATTAATTTCCACCCAACCCGTCCTGCATTCAGCATCGAGCGAGCAGAAAGTGGTATCTGTACATCCTGCAACTATGACCGGCGGAATGAAATTGGACAATTTAATAATCTGAACATAAGGCCCCCATCTGCCAGCTCCGGAAATCTCGTTGAACTGGCACCAATCTATGACTGTCCAACTCCTCAGAATCTTTACACAGGCACTGTCAGCCAGAAAAAACCGCTGGTCTTCATAGGTGGAAGCAATCATATTACAGCTCGTATGCGTAAACGTAGGTCGCCCGGTAATATCAGGATTGGCCTGATTCTGATGACATCCGTTGCCTGAGTAGCTGGGAGGCCAGATGATATGGCCGGCATTGAACGGATTGGGGTTTCGGACCGTAATGGTCTGAACACAGGAATCCCTTCGTCCATCCCCATCTATGGCAATAAAGGTACGTCGGATAGTACCCTGAGCACAGGTAAGGTTGATTTGTGACCTTGAAGTCACTGTCACAGTACAGTTATCGGTGGCTCTTCCGTCATAGCCGGCTATTCCGTTGTTGTAGGCGTCGTGGATTATAATGGGAGCTGCGGTTGCATTGCCTGTGACCACCTTACCAAAAGCATTCAGATTGGCAGTGTCAACAGGAGTAGTACAGGCAATGGTAAGATTGGGCGGGCAGGTGATTACCGGTGGAATTTTATCCTCTACCCATACCTCTGCCATGCAGGTATTGACATTGCCATGGATATCCGTGACCTGAAGTGCCACCATATTGTCGTTGCCAAGCTCCGCACAGCAAAAGTCCACAAACTCGCCAAACTGTGTACCAAAATTGCAGGCATCATTCATTTTCCGGATTCTGAGATGCAGTATCCCGCAATTATCTATGCTATTATTGTTGATACTTGAGGCAAACAATCTTGCCCTGCCGTTCTGCCCGAGAGCCACTTTGGTAATCTGGCTGCATATGGCCGTAGGGGCGAGATTGTCCCGTACCGAAATGCTCACATCACAAAAACTGCTGTTATTGCATGCATCCGTAAGGGTATATCTCAATAAATATGCTCCAACCGGAAGATTCTGAATATGAAACTGATTATTGCTGGATACCATGAACTGTGGCAATGTCCGGTACAAAGTATCAAGAATGGATGCCGACCAGGTCCATGAAGAGCAGTCCCGTACTCCAGTAGGTGGTGATACTGCTATCTGTCCTGTAGCACAGCTGTATGGGCCAGCGAAGTACTGCAGACTGTCCGGACAAGCAAAGAGTGGTCCTACACTGTCTCTGACCACAATCAGTTGATTTCTGGTGACGCTCTCTGCTGTACACCATTCTATGACAAACCAAGTCCTTGCTATCTTAAAACTGCTGCCGCAAAGGTCAAAACGGGTATCTGAATAATTCGTCTGAAGATGGGTACAACCACCGATAAATGGCACACCCGTGGTATCCGGCGATGGGTGTCCGCTGGCCAGTACCGGCAAACTGTCAAGACACTCAAAACCCGGCAGCTGATGGTCATCGTAGTTGGGAGGGAATATCACATTATTGAGCCCGATCCGCCTGAAAACGATGTTCTGCACACAAAGGGACACATTGCCTGATTCGTCCACAGCCCTCCAGGTGCGGCGTACGGTTCGGTCCAGATTGCCTGCACAATTGGCTTTGGTGAGCAGATCTGTAAATTCGAGGGTCACCTTTCCACAGGCATCCCAGTTGCTTACCGTATATTTACCATTGATAAAAGTATCAATTCTGGCTCCTGGTGGCAGTGGAAAACCAATGGAGTCCGGTAATGCTGACCTGAAACAGGGCAGAGTGTCATTCCTGCATACAAACTGCGGTGGAAAATAATCTCTTACAGTAAATTTACCCCAGCAGATATTCTGAGTGCACTGATGACCGATTCTGAAACTCACCTCCTGATTGAGGTGCTGATGCGTCACGGTATTATTGGGGATGATATTGCCGTTTTTGTCAAACAGGGTGATTATGTAATGGTTGAGCGGAGGAACAGGATTGGACTGTAATATGGTAATATCAATGGTTTGACGGCAGTTGGCATCCAATGAAATCAAAAGATTGTTGTTGCAAAAAAGAGGTGGTGGTGGTTGAAAAGAAATATTCACATCATCAGTGACCTGAACGAGAGGGCCGTTGAAGCCGGTCACAGGATCCAGATCAGGATCATCACTGGTGAGCAGGAGTTTATATCCTCCCGTACTGACATCCTTAGTGCCCGGAACATAGTGGGTTCCTTTGGAAAAGGTAATAAACTTAACATTGCCCGGCATAAATCTGCCATCCCCAGTAGTTGTCCATTGTCCGTCACTTACTAAGCCCGATATGCCTGCATTCAGATCAGATAACTTCAGGGTGACTCCCGAACATGTGATTGTGTCATTTCCGGCAAACACCTGAATACTCACAGGACTGTGCACCGTAGATGCCAGATAGGCATAAGCCAGTGTCGCCATGAGTATCAAAGGCACAAACCTGAATCGTATGTGATTGATTTTCAGCAAAATAATAAATAAAGTTTTGACAAAAAAGTCATGAATTACAAATCAATACATATTACATTTTTTTATAATGCAAAAAATATACCAAAAAGTGCAGGCTTCCCGTGAGCGTGAGTTTTCATCATTTTTCAATTTCAAAATACCTCAGGCTTGCTGTAAATGAGCATATTGATATAGCTGCTATGGTAAATTTTTGTCGTCACTTACTTTGAAAGCCATAATTTTCCCTTTTATTTGCACCTGAAAATTTACATACAATGACCAGATACAAGGCATGGTGGTGGACATACGACCTGGGTTTTCGGGATTAGGATAGCCATGCAAAAAAATATACCTGCGGCTTATCGGAAATCCCGGTAAGCCGTTTTTCATTTATATCAAGCAATTTTTAATGATTATTATATGCTGAAAATACATACACAAGCAGTCAAAATACTATCTGATCTTACCACACCGGTCAGCCTTTATCTGAAGCTGAGAGAATACTTCCCGGAAGTACTTCTGCTGGAAAGTTCCGACTACTCCAGCAAGGAGGACAGTAAGTCATTTATATGTGCAGACTCTCTGATGACTCTGAGCAAAGATGAAAATCGAATTACTACCAAAAACCATGTATGGAATACGATTTCCAATAATGACGACATGAGCTCGGTAGATGCTGTAAGTCAATTTATGGATTCCATAAAATTTATCTCCGGTTCGGACATTTTCAAATACAATGGCATCTTTGGCTACACTTCATTTGACAATGTGCAGGAATTTGAATCTTTGTCATTCCGAAAGGATAAGGAAAATTACTACATTCCACTTTTGAGATATGATTTTTTCAGATATATCATTGTCTTTGACCATTTTTACGAAACCCTGACTATCGTAGAAAACAGACCTGTGGATGAACCCTCAGGCCTTCAAAATATAATGAGCATCATCTCCAGACAGGATCATCAGACCTTTTCATTCAGTTTAAAGAATACGGAACAATCCAACATGCCGGATACCTACTATCTGGATATTGTGGAGAGAGCCAGACAACATTGTCAGAGAGGTGATGTGTTTCAGATGGTATTATCCCGACGTTATTATCAGGAGTTTTCAGGCGATGAGTTCAATGTGTACAGGGCACTGCGATCTGTCAATCCGAGCCCTTATCTCTTTTATTTTGATTATGGAAGTTATAAAATATTCGGATCATCCCCTGAGGCACAGATGGTGGTGGCCGATGGTATGGCAGAGATACATCCTATTGCCGGCACTTTCCGGCGAACGGGTAATTTTTCAGAAGATCAGCAGCTCGCCCAAAAGCTATTGCAGGATCCCAAGGAAAATGCTGAGCATATCATGCTGGTAGATCTTGCCCGCAACGACCTCAGTAAAAACTGTATAGCAGTGAAAGTGGAAAAATACCGGGAAGTGCAGTTATTCAGCCATGTCATTCACCTGGTATCCATCGTAAAGGGTAAAATAAAGACCGGTATAAGTGCCTACCAGATCTTTGCCGACACCTTTCCGGCAGGTACACTTTCAGGCGCACCAAAACATAAGGCCTTGCAACTCATTGATGCCTATGAACCTACAGCCCGGGGATTTTATGGAGGCGGCATTGGCATGATAGGATTGGATGGCAATCTCAATCACGCCATTATCATACGTTCCTTTCTCTGCAAAGATAAAAAACTATACTATCAGGCGGGGGCTGGTATAGTGATAGACAGCGTACCCGAGAGTGAACTTCAGGAAGTAAAAAATAAACTGGCGGCACTCCACCGGGCCATGGAAATGGCAGAAAAACTTGGTTAAAGATCTGTCCTTCCGCTCCGGTCTATAAAATTGCTGCCTGCCTGCTGAGTGGAAAACATCTGAATGTCCTGAATATTGACATGCTTTGGTCGGGAAGCCATATAATAGATGGCATCAGCTACATCCTTGGACCGCAAAGGTTTGAAATCCTGATAAATAGATGCTCTGGCGGCATCGCCGTCAAACCTCACCAGCGCAAACTCAGTCTCCTCCACATGTCCGGGCGATACCTGCCCTACCCTGATGCCATGAGTGTATAAATCGAGCCGCATGGATCGGGTCAGTGCATCCACCGCAAATTTTGTAGCCGAATAGACATTTCCTTTGGGATATACTTCATGTCCGGCAGAGGAGCAGACATTGATGACAAAACCCGATTTACGTTCGACCATACCCGGGGTGACAAGCCGGGTGATGTACAGCAGTCCCTTGATATTGGTATCAATCATAGTCTCCCAATGTACGGTATCGCCTTCATGGATGGGGCTGAGACCTTTGGCGAGACCGGCATTATTGACCAGGACGTCTATATTTTTCCAGTTACCCTTCACACTTTTCCATGCTTTCTTGACAGCCTGATGATCTCTGATATCAAAATTGAGAGCCAGTATTTCGACACCGTATTTGCGGGTAAGTTTCTCCTTCAGCTCATTCAGTCGCTCTTTGCGCCTTCCTGTGATGATGACATTGTATCCGTTCTTCGCAAATATGGTAGCTGCAGCTTTGCCGATTCCTGATGTGGCACCGGTCACTAATACGGTTTTTACAAGAGGTATTTTCATTTTTCAGTTTTTGAAATCTAAATTAATGATTTGTGTGCAGGTCTGCAATGATTTTTGAAAACTCATCCTTAAATGCAGCATATTCCTTAGTAGCCGGCCCGTTAAATCCGGTGTGAATCTTTACAATTCTGTTTTGTCTGTCCAGAAAAAGCAGCGTGGGATAGGCTATAATCCGGTTGAGTTGCGGCAATGCTTTGGATGCTTCTGTTTTTGCATAATTACCTGCCCAAAGCACGGTATGATTCACGCCTGTTTTTTCTTCAAACCTTCGAATAGCTGCCATGGAAGGTAGAGTATCCTGGTATCTTTCAAAACATAAAGATATCCATGCCAGATTCTGATCCGGATTATTCTTGAAATATTCCTGCAGAAAACGGGTCTCATCCAGACAATTGGGACACCAGGTACCCATAAGCTGGACAATTTTGGCTTTTCCTTCAAATGCTGAATCATTCAGACTTACCCTTTCCATTTTTGTATTCATAAAACTGAACTGCAAGGCTTTGTCATCCAGAGCCCGGGTAAGGGTATAAGGATCTGACAGTACAGCAGTATCATCCCTGCGGGCATTCCAGTCAGTAGTATAATGACTTCCGGACCTGTATATTCCTGACAAGGTACCATCTTCCATCATCTTGGCAATAAAAAGCCAGGCATGCGCCCCATCAAAAACAGACAGATACAGTTTTTTACCGATGACCTGACCCTCAAGATATCGAAAATCACCGGTTTCAGTCAGAAATGTACCTGTGACTTCGTCACCCTGCTGCACAAATTCACCCACGGCTTTGTAGGCGTCTTCTTTGCCTTCTGAAAATACGGTGGCCCATTTGCCGCTCACATTCATGGCAGAAGCTCCGGAATTGTTACTGAATCTGAAATCCTGCCCATGCACCGCCTTGAAAGGTATCCGGTAGTTCTCCCTGTAATTTACCACCCATTCGCCTTCCATCACACCATCTTCATAAATGGCTTTGATATAACTGTCGAAAACCGGAAAATGAATCAGTACCGTATCTTTTGCGGTGGCGAAGTCTCTTCCGAATTCTATATCATCCACTACGATTTTCTCTTCAGCATTGTAAATGACGATTTGAAACATACTGTCACCTTCGGGATACACCACTTCAAAGTTGAAAGGAAGCTCGGAGTCAAAATCAAATTTTTTGACCACATCCCTGTCATCACCGTATTTCTGTACCGGGGCTCTGTCCAGCAACAGCACAGCACGCCATTTTCCCGGAGGTAATTTTTCAAAGCTGCTTACAGGCCGGACACAGGAAGACCACTGCAAAAGAATGGAAAAACAAAACAGCCACCTGACGCTTACAGATAAAATTTTGGAAAATCTCATGTTTGACTTTTATGTTCTTGTTTTGAATATTGTCTGATCAGTAAGGTGTGAGTCAATAGATGCAAAGGACACCTATCGACAACAGACCAGATACATGCACAGGTAAACAATGGAAGCGTGCAGAGGGTTGGCGAAGGATAAAAATTAAAGTTTGAAATAAGGAATTGTATCATGTCTGTTGTTCAAAATATTTGAATAATAAGATTCGGCATCAATCGCTTCAGTAACGGAATTCATAATCATAGAAGATGGCCTGCTGTTTCCTCATGGCACTACATCAATGTCTCAATGCTTAACAAAATGGTGATTTGTGTTTAACATTTTACAATAATCTGCAGAATACTCCTTAGATTTGTCATGTGATTTATACGCTTCATTTTTTGAGTGAAGCAAAAAAACATACCCCAGTACCTGGCCATAAGTCAGTTAATCTTACCTGAATTGTGTGTTAAAAAAATATGGGTTGTAATTGTAGTCATCTGCCTATGAACATTCGGTTTATTTTTTCAATAGTTTTTGGTATTTCCTTGATTTATTATTCCTGCCGAAACGGAGACAATCAGGCAGGTCAGGCCTCCATCGTAGGAAAATGGAATGTATATGCCTCAGAGATAAACAACAAGCAATCCAAAAATATGGAAAATGCCTTCTTTCATTTCAAGGAAGACGGAAAGGTCCATTCCAATCTTTTTGAGGATGCACCCAACCATCAATACAGTCTCAAAGACAACCAACTGATTATAAACACTCCCGAGCCCATAAAACTGGAAATCAGAAAACTCAGCACGGACTCACTCGAGCTAGAAGGCGTGATCAAAGTATTCTACATGAAGTTTTTCCTTACCAAATCACAGGAAATGTAGCCTATGAAAAGCTTGCTGTATATCTACCTTTTTGTTTTTCTTTTTGGCAAAGCATCGGCGCTTTCTCTGGATGTGCAGAGCTTTGTCTTTTATGGAGAAAAACCATACATAGAATGCTACATAAGGGTAGATGGTGCAAGTGTCGGAGTCAACACTCATGCTGGAGCGTCAGTGGCCGAAGTAGAATTTTTATTATTGCTTAAAAAAAACGACCAGGTCGTACATGCCGAAAAATTTATTCTGAAAGGTAAAGTGGACAGCATTGCCGGTGACTTTATGGATATCCGAAGGTTTTTTGCCCCTGAAGGCAATTGCAGTTTGTATATCCTTGCCACTGATAAGTCTGATGAAAATAATAAATCCGAACTCGAACAGCTTATACAAGTCAGCAGGTCTGATACAGGAGTTTTCCTTTCGGATGTGATGCTTCTCAGTGTGGCCCGGCAGGACAGCTCTGATTCGCCATTTACCAGAAACGGTATTTACATGGAACCCCTGCAGTTGGGTTATGCTCCGGAATCTCAGGAAGTGCTCTATTTCTACGCTGAAGTATATAGTGCAGATAGCCAGAACAAGGAAGAATTGTATCTCCAGTATTCCATAACGGAGACCAGTGCAGCTCAGTTATCGAAAAAAAATATTCTCAATAAATTCAAAAAATTAAACCAAAACCCGATCGAGCCTGTATTGCTGCCTTTCTCTGTTAAAGAAATCATGTCAGGCAACTATGACCTGAGTGTAAGTATTGTCAACAAAAAGAGGGAAGTATTACACGAGAAAAGAGTGGCTTTTGTGCGCTCCAACCCCACCGCCGATCTGGCATTTCTGGAAAACTACAATACGGACTACACCCATTCCTTTGTGCAGAATATACCTGATGAGGAACTGGAATACATACTCAAAGCGCATGTCCCCATAGCCGACCAGAATCAAATGGCCACTCTGGATGAAATCATCAAAAAAGGCCGGCCAAAAAGTCAGAAACAATATCTCTTTCAATACTGGAAACGCACAGCAGGTGAGGCGCCGGAGGCCGCATACAAGCAATATATGGAAGTTGCCAAAGTAGTGGACAAGCAGTTTCACAGCAATGTGGGTTATGGCTTTCAAACGGACAGAGGGTATATTTTCCTGAAATACGGCAGACCAAACAATGTGCTTACCATAGACAATGAGCCGGATGCCCCACCCTACGAGATTTGGTACTACAACTATATCACCACCACCCGACAGACCAATGTACGTTTCCTGTTCTGGAACCCCTCGTTAGTACATAATGACTTCAGATTATTGCATTCCAACTGCTGGAGCGAGCGCAACAACCCTCAATGGGAAGTGGAACTGTACAGGTCGGTGCCCATGGAACGGATCGGCAATGCTACCGATGCCCGGCAGGTAGGAGAAAACTGGAATCGACATGCCCGCAGATATTTTAATGACTATTGAAGAGGGCAGATTGCTGTTTGATACAAAATTCAGGTACCTTATATATGGACAAAGCATAGAATTATCAGTAAACGATATACGGCCGGAAGACAGACAGAAAAAAAATTTGAAATATATGGAACCAGGACTGTCTCCGGAGCGCCGGTAAATGGATAAAGTATCCTAGCTTTGTTTTTTTAGCGGACTTATTAAGCTTTTGCCAGAGAGGTATTGATGACATTCAACAAAGTTTCATAAAAACCTTCCAGGTTTCCAAAACCTGTAAGGTTTATAATACATCCCCGAAAACCGAAAACCGAAAACCGAAAACCAAAAACCGGAAACCGAACCTTATAAAACTTCAGCTATTCGCTGTGCTCATTATTTTTTGTAATTTTGCAGCCTGATTTTATAAACCTGCAGAATGAGCGAGCAAATAAAGCACGAATGCGGCTTGGCCTTGATAAGGCTCCTCAAACCCCTCGAGTACTATCATCAAAAATACGGAACAGCACTGTATGGATTGACCAAGATGAACCTCTTGCTCCAGAAACAGAGAAACAGGGGACAGGATGGCGCCGGGCTGGTAACCATCAAGCTCGACATGCAACCCGGTACCCGATATATCAGCCGCCGTCGCAGCAATAGCCCGCAATATCTCAAAGATCTTTTCGATGGCATATTCGGTCACTTTGCAGATTGTACCAAAGAGCAGCTCAATGACCCTGCATGGCTCAAGGCCAATAAACCTTACACCGGAGAGCTCATCCTCGGGCACCTGAGATACGGCACACACGGTCCCAATACCATTGAGACAGTCCACCCATTTCTGAGACAAAACAACTGGATCACCCGAAATCTGGTGCTTGCAGGAAATTTCAATCTCACCAATGTGGATGAGCTATTTGCAGAACTGATTTCTTTTGGCCAGTATCCCAAGGAAAAATCAGATACTGTCACCGTACTGGAAAAAATCGGACACTTCCTGGATGATGAAGTTCAGAGATTGTTCAACTGGTTTAAGCCCGAGGGATACAGCAATCAGGAAATCAATACACTCATTGCAGAGCACCTCGATGTACAGAGGCTACTGCAGAGAGCT
Source organism: Saprospiraceae bacterium (assembly GCA_016716335.1). Lineage (GTDB taxonomy): Bacteria > Bacteroidota > Bacteroidia > Chitinophagales > Saprospiraceae > OLB9. The sequence goes on along the minus strand of JADJWN010000007.1, from coordinate 179,578 downwards.
TCCAGAAAATTTGACGGCGGTTATGTCATGGCGGGTTTGATAGGTCATGGGGATGCTTTTGTACTCCGGGATCCTTCCGGTATCAGACCAGCATTTTACTACCATGATGATGAGATTGTGGTGGTCGCTTCAGAGAGACCCGCTATCCAGACATGTATTAATGTAAGGTACAATCAGGTGAAAGAACTCAAACGGGGACATGCCCTCATCATCAAGAAAAACGGCACCATCACCGAAGAATTGTGCAAAGACCAGCTCGAAAGAAATGCCTGTTCATTTGAGCGCATTTACTTTTCCCGGGGCACAGACCGGGATATCTACCTCGAGAGAAAAAAACTCGGGGAGCTGCTGGCGGACAAAATCCTGAAGGAAATCAATTATGATTTTAAAAATACCGTTTTCTCTTTTATACCCAACACTGCTGAAGTGGCCTTTTATGGCATGATCAAAGGACTGGAGCAAAAACTCAATGAAATCAAACAGGAGCAGCTGTTGGCACAAAAAGAGCAACTGAATCCAGAGCTGATTCATGATATACTTGCTCAGACTGTACGGGTGGAAAAACTGACAGTCAAGGACGAAAAACTCCGGACATTCATTGCAGATGACAATGCCAGAGGACAGATGGTGTCGTATGTCTATGATGTAACCTATGGAATTGTACAAAATGAAGTGGACACCCTGGTGCTTATTGACGATTCCATTGTTCGGGGCACCACGCTCAGAGACAGCATTATATCCATTCTTGCCACATTAAGGCCCAAAAAAATCATCATTGTATCCTCAGCGCCGCAGATCAGATATCCGGATTGCTATGGTATTGATATGAGCAAAATGAAAGAGTTTGTAGCTTTCAGAGCATTGGTGGAGCTGCTTCAAGAAAACCATAAATCCCACCTGCTGGAAGAGACCTATCAGCAGTGCAAAGAAGAAGAACTCAAGCCCATTCATGCCATAGAAAACAAGGTAAAGACATTGTACGACCAGTTTACAGAAGAACAGATCTCTGATAAAATAGCAGAATTAATCACTCCACCTGATATCTTCCCGGAAGTGAAAGTGATCTTTCAGACCATCGAAAACCTGCATACTGCCTGTCCCCAAAACAAGGGAGACTGGTATTTTTCAGGCAATTATCCGACGCCGGGCGGTACCAGAGTTGTCAACAGAGCTTTTATCAACTACATGGAAAACAGTGATGAGAGAGCTTACTGACACGATAAAACATGAAGATCCTCATTCGAAAAACTGCTTTAATCCGGCATTACGATTTATGAACAGGGGCACATAAAATTCCTTCAAGCATTCGGAGAACCCCCGGTTTCCAAATAAGCTGTTATCCCTTTATTAAATTTTTCCGGGATTTATTTATGAAAAAAATATTTCATATGTAAATTTTTCATAATTTTAGTGCCTGATATTGCTCAATTGTATGGGAAGAGTATTTAAGGTAGTTTTGTATGCAGTCCTCATCCTGATCCTGTATCTGTGGATTACCGCTATTATGAATTCCAGAAGAAAAATGGAAGCTAACAGGCCTGAGCCCACCCTCACGGAAGAAGCAGCAGAGCAAATTGATTCTTTATCAACTGCAGATGACATGGAATCTTCTTCGGGAGATGATTTCATTTCCAACGAAGATATCGTCAGCGGTAAAATCCCCTACAAGGATGTGGACAAAACCATTCAGGAACTGAGCAATAAACAATCGGAAAAACCTAAAAATCAGGCGGCCGAAACGGCAACTCAAAAAGCAGCTGAAAATACTAAAAAAACGGTGGAACAACCCATTAAAAGCACTCAACCTGCATCAGCCGGCGAACCTTCCAAACCTGCCAAAAAGCCCGAGCCGGTGCAGAGCAAAACGGTATCCATACCACAGGGTGGAGATTACATGGTAGTGGCAGGCTCCTATATACTCGAAGATAATGCCAATAAAATGGTCAAAAAACTTCGGGGCATGGGTTATGACAATGCTGAAGTGGTAATATTTACTGCATCAGAGTATTATTCGGTAGTAGCCTCCAGACACCCTACCCACGAAAGTGCGCAGCTGGCAGCCGATGCCATGAAAAGAAAAGGCATCGATTGTTTTGTGAAAAAAAAGAACTGATAATGTGCGGCCGTTCTTCCCTCACCAAAACCGAAAAAGAAATCGAACAGCGATTTCATGCCACTTTCTACTCTGAAGAACTGGAACGCTACAACCCGCTCCCCAATTATAACGTAGCCCCGACACAATATCATCCCGTGATCACGGATGAAGATCCTGAGCACCTGCATCTCTACAAATGGGGACTCATACCATTCTGGTCTAAAGATGCGAAATCGGGATATAAAATGATCAATGCCAAACTGGAAACACTGGAAGAAAAACCTACTTTCCGCAATCTGGTCAAAACCAGGAGGTGTCTCGTGCCCATGGATGGATTTTATGAATGGATGCACAAGGAAGGGCATAAGATACCATACCGCATATGTACCAAAGACCGGGAGATATTTGCCGCAGCAGGATTGTGGGAAATCTGGAAAGACACATCAGGCAATGAGATCAGGACCTTTACCATCATCACCTGTCCTGCCAATGATGCCATACAACCCCTGCATGACAGGATGCCTGCCATCCTGAGCAGGGACCATGAAAAACTTTGGATCAGCCGGGATATTTCGGGTCACGAAGCCTTACAGCTCCTCATTCCCTACCCTTCAGATCTCATGCATATCTACAGAGTCTCTGAAAAAGTCAATAACGTCAGAATCAATGAGCCGGAACTTATCCAGGAAATAGAGTAAAAACCTTCCAAACCAAATAATCGGCTGCTCTTTGCTAACATTTGTCGAAATTCTGCGTTAGTGCTTAGTCATTTACCTTACTTTTAGGTACAATTTTAAATTACAACTATTCATCACCACTCAAAATTTATTACACAATGAAAACAATCAGGCAAATTTTATTTTCAGGCATTATTCTATTGTCTTTTCAGGTAGTCCATGCACAGACCGCAGATGAAATTCTCAATAAATATTATGAAAACACCGGTGGCAGGGCTGCCTGGGAAAAAGTCAAAAGTACCCGATCTACTGCCAAGGTAAAAACTCAGGGTATGGATCTGAATGCCACTATGGTACAGAAAGCACCCAACAAGCAGAGGGTAAGTTTCACCTTTCAGGGACTTGAGTTTGTACAGCCTGCCTTTGACGGAAAAACAGGATGGCAGACCAACTTTATGACCATGGCACCTGAAAAAATGGAAGCTGAGGACAGCGAAATCCTGAAGGTATCGGCCGAAGATTTCCCGGATGCTTTCCTGAAATATAAGGAAAAAGGATACACCCTTTCGCTGGATGGTGAAGAAACCATTGAAGGTACCGAGTGTTTCAAACTGAAACTTACCAAAAAACCTATCAAGGTGGATGGTAAAGAAGAAGACAATATTACCTACTACTATTTTGAAAAGGAAAACTATGTCCCCATCATGCAAAAATCAGTCATGCCCAAAGGACCGGCCAAAGGCATGACTACCGAAACATATATGTCTGACTATCAGGAAGTAAACGGACTTCTGTTTCCATTCACCATGGAACAGAAATTTGCAGGACAGACCGCTGTGACTATCAGTATCGAAAAAATCGAAATCAATCCAGAGATTGATGACAAGATTTTTATGTTTCCTGACGGCAAATAATTTCCGGAAATAAAATCAACCGAGGCTGCAGGTTTACCTGCAGCCTCATTTTATAATTTTCATCAACCATTCACAAACCAACCACCATGAAGCAATCAGGATTCGCCGCACTCATCCTTATACTTTTAAACACTTTCAACCCAGGATACAGCCAAAATCCTATTCCGCTCAAAGGCGATGAAATATTCGGCAGCATCAGAGCAAGGCATATCGGACCTGCCATCATGAGCGGCAGAATCACGGACCTCGAAGGACACCCGACCAACTCCAGAATCATCTACGCAGGTACAGCAGGTGGAGGCGTATGGCAAAGCACCAATGCCGGAGTGACTTACAATCCTATATTTGACAAACATGCCCAGTCCATCGGAACTGTGAAAGTGGATCCCAACAATCCGGATAAAGTAATCTGGGTAGGTACCGGAGAAGTATGGACCCGAAACTCTGTATCCGTGGGTGATGGTATCTACAAATCTACGGATGGTGGGCAGAACTGGACTCATATGGGACTCAACAAATCAGAAAGGATAAGCAGCATCATAGTACAACCCGGCAACAGCGATGTTATATATGTCGGCGTACTGGGAGCTCTCTGGGGAGACAGCGAAGACAGAGGCGTATATAAATCCACAGACGGTGGCAAAACCTGGAATAAAATACTCTATGTAAATGCCACCACCGGCTGCTCGGAGCTTGTCATGGACCCTAAGAATCCCGATATTCTTTATGCGGCATTCTGGGAATTCAGACGTACAGCCTATTCCTTCAATTCCGGAGGAATGAATTCTGCATTGTACAAAAGTACGGACGGTGGTAAAACCTGGGCCAAAATCCACACCGGATTTCCCAAAGGCAAATTAGGCAGAATTGCGGTTACAGTCGCACCCTCAGACCCCAACAGACTCTATGCTGTGCTGGAAACCGAACGAAACGAGGATAAAGGACTTTACCGCTCCGATGATGCCGGTAAAAACTGGTACAGAACTTCCGGGGATTTTGAGCTGGTAGTGCGCCCCTTCTATTTTTCAAGAATCGTCGTAGATCCCAAAAATCCGGATATCATCCTCAAAGCAGGGCTGCAGGGCTCCATGAGCAGGGACGGAGGCAAAACATTCAAATCCCTCGCCGGCGGCATGCATGCAGATTATCATGATTTCTGGTTTGATCCCCACAATTCGGATATTATTTATCTGGGTACCGATGGCGGTGTGTACAGATCATGGGATGGAGGAAATGTCTGGGAAATGGTCAAAAATCTGCCGGTCTCACAGTTTTACCATGTCTCCTATGACAGACAGAAACCCTACAGAGTATATGGAGGATTGCAGGACAACGGTTCATGGACCGGACCTTCCCAAAAACCGGGCGGTATAGAAAACCGGGATTGGATTACCGTAGGATACGGAGATGGATTCAGGGTATATCCTCATCCCCAAGACCCCAACATCGTGTATTCTGAAATGCAGGGAGCAGAAAATATCTGGAGAGTGGATGTAGCCAAAAGTCAGATCAAAACCATCAAGCCTTATCCGGAGCCCGGAGATCCCAAACTTCGGTTCAATTGGAATGCACCCCTGACCACCAGTATGCACTATCCAGACCGGGTATATGTAGGTTCGCAGTTTATACATGTATCGGATGACCGGGGCGAGACCTGGAGAAAAATGTCCCCCGACCTTACCACCAATGACCCTGCCAAACAAAATCAGGAAGAATCCGGTGGATTGAGTGTGGACAATTCCGGTGCTGAAAATCACTGTACTGTTTTCACCATCAACGAATCTCCCCTCGACCCGAATATCATCTGGGCAGGCACCGACGATGGAAATGTGCAGGTGACATTTGATGGCGGTAAGACCTGGACTAATGTCACTCCCAATATTAAGACTGTACCCAAAAATACCTGGACTTATTACATCGAACCAAGCAATTTCGATAAGAACACTGCATACGTGGTTTTTGACGGCCATACCCAGAATGACGGCAATTGTTATGTGATGAAAACCACCGATGGAGGTAATACGTGGTCATCCATTGTGCAGCCTGATCAGGTCAAAGGATTTGCCCGTACCCTGAAAGAAGATTATAAAAATCCGGGCTTATTGTTTCTCGGTACCGAATTTGGGCTCTACATTACCGTAGATGGTGGCCGGAATTGGGCAAAATTTGAAAACAATATGCCTCCTGTTGCTGTCCACTATCTCGCTCTGCATCCGGATGAAGATGCTCTGATTATGGCTACCCATGGCCGGGGCATTATCATCATTGATGATATTTCGCCGTTACGGTCTATCAAGGGTGCCATACTGGATAAAGAACTGGAATTTATCCCTTCAAAGCCTACGGTCATCTATGAGGCTTCAAGTTTCGGCAGTTATTCAAGTCCGGGAGAATTTGTGGGGCAAAACCCATCCACAGCGGCCCAAATCACCTACTTCCTGGGCAAACGTCATACCCTCGGCAAAATGACCCTGGAAATTTTTGACCAAAAAGGAGTAAAAGTGGCAGATCTGGTACCCGGTAAGGCAAAAGGCATTAATACTGTAGAGTGGAATTATACATTGCAGCCCCCCAAAGTAGCAAAAGCCAAAACCATTACCTCTGGCGGATTTGCAGGCCCCACGCTTCCAGCCGGTGATTACACCGTCAAATTAACCAAAGGCAGCAAGGAATATACGCATATTGTAAAATTGGTATATAATCCCAATTCGATACACAGTGCTGCAGACAGGGAAGAAAAGTTTAATACCACCATGAAACTTTACAATATGTCTGAGGACCTCGCCTATGAAGTAGATAAACTCAACCATATGGCAGAATCCGCCGAAAAAACCGTGGCATTTATTCAGCAAAAAAAACTTGCTAAAAAAGCCAATGTATCCAAACTGATTGCTGACCTTGAGAGTCTGCGCAAATCTCTGGTCGTCACTACAGGAGATAATTATGTAGGCACCGCAGAGCCACAACTCCGGGAGAAAATAGCCTCATTGTACGGAGAGGTAAATGCCTATCCCGGCAAACCTTCTGTGGCTCAGACAGAATCCATGAAAAACCTGAGTTCTAAACTGGAGGATGCTAAAAAGAGATTGGCCCAACTCATCCAGGATGCTGAAAAAATTAATGCCGTCCTGAAGCAGAACAAATCTGACCTGAAGATAGGGTACCGAAGCAAAGAGGAATTTTTAAATGATAAATCCTGATAATGCAGAAAGCCGGAAAACAACATTCCGGCTTTTTTTTCTTATTCCCAATCTACATTTCAGATCAAAGAGATGAGGATTGATAACTCAATAAATTCAACTCTTTCGTTAAGGAAGCTGATTACAAAATTTTGGTAATCAGTTTAGCGATTTATTTTGCAGCCATTTCAGGGCTTAACAGATTTTTCGGGGTATAATCCCGGATAAAAACATCCTTTTGTTAAATATCCGACACATTATTTAATGAGGAATTAACAATCTCTGTCAAAATTTTATGTGAAATTTGCTCCCGAGAATAAGTAGATAATTACCAAAACCGAACCTATGGAACAAAAAATCATTGGTGCTGTCCTGATTTTCGTTTCGCTGTTTGCACCACTTCCGGACAAACAATCCCCTGACAACAGGGATGAAAGCTTATCACTTGAAATACTACAAGACCACAAAACGGTCCATTCCGACTTAAAACCTCAAAGACCAGAAATAAAACCAGATACTTATAACTGAGGGTTGAATTTTACCCAAAATGTGATTAAAAAAACTCTACTGGATATTGTCCTGTATCTTCCCAGAAATTACAGGCTGTAAGATAGCAATAATGATTATTCAGTCACCAGTTTGAATTGAGCTAACACCTCTCCATTTTCACCGGAAAAAGTCAAAGTATCTCCATCCAGCCTGTAATTTTCTGCCATCTTCAATGCCTTTATAAACTCATCTTCCAGACGATCCGGGCAAGCCATTTTGGTAGATACTCCCTGTGTAAAACTCACTTTACCTAAAGCCGTAATAATATATCCCCAAGACATCATATTGCAATTGGCTTTTGCCTCAGCTTTTGACATATCCGAGTGAAAAATCAGGTAATGTCTGTCTGGAGTACCATTGACATTCTTACCTGAAATCGACAGTATCAGCCATCTTTTATCTTCTACCTCATGATTTCCGGTTTTCTGCAAAACATACAAATCAGCCATATTTCCGGTGATGGCCATCCCGTTCATATCCAGTTGCCGTACTTTATTTTCTTCCACTTTATACATTACCGGTCCTTCAGAGGCAGATAATCCTTCCAGTTGAATATTATTACCGGACCAGGAAAAACTACCCGACATCGTGTCGGCAATAGTATTACCATTTTTATGATAAATACTGATCAGTTCATAGGTCATATCCTCATGCAGAGTCAAACTGGTTTCTATTTTATCACAATCAGCACATGGCGTATTGCCCCAGTAGGTTCCCTGCCAGTCCAATGCATTCTGAGCGGTATGACCGTCAGGCACTGATTCGGTTTTTGAATTGTCAGCTTTGGGTTGGCAGGCAGACAATATCATCAAAACGATAGCTGAAACTGTAAAACGTAAGTTCTTAAATTCATGTCAGAAAATTTTAAGGTTAAAATACTTTCAAAAAAATTTCACCGATAAGGAGGCAGAATATCATAGATAACGTATTTCCATATTGTACTGCCTTTTGCGACAAAGCTATACAAAACACCTCATTTCAGGATAGCGTCAGCCCTAAATCTTTTTTTTTACAGAAAAAAATCCGAAAAATTGTTAATCCTCTAAACTTCAAAAATGGTCGCACCGCAGCTTTAAGGATTGACAAACCAGCTTAAAGAGGGTTTCTGTCTCCCGGCAATATCAACCATTGCCAAAATCATCACTTTGATGGGACTTGAAAACATAAAACTTTAAAAACCGGTAAACTATTCGTTCTCAAACCCGATCAGGCATATGCATAGGTGTCACGTAACATTAAATTAAAACTGCATTATCATTAAGCTAATACTTGCAATTTAACTTTGAGGGTTAAATATACATAATGCCCATAGTCTCTGAAAAAGAAATATCCGGTACGCTGAAGCTCCGCAGGCTCAATAGTCTAAGTAGTAAAATAACCAGGGGAGCCATGAATATTCTGAAAATTGATGCCATCAATGCCATCTACGACAAACATAGTCATCTCGAAGGATTGGAGTTTGTAGATGCCATTTTGGATGATCTGGACATCAGCATCAGCATACCTGAAAAAGACAAAAAACGTATTCCGGCAAATGGACCCTTTATTCTTGTGGGGAATCATCCTCTGGGAATGATTGATGGATTGATTATGATAAAAATACTGCTCAGTCACAGGCCGGATGCCCGCATAATGGCCAATTTTCTGCTCTCTCGGGTACTGCCCATAAATCCATACATACTGCCGGTCAATCCTTTTGAAGATCATAAAGGAGCATTCAGCAGTATGACAGGCTTCCGGACTGCATTGAGATTACTGTCTCAGGGGACACCGATCGGGATTTTTCCGGCAGGGGAAGTTTCTGTCTTACGAGCAGGCAAAATCAGAGATAAAGCCTGGGAACTTAGTGCTGTAAAACTGATAAAAGCCGCCGGGGTACCTGTGATTCCGGTGTATTTTCATTCCAAAAACAGCCATCTGTTCTACTTGCTGGCCGGTATTCACAAAAATCTGAGGACTGCAGCATTGCCGGCCGAACTTTTTAAATCAAAGCATAAAACCGTACATATAAGAATAGGTAATCCAATAAGTGTATTGGAACAACAAAAAATGGAAGATATCAGGGACTTCCAGAAACTATCTGATGCGAAAGACCTACATGCTGGAATATGCCTTTGTATCAAGAAAAAACCGGCTCAAGCTTCAACGACCATTACAATCCGTATTTAGACCAACTCCGGCACTCCTTCCGTCTCCTGCTGATATTGCCCATGAAATTGCGACATTGAAATCGGAAGGTAAAATGCTGTTTTCAGCCGGCGACTATGAAGTCTATTGCTCGAAACTCAGCCAATTGCATGGCACCATGCAGGAGCTGGGACGTCTGAGAGAGCTCACCTTCAGGGCTGTCGGTGAAGGTACTCATAAGCCACTGGATCTCGACAGGTATGACAGCTACTATCATCATTTGATCCTGTGGGACAGTAAAACGCAAAAAATCGGTGGTGCCTACAGATTGGGAATGGGTGATGAAATTGAGAAAAAGTACGGAATCCGGGGTTTCTACACTTCTGAATTATTCCACTTGTCAGAAAGGATGCGCCCTGTACTCAGCCAATCCATTGAGATGGGCAGGGCTTTTCTCTCTCCGGATTACCAGCAAAAACCTATTCCCTTGTTTCTGTTGTGGAAAGGGATTGTTCAGGTAGCCAAATCCAACCCTAATATCAGATTTCTGATCGGATCCGCCAGCATAAGCAGTGTTTACAGTTTATATTGCAGATCGGCCATGGTGTATTATTTATCCAATAATCACCTGGATACTTATCTTTCAAAGTTTGTTTCACCCAGAAAAAAATTCAGATCCATGCTCAAACCCGAAGATAAAATATGGCTTGACGATCTTAATCTGGAAAAGTTGGATCAAATGATATCGGAGATAGAGCCTCTGGGCTTGAAAATTCCGGTTCTGATCAAAAAATATCTGCTGCAGAATGCCAAATGTCTGGGCTTTAATGTGGACCCGGCCTTCAGTGACGCTATTGATGTATTGATGTACATTTCTCTGGAAAATCTTGATTTCGCCAAAATCGAACGTTAAGATAGTTTGGGTATCTCTCTGAAAGATAAAGTTCAGTACTACCCCTGACTTAGCGAAATTCAGTCATCTCTACCATTCATAGTACTCCTGATGTGATATCCCCTGTCAGATTCAGATATTCCCGGATAGCTTCTATTGAGTATTGCAACACCCTTACAGGCCGGCCAAATTATTCCTCCGGTCCTCTGAACAGGGAGAAATCAAACAACAGGGAAAACCTCAGTGTATTATCCAATGGATTGGGAATGATGGAAGTAGGTACCAGATAGGATAAGTTGATTCCAAAAATATTATACTTCACTCCCGCACCTACGGTAAAAAATCTTCGGTTACCTTTTTCGGCACTTTCCCAGTAGTATCCGGTTCGGAAAGCAAACTGTTTGTCATACCAGTATTCCAGTCCGAATCCGAATGCAAGCTCCTTCATTTCCTCTCTGAACCCACCCTGAGCATCAGCAAATGAGCCAAAAATACCGGCAAAAAGTGCCTTTTCCCTGTAGTCAGGGACACCATTTCGGTCTTTGTCATATTCCGGATTTTCCACAAGATTACCCGATTCATCCACCATCAATTGGGCAATGGGTGTAGGTACAAGCAGTTTGTTGATATCAAGGGCCATGGTCAGACTGTTGTACTGATCAAAGTCCAGAGTCAGGGCAGTACCCAGACAGAAATTGGCCGGAATAAAATCCTTTACAATATTATCCCGGATGTAGGACACTTTGGAACCGATATTGGTAAATGCCAATCCATAAGACCATTCTCCTTTATATCCTCCCAGGTTGGTTTTTGTACGATAATTCAGACCAAAATCCACAGCAAATGCATTGGCGGTACTGATATCCTGACCGTTGACCTGAAAACCGGTAGCCAGATTGGAAAAAGCATACTTTCCTGTCAGACCTGCAGAAAATTTGTCTCCCAGTTTTCTGGCGTAGGATACGGCAAATTCAGCCTCTCTGGGCCTGCCGGTACCGAGACTGCCTCCCTGAGCATCTGTAAAATCAATATCTCCGAGAGAAAAATACCGCACCGCCGCACTGATAGTCTGCAGATTGTCCAGTTTTTTATATCCTGACAGATACAACAGGAAGATATCGTCCAGATTGAGATTGCGCAGCCAGGGAGTGTATGTCAGAGAAGCCGACCCATTATCCTTGACAAAAGCCATGGAAGCAGGATTGAAGTGCAGACTGTTGGCGTCAGGTGAAAGTGCTACCCCTACATCACCCATAGCGCCTGCTCTTGCATCCGGGGTGATTCTTAAAAACGGCATTGCGGTCAGCAAAGTATTGGAGACACATACCCCGTTATTATCCACTACACAATTTTTGAACGGATCCCAAAACTGTGCGAAACCACTCACCGGAGCATATATTAAAGTTGCAAATATTAGTAATCTGAAAAAAGATTTCATAAAATTTATTTAAAAATGACGCAATATTACAAAATATTATGATGCATTGAATGGGTTACAATACAATAAGTTTTTCAAATCCACTCTCTCTGACAAGTCCGCTGTCTTTAGATTGAATCCTGATCTTATATAGATAGACACCTTTAGCCAATCTGGAATCAAAATCATCCCGACCATTCCAGCCTATATCATTGACCCTGAATCCGGAGGAATTTCTGACTTCGGTTATTGACTTGACCAGTTTTCCGGAAATGGAATAAATATTTACCGTGACATCAAATTCAGTATTGGGCAGGTCGTGCTCAAACATAAACCGGGTATGCGTGGTAAACGGGTTGGGATAATTGTACACATGACGGAGCAACTCGTTTTCATTTCCAACGACTACAAACTCGGTGCGGGCTTCGGCAGAGTTATTGGATATATCCCATGCTTTGACGGTAATGCTCTGTCTTCCCTTGCTCAGATTTTTCAGAGGAAAGCGTACAATACCGCTGGTGTAGTCGTCTTTGGCTGCTTCAAAGAATTCATTTAATATGAGTACGTTCTGATTATCTCCGTTGACCACTGCTGTGATATCATGTCCTACTGCAGTACCTGTGACATTGATACCAAAATCATCCCTTAGCCTGGCCAACAGTACCGGATTGGCATTGGTGATGCCCCCGAATACAAAATTTTCATCATTCATATATAAATCAATATCCGGACCCTGATCGTCAGCCAGTAATCCCTCTCCGGTGCCTCCTACACTGAATCCAGTAAAAACACCTCCGGCATCTGCTCCCGAACCATCACTGGCATAGAGTGACAACCTTCCTTTTCCAATGGTATAATTGATATCTTTAGGTACCCAGAAGCTGAAGGTCCATCTTCCGTTACGCACTGTAGCGGCACCTTTAAATATAATATTCCGGAACACCTCAAAACTGAGGATGGGTGAGCCGGGGTCATTACCCAGCGTCTGTACCCGTACTTTTTTGTCAAACAAAGTGGGAAACAGCGTTCCATTGAAGGATTCCAGCACTTCCCCTTTTTCATCGGCAATGATACCTTCGAAGCTTACCTTCGTCAAGGCGGCCAGTGTATCGGTATCGAATGTCGCTGGTTTACCGTTCACCGTAGTGGTAACTATATTATATTTCGGCAATGCCACAGCTTGTGAAGGATCGCCGATTAAAGTAAACTTTCTGGAATTCTCGATAAAGAAATCACCGGTATGACGGTTTTTGCCTTCGGTCAATATCTGACCGAAAGTGGGGTTTCTACCCTCTTTTTTACGATACATCAGGTCGTGTACTGCTGCGGTGAGCTGTTTGTTGCTGGACGTAAATACCGGTCGGGTAGTACTGAACAAGGCTATGGCACCTCCCTTGGGATTGAGAATGGCAAACTCAGCAGGACTGGTGATAGCAGGGTCATCATAAGCTGCAAATGAGCAGGTGGCAGTGACCATCAGAGTCAATGCATCTATATTTTCCATTCTCTGGATATCCGGCACTGTAAGTACCCGCTCCTGCGCCCACCCGTTGAATCCGCCATGACCAAGATAAGTAAGGGTAAGCTGTCCTTTGAAAATATTGGCCGTGAGCAAACGGTTGGCATCCGGAAATCTCGGCTCCCCGCTGTCGAGACCTGTCTGAAAGCATCAAAATATACTTTCTGCTGGTTGAAAAGCGGGTCACTGGCTTCATTGGCTCTTGCAATATCGTCCATATCTCTAAGGTGCAGGCCGCTATCCTCGTCATCTGCGGCAAATCCGATCCTGAGCCTCCAGTCTCCCAAGGTAGCCGGGGCTGTGTCGTAATGAACTATTTTGGAAACGAGGGTATGGCCTCTGCTTCAGTTCTGGCGGGCAGCCTTCCTACATAAATATCCAGTCCGCCCCTCAGACCTACTCCTTCTGTGGCTCCGAGCAGGCCAAAATAATCATCTGACGGAAATCCTGAAATAGGATTGAGAGATTGGTCTGTCTGATATACAGGAATAAAATTTTCGAAGCTGAGGTTAGGCATGATACCTCTGTAATCATAAGTACCATCACCAAACAACAGCAGATACCTGAAATCCGCATTTCTCTGATACACCATCCTTACAAAATCCCGCACAGCCGTAGGATCCACCTTACCGGAGCTAAACTCATTATACACCTCCGTAATTTCTGCCATAGCTATCTTAAGTCCGGATTGTCCCGACCTGTGTTGCACAAATCTCTCGGCTGCCTGCTTAAAATTACGATGATATACGACCAGCATATCCACATCTGAGACAGCGTGCAGGTTCTGATTAGCTATTTTACCCAATCCGATGGGAGTCAACATATCATTGGCCGGATTGAAAGCAATGAATTCTCTGTTTTTGCCTTCAGGGCGGAATCTGAGCGTATTATTTACTACACTCATGGCGACCGGCTGAAGCGGATTGCTGATATCCCAGACCCATTGATTGTTGTAATTGCCTAATATAAACCCGGCTGTATTCAACGAAAGAGTAGATGCATTTCTGAAAGTACGCTGTATATTGGACAAAACCAAAGACCGCTTATTGACAATCTGTATAAAATCAAGCCAGCCGTCTGTATCTGAGCCGGAAGCAGTCATCCTCAGCTGTACGGCCGGATTGGTGGTACTCAGCCTGATTCTTTCCTGAAAGTTGATTCTCGATGCATAGGTCGCTTCAATATTGGTCATATTGACCGCACTGAAATTCCTTGAGAGTACTCTGTCTCCTACAGTAAGCTGCACGGTACCTCCTGATCCGGATCTGCCGGCAAATGCAAGCCTGACCACTACATCTGCATTCAGATCCATGCCTGTAAAATCAAACTCACCCGTGTAATTGCGCTCACGGGTAGTCCGGTAACTGTCTCCGTACCAATCTTTACCGGTGCCGTAAGTGCCGGATTGTGCCCCGAGCAGATTGACCCTGTCCACTTCAAATCTCTGTAGAAAATCATAGTGTGTAAACTCCTGCTCAGGCGTATCAGAGATGGAAGCCGCTGAACTCACCCTTTTGCCCCGCTCCGGTGATATCTTTATGAAATAGTAATTGCGGGTATCATAAATATTTTTTGATAAATATAGTCTCCGTTTGTCGGGTCAAAGCTCCATTTATCAGGACCCTCTGCATAAAACAATATAAAATCGCCTGCATCAAATCTTCCATCCTGCTCACCTTCTACATAGATGTTCAGTTCTGCGAGATCATCTGTTCTGGGAGCAGCATTAGACTCCGGCAACATTCCACCCCCATGGCCATATATCTTTATATTGCGGGGATCTATCGAGGCGGCATTAATACCCAGCCTGCTTTCGAGAAAGCTTCTGTCTATTCTGTGGATTCCCGGCTTTTCTACTGCAATTTTATACACGTCGCCATCACTCAGCACAGATTTGTCGGTGTTTTGGGGACCCCGGGCTTGTAATGGCGGCCTATCCTCACTTTCCGTTTCAAGACGAAATTCGACAATTCTCTCCAACTCTCCTGCACCCGATATCCGCAAAGGAATGAGATAGGCATTGAGTAAATACTGATTTCTCACCTCCGTAATTTCATAGGTAAAGCGATACTCCGACATGATACCATGAGGTGGATCTGCCTTATCCCATTTCAATTTTTCTGTTCTGACCGGAATCAATCTTACGGATGCAGTTCCTGAATTTACCACAGTACTGCTAACATTCAACATGTCACAGACAGAGCTGATATCATTGGATTCTCCGCCCTGAAATGAAAAGTAACTGCCTGCCGGATTAAGCTGAGTCTCATTCCACAGAATGCTGAACCTGTAATTTTCGGAAGACTGCCCTTGTAATGAAATGGCTGTCACACAAAGTGCAGAAATTAAGGTCAGGTAAATACGAAGGGACATGAGGTCTTAAATTTTTGAATTCAATGCGTTGATAAACAAAAATGCAAATCAAAAGGGTGAAAAGAATTTTTAATAAAATATTGTTAAAATTATTTTCGTTGTGGCATAAACGACCATATTTGTAAATCTATTGTTCACCGTTGTGAACTCTTGACTAGTAATGAAAACAAAACCAACAAAAGTCATACCGCAACAATTCATGATGCAAATCCTATGGATTGCGGGGATGATTGTGTGCTTCAATCAAGTCGCTTTCTCTCAGGATCCTGTTTTCAGCCAGTTTTACAATGCACCACTGCAGCTCAATCCGGCTTTTGCCGGCAATACCAACGGACCTTCCTTTCACCTCAACTACCGGAATCAATGGCCGGCTTTGGGCAATATCTATACAACCACGGCCATTTCGTACAGTCAGTTTTTCCGAAAGATCAACAGTGGTTTTGGTGGCTCCATACTTGTGGATAATGCCGGAGATGGCACCCTCAAGACGAGCAGGTTTGCCCTCAACTACAGTTATCGCCTGAAGGTAAATCAGAAAAGTTATATCAAAGGGGGAATAGAAACGACATTGGGCAACATATCGCTGGATTGGGACAGATTTATCTTCGGTGACGCCATAGACCCCAGATTGGGCAGCGTATCTCCCGGTGGTCTTCCCTTCCCTTCGGCTGAAACCCGGCCTTTGCAGAACAGTATAAATTACTTTGGAGTTTCATCAGGTATCCTTTATTCTCATCCTGATTATTACTTCGGAGTGACACTCCGCAATCTGAATACTCCGGATATATCATTTCTAAGCCAGCAGGGCAGAAACAATAATGATGGCTATCTTCCCCTGTTTTTCTCACTTCATGGAGGTTACAAATTCACCATCAGGGAGCGCAATAAATTCAGGGAAGATGCGTTTATAATGCCCAATGTGCTGATAGCAGGGCAGAGTGGATTCAGACAGGTGAACTTTGGTAGCATTTTTGCTATGAATAAGTTACTGTTGGGAGTATGGTACAGACTGACAGGCAGCAATGCAGACGCAGTGATCGGATCTGTGGGCGTTCGGAAGGATTTCCTCCGGATTTCGTACAGTTTTGACTATACAACCTCCGCATTGAGCATACGTCAGGGCGGGTCTCATGAAGTGGGTATATCCCTGAATTTTGATTATCTCTATCCTGAAAAAGTCAATTACAACGATTGTTTTAACATTTTCAGGTAGGGTAAGGCCTGAAAGTTGTGTCAATTTTTTATAAATAAATTTGCAAGTTGCAGATTATCCATATATTTGTTCGCTAATTTTAGAAAATAGAATATCAATTTAATGAAAAGTGTAATTCGTTTTTTCAGTTTTACAGTGCTCACTGTGTTTATGCTCGCTTCCTGTAAGAAAGGAGGAGAGCGTTCTTCTGCCACAGGCTGGAAGTTTAATGATCCTGAATGGGGAGGATTTGAAAAGATCAATTATGAGGGCCAGGTCAACGGGCCCAATCTGGTTTTGATAGAAGGAGGTACCTTCACTATGGGACTTACCCAGGAAGAAGTAACCTTCGAATACAACAACATTTCCCGTAGAGTGACTGTGTCTTCATTCTATATGGATGAGACTGAGGTGTCAAATCACAACTACCGCGAATATCTCTATTGGTTGAGCAACCACTATGTATCTTATCCTGAAGTATGGAAGAAAGCGCTGCCCGACACATTGGTATGGAGGGAGGAACTGGCGTACAACGAACCTTTCGTTTATACCTATTTCAGACATCCTTCCTATGATGATTATCCGGTGGTTGGTGTCAACTGGCTGCAGGCCAATGATTACTGCAAGTGGAGATCCAATAGGGTGAACGAAATGCTTCTTATTGAGAGAGGAATCCTGAACCCGTCACCGGATGGCAAAGACAGTGACAATTTTGATTCCAAGGCATACCTTGCAGGACAGTATCAGGGTAATGTTAAGAAGAATTTGAAAGATGTCAAAACAGGTGGAGAAAGACCGGTAAGATTTGAGGATGGCATCCTTTTACCGGACTACAGACTGCCTACTGAAGCTGAATGGGAATATGCTGCTTTAGCGCTCCAGGGCAATCAGCCTACTTCAGAAGATGAGGTATATACTGACAGAAGATTTTTCCCGTGGAATGGAAACACTGCCAGATATAAAGTGAGAAACAAAAATCAGGGTAAAATACTTGCCAACTTCAAAAGAGGAAGAGGTGACTATATGGGTCTTGCCGGAAATCTGAATGACAATGCTTCACACCCCGGACCCGTAAGAGCATACTTCCCCAATGATTTTGGTCTGTACAATATGGCAGGTAATGTCAATGAATGGACAGCCGATACTTACCGACCCACTACAAGCCTTACCCTGATTGATGTGGACAATCATGACCTCAACCCTTACAGAGGAAACCAGTTTACTGAATTAATTCTGGATGAAGAAGGTAAGCCTGTAGAGAAAGACTCTCTGGGTAGCCTGAAATACAGATACATTACAGATGAAGAAGCCGCTGACAGAGAAAATTATAAAAAAGGAGATTTGAGAAACTTTGAGGACGGAGATGAAGATTATATAAAATACTTGTATGGTGTCTCTTCGTTGGTCACTGATAAATCAAAAGTATATAAGGGTGGATCCTGGTCAGACAGAATTTACTGGTTGTCACCCGGTACACGAAGATTCAAGGATGAAGACAAATCCTCCAGAGACCTTGGGTTCAGATGTGCCATGCAGAGAGTGGGAGGTGCTGCAGGTAACGAAGATGTGGGTGGCAATATCTTCAAGGAAAGTGGAAGCAAAGTTAAAAGAAGGTACAAATAATAAATTTTTAAAAGCCCTTGTCACAAGGGCTTTTTTGTTTGATTATGGAGCTAAGCGCATTATACGACATTTATCTTCGAAATCCGGTGATATCCACAGACAGCCGGAATATCACAGAGGGATGCCTTTTCTTCGCTTTGAAGGGAGCGAATTTTAATGGTAATCAGTTTGCAGAACAGGCAATCAGGAATGGTGCCGCATTGGCCATAACTGATGAGGACATCCCATTCAAAAATGAAAGAATTATCAGGGTTGAAGACAGTCTGACGACATTACAAAATCTTGCGCAACACCACCGCAGGACATTGGGAATACCTGTGATAGCCATCACGGGATCAAACGGCAAGACGACCTCCAAAGAATTGTGCAGTGCGGTATTGAGAAAAAATTCAGGTTGCATGCCACGGCAGGTAACCTCAATAATCATATCGGAGTACCTCTCACCATACTTTCAGCCCCCTCAGATACTGAAATGATGTTTGTAGAAATGGGTGCCAATCATCAGGGCGAAATTCATGACCTGTGCACTATTGCTGAACCTGATTTTGGTGCAATCACCAATATAGGCAAGGCACATCTGGAAGGTTTCGGCGGCATTGAAGGAGTAAAAAAAGGCAAGTCGGAAATGTACAGATTCTTAGCATCCAGGCAAGGAAAGATCTTTGTAAATACTGATGATAAGGTACTAATCAGCCTGCTGCCCAAAGACGTACAGGTAATTCCGTACAGTACCCAAAATTTATGCAGGGATGTTAGCAGCAATCCCTATCTGAGTTTTACTCTGGGGGAAACAAAACTGGCATTCAATACCCATATAATAGGTTTGTACAATTTAGATAACATTGCCCTGAGTATAGCCATGGGTAACTATTTCGATATAGACGAGGAAGTAATACGGGATGCGGTCTGCAGTTATATACCACAAAATAACAGAAGTCAGATATTGAAACAGGGAGACATAACCTACATCCTGGATGCCTACAATGCCAATCCAAGCAGCATGGCAGCCAGTATCGAAAGTTTCAGCAATTCTGACTACCCTGATAAAATCCTGATCCTGGGAGATATGCTCGAACTCGGTGAAGAGAGCTATGAAGAACACGGTCATTTATTATCAAGGATATCTCAATATAAATGGGAAGATGTCCTGCTGGTGGGTCCTGATTTTTACCAATTCAGAGAACAGTACCCATACCATTTCTTTCCGGATGTCCACTCGGCCAAAGCATATTTTTTCAAATCAGTTCACCCCGGATGCTCAGTACTCCTTAAGGGATCCAGAGGTATTGCCTTAGAAAAACTGCTGAAAGATTAAAGATTTAATGTCGGTCCTGAAATTCAGTGCAAAATAAATTTAGCCAATCGCTCCGGCAGTTCATGCCCGCTGACTGCCTGTTGGTACTCTTCATGGGCACATGCAATGTAAATCACTTCATTTTCCGGGTAATCGTGCACTTTCAGCCACCACTTGCCGGAGAGCTCACTTCTGACAAAGGTAAGGTCAGTGTCCATATCCGGAATAGTGACTAAAAACTCTTTGCAGGGAGTCCGGTCTTTCGGGTGATCTTTGGTACTCATATTCAGGCCTTCCAGCAAATACCATACAGCCTCAGCTATGACTTTAGCTTCATTGTGACTCTCAGGGCAACAGTTTGCCTTTATCAGCACTGCCTCCAGTCGGCTGGACATGCCGGCAAACTTCATGGTTTGGCATAGTTCTTCTGTAGTGAGTCCGGACGGACAGGCATCGGAGATATGAGGCACCTCAGAAGACCTGACAGCATTAAGATCCAGACACAACAAACCACAATCCCTCAGGAAGGGTTCGAGCAAATTGGGGTGAGTCCTTATTTTGCCCAGACTCAAAGCCATCATACAGTTATCATCCAGGCTGCCCAGTACATTGTAGGGCACCAGATGGCGTTGAAAGGCAAGATAGTTGATTGGAACAGTACCAAAGGAAGCTGGCTCTTCAATCCTGTTGGAAATCACGGTCACTGCGGATTGTGTTGCATTTATCATGGATTCCATTAATGCGCCGTCAGCACCCACTATAACCGGAATGGCCTTATTATTGACAAGTTCACTGATTAAGGGGGTGGCAAAATCTGCATTCTCCTGAATTAAATTACCCAGATCAGCAATCCGGATATTCCTGAAATGGTTATAAAAACGATAAAGGTGGGTGCGTACCTGCTCACACAAAGTCCTGTCAAATCCGATTAACACCACATCGGGACGACCCAGATCCTGATAATCCGAAATCTGATCAGTCAGTGAGGTATTGAAAAACGATCTGACATTATCAGGAGTGTCAATTTCTGAAGGTGCAAGCCACATTTTTAACATCATTCTAATTTTTAGCAAGCACAAAGATATATTTATTTGAATAAAAGATACTTAAACTTTACATATTTTTTTAATGTGTATTTTAATATTGAAAATGTCAAAAATACAGCACGACCAAGGCTATTAGTGTCAGAAACCAATTAGGGCATCTTTTATTACAGTTATACAAATATAAGTACCACTAACAGAGATGAGTATCATGGTAAATGGGAATGTTTATTATCTTGGCGTGATATTTGATATAAGTTTTTCAGGAAATGAATCAATGGCAATAATATTGCCTGAATAAGTAACAAATTCGGTCAAAATACAGACATGAAATGTTAATAACCAAGGGTTTTCACTGAATAATTTATACTGTTTTTAGGGTATTTTTGCTCAATAAAAGGGTTATTTTAAATTTTATTAATACATAGCTAACTCCAAATCGCCATAATAGACCTATATTTGCCAAACATTAATAGTTATTAAACACTGACCTATGACAAGGAAATTAATTTACACCTTTATCTTCTGTGCTTTAAGTTTTTATGTACTTGATGCTCAGAGTGATGCTTTCACCAAACCAGTGATCACCGATGAAATGACAGTTGATCCGGAGCAGAACAAAAACTGGAGAATGGGGAAAGCAGAATACTCCGCAAAACCAAAAAACGCCTGGGAATTAGGAATTCACTTAGGACATTACATGATAGATGGTGATGTGGACAGACTTTTTCCTGCTGGGTATGGTTTGGGATTACACCTGAGAAAGGCGATTCACTATGCTTTTTCTATCAGAGGGGATTTCATGTATGGTCAGGCCAGAGGCCTTGATCCTCAAATCTGGTCGCATTCCAGCAGAGGTGGTGGATTGGTAGAAGATGTCTTTGCACCGTATGCCAATCAGGATGGCTGGTTTCCTGCTTACAAAACCAATTATGGCTATGTAGCTTTGCAAGGGGTATTGAATATCGGTAATCTCCTTTTCCATAAAGAACGAAACAAATGGAATTGGTACACTGCACTGGGTATCGGTCTCTCTTCACACAGCGCACACCTCAATCTCCTGGATGCCAATGGCAATCCTTACTCCGGTCTTGCAGCATTACAGGGGAATTTCGATACCAGAGCAGGAAGAAAGGAAATAAGGGATAACGTGAAATCCAGATATGACAATACCTATGAGACTCCGGGATGGAAAAAGGCGGGTATTTTCAGATTAGGTGATGAGACCAATGTACATGCTGTATTTACTGCCTCTGTCGGGGTTTCACGTAAGCTTAGCAAAAGAATCAACATCGGACTTGAGCATCAGGTAATGCTCTCTGATAATGATGCGCTGGATGGTATCAGATTCAGGACAGCTCTGGATCAGACCAATAACAATGATATCGGACATTACACCAATCTACGCCTGGGTATCAATCTCGGCAACTTCAGTAAAGTCACTGAGCCTCTTTACTGGTTGAACCCGATCAGTGCACAGATGAATGATATTGCAGAACTCAAACAAAGACCTGCTCTTGATCTTACAGATAGTGACGGTGACGGTGTGATAGATATGCTGGATCAGGAAAAAGATACTCCTGCAGGTGCTCCTGTAGATACACGAGGTATTGCATTGGATAGTGACGGGGATGGTATTCCGGATTACAGAGATAAGGAGCCATACTCTCCTCCGGGTTATCCGGTCAATAAGGACGGCGTAGCAGATGTGAAGTGTTGCATCACAGAGGCTGATGTCAATAGAATGATTGATGCCAAAATGAAAGGAAGATCTGACTGTGGTAAGTGGTTCCTCCCTATGATTCATTTTGACCTTGACAGATATAATGTCAAGCCTGAATTCTTTGGACATCTGCATCATGTAGCCAATGTAATGAAAATGTGTCCTGATGTGTGTGTAGCTGTAATCGGTCACACAGACGTAAGACATTCCAATGCTTACAACAACACTTTGTCCTACAACAGAGCAGAGGCAGCTATCAACTACCTTACGAGCAGATACGGTATTGACAGAAGTAGATTTAAGCTGATGTATGGTGGTGAAGAAACCCCTCTGGCTCCGGGTAGCAGATCGAATACAGAACACTACATGAACAGAAGAGTAGAGTTCAGAGTATGTATGCCGGAAGATAAAGAAATGTCCAGACCGGAAGGTTCTGCCGGAAAAGGCATGGGAACCGGAGTAAAATCCACCGGCAGCTCCAAAGGTACCGGTGATAAGAATAGTGGTTATTAATCCGATTTTCGGAGAGATTCATAAAAAAGGCTTCTGCAAAACAGAAGCCTTTTTTGTTTTCTTACTTTCCTGTAAACTTTTTTCTATGAATCTGTGTATGTGGTAAGTCCTTTAAGTTATAACTTTATACTCTCAATCATTTGCCACA
This sequence comes from Saprospiraceae bacterium, assembly GCA_016716335.1. Lineage (GTDB taxonomy): Bacteria > Bacteroidota > Bacteroidia > Chitinophagales > Saprospiraceae > OLB9. The sequence continues at coordinate 156,300 of JADJWN010000007.1, read as the reverse complement.
TGGATTCTATCATAGAATATTTCAGCCATATTCCTTCTGCACACCGGACACTTATACTTGTCGGAGGACTTACTTTCTTCTGGTTGCTTGAAAGTGCCGTACCATTATTCAGATTTAATTATAAAAAATGGAAGCATGCAGGCCCCAATCTGTTTCTTACGCTCACTACGATTTTGGTGAATTTTTCACTGGCATTTATCCTGGTAAAAACTTCGGATTGGGTAGTGGCTCACAAGTTCGGGCTCATTCAATGGCTGGAACTGCCTCTTTGGGCCTTCATGATAATCGGAATACTCCTGATGGACCTGATAGGAGCCTATTTCATCCACTGGATAGAACACAAAGTTAAGTGGATGTGGATGTTTCACTTAGTGCATCATTCGGATCAGAATATTGATACCACCTCTGCCAACCGTCATCATCCCGGCGAAAGTGTATTCAGGTTTGTATTTACGACCCTTGCAGTGCTGGTAATTGGTGCACCGATGTGGATGGTGTTTATGTACCAGACGATGTCGGTAGTACTGACACAATTCAATCACTCTAATGTCAATATGCCCAAATGGCTGGATGATGCCCTGATGTGGGTCATCTGTACACCCAATATGCATAGAGTACATCATCATTACCGTCAGCCTTATTCGGATTCCAACTATGGGAATATATTTTCCTTTTGGGACAGAATATTCGGCACCTTCACCTATGTGGACAATACCAAGCTGAAATACGGAGTAGATACCCATATGGCCAGGGCGGAATCTGATGATCTGATGACACTGCTCAAAATTCCCTTCCTGGGGTACAGGCCTTCCATTCAGTATAATGAGGAGGAAAGGCTTTGATTCCCCGGTTTGTAATTACTCCTATGCGCAAGTAAAATCTCACAATAGTTGTGATTTTGTGCATCTCTGATATGTCTTGTGTGAGACAGCAATTTGTTAATTTCACTTTATCTTATCAGGATTTAGTCTGAAATGTAATATTTTGCCAATTCAAAGATTCAGTAATCCTGAAATCCGGAGTATGCTTTCAGCATCATAATACATTCATAAATCAATCTATATAAAATCAAAAATATGTTCAGATTCATCGTTGCTGCCTTTATAAAATTTTCCATTTTAAGTCTGCTGCAAGGGCAGATTGTATCCATAGATCCGATATTTTTCAAAGAAAATGACAATATCACAGTGATATATGATGCCACACAAGGCAGCAGAGGCTTGGTAGGTGAGGCACAGGTGTACATGCATGCGGGAGTCGTCACCAATCTGAGCACATCCTCCACTCAATGGAGGCATGTGGTTGGCAACTGGGGTACCGACGATGCAAGGGTAAAAATGACCAACATAGGTAACAACAAACATCGCATCAGCTACAATATCCGCCAGTTTCATAATGTACCCGCCAATGAAAGAGTGCTGCGACTCGCCTTTGTATTCAGAAACGTGAATGGAAGCAAAGAGGGCAAAACCGCAGACTTTCAGGATATATTTGTAGATGTGTACGACCCTGCTTCAGGATTGCAGGCATTGCTGTTGTCACCAGTAGAAAAATCCTTTATAGCCCAACCGGGTAGTACCATACCTGTGAGAATTGCCGCGTCAGCGGAAGCTCAGATCTCATTATTTGATAATGATGACCTCCTCACTTCAACAAAAGATATCAGGCTGGATTATGATCTGATTGCCGCCAATGCCGGTGAACACAAAATCAGATATGAAGTAGCCGTGGATGCAGATACCATTCGGGGAGGATTTTCATACGTTATACTACCCGAACCGGAAAAAGCAGCCTTGCCACCTTTGTCAAAACTGGGTATCAACAGGCTCACCGATACTGCTATCCGATTGGTGCTGCAGGCTCCCGGTAAGCAAAATGTTTATGTCGTTGGCGATTTTACTGACTATGCCATCAGCAATGACTATTTTATGAAAAATACTCCGGATGGACAATACTGGTGGCTGGACATTGCAGGGCTCGAACCTGATAAAGAATATACCTACCAGTATCTTGTGGACGGTAATATCCGGATTGCAGACCCCATGAGTGAAATGATACTCGATCCCTCCAACGATCCGTTTATACCTGCTCAGGTTTTTGCAGACATACCACCCTACCCTACCGGAAAAACCAATGGAATAGTCACAGTATTCAAGCCCAGGAAAGATGAATTTGCCTGGCAATATGCAGACTACCAAAGACCCGACCAGAGCAATTTATTCATTTATGAGCTTCTGATGAGGGATTTTCTGGCAGTACAGAGTTATCAGAATCTGATGGATACCCTGGATTATCTGCAGAAACTGGGCGTCAATGCCATAGAGCTGATGCCGATTAATGAATTTGAGGGAAATGACAGCTGGGGATACAATCCTTCCTTCCACATGGCACTTGACAAATACTATGGTAGTCCTGATGCATTCAAAAGGCTGGTAGATGAATGCCACAGACGTGGTATTGCCGTATTGGTAGATGTGGTCTTCAATCATGCATTCGGACAAAGCCCGTTGGCCAGACTGTACTGGGATAGTGCCAACAACCGTCCGGCACCCAACAATCCATGGCTGAATGTGGAAGCCACCCACCCTTACAATGTGGGTTTTGACATCAACCATGAAAGCCAGTACACCCGCGAATGGATGGATCAAATCCTGAGATACTGGATTGAAGAGTATAAAATCGACGGATATCGTTTCGACCTCACCAAAGGATTTACCCAACGACAAAGTACGGAAGCTACAGCGAGCAATTATGATGCCTCAAGAATAGCTATACTGAAGCGCATGGGCAGTAAAATCTGGGATTTTGATCCAAAAAGCATTTTGATTCTGGAGCACTTCTGCGACAATTCTGAAGAAAGAGAACTGGCTAACTTCGGATTTATGCTTTGGGGAAATCTCAATTTCAGCTATAATGAAGCCACCATGGGGTTTCATGACAATAACAAGTCTAACTTCAACTGGATATCCCATAAACAAAGAGGCTGGAACGATCCACATGTAGTGGGCTATATGGAAAGTCACGATGAAGAAAGACTGATGTATAAAAATCTGCAGTTTGGCAACAGTGCCGGAAGTTATTCTGTCAGAAATCTTACCACTGCACTCTCCAGAATAGAAACGGCTACCACTTTCTTTTTGCCGATCCCGGGACCTAAGATGATCTGGCAATTCGGAGAACTCGGATATGATTTCTCCATCAACAGATGCACCAATGGTACTATCAACAACAATTGCAGACTGGCCCGAAAGCCTATACGATGGGATTATCTGCAGGATGAAAGGAGAAGAAAGGTGTATAATGTGTTTGCAGCTATGGGAAGGTTGAAGCAGGAATATCCGGTATTCCGCACCAACGATTTTACACTCAATGTAGCCAATGCTTACAAGACTATTCAGCTCAGAAGTCCGCAACACAATATTAATATCATCGGAAACTTTGGAGTGGCGGCCATCAGCTCCAATCCGGGCTTTCCTAAAACCGGCAAATGGTATGAATACTTCACAGGAGACAGCATCACTGTGACATCCACATCAGCTTCTATCCTGCTCGCTCCCGGAGAATACAGATTGTATTCGGATGTAAAAATGTTTAATCCGGACATTATCAGCAGTACTGTCAACTATCAGCTTGATAACCAGCTTTTTTCAATTACTCCAAATCCTGCAAATGATCTGGTCCAGCTGCATCTGCAATTAAACAAGAGTGGAATTTATCAACTGGAAATTACAGATATCAACGGTAGGAAGATAATGAGCATTGCAGATATGCAACTGGATTACGGTGAACAGGAAATCCAACTCGATATCAATCATTTGGGAGCAGGATTATATGTGCTAAAATTATATGGAGAAGGTGTATACTTCAGCAAAAAATTATTGACAACGAAATAGGATAATCATATGAAGACTTATTTACTGCTGATTCCATTTACCTTTCTTCTGGCATGTAGTCCGAAAGAATTGCCCACAATCACCCAATTATCAGAAGAAAAAACCGTATTAAAACTATCACATCAATCCACAAAATCTGAAATGGAAGATTTCGCTCAAAGAGCAAAGGAACTGGGATTTTCAATAGACTTTTCAGGAAGTGAATTTTTTGATAATGGCAAACTCAGGAGACTGGCTCTTTCTGTCGCAACTCCCATCGGACAAAGTGGCAGGACAACTGCAGACGGGGTCACTTTACAGTTTCAGTATTATGGATTTGTTTGGGAAAAGAATGGAAATTTCCTTATTGGGAATGTAGATAAATAATTGGTCGGAAGGATAAATTCAACAGATAATCCGGAGAATACATGGATTTAAGGTCTGACTATGCCAAATTACCGCTTAACTCTGTTTGCAGAATCAAAGATAAAATCTATTCTTTTATCTATTTCAGACAAGGGAATAAACCGGACTTTTGATTCTAAACTACTCAACCTCACAAAGCAGACGTAAAATTAATAATCCAGGCAAAACACTTCGATTTTAATCAGATACACTACAAAAGCAATTATCCACTGCTTACCGGATAATTCTTTACTCAACATCAGAAATGAGTCAATTTTGAGCTGTAATTGAAACAAAATTTATTCTGCAGATGAGAACATTCACGATTATCCTGTTGAGCATCATATGCTTTCAAAGTTGTAAATACAGCTCAGCTTCAACCGATGCAATCACGGCGATACCTGCCATCCAGGAGGAAGCTGATTTATCAAATGATACCCTTGCTATGATTCATACCGTCAAATCATTTCTACACTGGTACAAGGACAACTATTCCAGGGCCAACAGCTTTGGCTTCACTTATCAGGATAAGCAGGGCAATTATCATGTCGCAATGGGAGAGTGTGAAGCATACCTGGCGTATTTAAAAAGCAGTAGTTACATTTCTGATACATATACAGCGTTATGGAAACAGTACTTCATGGATAAAGCAGCCTACCTTGAAGAAAATCTTTCTCCGGAAGGTCCCCCCGAAGGCTTTGAATTTGACCTGGTATTGATTACACAGGAACCGGAACTGGTTTTGAAAGCAATAGATCAAAAGCAATTTTCAGTGACAGAAAATAATGGCACCAAGGCTGTACTGCAGATGGGAGGTGAAGAAGGATATGATTTTGATATGGAAAAGGTAAACGGGAAATGGATGATAGCCTACATTGCCACGATGAATTATGACTGAATGATCCGAATCCGCCGAAGGAGAAAATGATCTGAACACTCGAACAACCAAACACTCGAACTGTGAACGATGAATAATCTGAACGGAGAATCCGCCGGAGGCGGAAACGAAGAACAATTCGAGCAATTCGAACGATTCGAACTATGAACGATGAACGATGAACTATGAACGATGAACTATGAACGATTCGAATCCGCCGAGGGCGGAAACACTTGAACTGTGAACGATGAATAATCTGAATGACGAATGATCTGAACGAAGAATCCGCCGGAGGCGGAAACACTCAAACAATGGACACTCTGACTATGAACACTCTGACTATGAACAAATTAAGCGGCATAAGAACAAATTAAGTAAAGCAAAATAGGGATGATTCAAAAAATTTTTAATAACAAATCAATATAATCATGAAGTGGTTTGCCAATTTGCTGACGATTATTTATGGACTCGGGTCAATATATTTTATCTACATGGCTGTGATGGGCAGTTTTGTATATTTTGCCAATAAATCCATGGGACATGATGAGTCCTTTCTGGAGCCCGGCAGAAACTGGATTTTAGGACTGATACTGGGAGGATTTGCCTGGCTGGGCTGGAAAATGATGCAGCACCCGGAATCCTATAAATGGGGCATATGGATTGTTTATTTACCGTTTACAGCAGTTTTACTTTTTTTCCTTTGGTTTTTGACCATACATGTATCTACCGGCGGTAAGTGGAATTAAAAAATCAGTAATCATGGAATTTTTAACTAAACTCTTATTTTTTGGTCTCTTTATTTTCAATTTGATTTTCGGAATTATATTATTTCTGAATTTCATGACCAATGCCGGAAATCCAGCCAAAAAGCTTTCTGAAACCCTGATTTTTCTGATAGGTGGTTGTATTTCCTTTGCCGGTTTATATCTGGCCTGGAAGATGGGCTATGTTCCGGGAAGCTACGGTACCGGAAGTGCTATATTAGCGGGAACTTTCATTTCAGCTGTGATCAGTGTCATGGTGGGACTATTTTTCTTCAATGGACCCATCCACTGGCAGTGATACTGCCAAAGTATTTGAAAAAACTCTGAATCCATGGCTATTTTATCGAAAGTTATTTTTTTTATAACCTTACTGTTTAGTGTGATTCTTAGTATTTCATTACTATTGTTATCTCTGGATCATTGGCTACACCCTTTTAAAAAAGATTCTGAAGCCATTATTTTACTGACGGGAAGTTTTGTCACCATGACAGGCATGTATGTGGGAGTAAAATACGGATATTACGCACAAGACATGCCCAAAGGATTTTTTCTGCTTACAGGATCCTGGATAGCGGCAACTGTTGTTATCGCAATCGGACTGGTATTTTTTAACGGCTCATCCAAATAAATTTCCGAATGAAATTAAAATCTGAATAATGAAAAAACCGGCTTCTTTTTTAGTGATTTGTTTTTTGAGCATATTTCTGTTTGTGGTAAATGGCAATTGTACTGTCAGAGAAATTTCGTTTAGTCCGGAATCAGATTCCACGCAGATTGCACATACGATCCAATCATTTTTACAATGGTATAAAGTCAATTACAGGAAATCCATCGGATTCAGATTGGTTGGTACGGATAAAAACGGAAACTATTTTGTGAACAAAAAAAACTGCAAAAAATATCTGAAACACCTTAAATCGAGTGGCCGGATATCTGATGCATACATCAGTCACTGGAACCGATATTTTTCTGAAATGGAGCAAAAATTTAAGAAAAATCCACAGAATGAAGGACCTCCGGAAGGCTTTGATTATGATCTGGTAACAGGTACACAGGAACCTGATCTGCTCTACAATGCAGGAGATCAATTAATATACCATATTCAGCAAATTGAAAAAAACCATGCAGTCATCATCACCTCTGATATCTGGAATCACCGTTTTGCCTTAACCAAATCGGGTGGGAAATGGAGAATAGACAGCATCGATGTGATGGGCTATACTGAGTGATATATTATTAATGAGTGAAGGTGGATAAAATGCTTAACAGTCACCATTGAGATTGAGAGATTTGTAAAAAAATTGATTGCACAAATAGCAACGGTTTTAATCTACCCGAAAAGATATTCCATCCAAAGTGATTTGAGTATTTACAGGCAGATCTGCTAAAACCAAAACGCTGCCCCAACTGTCCACACCTAAATAAACAGTATTTCCTCCATTTGTGTAAGCTGCAAATCTTACCTGTTTGGAAGGTCTGTATCCGGCGGGCAGCGTAAAAATTACGCCATTGCCTCCTGCCACAGTTTTAATTACTGAACCCTGCAAATATACTCTGCCATCCCTGGATTTATAAAATCCGGCTACTTCCCACTGATTCCCAATATTTGCCCAATTAGCGTTTAATGTAGGATTCATAACAGCTTCTTCGATGATATTGCCTTCTACCCTGATATTGCCATTTACATGCAATCGCTCAGTTGGGGTAGTCAATCCAATGCCAACATTTACCGCACCTGAACCTAATACCATACAATTGCTGCAATTAACTAATGAAAAAGCCCCGATGGCACTTGCATTGAAGAGATTTCCGCTACTAACATCTGCACCAAGACCCAAACCCAGATTATTATATCCTCCTATATTATTACTAAGTGCTAAGAATCCCAAAGCAGTATTTTGTAAACCTGTAGTGTTGTTTTCAAGCGCTTTATACCCCACAGCACTATTGAAATTACCAGTAGTATTGTTCTCAGTGATAAATTACCAATAGCTGTATTGTTAGCACCTGATGTAGTATTCCTGAGTGCAAAATATCCTAATGCGACATTAGATGATCCAGAAGTAATATTGACCATTGACTGACCGCCAACTGCAGTATTATATATGCCGGTATTCGCTCCGGAATTTGAACCTCCTCTCATGGCCTCAAATCCTACAGCGGTATTATACGTATTAGTAGAGCTTAAACCATTATGAGCATAGAACATAGCATAGGTACCGACTGCTGTGTTCATATTATTACTGACATTATTACTAAGTGATAATGCGCCCAAAGCAGTATTGAAACTTCCAGTTGTATTAAACACCATTGAATTGGATCCTACGGAAACATTATTGAAACCAATTAGATTATTAGTAAGTGCAATGCTTCCAACAGCAACATTTCCTGTTCCAGACGAAGTAGATGCTCCTGCTACTTCACCTATAAAAATGTTATCCCCGGGAGAGTACATTTCCATTCTGGGATGCCCATTTGAGTTTTGCCGAAAAACCATTTTTTCTTGTCCCGCCAAATCAAAACGGATCATATCTTCATTGGGATTTTTCTCTACCATCACTCTGGTATTACCATCTGCATCTGTAAGCCGGTCAGGTAATGCAGACAGATTTTTCCATGCAGATCCCTGATAAAACCAGAAACTGCCGGTATCTGTGTCATACACCAGTAATCCATTTGCCGGAGCGGCGATGGCGGTTCTCTGTACGCTGCTCATGCGGGGTATCAGCATACCTTTCTCTGATGATGCTACATCCAGCATGGCACTGGCATCCGGCTCGATGGTACCTATACCAACATTCTGTCCAGTCAAACAATGGCTGTGTAATGCCAAAATTATCCATAGGCCCAATAATGAAGTTTTTAAGAATTGCATAATGGCTGATTTTTAAGTTGAAAAATTTTCAGAGAGTCGCATGGGTCGGCTTTGTAAAAATGTCAAATTGTGATTATTTAATTCGTATCATCCGGCTGTCAATCTCCGCAATGCGTATTTCAAAAAAACAGATCACAATGATGACTGCAATGATGAATACTATTGCGATGATGATCAGCTTTGGAGTAATATGCACTTTGGATACTGGCATTTGGATTAAACGATTCAATTTCACTGCAAAACTGTGTGTAAAAATGATACACATTACAGTTTTCATACGGACAAAACTGTGACATCAATCAGGACAATGTTGTGACTACGAAAAAATTAGGGAATCCTGCTACCTGAAATTAAATGCCATGAACAATTTCTTCCAGGGTGGTTTCATTCTGTCCGGAGATTTTTGCGTTGAGACGCTGTTTTACCTTTCGGATAGCATCATATCCTACACCCAGCATAAAGGCCATATCCTTTTGATTCATATTCAATTTCAAAAGTGCAAAAGCCTGACTTCTGCCTGAGTGAGATGGGGTAATTTTTCCTGAAGCCTCACAAAAAATCCCGGATAAACCCTGTCAAAAAGTGATTTGAATTCTCTCCAGTCATCTTCCGTAAGAATACTCGAATTCAGTAGTTCGTTGATATTTTTAATCCTTTCTTCCCCGTGATTTGAATGTTCCAGGGCACTCAATTCTGATTTTACAGATTGTATCAGCTCATTTTTCTCCTTGATGACAGCCGTAAAATTGCTCAATTCCTTCTTTGCCTGTTCGAGTTCACGAAAAGCATCGACTTTTGCCTGTTCGGCCAGTTCCAAGGCTCTTTTTCTTTTGAGATGTATATTGAAAAACCACAATCCGGCAATTATACCCAGCAAACAGATGATGACCAAAACCGCATTTCTTAATGTGATTTGTCTTGATTTTTCTGACTCCAGGAGCTCCAGGTCATATTTGTGCTTTTCCAGGTACAGCTTCAGCTCTGCATTTCTGATGATACCATCATTATTGGTTATTGCAGCAATATCCTTATATTTCTGTACCGAATCCAGATAGGATATGGCCTGCCTGTAATCCCCCTTCTGTCTGCTTATCTGATTTAAGCTTGTGTAATAACTGATTTTTTGTCTGGCATCCAAAAAACTCTGATGCTCAATGCCGTAATCCAGATATTTAGCCGCTTCGGTAAGATTATTTTTCTCAACATAAATAGCTGCTATAATCATGGCTGCATTTACTGCACTTCCGACTTCTCCCCATTGAGCACTCAATTCAAAATCCTTGAGCAAAGGCGGAAGTGCTTCATCATAGTTGCCGGCCAGATAATGACAGTATGCACGGTTGCCCATGGTAAGTGTTGCCCAAAACTCATTACCCGTTTCTCTGGCATTATAATGTGCAAGTTCGTAATAGTAGATGGCTGAATCATACTGCATTTGTTTTTGGTAGCAAAGACCGATGGTATTGGTCAGGATATATCTTTCTGATTTATTTCTCCAGTAAGGTGCCACTCCCATCCCTTTTTTGAATAAACTCAGTGCTGTCACATAGTCTCCAAATATATAATAGTTAACAGCCACATTATCAATGATTTTCAGGATTTCCGGGTATTTTTTAATATCCAGTTGATTAACCAGGTCCAGTGCTTTCACCAGATATTCAAATCCTGCCTGCGTCTGCCCCTGAGCATGATAAAAGTTGCCTATCCTGGCACACAACTTCGCTTCTATATATGTCCATGATTTTTTTCTGGCTTGTTCCACAACTTCTATTAATGGTGTCATGGAAGATAAAAGGGTCGGGCCGTTGTATGTTCTGGATTTGCGATCCTGATTGTAAAACCAGATTTCCTGTTTCAGCTTATCATCATTGAGCTTTTTGATTTTAAATTCAGCTACTCGCAGGATGGAGTCATAGGCTTCAAAGGGTTGATAATTGTCTTCGATGTAATTTATAAAAGAAGCATGTCTCTCAGCATAGTCTTTAATACTCAGAATAGAGTCCAGCTGACAGAAAACCGGAAGACTAACTGTTAAATATAATCCTATGATTGTAAAAGTGCTTCGCAATGTGTACCTGCTAATGCTGTAATGATAAAATTTCAATTATTTAAGCAAGGTACAAAAGTCTGACAGAAAATAGAGGAAACTAAAAAATTTTGAACAGTAAAACAAGCTTAATTAGCGGGCTCACACCCCTTCTTCATACCTTCCATCTGCATGCCTGGCAAATCGTGGCAGGCTCCGGTCATGCACCTGATCGTATTTGGGCCACGGCCACCCACCGAATTTGGTAGCATGAAAATCATTGAAAGCCTGATGAATTTCTTCCTTTGAATTCATGACGAAGGGACCGTATTGTATCACTGTTTCATTGATGGGTCTTCCCTGCAACATCAATACTTTGGTCTTTGTATTGCCTGCTTTCACCGGCACTTCCAATTCTGCACTCAATTCCACAGAATGGTATTTAGGAACATTCCGGTCGCCTAAAGTGATGGTATCCCCTTCATAAAAATAGATTACTCTGTTGATGCCCTTACCAGCAGCCGGAATGGTCAGTGTTGCATGGGCATCCATGTGAATATTCAGAATACATACTTCATTTTCAGGGTCTGCTGCCCACGATCCGGGTGGCGGAGCAGGAGCAATCTGATCAAACATCCTGCCTGCTATCAATTCTATCATGCTTGTATTTCCTTGAGCATCTTTCTGAGTGATTTTGGGTATAGTTTTGCCCCACAGCATTTTGAAATGCGGATCTGTCATTTTATTCTTTGCCGGTAAATTGAGCCATACCTGAAACAGTTCCAGTGGATTGTCTTCATCAGATTTTATAAGCGGAAACATCTCGGAATGCTGCACACCTTTGCCTGCGGTCATCCATTGTACGTCCCCTTCTCCATATCTGCCGGCGGCCCCCAGCGAATCCGCATGGTCCACAATACCTTTTCTCACAATGGTGATAGTCTCAAATCCTCTATGCGGATGTCCGGGAAAACCCGGCACCTTCTTGCCATGATACATCCGCCAGCCGTCTTTGATGATAAAATCGTCGCCCAGTGACCTACCCTTCAAAGAAGCATCCGGGCCCATTTCTGCATTGCCTTTAGGGAAAAAATCTTCGTGATGTACACAGAAAAGGAATGGATCCAGAGTATCCCAATTGAATCCCATCTGTTTTATGCTTTTGATCAAAACAGGCTTTTCTTCTTTCTTTGGTGAGGTGCCGCTGATATTGGTAGCACCCACTACACTGAGTGATAGCTTTTTAAAAAAGTCTCTGCGTGATGTATGGCTCATGTCAGAAAATTTTGTTGTTGTAACAAATATTTTTATCCAATGTTTGAACTTAAGCCTGTAGTTTTACTTAATTTTTTTCCAAGACCAAATTAAATATTACTCCACCACCTTCCCTTCTCCATACCTGTGATGTTTATCTTCTGCATCGGCATCCCCGATAAAATGGGGAAATACAGTGAAAGTGGCAGGATCTGCATTTCTCATTTTTTTCATTTTATAGTACACACTATTTTTATCTGAGGTGTATTTCTCATTGAGAATTCTGAAAGTGTACACATCTGCTGCAGGGAATTGATGCTCATTGACATAAATGCCGGTCTTATCTTTACCATACACTGTCTCGCCCATACTGTTTTCATTCTCTGTAAAGGCGGCAAATGAAAGCGGGTCTGCATTCTTTACTATCTTATTCCGGAAATAGACATAATGTTGATCCTTGGCATATCCAGAAGAAATTAATTCAAAAGTGCCACTTTCTGCTTTTGATATCTTTTCACCTTCATAATAAACACTGACATTATCCTTTGCATATCGGTAATCTATCACCTCAAAGGAAAGGTAATGACAGGAAATCGGTTTGATCTCATAGATGCCATCCATAGTTGTACAATAATAATAATTCCGGGCGTCTTTTGCGTATCGGTCAGATAGCAGTTCAAATGTTTTGCCATCGCTTCCGGCAATGGCATTTCTGTCTGCATAAGCAGTTTTATCATCTTTTATAAAATGAGGGTTCAAAACTGCCAGGCTTTTCAAATCATTTACTTTGAATGTTTTATCCAGATACCATGCCGTATTCTTGTCTTTCGCATAGCTATATCCCAAACTCACAAAACTTAATGGATCCGCATTTTCCAATGGAAGTACTCTTTTTCTTTTGCCGGAAAAATAATCCTGACTTATCCGATATGTTTCATAAAACCAGACCCTGTCTTTATCTTTAAAAAAATAATCATCCACCAATTCAAAAGTATTAGGATCCATATTTTCCAAAGCTTCATCATAAAACCAAATGGTATCTGACTTACGAACAAACCCATTGCCAAAATCATCAGATTGGAAGGTATCGGCTTTTCCTTTACCCTTATTTTTGCAGGAAGTAAAAAACCAGAATGCGGTGATAGAAAGAAAACAAAAAATATATATCATGCCTGGATTGTTCATAATGGAAAAGCAGTGCTTATTTATTATAAAAAGTGATGTATCTGTCACTTATTGTATAGTACGACCTGACCGGCTGAGTTTGTTTTTTGAGTGATTCTTCAGCTATCCATTTTAAAATATCCTCTCTTCGTGCCAATGGATATCCTGTTTGCGATTCCCATTCTGCTGCAGACGGAATGACCATATAAAAAATACAATTTCCACCACCCGCTTCTGTATAAAAGGCGGTGGTTTTCTCTCCATCATGATAGAAGGCCATGCCCGACCGGCCATCATTTTTAAAGCTCATTCGTTGGGTATTTTCAGTATAATCCTGTTCCTGTTTTTTCCTGAAAAAACCTCCTAATACAGTCCAGAATATCGGATGATACATTCTCATAATTAATTTGGATTTTATGGTTTGAATATCGGCAACAATGTTTTCGAGTCTTCTTTTTCCTTTACATATCCGCGGATATAAAATGCTTGTACCTCACTCATAAACTTTTGATTACCATCTGTAAGGATTCCTGCACCCTTTCTTCAGAATGCCACTTTTCAAGAAAGGAATTTAATAACTCCTGAAATGCTTCATCTTCAGAAACTTTTAAATTTAATTTCTGCAAATCCTGGATATACACTGATATTTTTAGGGCTGCATCTTCGGGCGGAATTTTCCTGAGCGATAACCGGTAATTAATTTCCTTTATTTTCTCAAGTTTAATTCTGATTTTATTAATTGCTTTTTTATCAGGATGGACACAAGCAGTAATACCCTGAAATAATATCAGGCAAATGAGTATCAAATACAAACTTCCTGTAAATTCCATCTTATCAATTATTCAAACCGAATTCCCAAAAATCATAAGTATCCATAATGTCGGCAAAATTAAAGCGTGGCAGACTCTGACTCAAACCAAAATGGTTGTAATGTAGCAATTATCCATTAAGTGGGGTAAAATCTGAATCCGGCTACTCTGAAGGCTGTTTAAATATACTTTGAAAAAAATCTCCAATTGGATAAAACTACTCTGTTTTATCCGCAAAGAGAACTTCCTATGACCAACACTTTACGCTTGAGCCAATTCATGGAGGAAGTATTGAAAATATAAAGACTGAATGATTGACATGTATTAAGTTCAACCAAATCCCAGTCACCTGCCTGATTTTCAAGTCTCTGATATGATTTATACTCCCTAAACCCTTCATTCAGATTATCCATACTTTGAAAAAACTCTGCAATCAGATGAAAAAAATGCCATACCGATGGGTACCTCTTACCATTCACAGATATAAAACGATGAAAACCAGAATTTATCAACTAAAATCTCTACCATGTATCGGATCAAAACCACCATCTTCCTGTTATTACTCAGCATTGCTGTTTTTGCCCAGCCCTGGATTCCTGTCGGAGTCAACATACAGGATTTGACCTATGACCAGAAAGTAGAATACTTTGAAGCTTATTGGAAAGACAGACCGGTCAAAAAAGGTAAGGGCTACAAACAATTCAAAAGATGGGCCTATGTGGAAAGGGAACGATTGCTTGAAAACGGAAAATCACAGAGCCCGCTACATACCTTCCATGAAATGCAGTCCTTTGACAGGAAATACCCGGCATCAAGTGACAGAAACAATATCAAATGGGAAAGTCTGGGTCCAACTATGCCGGATGGTGGCAATTCGGGAGTGGGCAGAGTGAATTGTATGGGCTTTCATCCCACAGATCCCAACACATATTGGGCCGGAACACCCATAGGCGGATTGTGGAAAACTACCGATGATGGCCGCACCTGGAGCTCAGCAACAGACCAATTGCCCAATCTCGGCGTAAGTGATATCATCATACATCCGCAAAATCCTGATATCATCTATATAGCCACCGGTGATGCAGATGGCGGTGCCAGAGACAATGCATCCATCGGGGTATTGAAATCCACCAATGGCGGGCAGTCATGGACTCAGGTACAACCTGTTTTTCAGCAATCTCAAGGTTTTAACATTTACAGGATGATTATGAATCCGTCAGACCCCAACCATATGGTACTTGCCACTTCCGACGGTATATACCAATCCAAAGACGGACTTAACTCAGTGAAAAAAGTGCAGGCTGGTTGGTTTTGTGATGTGGAATTTCACCCTGCCAATACCAATGTTTTGTATGCCGCTACTTTTGCCAAATACAGTTCAGATTTTCTGTCCAGATTATTCATCAGTCAAAACGGCGGAGAATCATGGGCTGTATATTTTTCCTTCAATCAGAGCCCGGGTGAATTCAGTGTGGACAGGGTCAATATAGCGGTCACCAAAGCAAGACCCAACGGGTTTTATACCTTAGCGTCTCATGCCTCCTCCGGCTTTCACAGTCTTACCTATTTTGAAGGCACCAATTTTGACCTGATATTGAGTGGCAATTCAATCAATCTACTTAATTGGGATGATGATGGAAACCCTGAAGACCCTACCGGACAGGGCTGGTATGATCTCTCTTACATCGTCAACCATACCAACCCCAACGAGATGTTTGTAGGTGGTGTCAATACCTGGAAGGTAACCGGAGGTACACCCAGAATCAGTAATTTCTGGTCGGCTCATCCTTCTCAAAACACCAAAAACACCCCTGTGGTACATGCGGACAAACACAACTTTTATTACCACCCGCTTAAACCCGGCAGACTCTATGAATGTAATGACGGAGGTTTATATTATACAGATAACGGAGGAACCTCCTGGGTGGATATTTCGACAGGGCTGGTTATCTCTCAGATATATAAACTGTCTGTATCAACACAAAGGGCTGCAGATGTCATGACCGGCCTCCAGGATAATGGAAGTAAAAATTTGCAAAGCGGTACCTGGAGAGATGTGTCTGGAGGTGACGGGATGGTATGTATCATAGACCCTGTCAATCCAAATATTAAATATGCCTCACTTTACAATGCACAGGTGATTTACAGGACAACTGACAATTGGCAAAACAATTATGTAAATATCATGGACAACCATCCTGAAAAAGGCAAAGGAGACTGGATCACTCCATATATGTTGCATCCGCAGGTCTCCTCAACCGTATTTGTGGCTATGAGCAGAGTGTGGAGATCTGACAATCGGGGCGAAAGCTGGCAAGCTATTTCACCGGTCCTGACAGACAGGACTATCACCAGCCTTGAAGTATCTCCTGCTGATCCCAATATAATCTATGCATCCACTTACACTACCCTTTTCAGATCATTAAATGGCGGCAACAGCTGGAATGAAGTGTACAGTGCTCCCGGAGGCAGTCCGATCAGAAATATAAAAGCCGACCCCACCAATCCCAATATTGTTTATCTTACCATGGGTGGATACGTCGCCTCCAGGCATGTCATGGTATCCACCAACAGAGGAAGTACTTTCCAGTCCATCACATTCAATCTGCCCAATGTACCTGCCCTGGATATTGAGATCCATAAGGTGACAGGTAATATGTACGTGGGGACAGACCTTGGAGTATTTTTTAAAGGCAAAGACGACCAGGAATGGCAGAGATATGGCAGCCAGCTCCCCAATACCATGGTAAGAGATGTGGAGATAGCATATAATGAAGGTTATGTATATGCTGCAACCTATGGCAGAGGTCTTTGGAGAGCACCTGTATCTCAAAGTACGGCACATAATTTTATCATAGCCCCCACCAATCTGATTTTTGAGGCTGCACCTGCTGCCTGCCAGGACGTATCCATCATATGCGGGAATAATGATAAATGGACTTTGCTGTATCAGAATCTTGACCCTTCTTTTGACATCGTAGAAAGTATCACTCCCAAATCCGGGACAGGACCGGCTACCGTAAAAGTCTGCTCAAATGTCAACAGATTGCCCATAGATATTTTCGGTACCTTATTGATTTTTCCCGAAGGAGTGGACCAACCTATCAATGTAAATGTCATCCAAAAGGCATCTGAAATCCCTCAATTAAGAGTATATCGTGAACCCAATCTTTATACTCAGGACAGCAGTTTTATCGTACCATATCCGGGAGGAAATATACCTGCTTATATACTGACCAACTCAGTCTTTGATCCAGCCACCAATCTCATCATTGCAGATGCAGACAAACAATGGCTTACTGTAAAAAGCAGTAATGCCACCGCTTTTGCACCTTTCAGACAGGTGGTCTTCGAAGCCAAACAGAATAATGGTATTCTGAACAGGTATGCCAGAGTGAAACTGGTTTTTAACAACGGACAGGATTCCACTTTCATTTTTATCAATCAGCCTTCAAGAACTGCTGAATATCTCAATGTAGGTCCTACTGAAATCACACTCTTTCCCTTTGAATATACCGTCAATGAAAATATCAGTATCCAGATCAAGACCGACCTCTCATGGACAGCCGAGGTGACAGGGCATGATGGTCTCAATATCAATGCCCAAAGCGGTAAAGGAGACAGAAAGCTGATACTTACGCTTAAAAAGAATGAAACCAACAGCACCATTTCAGGAAGTATTATAGTCAAGGCAGTCAAAGCTGACGGTACCGAACTCAGACGTACTGTGAAAGTAAACCAACTTTCGTTCAGATCCGTCGATAAGGGCGATTCTCAAACCAATTTGTTCCCCAATCCATCGACAGGCAATTTACAGTTGAGTCGTGACGGAGGCCTGAAATACACTGCCATTCAGATTTATGACCAAAACGGCAGGCTTGTATATACAGAGCAGTCAGCAGGTGATGGTGTCATGAACGGTCAAAAAACTCTGGATCTAACCCATCTTACTGCAGGCAATTATTTGATGCGTATTATCAATAATGAAAATACCGAAACCAAATCCTTTATAATTATCAAATAAGGTCTGCCAAAAGATTCCACTAATTATTAAACAATAAAAACACAAAACACATGTGGCCACATACAATCAACACAAATACACTCAAAATCATGATATTTCTGCAACTTGCAGCATTCTCCCTGTACGGGCAATTGTATTATGGTGTAAAACTGGGCTTATCACCTTCTACCTACAGCATTACTGAATCCATTAATTACAAAACCAGTCCCTCATACCTGAACCTTATTGGTGGCGTATCTGTGGAATACCCGATCATATACGGACTTTCTGTCCAGGCGGATGTGCAGTATGCCAGGCGCAAGGCACATTTCAATTCCAATTTCGACCGATCAGCGATAGCAGGCGGCACATTCTATTCAGATTTTTTAACTGATCTGGATGAAACATCCAATAATAATGGCCAGAGTGAGCAAAATGAAAGATTTACGCTACCTGATCTGTATGACAATTATACGCTTTCCGTCGGTTATTTAGAAAATCATATTATGGTCAAATATGAATTTATGGGAGGTGACAAAGGATTTTATATACAGGCAGGGCCATATTTCGGTATCGGCTTAAGTGCAAATATGTCCAAAAAATTCTCAGACAAATCCGGAAGCCAGGAGAGCACCACCGGAGTATTGGTAAGGTCAGACGGTAAAAAAACCAATAATTACAACTCGCTGCTCAGTTCTTATGACAAAAACGGATCGCTCAAATTAGATACCAATCCTTTTGAAGAAAGAAGTGCACTGTTTGATATGACAAAGCTGGATGTAGGCTTGGCATTGGGTGGTGGGATGTATAAAGAACTGGGCTCCGGCAGAATGTATTTTGACGGCAGATTTTTACTGGGCACCTCCAATCTGTTTAAGAATGATGATTTCAACAAACTGAGAAGCCTTGCTTTTCAATTGTCGGTGATGTATAGGTTTACAATGGAGTGATGGACACTCAGTAAATCATCCTGCATGGACATCATCAGTCCTTAATACTATACTTTCAGAAAATTTCAGGTCAATCCAATCATACTATCCGGAAACCGCAGGTTTTGGGCGGCTACTACCGCAATGTATCCATCAGAAAAAGGTGATGACATTACTTTAGGGCAACCGGGTATTTCATGACGTAATGGATTATCGGGCTGAAATAAATGCTCGAAACTAAATTAAAAAAATCCTGAAAAATTTGGGTACCAAACGGACATTATCTCTATTAAAAATCAGATTCTCAAAACAAATTATTACACTTTCCAACTTACAAAACAATGAGCGGACATTATAAAATTTGCAATAACTGCCGGACGAAAAATGATTTAGCAGCACTTAAGTGTAAGAACTGTCAGGCGCCAATGACCGGAAGCATGGTGCTGAATTTTGATGTAAGCAGTGAGGATAAAGAATTTGCAGTATGTAAAAACTGTAATACAATCAACAAAAGCACCAATCTGAAGTGCAGCTCCTGCAATGCTCCTTTGGCAGGATCTATGGTGATAGATAAAAACTTCAATCCGGTATTGTCAGCGGGAGCAAGACCAGGGGGGCCGGCGGAAACATCCGTCAGTCAACAATCCTCTAATATTGCAGATAGCAGAACAGAGCATTATGGGTTGAAGACCTGTAAAAAATGTGCCTATCCGAATATGGCTGCCGCAAAATTTTGTGTAAAATGCAACAGTGCACTGGATGATCACTTTGAAGCCCCTGCCAAACCGCATGCAACCAGGCATGAAAGTGCTGCCAAGGCAGATCCAAACAAAATGGCTACTGTCAATCCCTGGATCTCTGAAAAAAAGGATAAAGAAAATAAATTCATTTTAATACCTGCCGATTATGAAGCTAAGCACAAAGCAGATCACCTGACTTTTTCGGGAGAAAGAACGGAACTCAACAGAGACAATCTTGATCCCGATAATCCTGCCATCACCTCCTCAGTACAGGCGGTCATCTATAAAAAAGGCAACAAATGGATAATATCGAACCAAAGTAAACTCAACACCACTTTTGTCAGAATAGACTCCGAAATGGAAATCACCGATGGCATGGTGCTGATGTTTGGCAACAGATGTTTTCAGTTCAGGGAAGATAAAAATAAGTAAGTGATGAACTGTCTTATGGAATGCCCGGATAGTTTTCTTCCTCTCAGTGATACATATGAATACCTTTCCACATTGGGTGAAGGCCGTTTCGGAGTAGTATTTCTGGTTGAAAACAGAGATACAAACACAAGGTATGCATTAAAACTCCTGAAGTTGAAAAACATTCCGGCTGCTCATCAGGATAATATTAAAAAAAGGTTTGAGCTGGAATTTCTTACCGGAAAGATAAACAGTCCATTTCTGGTCAACACTCATGAACTTGAATACAAAGACGGGATCCCTTATTTCACAATGGATTATTGTCCCAATTCAAATCTGGAAAGGAAGATTCATGGCGGAATGCAGGGATTGGACAGGTACGAAACTGCAAAAAACATTATTGCAGGATTACATATACTCCACCAGCATGGCAAAATACACAGAGATCTGAAACCGGAGAATATTCTATTTGATGCAGATATGCGTCCCAGATTATCTGATTTCGGTATCTGCGGCCACCTGAATCACTCATTGACCAAGGCCACTGCTGACAATAAACCCGGACAGGTTTTCGGCAGCTATGCATACATGGCACCCGAACAGATCAATCCCAAAAGTCGTCAGGATACAATTCTCCCCGCCTGTGATATCTTTTCACTGGGAGTGGTGCTTTATGAAATGTTTACCGGTAGCCTGCCTTTCGGCAAATGGCAGGAGCTCTCTGACATCCAGCCTTACTTAGACAGAGCAAGTGCAGGGGTTATGGACCCTATACCTGACAGTATCTCTCCAGTCTGGAAAGAAGTCATCAAAACCTGTCTTCAGCCTGACCCTGAGAAAAGATACCACAATATGGCAGAAGTGATGCTTGCTGCCGGAATTGCCGATGCTCACTTCGATGAAAATAAAACTGATTTTAAAACAGCCTGCATAATCGAACTGCAAGGTGAAAACCACAATAAAATATACCGCCTCACCTCAGGTAATCTTTTTTTGCTGGGAAGGGAAAATCCCATACACCATAATGATATTGCAATAAGGGAGACATTGAGCAGATACATATCCTCCAGACAGGCTACGGTAGAAAGATATGAGCACCGGTTTTTTATCCGGGACGGTCAGTGGTCTGCAGAAGCCGGTACATGGTATTACCCGAAAAACAGCACCTATGTGAATGGTAAAAAAATAGAGAAAAATGAAAGCAGGTTGCTCCGGGATAATGACATAATCATTGCCGGAAATACTACGCTCAGGTTTATAACAAATTAGTTCACAAAATCAAATACTAAAAATGCGAAAATCAAAAGAAATTGACATTGCCAACGTATCGTTTATAGACCTGCTGGCAGGAGCATTGGGAGCAGTGATGCTGCTCTTTGTGATAGTACCTAAAGTAAGTTTTTCTGATCTGGAGAAAATTGAGAGCTACGAACAGGTTTTGCAGGAAAAAATGAGCCTCGACAGCATCATCAAGTCTCTCGAATCTATTGTACCCAAAGAAGATTATCAGGCCCTGGTCGAAAAATCTGCCACTCTCCAGGCCAGTATCGGTCGCTTACAGTCAGAAATAGAGCGGGTGCAAAGTGCCTATGTAAGACAAAGAGATCAGTACAACAGTCTGGCGAAAGAGTACGAAGCCACTAAGAAAGAACTGGAGGAATTCAGGAAGAAAGCCATAGACCCCAAGGAGTTTGCTGCCTTACAGAGCCGGGTCACAGAACTCACCCGCCAAAACAAAATACTGGACGAGCTCAAGCAGAAACTGGAAATCAAACTCGAAGAAAAGCCCAAAGCTGTCGCTGCCGCAACCTCTGAACCTCCCAAAACCGATGCCCCCGTAAAAACCGAAACTCCGGCAAAAGTGATGGAATCAGATGCTGCACCGGATGCCGTGGTCAACATCAGTTTTCCTCTCGCAGTGGTGGTGGAATGGAACAATCCCAAGGACAAAGTGAGATTGTATATGCGCCAGAAAGGTACCAGCTATTGGTGTTTTTATCAGACAAAAAGGCAGAGAGCTCCATTCGGCAGATGGAATAAGGATATACAGAAACTCAGCAACAAAACAGCAGAGGCTATCACCCAGGATGAAGCACTCGTGCCCGGAGAATACGAAATATATGCACAGCCCACCAAAAGCAATGCCGCTGACGGCACTGTAGATGTGTCTGGATACATCGCTTTCACACATCCGGAAACCAAAAAAGTGAGAAGGGTAAATATTGCCCCACGTAAAATGAATGTTTCAAAAGCACCGTACTCCGGTGATGAAGCCAATACCTATCTGGGTACGCTCACTGTAACCAATGATGACTTTGTCTGGAAAGCCAAATAAATTCTAAAATCCAATTTTCATTAACCAAGTAAAAATTATCAATTATGAATTCAAGAATCGCCAATATTCTGATCAGTCTGGCTATTGCAGTGGTGCTGGGCATCCTGGTTACCATAGGTTATAACGTAACAGGCAACAGAATCCTGCAGGCTCTGGGAGGCAGCTGGCCCTACGGGATTATTCAGATATCCACTTTCTTTCTGTTTTTCTGGGGCTTACTGGAAGTCATAAAATTCTTCAGATTTACAGAGACGGAAAGCAATGCACTCAAAAGTCAGCTGCTGCCCGAAAAAGAACAGTATATACTTTCTGCTGATGATGTGAATGAGCTGAAGCTGCAAATTATTGAGATTGAAAAAACTTCTCCCTCCTTATTATCAGACATCATCAAAAAAGCCTGTACGAAATTCAGGGCCAACAAGTCTGTCAGTGAAGCCCTTAGTGTCGTAGATGCCCAGACTGATATCAATATCCGCATCAGTGATGCAGAGCAGACCCTGATCAAATATCTCTCCTGGGCTATACAATCCCTCGGGCTGCTGGGCACGGTACTGGGTATAGGTGCAGCACTCTCTGCTGCCAACGAGATTGTCAGTCAGGACGGCATCAAAAAAGTGACTTCACTGCTGGCTGTTGCCTTTGATACTACTTTTGTGGCCATAGCATTGAGTATAGTATTGATGTACTTTTTGGCCAGGTATCAGAAAAGACAGACAAACTGCATTCGGAGAATCAATCCTATGTAATCGAGAATCTTATCAACAGGATCTACAATAAGTAATCAAGGCCATGAAAGTTCTTCATCATGCATTGTCAGACAAGGGCAAATCCCGTCACTATCAGGAAGATGACTGGATGGTACTGCCTCACGTACTGCAATACAGCGAGGCACAGTATGATGAAAAAAGTGTGCCTTCAGGGGTCTGTGCTGCCTACATTATTTCAGATGGTATGGGAGGAGCAGCCGGAGGCGACATTGCCTCACACATTGCAGTGGTGACCATTGCAGACTATCTGACTATGCATTGTCTTTGCTCCGATGACGAAGATGCAGGAACTTTGCTGGATAATGCCATTAAATCAGCTAATGAAGCTATCCTCAGCAAAATCGAAGAAGACAATCAGCTCAGGGGAATGGGAGCCACCCTTGTAGCGGGCATCTTAGCGGATGAAAATATGCATATTTCATGGGTCGGGGATAGCAGGTGTTATCGCTTTCATCCTGACAGTGGTCTGACACTGCTGACCAAAGGCCACTCTTATGTACAAAGTCTGGTAGATCAGGGCTTACTTGAAGAAACAGAAGCATCCGGTCATCCCAATAAAAATCTGATCCTGCGCAGTTTGGGTCAGGAAGAGGTGACTGCAGATCACTGCACAGTCAAAATCTCAGACCGGGATGTCTTTCTGTTTTGTACAGATGGATTGAATACCATGCTCACGGATCATGAAATCAAAAACATTCTGAGTCAGGACAAATCACTGGAAAATATCGCTGCACAACTGATCCAATCAGCCAATGATCATGGAGGACATGACAATATCACGGTGATATTAGTCAAATGCACTATGGATGAACAACAGCATTCAATAGTATCTGTACCGGACAGAGCAGCAAAAAGTCCGGCTGTTCAAAAGCCAGATTCTGCGAAACGCCGGGCAATTTTATCAGTCGTTATTGTATCAGTACTATGCCTGTCAGCAGTCTTGTGGTTTTATCTGAAGTCTGACAAAATGAGTACAGGCAAACTTTTACCCGAAAATTTTGCCGACTCTGTTTCCCGGAGTCAGGAAGGTGAAACCGGTATTGCTGATACGCTCGAAAATCTGATATCGGAAATAGAAAGCATTGATTCGGCTTTTATAACGAAAGAGTACCCTAATTTAAGTATAAGTTATGAAGTCAGGATGGGTGTGTATACCAACATTGCCGATGCGGAAAAGCAATGGAAAAATACAAAAATGAATTCCCCAATACTGCATTTGAATTAAGAACCAATGTAAAATCAGGCTATGGTCTGTATGCAGTAAACTTTGTGAATAAACACAGTGCGCAGGACTTCCTGACAGCGACTAAAAATGAAAACGGAGTCATCATATTCAACAAATTTTCACAAAACGAATGAGTCGGGGTCATAAATACTGATATAATGAAACAGGGAGAAATATTTCATAACAGGTATTATCTGACCGAGCTCATCGGAAACGGAGGGTTTTCGCAGGTATGGAAGGCCCAGGATATGCAGTCGGGCCTCGAACTGGCCATAAAAATATTCATCAGACAGGATGAAGAGGGAATACGGCTGTGCCGAAGGGAATTTTCCAAAACATATCAACTGAGACATGCCCATATTCTCACGCCGATGCATTTTGATGTGGTGGAAAACATTCCGTATCTGGTGATGCCATTTATTACCGGAGGCACTCTGGATCAACGGATAGGCCATCTCGATATGTCTGATATTTACAGATTTGTGGATCAAATCGGCTCTGTGTTGAAATATATTCATTACAGTACCAATCCGGTCGTGCATGGAGATATCAAACCGGACAATGTATTGATTGATGCCAACGGAAACTACCTGTTGACAGACTTCGGAATAAGTACGGAACTAAAGGAAAAGTTTACCCAGACCATGAATATGGACCAATTCAAAAGTAAACCTTCAGGAATTACACCACTGGCATTCAGAGCACCGGAGCTCAATGAGTATAAGGACTGGGTCACACAAGCTGTATCTCCAAAGTCAGATATCTGGTCAGCAGGTATAGTACTTTATAATCTATGCAAGGGGAAGCTCCCGTTTAATGGAGATGGAGGCCTTGGACAGCTCATCATGATGAGGACTTCAAAATCCGAAACTGTGTCAGAATTTCTGGAACTCGATGATATACCGGCTGATCTCAGAAAACTGATTGTAAAATGTCTTCAACTCAATCCGCTGGATCGTCCGGCTTTATTCGAACCTGAAAGAGAGCGGGGAGACTCCGGAAAATTTGCTCCTTCTCAGGGATTCAACGCCCCGGCAAAATCAACAGTCAAAGGCTCAGTCAAGACCACACCTTCCAAAAACCGCAGACATCTGATCCTCTTTTTATTCTTTGTACTCTCTGTGATCGCAGGCTTATCCTACTGGGTGATAAATCAAAAATTGCAGCCTGTGGAGGCCATCGTTCAGGATAGCCCGACTGAATATGAACTTCCTGATGCCCATGCAGCAGAAAATGAGGAAGCCCTAAGCTCAGAAGTGCCAATATCGGTGCATGAACCAAAATCCGAAAGCTCACAAACTGAAAAAATAGTGACCTCCACAAAGACCGGATTCTCTGAAGGAAAATCATCCGCTTTACACGAGGCAAAATCAGATGTTAATCATCAAATCACTTTCCCCGGAAAAAAAGAGGAAACTTCGATATTGGCCCAATCATTGTCAAAACCAACTGTTAATGAATCAGATAAACCAGAAAACAAATCCTTCGGGCGCATCACAGAAGATAATCCTACACACATAACCCCGGCCGAAAAAATATCAGGTACTGAAAAAAATCCTGTCACAGACAACAATGTAAATAAGGAAAATCCGGAAATTAAATCCCCTGTCGCGTCTGCCGGATTTACAAAGGTAACTACCAACATACCTATAAAACTGGCACTGAAAACCACCATTCCTCTACCCCACAATCTGGATATAGGTCAGAAAGTGACTTTTTGGGTCATAGAAGATGTCATGGGGCAGACTGCTGTATTCCTGAAAAAGAATGCCGAGGTTGAAGCCATTGTAAAGCGTGTTTCAGACGATAAAATTACCATAGAATTTCCTCATGTATATTCGAGCGGAAATACCAGAATCAAAACCTACAGATCCAGATTTGATATCTCTTCAGTGAAGGGGCAGCCCTTTCTTGCCAAAGCCACTGAATACAAAGTAGTCATTTACACCAATGAAAAACTGGAAGCAAAACTTTGATGATTCACCATAAAAAACACCAGTTATGAAAGTATTAATCTCACTTGTTTTATTGCTGTTGGGTACCACCCTCTCCAGGGCACAGGTCTATGTGGAAAGTACTTTTACAGGCATTAATTTTCAGGCCGGATTTGCCGGCAATATGTACAGCTCCCGGGTATTGTTTAAAGACAGGCTGTTCCTGACGGGAGCTGACTTCCGGCTCTCTCTCGGATTGAGTGACAATATCGGGATTCTGGGTGGTTTTCAATACGCAGCAGGCAGCTCGGGTACAGGCAATCAGATACTGCCATTCACTTTTGCTGACCAGCTCACTCATACCAACTGGTATGGTGGCGCAGAATATTATATGGGATCGCCTCAAAGCAAAATCCGATTTAAAATTTTCGGACAGATTGGCTACGCATCCGATGAGCTCAGTGTACTTTACATTATTACCGAAGCCAATAAAAATGTGAAATTAGCCGGATTGAATTTTGGTGGAGGTGCCTCAGTACACTACTTCCTTCAATCCTATCTTTCTATACAGGTCAGTGGAGTTTACCTATCCGGAAAATATAATTATTCAGAGCTGGAAGGCCGAAGCTACAAAGAAAGTCTGAGCTACAATGCCATTCAGCTGCTGGCAGGACTGGCCTACCATTTCGGAGGAAGATAGACAGGATACTTTTCAATAAAATAAAATTAAAAGTTAAGCATATGAAAACAGGATATTTACTTTTAGCCATCATTTGCATTGCACTACCTGCATGTGATAAGCCCGAAAACGACTTCGCCCTTATAAAAGAAGTGCAGAAAGATTGTCTTTTGTCCAAGGTATTTCAAAACAACAAACTGCAAAGGGAGTACAAGTACAACGACAACAATGAGATTACTACCCAAACCATATACAATCCCAATGGGCAGATCAATACCATAATCAATTATGTATATGCCGGCAAAAACATCGTGGAGTGGAACAACAATACTTTTACTGAAACCTTTACCTATGACAGTAAAAACCGGGTGATATCATCCAAATACTGTGAGAAAAACAGCAGTCTGTGCTGCTTTACCACGATGGAATATCTTCAGGGTCAATTACTCAATAACCTGACTGTGGAATGTTCGAACGGTTACTTCAGCAGAGAAGAGTATGAATATCTGAATAAAGACAACGGTACAAGATATATCCGGTATTACAATAAGTCGGGAGCAAAAACCGGACAAACAGAATACATCGTCTTCAATGAAAAAATGATTTACCCCTTTTATTATGTGCAGCCCATCAACAGAGATCCCTATGTCGGCATTTTTTCAGTGGATGGCGGCATAATAGAAAGTGCTCAATTGAATGAATACAACTTTCCTCTGAAACTCAATTTCAGTGATGGGACTACTCAGACTTTTGAATATAAGGAATGCAGATGATCATAAAATATTGCAAATCCGTATTGAAACTCTGTAAAGGTACCAATTAAGATTCCAAACAGGTATAATTTTCTGAATTCTCCCGGCACTGATGAAGCAGAACATATTTTCTTTGTAAATTGCACATAAATTCAGAGCAGTATATGCTTTCATCTAGGTGGATAAACATTACATTTTTACTGTTACTGATTACTGCAGAAATAGCACGTGGACAAGATTACGCTCCGCATGCCGGCACACAACATATCCAGCAATGGATAGATACAATCCGGTCACTTTTTGATACAGAGAAATATCCTGCCCTGATTGCATATTTTGAAAAACATGATTCACTCATACGGGAAACAATCGGTGAACACACGCTGGCATATGCCTCCTGTCTGGACAAATATGCATATGCTATGAGAAGTACCCAAAAAATTGCAGAATCTCTGAATAAGGCATTGCTGTCACACACCATAAAATCCAATTTATCTGATGTCCCGGCTCTTGATCTGGCATTGACCAAAGAAATTGTCAGCATGTGTTATTTATCTCTTGGTAAACTTCAGGAAGCCGGACGATTTTGTGAGGAATGCCTGAATATAAGACTTAAGCATCTGGATGCACAGAATCCTGAAATTGCCAATTCTTATAATAATGCGGGGTTGATATCGTTTGAAGCAGCTGAATATGATGAAGCCCTGAACTATCACATCAAGGCACTGAGAATAAGACTTGACAATTATGGTGAAATTCACGAAAAGGTAGCTCAATCCTACAACAATCTGGGCAGAGTA
Organism: Saprospiraceae bacterium; assembly: GCA_016716335.1. GTDB lineage: Bacteria > Bacteroidota > Bacteroidia > Chitinophagales > Saprospiraceae > OLB9. The sequence continues at coordinate 127,679 of JADJWN010000007.1, read as the reverse complement.
TATTATCAGTTGGGAGACTTCGAACAGGCATATGCATATTATCAAAAGGCATTGCATATAGACGAACAAATAAAGGGAGTCAACCATCCTGCTATTGCCAGAAGTCTGCATAATATGGCACTGCTGCTTAACAGGATGGGTTATTATCATCAATCCGTCAATCTGTATCAGCGGGCCATAGATATCAGCACCCTTGCCAACGGTTCAGAAAGTGATATCGTGGCCATTCACTACAATGGACTCGGTGCAGTGCTCAGTGATCTCGGCAATTACGAAAAGTCCAATTTTTACTATTATAAATCCTTGAAAATAAAATCCGCCATTTTTGGGGACGCTCACTTTTCAGTTGGGTCTATTTACAACAATCTGGGCATCAATTATGCTTTGCTCAATGATATTGAGAAATCAGAAGAATGTCATAGAAAGGCCTTTGAAATCCGTAATAAGACGCTCAGCGAAAACCATACACTTATCGGGGATTCCTATCACAAACTCGGCCTCGTGTACTACTATAAAATGGAATACATCGAAGCTAAGTCATATCTTCATAAGGCTGTCAACACCTTAAAAACTGCCTTGGGTGATGACCATCCTAAAATTGCATATGTGCTGCTGGATCTGAGTATGGTCTATTTAATAGAAAAGGATTTTCAACAGTCCAGAGCAATGCTTGATGAAGCCCATGACATCTTTCTCAATAATCCTCTGGTAGATAAAGCTGAAACCGGCAATCTTTACAGCAAATATGCCGCATATTATGCCGCTTTGGATTCCCTTGACCTTTCAGAAAATTTTTATCTGAAATCAATCCAGGAATTTGAATCCCAGAAACTGTCCTACAACATAAATCTCATCGAAACCGAATATCTGTTGAGTCTTTTGTACGAAAAAAACCAAAAATACTCTGCTGCGTACGAAGTATGTAAAAGGGCAATTCAAAATATTTCAAATCTTACATTCACCAATTATTATGACAATACCAAAAGACATTTCCTGACCAAAAACAATAAAGTAATCGAGCTGGGCATCAGGCTTTCGTCGGTATTGTATGATATTACCAAAGACAAAACTTATCTCGCTGATATGTTTGGTTTTCTGGAAACGAATAAGGCATTACTGCTCTATTCCAATCTGATGCACTCGGATGCTCTTTCCTTGTCGGCCATATCACCCGACTTGCTTGAAAAAGAACAGGTACTGAAATCCCGGATACTTGCCAGGGAGCAGGAACGCTCCAGACTTCCAAATTTATCTGACATCCCTAATGTAGAGAAATCAGAACAAATTCAAGCTGAAATAATTGAGCTGATGTCACAATCTGATGATTTAATCCGGGAGATTGAAAAGGAATATCCGGATTATTATCAGCTGAAGTACAACAAAAATACTGTAACCCTGCAGGAATGTCAGTCCGGGTTGCAAAAAGGACGAAATTCAGTTATTTATTACTTTTCAGGAAGGGAAGATATTTTCACTCTTGTGGTGAATGCAGATACGGTTTTGTACCTCAGAAATACAGCAGCCTTACTGCCTGATTCCCTTTTCGAAAACTTTCGTTTTGGCTTATATGGATATTATACTACAGCCATAGAAAGCAGGAGTACTGCATTGTACCGAAAAACTACTGAAGCATTCAGGACTTCCGGATACAGGCTGTACGAAATATTGCTTAAGCCACTGGAAGGAATAATGAATAAAGAGCTGTTGATAATCCATGACGGATGGCTGAGTTTTGTGCCATTTGATGTATTACTGACTGAATTGCCGAAAGATAAAATGCGGTTCAGGACATATCCCTTGTATTGAACAAATATTCGGTTTCTTATGATTTTTCTGTCACCATCCATAATATGCTTACCCATAGAGCCCATAGGTCAGCGGATGCCCCGAAAATATTGGCTATGGCCCCATATTATCAGGGAGACTATAAAAAATTAGGACTGCATTCTTCTTCACATGGAGCAGGCTCAAATCCTTCTGTCACAAATTTATCATTCAAATCCGGAATTAATGACTCAAGGAAGTTTACTTCATTACCTTCAAGTGGTGAGGAGATAGCCGATATTTCCAAAATGATGGAAGGTGATTTTTTGATTAATAAAGATGCTACCGCCGGAAACTTTGCCCGTCTTGCGCCTGCCTATGCTATCCTGCACCTGTCCACACATGGGGTATCTGATGAAAGAATGGGAGATTATTCTTATGTGGTCTTCTATCCTGATGATTCGGAAGATGAAAAGGCATTATTTACAGTGAAACAAATTTATAGTCTGAAACTGAACAGTGACCTTGTTGTATTGTCGGCATGCGAAACTGCCAGAGGGGAGTTGCAGAAAAGTGAAGGTGTGATTGGTCTGAGCAGAGCCTTTGTATATGCAGGCGCAAGGAGTGTGCTTTCGTCACTATGGTTGATAGACGACAGCTCTACCAAAGATGTTATGAAAAACTTCTATATCAGACTCTCGGCAGGAGCCGGAAAGTCAGATGCTTTGAGGCAGGCCAAAATAGATTTTCTGCAAAACTCAGTGGGTAGCTCCCAGCATCCATTTTTTTGGGGAGCGTTTATCCTGTATGGTTCTATAAAACCTCTGGCAATTCGCTAGAAATTTCAGCTGATCAATTACTCAAAAACAATTTAGCGGCGTTAGAACTGTAGGGGTGAAGGGTGTCATTGCTGATGTATTCTTTCAACTTCAAAAAATTATGCTTCGACTGCCTTGCATAATACGCTATCAGCAACATGTATTCATACTCCTCCACGTTAGGGCTGTCTGTCTGACAAAGTTCATTATAAATTTCTATGGCTTTGTCTATATCACCTTTTTTAATGTAAATCCGTCCGATAAGATCTTCTATATACTCACTCCTGACCGATTTTTTGGATAATTCATTTCTCACCGCAATCAAAGCTACCAGATCTTCATTCTGGTACATACCAAATATTCTTTCAAAAAGTGAATTTTCAGTTCCGTTTCTTGTCCTGATAAATACAGGAGATGGCATTAAGGCAATAGCCGTGACTAAATTTCTGCTGGTTTGCTTTTTGCCATTACCGGTATCCTGCTGCGTATCAGCTTTGATTTGAATATTTATTTCGGCCATACCTTCATCTCTGAGCTTTATCTCTGTTTCATTGTCTTCAGAGTTTTGTGTTTTTTCCACTGGTGATTTTTTTTCATTCAGTTCATCGATCTTCCTGTCATTACTTTGTCTGTATTTGCCGGCAATCAGCATGAAAAGCAGAATTATAATTAATCCCGCAATAATTATCAACAAAGAAGATCTGAAAAAAATGAATTTAAACTTTGAATCTTTAAGCCTGCTACGCATAAAATTATTGCGCCACTCATTGGTCAGTGTAATGATATCCTGCGCAATAATAAAGTCAGAAATCAACTTCAGAATATCTGTTGAATCCTTATTTTCTTCTGCTGATACCGGATTACTATTGCTTTCTCCCCTTTTTGAAGCATCCATTGAATCATTCGTTTTTAATTTATCGTTCAAATCAATAAATGGTACCCAATGGGATGACTGAAATTTGGTAAAAATAAGAAAAAAGTAATCCTCTCAGAGCCAAATTATATCATACGGCAAAACAACGTCGTCACATGTCAGAGCAGAGGGGCTTAATAATACCTGTGTAATGAAATTATTTAAGTGCCCGGGACTTCAGGACTTTAATCATCAGAAGGCAGTTTCTTGATTTGTTTGTGGTAGGTATGATTATTATCTGCACCAATTTTACGCCTCAATTTTTTGAATTTTACTTGCTGTTCAGCAGAATCCGCATAATAACAAAGCAGCAACATAAACTCATATTCGTCTGCCGAAGGCGCATCCAAAGTCAACATAGCTTCCAGAGTTTCAGCTGCTTTCTTGTATTCCCCATGCTGAAATAAAAGTCTGGCATACAGTTCTCTGGCTGTAATCTGAAGTTCACTACCCGGACTGTGAGTGGTAATAAATGATTTAAGTCCTTTCAAATCGCCGGATTCATACAATCTGATCATTTCGTTGTAATCCCGTGAATATTCATTTTCTGAGGACGATCTCAGCCTCGATGGCTTTTTGAATGGTGGCATCAATCTGGTAGCAATAATTAATCTTTGATTGCTTGATTCCATATGATCATTCTTAGATTCATTCGGTTTTAGATTCGAAGGAGCCTGACTTTTTTGTTCAGAAGTATCCTTATCAGGATTAGATAGTGTTGGAGTATCCTTTTCTTCCAAAATCTGATTCTCAGCCGGCATGGACTCCTTTTCATCCGAAGCTTTCTTTCCAGAGTTAATCAGATAATAAATCCCTGAAAATATGAGGAAAATAACCAGTATGACGGACACAATGGTCTTAGTCATTGCAGGTTTTGCGATATGCTTTTGTTTGGTTGGGAAAAATTCTCCTGGTTTTTCCAATCTTCTGTGAGCGTTCTGATATCTTCTGCCACCAACTCATTGGCAACGAGCATAGCAATCCGGGCATCTTCTATGGCCATGGCCAGTTCTGCATCCTTTTCTGCCATTGCTGCAATATATTGCATTTCTTCAGCAGGCAATCTACCCTGTACAAAATCATCTATTATCTTTTCATTAATATCCATAAGATTCTGATGTATCCATCATTTTAAAAGATTAAGTAAGCTTGTTTTGAGTCCCGGGGTATCATTGACATATTCTTTAAGCTTCTGCCTGCATCTGTAGGTTTCCTTTTTAGCCTGTTCAGGAGTAGAAAAGCCGAACTCTCTGCATAGCTCATCACCATTGGTACCCAAAGCCCAGCGTGGCAGCAAGGCTTTGCACCTTTCATTCATTTTCTCCACAATACTCCATAAGAGTGTTTTTACTTTCTCATCATCAAGATCTGCAAAGGGAGTTTCGGCGGTTTCGACTTCAGTCGCTTCGGAAATCTCCATAATCTTTCGCTTCTTTAGAGAGTCCTGTCTCTCATACAGGTATTTATTCTTTACAATACTGCAGAAATAAGTTTCCACAGAGGAAGTCAGGGTAAAATCAGCTTCTCTTATCTTCCTGTCCAGAACAATCATCGCATACTGAATAAGCTCATGAAGCTGTTCATGCTCTACTCCCCAGGGCGATAAAATGGATCTGATCTTATTTCTTAATCTCTCGCTGTGGTACAAATAGTGGAATGCCTGATTTCTAGCCGAAATACTACCGGACCTTAATTTCTCCACTATTTCTGCGTCCTGCATTCAATTTTGATTTTCTGGAGGGTATTTTCCACTTGAATAAGGTGTCACAGTACAATAAACGCATACCAAACAGATTGGTTTTGGGTACTTGCAAAATTTAATTTTCAGCAGATTTTAGACTGAATCAATGTGAAGTTTTAATTTGAAACAAGAGCAGATGTCATAGTACTCGCAATAGTTTGGTGTAAATCTCACACCATGCAGTACCGATTCAGGTATCAGAAGCCCTCATTCCTGTTGACCTGTTTTATGCCCTTATATTTCTTCCCGTTTGCCTCCCCTGTACCCCATGATCCGGTGATGACCCAGTTCACTTCGATATCCAGATTTTCAATCCATTGGTATTCCGGGTTGAATTTCAGAAATTCGCTCAGCAGTGTGGTGATTTTCGAGCCTTTCATCAGTTTATCGTCATTGATTACTTTGAAAGCTTCTACATCATTTTTATCCAGATTCATCGGTAATGTACCATTGTACACATCATTTTTATCCCGGGAATAAGGAAATTCAAGCACTTCAAATGTTGCAGGATCCGCTTTCAATATGACTTCATTATCAAAAAACACCCGATAATTATCTTTGGCATATCCGTAGGCATTATCCGTCAATGGTACAAAACCATCAGGGGTAGCATAGCTGATTTTTCTGCCTCTGAAATAAGCGGAATATTTGTCTATCGCAAAATTTTTATTTTGCCTTAAAACTTTAAAGCTTTCCATGTCTATCCCCTCAATCCAATGATCCCGGCTCCCGAAATTTTCGTCATTGGTCACCCATACCCAATTGTGACCTTTTTTCACATATCCGGTTTCACAGGACTTATATAAAAATACCACAATCAAAACCATTATTACAAGAAATACTGTTTTCATCAATCCGGGTTTTAATATTTTGAAATTACGGCTACCATTATGTTGCCTGCCATCAATGCAATGATCATAAAAAGCATTCCAGCCAGATAACCCATTCCTATGCCGGGTCCCTGCCGGCTGTAAGCAGAGGTCAGTGTCTCCAGTATATGGTGACCTGCATATATGCATATTACCCAGATTCGCAGAAAAAGAAAATTTTGGGTACGAAAGGAAAAAGTACAGGCCGAAGGTCATCAGTCCGCATAATGCTACCAAAACCCAGGATTTGTCTATAAAACCATCCATCGGAAAATCCGGAGGCGTATTGGACCGGGCAATGAGAATTGAAATACCCAAAAGCAAAAACCAGATGATTTCAGGACCTAAGATATACTTCATTTTATTGTTGATTTGTTGATTTGTTGATTCGTTGATTTGGTGATTTGTTAATTTGGTGATGTGTTGAATTGGTGATTTGGTGATTTGGTTTGGTCGGGTTATTTACTCCTTCGGTGGATTCGAGTGTTTGGTTGTTCAAGTGTTTCCGCCTCCGGCGGATTCTTCGTTCAGATTATTCATCGTTCACAGTTCGAGTGTTTGGTTGTTCGAGTGTTCAGATTTTTTATCGTTCACAGTTCAAGTGTTTATTAAATTAGTTCCATCGGATTGGGCCGGAAATAATACTGATCATCCAGACGATCAAAAGAAAAACACCCATCAGTATGAGCGGTACTCCGGGTATGCCTACCATTATCAAGGCAGCAGTATCTGACTTCAACACCCATTTGACAAATAAGGCCAGAAAAACCCATAAAAATCCCAATGGAATATACATCGGCATGGAAAGATATTTGAGTTTCATTTCATCCATCAACATCCAGCCAAGGAAAATAAATTCAGCAGACCAAAGTATCCAGAAGGCGTATTTGAGCATCGGATGAATTTATTTATTTGAAATAATTTTAAATCGCACTTATCAGACTCCGGCTTTAGTTTCTCATCGCCTCCATGGAATTCTTCAGAAGCTGAATTTCAGCAGCCATTTTTTCAAACTCACTTTTAAAATTTCTCAGAGTTTCATTTTCACTTTTGAGCTGGTCAATAATGTTCTGTTGTTCCTGAATAGCTTTCACTATAGGCATAATAAATTGAGTGTAAGCTATACTGTAATGGTCACCGGATTATTACTATCCGGCTTGTGTATAGCATTAAAGTCAAATCCTATGGCTGCACATGCTGCATCTACTTCCTGAGCTATGAATCCTGTGTGTACAATACTGGAAGAATGCTCAAAATAATCAGCCGGCAATTCACTATTTTTATGTGAATCCGATCCTTTCAGATGCTGGTCAAACTTTCTCGTGTCGAATTTATAGGATACAGGTCGCAGTTTCATAATCAGATCCAGTCCGGGGATATTTTCATGGATATCCGATTTGAACCTGCCGTCTGATGGCCAGCTCCAGTCCACCTGTCCTTCAATGTGTGTGACTGCACTGTTACCTATTCTTATTTTGTTTGAACTATTTGAAACAGCTCCAAATCCAATAGCTGTAGAATTATTTTGCGTTGTTAAAAGTACATTTGCTCCCCGCCCCAATGCGGTATTCTGACTTCCGCTTACAAGAATGTCCAAAGCACCCTGACCGACTGCAGTATTAAATGATCCCGTAGAATTGTTTGAAAGTGAATTTTGCCCAACAGCTGTGTTTACTGTACCTGATGAATTCACAAACAATGCCTGAGAACCGATTGCTGTGTGACCTCCACCTGTATTTGCTGAAGCAGTGGTACTTCCATATAATGCCTGATATCCTATAGCTACGTTTCCGGAGAGCGTAGCTAAAGTTGTATTGTGAGCATATCTCATTGCTTCATGTCCGATGGCTACAGAGCCGTTTTTCGCTACATTCTGTTCCATTGCATATGCCCCAATGGCTACATTACTTCCACCTGTAGTATTATTATTCATGGAGTTAAGACCCTGTGAAACATTATTTGCTCCACTGATATTGTTAAAAAGAGCATTATTCCCAACAGCAATATTCCCTGCTCCCGTAGTGTTTGAATTCAGACCATTGACACCTAAAGCGGAATTATTTGATCCATTTGTATTACTTGTAAGAGCATTTGTCCCAAAGGCAATATTTCCTGATCCTGTTGTATTTGAATACATGGATGTACTACCAATTGCAGTGTTATTCGCTCCGCTTGTATTGGAATAAAGAGATTGATACCCGATAGCTACATTTGAAAATCCTGTAGAATTACCTCTCATGGCGGCATCTCCGACAGCAGTATTGTATTTTCCGGTGTTACTGGATGCAGTGGTACTTCCTCTCAATGCTTCATAACCTACAGCTGTATTAAAAGTATTGCTCCCCATGGTATTATTATCTGCATAGTACATTGAATAATTACCTATGGCAGTGGTTCTTGAATTTCCTACATTGGAATACATGCTTTCTATACCGATTGCCAAATTGTAGCTGCCATACAGGGTATTATACATAGCTCTCACACCTATACCCATATTGAAATTCCCGAAAGTATTGGAATACAATGATTCAAATCCCAATCCTATATTGTTCATTCCGCTGTCGTTCGAAAATAAGCTGGAATGACCCACTGCAAGATTCAAAAAACCATTCAGATTATTGTACAAAGACCGATAGCCTATTGAAGTATTCTGGTTTCCTATTGTGTTGCTGAATAATGCCTGACTTCCTACAGCCGTATTAAATGCTCCAGTATTTATCAATTGCATACTTTCATTGCCCACAGCTGTGTTGTGCGAGCCGGAAGTAGTATTCTGACCAGACTTAAATCCGAAGTAATGATTGGAATTATTATTGACCATTTCGAGTCTTGCCCTTCCATTATTGTTTTTATTGAGCACCAGATATTCAGTACCCCCAAGGTCAAAACGGATGATATCCTCATTGGGATTTTTTTCAGTCATTACCCTGGTATTGGCATCTGAGTCTCTGATCATATCTGTAATACTTGCTCCTACCTGTGTCCAGCTGCTGCCGTTATAATACCAGAATGAGGCTGTATCCGTATTGTATATCATCAATCCATTGGCAGGTGAGGCTACAGCGTCTCTTTGTGCAGTGGTCATCCTTGGAATCAGGATACCCTTTGAAGTGGATGATACGTCCATCATAGCAGAACTGTGCGGCACGGCGGTACCCACGCCTACTCCCTGCCCCGTAAGAAGTGAAGTAAAGATTGCAAATACAAGAGTCAGAATGTTTTTCATGGCGGAATATTATTTTTGATTTAATGATGGGTCAAAATTGAAGCTAATGATTAGTCATGAAAAAAAATGTGTAGTGAAGATGTGTGTAATTTCATTTAAGCGTATGATTTACTCATTGAAAGGTGCAGGCACAGAGTGATAAAAATTATTGATCATCATTATGGAAGATGGGTAATTGAGCCTGTTAAAAATTATCATCTCCGGCCCTAGGAAAATATCCTGTATGATATTTTTAGCCTGTTTGACAATCCGGTGAGATACTATGTGTATCGAAAAAGACAGATTAAGTCTTCCTGAATAAGGGTTTAAATCAAAAGAAAGTGAGATTTCTGAAAACTGAGTTGTTCTGAATTCCTTTAAATTTTTTTGCAGGTCAGCTTATTTTTTGTAATAAGCTATCTCTTTGGGTGAGATCCGGTACTTACAGGAAGGAGCCTGATCTTTGAGTGTGGACTCTGCTACATATTGTATGATTTCACTTCTGCTGGATAGCGGAAATCCGGTGGTGGCTTCCCATTCTGTTTCATCCGGAATATTGAGATAAAAAACACAGTTGCCACCGCCCATTTCCATATAAAACCGGATGGTTTTATCCCCTTCTCTGTACACTACTTCACCCTCACGGCCATAACTTACATAAGAGACGTGGCGGAAGATTTTGCCAAATGTGGAGGCTATGACATTCTCCCTTAAAATCAAATCCTCATTGGGTATTTCATTACCCAATCCATCCCTGTAAATAACAGGATTTTTGTCAGTATTTACATCAATATGGACGGATTGTTTATTGCTTTTCGGAGTTATTCCCTCCGGATACTTCCTGAAATAGATATGGTAGAGTTTTCCGGAAGAGCTGATGATGATGATTTCAAAATCTCCCGGATAAATAAAAACGCTGTCAATGATAATCTGTACCGAACCCTGAACAATGTCCCCGATCTTCTTATGATAAATTAATTCTGATTTTAACCTATCCTTAATCAAAATATCGTTGTAATACCTGTAGTGGTCCGGAAGCCACAGGATGATCTGCTGACAATCCGGATAGTGGACAGTTTTTGCATTGATTACATCGGTATCTGATACAAAACCTGAATTATCTGCTTCCGAAACATTCAGCAATTCCAGAGGACCAAAAAAACGAGGGTGGGAGTTCTCCATCCTATTTGCTATTAACAGAATCCTTCTAAATGATTGCAAATGAAAAAATGTACACCTCCCCGATAAGAAGGTGTACTCAAAATACATAAATAAGAAATGTATGAAAACATGGGGTTTTTTAATAATTACGATTCAAAAATGAGAATATCAGTAAGTGATGTGAAATTTCAGGTATTGAAACGTAGTAATTTTAAAATAAGCAGTACATATGTCAGATTAAAAAAAGAGCTTAACGAAACCAGAATCATCATAATAAGGTATAAAATCAGGTTCCACCAAAGTGGTTTTGCTCAGTAGGTTGCCATCACTTAGTCTATGCATCAGTGCTTAGAGATGGGGGTGAAACTGCAATAAGAAATCACTTTTACAAATCAGCCTGATGCTGTAATTGGGGGTGGAGATTGTTTATGCGGGCCCGTCTGAAAAAATTCCCTGAAATATCACCAAAGTGTATTCTCGGGTTGATACTTTCGTGTATCCCGGTCATACGCCAGCACTAATGGAAAACATTTGAGCATGGTAAAACTATGCAGCAACTGCATGTTAAGAAAAAAATCCCCCTGATAAAATCCTGGCGACAATTCTGACAGGTCCACAGTAATATGATTACTGAAGTCATAATATAATGCCGAAATCTGATGGTCAAAACGATTACGGATAACAAGTTTATCAGGAATAACTGAAAAACCCACCAAATCAGCATGAATGATGTTTTTTGCATAATGCAAAGAATTCCCCAACCTTAACAATCCCATTCCCAAAGGAAACGGAGATGCATATGCCGGATCATTTTGATTGACATTGAGCCCTTCGGTTACAGAGGTGATTCTGCATGGACCGCTTTTGATGTCTGTTTTATCAAAGACGTTATCCGGACAAGATTCTGTATAGCTCACAGGTAATTCCACCTGTCTTCCCCGACCATCATCCGGAAGGATATAATGTCTCCTGTCATGATAAGATTGCTTTTCCCTTACTCTCTCGTCTTCATCCCAACCTGAAATACCGGTGGCTGCCTGCAGATCAAATACTGAGCCTGCATAATGTCTTATAAAAGGCTGCAAAAGAACAATTCGGGGCATATTTATGAAGATTTATCATGTTCTGTATCATTTTGCAAAACGTCAGAATACTATCTGATGGTATTTTCCGTTTGTCTATTCTGCAAATCCAGCCATTATTCTTTTAGTAGTCAGGCTTCCAATGTTATAAAGTACTTAAGGGAATAAATTTGGAATACAGGCGTTCGATTACAGGTAAAATTCGGGCGTTTAGCTTAACTTTGTGAAACAATAAATTTGAATGAGATTTTCGCTCCTTTTCTGTTTTATTTTAACCTTTGCTTTATTATCCGCCCAAAGCTGGCAATCACTGACATACAATGTAAACCAGCCCAACCTTGAGTTAAATCCTCTGAAGGGCTTTGCTACCATGTGGGCACCCTCCAATAATTTTCCCAAAAGTATTCAGGGTCGTCTGTTCGGATTAGATGAGGTGATGAACGGACCGGATGATTTCGACTGGACTGTTATTGACAACTTTCTGGCTCAGGAGGCAGTCAATGGCAACCATGCCTACATTCAGGTCAACATTGATCCGGCATTCGGGGAGACACATCTGCCGGCCTATCTTATTGACCTGGTGGAAACATATTATTACCAGGATCCCAACCCAAACGGAGTAGATGACTTGTGCCCCGACTGGAATGATCCGGATCTGATGGCCGCCATGCTAAATTTTATTGAAAGGTTTGGCGAGCGATACAACGGAGATCCGAGGATATTTATGGTACACCTTGGATTGTATGGCATGTGGGGTGAGTGGCACATCGGAGATGTGGAAAATGTGAGACCTGATCTGGCGATGACTGATGCCAATAAATCCCTGATAGCCAATGCCTACCTCAGTGCATTTCCCAATACCCATCTGCTGGCCCGATATCCTCAAAACATGCCGGATCCACAGGCATTCGGATACAGCGACGGGCTGTTTTTTTCACAATCCATTTCTGACAACATTCCTTACTATTTTCACAATATACTCAAAAGCAACAATGCCGGTCTGAACTGGCAAAGACTTCCCATTGGCGGAGAAATCGACCCTGCTTTACAAAGTACTATCTGGAACAATTGGCCAAATACCGTGGGTCAGGATGTACTCAAGTGTTTTGACTCCATACGCCCCACCTGGTTGTTTGCACATCACAATTTCACCCAGCTGGTCCCCAACACAGCAGCATGGAATAATGCTATCACTGCACAAAAAATGATGGGCTACCGGCTCTATGTGGATCAATACAGGCTGACAGCGACAAACGGTAAGGCTACGGTAGAGCTCAAAATCAAGAATAATGGCTTTGCCCCGTTTTATGCCGACTGGGAAGTAGAGTTCGGAGCCATCGATGCAGGCAACAATTTCAGATATCTGGGTAAGAAAAAGATAAATTTATTCCTTATACAACCTGACTCGGCAGCCAACTACCGATCCTTTTTTTCAGATACTACTTTAACGGATGGAACATATACAGCTGTAATCAAAGTGCGTAATCCACTGGAAATTTATTCCGCCAATGCCAAACCTGTCCGGTTTGCCAACAGCTCCCAGGATCAACAGCTCTCCGGCTGGCTGACACTGGGGCAAATGACAATAACCGGAGGCAACGCAGGGACTCCACCCATCAAAGTCACAGGCATATCTGTCACACCTGCTGCCATCGAACTGCTGAGAAACAGTACCTTTCAGCTCACGGCCAATGTTTTACCATCCAATGCATCCAATCCTGGTATCACCTGGGTCTCGGACAGACCCGGTACTGTGTCGGTCAATGCAAACGGATTGATCACTACCAAATCCATATACGGAAGTGCCAATATTTATGCATATACACAGGATGGAGGTTTCATGGCTGTGTGTCAGGTGACAGTGGTTCCGGTCATGGTACCTATACCGGCATTGATACAGGCAGAGGATTTCACGGACATGTACGGAGTAGTGGTCGAAAATCTGGGCGGGGGCAATTACAATCTGGGATATATTAATCAGGGAGATTGGATGGAGTATGGTGTCGTGGTGAGTGAAACATCTGCATTCGTGCTGGATTACCGGGTATCCAGCGCACCCGGAGGAGGACAGATCAGCTTTAGAGACCAGAACCACAACATACTGGATGTGCTCAATATTCCATCCACAGGCTGGTGGGGTAATTATACCACTCTGACCTCCAGACCTTTTGTATTGAAGCCGGGAGCATATATCATCAGGCTGCTGGCAAGTCAGGGTGGGTTCAACATCGATTGGCTTGAATTCAAAGCGGGTCCTGCTCTCCTGTCAAGCTATACATTTCACGGCAATGTCAATAACCAGTTTTACAATTCTGCAAACTGGCTGACCAACCAGTTTCCTCCTAATGGATTCGGAGGCAATATTTATATCAATTCAGATTGCATAAGACCACTTTCCTCTCCATTCATAATGGATCAGGCAGGTCAGTGTATATTGGCTCCCAATGTGACTTTTACTATCAGATAAGTCATAAAGCATTTTTTTCTATCGTGGCCGCTGGGTATCAGCGGGATTTTGGCAGCTACAAAAGAGGCAGATTATTATTCTTAATGCTGCATATTAATAATAGTTGGAAAACAGTTCAGCCCTTTGAAAAAATATTCATTACTACTGCCAGAAACACCCAGGCCAGCACTGCTATCAAAAACAAGGCTATCTTGATTCCCGCAGGAATGGCAAGAATCAGAAATTACAGCTTGTGTCTTTGATAATATAATAAACTGAAACTATGTAGTAGAAAATCTATCACGGCCTGATATGAGCACAAGAAAGTCGCTTTGCTTACTCACATTAACAGGTTACTAAGACTCATTTTGCGAAAGATCTTATAATATTGTGATTTCAATTTTCACAACGAAATTAGAATATATAATCTTAGTTAAAAACATGAGTTGAAGCATCAAAATTTCATACAATTAAAGGTCGTTTTCCAAAATCGAATTCAAAATTGCTGTTTTTGAAAAATTGTTATTACTTCTGAAATATAAGTAATCATTTTTGGAAGGTTACTTACATACAAAACGTTAAAAAGCATGAATTATTTATCAGGTATTGATCTATTTACTAAAGCCATCATTGAAGTATTTACTACAATTCAGATTATAAAATCACTTTAAATTATTTCACTAAAATCATGTAAACAGGTGACCTGTATCACCAATTTACAAGTATTAAGGCTATAATTTTGAATTGGTGAAAAAGAGGTGAATAATAATCGATGACAAATCGTTCATTGAGTTGTGAGCGTTAGTATTTTGCTTTTTATTAATACCAAACTTTGAGACTTATTATGATAATTCAAAGAATAATGACAATTGCAACTATGTTACTTTTCATAAAAGTGTCATGGGGACAGGTAAGTGTTAATGGAAGTGGTGGGAGTTTTAGTACAGGGAGTGGAACCGTGAGTTTTTCATTAGGGCAAGTATCAACTTCATACGCCTATAATCAAAGCGGGATAGTGAGTGAGGGAGTGCATCAACCTTACGAAATTTTTGTCGTTTCAGGAAAAGAATACTCCTTTCTTGAAGTCAGTTTAATGCCAAATCCGGTATCTGATATTCTAAGGATAAAGCTCCAAAACTATCCTTTTAATTATTTAAAATACAAATTATTTGATTCATCCGGTAAACTGCTGCTGATAAGAGAATCAGATGGTGAAATTACAGAAATCCAGATGGCAGGTCTGCAATCATCGTGGTATATTTTGGAAATCAGTGAAAAAAACAAAGTATTGAAAACTTATAAAATTATAAAATATTAAGCCATGAAAACGAAGTTATATTTTTTGTTGGTGTTTTATTACCTCGTAAATTTAGTGCATGCACAAGCACCCAATAAAATGAATTATCAGGCTGTCATCCGGACTTCAGATGGAACATTGCTTAAAAGCGCTGATGTAGGGGTAAGAATTTCTATTCTTAAAAATGGTGTTGCGTTGTACGCTGAACAGCACCTCTCGAAGACCAATGAAAATGGTTTAATTACAATAATTGTAGGATCAGGTAATGTTTTATCAGGTAATCTGAATTCCATAGACTGGTCAGCAGGACCTTATTACATACAGTCAGAAATAGCTCCAGGCGGTGGCACTGATTACAGTATTGTGGGGACTACCGAACTTTTGAGTGTACCTTATGCGCTTTATGCATCCAACAGTCAGCCCGGTCCTCCAGGCCCCAAAGGCGAACCCGGCATTCAGGGTCCTGTAGGTCCCAAAGGCGATAAGGGAGATCAAGGCCCCATGGGACCGCCGGGAGTCCAGGGATTGAAAGGTGACAAAGGTGATAAAGGTGATCAAGGCCCGCAAGGTCCAACGGGGAGAACCCGGTATTCAGGGTCCTGCAGGGCCTAAAGGCGATAAGGGAGATCAAGGCCCCATGGGACCGCCGGGAATCCAGGGATTGAAAGGTGATAAAGGTGATAAAGGTGATCAAGGTGTTCCGGGGCCACCGGGTACCAGCTATTTTACCAAAAATGGTAATAATATCTATTATAACAGTGGAAATGTAGGAATTGGTATAGCTAATCCTTCCGGTACATTAGATTTAGGAGGCGATTTAAAAATTACTGATCCCTCCGGTAATCTGGTAGCTAATATTTCAGATCTGGGATTCATGCAGATAAACGGGCAGAATGGTCAGCCTAATTTTCTGGTGTCTTATTTTACACCGGAACCCAATTTGCCTGTAGTGAGTCTTTTTGATGATATGGGGAATCCAAGGATAGATTTTACAATCGCATCCCAACGCTATGGCATTGGAGAGTTTTATGGGCCCAATGGATTGACCAACATCCATTTTTCAAGCAGGGCTAACAACAATAACCGAGGGTACATGAGTGTAGCAGATGAAAAGGGAAATCATAGGGGAATCATTACTATCACTGACATGGGTGCCGGAAATTTCAGAACCTATGGTCCGAATAACAGTACAAATTTCTCCGTAGGTCATCTCTCCTCAAATGCTAATCATGGCTATGTATCTGTAATGGATGCTAACAGTAATACTAAAGCAGGCATGTATGTAAATTCGTCAGGCCAGGGACAAATTTTTGCAGATATTAAAAATTTCAGAATGGACCATCCTGAAAATGAAGGTTCCAGTATATGGTATGCATCCATAGAAGGGCCTGAAGCTGCCGCATATGAGAGAGGCACCGGCAGACTTTCTGATGGCGAAGTATTTATTTCATATTCAGATCACTACGGGATGGTTGCAAATACAAATACAGTTACTATTCAACTTACTCCTCACTCAGCTGATACCTATGGTCTGGCTGTTATCGAAAAATCATCTGGTGGATTTAAAGTAAAGGAATTGAAAGGGGGTACGGGCAACTTTAGTTTTGACTGGGAGGTGAAAGCTAAAAGAAAAGGATTTGAAGATTATGAGGTGATAAGGCCTGACAACAAAGCAGATGATTGGATTACTCCCGAACCAAATAATGAGAAAAAGAATACCAGGAAATAAAATGGAGTATCTCTGAAGTTTTATATTGAGAGATTATTTCTTCAATTAAAAAGGACCGGATCAAGTTATTCGGTCCTTTTCCATGCTGATTCCATATAATACTGGCCGTGAGAATGTGTGACGGTAGCTTTCCAACGGTATTTTTTCGGCCAGTTTTTAAATGGCTTAGCTATGGCATACAAAAATCCGAGTACCACTTTTGAAGGCCGGGGCTTCCACCCACCGGAAGGAGTCAACTCCACAAATAAGGAATCTTTCTCCTTTTGAATACTATATGTACCTGCTATCCATCCTGCCCCGGCAGAGCTTATGAATTTAAACTCCCCTCTTCTTTCATTCTCACCTTCATACTCATGCAGATTGGGGAAGGGTGGATCAAAAAGCATCTCCAATGGTGCAATTTCATTTAAAAACGAGATTTTTTCAAGAAAGTGTTTTCCGTTTTGACGGGTGAGAAAAAGCACTTTATCCTTTAGATGTATTGTATCGTCCAAGCTATTTATCTGCACAGGCTCTATGTGCCCTCTGAAATCCGGATTCAATATAAAAATCAGAGGTTTAGGACTGTACCGGGTAAAATACATGTTTGACCAGTCTACGGGCAAAGGTAATTTATCAGGTCTGTGACTTTTGCCGTCAATCAATATCCGGAATTCTGTATCGCTTCTTCTTACAAAATAAAAATCATACAGGAAAATCAAAGGTAATCCGGCAGGATTGGCGACCGTCTCTCCCATGGGTGCGACCATATCAAATGGTTTTCTTGCTTTCTTATTCTTTTCATCAATCAGAAACTCAATCTTTCGTCCGTATAGATCCTTAAATCTGAAATGCGTCTTGATACCTGTATCCGTTATGTCCAGTTCAGCAATCTCAAAATTGAGGCTTTGCATTTTATTCAGACCATTTCCGGCAATCCAGTATTTCTGCGGATCGGGACGTATGCCCGGTTCATGATATACATCTACTTTGCCATCCATACGCCAACCTATCACCAGCTTCCCTCGTCCGTTTGATGCATTATCAAACATCTGGGGTTCAAATCCAATGTACACGGTATCGGGATCTTTTTCAAAATTAATAAGGAGCAGTTTTTCCATTGGATCTACACTTCCTGTAAATGGCTGAATCCACACTTCCGACCTTTTTTGTGACATAACTCCAGAAAAATAATAAAGCGATAGAAATACCAAAATTTTACATCTGAACATGACTGCCCGATAATTTCCTGATTTATGTATTTCCAAATTTAAGAAAAGTCCGCCTGAAAGTCAAATTTCGGGATGATTTTGTGCAATCCCGGAATTGAATTAGGATCCGGCAATTCAGTTTTGAAAGAACTCCCCGACCTGCAAATAAATGTCATCCATAAAATTTGCATTGCTGCAATCACCAACCGGTTTTATTGCATAGTCCATTGGGCATTTCATACAATTTAATTAATCTTAAGCACGCCTCAATAATGAAAATTTCTCATTATCATTGTCTCATATCATTTTCGCAATCATAATAATAAAATCATTATGCTAAGACGAGACTTTCTGCTCAAAGGATCTTTATTGGGTAGCGCTCTGCTATCTTCTGTGAAGTCCGGTGCTGAAAAATACACTTTCATCCCTGTAAAAAAACCTGCATCCGTGATAATTATTGGTGCCGGATTCGCTGGATTGGCGGCTGGATTGACCCTCAGGAGAGCCGGTATAAAAGTGACTTTGCTCGAATCCCGAAACCGGACAGGAGGCAGAGTTTTTTCCTTTCAGCCTGCCAAAGCCGGTGGACAGGTTATAGAATTGGGTGCCGAATGGGTAGGTGCATCCCATGAAAGAGTCATTGCCCTATGCAAGGAATACGGTCTTGAATTGGACAACAATCAGTTTGAAACAGATCTTATCCTGAATGGAAAACATTCAAAAAACGGACAGTGGGACTACAGTGAAAAAATGCAGCAATTCTGGGATAGGCTGGTTCCGGTATGGACTGCAATGACGGAGCAGGAACGAAGAAAGCTGGACAGACAGGATTGGTGGCGATATCTGCAATCTGCCGGACTCAGCCAAGAGGATTTGCTGATGCGGGACCTTATAGATTCTACAGACTTTGGAGAGAGTATTCGCCATACTTCTGCTTATGCCGCTTTTGCCGAATATGCTGAGAGCAGTGAAAAAAATGAAATGGATTATAAAATCAGGGGCGGCAACAGCAGATTGATTGAAAAAATGGCTGAAGAAATCGGTCACAGCAATATTTTATTGGAGCATACTGTAAAATCAGTCAATCAGCAATCGAAAAATGAAGTAACCGTAAGCTGTGAAAACGGAAAAACATTCACAGCAGAGAAACTCATCTGCACCACCCCCACACACTCACTCATGCAGATAGACTGGAACCCCTCATTGCCCAAAGCTACCATTGAAGCATTGCATGAGTTGCAATATTCCCGAATCGGCAAATTTCCGATCGTGTGTAAAGAGCGATTCTGGAAAAGAGAAGATTTTGATATGCTTACGGATACTCCCGCCCATTATTTTTATCACGGCACCAAAAATCAACCCGGAAAAACCGGAGTCTTAATGTGCTATGCCATTGGCGACAAAGCAGATGTCCTTGGTTCTGTGGACAGATCCCAACGCCTTGAAATTATTTTGGATGCGCTGAAGCCGGCATTCGGAAACATAAAAAAATACATTGCAGAAGACCTCGTATATTATTGGGGAAAGGATAAATATTCATTGGGAGCCTATGCCTTTTACGGTAAAAATCAATGGTTTGAAGTCATGCCGCAATTGAAAAAATCTCATAAAAACACTTACTTTGCGGGAGAACATCTGGCCGACTGGCAGGGATTCATGGAAGGAGCCATCAACAGCGGCGAAGAAGCAGCCATGAATTGTCTGGGAGGATAATGGGTGCATTACGAATTGTGAACCGGCGAACAACCTTATTATAAACACTTGAACTGTGAACAATTAATGAGCTGAACGAAGAATCCGCCGGAGGCGGAAACACTTGAACAACCAAACACTCGAATCCGCCGTAGGAGGAAACACTCGAATCCACCGTAGGAATAAATAACCCGACCAAACCAATTCAACACATCACCAAATCAACAAATCAACAAATCAACAAATCACCAAATCAACAAATCATACAAATCCAACAAATCAAACAGCTCACCACATGACCACCGAACAAATCCATATAGTACGAAAAACGTGGCGAAAACTCATGGCTATAGATCAGGCTATCATAGGAGATTTATTCTACAGCAAGCTCTTTGCAGATCATCCCGAACTAAGGCGGTTATTCCCCAAGGATATGGGGCAGCAATATTTAAAACTTACGGATATGCTCACATCCATCATAGCCGGACTGAACAACTTCAGCAGCTATTCAGATGAATTGAGAGCTATGGGTAAAAGGCACGTCAATTATGGGGTAAAATATCACCATTATAATATGGTTGGAGACGCTCTGTTGTGGACACTGCAAAAAGGTCTGGGGCACGAATGGAATGATGATACGGAACAGGCATGGGCAGCCTGTTACAATACATTGGTGGAAGTGATGACAGAAGGGGTGCATGTGTAAATTGAATTGATATTTACCATTTATGTTTTGTCAAATGTAACTTCACCTATTTCCCTGCACCAAAAACCAATCCACCCAGGCATCTGCCTGTTTTACAGAATTGGGACGGAGTAATATTTCCCTTCGATCATTTAATAAAAACATGGTAGGTGTAGCAAAAACATAATAAGATTCCACAACAGGACTCTTCCATTTTTTGAAGTCGCAATATGACATAAAAGGTAAAGAAGCCACCGACTGGTTGAATACCATTTTATCATCGTCCAGCGAAATATACACTATTTCCACACCCTGAGCCTTCCATTTTGAATACAGTCTTGCCAACTCAGGAATATCTTCTTTGCATTTCGGACACCAACCTGCTCCGAAAACCACCAACACATATTTACTTTTAATATCAGACAACCGTTGGATTTGACCGGATGAAGGCATCCATAAATGCCCGGCTTCAAAGCTGATATCGGGAGCAATATTCCCTTTTTTCATGGCTCTGTAGGTTTCGAGCTGCTTAGCCAGATTGCTGTCTATGGTGCAACTCACTTCATTAAGTACTTTCAGAGCCAGATATTCGGATGCCTGAAACAAACTGTGCCGCTCCAGCAGGTCAAAAAGATAATCAGTCACTTCATTCAGCTTTTTCTCATCCTTTACCAGGTATGACATCATAGCATCAATGGAAATTTTCATTTCATGAAATACCGAATCCAATGACCAGCCACTGTTTTCCAACAACCAGAAATGGCTATCAATCGCATCTCTGAACAATCCGCTTCTGTATAATCTCGAATCTGTATAATCCATTTTGCGGAATGACTCAATGGCAGACATGATCTCTTCCGGCCGGTACTGCGCTATTACTGACACAGAACTTACCAGCTTTCGGGTGGGGAGATACCAGCGTACATAACTATCGGGTGGCAGGCTGCTCAATAAGTCGGTGTCTGATTTTTTGATGCGTTGTTGTTCAGATTGAATGCATTGTCTGATTTTATCCTGTGAATGAAAAATGGAATCATTCTGATAGATTTTCTCAAGATAATTCCATGCACTCAGCGCCTGTTCCCGTCTTGGATGCTCGTTGGCATACCGGGCAAACCATTGATTTTCCTGCCCTAGCAGAACTTGTACAGTTTCTGTATTTCTCAAAGATTCTCCCTGTATATGAATATCTTCTCCACTGAGAATTACAAAAAAGGGCTTTTGATCGGTAGAGATAAGATATCCTATCCCACAATCAGATTTAGAATAATGTAATTTAAAATTTCCATCTGCATCCATTACACTGCTGGAAACCGGATAGGTTTTCAGACCGTTAAAAGCTTCGAGGCGTATCGTTTCCCCGGCTAGTTGGGTGAATTTTCCGGTTATGTTTTGAGCATCCGAACAGAAACTCAGAAAGCACAGAATCAGAGGCATTAAATATCCACGCATATGTAATCCGTATTAGGGGTATATCAGACAGTTCTGCATGTATAAAAATGAATCAGAGATGCTCAATCTTAGCCTTATAATATCCTGAATACCTGAGGAGTAAAGCATTATTAATTCTTAATACACCTTACAGAAAATCCAAGTGCCCGGTTACTATTTACAAAATAAGCAGAAGAACCAAATTCTAAGTAATAAGAATATGGATTGCCCACCGTACTGGTCCAGTAACCCGAAACACTAAAACTGATTGATCCATTTCAAAAAATCTGTATCCGGCAAACGGCAATTTAAGAGGAGAAGCAAAAGCCCCTGCAGCATTGTTAGGACTCCAGGTTTGACGCTCGGCTTCCATTTCCGATTGAGTGGGTAATCTAAACCCCGTAGGGCATGGATTATTGGTGCCACTTACGCCTTGCCATAGATTTTCATTTTGCGGACTTCTCCAGTCATGTGGACCAGATGGTGGCAAAATAAACATATTATGCCCCGGACTGTCAGTACTGCTGGTGGTATTCGTAGTGGTTGAATTACGGCACTGATGCCCGTCAGCAAATCTACCCCATTGATACAAATCCCCAAACGATGCCGCATCCGAACTGCTCGTGGCTACCTGACCGGCCCCGAGATTTCGGTCCATCCAGATTTTACCGGTTGTGGGGTTGGTGACTTCTGTGATGACGGTGGGTGTACTGCAATGCACATAACCTGTGGGATATCCCGGAGGAATTATCTGTACACCACACAACTCATTCCAATATATACCGGTAAAAACATTCAGGCAATTGGATGTAGTGTTATAAATAATCAGTCCCGGAGCTGGAGATATTATGGCATCTCTCTGGGCAGATGTCAACCTTGGAGGGAGAAATCCCTTATCCGTAAAATTTACATCCAGACCGGCCGATGGGTTAGGGTTATTGGTCCCGATGCCAACACTGCCCGATTGGGCGAAAGTCAAATTCAGACTGACACATATAATGGTGATTATTGATAAAATATTTTTCATAAAGATTTCATTTTTGATGTATTTTCATCAGACCCTCGTCATTGGCATTCCCATTAAAGGGATAATAAGCCACGACATTTTGCCTTATTATCGATTGGATAATTAAAAAAATAAAGGCAATACTCATATACACACTCCTCATAATTCATGCTTTTGTTTGAATCAAAATTAGGTGGGTTTTACCAACAAGTACATGATACACATCATTCACACCACTGACTTTGGTTACCACAATGAAGTCTGTCCCACCTGAAAAATAGTCGGTTACATGATTGGATCATTCATTTTCATTCCTCTACGTTTCATTACCATTTTTCCCCGCTTCATGACAAAAAAACTTTCTTCAGCGGTCTGAAAAAACTATCTTGCAAGTTGTATGAATACGGGCATCAAAATTTTACTTTTAATGATGGGAGTTTTGTCATATACTTTGGGACAAAACACTTTACGAAATACTGTAAATAAACAAGTGCAGCCCGACATAGTCTTTGAGCACCTTACGGAAAAAGACGGTCTGAGCAGCGAGAATGTCACGGATATGCTCCGCGACAGAGATGGATTTTTATGGTTCAGCACCTCCTTCGGCATTAACAGATATGACGGTCAGAGATTTGAGGTATTCCGCCATAACCGGCTGGATAGCACTACCTTGTTGAATAATTTTGTTGCTGCAATCTGTGAAGACCCGAAAGGCAACATCTGGGGTGCTACAGAAGACGGGATATTCTGTTATGAAAAAGCCAAAGGAACATTCAGGAATTACCGCTCCTGGGATACATCCATCTACCCGCGGATCAATGCAATATACTGTGACAGAAAAGGCATAATATGGGCCGGCAGCGAATTTGGACTCGTAAAACTTAAGCCCGAGTCCGCCAAATTTGAATATTTCAGATTTGACGAAACAGATCCCTGCTCTCTGACGCATAACAGAGTGACCAAACGGGGTTTAGCGGCTGACCCTTCAGGACACGGACTTTGGATAGCCACAAAGCAAGGACTCAACTACTTTGATTTTGAAAATGAAGATTTTACCAATCACAGGAATGCTGCAGATACAATCGTATATAATAATCACAGCGTAAGTGCCTTGCATTCAGGTAAGAATGGCATCTTATGGATGTTTGATGAAAACGCTAAAGAAATCAAAGGACTTGATACCCGTACTCATGCCATAGTCCACAGAATTGATGTGAAATCCTCAATGAAAAATCCATATGCCGGAAATATTTTTGAAACATTGACCGGTCATCTCTGGTATTCCAGCAACAGCTACGAGATTGTACGTATTGATCTGAATGCTCATTACCGTATGGATGTTATCAAAAATGACATCACCAATCCTTCTTCCATCATTGGAGATTATGTGGGTTGTGCATGGGAAGACACAGACCATACTTCATGGCTGGGTACTACGGCGGAATCTCCAGATACAATCCTGACCGGATGTTTTACCGTGTCATCAGACTTACTGAAAAATTTCCGGAAATGGACAACAACTGGCACATTACCTGCATGACACAAAATCCTTACAATGGGGAGTGGTGGATAGGAAGCCGGGAAGGGAAAATATATGTGCATGATCCTGTTTCGGATACCAGCAGGGTCATTGACATATTGAAACTGGCAAAGGGGCAGGGCGAGCCCGGCTTTATTGTGGATATTGATTTTCATGATGGTCTGGCTTTGATATGCTCCATAAATCAGCCTACCTTCCAGTATGATATTAAATCCAATAGTATGAGCAGATTTTATGGGCTGACCGGTAAATACAGAGATATGAAAACCAGGGTAATAACTCCCGAAACTGACAGCACCTACATATTGGGAAATAATTATCTGCCGATACTCCGCTGGAACTTTAGAAATAATTCCATACAGGAAATACGCTTTCATAAAGCCGAAGATCCGGATGGACTTACTTATTCGGCAGGTTGGCTCAACGGTACTAAGGATCACGGTAGCTGGATGGCCGCTCAGAATTCTTCTGCAGGACACATACATCCGGGTGACAGTATCATTCATACAGTCGATATGAAAATAGGTATGAAAACAGGTAAAGGAGGTTATTTCAATTCATTGGGTGTGGATAAGGATGGCAATATGTTTTTTTCCTACATTTCGCAAGGCTTATTTCAGGTAAAAAAACTTAAGCCCAAGGTAGAATCCGCAGAGGATGTGGAAATAAGATTCTGGGATACTTCCAACGGACTACATAGCGAAAACCTCCAATCTTCTGCATCAGACCGGGATGGAAATATATGGTGTGCTTCTTTTAACAGGTTTTCCGTGCTGAATCCTGAAACTAACAGTATTTTCAGTTTTAAAATCAATCTTAGCGAAAGTAACTCATTTTATTACAACTATTTTATCCCTCTGCAAAACGGTCACATGCTCACAAACATAAAGGGAAATCTGGTGGAGTTTTTTCCTGAAAGAATGGTCAGAGAATTTCCGGGAGACAATCCTCTGATCAGCTCTGTGAAATTACCTGACAAAACCATCTACATATCCAATCAGAAAGAACTGGTTTTACGACCGGAAGAGAATTTTATATCCATCCGGTTCGGATGTCTGAGTATGACAGAATATTATCCCTATACTTTTCAATACAGGCTGGAAGGAGTAAACAATGATTGGGTAGAATCCGGAATGAATTCAGAAGCTGTGTATTCCAATCTCCCATCCGGCAAATACCTTTTCAGACTTCAGATAGTATCCAAAGATCAAAACAGGCAATCTGAAGAAAAACAACTGAGCATCATCATTCTCACTCCATTTTACAAAAGCTGGTGGTTCATCACCACATTAATATTGATTGCTTTGGGCACACTTTATTATGGCATTCAGGCACGGGTTCAAAACTTGCGCAATATCAATATGCTACGTTCCAAAGCCCAACTGCTGGAAAAAGAGAAAACCGCTGTCATGTATGAAAACCTGAGACAACATCTCAATCCGCACTTTCTTTTTAATTCGTTGACATCTCTCAGCAGTCTGATCCGTATAGACCCGAAACAGGCAGGAGATTTTCTGGATAAAATGAGTAAGGTCTATCGGTACATCCTGAGAAATAAAGATAACGAAACAGTACCTTTGATAGAAGAACTGAAGTTTGTAGATCTGTACAATCAACTTCAGAAAACCCGCTTCGGAGACGGACTGATCATTCGCACAGAAATACCCGAAGAATATTACCATCGGAAGATAGCACCTGTCACGCTTCAAAATCTGGTAGAAAATGCCATAAAACACAATGTATCCGACGAAGAAAGCCCGCTCATCATACATATGTATATCGAAGATGATTACCTGGTGGTAAGCAACAATCTCCAACGCAAGAATTTTGTAGAAACCAGTAATAAACAGGGGCAAAACAGCATGGTATCCCTGTATCGCTTCCTGAGCCCCAGACCCGTCAAAATCACAGAAACTGATACTGCTTACACCGTATATATTCCTTTAATCTGAAAATCCATCCAATCATGATCCAGGCTATTATCATCGAAGACGAACAACTCATTGCCAAAGAGCTTCAGTTTAAAATTGCAGAAATTGCATCTGATATTCACATTATTACAATTTTACCCAGTCTGAAGACGGCATACAAATGGTTTATGGAAAATGCCGAACCTGCTTTGATTTTTGCCGATATACAGCTCAGTGACGGTACCAGTTTTGAAATTTTCAAAAGATATCAGCTTAAGTGCCCGGTTATTTTCACCACTGCTTATGATGAATATGCCATCCAGGCTTTCAAGGTCAATGGGATAGATTATCTGCTCAAACCCGTAGATAGCGAGGACCTCGCAAGGGCTATAGAAAAAAGCAGGGTCATCATCGACAGTAAAACGGAGTATCCCAGCGATATCAGCCGGTTGCTTGATATAATCAGTAATGAGAGCAGTAAGAGTACTAAGTACAAGGAAAATTTATTGTCAGCCACCGCAAACAGTGGGTGCCTGTGCCGGTTGCAGATATTGCCGGTTTTTACAGAGACAGTATCAATTTTATTCACACCTTTTCCGGAGAAAAGTATATCCTGGATTTCACTACGCTGGAAGAAGTGGAAGAATTGCTGGACCCATCCCTTTTTTACAGATCCAACCGCCAGTCCATCGTCAATATCAATGCCATAGGCAGTGTCAAACCCCACGAAAACCAAAAGCTCACCATCACACTCAAAGCCCCGTTAAAAATGGAAATAGACATCAGCCGGGAGAAAGCACCTGCCTTCAAGAAATGGCTGGACAGGTGAGAACATTGAGATTTATCAGCGTAATACTTTACTGATGGAAACATGGAAGAATTGCTTAAAATCAAACTTTCTTCTCTGATTGGCTGAATCATGTAACAATAAATTAAAATCCCGGATCAGCCACTCAAAGGGCTTTCCAATGTCTGAAATCTAATGTATAAGTTCACTATTTTGAAAGATTATTAATCGGCTATATAAATGGATTGATGGCAATAATTGCTAAATTTGAACTTCATTAATTGCTGAATTCATGAGATTTTATCTGTTTTTTTGGATTTTGTGCTGTATGAGTTGCCGGCAAAATCCCGCTGACCATTCCTCTGCTCCTGTACTCACCGGTCTGGATGGGACAGTATATTATACCCCGGATTTTGGCGAAGAAGAGCTGAAGAAAATGATTAAAAACCTGGAAGATGCCAAAGCTCAATTTAATGCCAACCCAACCGAAGAAAACTGTATTTGGGTAGGCAGAAGGCTTGGCTACCTGATGAAGCTGGAGGAAGCTGTGTCCCATTTTTCAGATTGTCTGAAAAGCTATCCGGAGTCATGGAAAATACTTAGGCACCGCGGACACAGATATATCTCGCTGAGACAGTTTAAAAAAGCCATAGAAGACCTGACTCTGGCAGCATCACTTTCGGCAGATACCCCCATTGAAACAGAACCCGATGGCATTCCCAACAAAATCAACACTCCGCTTTCTTCAGTGCAGTTCAATATATGGTATCATCTGGGACTGGCCCATTTTCTGGCGGGTGATTTCGATAGTGCTGTCGTGGCTTATGAAGAATGTCTCAAGTATTGCAATAATGATGATCTGTATGCAGCTACTGCGGATTGGTTGTATATGACTTACCGACGATTGTCGCAAAAGGAGAAAGCAGATAAACTATTGGACAAGGTAAGTCCGGAAATGAATATCATAGAGAATGATGCTTATCATAAGCGACTGCTGCTTTATAAAGGGATTTTAACTCCTGATTCACCGGAATTCAGTCTCTCCGGAGAAAACACAGATGCCTTGCAGATAGCCACTCAGGGATTCGGTATTGGACATTGGTATCTGGTCAACGGAGACACTACGACAGCAAAAGCACTGTTTCAGAAAGTAAAGCAAGGTAAAAGCTTCACTGCATTTGGTTTTATAGCCGCAGAAGTCGAACTGCAAAGGTTATAGCACAGACCACGATGAATAATTTCATATAGAATATGGAAGAAAGTACAAATCAATACAAGTACATATTACACATGTTCGCTCAATCCCGGCTGAATCACTTCAAAGCTATGCGTTATCTGCACTGTAGCAGCAAGCATGATAGACACTGAGCAGTACTTTTCCATCGACATCGCTACGGCCTGACGGGCTTTTTCCTCTTTGATATTGCCGCTCAGGATATAATGCATGTGAATTTTTGTAAAAACCGCAGGTACTGCATCCGCCCTTTGTCCCTCTACTTCCACTTTGATATGCTGTATATCCTGCCTCATTTTTTTCAGCAGAATCTCCACGTCTATGGAGCTGCAGGCCGCAGCCGCCATCAGTACGGATTCCATGGGACTTACGGCTTCCTTGTTGCCGGAAAACTGCATACTCTGCCCTCTTTCGTTGGTTCCCTTAAAATTGAGCTCTCCATGAGTGGATTCTAAAATTACTTTCATCTGATTGCGTTATTGTATTTCTGAATTTTGAACTTTGAATTTTGGCATTTTCCATTTGCCGGACTTAATCTACGTATTCCTTTCTTATTACCAGAGCATACATATTGTTCTCCAGCTCCAGATAACCCTGCTCATAACAAAAACGGTACACTTTGCCTGCCTGGGTCTTGTATTCGTTGGTGAAGTAGGCAAATTTGAAGCCTTCGTCGAGCAGTTCTGTTTTGCTTACTCTGGATTTACCGTCCGGATTGAGCATCATCAGTATTCTTCGGTTTCTTCGGAGAATATTGTTGATATTCCTCATAAACTTGGATTCATCAGAGTTGAGTCGGTTATAATGGGTAGTTCTGCACTGGTCACTGCAATATTTTTTGTCCTTCCTGCCGGTAATGGCATCACCACATTCAAGACATTTACGCTTTTCCATGAGCTTTAATCAGGGTTATTAATTTCCAAAATCAACGGAAAGTTAACTGAAAATCTGCTACTCCTGTGATAGTTTCACCCGAATTATGCATTAGAACTTCGTGATGAGGGTTGAAATGACAATAAAATAAGCACTTTCGCAAGTGAATCTTAGTAGCCCACTAAGATGAATGAGTTAATGTGATCCGCCTTGGCGGAGACTTGTTTTGCAACCATTTCAGGTCGTAATACCTGCCCGTCCGCAGACGGGGATTTTCTATTGCATAATTCGGGTTTAAAATTCATTGTCAAATTCTTCTTTTTTCAGCTTTTGTCGCAGAAGCATGGCTCTTTCCGCTTCCACAGATATCTGCTTGTACTTTCCGCAATTGACCAGCTCTTCCACACCGGGAGGCGGAGTCGGAAAAACTGCTTTAGGGTCGTAACCGCAATCGGGATTAGCCTCCAGTTTCTGAAGAAATTTTTCAGTAATGGGTCTTGCTGTAATGTACCCCTGCCCGTCATTCAGGGTTAGAAAGCGAATCCACTTATCCTCTCCACCTGCCCACACACCAATGACCAATCCGGGTGTCACTGCCATAAACCAGCCATCTGCATAATCATTGGTAGTGCCGGTTTTACCACCTACCGGGGTTTTGACACTCAGAGCAAACTGCCCTCCCACATTATTGCGCAGCATCTGAAGCATCACGGCATTATATACGGGATTGATGGCTGTCTTACGGTCAGGTACTGCCCTATAAATGATCTTACCGTTTTTGTCTTCTATCCTGCTGACAAATACAGGCTTTGTAAAAACCCCGGAGTTAGCATAAGCAGTATAGGCTCCTGTCATTTCCATCAGGGTCAGGTCCACTGCTCCCAGACAAATCGAGGGAAACTCCGGCACCGCCAGCCTGCCGTCTGCAAGTCTCAGATTTTTGTCTATGCCCAGATTGTGCAGCAGATCCCTCACCGGTGCCACAGTGCCGAGCTCTTTGAGCAGTTTTACAGTAATAGAGTTTTTGGAATACAACAATCCATGAAAGAGATTATACTTGTTGCCGGTAAACCTTTCATCTGCATTGGCCGGCGACCATTCCTTATCCACATGAAACCCCGGATCGGACGGACTGATACTGTACTGAATATCATCGTATTGCTGACAAGGGGAAATCTTCTGTACAGCCATCGCCTGCGTATATACGAAGGGCTTGATGGTAGAGCCTACCGAACGCCGCATGGTCACATGATCGTATTTGAAATATTTGTGATTGACACCTCCCACCCATGCTTTGACATGTCCGCTCTGTGGCTCTATGGCAAGCAAGCCGGCCTGCAATATCCGTCTGTGCCATTTGACTGAATCCAAAGGACTCATTACCGTATCCCTCTCCCACCCTTCTACGTAATCAAAGATTTTCATGGGTACCGGAGTTTGGACAATTTTATCCCACTCTGACTGCAGCTTTCTGAAATCTTTAATCAATATTTCCCACTCCGCCGACTCCGCCAGTTTCTGATAGCTGATATTATGCTCACTTTCAAGTCTCTTTTCCCCCACTTCTTTTGTCCAGGTACTTTTACCCTGCACAACGTCGGCAATGGATTTTATGACATTGTCAGACATCGGGATGGGTCCGAATTTTTCGAACACCACCTTCAGGGCTCCTCCCAAAATTTTGTCACGAAGGCTGAGGTATCTTTCTGAAGATTTCACCTGACTTTCCAGCATGGATTTTCTTAACTCTTTTTGAAAGTCATCGGCCTCATATGTCCAGGGATCTTTGTCCTTCCAGACTCTGTTGTATCTGTCCTGGTTGCGTTGCATATATTCCACCAACGCCTCTTCGGCCAGCTTTTGATATGCCAGATCCAGTGTGGTATAAATTTTCAATCCATCCGTATATACGTTGTATGCTGTACCATCGGCTTTTCGGTACTGCGGTTGATCGAGCAAGGTTTTGAGCCACTTGGTGAGTTCTGCTCTGAAGTATGGCGCCGGACCTTCGCTTTGATTGGTCTGGGCAAAAGCTGACATATCCAGACTTTGTTGCACCGCCTCTTCGTAAGCTGCTTTATCCAAAACACCCTGACTTTTCATCAAGCCCAATACAACATTTCTTCTTTGCAGACATTTTTCAGGAAATCTTACCGGATTGTACAGGCTTGGATTTTTCAGCATGCCTATCAGCGTGGCAGCTTCGTGTACCTCCAGATCTGCCTGAGGCTTTCCGAAATATACATTGGCTGCCGCTTCTATACCATGGGCTCCGTTTATGAACTCAAATTTATTGAGATACATGGCCATAATCTCCTCCTTGGTGTAGGACTTTTCGAGCTTGACTGCCACAATCCATTCACTGAGCTTGGTCTTGATCAGTGCAAAGGTCCTGCTGATACCAGACTTACCTTCCAGTTTCTTTCTGCGGAACAACAGTTTGGCCAGTTGCTGCGACAAAGTACTGCCTCCGCCGGAATGCTCCTGCCGGAGTACCAGTGTTTTGAAAGCTACACGTACCAATGCACGTAGGTCTATACCCGAATGCCCGTAAAACCTGTCATCTTCTGTGGCGAGCAATCCCGCCTTCACATGAGGAGACAGAGCATGATAGTCCACCGCTGTACGATCTTCCACAAAATACCTGCCGAATGGCTTGCCGTGTACATCATATATCGTCGTGGAGAGATCATATCTGGGGTTTTCCAACTCTTCAAATCCGGGTAGATCTGAAAAACCAAGCAACATAAAAATACCGACAACCAATAGCAAACCTCCGGCTATCATCCCCCACCATATCCTTACCAACCTGGAAAGCAAAGGGTCATCTTTAGGAATGAAATTATTCCACAGTTCCTCCATTTTATGGATAAATCCGGACACTTCAGGCTTTGAGTTTCACCAATTCTCTCAATTCAAGCACCTGATCTCTGTGATGTGCTTTATATCTGCCTTTACCAAATCTGGAACCGTTGAACTGCACGATTTTTGCCAGCTCATGCCGTTGTGCCTCCGGCAAATGGTTGAAATCCCTGCATTGTTCCGAACAGCAGGCTTCGTACTTCTCTCTGCAGGCATTACACTGAATGAAAAGTATATGGCAGTGGTCATTGGCGCAATTGATGTGTGTATCACATGGTGCTCCGCATTGATGACACTTAGATATAATCTCGTTGGATATACGCTCCCCGAGTCTCTCATCAAAAACAAAATTCTTTCCTATAAACTTGTTTTCAATGCCCAGCTCCTTAGCTCTTCTTGTATATTCTATGATACCACCTTCCACCTGATGCACATGTTTGAATCCCTTGTGCTTTAGATAGGCACTGGCTTTCTCACACCGGATACCTCCCGTGCAGTACATTATGATGTTTTTATCCTTTTTATCGGCGAGCATCTGCTCTACGACCGGCAAGGCTTCTCTGAAAGTTTC
Organism: Saprospiraceae bacterium; assembly: GCA_016716335.1. Taxonomy (GTDB): domain Bacteria; phylum Bacteroidota; class Bacteroidia; order Chitinophagales; family Saprospiraceae; genus OLB9. Next base: position 94,873 of record JADJWN010000007.1, on the reverse strand, counting down.
GACATCGGGCAATATGGCATTTCTGAAATGCCCCACCTCACTTTCATAATGATTGCGCATATCCACTATAATGGTCTCCGGATCCTCAGCGAGGGCATTGAATTCCTCTGCTTTCAAATGCTTGCCTTTATTGGTTACATCAAAACTCTTGTCATCCAGTCCGTCTGCCACAATTTTATCCCGCACCTTGATGATGAGTTTGAAAAACGATTTGCCATCATCTTCTATAGCACGGTTCAATCTTACATTTTCCAGAAATGTAATACTGTTTAAGGCTTCTCTCAGCGCTTCAAGATTATGATCCGGCACTGATATTTGTGCATTGACGCCCTCATAGGAAACATAAATCCGGCCCAAAACCTCCAGATTGTTCAGCAGAATATAGAAATGATCCCTGAATAGCCGGGGATTGCCAAGATTGTAGTACATGTAAAAAGAGAGAGTAGTTCTGGGTACGTTTTCACTGGTCAGACGTGCTTTGAGCAGGCGTCTGTCCACTTTGTTAAAAAGTGCGTTCATGATTTGTAATAATTAAGCGCTTTTACAGGAAGCGTATTTTACAAAAATTAATATCGGCGTAAAATTAAAAATAATGGATTACAATAGCAAACAGTCAGGCCTGTACCCCTGAAACAGCACAAAAAATCATTTTGACTCCATTACAGCTTATTCCAGCATTTCCAGATTGACCTTCACATTATTGAGCTCAGACAATGCATGAAAGTCAGGGATTGCCTTGGCTATCCGTATACCTTCCTCATAGATCTGCAGGGGCTTGAGGATTGTTCCTTCAGACTCGTACATTTTGCCCAGATGGTAGTACAGTCCCACATACTGCGGGTCATCTGATCTTAAATGCTCCAGTATTTCGATGGCTCTGCTTATGTCTCCGGTCTGTTCATATTCTTTGGCCAGAGCATATCGTAGGAATGAATCTGCAGGATCTTTTTCCAGCATGGTGAGTAAAGTGTCAAGTCTGCTCATAATATTTTTTTAACTCGGAGTTAAATTTTTGAACAATTCTGTTGTATTTTTGCCAAAGTTTATGCTGAATTAACCATCTTTGACGCCCGGATTCAAACATTGTAATGTGTTGAATTTGTGCTGCGGTTATTCAACAAGCATTTTGATTTTTTGTTATTCAGCCAATAATTTTTAAAAATTTTCTTTTCATGAAACTTTTAGTCTGCATCAGCAAAACGCCGGACACTACTTCAAAAATTTCATTCAAAAATAATGATACCGAGTACAATGGAGATAGTGTGAATTATATCCTCAATCCATATGATGGTGGTATGCCTTGGTAAGAGCCATCGAACTGACCGAGCAGCACGGCGGTACAGTAACGGTGATTAATGTAGGACCTGCTTCCAATGATATCATCATCCGCAAAGCACTGGCAATCGGAGCCACTGATGCAGTCAGAGTGGATGCTGAGCCTACAGATGCGTACAATACGGCAGCCAATATTGCATCTTATGCCAAAGATCAGGGATACAATATCATTTTTACCGGCAAAGAGACCATAGATTACAATGGATCCGGGCTGGGTGCTTACATAGCAGAAATGCTGGATCTTCCCTACATATCCTATGCTACCGGGTTGGAAATGAACGGCAATACAGCAGTCATACACCGTGACATTGAAGGCGGTGAGGAAGTGTGCAGTGTGGAGGGTCCGTTCGTGCTTTCTGCCGCCAAAGGTCTGGCAGAACAAAGAATCCCCAATATGAAAGGCATCATGATGGCCAAGTCCAAGCCACTGACCGTAATACCACCTGCTACCTCAGAAGCAAGAGTGCAGACTGTCAAGTTTGTGTTGCCACCTGCCAAGTCGGGCGTAAAGCTCATTGATCCTGAAAATATGGATGAGTTAGTGAGATTACTTCATGAAGAAGCAAAAGTGATTTAATACATTTTTTTGACAATTATAAAAATCTGATATGTCTGTTTTAGTATATATAGAAAGCCCTAAGGGTATCATTAAAAAGCAGGGTCTCGAAGCAGCCACTTATGCGGCTCAGCTGGCAAAATCCATGGGTACAGAATGTGTAGCACTGCTCATTGGTGAAGTACAAGACTTAAGTCTGCCGGGTAAATACGGAGCAACTAAGGTATTGCATTACAATGGTGCCAATGCGAGGGATTTTGATGCGCAGGTTTATACGGATATTATCGCAGGTGGAGCCGAAAAAAGCGGTGCATCCGTAGTAATCATGGCGCACAGCTCTACCGGCAAATCTCTACTCGGTAGAGTAGCCGTAAGAATAGGTGCAGGGGCTGTGTCGGGTGTCACAGGATTGCCGGATACTTCTTCAGGCTTTATAGTGACCAAGTCAGTTTTTTCAGGCAAAGCCATTGCACACTACAACATTACCACTGACAAAAAAGTACTGAGCCTCATGGGCAACAGCATACAACCTGTTGAAACCGGAGGAGAAGCCAAAATCGAAGCACTCGATGTACCTGTCCGTAGTCCTAAAGTCAAAGTGATCGAGCGAAAAACTACGGAAGGAGTAGTACCGCTGCCGGAGGCTGAATTAGTAGTGTCTGCCGGCCGTGGGCTAAAAGGTCCGGAAAACTGGGGCATTGTCGAAGAATTGGCTGATGCCCTCGGAGCAACCACCGCATGCTCCAGACCTGTGGCTGACTCCGGCTGGAGGCCTCACCACGAACACGTGGGCCAGACCGGTGTAGCCATCAGACCCAATCTGTATATAGCACTCGGCATATCAGGGGCTATCCAGCACCTTGCAGGAGTCAATAATTCCCGCACCATTGTAGTGATCAACAAAGACCCTGAGGCACCATTCTTCAAGGCGGCCGATTACGGCGTAGTCGGAGATGTATTTGAAGTAGTGCCAAAACTTACAGCAGCCGTAAAAAAATTAAAGCATAGCTGATAAAACTGAAAATCTTTCAGGCGGTCTGTATCTTGCAATATTTCAGCCATAAATACTGAAAATAGTTTGTTATTTTTGCACTTCAAATGATTTGCGGATGAAAAAGATCAGGTTGGATATCATGGCACTTTCTCACAGTGTGACACAATCACATAATTATGCCGTGGTATTGGGTGAAGAAAATGGCAAGCGGAGATTACCCATTGTGATTGGTGGCTTTGAAGCACAGGCAATAGCTGTGGCATTAGAAAATATGACCCCCAATCGTCCTCTCACTCATGATCTTTTCAGGAATACTCTGGATGCTTACAATATTCATCTGATAGAAGTCATCATCAACAATCTGCTTGATGGTGTCTTTTATGCTCAGCTCATCTGCGATCAGGATGGAGATATCCGTCAGATAGATGCCCGTACCTCCGATGCTATTGCACTTGCTGTCAGATTTGGCTGTCCGATATACACCTATGATTTTATCATGGAATCAGCAGGTGTGATACTGGATGAACCTGAAGAAGAGTCTGGAGCCTCACAGGCACCTGCCCGAAGAAAAGCCCATGCCCTCGAAAACATGAGCATCCCCAATCTTGAAAAAATGCTGGAGGAGGCACTATCCAAAGAGGAATATGAAAAAGCGGCAAAAATCCGCGATGTGATCAATTCCAAAAAAGGACTGGAGAGTTAAAGAACTTCAAATTTTCTGCTTAAAAAGGATAATTCACGGCCACCTGGATATTTCCCAGGCCCTGTTGCCTTATCTCTTCAAAGGTGTACCAGTTTCGCCTGGTATATGGATCCTTGTAAGGACTCCTTATCTTAAAACCTGCATCAAAGCGTATAATGAAAAACTCAAAATTGGCCCTGATGCCGTATCCTACAGCCAGAGCTATCTGCTCATAAAACCGTGAGCCTATCTCTGCATCGGGTCTGTCCGGGTCTTTCTTCAGATTCCACACATTGCCCGCATCAGCAAAAATAGCCCCGTCGAAAAATGAGAAAATATTAAACCTGTATTCGAGATTAGCCTCAAGCTTGAGATCACCCTGTTGTATGAAAATAACAGGCCTCTGTCGTATTTTGCTCAATGGGTCTATATATCCACCGGGACCAGGCTCCTTGATATTCCATGCTCGCAGACTGTTGGGACCTCCCACCCCAAATTGCTTGATAAACGGAGCCACACTATTCCGGTCATAAGGTACAAGTATCCCGAAGTTAAACCTCCCTGCCAATGACCGGGTACGGCTGTATTCCTGATTGAAACGGGCATCCATCTCATACCTGAAATACTTGGCAAAGGCAATTCCCGGATCATCCTCGCGGTTTGAAAACTTCAGCTTCCATTCCTTATCATCACCGGATACAGCATTGTACAACTTATTCAATAAATGCATTTCCACACCCGAAAACTCCAGGTTGTGCACCATGGCATAGGATCTGCCGGAGGGTGATTTCTTTCCGTTGTATATGAATGAAAAATCCCTGAATAAAAAACCGGTACCCAACACATCCCTGAACTGCAGAAAAATAAGTGGATTGAACTGAAAGCGAGAACTGTCGGCGATGTTATACCTGTCGAAATTGAATCCTAAAGGCCGGAAAATATACCGATTACCACTGCCGGCTGTATAATCAAAACCAAAGGAAGCATTGATCGAATTGATGGAATAAAACTGTATGATGGTATTCGAACTGTAACCCAGGCTGATATTGGTGGAGGTTTCATCTCTGAAGGCATTGTAAAATCTCTGTCTGATCAGTCCGGTGCGGGAGACCAGGCCTCCCATCCCCAGAAAATCAAGGAACGAGGGCAATTGTAGATTGGTCTGTATGCCGAAATTCCTGGCCCGCTGGTTGAAAAACAGCCTTCCCTCTGTATTGCGATTGATACCCAGTTCTACTCCGAGCTCACCTCTTACGGTAAACCGCTCTGACCCTCCCAGAAAGTTTCTGTTTTGAAATGCACTGTTTACTGAAAATCCAAAGAGACGTGCTGCCCCCAGGGTACTGAAATAGCCTTCCAGTCCACCGTCAAATACCCATTTGTATGGATAAGGGGTGAGCAATATGGTAAAATCCATGATACTGTCCACCTCCTTTCTTACCTCAGGATACATGGCTACAAATCTGTATGTACCCAGACTGTTGAGCTTGCGGAACGTCTTGAGCCTGTCTTCTCTACGCAGCAGGAGATCTGAGCGGAGGAATACAGAGCTCCTCAAAACAGAAGGCTTGACCAGATAATGATCAGATTGTTTCAGCAGTGTCAGACCTTGTATCTCCTCGGAATCAAGTTGCAGATTTTCCTGATCTTTCTGATAATCGGTATATACAGTGATATCACCTACCGTATATCTTTGATGTATCGTGTCCGGCAGAGGGCGCAATACTTCAAAAAAAATATCCACATCCTTTGTCAGGGCATTGCTGTCCCCTTTGATTTCAATATAGTTATTAGCAAAATTGGCAAATCCGTGATTCTGCAACTCAAGGACCATTCTGCTCTTTTCCAGTTCAAACTGGGTAAAGTCAATAGGCGACCCAGGCTTAATAAAACTTTCATCTCTGAATTTTTCCAGCATCTGCAGCACTGAGGTATCCCTGCTCAGATAATTAACAGATCTGACTTTAAATCTTCTGTTGAGATTGACAATATAGCTCAGGTAGGCTTCCTGTCTGACATGCAGCTTAATATCTCCTGTCGTTTCAAAAGAGGATACCAGATTGTTCTCCTTAAAGTCCAGGCTCACTTCAGCATCATAAAATCCTTTCTTATTCCGGAGATAATTCTGAATCTTAATCCTGGTTTTTTCTGCCGTCAAAGAATCATACAGCAGTGGAGGTTCCCCGAGGCTTCTTGCCCATCTGTTAAAGAATTTATCTTTGCCTGGGCCGCTGTTTTTCAGGTAAATCCATTCTTTGGGTATAAAAAACAAGAGTTTGGTATTGGGCTTTTGGTCTATGAGCTTATTGAGTTCCTTGATCAATGCAGTCTTATCACTGATTTTTTCCTCAGATCTGACAACTAGTCGGCTTTGCTTCAGCAGCTTTTCATCCGGACTTAAAAACTGCGAAGTATTGCAGGAAGTAAAGGATGCACCCATACCCAGGATAGCAATAGCATACCACACCGCATTCCTCAAAATCCCAGGCATCCTGTTTATATCGTTATTATTGATCAATGATTGCAAAAATTCAGTTCATCCTGATAAAATACAGTTGTACTCATCACTGCAAAGGTCATGAAAATTTTGGAAGAATATATAACCGGGACATGGGTAATTAAAAGACCATCATAGCTGATCTCATATTTGTTCCTGATTGAACACCAAAAACGGTTTGAATTGATATTTCATTACATTTGCATAAGCTGAATTTCAGACTACCCATAGTTTTCATTAAATCTGCTTCTGTAGTATAAAAAATTGGAACCAAAACATTGATCATGGTAAGTAAATCAGAGATTAAAGAAATCAGATCATTGCACCTGCCCAAGTACAGACAACAACATCGTCTTTTCATTGCAGAAGGTGAAAAAACCTGCAGAGACCTGATTGCACAGGGGACTTTTCCACTCAGAACTACTTATATCACACATGAAGCCGTAGAAAAGGGACTGCATTTTCCCCATATAGCGAAAGAGAAAATCAAAACTGTCACTGCCACTCAAATGGAGCAAATGACCACCCTCAGAAATCCGACCGAAATCCTTTGCACTTTTGAACCATTTGAAACTCCCGTCATTCAAATACCCGCCGATATAAAAAGTGTCTTGTACTTAGACAGAATACAGGACCCCGGTAATATGGGCACTATCATCCGCACAGCCGATTGGTTTGGAGTAGAATGTGTGGTAAGGTCTGAAGACAGTGCCGATTTTTTCAATCCAAAGGTGGTCATTTCAAGCATGGGCAGTATAGGTGCAGTCAGGCTTTGTACGGGAAGTGTGGATGAAGTCATAAAGAAACTGCCAAATTCAGCAGTAATTGGTACCTTTATGGATGGTTTACCGATTGACGATTATAATTTTCCGGATGCTTCCATAGTAATATTAGGTAGTGAAGGCAAAGGTATAAGACCGGAATATGCCACAAAAGTCCAAAATAAAATAACTATCCCCGGAAGGCTGGAGAGATCAGCCGATTCATTGAATGTAGCGGTGGCTGCGGGAATATTATGCAACCATTGGCTTAGTAAAAAATTATAAAATAGCAGAAAAAATAAATAGGAAGATAAAGGGCAACATCATCAATCCGTCTATGGCAAAAAGATAAAATTCTGTACTTTTTTCAGCTTTTGCCACATACACTGATATCAAAGTAGCTGAATAAGTAATCATCAGGGCAAATACTGCTTCAGGACTAAGTAAAAATATCCAGGCCAGATAGATATCCACCATCATACAGACAGCTGTGCAAAGATATGCCATCCGCTTTACGGGAGTTTTACCATATTTTGAAGGTAACCTTAAGATAGCTTTGGATTGATCCTGAAAAAAACCACCGATATCGAATATCATTACCAAAACAGCTATAAATAAAAACCGGGAGAAAGCCATCGGCCACCATTCCAGCCACAACAAGCCTGCATATATCGAAGGGATGATCAGACTGACAACGGTAAAAACAGCGGCAATCACCGAAGTCCTTAAAATCGGATATTTATGAATATCAGGTAAAAATCCATGTGCCAACCCTCCATACCATAATGAAAGCACTGCTGCTACACAGAGCCACAACCATCTGAAAAAACCTGTAAAACAAAACAAAAACCCAAATCCGCAAATCACCAACAATAAAAAGAAGAAAACCATTCTTTTATGTCTTATAATTGTATGCAAGTACGGAGGGCGGAGAGAGCCAGATATCAGACCATATAAATTGTAATATGCCAGAGTCGCCATGGATATAAACAGAATATAACAATAATCCACCTCTGCATCCAAAGCCTTGAATGTAAATATGGTCAGGCAACCTGCACAGATACTTAAATGAATAAATGTATGCAGAAAATATTTTGAAATCCGGGAACTTAACTCTTGCCCTAAGGTCATTGCTCAAACTTTTGCCCAATATATCAAAGTACCATGACAAAAACTAAATTTGGAAAGAATTAAATCTATATTGACTCAGAGCCCAACCTTAGTTAGCCGCAGCGTCCATTTCGTTAGTCTTAGCTTCCTCGCTTCGATTCCATATCCACCGGTTTCCAGCCGGATTATGAACTGATTTCTCCCAAAAAATTGATGCCTATTAAATACATGGGGTTTATTCCACATACAGCGATTAGGAATAATTTTTGCATATTAAAAATTATCAATCGCTCTGTCATGTACCGGCTTTATGTCATTGAATTGAATAAAAAGGTGTTTACAGAACACCGGAGATTCCGAGAGGCCAATCCGCAATTCAACGGTGTACTGGAGTGTCTGTATGTGGGGATGACCAGCAAATCCCCCAAAGAACGATTCGAGCAGCACAAAAGAAGGCAGTTGAGCAAAAAAGGCGTGGATATTTCTTCCTATATAGTATGGAAATACGGCACCTTCTTAAGGCCCAGCCTTTATCATGGCCTGCCGGAGTTCAACAGTCTGGCAGAGGCCCTCAGAGCAGAACAAGCACTCGCTGCCAGATTGAGAAAACTACGATATGCAGTCTGGGTGAATTAAGCAGGAGGTGTAAGGAAAGATTTGAATCCAATGACAAAGACGGAAATAATTTGAATTTCCGGGGAGGTATTCAGTAAGGTAAAATACCCGATAAGTCCTTTTAAATCCTTTCTATCGTGGTTGTAAATTATTCTGCGGCTCGGTTTCGCCAATAAATTTGTTTTGAAAACTTTTCCGATGCAACCTCTTGGAATTAGCTTTGTCATTAATCATGAAAACCAATAACCCCTTGGAAATCACTGAAACGGATCGAAGGCTGATAGAAAATTGTCTCTCGGGGGACAGGGATGCACAATACCGGCTATATCGTACGTATGCGAAGGCAATGTACAATATATGTATGCGCATGGTGCCCCATGAAGCCGATGCAGAGGATATTCTGCAAAACTCCTTCATTGACGTATTCAGTAAACTGCACTCCTACAAGTATGAGTCCACTCCGGGGGCATGGATAAAGCGCATAGTCATCAACAACTGTATCAATCATCTGCGTAAGCGTAAGCTGGATACAAAGGAATATGATGCTAATGTAGATGTGGAAGATGAGGGCTTCGATGATATGGATATCAATGTACAGGTGATTCATAAGGCCATTGAGATGTTGCCGGATGGGTACAGAATTATATTCAGTCTGTATGCTGTGGAGGGATATGATCACAGTGAAATTGCGGAGATACTCGGCATCACAGAATCTACCTCAAAATCACAGTACAGCAGAGCGAGGTTAAAACTTAGAGAAATCATCACATCCAATGGAGATTTACAGAGAATATTTAACTGAAAACTTGTATTATGCAGGACAAGCTTGAAAAATTTATCAAAGAAAACCGGGAAGAATTTGATTTCCATATACCTGATCCTCAAATCTGGAACAGAATTGAAAAACAACTGGATGCTAAAAAGGAAAAGGGCAGAGTCTGGTTGTTAGCTACCCGTATGGCAGCAGCCATCGTGGCCATACTGGCGGTAGGTATATTGATCGGCATTCAGATCAGCCGCAGGGATGTACACCAGATCAACTATGCGCTCAGCCCTGTATTAAAATCCTATCAGGAGACAGAGCAATACTATCAGCAACAGGTCAATCTCAAACTTGAAGAGGTAAAAGCCCTGCAACCTGAGAGTAACATAGAGCAGGACCTGAAGCAGCTGGATGAAGTATATAATGAACTGAAAGAAGAACTGATCCGGTCTAACTACAGCAACAGTGAAGTCATGATTAATGCAATGATAAAAAATCACAAAACCAAAGTTGAAATTCTGGAAAGCATTTTGGAAAAACAAAAACAAAATAAATTGAAAAATGAAAACGAAAATATATCTATTTAACCTGCTCGTACTTCTGACGCCGATATGGGTCGGAGCAACGGTAAATCCTGACAGCTGCACCTCCCACGAACTTAAAAAAATGGTGGTAAAGGAATACAGCGTCAATAAAAGTACCCGCCTGGAAGTGAGCAATAAATATGGAAAAATCGAAACTTCTGTGTGGGATAAAGCCTCTGTAAAAATTGTCTGCACCGTTATCACCCGATCCGGCAATAAATCTACCGCCCAGGAAAAGCTTGACAATATTCAGATCGACATCAGCGAATCCGGAAATGTGATCTCTGCCGTGACGAGCATACAGAGTAAATCCACGGGCTGGTTTTCGGGTTGGTTTTCTGGCATGAGCAGTGCCGAAATGGAGATTAATTATATGGTTCATATGCCGGACTACATAGATATTAGATTTGAAAACAAATATGGCAACATCTATCTGCAGGATCTGAAGTCCAAAACCGATATCATTCTCAAATACGGCAATATGGAAGCCAACAACATTGACAATAATATGAATCTTACCCTGGCATATGGCAAGGCTACCGCAGGTATAGTGCGGGATCTTACAGCACAACTGGCCTACTCGGACTACAGAGGTGTCAAGGCAGACAAGGTCAATGTCACGACCAAGTATTCCAAATTCTATCTCGATCAGGCGCAGGATGTCGTGGCAGACTCGAAATATGACAGCTACAAGCTGGGTACTGTCATGTCTCTGGTCAATACCGGTGCATATGATGACATGAAAATAAAATCAGTCAACAATGCAGAGATCAAAACCAAATACAGTGGTGTGGAAATACTATCTCTGGGACAGAATCTGAATATGGATATCAGTTATGGCAGCGTGATGGTAGAAGATCTGAAAACCTCCTGCAAAAACATCGAAATCAATACAAAATATGCACCCGTAAAAATATATGGCGTCATACCCTCAAGAGTAGAAATAGAAGGTAAGTATTTCGAGGCAAGATTAGGGACTGACTTTATCGAAAAAACCAGAGTAGATGACCGTCAGTACAAACAAATAAAAGGATACAAAATCAGTGAAAAAGGAAGCACACTCATACGTATCAATACCAGCTACGGAGATGTGTATATGAAGTGATTACGACTCAATTATTCAAAAAATTGATTCCTGCCAAAATTAAAAATGCCCGGACTTTCTATCAGTATCCGGGCATTTTTATTTACTTTTTTTCTGTTATTGTGAGATTTGCAGTAGCAGTGTGACCGGCTTTCAAATGCAGGGTATATTTTCCGGGAGTGAGATAATATTTGCCATTATCAGCCCGCTCAGGTGTAGGGTCAAGGACAGGCTTTGGAGTAGTTTTGGCTTTTTTACTACTCTTTACCGGCACTGTAAGGCGGTTTTCCTCTGCTTCCGGTACCCATTCATAGGCTGCAAGACCTTTTTTAAGCTTCCATTCTTTGGATGATACAATATGTCCATCTTTGGAAGCAACCTCCAAAATAGCATTTTGTTCCTTTGAGCTGAAAATATGCAGCTTGATTTTGGGCTCTGCAGGCTCTGAAAACTGGTTTCGGATTTTACCCCAATTCTTACTATACCGAATCTCCGGCACTTCAAACACAATCAAAGTATCTCTTTGTATGGATTTCAATGAAGGTAAATACTTAATGCTTGTTCTGAAAATTGATCTGCCATGTGTTCCGATTATCAGGTCTTCGGCTTTAGACTGTATCACTACATCGTGTACCGGTACTTTGGGCAGGTCTTCTCCGCCAAAGGCTGACCAATCCTTACCTTTGTTGAGGCTGAGATACAATCCATGATCCGTTCCCACATAGAGTATATCTCCATCTCTGGGATCTTCTTTGATTACATTGATCGGCTCATTGGGCAGATTGCTACTGATATTTTGCCAGGTTTTGCCGTAGTCATGACTGACAAAAACATAAGGCAGGAAATGATCGTTTCTGTATCCATTCAAGGTGACATAAACGGTGGATTCCTCAAATGCGGAGGCTTGTACCCTGCTCACCCAAAGATCCTGTGGAAGTCCATCTGTAATATTCTGCCAGCTGTTGCCTCCGTCTTTCGTCGCATGTACCCATCCATCATCCGTGCCCACATATAGCAGACCGAATTTCAACGGAGATTCATGCAGCGTTGTAATGGTACCAAAGGGTACATTGCCCTGTTTGCCTCCTTTGGTCAGGTCAGGTGATATCTCTGCAAAATCATCTCCCTGATTCATGGATCGCAGAACCTTATTAGCCCCCATATATACAATATCCTGATTGAATCCGGATAGCAGTATCGGCGTCTGCCAGTTCCAGCGATAGGGTTTATCGCCCAGTTCATGCTTGGGAGTAATATATTTATAATCATTTTTTTGTCTGCGTATGCGGTAGTAATTACCGAACTGATACCCGGTATATACCGTCTGATTATCCCGGCTGTCAATTTGCACCTGCATTCCATCACCACCCATGATGGTTTTGTATGGATATTCTCCATCCATCATCCAGCCTGAACCATGTGTGTATTTATGACTGCCCATCCACACTCCGTTATCCTGGGTACCTCCATATACATTGTACGGATCATTATTGTCCACATTCACATAATAAAACTGCCCTACCGCGGGATGAATACACTTTATCCAGCTCTTACCATCGTCGTAGCTGATATTGACTCCACCGTCATTACCATTGATGAGATGGCCGGACTTCCATGGATTGATCCACAGTGCATGATGATCTACATGCTGGTTATCACCATTGATATTCTTCCAGGTGCGGCCATAATCTTCTGATTTCAATATGGGTGCGCCATAGATATATACCTTGTTGGGCGCAGCCGGATCTGCATGAATCTTTCCGAAATAATATCCGTAAGAATAATACACATCATCGAGATACCCCTCGTGGGTTTTTTGCCAGCTGCCTCCTTCGTCTGTACTCATATACACCTCTGCACCCACCACCGGGGTATCAAAAAGCAGGCTGTTGGCATCTTCGTTGTATGTACCCAGATCTTCCACTTTGATTTTATCTTCCTTCACCAGACTTATCACTTTTGAAGCTGTATATTTTTTGGGAAAATCATTGGACTCCAGATATTTTTTGATTTCCTCCTCTTTGAGCTGCAGAAATTTTTCTTTAGACATGCTTTTAAAATCTTCCTTAGTCAGTCCCTCTTTTTTCTCTGTTTTTATATCCTTGGGTCTTCGGGTATTATTATCCACGATGGCATAGAGATAAGACTTCCCATCCTTCACGGCGATATCCAGGCCAATCCTGCCTACACCTGCACCTTCTATAAAACCGTTAGATGCAGATGCAGTCTTTTTCCAGCTTTTGCCGCCGTCCGTACTTTTGTAGATACCCGAACCCGAACCTGACTCCTGAAAATGCCATGCTTTCCTGCTTTTTTCCCATACAGCTGCATAGAGAATGTCCGGATTGGTCGGGTGTATAGCAAGATCCACCGCACCTGTGTTTTCGTTGATGTACAAAGTCTGCTGCCAGGTCTTACCGCCATCAGTGGTCAGATACACACCTCTCTGGGGATTCTCAGAATAAAGATGGCCTAAAGCAGCCACCCATATGGTTTCCGGATTTTTCGGATGTATCAATATTCTGCCAATATGATGGGTTTCTTCCAGGCCGAGATGTTGCCAGCTTTTACCTTTATCGGTACTTTTATATATGCCATTGCCGGCATAAGAGGAGCGGCTGGAATTGACCTCTCCGCTACCCAGCCAAATGGTGCCTGATTTCCAGTCCACTGCAATATTGCCGATAGTCATTACTGATTCCTGCTGAAAAAGCGGTTCAAAAGTAGTACCATTATTATGAGTGTACCACAATCCACCTGAGGCGTAAGCCACAAAAAACTCCGTTGGATCTTCTGGATTGACATCGAGGTCGGCCACCCGACCATTAAAAATAGTGGGTCCTATATTGGGTACCTCAAGGTTTTGAAAATAGGATTTTTCATAGAGTCCTGCTTTAATGGATTTTGTGGAGCGCATTGCAGCAGGAGTTGGCGCAGGCTGTGCAACAAGTGAAAAGCACCACAAGACAGCACATAAGATTATACAGGTTCTCATCCGGTATTTTAAGTTTGAAGATTACACCATCCTCGATCAGCTATAAAAAAATACAGCTTACGAATCTCAAATGTACAAAAGGCTTTGAGAAAACGGATGGCTTGTTGTAAAAACACGGAAATGGCTTCCGTGATTTCAGACCATATAATAAGGTTTAGTATCCTGCATGCCGGGTTTTACAGTAATTATACCAATGGATGAGCACAGCTGGGGTTGATCATTTCAGAACAAAGATACTCCCCGTGTCAAAAAAAAAAACGGATAAAATACTTTCAATTAAAATCAAAAACAAAGGGCAATCTGGTTTGAGGGTCCTTTTTTGCCAGTACGGATTTAATCTCCATGAATTGCTGAAACCATCTCCTTTCTTCCGTCGAAGTGAATAACTGCCTGACATCCTCACCTTTACTTCGTTTGATGTCACGGATGAGCGTATTGAAGAAATCAGGCTCTACAAAAGGGTATTCTACGGTTTTATATTTTTCGAGTCCGGCTTCGGCTGCCGCAATTTTAATGGCCGTATCCAGATTACCTAAAGTATCCACCAGGCCTTTTTCCACTGCCATTCTTCCGGTCCAGACTCTGCCTCTGGCGATCACCTTGGTACTGTCTTCACTGAGATTACGACCTTCGGCTACCCGCTTGATAAACAGATCATATATGTCCATTGTCATTTCCTGCATCACCTCTTTTTCTTTGTCGGTGAGATTGAGGAAGGGGCTGAATCCTGCTGCATAAGGGTGTGTCTTGATAGTGTCAAAGTTGACCCCCAGTTTATCATTCATAAGCTTCGTCGCATTGGGCAGCATCATAAATACACCGATAGATCCTGTGAGGGTATTGGGTTGAGCCACGATTTTATCCGCACCGGCTGATATGTAATATCCTCCTGATGCCGCATAATCCCCGAAAGATGCAACCACAGGTTTGCCTGCCTGTCTGATCTTCTGGATTTCATGCCAGATCACCTCACTGGAAAACGCATTTCCTCCCGGCGAATTTACCCTGAGCACCACCGCTTTTACCTCTTTGTCATTCCTGATTTTCTGCAGTACTTTGAGGTACTTTTTCTCGCTGATGACGCCCGGATCTTCTGATCCATATACAATTTCTCCCTCTGCATAGACGATAGCAATTTTGTCTTTTCCTCCGGATTTTTGCTTCACATCGGCCACTGTGTCATACTTACCGATAGATATATATTTGATTTTTTTACCCGGTTTGATTCCGGTTTTCTCCCTTATCATGTCTTCAAACTGGTCTTTGTAGTACAATGCATCTACCAGTCCTGCCTGCTTTGCCTTGACAGCTGTCCTGCCTGAATAAGTGGAAATGATGCTTTCGATCGAATCAGCAGGAAGTTTTCGGTTTTCAGATACAATCTCACGGAATATCATATGCATATCATGCAAAAATTCCCGGGTCTGCAGTTTACTGGCTTCGCTCATTCCTGTGAGCCTGAAGGGTTCGGAAGCACTCTTGAAATCACCCGCATAAAATACTTCCATTTCCACTCCGACTTTGTCCAGCATATTTTTGAAAAACGGGATTGCTGACCCATATCCACGGATATCTATCATCCCCTGTGGATTGAGAAACATACTGTCCGCCACTGAACATAGCATGTAGGAGGACTGAGTGTGACTGTCCGCATACGAATACACAAATTTGCCACTTTCCTTAAATTTCTGAAGACTTGAAATCAGTGACAACAGACTGGCCTGCCCTATTGACACACTGGTATTTTCCAGTACTATACCCTTGATTTTTTTATCGTTGGCAGCATGCTCGATCAATGTGATGATCCGCTGCAATCCTATCGTCTCATCCGCAGCACCTGTGAAGCTGAATTGCTGGTTTACATTATCGGTCTGTTCGGGTATAAATGATTCTAAAGAGAGTTTCAACACACTGTTGTTGCCGTAGCCTGATTTGGATTGAGCTCCTGATATGGCCATGCCGATCAGCAAAATAAAAATCAGGGCAAACGTAGCAACGACACCCAGACAAGAAGCCAGGAAGGTAGTGAAAAATTGTCTCATGGTATTAGCGATGATGTTTTCTTAGATTTTGCAAAGTTACGGTTCAACAGGCATTTCTGCACATTGTTTTGCCAAAACAAGCCAAACTCTATATATACTGAATAGAAAAGCCGATGAACTCGTCAAGTGCAATCATCTTATTCTGTCATATTGCACCTGTACCACTCCACTTTCGTAGCTTTTTGAGTAAGTAAGCATAACCCTTCTTTCAGGCAGATCATCCAGAAACAACCGGGTACCTGAGCCCAGCATATGAGGTATAATCGAAATGATAAACCGGTCAATCATATCATACGACAACATCTCAGCAATAAGTTGAGCACCTCCGTCGCAGTAGATATCCAGTCCGGGCTCAGATTTCAGTTTATTGTACAAGCCTTTGATATCATTAAAATAAGTCACGTATTCATCCTTTCCTGACCTGAGTGCGGATAATACATATACCTGCTTGTCCGGGTAGGGAAACGGGGTCTCAAAAGATCGTACAATATCATATGTCTTTCTTCCCCATAGCACCGTATCGATGGTTTTTACAAAATCCTTATATCCGTAATCCTCATCCTTCCATTCGGCAAGCTTCAAAAAATCCAGCGAATCGTCCGGACCGGCAATATAACCATCCACTGACATGGCAATGTATAAAACCACTTTTCTTTCCTGCATACTTTTCAGAAATTTAATCCCGGGCAAAAGTGCAGAAAAAATTGTTACATTACCTTAATACACTGAAAAATCATCACAGTCTCAGGTCATGGAGAATAAAAAATAGGGAAAAAAGGACTTATTGTATCTGAATAAACATGAGTTGTATCAAAATGGAATACGAGACTTATCGTAACCGTTTGTCATTTTTACAAAAATCTGTAATACACACCCAGATTTATTCCTGCCTGATCTGCAAATATACTTTTGGCCGCATTCCTGTATGAAGCAGAGAGTGCCCTGCTGAATGTAAAATTCAGATCAATGCCCCAGTTTTTTTGAAAATTATACTCATATCCCAAACCCATACCTGCAAGAAATATCAGATTCTTGTAATTGTCGTCCCTGAAAGTGACATTGGCATGTTTTTCTTTCAGTTTTTCATGATGTGAATCATGGTGGTTAACTGTAACAGACCTTGACCCAATGACCTGAGCCATCAAGGTACCATTGACATACAGGCCATTCGACCTGAATGGAAAATACTGCAAACTGGCAGGAATCTCCAAAATACGACTGCCTCCCGTAACACCAAATTCCATAGCTACAACTTCTCCATCCTTTATCTCGGTGGAGAGATTTCTGTTCAGCAGCATTTCGACTTCTATTTCGCCATTTCCTGTGGCTAACTGTTGATGAAGGACATAGTCCACGGTGCCGTCAGGGGCCACAGATTCATGGTGATGATTATACTCGTTGTGAATGATATAATTGCTGATTAATTTTCTCTGATTATATACCAGACCGATACTTGCCTTCAGGCTGTTGCTCAACTGCCTTCTGACCTGAAGACCAAACACCGGTACATTCCGGAAATATTCCTGCACCAATCCATCCTGGTTGCCCGAAATCCGGTCACTGCGTAAATGGTACTTTCTGCCACCCGTCAGGATACTTAATTCATAAACTCTATCAGCAGATAGTTCAGACTTATCCTGATTGATATAATTATGGATTGAGGTAGCATTTATGTCTTTTTCATGGGCTATTAATACTTCTCCTCCTTGGACATCCATTAATTCTTTGTCGTCTGGTTCACTGATATTTGCGTTTTGACTTACCAATGGACCTTCAGCGGATGGAGCTTCGTCAATATTGGTTACAGTAATCCTGGGTTCATCAGAATCCATTTCTTCTTTTGTATTGTAGGACGGATCAGGAGTTGATAGCTTTTTAGCGTGTAAAGTTCTGTATTTTAATTCCGGTGATCTTTTCAGTATTGTTGCATTGGTATTTGGAGCAGAAATGGATGGAATATTCAAAATCTTTTCAGCACTGTCATTTTTTGTTGCGAATGAATTTTCCTTTAGTAATGCACAATCTGACAGTTGTTTTTTCAATGAAATAATTTGATTATCTTTTTCTGCATTCATCTGAAACTGATACAATGCGGTGCCCAGTGAAGAGAGGGTAATCAGTAAAAACAATAATGGAAGAAAGTGAATTTTAACCCGCTTTTTTTGTTCATCATCCAGAGTCTTCCTCACATTTTCCCACACCCTTTCATCTGGCGTATTCCAATCCTCCTTAGGCGGAGGAGTATTAAATATTTTCCTGAAAAAACTTTCTAAATTCTCATTTGGACTCATACTCGTAATAATTGAATGCCATGTCAAACGCTTTTTTTAATGCATTTTTTGCTTTGAATAACTGGGACTTGGAGGTGTTTTCAGTTATATTGAGCATTCCGGCTATTTCTGCATGAGAATAACCTTCGATTACATACAAATTGAATACAGTGCGATAACCATCCGGAAGTTTTTGTATCAAACTTACCAGATCTTTCAGTCCGAGATTATCCAATGCATTCACATTCTCTTCCATCAAATCATACATTTCATTGATATCAGAAAAAATCATTTTCCGTTTTCTTAATAATTCCAGGCAGGTATTTATAAATATTCTTCGTATCCACTGCACAAAACTTCCCTTTGCTGCATCGAATTGACCTAAATCTTTGAATACTTTAATAAAGCCTTCCTGAAGTGCATCCATTGCTTCTTCACGACATTGGAAGTATCGTTGGCAGAGTACATACATGCTGCCGGCATATTTATCATACAGCTCTTTCTGAGCCGTACGATTGCCCCGGATACATTCCAACACAGTGAGTTCAGTCATAATAATATTAATATGTGAAAGGAATACCTAAAAGGTTGCCTGTGGAAACAATTTTATTGTGTTTATGTTTCGATTAAAAATTTTTAAACAAAATTTTTCTTGCCGGGCAACCTTTTAATGATGATTTGCATACCATTAGATATTAAGTAACCAAAAAATTGAACCATGAAACTCAAAAATTTACTATTTTTATTACTGGTTTTACTCTCGGTTCGACAGTTGAATAGCCAGAGCGTAGTAGATGTGGTGGTCAATTCCCCTGACCACAATACCCTCGAAGCTGCCATTCTTGCTGCCGGACTTGACGGTGCTCTCAGCGGCGAAGGCCCCTTCACTGTGTTCGCTCCGACCGATGATGCTTTTGCAGCTCTTCCTGACGGCACTGTCGAAGCCCTGCTCAATGACATCCCGGCGCTGACCGCTATCCTTACCTATCATGTCGCTTCAGGGGATGTACGATCCACTGACCTCTCTGACAATATGGTGATTCCTACCCTCAATGGTGCTGATATCACCGTGACTATAAACAATGAAGGTGTTTTTATCAATAATGCTCAGGTCACTGTCGCTGACATCACAGCAGACAACGGTGTGGTGCATGTCATCAATGCCGTACTCCTGCCTCCTGTATCTACCACTACTGTATTTGATATCATTGCCGGTTCTGACGACCACAATACCCTCGAAGCTGCCATTCTTGCTGCCGGACTTGATGGTGCTCTCAGCGGCGAAGGCCCCTTCACTGTGTTCGCTCCGACCGATGATGCTTTTGCAGCTCTTCCTGCCGGCACCGTCGAAGCCCTGCTCAATGACATCCCGGCACTGACCGCTATCCTTACCTATCATGTCGCTCCCGGAGATGTACGATCCACTGAC
Organism: Saprospiraceae bacterium; assembly: GCA_016716335.1. Taxonomy (GTDB): domain Bacteria; phylum Bacteroidota; class Bacteroidia; order Chitinophagales; family Saprospiraceae; genus OLB9. Next base: position 75,156 of record JADJWN010000007.1, on the reverse strand, counting down.
CTCTCTGACAATATGGTGATTCCTACCCTCAATGGTGCTGATATCACCGTGACTATAAACAATGAAGGTGTTTTTATCAATAATGCACAGGTTACTGTCGCTGACATCACAGCAGACAACGGTGTGGTGCATGTCATCAATGCCGTACTCCTGCCTCCTGTATCTACCACCACTGTGTTTGATATCATTGCCGGTTCTGACGACCACAATACCCTCGAAGCTGCCATTCTTGCTGCCGGACTTGACGGTGCTCTCAGCGGCGAAGGCCCGTTCACCGTATTCGCTCCGACCGATGATGCTTTTGCAGCCCTTCCTGCCGGCACTGTCGAAGCCCTTCTCAATGACATTCCGGCGCTGACCGCTATCCTTACCTATCATGTCGCTTCCGGGGATGTACGATCCACTGACCTCTCTGACAATATGGTGATTCCTACCCTCAACGGTGCTGATATCACCGTGACTATAAATAGTGAAGGTGTTTTTATCAATAATGCTCAGGTGACTATCGCTGACATCACAGCAGACAACGGTGTGGTGCATGTCATCAATGCCGTACTCCTGCCTCCTGTATCTACCACTACTGTGTTTGATATCATTGCCGGTTCTGATGACCACAATACCCTCGAAGCTGCCATTCTTGCTGCCGGACTTGACGGTGCTCTCAGCGGCGAAGGCCCCTTCACCGTATTTGCTCCGACCGATGATGCTTTTGTGGCTCTTCCTGCCGGCACTGTCGAAGCCCTGCTCAATGACATTCCGGCGCTGACCGCTATCCTTACCTATCATGTCGCTTCCGGAGATGTACGATCCACTGACCTCTCTGACAATATGGTGATTCCTACCCTCAACGGTGCTGATATCACCGTGACTATAAATAGTGAAGGTGTTTTTATCAATAATGCTCAGGTCACTGTCGCTGACATCACAGCAGACAACGGTGTGGTGCATGTCATCAATGCCGTACTCCTGCCTCCTGTATCTACCACTACTGTATTTGATATCATTGCCGGTTCTGACGACCACAATACCCTCGAAGCTGCCATTCTTGCTGCCGGACTTGATGGTGCTCTCAGCGGCGAAGGCCCCTTCACCGTATTCGCTCCGACCGATGATGCTTTTGCAGCTCTTCCTGCCGGCACTGTCGAAGCCCTGCTCAATGACATTCCGGCGCTGACCGCTATCCTTACCTATCATGTCGCTTCCGGGGATGTACGATCCACTGACCTCTCTGACAATATGGTGATACCTACCCTCAACGGTGCTGATATCACCGTGACTATAAACAATGAAGGTGTTTTTATCAATAATGCACAGGTCACTGTCGCTGACATCACAGCAGACAACGGTGTGGTGCATGTCATCAATGCCGTACTCCTGCCTCCTGTATCTACCACTACTGTGTTTGATATCATTGCCGGTTCTGACGACCACAATACCCTCGAAGCTGCCATTCTTGCTGCCGGACTTGACGGTGCTCTCAGCGGCGAAGGCCCCTTCACTGTGTTCGCTCCGACCGATGATGCTTTTGCAGCTTTGCCTCCGGGCACAATTGAAGCATTACTGGAAGATATTCCAACGCTGACCTCCATTCTGGCATACCATGTGTCAGGAGGAACCCTCTTATCATCTGATCTTGCTGACGGCCAATTGATCTTCACGCTCAATGGAGCAAATGTGACCGTTACCATCAATGATGACGGAGTATTCATCAATAATGCCAGAGTAACGATGGCAGACATCACAGCAGCTAATGGAGTGGTACATGTGATTGATGCGGTATTGCTTCCACCTTCCAATACTAATACAGTCTTTGATATCATTGCAGCCTCTGAGGATCACAATACCCTCGAAGCAGCCATAATTGCAGCAGGATTGGAATCCGCATTGAAAGGAGAAGGTCCATTCACGGTATTCGCTCCTACGGATGCAGCTTTTGCAGCATTACCTGCCGGCACCGTTGAGGCTTTGCTCGCTAATCCGCAGGCCCTGACCGATGTTCTTTTATATCATGCGCTGAATGAATTTATTACCCAGGAAAATTTTGAGTTTTATGGAAATGAATTCCCTTATTATCTCACTCTGAATGGAAAAACTGTTACTGCGAGAGTTACAGCAGATGCCATATTTATTAATGATATCCCTCTGACTATTACAGATTTAATTGCAGACAATGGAGTTGTTCACGTAATAGATGCCGTATTGCTGGCACCTGATTCCACCATCGTAGATGTAGTGAGAAATTCTCCGGTACATACATTGCTGGAAACTGCTTTGGATATTGCAGAATTCTCTCTGCCTTTGGAAGGTTATGGCCCCTTTACGCTGTTTGCTCCCACTGATGATGCAATTCTGGCCCTCGGACAGGAGGCAATTGATGAATTATTGGCTGACCCCTATGGATTACTGTCCGATGTGCTTGCATATCATCTGGTTGGTGACAGCATCTTGTCCAATAATCTGTTTGATGGCCAGAGAATTACCACGCTGAATGGTCAGGACGTTGTAGTTCGTTTTTCACCGGAAGGAATATTTATCAACGATGCCAGGGTAATTATAGCGGATATCCGTGCTGACAACGGAGTGGTACACGTGATTGATGCCGTGCTGTTGCCGAAACGCACTGTCCTGGATATCATCAATCAATCACAGGATCATTTTCTGCTGAGTGCCGTGATAGAACTTGCCGGCCTGAGTGAGACGCTAAGGAGTGATGGACAGTTTACGGTATTTGCCCCAACAGATGATGCCATTCTGGCCCTTCCTGAAGAATTGATAGCTTCATTGGTCGCAGATCCGCAAGGTGCATTGAGAGATTTACTTCTCTATCATGTTCTGGAAGGAGCTGTGTTTTCTGACGAGCTTGAAAATGGCACTCAATATCTTACGCTCAACGGCAAAGATATTGCCGTAACCATAAATGATGAAGGTGTATTTATCAATAATGCAAGGGTTACAGTTGCTGACCTGCGTGCCGACAACGGGGTTGTTCATGTAATTGATGCAGTACTTATACCAGAAGATGACAGGATAACAATCTGGGACATCATTGTTAACTCTCCGGATCATAATATCCTTGAAGCAGCTGTAAGGGCAGCAGGTCTTGACGGAATATTGGCAACAGCAGGTCCTCTAACGGTTTTTGCTCCTACAGATAATGCATTCAATGCATTGCCGGCAGGTACCATAGAAAGTCTGCTCAGCGATCCCACCGGTTTGCTTACCGATATATTGTTATACCATGCAGTACCCGGAGCAGTACCTTCCTCAGCATTAACCAATGGACAGACCATCACTACTATCCTGGGAGAAGTGCTTACTGTGACAATCAACAGTTCAGGTATTTTTATTAACGATGCCAGAGTAACAGTGGCAGATATAGTGACAGAAAATGGGATTGTCCATGTCATAGACGCTGTACTGCTTCCACCATCTTCCACCGGGGATGTTCAGGGAGGTTCAGACTTTACCATTTCACCCAACCCTGCACATAATCAGACTCAGATCGTATTCAAAGGATTATCAGGCAAACCTGCACAATTACAGATATTTGATATTCAGGGCAGACTGATAAATATGGAGATGGTAAATCCCGGAGGACAAACATTGGATATTTCAGACCTGAAATCAGGATTATATTATGTCAGGCTTAACAACGGCAATAATTCAATTACCAAAAAGTTGGTAAGGCAATAAATACAGAATAAGTTCAGTTTTTTAGTGCCATGCTGTACTCTGTGCAGCGTGGCTTTTTTATTTTATGTGGTATTGAGATGTAACAATGTGCTTACCTATCTGTTATTGCCGGGTTATGTCAGAGCTTCACGATGAGGGTTGAAATGGCAGTGAAATAAAGATTTTATGAGTTTTAACAGCCCACTTAGGTGAAATAAGCAAAACGAACTATATTGCAGCCAATTCAGACCGTAATACCTGCCCGTCTGCAAGCGGCGATTTTCCGGTGCATAATACCAGATGAAGTGCAGGACTTTATATCACCTGATTGCGACCACAAAAAACCACTTCTGTTCATTACATCATTATCTGAGCTTGACGTTCCGATCTAAACTATTTCTATATATTTGCCCTGTGATAATATGAATCTATTGAAAAACAACAGGTGGTTTAACAACCTTCTCCATGCTTTCAGTCAATTGACAGATCCGGTCAGATCCTGGCTAAGGCCTTACACTGCATGGTACGAAAATAAAACCGAACCTATCCGAAGAATCTGGGAGGATTACAAAAAACGAAACCCGAGAGAGGCTCTGGTTTTAAGCTGGACAGGAAGGATTATCGGGTATTTTCTGACAGCCCTCCTGCTGGTTATCTTTTTAACCTGGATAGGAGTCTTTGGGCACATTCCCGGCAAGTCAGAACTTAAAAATATTGAAACTGCCAATGCCTCGGAAGTTTATTCATCGGACGGTATCCTGATAGGAAAGTATTACACTGAAAACAGAACCAACATCGAGCTGGACAGTATCTCTCCATACCTGATCACCGCACTGCTGGCAATTGAGGATAAGCGGTTTTTCGAACACAGCGGCATTGACCTCAGATCGTGGATGAGGGTATTCAAAGGTATTGCCACACAGACAAAATCATTGGGAGGAGGATCTACTCTGAGTCAGCAGCTGGCTAAAAATCTTTACCCACGACGAAATTACCACATACCCGGACTTTCACTGTTCATCAACAAAGTGCGTGAAAATATCATCAGTATCAAACTTGAAAAGATCTACAATAAGGAGCAACTGCTCATTATGTACCTGAATACGGTTCCTTTTGGCGGCAACAGATATGGCATTCAGGAGGCAAGCCGGTACTTTTACAATAAAAAACCTGCCGAACTGACTGCCGACCAGGCAGCCACACTCATTGGGATGCTCAAAGCGACTACTGCTCTCGACCCGGTCCGTAACCCCGAAAATTCGAAAAAAAGAAGAAATCTCGTGTTGTCTCAAATGCTGAAAAACAAGGATTTCAGGTTTGAATCCGATGAAATGGTGACCATATCCAATATGATTAACAAGGGAGCCATAGATGAGACAATGTATGAAAAACTGACAGAAGCTCCGATTACTGCAAAGGCCCATGATGATATAGGCAATAATGACGGACTTGCTACCTATTTTCGCGAATATCTGCGGACCAAAGTGCTTCCTTCAATCCTTCGCAATCTGACCAAAGCTGATGGTGGATCCTATAACCTCTACACGGATGGATTGAAAATTAAAACCACACTGGACTCAAGAATGCAGTATTTTGCCGAACAGGCTGTATTCAAGCATATCTCATACCTCCAAAAGGAATTTGTCAAGCATTGGCAGGGATATAAAAATGAAAAACCCTGGGGCGACGACAAGTGGATTGAAGAACAGGTGAAAAAAAGTGAGCGATATACCGGTCTGGTTGAACAGAATATTCCTCAGGACTCGATTGATAAGATTTTCAATACTCCGGTAAGTATGAAAATATTTGCATGGGATAAAATACCGGTAGAAAAAGATACCATGCTCACTCCGCTGGATTCTGTACGATATTACTTCACCTTGCTGAATTGCGGATTTATGGCCATGGATTTCAAATCAGGCTATATCAAAGCATGGGTGGGAGGAACGGATTTCAAATATTTCAAGTATGATCATATTCTCAGCAAAAGACAGGTAGGCTCAACTTTCAAACCCATTGTATATGCAGCTGCCATAAAGGACAGTATATCCCCATGTAAATTTATTCCCAACCAACAAGTCACCATCAAAGACTGGTCTCCCCGGAATTCGGATGAAAGCTATGGCGGATATTACTCGGTAATCGGAGGACTTACCTACTCGGCTAATGTCATCGCAGCCCAGCTGATTGATAAGGTAGGCATCCAAAAAACCATTGACCTGGCCAAGGCCATGGGTATCAATACCACATTGCCCAGAGAATATGGGATCAGCCTCGGTGCAGCAGATATCCCTTTGTTTGAAATGATGAAAGTATATGGAACCATTGCCAATAAAGGATATAGACCTGAGCCGGTGAGTGTACTGAAGATCGAAGACAGATATGGCAATATCATATATGACTATGAAGAGGAAATGCAGTTGCATCCTGAGAAATTTGTACGCACTGCAGCACTATCTGAAGAAGAAGCCGCTACTGTTACCCGGATGATGCAGGCCGTGATTACCAACGGCACAGGTAACAGACTTCGTAGTCAGTACGTCCCTCACGGGGATTTTGCAGGCAAAACCGGTACTACACAAAATCATGCAGATGGATGGTTTATAGCCTTCAATCCTCATTGGTCACCGGTGCATGGGTAGGTGGGCCCAGTCCGGCAGTACGATTTAAGACCATGGCATTAGGTAGTGGAGCAGCAATGGCACTACCCATCGTGGGTAATTTCTGGTATTCTCTGGCCATAGATAAGAATTTTGCCAAAATCACGCAGGAGAAATTCGAGGTAAATGAAGAAGTAAACGCCAAAGTAGCATGTCCGTTCCGGATCGGCATATCGCCCGATACTTTTTACATGATAATGCAGGACAGCTTCTGGAGGGACTCCCTGACCCGGTCAGGATTCAGAAATCTTAAGGATATCATGCATGAATTATATGGATATCCTGATATCGAGGAGCCGGAAGGAGGTGAACCGGATGCTGAAATTCCCGGAAAATCCGGAGAAATCCAAGGAAAAAGCAAAAAGGATAATCAGTAAAAAATTCAAAACCCCTATCTTTGCGCCTTATTTTCAAATAGTTATGTCCACACCCGGCACTGTAGCATTTCATACTTTGGGTTGTAAACTGAATTTTTCAGAAACATCCTCCATCCGCAGATCTTTTGAGTCGCATGGTTTTACCACTGTGGACTTTGAGGATGGGGCAGACCTTTATGTTCTTAATACCTGTTCAGTTACAGAATTTGCAGATAAAAAATGCAGGTATGAGGTGCGTCGGGCCCTCAAATACTCTCCCGATGCCAAGATAGTAGTGGTAGGTTGTTATGCCCAACTGAAACCGGAAGAAATCGCTTCCATTCCGGGAGTAGATCTTGTGCTTGGAGCCGGAGAAAAATTCAACATTCTCAACTATGTGGACAATCTGGTGAAAGCTCCCGGAAAAGGATTGGTCAAAGCGGGTGAAATCAGAGAAGTCAACAGCTTTTATGATGCTTTTTCATTTGGTGACCGTACCCGATCCTTCCTTAAGGTGCAGGATGGCTGCGACTATAAATGCACATTCTGTACGATACCCAAAGCCAGAGGGAGAAGTCGGAGTGACAGTCTGGAAAATGTAATAGCCAATGCCCGTAAAATAGCAGAACTCGGGGTAAAAGAAATAGTGCTGACGGGCGTAAATCTGGGAGATTTTGGCAATGGAACGGAAGTCATAGAGGGGATACGACCCAAAAAGGAAGCCACGTTTATTGACCTGATCAAAGCACTGGACAGGGTTGAGGGTATTGAGCGTTACCGTATTTCGTCCATTGAGCCCAATTTACTTACAGATGAAATCATTGATTTTGTAGCCTCTTCGCAAAAATTTATGCCTCATTTTCATATTCCTCTGCAGTCAGGCAGCGACAGAATACTCAAGTCCATGCAACGGAGGTATCTCAGAGAATTGTACAGACGGAGGGTGGATTACATCAGAAAAGTAATACCGGATTGTTGCATCGGTGTGGATGTGATCGTAGGATTTCCCGGAGAAACAGAAACGGATTTTACAGAGAGCTATGAGTTTATAAAAGATATGGATGTATCCTACCTTCATGTATTTACCTACTCTGAAAGATCAGATACACCGGCTGCCTCTATGCCCGGCCGGGTACCTATGGAAGTCAGACGGGAGCGCAATGAGATGCTCAGGATCCTCTCTCAAAAAAAGAAAAAGCAGTTTGCAGACAGATTTGCAGGCACTGTGCGACCTGTACTGCTTGAAAAAGACAGCAATACTGACAGCCTTTGGAGTGGATTTACAGATAACTATCTGAAAATCAAAATCAAAGCTGAAAACAGGGAGGAAAATAACATAATTCAGGTATCCTTAGGCTCATATGACCCGCTTACGGATTGCGTGACAGCAGTACCTGCAGAAGATTTGGTAATTGCATAAAAATTATTGCTGCATACACCAAAACAGCTTAAATTAACATCTGATATAATGAAACCTTCAAAATGTTGAACAGGGTACTATTTTTGAGGCTGGCTATCATCTGGACTGTTCTGACCTTGTGGCTGTCAGTGGCATCGATAAGAAATATCAGAGCCATAATGATGTTTGATTTGTTCAGCTGGGATAAAGCGGGACATTTTGTCGTATATCTCATCATGACATTTCTGTGGTGCAAAGGGTTGAGTCATATCAGTCGTATCAGATTTTTTGTGATAATTTTTTCCATAAGCTTTGGTGTTTTAATGGAAATTATCCAATTTTACTCTTCAAACGGAAGAACCTTTGAAGTAGATGATATAATAGCCAATACTTTAGGTGCACTTGCGGGCATTTTGATATTTAATCAATTTAACAATTAAGACTTATGTTTAAGGAGCTCGAATTTTCAACGGCAGGAGTCTTGGGGGTTGTTTTAGTCATATCCCTGATTATTATCGGACTCATTGTCTATTTCAAAAGAAAATACAGGAGTTATTCCTACAAGGATCTTCTGGAAGCCAACAAAGACAATAAAGATAAGTCTTTGGCTTCAAGGAGTAAATTCCCGGAAGTGGATGTCTTCAGAAACTCATCTGTATTTTTCAACTTTGGTATGGCAGCAGCTGTAGCCATTGCATTGGTCACTATCAGCTGGACAGCCTATGAACACAGTGTGGTGATTCCTGAGGGAGCATTGGATCTGGAGGATGAAGTAGAAGTAGAAATACCCCGTACAGCAGAGCCACCACCCCCACCACCGCCGCCACCCCCACCTGTCATTCAGGAGGTACCTGACGAAGAAGTCATCGAAGATAAGGTGGAATTCAAGAGTCAGGACGTGACCGAAGAAACCAAGGTGGAAGCCCCCAAAGAAGAAAAAAAGGCAGCACCACCACCTCCACCGCCACCTCCACCTCCCAAGCCGGTAGAAGAAGAAATCTTCAAGGTGGTAGAGCAGATGCCGAGATTTCCGGGCTGTGAGGATATGGCAGGTACAGATGCTGAAAAAGAAGCCTGTGCCAAGCAAAAAATGCTCGAATACATCTATAAGAATCTGAAATATCCGGCAATCGCCAGAGAAAACGGTGTGGAAGGTCAGGTAGTTATTCAGTTTGTAGTTGATAAAGATGGTTCCATATCCGAAACAAAAGTAGTACGGGATATCGGAGCCGGATGTGGAGCTGCTGCTGAAGCAGTAGTGCTGGGCATGAATAACATGGGTAAAAAGTGGACTCCCGGCAAACAAAGAGGAAGACCGGTGAAAGTACTTTACACCCTGCCTGTGAAGTTCAAGCTGGAAGGATAATTAAATTTCTTTTTCATAATTAGGAAAGCCAGGTGTACTTGAGGTATATCTGGCTTTCTCTGTTTATCAGGCAGTTGAATTCGCATTATACAATGATCACAACCCAGATTTTTAACTTGAAATTTTTAAAACCGTCATCCTGTAAGCTAACAATAGTAACATAGCTTTACACAAGAAATCCTTTACAAACTGAAATGTCTTCAAATTAAATCTCCGCCAAGGCGGATCACTTCCACTCTTTCTCCTTAATGGTATGCTAAGACTTATTCACAAAAGAGGTTATACTATTACTGATTCAACCCTCATGACGAATTTCTGATGACATAATCCTGCTATGATACTTTGATATGAAAAGAAATTATGGATTGGAGCTAAGGGATAAATTGGTCGTCCCCCCAAAAAATTACCTGATTACCAGATTCTGGCTACAGTCAATAGAGGGTAGGACAAAAACATTCGCCCTTCAATTGATTGGAAAGAATGGATAAAGTAAATGAGCTTAAATTACTGCATATTCACTTTCAGGGCGGGATCATTCTCCGGCAGTGTGTATTCCTTTTGCTTTTTGCCGAAGACGGATACATTGACGTATCTTTTGGGATTAAGTCTGAGATCCTGCAATAAAAGCGCCATATTTTTGGAGGTGGCGTTCAGATTTTCATAGAGCTTTTTATCATTGACCAGAAGGCCCATGGTGCCTTCCCCATTTTCTATTTTCTGCATGACTTCACCCAATTCTTTCATTGTATTATTGGAAGTAGAGAGGGTGGTTTTGAGTTCCTGCAGTGCAATTTTGGTCTCATCCAATGTGGCATTGGTTTTATTTACAGTACTGCCCAGATTGGCGTTGGCCAGGTCTCCGGACATCTTATCCAGACTGGAGAGGAAGTTTTCTATCTTTTTGTTGTTTCTGGCAATGCTCTCTGTGATACTGCTCAGATTCTGTATGGTGGCATTGATGTTTTGTGAGGATTGACTCATCAGACTGTTGGTGGTAGCAGTGATGGAATTCAGATTTTTTGAGATAGCTTCCAGCTGTCTGAATATCTCATTGAATGCTCCGGGCTCTCCTTCAGCGCCTATACTGCCGATCACCGATCTAAGTGACATGGACAGTTCTGAAGTGTAGGCACCCATTTCATTTTCACCCAGCATCGACCCTATCATACCGAGGGTTTTACCTTTGAGCTCGCCACCATCCTTTAGACAGTCGGGACCTGAGCAGATCTTATCAAATTCAAGAAATATACCTCTTCCGCCTACCAGTCCCATATTTTTAAGCACAGCCACGGCAGTCACGGGAATTTTATAATCTCCTTCAATTTCATAATACACATCCATCAATCTCACATTCTCTTTGTTGAGCACAATTTTAGTCACAGTGCCCACCCTGAAACCGTTGACTAAAACCGGTGAGGCTACATTGAGGTCTGACACATCGGGATAGGTGGTATGTACTGTAGTGGATTTAGACAGCAGATTGGTACCTTTGAGAAAGGTGTATCCCCAAATCATAGCCACTAAAACAATAAATGTAAGAATACCGATTTTAAGTTCTCTGGACATGCAATTGTTATTATTATCCCGTATCGGGGAGCAAAATTAGTATAATAACCAATGCATGAATTAAAAGTTCGGTTTATTTCGTCACATCTTATTCATATTCACTACGAATGCACCGGAATATCCGATTTTGTGCAGTTGTTCCTTAGCTTTGGTAGCTTCTTCGTGAGAGGGAAAGTTGCCTACCAGATATTTATGGACTTCGCCATGTTTTTTGACTGACAGCTTGCCGATTTTCCTCAGTTGTGCCGAGTCCATATCAGCCTGGGCATTTTTCAGGGCGGCTATCTGTACAGCAAAGGATGCACCTGCGTCAGCATTAGGAGTAGATACCACGGTTTGTGTATTTACAGCCACTTTGGATTCAGGAGCAGCTTTGATCTCTTTGGGTGCAGGTGATTCGGATACAGCAGGCTGTTTTTTACCGGATTCCTTTTTAGGGTCGGGTTTGTCTCCTTCCTTAGATTGCACCGCATATATCTCTTCCTTCAGATATTTGTCATAAAAGCTTTCAAAAGATTTGAGTATTGATGCAGCAATGGCATTCTGACCAGCTTCTGAGATTAGATAGGCTTCTTCTTCCTCATTGCTCAGAAAACCGGTTTCCACCAATACCGCCGGCATGGAAGACCTTCGTAAAACTGCAAAGCCGGCCTGCTTTACGCCTCTGGATTTGGTAAATCCTCTCCTTCCGAATGCATTTTCGATACCGAGGCAAATTCTATACTCTTATCCAGATAGACATTGATACATCGATAGAATAATGTGTCCTTCCGGTGAATTGGGGTCATATCCATCATAGTTGTGCTGGTAATTGTGCTCAAGCAGTATGGAGGCATTTTCACGCTTGGCTACCTCCAGATTGTCGGCAGCACGGTGCAATCCCATGACAAAGGTTTCTGTCCCTTTGGTTTGCTTGTTGGAAATATAATTGCAGTGTATAGAGATAAAAAGGTCTGCATCCTCTTCGTTAGCATACTGAATACGTCTGAAAAGTGGAATGAAGACATCTTCTGTCCTGGTCTGTAATACAATGACATCAGGATAAGCATTACTGATGAAATTGCCGAGTTTCAAAGCCATTTGCAGCGTCAGATTCTTCTCCAGCGAATTTTTGCCCGCACAACCACTGTCATGCCCCCCATGGCCGGCATCAATCACCACCTTTTTTACCTTCTTCCTGCCGGGATGCTTCATGAATACGATTTTGTTGTGATAATCACTGAATGCACCCACCGAAGCCTCAGCCTGAAAGGCAGCATTCGTACTTTTCATCAGCTCTTTTACGTTAGAGGCATGGGTCAGAGTTGCTGCGCAGAGCAGCATTATGGCAAGAATTTTAGTTTTCATATTGTACTCGGATATTGGGCGCATTGGCGTATTTTTGCGAATGAAAGGACAAATATAATACTTTTTCATAATATATACTTTACAAAAGGCTTGAAATTAATATATTACATAATATATATTTTTTTAATATCAAATATCATACCACTTTCGGCACAGGTCACACCTTTATCAGATACCCTGCCGGTCAAAATACCGGACACTATCGTCAACTTCAGCAGGATGCTCCGTATTCCCGGAGCTGACAGTACGGCAACGGATTTCACCGGACAGATATCTCTCGGAGACACATTGCCGGACAGAGGCTACCGCCTGTCCAAGGATTCGCTCGAAGCAGATGTGATCTATGGTGCCAAAGATTCCTCCTACACCGATCTGGTTAATAACGTGGTACACCTTTGGGGTAGTGCATTTCTGGAATACACCTCTTTCAAAGTGAAAGCAGGCTATATTGTATTGAAGTTTGATGAAAACGTGGTGGAAGCTTTTGCTGTGAAAGGCCCGGACGGCAAACTGCGGGAAAAACCTGAATTTACGGATGGTACCAATAAGTTTACCTATCAGGAAATGAGGTACAATTTCAAAACCCGCAAAGGATTAGTGCAGAAAGCCCAGACCAAGGAAGGGGAGTTTACCCTTTTCGGCGATCGTACCAAAATGATCCTCAAAGGAGCTGACAGTCTTCAGGTAGATGATATTGTGAATAATAAGGTAGCCATCATCTCTACCTGTGATCATGATCCGCCCCATTATGGCATACGTACCAACAAAATGAAATTTGTGCCGGGCAAGGTAGCGGTGATGAGTATGGCCCAACTCGAGTTTGCCGGAGTACCCTCACCGGTGGTATTACCTTTTGGGTTTTTCCCGCTGATCAAAGGCAAGTCATCCGGATTGATTTTTCCGGCCAGCTATGATTATAATGAGCAGTTTGGCCTGGGGTTCAGAGAAGTGGGCTATTACTTTCCGATCAGCAACAGTGTGGACCTGAGGGTTACGGGAGACATTTATACCCGGGGTACACATGCACTGCGCATCAACACCACTTATAAAAAAAGGTATGGCTATTCAGGCAATTTCAGGCTGGGATATACCAATAATATCATTGATGACCTCCGGACCGGCGGCAAGCAATCGAGCCGTTCATTCAACATTGCCCTGACCCACAATCAGGACAGCAAGGCACATCCTTTCAGAAGGATGGGTGGCAGTATCAATCTGCAGACCAACCGCTATGACCAACGTACCTTCGAGAATCCGGTAGCCACTTTCACCAATACCATTTCTTCCAATTTTTCCTTTTCGCATGACATGCCCGGCACACCGTTCAGCTTCAATGCCGAATTCAGACATAGCCAGAATACACAGACCAGACTGGTGGATATCACCCTGCCCAATATCAGTCTCAGGATGAATACCATCAATCCCTTCCGGAAAAAAAATGCCACAAAGGAAAGATGGACGGACAATATTGCTGTATCATACAATTCAGAACTGCGCAACTATGTCCAGACCACGGATACCACTTTATTTACGGCAGAGACACTGAGAAATTTTCAGACCGGGATGTCCCACAGAGGAAATGTAAGTACCAACTTTCGCATACTCCGGTATATCAATGTGGCCCCAAGTATCAATTATGAAGAATTCTGGTTACTGAAAAAATATCAGGAAAGCTTTGACCCCACGCTGATTATAAATTTTGATACAATCCGTACCGGGGATGGAGAGATTGTAAGGAGCGATACGACTTTTGGATCTGTTCAAAAAGCATTTGTGAATGAATTCAACGCCCTGCGGAGGTTTAATACCGGAATATCACTGAATACACAGATATTCGGTACGCAGAAATTCAGCAAAGGCTGGCTGAGAGGACTCCGTCATGTAATGAAGCCGGCCATCAATTTTGTGTACAGTCCTGCCAATGCCGACAGATATCAGGCCCTGGTGGATACGGACGCCAGACCCGAATTCAACAGGGAGCGGGTGTACAACCCCTTTCAGCAGGGACCATTCGGTACCCTCACCGGAGGGCAGGAACAGATGGCTCTCAACTTCAATATCCTGAACGTATTTGAAGCCAAATATTTTTCCAAAAAGGATACTTCTGAAAAAATCATCAGACTTTTTGACAATATCAATATGTCGGGAGGTTACAATTTTGCGGCCGATTCCTTTCATTGGAGTGACCTCCGTATCACGGGCAATACCCGGGTACTCAAAGGACTGACCAATTTTGTCTTCAGTATGGCCTATACACCCTATGTACATATAAACAACCGACGAATCAATCAGACAGTGTGGGAGGCTAAAAACAGGCTGCTGGAATTCCGGGATTTCAACGGACAGTTTTCCACGGGATTCAGCTTCAGGCAGGTAAGGGATTTTTTCAGAGGAAGCAATCCTTCACAACAGGAGCAGTTACCGGGTAGCAGAGGTGATGCCGGTACTGCACCCTCAGCTACCGGCAGGCCCAAAATCAAACAGATATCACTGGCTGACTGGTTTGAAAATTTCAACATTCAGCATGCCTACAATTTTCAGATACGCAACCAGAATGGCAGAGATACCTTTATCGTCACCTCACATTCTGTCAATATATCAGGCAGTGTACCGCTCACCAAAAACTGGAATATGAATATCGGCAGTATCGGTTATGACATCCAGCGAAAAGAGCTGCTGTATCCGTTTTTTACTTTTTCGAGAGACCTGCACTGCTGGCAGATGAATTTCACATGGGCACCCACCAACGGGGTGTACAGTTTTTACATAGGAGTAAAATCCACAGCCCTGAGCTTTTTGAAATACGATTTCAACCAGCGGAATGCCCAGGCTCTCTTTACAGGGCGGAGATTTTGACAGACTACTTTAGTGTTCTCTTGGACTAAGGGTTTTGTTGAATTCAGCCTTACTGATTTCAGGGTCCTGTCTGATGAGATTGAGGAAAATCGGCCGGCTTCATAGTGATGTATCCCAGGTAATCAGCCAGAGATTGAGATTGGGGGCAATTTTTTTTTATCAGGTAGGCTCCATAAGCCTCGTATTTTTTAAACCATCTGGCTAAGTGGACATTAGGCTGCGGCTCGATAATGATCTCGGTATCAATCTGCACCTCCGGCACATTTTCGATCTCCGGCTGAATGATTTGAGGCTTTTCCTCCATCTTCCATCCGGGACTGTTGGCAATTTTCTCGAGTTGTATCTGTAGCTGCTTGAGGCTTTCCGGTCTGTCCTCCTTTCCGGTCACAGTTTTGGATTTTTTACCATCCTTAAAAAAGATACTGACCGAAGCATAATCTTCGATATAAGAGGGATACAGCTCCTGCATATCCATAAACCCGATATCCCTGAACTTTTTTATCAGTGCCTTTACTTCATTCTTATCGAGCTCTTTGCTGAATACACCAAGTTTTTCAGTATTGGCAGTGCCGGTATATACTGCCATATTGTTTTTATAAATATCTAATTTGTACACCGAGCATTTGCCAAAGCATGCCCCTTTCTGCAGGGTAATGATGATATCCCCGGGCTTGAGGCGGGAATATTGTTTTGAGCCTGCACATCCGGCTATCATAGCCGCCAGTACCAAAAATGTGAAATGCCGCAAAGTCATGACATCTATCTTTTGATATCCTATCCGCAAAAAGTAAGCCAAAAGAAAAGTAATCAGGTCGTGACATTAGTCTGGATGATTACATTTTATACCGAGTGGACAGATCAGAACTTTGTCAAGATGGGTCAAATGGCCGTAATTTATTTTTCAGGTGCATAATCTTGTTTTAGCCTCACTTTAGGGTAATATCACCCTGTTTCATGCAAACAAATTTGTTTCCTGGCACCGGCTGCAATCAAATTTGTACTGAAAATTCGCCAATCAGTCTGCGATAATTACACAAGGTTGGTCGGATTTGTCCTTGGATTCGTCTTGAAAAAATCAAAGCATGCAACTTCCGGGATTCAAAAAGTGTCATTATTGTGAAATTAAATTCGGAATATCAGCAATAATAATGCACAAATTCTGAAAAATTAAAAATGATTAGTAATATCCAAATTTTTATAAAACGTTAAAATTTTCAGTCATGTCAAATTATATAAGCATCTCAGGACCCTTTATGAATGGTGTAAGGCCCAGATCATTTTTTGCTGATACTAAGGATTGGTACAGAAGTCGGCTGATCCAGTCAGAATATGGTACCAAAGCCAGACAACAGCGATATACTCCGTCAAATCCGAAAACCGGCATCAGCCCCTATCAAAAGGAATTGTTAGCTATGGCACCCTGGATTTTAATCGGAGTTATGGCTTTGACGTGGTTGTTTTTCTGATTCGCAGGGGATTTGCCGGCTGTTAAAGTGTGTTAAAATCCCCAGTTCAATGCAACCGTAAAATGAATAAATGCGTTATTATGTCAAATTTAATTCGGTAATTTTTGTTTGCAATAAATATTATACCGAATAAAGCAACATAAAAAAGATTAAACCAAATTTTAAAAAAATTAAAAATTTTTATAATATGTCAAACTATATTAATATCAGCGGACCATTTGGGGAGTGGCTTGAAGCCCAAGTCTTTCTTTGCAGAAACGAAGGACTGGTACAGAAGCAGATTGGTACAGTCCGACTCAAAGATCAAGGCAAAAAACTCCCGATATACCTACAGACAGGAGGAAGGCATCAAGGATCCTTACCTCAGAGAGTTGTCAGTGATGGCACCCTGGATACTCCTCGGTGCAGTATTGTTAGTAAGTGTTTTTAGTTAGTAAATAGTGGTAAAAAGGGGGCAAAGGTCCCCTTTTTATTTTTCCTCCCTTTTTTTAAAACTTCTATATCATCCATACCGGCCTCCTGACTGCCGGGCAGCTTCTGTCTCTCCGGGTTTTCTGAGGAAAGCTTCAATGTATATCATACAGTATTGTAATGATCCCCTGTCAGAAATACGTATATTTGCCTGACCAAATGAATCCCTATGATCTCAAAAAAAGTAAAAAATGTACAGGAAGCACTCCGGGGCATCACAGATGGAATGACTCTGATGCTAGGAGGATTTGGTCTGTGCGGCATTCCTGAAAATTCGATTGCGGAGCTGGTAAGGCTCGGGGTGAAAGACCTCACCTGTATTTCCAATAATGCCGGTGTGGATGATTTCGGCCTGGGATTATTGCTGCGTAACAGGCAAATAAGGAAAATGATTTCCTCCTATGTCGGCGAAAATGACGAATTTGAAAGGCAGATGCTCAGTGGTGAGCTTGAAGTCGAACTAATCCCTCAGGGCACTCTGGCAGAAAGATGCAGGGCAGCTCAGGCGGGTATTCCGGCTTTTTTTACTCCGGCAGGATACGGCACCGAAGTGGCACAGGGCAAAGAGTACAGGGAATTCAACGGCAAAATGCACATCATGGAACATGCCTTCAAAGCCGATTTTGCCATAGTGAAGGCATGGAAAGGTGATGAAACCGGTAATCTCATCTTCAAAGGAACAGCGAGAAATTTTAATCCTGTTATGTGTGGTGCAGCCGATATTACCATTGCAGAAGTAGAGGAGCTTGTACCTGTGGGTAGCTTAGACCCTAATTTTATTCACATACCCGGCATTTTTGTACAGAGAATATTTCAGGGTGAAAAATATGAGAAGAGAATTGAGCAGAGGACAGTAAGAAAAAGAGAGATGTGATGAGATAAACCACCAGCCTTAATACTGTTTTGGTGCAGCTTATTACTATATCGCTTCCAACAGATAATAATCAACCCTGTAAAATATCAAAGAGTGCATCCAGATAGTCGAAGGATTTGACCCCTGTTTTTTCTTCCGCCCCACCCCTCAATACAATTCCTTCAGGTTGTATTACTTCGAGTATTGGCACCAGATTTTCGGGCAATTGACCAAAATCAAGAAAACACGAATATTCGCAGCATAATTTATATAATTGGCTGACTTCATCCGGATTGTTACCAAGTAAATCTGCACCCATCTTGATTACAATATTCAAATCCTTTACAGAATCAAAATTACTGACCATATCCGGTAAGGCATCCCTGAAGAGTATCGGCCTCCGCACATGGTGTGGATTATATGCCAAACCAACATGAAGACCGGTGCATCCGGTAATATTCAATAAAGATTCCATGACGCTGATATCCTGCCAGCCTGAAAAAAATAAAATACCCTGCGGCCCTTCCACCCAATCCATAATCTCGCGGATTTTAGCTTCGGCAATAAATGACGGATGTCCCTCATCACAATTAAAACCCAGATAATCTGCACCCATAGCAGCAAAGTATCTCGCATCAGTGAGATTGGTGATATCCGCAGCATATACCTTCAGCTTCATGTAATTGGCTATTTTTGTGCAAATGTATGGACTGTATGGCACAAGCACACTATTTTACACGGGTATATGATGTCACCTGCATGATCCCGGTGGGAAGAGTCAGTACTTACGGAGCTATTGCAGACTATCTGGCACTGGGGTCAGCCCGGATGGTGGGCTGGGCACTCAATCAATGTCACAGTATGGACGATGTCATACCTGCTCACAGAGTAGTGAACCGCAAAGGGGAATTATCCGGCAAACTGCATTTTGCCACACCGGATACGATGCGCCAAAAACTCGAAGCAGAAGGAGTCAGGATAGAAAATGATAAAGTGGTGGATTTTGAAAAAATTTTCTGGCACCCGCGGGAACTGGATGGAGTGTTGTAATCTTTATCTTTTAGTGCCCACCAGTTTATATCTCTGCTTTTTACCATTCTGTCGGAGTGTATAGTTGAGCTCGAAGCTTTGGTTGAAATAAAATCCCTCTCCGGAAATTTCTGTACAGCAGTCGAGGTTTTGCTCGTTTAACAGGAGTTTTTTCACTTCCTTGTCCAAATCACTCACTTTAATGCTGACCACAAACCAATCCTTCCCGTTAAATGGTGCATCCACCAACAATCTGGAGCCTTTGTCAGTACTTACGGCTATATCCACCGGACCGGCCACCTGATGATATGAGCCTGAAAATGCCCACTAAAGGCAGGATAGCTTCGTCCGGCTTTGTGCAGGAAGTGAGCATCATCAAGGGCATCAGAATGTAGAGAAATACTTTCATTGTCCGAGGGTTGATCTGTGCATACAGACGAGCAGCTGTATGCAGAGTATCAGGATATAGCCATTTTAAGCATTCCTTAACCCCGAATATGGCAACAGGACCTTTAGATTAGGTTTGGAACAATCAATAAAGTCCACTCTTTCGAGTATTAGACATAGTAAAACACCAATACTTATTGGTACTGAAACTGACGCAGCAGAGAATTCAAAATGTAATAGATTTACTGTTGTTTAACGCCCTGTTATCCATTACAAATAAAAAAAGCCCGCTGGTTGGAGCGGGCTTTTTTTATTTATTGACAGGGGGTTTTAATACCCCGGATTTTGCTTCAGATTGGGATTGGCGCTGAGATCTGCCGATGGTATCGGGAAGACATTATACTTGGGATCCACTGCCCTCCCCTGCTTAACGCCTCCTTTCCATTGCCACAGATAATCTGCGGTGGTCAGTTTGTTAAACCTCACCAGATCTGTTCTCCTGTGGCACTCCCAGTACAACTCCCGGGCTCTTTCATCCAGTATAAGATCGAGATTCAGCTCGGCAGGTGTGATATTTCCGGCTGTACCGGTATAGGCTCTGGTACGTACTGCATTAAAATACTCTGTGGCTTTGGCAAGTGTACCGCCTGCTGCACCTCTCAGTATAGCCTCTGCTGCCATCAGATAAGCATCAGCAAGCCTGAACATGGGAAAGTCCGTGTCCGGAAAGTCCACATTGGACCCTGTCTTGCCATCTGAAGTGATGTTTTTAAATTTGAGTACCGCATAACCATTGGTAAAAATACCGATATCTTCGTAGGTTTCAATATCAATTTTCTGCCCCTGAGTGCCGAATATACCCCTTCTGTCAAATGAAGTAAGCTTGAGTTGGTAGGTGTAGTCCGGTCTCGTCAGATCCAGCAACAGGTCATAGCCCCCTGATCTGGCTATATTGATGGAACCTGAAGACTCCAGAATACCATCCAGCTGATTGTCTCCATAACTGACGGCATTGTTGGTGGCACGGATGACAAAGCTACCTTCGTTGAGTTCTCCCGTCACCCGGAGTCTGTTGGAAGCTGCATCCCACACCAAAGGTTTTTCGCCTCCGGGTACTGCATTGCCACTGATGACAAAATCTCTTCGCTCCAGCTGGTAGGTATTGACACCAGTGGTCAGATCCACTCTGATGTAATACAATCCCCGGGTCGGAACCTTTATATTGGCGCCATTGGTTTCGAGTTTACCATCTCCGTCATTGTCGCCGAGCTTGCCGGATAATGTGGAACTCGGGAATCTCAAAATGACAAACTCCATTCCATCCTGCGGGAAATAACGGTAACCTTCATAGACATTGCTGTTGTTGAGAGATGCAAGTTTATTGGTATCATCCACCCCGTTGAAATTATTCAATGTACCCGGAATGTAAATAGCTCTCAGATTTCTGGTGTAATTGTAATCCACCACGATACCTGTAAGATTGCTGGGAAACTTCTCAACAAACTGTCGGGTCGTTCTGGTACCACCCCAACCGCCTGATACGCCGGATTTCAGAGGGTCGAGCGAACCGCCGATGCCTGCCCGGATGATAAAAGTCATACCACCCCATGTACGGGTATTGATACCGTCAAAAGCGACGGGAAAGATGATTTCTTTGGACCGGTGATTATCTGCAAGAAACAGATGGGAATAATTAGGCTCAAGACTGTATCCTGCATTGATAATCTTTTCACATACGGCAAGACATTCGGTATATTTTCTTTGTCCGGTATAGACTTCGGCATTCAGATAAAGTTTGGCCAGCAGCATCCATACAGCTGCCCTGTCTGCCCGGGCATACTCATTGGTGCGTGGTGCCTTCATCTGATTTTCTATGGCGAGCAGCTCAGATTCAATATAATTGAACAAATCCTGAGCCTGTATTTGTTTCGGGAAAAAAGCACCCACTTTGTCTGCCTCTGTCACAAAGGGTACATTTCTGAAGATATCCAAAGCATGCCAGTAGCTCAGAGCTCTTAGAAATCTGGCTTCATTTCTGTAATCTGCAATGTCATTTCTGAGTTGGCCGGACACTCCTCTGCATTCAGTTTATCATCACTGGTCTCTCTTAAAAATTCATTGCACAGAGGAATCTGATAGAAAATACGGCTGTAAAAAGCAAAGATAAATCCATCGGCAGGTGTCCATTTCAAATCATTGAAATCCCAGATGGTCTGGTCATTCCATCCAATAATGGCCTCATCGGTGGTCAGTTCCTGATGGTACCAGTACCCTCTCAGATACTGCCCGAATCCCTCATCAATACCGGATATATCGGCTTGTCCGGAAGGTCCTTCCTGTCCTGAAACGGCAAATCCCGCATATAACTTGGCAAGGAATTTTTTGTAGGACGAAGGGTCATTGAATACTGTGGCTGAGGTCACCAGATTGGGATCCAGAGGCACCGTATCCAGGTCTTTAAAGCATGATGTTAAAGTGGTAATCGTCAGAATAAAACTTAACGCCAAAAACTTTTTCATCTTTTATAATTATTTTATTTTTTTAAAAATCTATGCTTACCCCAAATACGAAGGTACGTGGTCTCGGATATACATTATTGTCAATACCATTGCCCAACTCGGGATCAAGCCCCTTGTATCCAGTGATAACGAAAGGATTCTGCACAGTCGCATAAATACGCATGAATCTGCCCAATAAATTGTCAAAACTGTATCCGGCTGTCATATGATCCATTCTGAAAAAGGATGCGTTGGTCACAAAATGATTGCTGAAAGTCAGATTTCGTTGCTGCAGCACATTGTTATCCACCGCAGACCGGTGTACATTCTGAAGATAGTTGGTGGGGTGATACAACCTTTGCAGATAACCCATGTCGGTGGCTACGTTATTGTATACATAATTGCCGATATTGGCACGTCCGGCAAAAGAGAAATCAAAGTTTTTAAACTTGAAATTGCTGGTGATACCCATGATGACGTCAGGTGCAGGCTTTTTGTAGCGGAATTTGTCCAGTTCGTCCACCTTGCCATCACCGTTGAGGTCGGCAAACTGACCTTCGAGTATGTTTCCGTTTTCGTCATACAACTGCTGGAATACCCAGAAAGATGCCGGCTGATAGCCTACGCTGTGAATCTGTATATTACTGCCCACACCTCCTGCAATTCCGCCGGTAAGTACTCCAATGTAGGTAGGGTCATCTATGGCAGTCAGTTTGGTGATTTCATTGGTATTGTAGGCTGCATTGAAGCTGATGTCCCAGTTGATATCTTTCTGACTGATAGCTCCTATATTCAACCCGATCTCTATGCCTTTATTGACCATATTGCCGATGTTGGTGGAAATAAAGTTGGTCAGATTGGTACCGGCAGGCACCTGAATAAAATTCAAAAGATCTTTGGTATTTCTTTGATAAATATCCAGAGTACCGCTCAGTCTGCCCTTGATGATGGAATAGTCAAATCCGAGATTGTAGGTAGTGGTCTCTTCCCACTTGATCCTGGCATCATATCCATTGGGTCGGTAGGTATTGATAAAACTCTCTCCAAACTGATAAGCAGCATTGCTGAGACTCAGTTGATATATAGGCTGTGATACATATGAGCCGCCGATAGCCTGCTGCCCTGTCACACCCCAGCCTGCCCTCAGTTTGAGGTTACCAAAGTATCGGGCATCACTTTCAATCAGTTTTACAGCAAGGGCCGCTGCCGGAAACAAACCCCACCGGGTATCCGGAGAGAATCTGGAAGTGGCATCCCCTCTGAGAGACAGCGTGAGCAGGTATCTGTTTTTATACCCGTAGTTCACCCGGCTGAAAAGTGACAGCAGATACAACTCATCCGCCACATTGGTTCTTTCTATGGTCTGAGCCGGTGTACCTGCAGCATCCGAATTTCTGAAAGAATTATTGTTGTAAAATCGCTGCCATGAATACCCAGCCATAGCATCAAGGGAGTGCTCCTTAGCATCCTTCTTGTAATTGAGGTAAAACTCCAGCACTGAGTTGGTCCTTTCCTGTTCATAGCTGTTGTCCACCCCACCCCCGAAATCCGGCTGGAAGGAATAAGCCACAACATTATTCCCTGGTATTCTCACACTTCCTTTACCTTGGGAGAAGTCATATCCGAGATTCAGATTGGCTCTGAGTGACGGCAAAAATTTGAATCTGTAATCTGCCGAAGCATTGGCGATATATCTGTACACATCGGACTGATCATCCCGGAGATTTCTGTCCAATAAGGATACCGGATTGGCCGGTGCCAAACCGTTGGGATTGCCATTAGGCAGTGTCCATACCCTGTACCCGCTGTATTTACTGTTTTCATCGAGTATGGGTTGTGTCGGATCCCAGCTGAGTGCAGCACCAATTGCACCTCTTTCGGCAAACTGATTGTTGCTGAGTATTCCTTTTAATCCCACATTCATCTGCAGGGTATTATCCAGTAGTTTGGGTGTTACATTGATTCCCACTGAATATCTCTGGAATACATCATTTTTAAGCAAGCCTTCCTTGGATGTGTAGCCCAGCGATGCCCTGTAGGGAATTTCGCCAAAACTTCCGGTCATATTGAGGTTATGATCCTGACCCAAAGCAGTCCTGTATATTTCATCCTGCCAGTCGGTGCTTGCAGCTCCCATCAAAGTACGGGCAGGATGGTCGGCAGGGTATTGCTTTTCTATCAATGCCCTGTACTCATCTGCCTTGAGTACATCCACTCTGTTGTAGGTATTGCCCATATTGAAGTTTCCGGTATATCCTACTTTGAAAGGTGTACCCACAGCTCCTTTTTTGGTGGTAATCAGTATGACCCCTGCAGAAGCCCGGCTGCCGTAGATAGCGGTCGCAGAGGCATCTTTAAGCACAGTCATGCTTTCTATATCATTGGGATTGATGATGTTGAGCGGATTTCTATTGCCAGCCACTCCGCCGTTATCCACCGGAATCCCGTCAATAACGATCAGTGGGTCATTGGAAGCACTCAGGGAGGACTGGCCCCTGATACGGATCTGAGACCCATCGTCCGGACCTCCGCCGGTAGTAATAGCCACTCCGGCCACCTTTCCCGCCAGCAATTCCTGCGGACTTGTGATAGCCCCACGGTTGAAATCCCTGGAGCTCACAGCCTGTACCGATCCGGTAGCATCTTCTCTCTTTACGGTACCATATCCTATGACTATTATGTTTTCAAGAAGCTGACCTGCGGTAAGACTGACTTCCAGATAATCCCGGTTGACAATGCTTTCTTCCACAGAGGTGTAACCGGTATATGAAAAAATCAGGGTTGTAGTACCCGGAGGTACCTTGAGCTCAAAATTGCCATCGAAATCTGTGATAGTACCGATGGAATTATCCTGTTTGGTTATAATATTGGCTCCTATCAGGGCTTCACCGGTTGCCGCATCTTTTACGACTCCTTTGATCGTCCTTTGCTGCGCCGTCACAAATCCGGATATACCGGCAAAAAAGATGAAAATCAGGAACTTAGTTTTGAAAAAATTGAAATATGTGGCCATTATTACAATATTTTAACATTTTAATAGGCATCAAAAATAAAAACTTTATTTACTTTGTGTTCAGAATACATTAACTTTTTTTATGATAACCAAAATTAACATTTTATGAAGTTACGTTTACTTTCAACCATCGGATTTATGATGATTTCTATGTGGATGCTGGCGCAGGTCAACTCCGTAGGAATCATCGGAACAGCCACACCCGGAGGGTGGAGCGATGAGACCCCACTTACCAGGGTAAATGACTCAATCTGGACAATTACCATGAGGCTTACCAATGGTGAAGCCAAGTTCAGAGCCAACAACAACTGGGATGTAAACTGGGGTGCCCGTGAATTTCCCAGAGGTAAAGGGGTACAGAACGGACCCAACATTCCGATTTTCTTTGGGGATTACACCATCACTTTCAACGCTGAATCGGGAGAATATTTCTTTGATGTGGACTCTGATATCAGTATCATAGGTAGTGCCACGGCAGGAGGTTGGGGTGCAGACACCAAAATGTTCAGAGTCGAAAACGACACCAACAAATACTTTATTATTGTAGATCTTGCGCAGGGCGAAATGAAATTCAGGACTACCGGCTCGTGGGATACCAACTGGGGAGCACCTGATTTTCCGGAAGGTGTGGGTGTACAGAACGGTCCAAACATACCTATTGATCAGGCCGGTAAATATGAAATCAATTTTGATAAGTCAACCGGAGCCTATCGTTTTGATGAGATAGTGGACTATCAATCCATAGGACTGATCGGAAGTGCTACTCCGGGTGGATGGGGTGAAGAGACGCCGATGACCAAGTCCAGTACCAATCCTGATCTCTGGAGACTCGTGGTGACCCTCACTGAAGGGGAAGTAAAATTCAGAGCCAACAACAGTTGGGCTATCAACTGGGGTGGTGACACCTTTCCTTCAGGCACCGGTGTGTTGGATGGACCGAATATAGCTGTACCTGCAGGAGAATATATTGTTACTTTCAATACCAAGACTTTTGACTACAATTTCCTCGAGGTTGTGGATTATGCGACCATAGGATTGATAGGAAGTGCTACTCCGGGTGGTTGGGATGCAGATACTCCTATGCAGAAAGATCCCAATGATAAGACTATCTGGAAGCTCAGAATAAAACTGAATAACGGGGAAGCAAAATTCAGAGCCAACAACGACTGGGCTGTAAACTGGGGCAACGGTGACTTCCCAGAGGGTATAGCAGAGCAGGATGGACCCAATATTCCTATACCGGCAGGAGATTATTTTGTAGATTTCAACTCTGCGACCGGTGCATACAAATTTACTGCAGTGGTAGAATATGAAAAAATTTCACTGGTTGGTAAAACCGGACCTTTCGGAGAATGGCCGGGCAGTGATGACAGTAAAGACACTTACCTCAACAAAGATCCCAATGACTTCAACCTCTGGACCTTACCCAGTGTGACATTGACCAATTTTGCTGATGTATCTGATGGTGGTGTAAAATTCCGTGCCAATGCTTCATGGGCTATCAACTGGGGAGCAAGATCCTTCCCCACTGGCATCGGTGTACAGAACGGACCAAATATTGAGACAGTAGCCGGTACTTACCGGGTAACTTTCAGATCTGATACCGGTGAATATATCTTCAGTCCTGTATCCTCTACCAATGAAGTACTGGATCCCGCAAGAGTGAGGGTATTCCCCAACCCTGCAAAGGATTTTATGACTATCGAACTTGATACTGATCAGTTCAATGGTTTTGCTCAGGTCATCATCTATGATCTGAAAGGCAATCAGGTATTCAGTACAAGTATGAATATTGACAGAATCAATACCCTGAATGTAGCAGGTCTCCCGTCCGGTAATTATGTAATTAACATAAGAAATCAGAAATATCTGATCGGTAAAAATCTGATCATCACTAAATAATTGAACTCATTAAACTTTTAAAAGGGAGAAGTCTTAGATGTAGGCTTCTCCCTTTTTTACCTAAAATACGCTCCCGGATGAAAACCATAGTATTTGTAAGACATGCCAAGAGCTCATGGGATGATTTCAGACTGACTGATTTTGAACGGCCCTTGGATGCAAGAGGTACACATGACGCCCCGATGATGGCTAAAAAATTGAAAAAAGAAGGGATACATGCAGATATTATATACTCAAGTCCGGCCATCCGAGCTTTGACCACGGCACAATACTTCGCCTCAGAGTTTGGTTTGAAAATCCGTCAGGAAAGTAATTTATACCACGGTTTTCCACAGCACTATCTGGGGGTGATTCAATCCCTGAAGGAAGATGTATCAGGGGTAATGCTGTTCGGACATAATCCCGGACTCACTCATGTAGCCAATGAAATTGAAAGAGGCTGTACAGACAATCTGCCTACATGCGGTATTGTTATAGCTCAGGCATCTGTTTCTTTGGATTGGCAGGATGTGGATTACAATAAGATGAAACTGATGAAAATTTTGTACCCGAAAATGTTTTATTGATGTGGAGATTGATAGCTGCAGGAATTTTGATACTCTCTTTTCTGTCATGCAGAAAAAAAGAAACATTGGTATTACAGATTCCTGAAGAAAAAATGGTCTCGATACTGGCAGACATATATGCTGCCAAAGCAGCCGCCAATCAGAATGATCCGGATTTCAGAGACAGTACCACCCGGGAATACCTGAAGCAGATTGGTGAAATTCACGGGTATTCATACGAGCAGATCCAATCAGAACTTGAGCTGCTTTATCGACACCGGGATACTTTAACAGCATTACAGAACAAAGCCCTGGATACGCTGAGAGCAATGAATGAGCGTCAGTATCAGCAGCAGTTTTACAATCCTTTATCCACAGGTATAATTAACAATTAAATAATATCCCGACTCCTTGAAGGAAATACACTTCAGCTATTTTTGCACTTTAATTTTTCACATCATTCCATACAATGGCAGGAAAGGAAAGAATCCTGATAGTAGATGACGAAGAAGATATCATAGAAGTTCTTCACTACAATCTTGAAAAAGAAGGATACCAGGTAGAAACCGCCACAGATGGCAACGAAGCAGTAGCAAAAGCAATACAATTCGAACCCCACCTTATCATACTTGATATTATGATGCCCGGTATGGATGGTATCGAAGTGTGTGAAAAGCTGAGAGCTAACCCCAAGTTTAAAAATACCATCATAGCATTTCTTACGGCAAGAAGTGAATCATTTACACAGATTACGGCCTTAGATTCGGGGGGAGATGATTTTATCAATAAGCCTATCAAGCCCAACGTGTTCAAATCAAGAGTCAAAGC
Source organism: Saprospiraceae bacterium (assembly GCA_016716335.1). GTDB lineage: Bacteria > Bacteroidota > Bacteroidia > Chitinophagales > Saprospiraceae > OLB9. Next base: position 46,942 of record JADJWN010000007.1, on the reverse strand, counting down.
ACTCCTGCGAAGGCATGTGGCATTCCAGCGAGACTGAGCACCCCGGCAAGGTGAAGTTTGGCGACCTTGAAATCGACTTTGAACAATTTTCAGTACAGGTGAATGGCAAAGATGCCGGTCTTGCAAAAAAAGAATTCGAACTCCTCAGCCTGCTGGCTTCAAAACCCGGAAAGGTGTTTAAGCGCAACGAAATACTGGCCAAAGTTTGGGGCAACGATGTCATCGTGGGAGACCGCACCATTGATGTGCACATCAGAAAATTGCGTGAAAAAATAGGAAATGACTATATTCACACTATGAAAGGTGTAGGATATAAATTTGAGTTTTAGCCCTTTGTACAAAAATATCACCATAAGGCAGGTCACTGTGTTGATTACCGTTCTGGTAAGCCTTAGCAGTTTTATTGTATTTGCTGTCTTCAGTTCCGGATTATCCGCAGGCAGGCAGGTGGCAGTATTTATCATTTGCCTGATAATCAATTTTCTGGTAGTGAAGTTTTTTCTGGAAAAATATGTTTTCCGCAAAATAAAACTGATTTACAAAATCATTTACGACTCCAAAAAAGATAAAACCGGCAGAGAACTTTTCGACTTCAATAAAAAAAGCTTGTCGGACGTCAATGAAAAGGTAATGGAGTGGGCTACCAGCGCCAAGAAGGAAATTGCCGACCTCAAAACCCTGGAGCAATACCGGAAAAACTATGTAGGCAATATATCCCACGAATTGAAAACACCCATTTTTGCCATACAGGCTTATCTGCATACCCTGCTGGATGGAGGCATCTATGATGAGCAGATCAATGTCAAATACCTGAAAAGAGCAGCAGAAAATACCGAAAGACTGCAAAACATAGTCGAAGACCTGGAAATTATCTCCAAACTGGAATCCGGACAGGTGGAGATGGAAATGCGTAAATTTGATATCAAAGAGCTGGTATCAGATATATTTATGGACCTGCAGCCTATGGCTAAAGAGAAAAACATCACCTTGATGCTCAAGGAAGGGGCATCCCAGGCATTTCAGGTGATTGCAGACAGAGAATCCATCCGGCAGGTACTGATCAATCTCATCGTCAATTCTATCAAATACGGGCGGGAAGGTGGCACCACCAAGGTATCCTTCTATGATATGGACACACTCATACTGGTAGAGGTGTCTGACAATGGTATCGGGATGGAAGAGAAACATATCAAACATGTATTTGACCGGTTTTACAGGGTGGACAGCAGCCGAAGCCGCAAGCAGGGTGGCTCCGGACTCGGCCTTGCCATAGTCAAGCATATCATAGAAGCACATGGCCAGACCATCAATCTGCGGAGTACGCTGAATATCGGCTCCACTTTTGGCTTTACGCTGAAAAAGGCTGGAAAGGGAGATTGAATGGGAAAAAGCAATATCTGAAACCTACCATAAAATTGGTGAATTTTGAATTAATTATAGGTTTTTTTCTTCAGCAATTATCAGCCATCCCGGATTAAAATATTATTAATTGGTCTCATACAATGAGGCAATCAGCTTATTTTTGTGTCATAAAACATAAATATCATATCTAATAAATGCTGAGATATATCGCAATATTACTGATTTTTCTGTTACAATTGATGGATTCAGTATCCTATGCGCAACCGGTCATATATTCAGATCCGGTCAGCCTGATCACGGGCACCTGGGCATCCAATGGTACACTCACCGAAACCAATCAAAACGGTCCTTTGGAAGGGAATCTGCATTACCGGTTTAATTACAGTTTCAGTAGCTGGTGGGCCGGATGCGGCCTTAATATGGATAATTGGGGAAGCAGTGCAGCAAGGGATTTCTCTGCATACTCCTACATTTCTGTATCCTACAAGGGCATTACAGGAGCAGAATACCTGCAACTACAACTCAGGTCAGGGTCAGCATTCAGCAATAATATCACTGTGGGTTATGCCTCAGCCGGTTACCAGACCGTATTGATACCCCTGAGCAATTTTACCGGTGTCAGTCTGTCTGCCATTACTGAACTGGTATTTTCGATTTCAGGAGTACAGTCTGCATCCGGCAGTGTTTACCTCGATGACATTAAGCTTACTTCAAGCGGTGCAGTACCATACAATGGTCAAAATGCCAACCATACCTCTGTGCGCACCTGGCTGAGATATGCTCGGATGAATAAAGGATTGAATCTGTCCAACTGGCTGGAAGCCTATTGGCTTATACCCTACAATGCCTTTCCGGAATCCAACAAATACAACCGAAGCAATATCCAGACGCTGGTAAACATGGGATTTAAAAACATCAGGATGCCTGTTACTTTTGAAAGAGTGGCTTCCGTCAATGCTCCCTTTACTATTCCGGCCAATCACGAAATCTGGCGGCTTATAGACAGTGCCGTTGTGTGGGCCAATGACATGGATTTTACTCTGATCATATGCAACCACCACGGTTATGATATCACCAATTCCAATTATGCGGCTGAATTGCCCAGAAAACAGGCTATCTGGCAACAGGTACTCAACAGATACGCCAATCTGGATCCTGACCGGTATTTTTTTGAATTGTTTAATGAACCCACCAACGAAATCAATAATGTCAACCTCCGGCAGTTTTATCTCTCCCTGCTTCCATCCATAAGATCTCAAATTCCCAACCATACGCTTATAATCGGAGGTAACCACTGGAACAGCAAAAGTGGTCTCACAGGCTTAGTGACGCTGCAGGATCCGGATATTATTTACACCTATCATGATTATGACCCTTATCCCTTTACCCATGCGGGTATGTCCTGGACTTCACCTCCTTACATGCCTGTGCTCACTTTTCCCAGGGCGGGACATCCCAATGATGCGACGGACCTTAGCAACAGTATTGCTGCGGTAAGAATGTGGGCTGACACCTCAGGAGTGCCGGTGATGTGTGGTGAATTTGGTGTAACTACCGCAGCGGCTGCACAGGACCGATGCCAGTGGATACACAGCATGTCTGCCGCTTGTCAGGCTAACGGAATGCCCTGGTACTACTGGGATGCAATAAGCAATAGTGATGCCTTTGGTTTTATCAATCTTTCAAACAGCACCATCATACCCTGTTTTGCAGACACCCTTAATCTCGGAGCTTATAATATCTGTAATCTCACGGTAACGAATACAGCAGATTATGGAGTAGGGTCACTGCGCAACGCCCTCATGTGCTCAAGAGACGGGGATACGATTTACTTCCATCCGTCTTTGGCAGGTGATACTATCATGCTCCATAGTTATGCAATCCCGCTGGTCAAAAATGTTACCCTGCTGAACACCAATACACAACCGGTTTTCATTCAAACCATGTATAATTTTCCCAACGTATCGGTCTTGCAGGGAAAACAGGCTAAATTGGAAAATATTCATTTGAATACACTGACAAGCAAAAGTCTGTCCGGCTTCGGACAACTTACGCTGAAAAATGTATATATCATAACAGGCTCAAACACATTGACCACGGAGTCGCCTTTGATTTTACACATTGAAAACAACGTCCAGATAAAAAACTGAGCAGGTGATTTTATCAATCTTTGGAAGGTGGGTTTACGGTAAGTACCACACTTACCGGATCAGAGAATTCCGAGCGCCAGCCTTTGGCATTCAGTGCCTGAATTCTGTAGGTATATCTCCGGTGATTTGAATGAAAAAAATCTTTAAATGTGGTCACGTTTTTCAGTACTTTGTGTGACACCATAGATAAGCTATCGGCACTTCTATACACCACAAAACGGATATCGCCTTCTATGGGATAATCCCAGCTTAATTGCACTTCTTTTTTCAGTGTATCCACACGGATATTCAGGTTTTTAGGTTCGGGTAATGTTTTACTTTCAAATGCAGTAATTACGACTTTCCCAGCATATTCTGATCTGAGTCCGGCGTCATCCAGAGCATACAACCGGTACTCGTATTCCAAGCCCGGCACGACCTGAGTATCAGAATATTTGCCAATGGCTTCCATAGAATTGACCCGGTATATTTCTCTGAATGCCCGGTCATTTTCAGATTTACGTTCCAGCACATTGGCCACGACGTCATGGGATGAGCTGTTGTACCATGACAGTTCTACCCTGCCCTTATCATTGTAGGATCCTGTAAATACCGGTGCTACCGGAGGCACTTTGTCCGGTTTTTTCAGCGTCAGCATCTCAGAATATCCCGAATAATTGGATCTGTGATCTATGGCTACGATTTTGTAATAAATCTCCTCGGTCAATACGTTCAGCGGAATAGTATCCCTCCAAACCGTATCTTGTAAGGGATATCCGGTGATGTTTTTGAAGGTATGCTGATTACTGTCCGAATAATGTATGTAGTAGCCTCTCAGGTCGGGCTCATCACCCAGCCGCCACGTCAGTGTTACCACCCCATTCGTATCAATACTTCCGGAAAGTCCGGCAGGTGGAGCCGGAGGTACAGAGTCAATGATTGTCCCATAGACTGGCATAGCTACATTCACATTCCCCTCATGGTCGAATACCCCGATGAAGTAATAATTGTGAATGAGCTCATTGCAGGTAGAATCCACATAGGTGCGGGTACGTGGACTGAGCGGCTCAGTGGTAAGTTCTACATAGCCACCATCTATTTTATTGCTTCTGGAAATTCTGAATCCAGCTATATCATCGTCAGCCGGGTTTACCTCCCAGCTCAGATGCATGATCCCGCCACCTTTATAGTCTGCTTTGACATTATAGGGTGCATTGGGAGAAGTTCTGTCACGACCCATGGCTGTGACAGGATCTGATAAAGGACCATGAGTGGCAAATGAAGTGAGCCCCTCCACCTTGTACCGGTACTTTTGTAATTCTCGGTCAGACTGTCTCTGTAAATATACTCCTGATCATTTTTATATGCGGTATAGGACACAGGCACAATATTGAGCTTCACAAAATTCTCTGAACCCTCCGGAGCTCTGTAAACATTGAATGCCGAGTAATGAATATTATGCAATGCTTTGTCCCAGTACAATTCGACATACTTTTCGCCCTCATACACCCTTTGGATCAAGACTTTCGGAAACTCTCTCACTTCATAGGTGGATACACTCGTCAATCCCGGGCTGATATCCAGAGTCTGAGTAGGGCATAGCGATGTGATGCGATAGGTATAGACTTTATCACGCAATACATTTCTGTCTTCATACCTCAGGGCTGAGGCAAGCCCTGCCTGCGCACTGAACTCTGCAGAAAGCATGGCAGCGGCATAATAATTATTCAGTTCATCGCTTTTACGGAACATATTTTCCATAGTCAGGGGAGATGCATTGCGCTCTCCGTGCTGTGCCTGACCTGCTGCCTGAAGGTATATATCATCCGGAGATTTTTTCACCAATTCCCTCCATGCTTCCAGTGTCAAGGGTTTTAACCGGTCTGCAATGGTCACCCATTCCGGATTCTTTCCCGAAAGGGTATCAAATTCTGCCCTTTCAATTTTATAACCATAAAAAGCACTGTACCTCCACACATCGGGTCTGGCAGGCGCCCACCTCAATACTACTGTATTTCCTGATAAAAAAGCAGTGGTGGCTTTTATTTCAGCCGCCGGTAGCGTCATCGTATCTGAAGTGATATTCGCAACCCCTGTTTGCTGGGCAATCATCGCTGACTGTATGAAGCAGATCATAATTAAATGAATAATTCTCACCATAATCAATGCATAAATGTGTAATGAATGATTTGTCTGTGGGTCAAAGCCCCGCTGGGCAATGGAAAATTATATTGTACGCCGAAATAATCCGGTCCTTTGGGAAATCTGGTCTCTATAATGGCATTGGATGCCGGAATGGAATTGACAAAATTGCGTTCTGCCGTATTCATGCGATCATAGAGTGAATGGGTAAAATTGCCTATCGGCGTCTGATAGGTGACCGGTGTATGTGCAAATGCAGGAATGGCTCTTTGCAGACTTCTGAACTGATTATGTGCCGTGAGGTGTAAATTGTACAATATGGAGGTCTTCGGAACTCTGGCACCACTGAAGCCCACGGGTAATGTGAGCCTGCCAGGCCCGGGTAAGGTGGAAACATCAAGACCTGTATTAAAATAAGTGGTGAAGGCTTCTGTGATAGTACCGTCATCCAGTGCTGTCTTAAAAGGTGTGGCAGATGAAAAAACTATGGCCTGACTGTAAGGCGTCCATCCTTCCCAGGCTGGAACAGATGGAAACACTGCATTGTAGTCCCTTCCGTGGTCTCTGTTGATCATGCTCACTACTCTGTTTCTTATGGATGTCAGCTGGATGTGTCTGCCTCTGATCCTTGGCCCTACAATTGTACTCAGATAAGTATTGGGCATAAGCGTACCGGGGATAAAAGTCTCAAACTCCACATCAATCGGTGGTCTTGCCACAAAACTTATCATTTTGGGCAATGTCCTCGCTCTCGGATGATCGACCACTTTAAATTCCTGAATGTCTGTCCACTCCAGATTTTCAACCAAGTCTGTATCGAAACGGACCACGTCCACGCCAAAAGTGATTTTTTCCTGAGGCCATGGTACACGCTGCGCATTCCATTTTTCATTGAAGTTATGGTATCTGGAGGTTTTGAAATAATACATGTACAATTCCTTTTCAAATCGCTGCACCTGTCCTGCAGGAAGATTAATGCGTTTGTACTGATTGGATCGCAGTGTGCTCGAACCCAACACTGCATCCAGATCTCTGATTGTAAGTCTTTGAGTCACCATAGAAGCTAAAGGATTGGCCATAGAGGCATTGACCTGAGACATCACATTATCATTGATATTCAGGGCACTGTGAGGTCTTTCGCCCCGGATAATCTGAATAGCATACAACTTATCGGGATTAAGGTGACTTACGTCAAATTTTACTACCCTTTTACGGTTTTCAAAAATGATGGGCCTGCTAGTCTTCTGACCATCCTGAGAGGTAAATAGGGCAGTAAAATAGACCTCATAATCCCTCACATCACCCGGCATATCAAAAAAAGGCAGATTGTCCCTGTTCAATACGATATATCCAAAATCACCGGAGGTTTCACCTTTCATGAAATTTTGCTGTCTGATATAAGGATAGGTGAAATCAATGGTCTGATCCGGTATGCGGTCAGGCAGGGCTTTGGTTCTGAAGCTATGACTTCGGGTTTCTCTAAACTGAGTACCTCTCACCATCAGGTCCCTGCCGTTCTCGCTGGTACGGGCTTCGACACTTACGGTATAGCTGGAGCGAGGCCTCAGCCATTCATTGGGTATAAAATTATAGACCCTGTTGCCTTCTTCCCAGCTTCCGGTGCCTGCTATGTTTGGCCCGGAGTTGTTCAGTCTTACTGCAAAACTGTGTATGTACGGCCGGAGATTGCGGATACGTGGAGGATCTACTGCACTCACATATTCTTCTACGGAATAGATCCTGTTCATCTGCATGGAAAAAGCTGCGGCAGCTTCTGTATAAACCTCTACTTCTGAACCATCATCCGGCTTGAGATCCTGTATCAGCGTGTAATCACCCAGAGGATTTCCGGTCGTAACCGGCAGACAGACTTCGCCTGCTTCAAGATTGAAGCTGCAGGTACCCTCTGCCAGACCACCACATACGTTGTAATAAAAACTACCTCTGCCGGATACCCACTCCGGATTGGGCAAACCACCCCGCAATAACAGGGCAGCGGAAGCTTTCAGAATTTCGATCCTCAATTCTTCAACAAATAAATTGATATAAATACCGAAACTTCCCTCTATACCTGCATAAAACTGACCAATCCCGTACCAGCCGTCTATACCAGGCACCCTGCTCCCTCCTGCACAGGTGCGCTCATTGGATCTGGTGACATTAATATCACAACCCATCACAGAGTTTAAAGAAAAATAGAATGGGAAAAACTCGGCATTAAGCCTGAGAGCCATTGCAATACCGAATGCCACTCCTTCACCCAAAGGCACAGGGGGACGGGGTCTTCCTGCGGCTACACTGCTGACATCACCCTGATCGCTTGCCATTCTCTGACCATTATTAAAAATTCTGACAAAATCGGCATGAGGTTCAGGTATCAAAACCGGAATATCATGCCCTATCATCATATACCCGGTAATCTCCGCCACACTGACACCACCTATGGTGAGGCTCAGTCCTCCACGGTTTTCAGGGGTACCCATATGGAATAACCATTTATCCGGTCCGACATAAAATCTTGCCCAAACAAGTGCATTTTCGGCTGTCCAGCCTTCCGGCGGATTGGGGATGTTGCCCCTTGCCTCTCAATAACGGAGAATTAGCAGGGACCTTGAGTTTAACAAAAAACTGTCCGTTGAATTTAGCAGGCTCCGCAGGTGGTAAGTTCAGCTCCATACGAAGATAACCCGCCACCGGACTATTTCCTTCACGACCAATTGTAGCTATGGATATTCCGTCTGTCATGACCCTGAATGACCCTTCAAGTACCAGAAGTGTAAGCCCATGGGTGAAGCTGAATTCTGCCTGAAGTCCGACATCCAGATTGTAAGCCCGGCCTTCATCCCCATTGGAACCCAGTATCACCTTGAATTTCAGTCCGAGATCAGTGGCAAAATGGGGTTCGTAGGTGACACCAGACCTGCTGCCGCTGTTGCGGAGCACATCGCCTCCCGCCGGCAAGGCAGAAGTCATCCGCATATGATGGTAAAAACCTCCTGAAAGTCCATAGATAGAAAGCCCCGAAAAAATGGTAATACCCGTCCCTATAAACACTGTACCATCTACATAAAAGTAAGAATACCAGTCAGGCCGGTTGAAAGTCAGGGCTCCCGGTTGCTTGTAGGTGCCGAAATCCGCATTGATATCTATACCAATGCGTTGCCCCATGTTCAGCTCAAGATTGATACCCCCGGCCACCCCTTCTTTGGTTGCCTCCTTGTAAAAACGGAGGTATCCCCTGAGTCTCACATCACTGGCCTCAACCGAGATATTGATTTCCCTGAGTGAAACGCCGGTCAGATTAAACCTTTGATTGGGGACAAATTCCATGTCGGTATGCAGCAAAATTTCAGCAGCTGCACTGAAGCCACCCTCTCCTCCGGCAATGGTAAGTCTGGGTTTTATGGTAATGCCGTCATTGGAAAAGCTGAAATGATCCAGCCCTATGGGAAATCCGGACATTGTGGACTCTGTGGATGCTGCCGATATGTAAATCGGGATATATTCATCCTCGTAATGACTGCCACCTCCGGAACTGCCACCTCTGCCGGGTCCGCTCATGCCATCCATTCCAGTGAGAGAATAGGCAAAATCCCGGTTGTCAAAACCGGTTTCGGAGTTGATGCGCAGGTTCTGAATGCGTATGCCCGGCATATTGACACTTGAAGGCATCGTCTGTCCTGCAGGCAGGTTGCTGTTGCCAATGCTCAGGGTAGCGGTCAGATTGGCCTCCAGATAAGATCGCTCTGCAATGACTGCCCGGACATAGGTAGATCGGTCAATGGTGGCCTGTGCCATAGAGACAGGAATGCGGATATTTTCAGCTGGACTTATACTGATCATGAAACCCCAGTTGTCATCCCGGTTGGCAAGTTCTGCACGATAAAGCATATACTGCGTGGCATCAGCAATAGGGAGTCCCAATTTGCCATTGAAGCCCGCCCTTCTGAAATTATTTTGCTGCACATCAATATACACAGTATCTAAGGATGCCTTCCATCCTATCATATCCCCTTCACCATCCCAGCGAAGTATATTTTCGACCCTGGCCGATAAAGTCAATCCTGTACCGTCTATGAAAATATTGCGGAGGGCAAAAGTGAGGCGGTTGCCATCGGGCCCCTGCAGATATTCACCTGTGCGCACCGATACTTCTCGGAGGAAAAAGCCTTTCCAGCTATTCTGCATACCAGCCGCTGTCCTGGAAGGATGCCTGTAATCAGAAGGCAAGGCAGTCATCAGCCCTTCGGGATTTTCGGTATCCGAAAGGTCAATCCAGGCATCTCTTGCCACCGTAAATCCCCATCCCGGCATATTGGGGAGCTGAAATGGATCCATACTGATATTGATCATGATATTGGCTCCTCGGGTAAATCTACCCGTAAACCTTGCCTCTACATTACCAGTGGCACGGACGTTTCCTCTTTCATCTTCAGGCAGCATCCAGTCTCTGGTAAATCGATGAATGCCGGTAATATTCAATGCCTTAAAGCCGTCACAATCCCATTCTACTGAAGTGATATGATCTCTCCGGGTCTCACCTTCGGCACCTTTAATCACAAAAAAATTGCCACCTCCCAAGTCAAATACCTGATCCTGTGGTAAAAACAGACGAACGTCATTGGCCAGACCGGCAGGCGTCATGCACACCTCGGCACCGAGTGAAATAAAGCCTTCCACTATTTCAAGATTGGGCAGATCAATGTTGACCACCGCAGTAATAGCCGCAGAATCGGGTTTGAACATCATCTCCACAATACCCACGTTTATCCGGGTACCCTCTACGGTCTTGTCTATACCGACAGGCAATGCCGTCTCGCTGCCGGCTGTCATAAGAGATATCAACTTTCCTGTACCCTCTATTGCAGCATCCATAGCTCTTGCTTCGGTCTCTGTCATACCTGCGATCCTGCCAAGCGGATGCAGCAGATGTGAAAATGGCAATGCCGCATCTTTAATCATCGTGATACTGCCTGCTATCATCTGACCCGCCGCATTGACCTGCAGCCCGTTGAAGCGCAGCCTAAGCTTAATATTGTTGAGAAAAGGGATCTGCACTACTCCCTGTCCTGAAAAAGTAGTACCTGATCCGCTGATTTCCTTAACCTCAATCCGGAATCCGGCTGCCGTAAACACCGCTCCCCGGGCAAGACCACCTACGGCAGTTCTGTCGCTGATGGCCGGAAAAGTACAGGGTGCACTGCATTCAGACCGTGGAGTTTCCTCTTCGGGAGCCGGTGCCGGAGTTACCCCTGTTTTCACGGTAAAACGGCGGATTTCACTCACGTGGTACATGTCTTCCGGCCGTATGTAGAAATTTTCAGGCACAGGCATATCGGGATTCAGCAACCAAACGACCCGCCAGTAAAAGGTACCTTCTTCGATGATATTGAAACTCTGATTATTGATTCTGTACACGGAAGTCATCAGATCCTCCACTGACATGAAGTTTTCTGCTGCGACGGCTTCTGATGCTCCTTTGAACATATCTTCATTCCGGAACTGATCGCTCCTTGAAATCTGCAATACCCATCTCTCTGATACCGGGCCGTAAAAAGTCATGTCTTCTACGGTCCTGCCATGCATACGCAGCAGATGAAACACATCCGGAAAGCTGTTTAACGGCAGAGCACCATTGTCCCATCTGAAACCGATATCCCCCGGAGGGATACTGTCATTCTGATTGGGCAGCTCCAACCCGGGTTGCGGCATTCCTACCACAAAACTGTTTTGCAGATTGTAATTGAACTGGTTGCCGTTGCTCATGCGCATGCCTGCCTGTGCAGTGGCCCTGTATGTCTGTGCCCTTTGCAATCCCGGAGATCTCCACGAATCATTCATCATAAAATACCGGGCTCTGTCTTCGTTGGCATCCGCAATCCCTCTGTCCCTCAGGTATTGCAGCGGACCGCCTGCTCCCCATCTTAATTCATCATTGCGGCTATACACCCGACTTCCTGTACCCTGATGATGGAGCTCAAATTCATAATTCAACCTTCGGTATTCGGCACAATAAGGGTCAAACCTGAGCATAAAGGGCATAAATGCATAGGGTATAGTATCTCTGTCTGAAGGAAAATACAACTCTGCGAAAGGATCTGAACAACTGTAAGTCTCCTGTATCATATCCACGCAACCTCCAAAATTATCACTGTCGTCATCTTCGTCCTCCTCAAAATCCTCGGGACTGCCATAATTAAACCGGATAATGGGACTGTTGCCCCTGTCAGCAATCATAATCCTGCCTTCAGGGTCAATGGTCGTAACCCATGCAATATACCGGTGACCTCTCAGTAAATTCACGTCCACACCATTCTGGAGTGTCAGCGTTTGTACCGATGTCTCAAAACTCATAATCCCTGTGACATTGAGATTATAGAGTTCCTCGATATAGAGATAAAGCTCATTCTGGGTATCATCCACAATATTAAGCCGGTATTGCAGCCGCATTCTGTCGGAAGGTTGCAGTGCGCTCACATCCTGAAACCACATGACATTAAGCACACCATCAACATAAGCTCCATCCTGAGGAATAATAATCTCAGGCCTTTCGAGATACTGTATGTAAAAATCAGCACATCCTTCAGAAGGAGAAGATATCAGATTGTCATCCTGATCATAGGCAAATATACATATCGTATAATTTCCTTCAGGCAATACCCTGTTGAGCAGTATCGCCCTTTCCTGTTGAGGGGTGAGACTGGAACAGCGCGAATGCCCTTTACTTTGCATCCCAAGATCCCGGAGCTGCAGGCCATTGAAAAAGGTGGACTGCCCGGGATTGATAGTAAAATAATCGCCCAGATAATTGACCCGACCACTTATACCTCCCGGCCCGGTAATTTCCGCACTCAATCTGTATGTAAATGACCGGCTCAGGTCAGTGTTGATAATACTGACATAAAGATTGGAAAGATCATCAAGGTAATAATCTACATCTGTGGGATAAGGAGGCGAAATAACAGTATTCACTGAAAGCTGAGCTGACAGTTTGGAGGGAATACTTGCAGACCATACCACACATAGAATCAAATAAAAGTATGGACACCAGGGATAGTTATTTTTTTTCATGATCCTTATTTTTCAAAATCACATAATTGGCATGCACTGCAAATCTCAGTTCATTGAAAGAGCGGCTGAGTCTGCTATCTTTATTAAGAAACGTGGCTGACATCTGCAGGTCGCTTCTGTCACTGATTCTGATATTGCCACTTACCCCTGCATTCCATACGTTTCCGTCTTTTTGCCCGTCCTGTGAAAGCAGATGAAATCCTCCGTTTACATTAAATGTTAAATCAGGTTTTGTCAATTTTTTCCGCAAACTAAGATTAGTTCCCATTCTTTCGGATTGGATATCATTAAAGTCATTTTTGAGATACTGCAGCGACAGAGAAGTACCAACACCTGATTTGCGGTTATCATATCTGTGATTGAGCAACCAGGCCGTATTATCAGCGTTGCGACCTGTGATATCCAGGGGAGACACATCCACCAGTTTGTTATTGTTGTATGCAATGGAGATCATATGCTTGATATCTTTACCCCATTGTAAGTAAGGGTTGATGGCTGTGATACTTGTATTCTGTACCAATCTGAAGGTGTCATTAATTACTGCAAATCCGGCCCGCTGATCTGTGGCAAAATTGGAGTAATTCACATTCATTCCTGTGCTATTGGAAAACATCAGATTGGCATTAATGCTGTAAATTATCCGTTCAGTAGTATTCCTTCGGATATTACCCAGGTTATTTCTTTGCCAGCCGTACCTGCCATTGAGATTGACTTTGTTTTTCAATGCCCGGAATCCCGCTGTAACGGTATAATTTTCAACATCATCAAGAACATAATGAATTCCCAGACTTCTGTATGCAGGATCGACTCTGTTGTATTGCAGTCCGATATTAAAATTACGGTCAGCATATCTGACGGCTGCTTCACCGGCAAGATTGGCTTTGGTAGTATTATTGGTCAGCATAAAATTGTCTGCAGCTTCTCTGAGCTGTCTTGAAATCCCTTCCGGATTAAAATCATTTCTGCCCAGCTGATTATTGGTCATTATACTGAGATTGGCGCCGGCACTGAATGATAGTTTTTTGAATAAAGTCCATTTCATCTGCGTACCTGTGACCAGATTTTCAGGTGGAGGCATTCCTTTCTATATAAATCTTTTCGATGTCCCGGATACTGTAATTGTCCTTCACTTTCACATAAAAAAAGTCAATAAAATTATCCTGTTTTCCCAGCCCTATTTTTATGCCATGCGCTTTCCTTTTGTAGTCAAAAACCAGATTGGCATACAGAGCCAGTGTATCTAAGTTGTAATTGGGATTCTGAATATCACCATACATGGCGGCAAATCTGAAGATACCCGGATTGAGCTCTACGCCGGCACCCAGAAAACTCAGATCGCTGAGCGAATATCTTGAAAAGTGCATGGTACGATGTCCGAGGTGAAGTTTGAGCCACTTGTAGGATGGACTGATACCCAACCGCACAAATGGATTGGTGAGCCCTGAGCTGAGCTGACCGCTGCGGTAGGAGAAGTTGACCGGTATCTGCATTCCCCAGGCAGATACATTGCCTCTGAAGGCAGCCATAAATACGTTGGCATCTCTGGTGTTTTCACCCGATGAGGTGGTGGAAGTGCTGTATCCGACATTCAATGTGGCATTGCGGCTGAAACGGGGATTCAATGAGAATGCTCCCGGATTCTGACCATAAAGCGTGCAGGACAAAAGCAGCACAGCGGCGTATGTCAGTAGAGCATTCATGACTAAGACCGCCTTTGAATATCCGCTTCGATAAGGTCACTCAACCAGGTAGGAAATCTTCCTGCCCTTCCGGTAGTGGAAAAAGGCTTGAGCTCACCTCTCCGGTTTCTTCGGAGATATTTTCTGTAAATGTAATACATGATGCCCTGTGCAATTACCTCATCATTTCCACGGGTATCTCCCCTGTAAGTGCGGAGATAAGTGCCGAACTGTTCTGAGTGACTGGACACTAAACGTCCGGAAATATTGTGATATTTATCAATAAAATGTCCCGCTTCGTGCAGTATGGTTAATGCAGGATTTTCATCGGGATTGGTAAATACTGCCGGATGAATGATGATATAATCGTACTCCGGATTACGCACATAGCACCTTCGGGAGCCTCCTCCAATAGTGGAGGTATCTGCTTCCGGGACATTTTTATTTCCGTTTCTCGGGTTTCCTATCCGGAAATAGTCAGGAACAGCCTCAAGATATGCATCAGGCAATGCCCCGATTATTTCTGCAATGCGGTCTGATTGGGATTCATTACCATTAAACAGCGTGAAAGTTCTGCCTCTTACTGTAAAGTTTCTTCTCGCACCCCAAAGCTGTTCTGTCCGATCAGAATTGCCTCCGTCAGTCTTGCATAAAGTTCCACTTTCATGACTCATAAAAATGCAGCATGGACATCCGCCGGACACACATTGATCAATAGTTACCACGGTTCTGCTCCCTGCACCGGAACCCGTACGCCTGCGGCTCGATACTGTTTGTGCCTGGCAAAGATCAGTGCAAATTAATATGAGGAGGCATTGGCAGAGGATTCCGGTATATAATTTCATGAACCTGTTTTTATTGTTTCTTCTCGAGGTCTTCTATCCTTTGCGTCAATCGCTGAATGATATCCTGCTGTTCCTGCATGGCTTTAATCAGCACAGGTATCAATTCGCTGTATCTCATAGTATGCATATCAGCAATCATATCCGTTCTGTCAGCATTTCTGCTATCTTTCTGCGTGGATTTCAAGGCGGTTTGGTGTACTTCTACGATATCAGGAATGATCTGTTTCACATCCTGAGCAATCAGACCCAGTATGTCATGATCTCCGTTCTGACCAATAATGCGGTACTGCACCGGAGTGAGTCGCATGATCTGACGAAGGCCGTAAGAAATAGGCTTGATATTTTCCTTTATTCTTCGGTCAGAACCCACATTGGGATTGTTCACTATAAAAATATTCCGCCATCTGAAGTTTGCATTTCCCAAATCCCAGGCATTGTTCGAAAATGGTTTCGACGTGTCTGCCGCCGAGAGGATAAATGGCATTAGCTTCTTCACCCCATCTTGTACCCGAGGGCAAAGTCATGGGTTGCCATGTATTCGGAAAATTACTTCCGGTGGGCGACCAAGCCAAGACCTGTCCTGTGCTAGGTGCTACATCTGCAATGTTACGGCCTTGCAACTGATTGGCATTCCACAGTGCATTGGTATTGAGGGCACTGATGGTATTGGAAGCTATATTGATTCCGGTACCTGCAGTGTAGGTACCTGCCGGACCGGTCGGTCCCTGAGGGCCGGTGGGACCTTGGGGTCCTTGCGGGCCGGCCGGACCTTGGGGTAAAGTCAGATTCAGCACCTGATTGGGAGGAGTACCTGTGATATTTGCGGCAGCCGAGGTACCACTGTTTACCTGGCCGATCGTGAGATTATTGGCAGGACCCGCAGGACCTTGTGGACCCTGAGCTCCTGCAGGGCCTGCGGGACCTTGGGGGCCTTGAGCTCCGGCGGGACCAGTAGGTCCCTGTGCTCCGGCAGGTCCGGCGGGACCTGCAGGACCGGCAGGGCCTTGGGGTCCGGCAGGACCTTGAGCACCGGCAACACCCTGGGGGCCTTGCTCACCGGCAGGTCCGGCGGGACCTTGTGGGCCGGCGGGACCCGGAAGACCCTGTGCACCCTCCGGACCGGCGGGACCTTGCGGACCAACCGGACCCTGAGCACCGGCAACACCCTGAGGGCCTTGCTCACCGGCGGGACCTTGCGGACCGGCAGGGCCCTGTGGGCCAGGAGGT
The DNA here is from genome assembly GCA_016716335.1 of Saprospiraceae bacterium. Taxonomy (GTDB): domain Bacteria; phylum Bacteroidota; class Bacteroidia; order Chitinophagales; family Saprospiraceae; genus OLB9. The sequence goes on along the minus strand of JADJWN010000007.1, from coordinate 30,487 downwards.
CCCTGAGGACCAGCCGGGCCCTGTATCTGACCAACTGCCACCCACATACTGCCATCCCAAACATACCCGGTACCAGTATCTGATGCAATGTACATATCACCCTGATTTCCGGTATAATTTGGATTTAAAGCACTGGCATCAGGCACCGAACCAACAATGCTTACTCCCGTACCGTCTCTCCCGGGATCTCCTTTGGGTCCCGCAGGACCTTGCGGACCGGCGGCACCTTGCGGTCCAGCCGGGCCTTGAGGCCCCGGAGGGCCTGCCAGAATACTGTTATTGATAAGCGAACCGGCAATCTGATTGTATGGGCCATTAGGGCTCTGCGCACATTCCACTACCAGATACTTGGGTCCGCTGTGCCAATTTATATTTGCAAAATTACCGGACACAGCACTGCCCTGACCGACCGTGGCAGAAAGCCAACCAAAAGCGTCAGAGACAGGTTGTTGGGTTTCTGAGTATAGTACCGGCCCAGCAGGATTGCCTTCTGCTACTGATAGACGGAGAAATACCGTGACACCGGATTGCGGAACTCCAGCACTGTTTCTTACGATAGTTTGAAAATTAAATCCTCCCTGAGCATAAATACTGCTCAGCATCAAAAACAGCAAACCGCTTAAACAAAATTTTTTCATTATACTGAATTTAGTGATTAATTTTAATGAATCTGAATGTCCGTATTTTACCTTCCCGACCTGCAAGCCTTACAAAGTAAGTTCCCGCAGGAAAGCTGCTGATATCCATCCTGAAAACTTCGGTACTTTCCTCCATCAAGGCATTGTATATCTGTACCCCGGCAATCGTAAATACCTGAATTGCAGTCACTCCCTGATGATTTTTGTGCTGAATGTTCAATTCAGAAAATGCCGGATTGGGATAGATGAAAAAATTGTCCATATTTACAAAATCCTTTACCGAACTGATCACATCCGATCCCGTAAGTGGAGGCGTAAACACCAGATCACCACAAGTACCTGAGAAAATGAGCTGCGAACCCATTAATATCTGAAACTGATATCCATTACAATTTGCCAAAACATAATCGGAAGAACTCACGGGTGCAATGTTGCATTGTGACTGAAGCTGTATTCCTGTCAACATCAAAAAGGCAATAATGCATGCCTTCTTAAATTTCAGTTGTTTTTTGCCATTTCCTAACATAATCATGAGGGCCAATTTTCGGTTTTTCAAAACATACTCTGTGTTCCGGATTGAAAATCAGTCCTGACTTAATTACTGTATCTTCAAACCCGTTACAAAATTATTGTCATACTGAATGTGACTGAAATAATGCGTGCCACATGATGATGTGAAAATGAGGTGAAACCGGATGGTCTTATCGATACCGGAATTGGTTGACGTATCAGATTTTAAGTTTCAGGCTTATTGTAGTACCTTGATGATCTGTTTTTATACTTAATTCTCCACCCATATTTTCTGCACGGGAGTGCATATTCTTAAGGCCATTCCCTTTGGTAATTATCTCCGGATTAAATCCAATCCCATTATCTCTGATAGATGTGATAAGTATATTCTTTTCAATATGAATCGAAAAAATCACTTCATCCGCACGGGCATACTTCGAAATATTGTTGATGGCTTCTTTAAATATCAGGTAATAATTCCTCCTGTTTTCAGCAGAAATACGGGTGATTTCAGGTATTTCTTCTACCTCAAACCGAAGGTGGATTCCTGATGGCTCCAGGGTAGTGACCGCAAATTCCTGCAATTTCAATACCACCTGACTAAAGCTGTCGTTGGAAGGATTGATTGACCAGATAATTTCACTCATATTTTCCATAATTTCAGAGGTCTTGCCGGAAATGTTGAAGAAAACTGCAGCATCTTCATTTTTTCGGAGGTAAGCCTCTTTCTCACTCAACATCCGGATATAGGACAGGCTGCTGCCCATATCATCATGCAGGTCTCTTGCTATAGACAATCTGAGTTTTTCAAGTTTTTGCCTCTGCAGGTCTCTCCATTTGAAAAATCCATAAATCAAAGACGAGATTAAAGATATAATCAGCAAATTAAACCACCAGGATTTCCAGAAAGGAGGTCGGATAGAGAATGTAAGGTGAAAATTCTTTTGTGAAGGATAGCCAAAACAATTATATGCCCTTACGAGCAGTGAATAATTTCCATCACTCAGACTGTTGAAATTTATCACATTGCTGTGTGTTGTAAGGGTTTTACTGACCTTTCCACTGAGCTCATAAACATAAAGGTTCTGCGTAGAATTGGTATAGGATAAATTTGAAAAATGAAGCTCTATATTATTCTGATCGTAGCGTAGATTGAGATTATCTCCGTTATTTACCGGTAAATATGGGGTGAAATTTTCAATAGAAATACCGGTGAGTCTGACTTCCTCCTGTGCAGTAGCATTCAGTTCATCAATCTTAAAAAATGACAGGAAGTCTTTATCCCCGATAAACAATCCGGAGGCAAACTCCGAATACAGCAAAGGTGCTCCGGGTATTTCACCAATCAAGGCATTATTTTGATTTAACTGAATCACCGGAGTAGCAGCATCCGAATATCTATATATCCCTGAATCACTGTTTACAAAATATTACCCTGCTGATCGTCCTCAATGTGAACACAATTGCCAAAAAACTGAAATGCCCCTTTGTTGATATTTTCAAAATAAATACTGTCACCGGAATTTTTAAAAATTAAAAATTCATTTTGGCCTGCAAGCACAATCCTGCCATCCCGGATTGCTTTTATATTATTAATTCTCCCTGCATCTCTCAATGGCTTATTTTGCTCCGCTGTAAATAAAATAACATTTTTCGAATGTGGATCATATCTAATAAGCAGGGGATCTTGATTGATTTTATCATGCTTGACGATCCAGATTTTTCCATTGTTATCAATATCAAAAACATGCACCGACGGAGATAAATTACCACTTTCCAGAAATTTGCTTATTGCATTTTCCTGTTCAGGAATATGCTGTACCGAAGGCTGAAATGTGTAAAGACCCTTTAGAGTACCCAGCCAGATTCTCTTTTCGGAATCCTGACTTATATTCAATATTTTAGCAGTATGCCTGAAATAATCAGGTTTATACAAAAAACTGTCTGCCTGCAGGTCATAGCAAAACAGACCGTATTTATATGAACTTGACCACAGATACCTGTTTTCTGACAGAAAAATATTATAAGGCAATACTTTGCCGGTACAGTATGGCCTGAGACGAGAGGGTATCTCTGCCATACTACCCTTTGTCAGATCAAATCTGAATATATCCCCATATCCGGAGGCAAACCACAACAAACTGTCTTTTTGCTTTCTGCCGGACTCCAGACACATCGAAGAAGGTACCTTCAGGCCGTAACTTACCGGTATATTGAGCGGTATTCTGCGGACGAAGTGCGTATTCTGGTCAAATTTATGCAATCCCTTGTAAGTACCAATCCATAATCCTTCACCGGCTTCATACAGACAAAATCCTGCACCGGGAATTTTGTAGGGATCGTATTTATTTTCAGTGGATAATAATTCAAAATTTTTTGAAATCTTATTGAATCTGAGAATACCTGAAGTGGTAGCCAGCCAGATGATTTCGGGTTGTGCAGGCCTGATGACTATGGATAAAATTCCATTCTGAATTACACGAGGGTCTGTCCAGAAATAATTTTCCATATACTCCCGACGCAAATCCATTCTGTACAATCCATAAATCCAGCCCCCAATCCAAAGGAGGGAATCTCCATCCGGATAAATCGTATAAAAACCATTATCTTCGGGTATTTCCGGTTTTTTGCCGGGTCTATTATATTTTATATAACCGCAGTTGACAGGATTGACTTTGAAAAGTCCATAGGTGTTAGCCAGCCATATTGATGTATCATTGGCTATGTAAGTAAACCCGCCTTGTTGCGGAATATTGCCTATATCCAGATGCTCTCTGCGAATATTCAACTCCCTGCCCTGATTGTAGAATAATGCATACTCCGTGGCTATCCACATTACATCATTTTTTTCATCATACTGAAAATTCAGTATCCTGCCATTCAGGGGCTTTTGGTCCAATGGAATACTTCGTCTGTTTTTTGACGTATTGAGATCGAAAATATTCAACTCTGTGCCTGAGGCTATCCAAAGTCTGTGGTGTTTGTCCACCTTAATTTTACTGATATAATTGGACGACAGTGTGGTGGTATCTTCTGCCAGAGATCTGAATATGGTAAACTCCTGGGCATCATACCTCACCAGCCCGCTTTCTGTCCCGATCCAGTAAAATCCGCTTTTATCCTTCTTCTCAATGGCTAATGCCTGGGCAGGTACAAATCCGTTTTCCGGATAATAATGATCAAACGTAATGCTGTGCTGGCCCGTGACTGAAGCAGCAAATACTATCGCCAGGATTAAAAAACACCATCTCTGCGGATTTATAACCATTCAGCAATACTTTGTACAGGGATTATGATACTGCCCTGCAAATTTGGTTATTTTTTTTCGATAAAAACTTTATGTATGGCTTCTGTAATCGAATGCACATGGAGTTTTTCATAGATGCGCTTTATGTATGATCTCACAGTGTCAATACTGATAAACAATTCTTCCGCCACCATTTTATAGCTCAATCCTTTGGATAATAGCTTCATAATCTCAATCTCCCGCTGACTCAGATTATACTCCGAGGCATTATCATTTTTAAGAGCAAAAGGCATTTGCAGCACCTTTCTGGCAATGGATGGACTCATAGGTGCCCCACCGGCATGTACCTCCTGAATTGCCTGTATCATAGAATGGAGAGAGGTCTTCTTCAATAAGTAGCCGGTCGCTCCTGCCTGCAATGCCTTGAAAATTCGGTCATCATCCTCAAAAACTGTAATCATGATGACTTCCACTTTGGGATATGCAGATTTGACTTCCTGCACCCCTTCAATACCACTCTTTCCGGGCAGGTCAATGTCCATCAATATGACATCCGGCTCAAAAGCAGCAGTGTTCTTTAATATGTCCAGACAGTGACTGAATTCACCGGCAAGTTCCAATCCCTCGGTATCACGTATGACACTGCATAATATTTCTCGCAATCCTTCATTGTCTTCATAAATAGCGACTTTGATTACCCCCATACCTGACTGTTTACCGCTCAAAAATAAACATTAGATCAGAGTATCTGCCAATTCTGCCTGTCACATGATAATGTATTAATACATTCAACCCAAATGTTGCAACAGAAAATCCCCGTCTGCGGACAGGCAGGTGTTACGGCCTGTAATGACCTGAAAATACATTCAAAAACCATGGGCTAATTAATATTTGAGCCTTAGCGTGTCATTCTTTGCGAATTCTATTTTACACAAGTCATAAGTTATTTACAGTCTTTAGAACAAAAGCTGTATTCACTTTATTTTATTGCCATTTTGGCCCACATCACGAAGGTCTGATGCATAATTCGGTTTTTTACTTCATGGTCACAGTTCCTTTTTAACAGCTTTGTCTGGATTTATTCAATCCACATCTCACATCCACTTAAAATCATGTTTTTCTCCGCATTTCGCCAATCACTAAGCCTGGCTACCTTACCATTTGCAAATATATAAGTATCTTAGCACCGGTTTTCAAACATAATAATATGCCGGTAACACAGGAAGATATCCATATTTTTCAGCAAAGTATACTCACAGGTATTCCTGACACCCTACCTCCAAAACCTGAAAGAGATCCCAATGTGGCACATGCCCCTGTAAGAAACATCAAATCCGTTCTCAATGCCGGGGAAATAAAACTGGCCCTGAAAAATGCCCTGAGGTATTTTCCGGAAAAACACCATCAAATACTTGCCCCCGAATTTTATGAGGAACTCATGTCGTATGGCAGGATCTATATGTACCGGTTCAGACCTACATACGATATGTATGCCCGCCCCGTAGAGATGTATCCTGCAAAATCAAGGCAGGCTGCCGGAATAATGCTCATGATTCAGAACAATCTGGACCCCAAAGTGGCCAAATACCCGCATGAGCTGATCACTTACGGTGGTAATGGTGCCGTGTTTCAAAACTGGGCACAGTATCTGCTCACCATGCAGTACCTGTCGCAGATGACAGATGAGCAGACCTTGGTTTTGTACTCCGGACACCCTTTGGGTTTATTCCCTTCGCATCAAAATGCACCCCGGGTGGTGGTCACCAATGGTATGATGATACCCAACTATTCCAAAAAGGAAGACTGGAATAAATACAATGCACTCGGAGTGACATCCTATGGTCAGATGACAGCGGGCTCTTTTATGTACATCGGTCCGCAAGGCATCGTACATGGCACTACTATTACCCTGCTTAATGCCGGAAGGCTCAAAGGTTTGGGAAAAACAGATCTCAAAGGAGTGGCATTTGTCACCTCAGGACTCGGAGGAATGTCCGGTGCACAGGCACTGGCAGCCATCATAGCAGGGGCTGTCGGGGTCATCGCAGAAGTTGACCCGGATGCCATCCGCCAGCGCATCACAGATGGATATATACAGCAAAAAGATATATACACGGATTTGCCGGCATTATGCCATCGCATAATGGAATGCAAATCTCTCCATCAGCCTGCTGCCTTGATTTATCATGGCAACATAGTAGATTTGTGGGAGTATCTTGCGGATCATAACATACCCGTAGAGTTGGGTTCTGATCAGACCTCACTGCACAACATAGATGATCTCGGCTATTGCCCTGTGGGTTATACATTTGAAGAAGCCAAAGAATTGCTCATTGCTGACAAAGCTGCATTTATGTCGGCTGTACGGGATACATTAGTAAGACATGTGAATGCAGTCAACCGCATGGCTGAAAAAGGCATGTACTTCTGGGATTACGGCAATGCCTTTCTGAAAGAAGCGGGAGATGCCGGAGCAGATATTTTTGCAGATCCGGGTGGTGAGACTTTCAGGTATCCTTCTTATGTGCAGGATATATTGGGGCCGATGTGTTTTGACTATGGATTTGGGCCTTTCAGGTGGGTATGCCTCTCCGGCGAAAAGACTGACCTGGACATCTCAGACAGGATAGCCGGCGACGTACTGAAACAGATATACAGGGATGCACCCGAAGAAATCAGGGGACAGCTCAATGACAATATTTTGTGGATAGACCATGCAGATGAAAATATACCCATCGTAGGATCTAAATCCAGGATACTGTATGCCGATGCGGAAGGAAGAATCAAAATTGCGCTGGCGTTTAATGAAGCCATTGCAAATGGAATTATCAAAGGTCCGATAGTGCTGGGGCGGGATCACCATGATGTATCAGGTACGGATTCACCCTTCCGTGAGACCTCCAATATTTATGACGGCTCCCGCTTTACCGCAGATATGGCGGTACAGAATTTTGTCGGTGATGCATTCAGGGGAGCTACCTGGGTTTCTCTGCACAACGGTGGAGGCGTAGGTTGGGGAGAAGTAATCAACGGTGGATTCGGGATGGTCATAGACGGCTCTGCACAAAGTGCCGAGAATATCAGATCTATGCTCCACTGGGATGTCAATAACGGGATAGCCCGCAGAAGCTGGGCCAGAAACAAAGAGGCCATATTTACCATCAAGCGTGCCATGGCAGAAAATCCGGCTCTTGTAGTCACGCTGCCCCATATCGCCGATGATGATCTGCTCGACAAAGTGACAGCCCACAGATAATGCATACCATGATAGAAAAGTGCAGAATCTTGTACAAAGGTGATAAGCTGGCAGGCAGTTTTTACCTGTTGGTCAGTTCTTTTCTATTGATTTCATCCATCGGTTTATATTTGTTTACCACTTCATTAGGATACTTTTACCTCGCTATAGGACTGTTTTTATTTTCTGTATATGCCGCAGGAAAAGGGATTTTTATCATGCATCAGGCTTCCAGAAGATTGCAGTTTTTTCAGTCCAAGGAACTGCTAATCCCAACTGAACTTCAGGAAGAAATAAATTATACCCAATACAGAATCGACAAAAAAGTGCGAAACCGCACAAGGTACACCCGTGCCGTAATCCTGAGCAGTATCATCGCTTTTGTGGGCTTGTTTACCTCAGAAAAGGGTCTGATATCCGGCTCTGCCATTCCGGTTGCATTCATATCAGGATTGGAAATGGGCATTGGTATGCTTACAGAGTTCAGACTTCGTGAATATCTGAGAATATTGAAGAAACATCAGCAAGAGGAGATTCCGGTAAACTAACATTTTAAATTTATCCTTCAGATGCAGCACCGTCCTAAAAGAATAGTTTGTTTTGGTCCCGGACCCAAATTTAAGGGAGGAATCTCAGATTACAATACTGCATTGGCGTTGGCATTGGATAAGTTGGAAAATACCGAAGTCCACATAGTGAGCTGGACCCAGCAATATCCGGCCATCATCCCCAGAGAATTTATAGACAAAAAGAGTAAGACTGACTTTATTTCCGGTACCGGTATCAAAGTACATTATCTCACCAATTACAACAATCCCTTCACCTGGTTTGCTACGGCAGATTTTATTGCCAAACTGCAGCCCGATATAGTGATTTTTCAGTGGGCTATTGCCATACAGGGACTGCCTTTGCGATGGATAGCTTCTCAGATTCATAAAAAATATAAAGCCGAAAACATCTTTGACCTGCATTTTGTGATCCAGAAAGAAGGAAGCATCATTGACAGCTGGTTTTCGAAAATGGCTCTGAAACAGGCAGATACTTATATTGCTCATGCCTATAAAACCGTGGATGAATTAAAGACCCTGCTTCCGGCACAAAAGTACGCTGTCAATGAGACAGGACTGAGAGAGCATAATGCAAAAACAGTGATCAAACTTTTCCATCCGGTGTATGACCTCTTCAAGGAGAAACCGGAATTTGATGCGGCGGCATTTAAAGAAAAAATGGGGCTGAAAAAGCATGTATTTCTGTTTTTCGGCTTCATCAGAAAATACAAGGGCTTGCACTATGCCCTTGAAGCTTTCTCCAGGGTGGCGGCCCGGAGAGATGATGTATCCTTCCTTATTTGTGGTGAATCATTCTGGAAAACCCTGCCGGACAGTCTTATGAACCGCTTAAAAAAATGGATTTTTGGGCTGCTCAAAAAGATTTTGCTCAACAAAAAAGAAGATGAGTCCGATTACAACCCGCTGGCCCTGATTGATGACCTTAAGTTGCAAGAGAGCGTAGTGACTGTCAATGAATTTATTGCAAACGAAGACGTACATCAATATTTCCAGGTATGCGATGCTGTAATCTTATTTTATGAATATGCTACACCATCCGGTATAGAATCCTTAAGCTATAATTTCAAAAAACCCATCCTTGCCACTAAAGTTGGACACTTTCCGGAGACGATAGAAGACGGATTCAACGGTTATCTCGCAGAAGCGGGAGATACGGATTCGATGGCAGAAGTGATGATGAAATATCTTGACCACCCGCTCCCCGCAGAAAATGTAGTGCAAAAAACCCGGGAAATGAGCTGGGAGAAATATGCACGTGCCATATTGAATACCTGATAATATTTTAGAACAAAAATTATTCTTGCATATTCGAATACTTTGTATTTTGCATTAGAAAATTCGATTCCAGAATTTAATCTGTGAAAAATATGAATTATGAAGGCACCACCTTTCAGCCTGAATTTACTCACCACAATGGTATCGGGATGGTGTATTTTTATTTATTCCTGTCTTTCGGGCCAAACTATTCAGCTTTCCCCCGCTCCATTCAATTCTGTCTGTCAGGAAAGCTATCTGGATATTCTCATTGACAATAACAGCAATCAGACTCGTCCGTTGTCAGAATTGACCCTATTATTGCCTTGCGGTATCAGATATATCCCCGGAAGTGCAGAATTTGCCACAGAGACAGCCAATATTTCACCGATCAATCCCGAATTCAGGATAAAAGCACTTAACCCCAATGAAAAAATCAATGTGAGAATCCGGATATCAGGGGATTGTACGACTTATGAATGTATTGATACAGGCAATATCACAGAAATCAAAGCTTCATGGACATCTGCCGGTAGTTTATTGGCCGAAGACCGGTCACCCATAGAAATTTATTCCTCCTTCCTTGTGATAACGCAATTTACACCCTTATTTCAGACAACATCCCCGGGCAATGCCGTAACGCAAAGGATCAAAATCCGAAATACCCGACCCGGCAGACTTTCTGATTTCATAATACAGCAAGATATAGCTCCCGGATTTACATTCAGCAGTAGTTCAGGGCAGTTTATTTCCAATGCCAACGGAAAAATGACTTTGAAGATCGGCCCGGCAGAAATTTCCAAAACCGGCAATATGGATGCATTTCTGGACCTGAATGAAGAAATCACCATCGAAATCAATGTCACACCCATGCTTTGTGAATTGAAAGGAAGAAATTTTACTTCCTTTCTGTATGCAGGATGGGGATGCAACCAACAGATTTGCCAGAAATCTGATTTTACCTCAGGTATAAAAGTATTGGATGAGTTTGACGATAAGTCTGTATTAGAAATTGAAGCTTTGGGCACAGACCCGGATTGCCGCAAAAACGGGGAGGCCATTCAAAGACTCAAAGTGAATATGAGCGCAGGACTTGGAGATGCCTTCAATTTTTATTGTTCTATACGCAATGCGGGACCGGACAAAGGTGTCAGGCTCTATTCTTTTGATATTCCTTTTGTCCACACCATCAGTTACGGAGATTCAGTCACCACCAGCTGTGGACAGAAAGTATGCAATACTGTGAATATCCACATCCCTCTGCTTCAGGCACCACATCAGGATACAAGTTTTTTCATCACATGGCGCACTGCCCACTGTGAAAACGAAATCTGTGACCCGAAGGTCAACAGTTTTTCCTATAATTACCAATATATTAGAGCGTGTGCTCCACCGGATAAAAAACTGGATACCGGCCGAGGGATATTCGCCGGCTCCGGCGACAGTACGATAATCTCAAGTCAGATTATCATGACACCCACTTCCAATATCAGCAATGGAAGCAGGCACACCATTGAATACAGAGTCAGGTCAGAAAAACTGAAAATCGAAAACGGACTGGCAGAGTTTTGTCTGATACTACCCCGGTTTATGTCAGTGGATGAAAACCAGAGTTTTGCTGTTGGCAGCACACTACCGGTGCAGATATTTTCAGAAGAAGTCACTCAGGGCAGGAGGATATGCCTCAGTTACAGCCTGCCCCTGCCATCGGATGACATTGTGATTCCGGTCAAAATCACAGGAGATTGTTCTATCAAAGATAACCTTGTGTGCAAAGACACCCTTCTCACTTCCTGTCCCTCACTATGCGAACGGACTACGGACATCAAACTCTTTAATGCCATTGGCTCCATCTAAGTTTTAATGAATTTTGTGACGCCCCGATAACCACCTGTACGTCCGGTGCCTACACAACCGAATGTTTTGACGGATTATGTCCGGATACACTGACAGGATATTTGAATTACAATGTCAGCATCAGAAGACAAAGCCTGGGCTTGCCGGATAAAAACAACGATGGTATCCCTGACCCCGATGGTATTTACAATAATAATCAGCTCAGACTGCAACAGATCTATCCGGGTGACGATTACAGTCTGGAAATGAATGGTGTGGTAATTGATGAAAATTCAGGTGGCAGAGGTATCCCTTACCTTACATTATTGCTGAGTGCTGATAATTACCAAAGTACGTCCCCTTTTAATACTGCTGCAATTGCAGAAATTCTCTTCGGCAATGATCCCGCAATCATAGATACCGGCAATAAATTCAGGTTATTCAGAAACGGTCAACTAATCCTTGAAGTGGAAAATCTGCCGGTGTACGAATTTGAATCCCTGCTGTACTATGATCTTTCGTGGGAAACTCTTTTGGATAAATCAGGAATTTCTCCTCCGACGAGTAATTTCAGAGACAGGGATTCCATCAGTTTTATCATCAATAAAAAATTTGCAGGAAATTATCAAAGGATTACAGGCGGCAATACAAGGCTGAACCAGACTTTCAGCTTTGACTATTACACCAAATGGGTACTCAGTGATAAGACCCTGAATATCCGGGAAAATCCTCAGGCATGCAATTGTCAGCGAACCAGGGTTGATGTCAGCGGCGTACTCCAGCTGTATGTACCCAACAACAGCAATCTGGGCAAGGAATCCATCTGTACCGGACAATCATATTTCGAAAGTTTTTTCTTCCTCGAAGGCTATGCGCTGCCATTGTCCGGAGAAGTAAAAACCTATTTCAAAATAAAGGAACTCCTTGTACCTCAATCCGGCACATACAGGGTGGACTCACTGATTATCCGAACCGCTGCGGGCAGCAGAGTGTACTATCCGGCAGGAATAAAAAATGGGTACATCTATTTTGATGTCAACCAGACAACGTATGCAGGATTTTTCAAAACCGGCGATTTGTTAATTAACAAAACTTTACTGCAATGCCTGGAGAAAGAGTATAAAAATCCTTCCGAAATGCTGATTTTATTAGATGTGCCGCCGGATTATCAATATCTCATCAGAGATACGATATCCATAGATTTTCAGCATATATACACATTGCCTGATTATGCGGCTGAATTTGAACTGAAAAATATCACTTCTCTTTCAGCCCGCTTCAGCATCAATTTCAAAATCAGTCAAAAGGCACAGACGCAAAGCAAGGCACCCTATCTGTTCATAAAACCTGTATTTAATGCGGCAGAACTGAAAAATCTCAGACTTTTTGTGAATGGCATTGAGATTCAGCCACACCCTGCCGACAATAATTTCTATTTCATTCCGGCAGCCGCGATAAGTAATATCCTCATCACAGGAATTTCGCAATCCTGCAATACCGCAAATATCAGACTTTTGTATGGCCCGGTATGTGACATTCCCCTCCGTGAAGATAATAATCCATGCATTGTAAAATCTGAGCAGATATCACTCAACTTCCCCAAAGGATTGATTGAGCTCATCCCTCCCGGCCCAAACTCAGACCTTTCCTTTATGCTCTTCCGGCAACGAAGTACAACTGGAAATATTCAATGCTGGTTCAGGCCATATATATCAGCCTGCGATTTATATCAGATTGCCGCAGGGCCTGCACATCATACCTGGTAGTACACGCATGATTATACCCGGCATGGAAGATCAACCTATAACATTGGCTGACGGCCAGATCACGGCAAACGGCGAATATTTCTGGATTCTGGATGCATTACTTCCGGACCTGTTTCCGGATGGATTACCGGGCATTCAGTCCTTTCCGCTCAACCGGGTTTTTATCAGGTTTAATTTCCGTACGGATTGCGATTTTATTTCGGGCTCACGCATTCTCTACACAGCTGCCTCCAATCATATCTGCGGTACTCCGACCAATGTGATCCGGAGATACGGTGCTCCTATGTGGATACAAGGAGTACAGCCACCGGCAAATGTGAGTCTTCAGTTTTCAGCACCCGACAGTGTATTGTGTGATGAGGTGGCAAAATGGGAATTGCAGTTTGTAAAGGAAGAAAGTGAGGGAGCGGTGCTGATACTGGAATTTCCGCAGGACATCAGAATTGATAGCTTATTTGCAGATTTCAACTTACCCGCTGACAGCATAACTAAAACACCTGATAAAATCATTGCAGCTCTGCCCGGCCAGATATCTTCCGGCAGACTGATTATCCATGCATCCGGATTTGCATCTCTCTCCTGCGGCACCCAATTTCTCCGTAGTTTCATTGCTGCACGGTCGGTGGCAAATTGTATATCCACGGGAGAAAATTGTCCTGGTATTAGCTTTTGGGAGCAGAACAGATCAGAGCTTTTACAGTCCGTAAGCCTCAACTGTCCATAGACAGCTTTTACATTACCGCAGATAACTCCATGCCGGGAATGGGCAAAGCTCATATCATCATCCGCAATACAGGAAACACTGTAGCAGGACCTGTCAACCTGATCTATTTTAGAGATATTAACAACAATGGTACTTTTGACACTCCGGATATACAGATCAGACAATTGCTGTCTCCATCAATCAAGGCAAACGAAGTCTTGAAGCTTGAATTTGAAACAGATTTGTCTGCAGTGTATTGCCGCTCGGGAATCTGGCTCAGTCAGGATGATTGTCTTTGCAATCCTATCTTAAAATTTCCGGATACTCCTATTCCAGTCAGTCAAAAAGATGTGACCATCTGTACGCCGGATATGATCAGCGTAGGTGTGAATTTCAATCCCGGACACTCTTATGTATGGGAAAATCACCCCAAAATCTCCTGCAACTTTTGTAATGTAAATACTGTGTCTTTGGATGAAAGTGACAACATGAGGCAAATACAATTGAGACTTACTGAAAGCGATACGGACGGTTGCAGATACACGCATTATTTTAATATACATCCTGAAGGCAAACCTGTGTTACTCACCCGGGAGCTCCAAATCTGCAAAGGAGACAGCACATTTATATTTTTCTCCGGAACCAATGCTATGTGGACAGGGCCGGATATACTGACAATCAGAAACAACTTTATTGTGGTGGCACCTGCTACAAATACAACATACTATTGGACTGCCACCAATCCTTCAGGCAACTGTACAGCCACCGACAGTATCCGTATCACAGTACAAGCTCTGCCCCCGTTGTATAAAAAATATGAATGGTGCAAAGGTGCGGTGGCCATGATGGACATAAGTGAGTTGGAGCCATTTGGATACAATGTGATATCCGGAGCCCAAAACCTGGATCTGAGTAAGCCTTTTGCACCTGTGATTATCAATCAGGAAAACAGATTATATGAATTTCGATTCAATAATGGATACTGCGACAGAATCCTTCAGGTCGAGGTCATTTTTGTACGTCCTGACAATTTTCCGGATAGTATCTCCTACTACCAGGCCTGCATCGGAGACACGGTAATGATAACGCTGGATGAAAGTCTTTTTTACAGCTGGGACAGCAATGCCGCTCCACCCTGCCCTGACTTACATTGTTACCGCTTTACAGTCAGTGCCGGCACTCAGGAAGAAAAAAGGTACTATGCCCTCATAAAGGATAAAAACGGATGTGTCGCCGATGTGACCCTTATTGTACGGTTTGATGACTCGAGCCTATTGCAGGAACAGATTACCACCTGTGAGGGTCAGCCTTATATGGTACATGGGATACTGAGAGATCAATCCGGATTGTATTGTGACACTGTAATCACAGGTAATGGCTGTCTGAAAATACATTGTGTGGATCTTAATTTCCTTCCAGTAAGCAGCAGCTATGAGGAAAGAAGCCTTTGCAAAGGTGATAGTATTGTCCTGTTTGGAAATGTCATCTATACTTCAGGATTATATTGTCAGAATTTTATCAATCAATCCGGATGCGACAGTACGGCCTGTGTGAGATTGCAGGTACAGGAAGCTTTATTGCCTCCCGGATTTACCACCTATTATTCGATAGCAGAGGGCGAAAACCTGCAGTTGACAGTGCCGGGGCAGTATCTATCTTACCGATGGATGCCTGCCACAGGATTGAGCTGCAGTGACTGTCCTGATCCTGTATTCAACGGAAATTCTTCATCCTCCTACACCCTCGAGCTGGTGGATGCTGATGGATGTAAAGCCAGTATCCTGGTAAATATTGAGGTACGCAAGAGATGTAAGGAAGGTGGTACCATAGTATTGCCCAATGGATTTTCTCCCAATGGAGATGGGGTAAATGATTTTTACCTGCTGCCTGTAGATGAATTTTGCAGTCCCCTGAGAGTGACCGTATTCAATGTATGGGGCAATATAGTGTACAGTAATCCCCGATATGACAACAGCTGGAAAGGTCAGTCCGATAAAGGCCCTGATCTGCCCCAGGGTACGTACTACCTCCTGTTGGAATGGCCGGAAGAAAATATCAAGCGTACCACATTTGTAGATATAAGGCGTAACTGATGAGGTATAAAAGCGTAATATTCTATGCAACCTGATTGCAGGTCTGTTATTCGGTTTAGCCGCCGGTCATGCCCAGCAGCAACCCATGTTTACCCAAATACACCTTTGACAATCACATGCTTTTCAATCCGGCATCCACAGGCAGACAGGGACTGAAAAAGGCAGATTTGGCTTTTCGGAGCCAGTGGGCCAATGTGGAAGGCGGGCCACAGACCATTGCTGCTGCCTTCCAGTCACCAATATCCTCCGGAAATGCAGGCTATGGCATGAATATCATAAAAGAATCTGTAGGTTTTGATCGCCAGTGGTTTGCACAGGTCAACTATGCGTACCATCTGAGGCTGAAAGATGAATGGCAGCTGAGCAGTGGTATCAAGGCAGGATATATAAGAATTGACAGCAATTTCGACCGACTTATCACCCCTCAGCCCGGCCTGCCTGACCCTGTGTATGAAAACAACCAGACCTATGATGCCCTCACCGGCGGATTCGGGTTGCTGATTCATAATACCCGATACTATGCCGGATTGGGTGTTCCGGTATTGGTCAGCGGCAGATTGCAGAAAAATCAGTTTGCTTATCCACTGCTTGAGCCACATTGGTATTTTTCTACAGGATATGTATTCAGTGTACCAGCTGCGGATATTGATATCAAGCCTTTTGTTTTTGTAAGATATCAGAGAGCCGCTCCCCTGCAGTCGGATGTGAATGTTCAGTTCTGGTACAAAAACAGGTTTTCAGCAGGATTGGCATACCGCACCGGTGATGCAGTCTCTGCAATGCTGGAAATTATGTTATTGCCTGAATTATCACTAAGCTATGCTTATGATCACACGTACTCAGAATTTACAAAAATAGGAGGCACTGCACATGAGATTATCCTACAGTACAGATGGCTCAAACAGGACCAGAAGGTGCAGTCAATTCATAAGATTTTCAATATTCCAAGATTTTGAATTATGAATAATCGTCTGATTATACTATTGGCTATCATCATTGCACACAATTTACAGGGTCAGCATAAATGTACCGAAGGCTTCAAAGCTTTTGAATCATTCAGATTTGCTCAGGCTATTGACCTGTTCAAGTCCTGTCTCAATCAGATGCCTCGGGACAGCATGGTCATGCATTATCTTGCCGACAGCTACCGCTACCTTGGAGATGTGGAAAACGCCGCTTTCTATTACCGAAGCATCCTGGAGATTTATCCGGACAAGCTCCACATATCCGAAAAACTCAAAAGCCTTTCAGGTCATCCAAATGCGTCTAATAAACCATTACCCGAAGCTGAACCCGGAATTTTACCGGACATCGCCGCTTCAGATACCATTATAGTCCGGCCTGCCCCTTTCAATTCAGCTTATTCAGACTACAGTCCTGCCTACTTCGGCAAAAACATTATTTTTTCTTCCGCAAGGCCCGGCAAATCATCCAAAGATGTGTTTACAGGGCAAAACTTTTCACGACTTTATATCTTCGATACCGAAAGCAACAGTATCGAAACCTTTGCACCGGAATTAAAAAATACTTTCAATACCGGAGCATGTACTTTTTCCAATGATCTGAAAGTAATGTACTATACCCGCAACCGGAAGCAAAAGTCCGGAAAGGGATTTTTCCGCTTGAAATAGCCCTGGCAAAGCATCTGGATAATCAGTGGTTAGCGTCAGATGCCTTTAATCTGAATTCATTGGCCGGTAATGTGGCCCACCCATCAGTAAATCCGAAAAATAAACTACTGCTGTTCAGTGCTGACCTTACCCCGAGAAATGGCCTGGATCTCATGCTTGCTATCAACGAAGGAGACAGCTGGAAAATCAGTCCGGGTACTACCCGCAATGTGAACAGTATTTTTACAGATGCTTTTCCTGTATTCACAGGGTCAGTTGGTTTTGTATTCAGCTCCGACAGACCCGGAGGTTATGGCGGTCTGGATCTGTACTATGCAGAAATAAAAAGGGACAGTATAACAAAACCCGTATTACTTCCGCCCCCATTCAATTCTGAAGCCGATGATTATGGCCTGATATATGATGCCTCTACCAAAACGGGATATTTTACCAGCACACGGGAGCATGCGGGTGTGGATAATATTTATCATTTTCAGCTACTAAAATCCGATGATAAAGAGACAGCATTCAATACAGAAGATATCGTAAACATTCAGGAAAACAGTCGAAAATCCGCACTTTCCTCACCAATGGAATCGGTATCTGTACCTGAATTCAGCAATCCCACACCCCCGGTGACCGTCTCTGACCATAAACTCCCTGACAGCTTTGTACTGGAGGGATTATATTATGACTTTGACAAATGGAATATACGGTCAGATGCTGCATTGATTCTGGATAATTTATTTGAAATACTCAGACAAAGACCCAACCTTAAAATCCGGCTTATAGCACATACAGACAGCAGAGGGTCTCATGCGTACAATCAGAAATTGTCCGAAAAAAGAGCCCTGTCGGCCGTAAAATATCTCATAATGAAAGGAATAAATCCTCAACGTCTGAGCCACGAAGGCCGGGGTGAGTCAGAACCCGTCAATCAATGCAGGGATGGCGTTCACTGTAGTGAAACATTACATCAGGCCAACCGCAGGACAGAAGTGGTGGTAACTGAACAATAATGGCGATAATGCTATCTAATGAACCTCGTGTGAGTATGATGGTATGCAGACAGCCATCCTCAATCTGCTTCTGTATTTACTACCATCATAAAAGGAATTAGCAGAGTAATCCCTCTGAAGACAGCAGTTCTTTGGACTGTGTAAAATTGCTTTAACAAATCATTGACGGCGATGATGTAACACTTTGGTGTCAGATTTGTCTTTATAGAAAATTCTTCACTTATGTGGCGACCTCTTCTTATATGCGGATTGATTCTCGGATTTTCGGGTATATATGCTCAATCCACCATGACTTCCAAAAAGGATATCGATCCCAAAGCAAAAAGCCTGTTGGACAAACTCAAAAAACAATATGACTCCTACAAAACCATGGAAGTCAAATTTGAGCTTACGATGGAATTTCCCAACCAACCCGCCGAAGTACAAAAGGGTAGCGTGATACAGGATGGGAAAAAGTTTAATGTCAAAATGAACGATCAGGAAATATATTCAGACGGCAAGACCAACTGGGTATATCTGAAAAAAAATAAAGAAGTACAGATCAGCAATGTGGACGAAAATGATGGGGACATGTTGTCACCCAAACAGATGTTGCGATTGTACGAAAAGGGCAATTATGTATATGCCGTAGTAGAAGAGCGCACAGAGAATGGAAAGCAGGTGGCAGACATAGAATTCAAACCTTTGGATAAAAAATCCGAGTATTCAAAAATGCGCCTTACGGTGGATAAAAATGCCAATAAAATGCTATCTTTGCGTATCTTTTCGAAAGATGGTTCGAGATATACATTAAAAGTCAATGATATCATTCCCAATAAAACCTATGAGCCCGGAATATTCACATTCAACCCAAAGGCCTATCCCGGTGTTCATATTGAAGATCTGAGAATTGATTAAATAGAACCAATTCAGTACTCAGTTTACCAACCGGCGATTCTAAGCTTCAACCACTTAGAATCGCTTTTTATTTTGTCTGATTTCGAAAATTAATTATTTGATTGTAAAAGACTCAGAATTTTTTATTGGAATATTTTTCAAAAAAATGACCCAGTATGGGTCAAAAATTATAAGCCATGGGCTTTAGCCCATGGTTAAATTAGATGATAGCCCATTGTTTTAGCGGGATTTTTGCCACAGCATGCAAAAATCATGTCAAAACTAAAAAGGGAAAATCCAGAATTTGCAATATTTATATCCGATATGCTCCCCATACTTTATGAAGACGAACACATCATTGCCGTAAATAAACCTGCCGGTATATTTGTGCATCCCACCCATCTCGATGCCAAGGCAGGACCGAGTGTCATGGATATTGTCAGAGATCATTGCGGGCACTATGTGTTTGCAGCACATCGATTGGACAGGAAAACCACGGGTGTCCTGCTTTTTGCCAAAAATCAGGAAGTACACAGCCTGCTGAATAAGGAATTTGAAAACCGGGCAGTTCACAAAAAATATCTGGCTATACTGAGAGGCTTTGTGAATGATGAAATCCTGATAGATTACCCCTTAGCCAATACCAAAAACAAAATGCAGGAAGCTGTGACCAAGCTCCAATGTCTGAGCAGAGCAGAAATTGACCTGCCGCATGGCCAATTTCCGACATCCAGATATTCATTCGCCACTCTTACACCGCTCACCGGCCGAATGCACCAACTTCGGCGGCACATGGCGCACATCAGACATCCGATCTTAGGCGACAGACCTTATGGATGCAATAAACAGAATCGCCTGCTTTTGGAAAACTTTGGATTGCAGGATCTGATGCTGCATGCTTCATATCTGGCATTTACACATCCTGCGACAAAAAAATTCATTGAGATTTTCTGTCCGGTGCACGATGAGTTCGGGAGGATGCTTGGGTTGCTGGGGTTTCACACAAGCGATACAATGGACCTAAATCTGGAGACATAAGGAAGTTTATAAAAAACCGTTGAAACGGTTCTAAACACGGCTTTTTACATAGCCCACGGATTAAATCAAGGGCTATTTTTCGGATGAATATTGGAATTATTTTAATTATGCTATATTGTATTTACGGCTGAAAACCGACAAGATATGGAATCGTAGCGTGGACGCTACGACTAACATGAGTTTTGCTTCTCTTACTGGCAGACCTGTGAAGGACAGAAGAGCCATAGCCATCGAAACCGGCATTCAAAACTCAGGGTTGGCTTTGGTACTGATCTTCAATTTCTTTAATGGCCTCGGTGGTATGGCACTCATTGTAGCGTGGTGGAGTATATGGCATCTGATCTCGGCACTTGCGTTGGCGAGCTACTGGAAGGTCAGGGATGTGAAATATGTCACATAAATATCTTTATCTTAGTTTGCTTTAAAAGCCAAATATTGTAGCTATAAATACAAATATCAAGGAATAAATAAAAAACAAATCCACTCTTCGGCAGAATGAGAAGAAAATGGTTAACTTTGAATCATATGTAGATTTATCCTATTGTCAAAGGGGTAAAAGTTATTAATCAAGCAGGTAGTGAAAGTGGATTGATGATGGGGGGCAGGATGAAGAACGGGTTCAACCAGTTTATATATTGCATATCTCCGGCTGGAAACCGGGTGGATATGGAATCGTAGCGTGGACGCTACGACTAACCAAATTAGCTTTTATCCGGCTGGAAACCGGGACAATATTGAATCGTAGCGAAGACGCTACGACTAACATTGGAGGATATAGAATCGTAGTGTGGACGCTACGACTAACAAATGACGCTACGACTAACAAATGACGCTAAGACAAGCCCTATCAATGCATCATCATAATCCTTTGACCGGATGGCTGCTGCGTACCGAAGGCACTGAGATTGTACTGTACACTGAACATAAAATATCTTCCGATGGTATTGGAAATCGTTTCAGAGATTAAATTGTCCACCGCACTTCGGGTCACTCCCTGGTTCTGATTCAGAATATCAAATACTCTGAGTTTTGTGGTCAGCCTGTTGTTGAAAAAAGCTTTGGATACGGATGCCTGCCAGAGATTGATTTTTGTGTCTTCTGTGAATCCGGCCTGCGCATAGATATACAATTCATATCTGGTGTCTATGGTCCGTCCTTTGCCCGGAAATACCGCAAGCCCACCTTCATAGGTCTGATTGACAAAGCTGTTGTTCAGCGCACTGTTTTCTTTGTAAAAAGTATTGTTGAATGAATAACGGGTAGTCAATGACAGATCAAATCTGTCTTTCTTCTTATTCTCGATAGTAAAATTAAAGCCATTGCTCAGCCTGTCAATTCCGGTTTCCACGTTCTGAATGAAGTTGATACCATTGGTCCAGGAGCTGTTGATTCCTGCCCTGAATCTGGCTCCGATGACATTCAGCGGACTGGTATAATTAAAGCTTCCACCCAGGTTGGTTTCGCCTGCTGTATTCAACGGTCTTCTGAACCTGACAAAAAACTCATCTACCAGCGATGCTGTGGTGATTCTGTTTTTAGTATATCCTACCCGCAGATTGGCAAAAAAGCCCCGGAAATTGAACTGGTCGAAATAGTTATACCGAACATTGATGTTATGTCTGTACTCCGGTACGAGGTCAGGATTGCCCACATAGATATTCAGCGGATCTGAATTGTCCGGTACAGGTTGAAGCTGATCTATAGACGGTTCCCTGATGGAAGTGAAATAATTGAATCTCAGATTGGCATTCTCCAACTGGAAACTTGCCTTGGGCAGAAAAAAGAAAAAGTCCTTTTCTATGGGGTCCGATATATTCCGGATTTTACCATTAAGTGCTGACTGCTGAAAATCTCCCCCAAAAGTCAGATTGACAGTCTGATTTCTGAATCTGAAATTAGCACCTGCCACATTATAGGAAAATGTATTGTCATAGGCCCGGCTCAGCAAGTCATTCACGGTTTCATTGGTGAGTGTCTCCGGATCGAGATCTCTGAACTCACGGATCAATTCTGTATTATTATTTCGTCTCGATGCATTCAAAGTCAGAAACCACAGATCACTCAGCGGCTCTGTATAGTTCAATCCGAAATTGTAACTGTTGGCATTATTCTGACCATCCTGGTTTTGGAAAACAGATCTCTGCAGGTTAAGTACAGCATTTCTGTCAAATATCTCACTGATCAGATGCGTAAAATCATCTGATGCACTGGTCGAAAATCTCCCGTCCAGTGTGATGGTTTTCCCTTTCTTTTTCAGTCTTTTTCTGAGATTGATCTCTCCGGTGTAGGATGCTTGGTCAGAATTGGATTTTTGCAACTGGTGGCTGGAGTTGAGAGACTCTCTGATATCACTCAGCGTAAGCACATTTCTGTCTGAATCCGAATTACTGGCTCTGACCGTCACATTGTTGATCCATTGCAGCTCTGTGGTACTGTCTATCTTCAGATCCAGATTGGTATAGAAAGCGTGATTGGTATTTTTTGTATTGGCGAGATTATCGGTATCAGAATAGATCACTCTGTCCTGAAGGAAGTTTTCGGCCTTACTGGTCTGAATCAGATTGGTTCTGGCCTGTTTCAGATAATAACTTGCATTGATTTTGCTTTTATTGGCGAACTCATGATTGAAATTGAGACCTGCAGTACCTGAGGTAATTTCGCCGTTGTTATTGGGTCCCCAACTGATGGGAGCTCCTGTATTGCCTCCCGGATTTCTTCCAAAACCTCCACCTCCGGTATTGCCGGACAAAGACATAAAGTCACTTGCACTGATCCCTGTCTGATTGAGATTATTCAGGCTGCCTATGAAGGAGAATTGGGTTGCCTTGGCAAATTTATTCATCATCAGCTTGGACTCATATCGCTGATCGGTACCATATCCGGCGCTGACATTGCCGAAGGATCCACCCTTTCTGTTTTCCTTGAGTTCGAGATTGATGGTCTTTTCATCATTGCCATCATCTATGCCTGTAAATTCTGATGTCCTTGATTTACGGTCGAACACCTGAACTTTCTTCACAGCATCGGCAGGCAGATTTTTGGTAGCCATCTTGGGGTCTTTACCGAAAAAATCCTTACCATCCACAGTCACCGCCTTGACATCTTCTCCCTGCACCTTGATATTTCCTTCGGCATCTACCTCGACACCCGGCAGTTTCTTCAGTAATTCTTCAACCACAGCATTGGGCTGAACCTTGAAGGCATCCGCATTGAATTCCATGGTGTCTTTAGTAATTTTAATAGGCACATATTCAGCAGTTATGGTAACTTCAGAAATCATCTGACTCTCCTGCCCCATGACGATAATGCCCAGATCTCTGGTCTTTTCTTCTCCGGTAAGTTCGAGCAATCGCTGGATTGTGCCATAACCTACATAGGTGATCTGCATATTATAACTGCCTGCCTTAATATTGGGAAGTGAAAATTCTCCTTTTGTGTTGGATACTCCATAGGCTATCATTACCGAATCTGAAGGATTCAGCAATACCACAACAGCACCTATAAGCTCATTTTTATCTGCATCCTGGAGTACTCCTTTGACCGTGTATCTTTGTGCTGACACCGTGACTGCCAATACCATAAAGCATAGTATGAATAAATTTTTCATACGGTAATATTGTTGTTATTGATGATACGAAATTGTTATTGTCTGATGATTCTCATGTTACCTCCACGGCCACCCCACATCTGGCTTTGTTCCTTAATCTTCTCTTCGCGGATTTTATTGAACTCAGCACGAGATTTTTTATCTCCTTTGTTGGGTGGAGCAACAGCAAGGGCTGTATCCTGAAGTTTGATCTCTGTGGCGATGATATGGGTCTGTGCACTCTGAATCTCCAGAATGACTCCGGGCAGCTGTCCAAATCGGTCAGGTCCTACAGGTACCGATATCTGCGGCGTAAAAATGCGATGATCAGATTGGATGATGTGTCTTTCAGAGTGGCCTTCATACAGGTGTAGCCCAGTATATCCTTCTGCTCACCGGCACTTACCTTCCAGGTCATAGGGGTCAGTGAATCGGACACCAGAAAATCTTTTCCGAAAAAATTGATTTGTTCGATTTGCTGCTCCTTGTCATAATCCTTGTATATGATGGGTTGGGGAGCATTCATAAATCTGCGCATCATCCATCCTCTCTGCCCCTGGTCCTCTGCTACTTCCACCTTGACATCAGGATCCGTCTCAAAGCGTGATGTCATATCCGAAAAAGTCAGTTTTTTATAGGTCGTATTGGACTTAGGTAAATCTGCCGGCATATTCTCGTACTCAAAATACTGGGTATGCTTATATTTGATCACACCCTGCTGAGCAAAAACATTAGCCACAGCAGCAAATACAAAAAAACAAAAGAGCTTAAATTTCATATTGCAAATTTCAGAGTGAATAGACATAAATATCCCTGCAAAGTTTAACAAAAGACTGCATACATCACAGTCTGTATGCATTAATCCGGGTAGAATTCACGGTTTTAAGAAAGAATTAACTTATCACCCATGGTGTGCAACTATATTCCATACATTTGGGGGAATGGCGGATATCTTTATTTTTGCGGTAAATTGTCCGGAATTGAGATTGATTCTGTTTTTACAAGCCCTGCTTTTCATTACAGCATGTAGTGATACTGTCATATTTAAAGAAGAAAAAGGAGTGCCTGCTCCATGGTCTTATACAGACACGCTGGCATTTCAGTTTGAAGTCCGCGACACTCTGCCGGCATATGATATCAATCTTTCGGTGCAGCACCTGCCTGATTTTGCATTTGCCAATCTTTATGTGATGATTGAGACGGGATTTCCGGATGGCAAGACAGTGTCAGGTCCTGTGTCACTTTCTCTATCGGATAATTTCGGTCAGTGGCTTGGTAAATGTAATAATGAGCTTTGTGCTGTCACCCTGGCATTGTCCGAAAAAAAATATTTCGATAAGCCGGGCACTTACAGAATAGCTGTCACTCAGCACTCGCGGAGGCCTGCTCTGGAGGGTATAAAATCGGTGGCCCTGATCGTACAAAAATCCAGATGATGGCCATAAAATCAATCTCTGAAAACAGGATACTGACAGCAGCCGGTACGGTAATCATACTGCTGTGGAGCTGGATGAAATTTGCACAACACGAATTATGGAAAGATGAATGGCAGGCATGGTTTGTAGCCAAAGACAAAAGCCTGCCGGAAATCTTTTCATTCCTGTATTATGAAGGACACCCGGCACTCTGGTATCTGTATCTCAAGATATTCACCTTCATTCCATCACTGACAGGAATTCCTGCTGAGTATGTAATCATGTCTGCCCACCTGTTGATTACCGCCGCATTTCTTTATGTATTCTTTTTCAGAATGAAACTGACCTGGTATCTGAAAGTGATGGCTGCTTTGTCTTATTTTATGTTTTTTGAATATGGAGTAGTATCCAGAGGATATGCTTTGGTGATATTATTTACATTTTTGCTCACCTCAGAATTGCAAAAGGAGCATTCAGATGATAAAAAGTCGGCATTGTATTATTTTTTGCTTTGCCAGACCGAGGTATATGGTGCATTTATGGCCATGGCACTGCTCTTTTACAAAATCCGGCGGGACGGACTGGATCTGAAAAAAGGAATTCCGGCTTACGTATATGGACTGATGGCAGGTTTGGGAATTTTCACGCTCTCCGTTTTCCCCAGGACTGCCGGTCACGTGGCATCTACCCAACCAAATGCTCCGGAATATTTTTATCGTTTTCTCAACAGTTTTCAAGGCAATCTTACCAATACCTTTGCCATTGGTTCCACACCGGATACCGGTGCATACGGTTGGTCAGGATCAGGTCTTTTTATCGGCATCATAATATTGACTGCACTGAACCGTATATTGGGCAGGGATAAAAAAATCCTGTGGACAGGCATCATATTTCTGGGTATGATGCTGCTTTTCGGCTCATTTTTCTTTTCCGGAGGTGTACGTCAGTGGGGAATGACTTTTATATTTTTTCTCGCTCTGTTTTCGATGGCAGCACATAATTCGGTACTCGATAAAATCGCTGTCCGGATTTCAATGGTGATTTTTACCTTCGCTTTGGTTCACAACGCAAGAGCTGTTTATTATCATTTCTCCATACCCTTTACCAATGCAAGAGAAGCAGGTCACTTTATCCGTGATAATGTTCCTGAAAAAGTCCCGGTGGTAGGTATCAACAAATTTGAGATCACTCCGGTGATAGGCTATGCAGGCAGACCATTTTACGAACTTCCGGATGGTGTGCCGTTCACATATTTCAGATGGGTGGATAAAATTTATTTACCTAATGAATCAGAACTCAGATTATTTACCAAGTATAAAAACGTGGGAGGCATAGTCATCATATCACCCAAAATCCTGGATGCCGGTCGTTTCCCCAATGCACAGCTGTGGAAGCGTTTTGATCAGGAGAATTACAAAAAAGAGAATTATTATCTGTACTCCTTACCATTGAAATAAACAAAACATACAGGGTTCAAAAACCTGCATTAATTTTATTCAAAACCTTATAGGTTTTTGAAACCTATAAGGTTTAAATAAACTCCAGTTCATCGCCAGATATCTTTGGCTTTCCAGAATGAAAAGATAAAAACTGATGTTTCCCTTCAAATGTCTTTATCACCACGCTTCTGTCAATTTTTGAGGGCGCTACTCTTAGCATGGTATGGAACGAAGTCCAGTACCAATCTTCAATCTTCCCGCATAAGCCATGATACACCGCATTATAATGGATATAGTGCACACAGTTGCAAAAATATTCTACTCCGTATATCTGACTGCGTTTTAAATAATCCAGAAACAAAGCTCCCCTTCTGTTATATCTTTTATTATATGCTTTGGTATATGCATTACAAAAATTGCTAAACTGCTGCATTACATATTTTGACCAGTCTGTGTCAAATGGTGGCTCCTTTTCCTTTTGTATGGTGTAAGATTGGATTAATTGATGAATATCTTTTACCCTAATCAGAAAGTGAAAGTGATTGGGCAACAGACAGTACGCATATACATCCATCACAGGGATGATATGCTTCACAGCCAGGTCGAGGAAGTATTGGTAATTTGCAGTTTCTCTGTATAAATTTTCATTACCTACTGCATGATTGAATACATGATAAATATGATCCGGGAGTAGTGGGCAGTGGTATTTCATGATTTCGTTTTTCACAGCTTACAGGGTTCAAAAAACTGCATTAATTTTATTCAAAACCTTATAGGTTTCCAAAACCTGTATTAATTCGTTTATCAAAACCTTATAGGTTTCCAAAACCTATAAGGTTTATTTCGGCATTTTGTAATTAACAAACAGGGCCAGGCCGAGAATAATCAACGTTTTCACTCCCACCCTCACCAGATAATTAGTCGTTATCTCAAGATTTTCTTCAAAAATATAATCCATTCCAACCCATCCGGCAAAACCCACCCCAAAAGCTACGATGACATATAATATCTTCCATTTTGAGTCTCTGTTTTCCATATTTTTTAAAGTTGCAGCCGTTAGAAAAAAAACCTTACAGGTTTCAAAAACCTATAAGGTCTATATCATTCATTAATCTTAATCAGCTCCACTTCAAAAATCAGATCGCTTTTAGGCGGGATGGCACCGGGATATCCTCTCTCTCCGTAAGCAAGCTGATAAGGGATGTAAAATTTGTACTTTGCGCCTTCCTTCATCAGCTGCACTCCCTCGGTCCAGCCGGGTATCACCTGATTGAGACCGAAGTCTATGGGTTGACCTCTCTGTACGCTGCTGTCAAATATATTTCCGTCTATAAAACTTCCGGTATAGTGCACCTTGACATTACTGGTAGCTGTAGGTTGCTTGCCTGTACCTTCCTTGATAACCATATAACGTAGCCCGCTGGGAGTTACATTCAGAAACTGCCCCTTGATTCTTTCGGCTTCCGCAGCCATACGGGCTTCCTTTTCAGCAAGTTTTTGGGCCATGCCGGCTCTCTCCGCCTTGAATACAGCCGGCGCATCAAAGGCCTGTGCCTCTTTACCTTTTCTAAGGATGGTGACGCTTACGATCTGGTCATCCTGCTTGATGCTGTTCACCACATCCTGACCCTTTACCACATGGCCAAAAACGGTATGCTTGCCATCCAGCCACGGAGTCGCCACATGCGTGATAAAAAACTGTGACCCATTGGTATTGGGACCGGAATTGGCCATACTCAATATACCGGGGCCTGAATGCTTGAGCGTAGGGTCTATCTCATCTTCAAATTTGTATCCCGGCGATCCGGTACCATTGCCGAGCGGACATCCCCCCTGTATCATGAAATCTGCAATCACTCTGTGAAACTTCAATCCATCGTAAAAAGGCACTCCCGGCCTGATATTATTTTCCATTTTACCTTCTGCCAGAGCTACAAAATTGGCAACGGTCATCGGGGTTTTTTTATACTCCAGCATGGTATATATGTCTCCTTTGCTGGTGTTAAACTTAGCATACATGCCTTCCGGCTGTGATTGTAAAAACTGTTGATCCATGGTGCTTACTGCGGTTTTTTGCTGGGCCATCATTCCTCCAATAAAAGAAAAAGCCCAAATGGTGAAAAATATTCTTTTTGTCATATCCTGTTCAAATTTTGACGCAAATGTATTAAAATAATATGTAAAGGGTTGTGCATTCATAGGAACGAAAGTACATAACGGGATTGAAAACGGAAGAAATTGACTTGAGTTAGTTATCAAAATGTTAGGATTTGAGACTTTCGGATATTTGCGAAACCAATGTTCTCAATTGTGCATCCAACTCAGGCTGGCTGATTCGACCGGCATCCATGTCAAAGTTTTCATTGAAGGATGGAAGTGAAAATGTAGCTCTTATATCCGCTCCCATAAATGGAAATCGCTTTGTACCTGCTTCCAGTACTGAAGCTCCCCCTCGGGCTCCCGGCGAGGTGGCCATAAGTAGCATAGGCTTGTTTTGCCATACCTTACCCTGAATACGGGATGCCCAATCCAATATATTTTTGAATGCTACACTGTATGAGCCGTTGTGCTCTGAAAGTGAGATCACTATCAAATCGGCTTGAGCTATCTGATCCAGAAATTGTTGTGCCAACGGCTGCGGTCCCGTAATCTTCTCTTTATCTACGCTGAAGATCGGCATCTCATAATCATTGAGATCCAGCTCCGTAATATGGCCATGTGTAAACAGACTTGCTGCATATCTTGCCAGCTGCTTGTTAATGCCATGAATACTGCTGCTGCCGGGTATGACGAGTATGTTCATATTTTGTAAAAGGATTTCATCTCTTAAAAAACCGTAATAGATTGAATTGCTTTCTTAAGTAAATCCGAATCTTATATTTTAACTTCAAACGGCTATTAATGCATCATATATTTCTTTCCGCTGTAGGGCTATCTCAGCATCTTCAATATAGTCATCAAAACTCTTAAGCTTGTCAAGGAATCCATTGGGCCCCAGCTCAATAATACGGTTGGCAATGGTGTGGGTGAAGGTGTGGTCTCTGGAAGTGAAAAGTATGTTACCGGTAAAGTTGATCAGTGAATTGTTCAGTGCGGTGATGGTTTCCAGATCCAGGTGGTTGGTGGGTTCGTCGAGCATCAACAGATTGGCTTCAGTGAGCATCATCCTGGAAAGCATACATCTTACCTTTTCACCACCCGACAGCACATTGGACATTTTCAGAGTCTCCTCTCCGGAAAACAGCATTTTGCCCAAAAAGCCCCGGATATATGCCTCGTCTTTCTCTGTGGAATATTGCCTGAGCCAGTCAATCAGATTCATGGGCTCATTGGCAAAAAAAGCTTCATTTTCATTGGGCAGATAAGAGCGGGTGATGGTCTGACCCCATTCTATCGTACCACTGTCAGGCGTGATTTCTCCATTGAGTATCTGGTACAAGGCAGAGGTGGCAAGACTGTTCTTCGACAGGAAAGTAATTTTATCCCCGTGATTGACATCAAAACTGAGATTGTTAATAAGCCTCACCCCATCCTTGGAATA
The DNA here is from genome assembly GCA_016716335.1 of Saprospiraceae bacterium. GTDB lineage: Bacteria > Bacteroidota > Bacteroidia > Chitinophagales > Saprospiraceae > OLB9. The sequence continues at coordinate 112 of JADJWN010000007.1, read as the reverse complement.
ATTGAGCCCTTTAACACTCAAAATCTCTTTGCCCGCATCTCTGGCTTGTTTGAAAATGATGCCCGGATATCTTCGTGAAGATGGTTTAATATCTTCAATATTGATTTTCTCC
>JADJWN010000006.1 GCA_016716335.1 Saprospiraceae bacterium | reverse complement strand
AACCTGTTGTCTGTCCACAATGGTTTGCTCAATACCCGTCAAATCGTTCTTACAAAAGTGACATTGTTCCACCTTAAAGTCTTGTACCTCATCCGGTGTACTTCGGAAATTGCAGATTACTGCCTTTATGATCCGGTTGCCCTCCTGGCTTTTATCTCCTGGCTTTCTGCCAGACAAGTTGGACTTGGTACTTTTGTGATATCTTTGGATGGAGGTAGCGAAGAATTGCGACTGGTAATCTTAGCTCGTAAAAGCAAATTTCTTCCCGTAGAAATTTATTTTTCCTTTTCCAATAACTCGACTTTCTTTTCTAAAAACTCAGCATGAGCTCTCTCAGTCGAGTCAATTCATGAATTATATCTTGTAAATTTTCGATGATAGGTGTATTTTTATCTTTTCGTCCTATCAACATTTCAGATTAGTTCAACAAATATATTACATTATTTCCAATATGTTGTACTTTTTATAGCTGAATAGTTACCTGTAATTACTCATCGCTTGTTTCCCCGTCAGATTTTTGCTACATTGACTTATATTTATTGAAATTGTTTAGGCCCATAATAAATGAACACTGAAAAAAGCATGTGGGTGTGAAAGAATTTTGTACATTCAAAATATGTGCTGAATATTGCCAAAGTCATTCATTATTGCTTAATATTGTCCTTATAAGGCTTTGGCCGGAAGTAAATGCATCTTTTGAGATCATTATGTTGGAGTTTTGATCTCAGGTTAGAACCTAAAGATACGCATTTACTTCTTTTATATAATATATTGTAATATGATTTTTTGAAAGCTATATTTTTAGCGGACTATTGATAATAAAAATAATAGAAATAGTAAGATATACAATCAGATGACAACAAAGGCTTTGATGACATGCCGCACTATCGGGACAGCACGTCACAAAGCTAGACCGTTAGCGGTTATTGCCAGGTAGCGTGCTTTCAAAAAACATTCAACGATAATATTTACATTTTTTAATATGAACAAGTTCATTTTATTTATTCAAGGTGGAGGTGAGGGAGGTTACGAAGTTGATAAAGAGTTAGTTGCTTCTCTACAAACTGCCTTGGGAAGCGGGTATGAAATAAACTATCCTGAAATAGAGTCTGATGAGTCTGCTCCAGATTTTGGCTGGTGTCAGCAAATTGGTAAATATTTTTCTGAAACCAAAAGCGCAGTTATTTTAGTGGGTCATTCTTTTGGTGCGTCAATGATATTGAAGTTTCTCTCCGAGAATCCTGTAAACAAAAAAATTGAAGGAATTTTTCTAGTCGCTACACCATTTTGGGATGGTAATGAAGATTGGCAATCCGGTTTAAAGTTACAAGAAAATTTTGCTGACAGATTACCGGTAGAAGTTCCGGTCTTTTTCTACCATTCCGCGGATGATGAAGAGATACCTTTTTCACACCTAATACGTTACAAGGAAAAACTGAAGGGAGCAACTTTTCGTATACTAAAAGAAGGTGGACACCAGCTTAATAATGATTTAACCCTAGTGGCAAATGACATTAAAGCTTTATGACACAGTCTGGCTTTGTTTAAAAGCTTTGATGGAAGAATTTAAACTCCTTTCAAAGCAACAACCGCTAACATTAAGCCGTCCCGTCTTAGGCCGGGATAAATTATAGAGAAAAGCCCGCCCACCCGTTCAGATAAATAACCACAAAAGCCAGGCTGGCTTTTCGCTATGCGGTCCAGTCATTACTGACGGGATAAATTGTTCAGTCCGTAGGATAGTTATCCAACGGACTGAAGCGACATCTATGGTGTGTAGGGGGATTTAACCCGTTGGATTTTAAAATTTTAATTCCTACAAGTTTAACCCATTGGATTTTTAGATACCTATTTTATGTGAATTTTGTGGTTATGACTTAATCCTACGGGTTGAAGTAGCGGATTTTTTCATTTTTCAGGCTTCTATGTAACGATGCTGTAGTTCACCCCGCAAATTCTCTAGCAAAATTAAAGATTTCCTCGATGTGTTTTTTTTGACTTAGATTGCTTTGATAATTCTCGCCTCGAATATGACACGAATGATGCGGTCCAGATAAATCATTTGAAGACCAATTTTTTTGTAAAAAAGCTGCTGATACCGGGTACAAATCCGAATTTGCTTACTTTTACAACTGTATGGAGTCCATAAAGCAGCAGTTATGTTGTTTTTGCATTCATATAGGTGATATTAACCCACATTGGCAAACCCAAACCTCGCCCTATGGCTACTATAGACAAATATTCCGGCCCCTGGACTGAAAGACATGCAGCCCATCTCCTCCGAAGGACCTGTTTTGGGGCCGACCTTCAAACCATTAAGTCGTTTGCAGAAAAATCCCTGGATCAATGTATCGGGATAATCTTCAGCCCACTACCTGATCCTGAACCTCCGGTGAACACCACTTTCGAAAATGACCCCAATGTACCCATAGGAACAACCTGGGTGGACAAAGCTGTTACAGCCGGAGTCAACGGATACCGGACGACTTCACTCCGCAACTGGACTTTTGAACAAATGCTTAGTGCCGGCCCCAATATTCGGGAGAAAATGACTCTGTTCTGGCATAATCATTTTGTCACAGCTGACATCAATGACCCCAGACATTCCTATAAATATATCAGTCTGCTGCGCAAATTTGCCACCGGAGATTTCAGACAGCTGACCAAAGAAATAACGATTGATCCGGCTATGCTGATTTATCTCAACGGCAGAGACAATACCCGGCAGGCACCTAACGAAAACTATGCCCGGGAACTGATGGAGTTATTCACCCTTGGCAAGGGAAATGTAGCCGGACCGGGAGATTATACTACTTTTACGGAAGATGATGTACGGGAAATGGCCAAATGTCTCACCGGCTGGGTGGTACCGGGAGACCTTCCTGTAAGATCGGAATTCAGACCCAACAGACATGACACCGGAGTGAAGAAACTGTCCCACCGGTTCAATAACATAAACATACCCAATGCAGGTGCAGAGGAATACAAAAATCTGATAGACATCATATTCACAAGAGAAGAAGTCGCTGTTTTTATTGCAAAAAAACTATACATTTGGTTTGTTGGCACTCAGATATCAGAGCAGGTAATGGAACAGGTAATCCTGCCGATGGCTGAATTAATAAGGTCACACCAATACAATATCGCCCCGGCACTGAAGGCATTGCTGAGTTCAGCACACTTCTTTGACGATTGCAACAGGGGCAACCTTATCAGAAATCCAATTGATTTTCTTGTCAATCCGCTATTGCAGTTCAACATTGCACTCACCTCAGACCCTCTATTGAGACAAAGAGTACTCAACGGTCTGTATCAATCAGCCAATGCTATGCAGATGGGATTGTATCAGGCACCCTCAGTAGCGGGCTGGCAGGCATTCTATCAGGAACCGGCATACTACAGACTCTGGCTCAATGCGACATCCCTGCCCGCCAGAAAGCTGTACACAGATGCCATAGCAACCACAGGTATAGCCTACAGCTCGTACAGACTGCAGATCAATGTACTGACATTTCTGGATAGCCTTTCAGACCCCAAAGACCCTGACAGAGTGATTGATGACCTTTCGATCGTTTTGTATCCTAAATCGCTGGCCGCCAATCAGAAAACCGCCTTGAGGAATCTATTGCTCAATGGCACTACGCCTCAAGGCTGGGCAACATTTTATGACAATTACAGATCCAATCCCAACAGCAATGCAAACCGACAGGCATTGGAAAGCAGGTTGAGGCCACTGCTGGCTTACATGATGCGCATGCCCGAAATCCATTTAAGTTAATTCATTCACCTTCCGAAATCAAAGTCCATGAAACGACGACAATTCATACAAACTGGTTCATTGGTCTCCTTGCCTCTACTGCTGAGCGGCCTGGAAGTTACAGCCATATCCCGATCCTCTCTCTTCCATCTGTTGAATGCAGATGACGACCGGGTGTTGGTTCTGATACAATTGAACGGAGGAAATGACGGTCTCAATATGGTCATACCACGGGATCAATATGACGGAATGGCAGCGGTAAGGCCCAACCTGATGATACCTGAAAACAAGGTACTCCGTCTCAATGACAAGACCGGACTTCACAGTGCTATGACCGGCATGCAGAAATTGTTTGAAGAAGAAAAAATGGCAGTAGTGCAATCAGTCGGATACCCCAATCAAAACAGATCACACTTCCGTTCAACAGACATATGGACTACCGCATCGGATGCAGATAAATACCTTTCTTCGGGATGGATAGGAAGATACCTGGATTTGAAATATCCCGGTTTCCCCACAGGATACCCCAATGATGATTATCCGGATCCATTTGCCATTACATTGGGTGCCGTAGTATCAGAGACCTGTCAGGGACCGGTTACCAATTTCAGTTATTCGCTGGTGAATCAGACTTCCATCCGGTTGATAGAAGAAACAGTGGCTGCCCCGGAAGACGGAACCTGCTACAGCAATGAACTCAGTTTTATCCGTACTACCATCCGTCAGTCCAATGCCTATGCTTCCAATGTTCTCAATGCTTTTGACAAGGGTAACAATATGGCTGAATACCCCGCCAACAACCGACTGGCAGACCAGTTGAAAATTGTGGCCAATCTGATTTCAGGAGGACTGCGTACCAAAATATACGTGGTATCTCTGGGAGGATTTGACACTCATGCCAATCAGGTTTTGATCGGAGACACCCTCAATGGTGATCACGCCACCCTGCTCCAAAGGGTTTCGGATGCCGTCAGTGTTTTTATGCAGGACTGCAAATCATTGGGCATAAGTCAAAAGGTAATGGGCATGACCTTCTCTGAATTCGGAAGACAAATCAGAGCCAAGAACAGTTACGGTACAGATCATGGCACTGCTGCCCCACTTATAATATTTGGTGATTGTACAAATTATGGAGTCTTTGGAGATAATCCCGAAATCCGCCCTGACACCGCTCCGCAGGAAGGTGTGCCGATGCAGTTTGATTTCAGATCTGTATATGCAACCATGCTGGTAGATTGGTTGGGGGCGGATGAAGCAGCGGTAAGAGATATACTGTTCAAGGATTTCCAGAGATTACCTATTATTAAAGATTGCAATATCAGTAGTGCAAAGGATAAGCACACAGAGTACATTCAGGCATACCTGAGCCCTAATCCCTGTCAAAATTATACTTATCTGAATTTCTTATCCGGTGGCAGTCATTTCAGAATCAGCATCTTCAATGCCATTGGGTATGAATTGGAGGTATTAACCAATAAAAAACTCGAATCAGGGGCACATGAAATACAGATTGATTTACAAAGATATCCGGCGGGCATCTATTTTATCAGACTGGCTGCCGGAAATGAAGCAAAGACATTAAGGTTGGTTAAATCACACAGTTAAAAGAGCTTGCCGCAAAACCATGCGAAAGGGGAATAATCCGTCATTGGCGGAAATATTCGAATCAGCCGTCGGCGGAAACACTCGAATGATGAACTATGAACTATGAATCCGTCACCGGCGGAAACTATGAACACTCTATCGAGGAAAATCACAGCCCGGTGTGATCAAAACATAAACAATATAAACCTTATCAACCCTATAAACCCTATAAACCTTATCAACTGAGCGAAGCAGATCACTACCTACCATGATCCACAACACCAAAAAACCAAAAAACCACAACACCACAACACCACAACACCACAACACCACAACACCACAAAACCACAAAACCACAAAACCAAAACACCAAAACCGAGCGAAGCGAATCAAAATCCAACAAAATCATCAACCCATCAACTCAGCGAATCCGCAACTCAGCAAATCCACAATAAACCCATAAACTCATAAACCCATAAACACATAAACAACTCAGCGAATCCACAACTTAGCGAATCCACAATAAACCCATAAACCCAGTAATCAAATCATAAATTTAAACAAAAATCAAGCGCCACTGCCGGCATTCAAACCTGCATTTCTCAACATCAGGATTTCTGTTACATTTTCATAGTCCACCACTCCCATAAAACTGCCCTGATTATATACAAAAATCAGGGGCGATTCTCCTCTCTGAAACAAAGCAAGCATATCATTCAATGAAGCGAACATCTCCACCTTGGCAGGAGCGTAATTGGCATACTCCCTTACAGCACTCTCCACCCCATTTTCACTGATGGCCCGGATGATATCATCACGGGTAAGGACAGCCACGGGAATTCCTCTTGAAGTGATGACAAAATTTTGGATTCACTATCCAGTAGCTGTCTGACAGCATCCTGAATGCTGTCTTCTTCGTCCAATGCGCTGAACTGTGTCATTAATGCATCCGTCACTTTGAGATTGGACAGGAGAAACTGGGATTTTACCATTTCATACTCGGACTGCGCTCCCAGAATGATAAACAATCCGATAAAAATCAGAAAGGGATTGGTATAGAATCCGAGAAAAACAAATCCTATAGCCAGCACCTTGCCGACATTCATGGCAATGGAAGTCGCCTTCACCCTGTTCATTTTGAAGGAAAGCAGAGCCCGGAGTACCCTGCCGCCGTCCATAGGGAAGGCCGGTATCAGATTAAATAAAGCAAGCCATACATTAATGACACCAAGCATAGGAAGAAAATTGGCCGGGCCGATAATCAGGGCCTTTTCATTTTCCTGCATTTCGAAATTATGACCCAGAATGACCGGCAATAACAAAAACATGATAATGATATTGACCAATGGGCCTGCGAGTGCCACTACCAATTCCTGAGCCGGTCTTTCCGGCATCCGCTCAAGCCTTGCCACCCCTCCAATCGGATACAATGTGATATCCTTAGTCTGAATTCCGTAATGCCTTGCCGCCAGTGCATGTCCGAGTTCATGCAATGTCACGCAAACAAACAGGGACAAAATAAATAATACAGACCAGCCGATCTGACCGGCATCCAGTCCGGCTCTCATATTGGTATAAATAATCCATATGATCAGTATCGAAAAAGTCCAGTGTACCGACAATTTGATGCCTGCTATTTTAGGTAGGCTTAATCCACTCATTTTTTAACGAATTTTGAGCTGTGAAAATCAAATAAACTTTATTTTTTGCCTATAGTGAAATAAGTAACTGTCCTGTGAATCCGGTAATAATCAATCATTTTCACCCGACAACTCCTGTACCATCAGATCTTTGTGTACAGCCACACTTGCATTGAGTTCAAAGCATACCAGAATAATGAATGCATTGATCTGCAACCAAATCAAAATCACAATGAGGGCTCCGATAGACCCGTATATCTCGTTATATCGTCCAAAGTTATTAATAAAATAAGAAAATGCCAAAGACGTAAGAAGGAACAACATAGTCGCCATGATAGAACCGATATTGATAAAAGGTATTTTTTTATACATCGAAGGTCCGTATCTGTAAATAATACTGATACCTGAATAAACCAGCAAGATGGCCACTAACCATTTTATCATTTTCAGCAGAAAGAGGCTTTTATCAGACAAATGGGCAAAATCATAAATCCAGTAAAAAATTTTATCACCTAATACCACCAGAAAAAAAGAAATAATAAGCAATACCGTCAGGACAATCGTCAGATTGAGTGCTACCAGTCTTTTGACGAAATAATTTCGCTCGTGAAAAGTGATATGGTAAGTCTTGTCAAATCCTGACATCAGAGTAAGCATACCGTTGGACGAAAAAAACAACGCCAGAAATACACCCAATGACAGCAATCCTTCCCTTCTCTTGGAAGTGATATCAGTGATGATATTCATCAGGTAAGCATGCGCCTCCTCCGGAACAAGCCCGTGCAGATAATCACTGAATAACAGGGTGTAATCCTGTATAAATGGAAAGAGAGGCAATAAGGTAAACAAAAATATGATAGCAGGAAAAATAGCGAGAAATACGGAATAAGCCACTGAATTGGCTCTGTTAACAATATTATCCTTGTTGGCTTCATTGATGATGAATTGAATAACTTTATAGATGGGTACTCCATCAAATCCGGGAGGAGAATATTTTTTTGACCAGTCAAGTATCCTGCTGATCAGCGGATGATGTAATATCTTATGAATAAGCCGGAGTAATTTTGTTTTCAAAACCATGCCCTCAGCGTTTTGAGCATATATTCCGGACAAGACACCATCTTCTGTGAATTCATATCAATGAAAACCAGTTTTACCTTCGCATCATGAATCAATTTTTCTGACGCATTGTATATCTCATTTTTGAAAATAATGGTTCTGCCCGGCAAAGTGTCAAGAATGGTGCGTATAGTAAGCATTTCATCATATAATGCCGGAGCCAGAAATCTGGCTTCCACGGCCACAACTGGCATCATAATCCGGTGGACTTCTTCCAGTTCTTTATAGGTAAGGCCCAGGCTTCGCATAGTTTCGACTCTTCCGATTTCATACAACTGGGCGTAGTTTCCATAATAGAGGTATCCCATCATATCGGTTTCACCGTATCTCACTCTTTTATGGAAATCAAAAGAATACATTTCACCAGATATTAAATCAACTCTCTCACCACCGGACAGGTCATACAGTGAGAGCCTCCTCTTGCCCTTGACAATTCATTGGAGGGTAAGGTAATGATGGTTCTGCTGACCTGCTCAGGAATAATTTTACCTGATTTGACCCCTTTCAGAAAGTCTCTGGCATGAATAATCTGATATCCCGCCGCCTGGAGTGCCAGTTCGGTTCGTGGATTCCTGTCATAAGTCAAAGCCACTCCGGGTTTTAAGGCCACCAGATTGCATCCGTCAGTCCACTGCTCCCTCTCCTGATGAGGTGAGACGCCCTCCCCGCTGAAGATAAAATTCATATCAGGATTTATCTCGTGTATGATAAAGTTTTTGACAGAATCATAGATCACTTCGGCACCATTTTTACGGAATACCCTGACATTGGAGCTGATACCGTCATAAATAATCGGCTTAAAACATACGATATCATTATGGTCTATCATAGTGAACAGCGTATCAATATGCATAAAGCTGCGGTCATTTGGGATATTGATCTGCACCACATTTTTTGTGAGATTTCTGGCAAAAAGTTCTTTTTTCACCGTATGAATGGCATACTCGGTAGTCCTCTCCGAACAACCTATCAGCACAAACTCATCATTGAGCACCATTACATCCCCACCTTCCATGGAGACCACTTCCCCTCGTTTGGAGGGAGGAAATTTGTCCACATGATTCAGATTGATAATCCGGTTTTCTTCAGTAAGGTGCCTGAAAAACGGATGTGCATAGAAGATAAAGCGGGACAGCAGGTTTTCTCTGAATCTTGCCACCTTCGAGGCCTTGGTGATCAATACCTGATTTTTGATGGTGACGGCAATATCCCGGGTGAATATAAAGTTGGGAATAGGGTCAAAATAAATATGGTCCTCATCCTTCCAGTATCCGGTGATAAGAAGATCGGTCAGATCCTTGGGAGGCAGAGACATCAGAAAGTTTTGGTGTAAGAAGGCAGTTCTTCATAGTCCACCACCTTATCGATGAGCTCCTCCTTGATATCAGGGCTGGCGATGAAGGCTTCTTCTACGAGCTGCTGGGTTTCCAGTACATTTTCTTTACCCAGCATAGCTGTGAGCACATCCCGGAACACATCATGCTCCTCTTTCATATGCGGCAGATGTACTATATCGTCAAAGAGCAATTCTTCAGCTTTTTTAGGAGAAATCCTCGCTATACCGTCATCTGGACTGTGTATTATCACTTTTTGCAAAGTGCCAATCTCGGAGTTGACATTGATCATAAAAATATATTTGGTTTCGGCAGCGAAGTTATAAAACCCTGTTGACTAAAAAAATTACACATCGTCAACAATGGCTGATTTATGTAAATTTAATACCGGTTCACCGTTTACAAGGACTTCATACTCAAATTTATTCTTTTTCTTTCCGGCTCCACATGCAGCACTTTTACGGTGACCTCCTGTCCGAGTTTCAGGATATCACCGGGTGTCCGGATAAATTTATCTGTGATCTGAGAAATATGAATCAGTCCATCCTGCTTTACTCCGATATCCACAAATGCCCCGAAATTGGTAAGATTGGTGACGATTCCTTTCAATATCATCCCTTCCTTAAGATCCTGAATATGCTGTACATTTTTATCAAACTCTGTATTTTTGGCCACACCTCTCGGATCCAGACCGGGCTTTTCCAATTCCTTGATAATATCCAGAACAGTGGGTAATCCGGCATCTTCCGTCACATAATCCTGTGCTTTGATATGAGACCTGTAAGACGGATGACGAATTAAATCTTCTACCTCAATTTTGAGATCAGCCGCCATCCTTCTTACGATATGATAGCTTTCCGGATGGACTCCCGTATTATCCAGTATATTCTCACCGTCTCTGATTCGCAGGAATCCCGCACACTGCTCAAAGGTTTTTTGCCCCAAACGTGGCACGTTCATCAACTGAAAACGATTTTTAAAATGACCATGGGTATCTCTGTATTTTACAACAGCTTCAGCTATTCCCATACCAAATCCCGACACATAGGACAGGAGGTGTTTACTTGCCGTATTGAGGTTGACTCCTACCCTGTTTACACAACTTTCTACTGTCTGATTCAAAGCATCCTTGAGCTTTGATTGATTGACATCGTGTTGATATTGACCCACTCCGATGGATTTCGGGTCAATCTTGACCAATTCGGCCAAAGGGTCCATAAGTCTCCTGCCAATGGATACCGCTCCCCTGTAGGTCAGATCCAGATCGGGAAACTCCTCTCTCGCTATGTCGGATGCAGAGTAAATGGATGCTCCGCTCTCACTCACCACATAAATTTCCGGTCTTGTACTGTAGCTGAGCTTTTCAAAAAAATCCTTATTCTCACGGGAAGCTGTACCATTGCCGATGGCTATGGCTTGCACATTGTATTTGTAGCACCATGCTCTGACCACTTCACCAGCTTCACTGTTCTGTTCAAAAGAGCCTAAGGGAAAAATAGTATTGTATTCCAATAGTTTACCGGTGGAATCCAGTACCACGACTTTCGAACCGGTCCTGTACCCAGGATCCACTCCCAGCACCACCTTTTCTCCCAATGGCGGAGCAAGCAGCAACTGCTCAAGATTGCCGGTAAAAACCTTTATTGCCTCGTCATCCGCTTTCTCCTTAAATTCTGCCAGTATCTGACTTTCCACGGAAGGAAACAGCAGTCTTTTGTATGAGTCTTCTATCGCTTCTGCGATAATTCCGGAGGATGGATTTTCCGCTTTGATAAACTTCCTCCTGATCCAATCCAGCACTCTCTGGTCATCTACCTGTATTCCTGTCCGCAGCAATCCTTCTGCATGGCCTCGCATGATAGCCAGATATCTGTGCGAAGGACAGCGGCAGATCAACTCACTGAAACTGAAATAATCCTTGTAGTGCATAGCCTCATCCTTCTTTTTCGCTGCTACTTCAGACCAGATATTTCCGTATTTTCTGCATTCGTGTCTCAGCCTTTCTCTCGTGGGTATATCCTCACTTACCCATTCCGCTATGATATCTTTAGCTCCATCCAGAGCTTCCTCTACTGTCCGGATGGTTTCATTCAGGTATTGGCGGGCTGCATACTCGGGGCCCCGATGGTTTTGAGCCATGATGATTTTGGCCAGGGGCTCCAGCCCGGCCAACCTCGCTGCCTCTGCTCTTGTCTTTTTCTTTCGTTTATAGGGCAGATACAAATCTTCTAGCTCAGTCATGTCCATGCAAGTCTCTATTTTCCGTTGCAGTTCATCGGTCATTTTACCCTGCTCCCCGATGGATTGCAGGATAAATTGACGACGTGCCTCAAGTTCCTGGAGATGCTGTATCCATTTGTGGATCAGGGCAATCTGTGTTTCGTCGAGATTTCCGGTTTGCTCCTTTCGGTATCTGGCGATGAAAGGGATAGTAGCCCCACCTTCCAGTAGTTTGGCCGTGTTTCTTACAAGGTTTACAGCAATACCACTTTGAATAGAAATATGATTCGCAATAACTTCTGAAGTCATAAAATTCTTTCTAACACATTGAATAAATTCCGCAAAGATACGGTCAGGCCTTCAAAGAGTAGCCGCAAGTGCAGCGTATTCATAATCAAAACCAGTTCAGAAAAAAGGCAAAAGTAATAAACCCTTAAAATATCATGGGTAAAAAGCGGACTTTCAAGATAAGATATTATAGGTAATTCCGGAAAGAGGATAATTCCTTCAGCGTGACAAGCAGAGAAATCATTGTGAGTAGGAATAAAAAAGGAGAATTACACATTTCACTCACTTCAAAGATATTATTTTATAACCTGAGTACGAGACCTTAATCAATCCTAGTCATCTTGATTTCGGTTGTTGGGATGACCTCTTCGGGATTATATGCTCGGCTTGTATTAACGTGTAATTCTCCTGTAACTAGGATCTCAAAATAAAAAACTCAAATGAATCTGTCCTTTGACAGGACAAACATAACACGATTACATATTATAAAAAAATTTAATATGTATTTTTTTCACATTTTTATTTTTATAATATATTTTTTGTTTATATATCCTCATGACCTGAAATAGCAAAGACACTATATGCCATTGATTATCTGATACTTAAATCGTATTTGTCTGGTTTTACATCTGTCATGACAAAGGAGGACTGCACTCTGGCAATATTTTCCAGAGAAGCAAGTTTTTTGGTGAGGAAGTGTTGGTAGCTTTCCATATCCGGCACAATCACTTTGATCAGGTAATCAAACAGTCCTGTCATATGGTAGCATTCCCTTACCTCGCTGAACTGTGTAATTTCTGATTCGAATTTCTCAATCAGTGTCCTCTGATGGGTACTCAGAGAAATGGTACAATAAGCCACCAGATCATAGCCCAACATCTTGTAATCCAGTGAGGCGTGATAACCTTTGATATACCCGCTGTTTTCCAGTTTTTTTATTCTTTCAAAAACAGGAGTGGAACTCAGATTGAGCAGATCAGCCAGCTCTTTGATGGTCAATTTGGCATTTCTATATAGATGAGATAATATCATCTTGTCAGTACTGTCCAGCATATGCAGAAAATTTTTATCTATCCACAAATTTTTAAGACCAAAATTAAAAAAATTTACTATAAAATCGTAATAAATAAGAATATTTATCCTTTTTAATAGCTAATGTACAGAATAATTTTACTTTGACTTAATTTTGAGCTATAAAAAGTATAGCCATGTCCCATCCTATGTTCAAACACCCTGAAAGCCTCATGATGTCTCATGGATACAAACCTGAACTTTCTGAGGGTGCCATCAAATGTCCGATTTTTCAGACTTCCACCTTTGTATTCAGAAGTGCAGAGGAAGGTAAAGCTTTCTTTGAGGTAGCCTACGGTATCCGGGAGCAAAAAAAGAATGAAGAGATCGGCCTGATTTACAGCAGGCTCAATAACCCGGATCTGGAGATTCTGGAAAACCGGCTTTGCCTGTGGGATGGAGCAGAAGACTGTGCCGTATTCGAGAGTGGTATGTCGGCCATTTCTACTGTATTGCTGGAATTTCTCAAACCCGGAGATTTATTGGTTTACAGTATGCCGGTATATGGCGGTACAGACCATTTTATCAATCATTTTCTCCCTAAAATCGGAATTCATACACTGGGCTTTATGCCTGACACCTCAGAGGAAATGCTGAAAAGTATGATCATAGAATCCGGAAAATCAGCAAACCTTGCCATGATTTATATCGAAACTCCCGCAAATCCTACCAATGATCTTATAGATATCGAAATGTGCGCAAAGGTTGCAGAGGCATTTTCCACCGCAGACAAAAAAGTGTGGGTAGGTGTGGACAATACCTACATGGGGCCTGTATGGCAGCATCCGCTCAAGCATGGTGCAGATATTGTCATGTACTCCGCCACCAAATATATCGGTGGTCACAGTGATGTGATAGCCGGAGCAGTATTGGGCTCCAAGGAAGTCATCAAAAGGGTAAAGACACTAAGGACATTTCTGGGCAATATGGCAGGACCGTGGACAGGATGGCTCCTTATGCGTAGTCTGGAGACCCTGAAAATCCGGATGGAAAAACAGTGCTCCAATGCTCAGATAGTGGCAGCTTATCTTGCAGATCATCCCGGCGTCGAAAAAGTATATTATGCCGGTTTGCTTGACCCCGAATCCAGAGCCTACAGCATATACCAAAAACAACTTCTTGCCCCCGGAGCCATGCTTTCTTTTGATATCAAAGGAGGGGAAAAGGAAGCATTTCTGTTTCTGAATGCCCTGAAGCTTATCAAACTGGCAGTGAGTCTGGGCAGCACCGAAAGCCTGGCAGAACACCCGGCTTCCATGACACATGCCGGCATTGAACCCTCCCACAGAGCAGAAATAGGTATCAGGGACTGTATGGTACGCCTCTCGGTGGGAGTTGAACATCCTGACGATATCATCGCTGATATCAGACAGGCACTTGAAGTAGTAAGCAAAAGTGCAAATGCCAAAGCATTAAGTACCGAAAATATTTAACTGCTTCTTCGACTTATGCTCTCAGAATAGCTTTATATTCGATGGGATTTTCAAAGAGCTTGACTAAAATCCTTGATGATGCCCGACAATCCCCATTAAGATATTTCGTGGACTTGCTGCTATTTCGTAAAATATAATAGTATCCTGCTGTTCTTTGCCCTGCTTTCTTCAGAGTCATTATCTGTCAGAGGTTTGGACTGACCATGGCCCACGACTTCGATTCTGTCTTCTGCCACTCCATACTGCTTGGTAAGCAGTTCTTTGATACTGCTGACCCTCAGGTCAGACAGCATCTGGTTAAGTGCTTCATCACCGGTATTGTCGGTATGACTCTCTAATTTTATACGAACATCAGGATAGGCTTTAAGTACGATAGACAACTCTTCCACTTCCTTTTTTAACGCTTCCGAAATATCGGCACTGCCCGTCGGAAAGACCGCATTTCTGAATTGCAGCTTTTGATTGTCAGGAAATCCGGCCTTTTGATATTCAATGATCTGATAGGCTATGTTGCCATTCTCCAATGCAGCCGAATTCAGCAAAGTGAGGTTTGAGGGATCTGCATTCGCAAATAGAGACTTTGCCACATTACCGTCCACAGAAGCATCGGTATGGTAACCTGAATTCTGATCAACTGATGTTACAGAGGTCTGATTTTTGCAGGCAATCATTGACATAAGGGCTAATCCTGCCAAAATAACGGTGCTTTTGAAGCTATAAAAAAAGTGATTGAAATACATAAAATATGTGTTTAATATGAAGCGGCAAATATAGACAAACATTTCAGATAATAAAATCACAAATACCTAAAATGTTATGATTTAATGCATTAGTGTATCTTTCATACAAATCTGTCTGCCGGATAAGTATCTAATTCACTTGTGGAAAAAGATATATAGGTCCAAAAACATTGACCTTCATCCTGCATAATATATATAAATATGGTGTAAAAATGCAGCTTGCATTTATCAAAGAAAATCACCTACTTGAGAATCCCGGCCGTGAGTAGATTTCAGCTCATGATCTGATAAGTGAAAAATGCGCCCAGATATGCCATTACTCCCATGATCAGAAACTGAATCAAAGGCCACTTCCAGGTACCTGTTTCTTTTCTTACCACTGCAAGGGTACTCATACACTGCAAGGCAAAGACGTAGAATACCAAAAGTGCCATAGAGGTAGCTGCATCGAACCTTGGAGTCAGGCCATCCTGCTTCAATTCCCTGGCCATGCGCTGACGGAGGGTGATTTCATCCTCTGCACTTCCTATACTGTATATGGTGGCCATGGTACCTACAAATACTTCCCTGGCAGCAAAAGATGTGATAATGGCAATGCCTATTTTCCAGTCAAATCCCAGCGGACTTATGACCGGCTCTATCCACTTTCCCATTAATCCTGCATAAGATGCTTCTATTTTGTAGGCAGCAATCAGATTTTCTCTGGCCATCTCATCTTCATTATTGAGTGCACTTTCTGCCACAGCTTTGGATTCTGCTTTTTGCATACTGTCTCCCGGCCCGAATGAAGCCAAAAACCAAAGTATGACAGATATCAAAACTATAATTTTACCTGCCTCAGTAATAAATGCCATCACTTTGCTCCTGACATTAATCCACACATTCTGCCATACCGGCGCTTTATACACTGGCAATTCCATCACCAATGAAGAGCCTCCGTCCTGGTGCAACACTTTTTTCAATATGAATGCAACTCCCAATGCTGCTATAATTCCCAGCACATACAAGGATGTAAAAACCAATCCCTCAAACTGAATATACCCAGCACTCTGTCTGCAGGCACCACGAAAGCAGTGAGTATCGCATATACCGGAATCCTGGCGGAACAACTTATAAAAGGACTTACCAGAATGGTAATGAGACGCTCTTTAAAATTGCTGATGGTACGTGTGCTCATGATGGCAGGTATGGCACATGCCCCGCTTGATATCAATGCCACCACACTCCTTCCGTTCATACCAAAACGCTGCATCAGACCATCAAACAGAAAAACCGCCCTGCTCATATATCCGGACTCCTCCAGTATGCTGATGAGTAAAAACAGGATAGCAATCTGCGGGACAAACACCACCACGCCACCAAGTCCGGCCCAGACTCCATTAATAAGCAGATCAGAAAACCAGCCCTCCGGCAAATGGGAGGAAAAATGAGTACCGCTTTGAGCAAAAAAGTTTTCAATAAGATCCATTGGGTAGGTGGACCATGAAAAAATTGCCTGAAACACCCAAAACATAATGAAGAAATATAATACCGGCCCAATCCACCGGTGGGTGATCCATCGGTCTATCTTGTCTGTGAGGCTTGGGTTATCCTTCGCAGGGTGTTTTATTATATCTCTGAGTGCATCGGTAATATTCTGAAACCTGCTCATCGTCTCCTGCACCTGCATGGGCAGATTGCTGAAATGATATTTTGCACTCATTTGTTTTATTTTCTCACGGGTCTGATTATTCTGTCCTTTGATCCAGCTATGATGGTGTGCCAGAATTTTGGCCAGATAAGGATTGGTAATCTGAAGTTCCTGTTGAATTTCATCAGCTAAAGCTCTGGTATCTCCGCTTAAGGTGTAAAAACTCCGGTTTGTCTTCCACTTTTCATGATTTCCGCTTTGAAAAAATTCGGCAATGCATTGTTTCAGTTCCGACACATTATGTTTTGTCCTACCTGAAAAAGGAATCACAGGGACTGACAGATATCGTTGCAATGCGGGTATATCGATAATGATACTGTCATCACCTGTAAGGTCTATCATATTCAGGACAAAAATCATCGGAAAACCGAGGTCTGCTATCTGTGAAGACAACAGCAGATGTCTCTCCAACTGTGTACTGTCTGCCACATAAAGCACAAGGTCAGGATAATCCGGTGAATCAGCATTGCACAGGACATCGGCCACTATGCGCTCGTCTGAAGAATTGGGGTACAGACTGTAACAACCGGGAAGGTCTGCAAGGGTGATCTGAAGATTGTCACCAATTCTGATTTTTGCTTCCTTCTTATCTACCGTAACCCCGGATAATTGGACACTTTCTGACGCAATCCGGTCAGAAGATTAAAAACACTGGACTTACCTGAATTGGGGTTGCCTACAAGCGCTACCCTGCCTCCTTTACTCTTCATAGCTCACTGTTATAACGTCCGCTTCCTCTTTTCTCAGACCCATTCTAAGATTTCCACTTTTGATGTACAAAGTATTTCCGAATAATGCTTTGCGTTGGACCGACACTTCACTGCCTTGTGCCAGACCCATCGCTATGAGCCTCGTGGCAATTTCATCAGACTGAATGCTGATTATTCTGGCAGTTACCCCTGTTTTCAGGGCACTTAAATGTGTTACCATTGAATGAATTGAGTGCGTAAAGTTAGCCAATGAATATTCTTAAATAAATGACTTAAATTATTTTACAAAAAAATTACAACATGAGTAGGGGTTTTGGTTATCCGAAACGTAATAGCAGAAAAAAGGTTATGCATACATCCGCCAAATATCTGATCTTAAAAGAAATGGCTCTTTTCAACACTCTGTCTGAAAATGAGCTCAATATGATTGCCCATGCTGCATTGTATGAAAAAGTGGCCAAGAATAAAACCATTTATCAGGCCGGCAGTAAAGCGGATTATGTATATGTCATCGAAAAAGGAAGTGTGAAGTCCGGAAATTACGCCTCTGACGGACGTCTTATGATCAAAGAAATATATTACGACGGCGAATTATTCGGTGAAAATATTTTTTAGCCCGCACCGTGTACGGAATGAATTTGCAGAAAGCATGACAGAATGCCGGTTCTTTAAAATAGATGCTGATACCTTCCGGAAAATTCTGGAAAAAAATCCCTTGTTTGCCAGTCAGATTATCGAACTGGTCATAAAAAGAATGCAATACATCGAGGAGCGGTTGCAAAGTTTTGTATTCAAAAACGCCAAAACCCGGATTGCAGAATTCATTCATAAGACCGGTCTGAAAAAGGGCCTCAAAATAGGTATAGATGAATGTCTCATAAACCAGGGCATGTCCCACAGAGAAATTGCCTACCTGACTGATACCAGCAGACAGACAGTAGCCCGTGTACTGAATGAGCTGAAAAAAGCCAATATTATCCATTACGGAAGCACCAAAGCCTGCAAGATCCTGATCCGCAATATGGATTCATTGCTGAAATACCAGGCCCATATCGCCTGAACCTGACTGAATCAATTAAACCATTGGGCTTCTGATTATTAGCTTCTACCCACTAAAGCAGACTTTTAAATCTCGGTCGCTTCAGGGGTATATTTCCGAGACGTTCGATTTTGGCTTTTTCATAATCACTGAAATTCCCCTCGAAGAATACCACTTTTGAGTCATCTTCAAAGGCCATAATATGGGTGGCGAGCCTATCTATAAACCACCTGTCGTGGGAGATAACCAGGACGCAACCTGCAAAATTTTCTATGGCCTCTTCGAGTGCCCTCAGTGTATTGACATCAATATCATTGGTAGGCTCGTCCAGTAAAAGTACATTCCCTCCTTCCTTGAGTGTCATGGCCAGATGTACCCGGTTGCGTTCTCCACCGGAGAGCACCCCGATTTTTTTCTGCTGATCAGCTCCTGTGATATTGAATTTACTGAGATAAGCTCTGACATTTACCTGCGATTTTCCTACCATAATCATTTCCTGCCCCTTTCCAACAGCCTCCATAATCGTAAGATCAGGTTTGAGATCAGCATGAGACTGATCCACATAGCTCAACTGTACCGTATCTCCGATGGTAATGCTGCCGCTATCCGGCTTTTCAACCCCCATAATCATGCGGAACAAAGTGGACTTTCCTACCCCATTGGGCCCGATTATTCCCACAATAGCGTTTTTTTGGGGATATTGCAGGAAAAGTCATCAATCAGCACCCTGTTACCATAAGATTTGGTCAGATGTTCGATGTCAATGACCTTGTCACCCAGTCTGGGGCCAGGTGGTATATAGAGTTCCAGTTTTGCTTCTTTTCTTTTACTTCTTCGTTCTGCAGCTTATCATAAGCATTCAGACGGGCTTTACCCTTGGCTTGTCTGGCTTTCGGAGCCATTCGCACCCACTCGAGTTCCCGCTCAAGGGTTTTGCGTCGCTTGGATTCTGTTTTTTCTTCCTGTTCAAGCCGTTTTGCCTTCTGTTCGAGCCATGAGCTGTAGTTTCCCTCCCAGGGTATTCCTTCGCCCCTGTCTAATTCGAGTATCCATCCGGCTACATTATCCAGAAAATATCGGTCGTGAGTGACTGCAATCACAGTGCCCGGAAAATTTTTAAGATATTGCTCGAGCCAGTGTACACTTTCTGCGTCAAGATGGTTGGTAGGTTCATCAAGCAGAAGAATATCCGGTTGGCACAGCAAAAGTCTGCACAATGCCACTCTGCGACGCTCACCTCCTGAACATACCCGTATGGCAGTATCCGGTTCAGGACATCGGAGAGAATCCAGAGCGGTCTCCAGTTTGTGGTCAAGATTCCAGGCATCATAATGATCCATTTTCTCCATAAGCTCGCCCTGTATCTCAATGGCTTTCATCATCTCATCTTCATCCAGCGGCTCACACAGTTTATTATTGATTTCTTCATAAGCTTTGACCACATCTACTATGTGCTGCACCCCTTCTTCCACTATCTGACGCACTGTCTTACTTTCATCAAGCTCGGGTTCCTGGGCCAGGTATCCGATTTTATAATCCTTGTCAAAGGTAACTTTACCTTCAAAATTGGTATCAAGCCCTGCTATAATCTTGAGAAGTGTGGATTTGCCCGAGCCATTAAGACCCAAAACCCCGATTTTAGCTCCGTAAAAAAACGAAAGCCAGATATTTTTAAGCACCTGCTTCTGAGGAGGAAATGTTTTGGACACACCCTCCATGGAAAAAATCACTTTATTGTCCGACATGTTTTACATTTTAAGCGGACAAAAATAGCAGTTTCGTACAGTAATTTTAATAAAAAAATCGCTATGCAGCAATGAGATGCAACTTACAGAAACATTTTGCATGCATTCATTTATCCCCGTTCAAAGCAAATTGAGGAATTACAGATATAAATTTATCTAATCCCTGAACACTTCCTCATATAAAATCGGACTTGGATACTCACCCTTGAATACATGCTTGATGACGTCAAAAGCGGTTACTACCCCTTTGAGTTCATTGTTCAGATTGACTACAGGTAAAGTCTTGAACCTACGGTCGGCAAATAATTCAGCAGCCGTACCTACCTTGTCTAAAGGAGTGATTTTTACCACTTTGGTATTCATTACGTCTCTTACCCTCAGGGAATCATTGTTGCTGCCATTAAGCATGGATTTCCACAGGTCATAAGCTGTCACCATCCCCAGCAGTTTTCCATCAGAAACCACCGGCAATTGCTGTAGCTGCTGTTCAAGCATAATCCGGCTTACGTCACCAACTGTCTGGTCAGGAGTAGCTACAATGGGATCTTTGGTCATGATTTTTCTTACTTCATCGTTGAGCATAGCTGTAAGGTTTTTAGTTATTTTGTTAATACTGAAATTCTAATTGTAAAAAAGCATATCACAACCACTCACACCAAATATTATACTATGCTATTGGCTTACAAATATAAGATTCTTTTTTGAACATAAACGCTGCCCGCACCACATTAAAAATTTCTAATTTTGATTCATTCCGGCACTTGCTGACTCATTTTAAGCATATTTATAGGGAAATAATCACAACTTAAACTATAACAGCGATTTATGCACACCATAGAAATTGTCAAAGCCTGATTTTTAGCCAAGTCTTCAGACCCTCCGGATGGAAAATCGCAATTGTCAATGATTTTTCATATCTTTGCACCCGTTTTTAAAAAGCATGACAGGACACTGATGGGAACCGTTTATCTTACCAGAGTAGAAAAATTCAATGCGGCTCACCGGCTTTGGATCAAAGAATGGAGTGAAGAAGAAAACATAGCCTATTTCGGAAAATGCGCCAATAAAAACTGGCATGGGCACAACTATACGCTTTATGTAACTGTCAAGGGCACTCCGGATCCTGTCATAGGCTTTGTGCACGATGCCAAAAAGCTGAGTGCCATCATCAAAAAACATGTAACTGATATTCTGGACCACTCCAACCTCAATCTGGATGTTGATTTCATTCCGGAAAATGTCATGCCTACCACTGAAAATATGGCTGTACTCATTTGGAGACAACTTGAGCCCCACATTCATGGCTGCCGCCTTCATTGTGTCAAACTTCAGGAGACAGACACCATTTATGCAGAATATTACGGTGAAGAATAATCCGGACGACCATGTCATATCGAAAAACTGAAAAATATAACGAAGAGATAACCTCAAAGCTGGCCGAAGCCTACCGGACTATTATCGAGGGGATCGGAGAAGATTCCTCGCGGGAAGGATTGGTCAAAACTCCGGAAAGGGCTGCTAAGGCAATGCAGTTTTTCGCTCAGGGATACCAGCAGGATGCGCAGGCTGTCCTGACTTCCGCTCTTTTTAAGGAAGACTACAGTGAGATGGTGATTGTCAAGGATATTGAGCTGTATTCGCTTTGTGAACACCATCTCCTGCCATTTTTTGGGAAGGCTCACATAGCATACATTCCCAATGGATATGTAGTAGGATTGAGCAAAATACCAAAAGTAGTGGACGTTTTTGCCCGAAGACTGCAGGTACAGGAAAGACTTACACACGAAATACTTCATGCCATAGATCAGGCCTTAAAACCTCTTGGTGTGGCCGTAGTCATTGAGGCTGCACATATGTGCATGATGATGCGTGGGGTAGAAAAGCAGAATTCTGTGACCACTACCTCAGCTTTTGTGGGAGAATTCCGAAAGGCAGAAACCAGGACAGAATTCTTAAGTTTGGTGGGTGCGAAATTAAAGTAACAGAACAAAGATAAAATGAATATGCAGACAGCATTGGTTTTTCCCGGTCAGGGTGCACAGTTTGAAGGAATGGGTCTTGATCTTTATGAGCAATCCGACCAGGCCCGGGAATTGTTTGAGACCGCAGATTCCATCCTTGGATTCAAGTTGTCTGAAATCATGTTTCATGGCAGTGCGGAAGATCTCCGTCAGACGAGGGTGACACAACCTGCCTTGTTTGTGCATTCTATCGTCAAATTAAGTACGCTGGCAGGAAATCTTGACTTTCAGGCTGTAGCCGGACATTCACTGGGCGAATTCAGTGCCCTGGTAGCCAATGGCACCTTAAGTTTTGAAGATGGTCTGAGATTGGTATATAAAAGAGCGATGGCCATGCAGAAAGCATGTGATGAAACTCCCGGTACAATGGCAGCAGTATTGGGCATGGAGGATAGTGCAGTGGAAGAAATCTGCCAATCCATCACAGAGGTGGTAGTGCCTGCCAATTACAACTGTCCCGGTCAGCTTGTTATATCAGGGTCGTTGAGCGGTATAGATGCTGCCATCCAAAAACTCACGGAAGCCGGCGCCAAAAGAGCATTGAAACTTGAAGTAGGCGGTGCATTTCATTCGCCACTCATGGAATCCGCCCGAAAAGAGCTCGAGATTGCCATAATGGACACTCATTTCAATACTCCTGTGTGTCCGGTATATCAGAATGTACATGCAACAGCAGAAACCCATCCCGATAAAATCAGACAAAATCTGATTGATCAGCTTACAGGTGCCGTCAGATGGACACAAACCATTCAGAATATGGTCTCAGCAGAAATTACCCGTTTTGTGGAAGTAGGAGGAAACGGAAAAGTGCTGAGCGGACTTATCAAAAAAGTAGATAAAAACCTGACCACAGAATCATTATGAGCACATTGATTCAGGCCGGAAAACTTTTGATTGCCGAACCATTCATGCTTGATCCCAACTTCAAAAGGACAGTAGTACTCATTTGCGAACATCATGAAGAAGGTACTACCGGTTTTGTATTGAACAGACCTCTGAATATGAAAATGGAGGAGCTTATCTCTGACTTTCCGGAAACTAAAGCAAGTGTACTTGTAGGCGGTCCGGTAGCCACGGATACCATCCACTATCTCCACAATGTGGGAAATTTGCTGGAAGACAGTATTGAGGTGAGCCAGGGAGTATATTGGGGCGGAGATTTTACAAAACTGAAATTTCTGATGGAAAACGGGTTGATCAAGGATGATAACATCAAGTTTTTTGTAGGTTACTCCGGATGGTCAGCCGGGCAACTGGAAGAAGAGATGAAGGAAGGATCCTGGGTTTTAGGGGATATGGATGCCAACTATCTCTTCCGTACCAAACCCTTTGTGCTTTGGCAAACCGTACTGCACAACAAAGGGGATGCCTATACCGTCATAGCCCAGATGCCCGACAGCATAAGCTTAAACTGACAAATCAATCCGGGCTATATATACGATTGATTATCAGAATTATACATTGCTAAATACCCTGATTTTTCTTAACCCCGCTCACGATTCTGTCTTTGCCCTGCATATCCTTTATAATTGCGACCTGCTCCAGTCCATTCATTCTGAATATTTCAGCAACTTCCTTTCCGTAGTTTTCATTAATTTCTACCATTAAGTGTGCATATTCATTTCCATGTAATACAGTGAATTCTGCCAGTGCCCTGTAAAACTTCAGTACATCTCCGTGAGCAAAAAGGGCCAGATGAGGCTCATACTCCAGCACATGCCTGGCCATCGTCGCTGATTCTTCAGTGCCGATATAAGGCGGATTGGACACTACCATATCAAACCTGCCCAAAGTAGCCCATTGAGTTTTGTCGAGAATATCCAAACAGATAAATTGTGTATCTGATTTATGCAGGTGGGCATTATATCGTGCAATAGGGAGGGCTTGCTCACTGACATCCAGACCGACGGCTTCAGACAGCTGCAGAGACTTTGTCAAAGCAATAATGATAGCCCCCGATCCTGTACCGACGTCCAGAACCCGGCTTTGCCCTTTGGACTTCAGGACTTCCAAAGCATGATCCACCAGTTCCTCCGTTTCGGGTCTGGGTATCAATACTGCATTGGTCACCTTAAATTTCAAGCCATAAAAATCAGCCATACCACACACATATTGCCAGGGTTCATGCTGTTTCAGTCTTCGGATCGCCTCCTGAAAAATGTGCATTTCATTTGCATCCATGATTCTTGCAGAGCGTATATTCCGGTCAATCAAGTCCTCAAAAACATATCTGGATATCAGGGCTGATTCGGTATCCGTATAGATGTCACGCAAGGCATGACGCATCAGAAGATAGGCTTCAGCGATAGTCATGTCATTGTTTTAGCATTATGCTCAATCCAAATGCAAGTACCAGCAGACTGGTATAGTAGGCATACCATCCTATATGAAGATATTGCTTCAATGGTATATAGTTCACTCTTTGATTGTAGCGTATTAAAATAAGTTTTTGAATCATATATGCGGTCACGGTAGCACCGGCCAGACCATATACACCCCAGATATTTACCCACCATATGCTCAATATGAAATTCATCACAAGTTCGACAATGCCCGAAACCACCAAGATACGACTTTGTTTTCTGGCAAGGCAATAACTTTGAGGCAGCAGTACTCTGCTGGTCAGAATCAGGAGATAAATATTAAAAATATACGCTGACGGGATAAATTCCGCACTATAGGCCCACTCATATAAATACGGACTTAAAAACATCAGCAGAATAGCCGGGGGAAAAAGCCAGTGCATCAGTTTTAGGGTTCGTTGACGAATGTCTGCACCTTGCAGGTCATAATATACCAGCTTGGGTACGATGGCATTGGATAATGAGGACAGCAACAATAATGACAAAGGCAGCTCTCTGGCACCATAGCGGAAGACCGCATAATAACCACTGTCAAAATAATGCAACACCAAAAAACTATCTACATAATCCATACCCACGCCTAAAAAAGCAGCCAAAAAGAGTGAGAGTACATAGTGTAGGTACTCACCGTTCCGAATAACAGAGCTATCTGCAATACGAAATCTGATCAGAGTCATCAGGTACAAAAACCTTAAGGATGCCCAGATCAGCAAAGCTGTAAACAGGGTCTCGAGACCCGGATGGTAAATCAATGCCCATACTATTAAAATAAGATAAATACCAAAATTAAGGTGGGTATAATGTACCAGATGACGGGCCTGATTTTTTACCAAAAACCGGTATTCAATCAAAACCGAAGGCGCAGTTAGTACGGCGTACAATAGCACCAACTCCAGATAAGGCAATTCTTCAGAATCGAAAAAGAGACCGGCAATTTTTGACCTGAACAGATACACCACTAAAGAAGTCAGTATCACGAGACCTGTGATCAGCAAAAAACTAAAGAAAAACAGGGTGCTTTGCTGTTCGGCAGTGCTTTTGTGGTAAGTTGAGGTGTAAGCCTGTGTCACACCGATCATCCAGACCATAGTAAGCACTCCTGACAAAAACAGCAATGATTCGAAAACCCCGATATCTGAGAGCGGCAATGAGCTTTTGACCAGCAGGATACTTATCAGCAGATTTACAGCAAAACGCACCACCTGATGGTATTGAAAGGCCTTGACCGCATCAGTGGTCAGCGGGGTAATTGATTTTTGTAATGATTTGATCAACCGAAGCCAGTTAAGGAGAACAAAAGTAAAAATTTATCTCAACCTGCCGGGCTCAAGAACCTCAACACTCATAATTGAAGCCGGAGATCTGAAGCAGTAAGCACAGGGACTGAGGAGATCTGCATAGAGTATTTTTCACCTGAATGTTGAATTGCTCATTTCATTCGGGCTGACCGGTCACAACTTTTTGACATTGTCAGGGTTTGATATATCTTTGCGGCACTTTTCTCAAATATGTTGAAATTCCTGAAAGCAAAAAAGAAAGCAGAGCCCGAAAACGAAGCCAGAGAAATGGGCTTTCTTGACCATCTGGAAGAGCTCCGGTGGCATATCATCAGGGCTATGTCTGCCATTTTGATATTTGCCATAGTGGCTCTGATATTTCAGAAATGGATATTTCAAAACGTGATTTTTGCACCCAAGCAGAAAGAATTTCTGACTTACAGACTCTTTTGTGCATTATCCGAGCGCACCTGCTTTTATCCACCGGAGCTGCCGCTTATCACCCGGGAACTCGGTGAACAGTTTTTTATCGGTATTCAGGTTTGTCTTTACATGGGTTTTATTGCTGCTTTTCCCTATGTTTTTTATGAATTCTGGAAATTTATCAAGCCGGGCCTTTATGAACATGAACTCAAAATCGCAAACAGGCTGATATTTGTCACTTCTTTCCTGTTCATTTTGGGTGTGTGTTTCGGTTATTTTCTGATAGCGCCTTTTGCCATTACCTGGCTGGGGAGTTACGATGTAGGATCTGATGCCATCAACAGCCCTACCCTCGCCTCTTATGTCAATTACCTTACCATGTTTACCCTACCTACGGGTCTGGCATTTGAATTACCCATTGTGGCCTATTTTCTGGCCAGAATCGGGCTGATTGGTCCGGACATCATGAAAAAATATCGCAGAGAGGCCTTTTTGGTTATTTTTATTATTGCGGCCATTATTACCCCACCGGATGCGATCACTCAGATTTTGATAGGAATACCGGTGTATATGCTGTATGAAGTGAGCATACAGATAGTGTCAAGAGTCAGTCAAGCCAAAACCTGAGGCATGCAGAGAGTATCATCCAATCTCACCGTCTTTTTCAAATTATTTTTACCTACTGTCTGGATTGTTTTTTTCGGGGTATTTACATTGGCTATATTCCTCACTGAAAATACACAAATCCCTTTTCTCACCTCCAATATTTTCCGATTCTCTTTCCTGGCTTTCTATCTTTTTTTCCTGAGCCTCATATATCTCACGCTTTTACAGTTGAAGCGGGTAGAACTTGGTCCGGACCATTACCATGTATCCAATTACTTCAAGACTTACAGGCTTTATTATCACGATATCGCATCGGTAAATATTATCCCTTTGGGCAGATTGAAAATCATTACATTTACCCTGAAGAGCAAATCCAGTTTTGGAAGAAAAATCCATTTTCTCACCAGCAGCTTCCTTTGGAATCATTTTATGGACCACCATCCGCATGTTGCTGCTCATTTAAAGACACTGCAATCCTGAGTTTTTAAAACCGAATTTATCAGGAGAACAAAGTTAAATTTCCCGAAGTGATGGAAATCATATCCTTTCCTGATTTCTGTCACTGTACAGATGTAAGGATAGTTGGATTTTTGCAACGTAATCAATGCACAGAAAATGAAGAAAAGGGAACCCGTTACAAGTATTATGACGAAGCAGCCTTACAGTGTGAATATTACTCAATCTCTGCGGGATGTGGATGCCATGCTGAAGGAGTATAGTATCCGTCATATACCGGTGGTATCCGGTGAAAATCTGATTGGTATGATCAGCAAGACTGACCTTGAGCGAATCAGTTTTGTAACAGGTATCGAAGGAAACCGATTGAAGACGGAGGTATATGATCAGTACACCATAGAGCAGGTAATGACAAAAAATGTTCAGACTGTGGATGTAACGGACACGGTGAAAGATGCGGCAGAGATATTGAGTTTTGGTGCCTTTCATGCGGTACCCGTTGTGGATGGCAAAAAACTGGTAGGGATAGTGACTACCACAGATCTCATCAATTATCTGCTGGATCAATACTAATGTGAAAAAAGTTAGAGAAGTGGCTTTCTCATGATTGTTAATAGAATTGTTGATTAAATTGTTTTGACATCGGGAGAGTGCAAATGTGCACTCTCTCTGTGTTTTCAGGCATATCCTTAGTCCCTGAAAATCTGAATCCTCAACATCTCCACAATCATTTTTCCAAAAAAATTCTTATTTTATCAGCAGCAATATCTCTGAAGTGACACTCTATCACTCTTGAATGCATTCAGCATCAGAATAAAGATTAATTTCGTCACATCAAACTGATTATAATGTTAAAGAAATTTTTTTGGAGTATTATCCTCATCGCCGGATTGGTGGCTTGTCATAAAGATTCAGATAGCATATCTGAAGAGGAAATTTCAACTTTTTCTCCTGAAATCGTGGAACTGGCTGACGGTAGTCTGCATGGATATGTATATGATGAGGCTTTCAGGCCGGTGGAGGATGCCATTGTAGAGACTTACTCAGGTACGGTTAGGACCAATAAATACGGGGTATTCAGAATCACCAACGGAAAAGTGGACAGAAATGGTACATATATCAGAGTATCCAAAGCGGGCTATATCACAGGGTCAGATCTCGTACATCCTGCACCGGGAGGCGATGTGTACGCTTATGTACAGCTTCTGAGGCTCGAGACACACAAATCATTCGAATCACAATCAGGCGGTACAATAGATATCACAGGAGGCGGAAAAGTGATATTCGGGCCAGATGCTATTGCAACATCCTCAGGTGCGGCATACTCAGGCAAAGTGATCGTCACTGCCAAACTATTGAAACACAATGATCCTGACTTGTCAGACAAGATGCCGGGAGGATTAATCGGAAGAGCCGCTAATGGCAATACCGTCGTAATGGGTACTGCCGGAATGATAGCGGTAGAATTGAGAAGTGAAAACGGACAAAAGCTGAATCTCAAAAACGGCTCCAAAGCAAGAATAGAAATTCCTGCCGATGATCCTTCATTCCCTGCTTCCATTCCTCTCTGGTACTTCGATGAAAGTAAGGGAATCTGGGTAGAAGAAGGCTCGGCACAGTTGATCAATGGGTTTTATACCGGTGAAGTGTCACATTTCAGTTTCTGGAATTGTGATGCGCCTTTTCCATTAATCAATGTATGCGGAAAAGTAGTCTTTGAAAACGGTTCTCCAGCTCAGCAGGTGAAGGTAGCTGTGATGGCAGACGGATTGAATACCGGATTTGGATATACAGATGACAAAGGGAAATTCTGCGGAAAAATGCCCAAAGGCAAAGTACTGACATTCAAAGTGATGAACGGATTTTGCGAAGGTGTATTGTTTGAAAAGCAGTTAGGCCCGTTTGATACTAATATCGAGCTGGATCCATTTGTATTGAGTGTATCCAGGACCATTGTATTCGGAACAGTGAAATGCAATGGTGAAACCAATCCCAATGCCACAATCGTCGTAAAGATTGGCAATCAAACCAAGATTTATAATCCGGGGCAGAATGGACAGTTTGAGATCAATCTCACCAACTTCTTATGCTCTGCGGCATCAGATATCAGAATTTTTGCATTTGATAATACCACCGGTCAGGCCGGACCTGAAGTGACTGTTACGCCCGGCATTCAGAATGAGATTACGCTGGAAAGCTGTACCTCACCCTGCGACTTTGAAGGGCAGCTGATTTACAATTGTGAGGAGCACACCCTTTCAGTATCTGTCACCGGAGGCATTGGTGGTTTCACATATTTATGGTCCAATGGTGCAACAGGCACTACGCCCGGAGTAAGTCCGGACAGTCTGATCGGAGTGTACTGCGTCACTGTTACAGCGGCAGGAGGCGGCTGCAGCAAGAACTATTGCAAACAGATTAACCGCAGGATGCAGGTGGCCATTGGCAACAACTGTCAAAATCCTCAAAAGATCATAAGCACCGTGCAGGGGTGGCACCACTCCTTACAGCTATCTGTGGTCCAATGGATCAACCAACAATTTTACTGAAATCACAGCAGCAGGCAATTACTGCCTTACGGTGACGGATGCCGCAGGTTGCAGCAAGTCCGTATGTAAAGATCTGTCATTGCAAGGCATGTACATCGAATCCACCATACAATCCTGTAATAAAGCCAGCTTTACACTCAATACCAGTCCATTTGCTCAGGGACGTATTTATAGCGGAAACGCTCCGGGTACATCACAGGGTGTCATCAACGTCACCTACCCTATCACACAAAGTGTATTTAATACAGGATTTAACTTCAGTGTAACCATATGGGACGAGGTGTGTGAAGCAGCCAAACAGATCTCATTACCACAGTTTAAGGGTCTGAATGAACCCACAGTGACTAATACCACCTGCGACACCTGCACCAATGGCAAAATCAATATTACCGTCAATAATGGGGCAGACTGCTTACAATGTACACCAGGAGCCATCAGGATATTTAAAACAGATGACCTCGACACAGACCTCTATGCCCAAAATGACAGCCAGATGCTGGGGAAAGGAGATTATTACGTTGTTGTGGTGGATGCCAACAGTGGATGTTACATAGCTTTCAGAAAAGTGAAGATATTATAAAAAAATATAAAGTACAGATTTTTTCGATCGGGTGAATTACGAAGAGATCATACAAGGATGTAAATTGGGAGACCGAAAATGCCAGAACAGCCTGGTGCAAACAGTTGCACCCAGGCTGCTGGCTGTTTGTAAAAGGTACTGTCCGGAATCCAATGCTGCTGAGGATGCCCTGCAGGAAACATTTATCAATGTATTCAGGTATATTCACACCTTTGACGGAAGAGGTAGTTTTGAAGGATGGTTAAGAAGGGTGGCCGTGACGTCCTGCCTCGCAGTAAAGAAAAAATACAATAAAATTGACTTTACATGTCTGCCAGAAGAAGACTTTGACCTGCATCATGAAGTGCCCGATGTGTACAGCCATTTTGGCATTGAGGATATCCTGAAATTACTGGAAAATCTTCCGCAAAGTCTCAGGATTGTATTCAATATGTACGTTATTGAAGGTTTTAATCATCAGGAAATCAGCGAAATGCTGAATATCACTGAAAGTACCTCAAGGGCTAATCTGACCAAGGCAAGAGCCCGATTGGTCAATATGCTTGAAGAACGGAGTACCGAATCTGCGAAATCCCAATCATTGAGAGCCGCATTTTACCCAAAATTGAGTTGGACAAATTAATGAATAGAAAAATAAAACCAGATGAAATATCAGGATTTTGAAAAACATATACAATTCCATCTGTCGGGTCATGAAGTGCCCATAGATACAGATTTATTGTGGGATAAAATACAACACAGACAGAGTTTGACCGAAAGAAACAAAAACCGTCTGGCATGGCTCCTGATTTTACTGACAGCTGCCTCAGGCAGTATTTACTTGCTTTACAAAAACACCATTGCTCCTGACCCGGTTGAACAAGGTATTCTGGCCGGCGTGCAAACTGATATTCAACATGATTGCCAAGAAAATACAGCCAATGTAATACCCTCACGACAAGATCAGGAATCAGGAACATACACGAATGCAAAAATCCATTCAGGACTTACTATTCACCGGTTGGCAGGCATCGCCGGAGGTTCTGTCGGCTCAACAGAGATTACTTCAAATATACAAAAGCCGGCTAATCTCTCCGGACAAAATTTGAGTCCGGCGCCGAAAGAAATACAGAGGGCTGATGCTGGTAGTCCAAATACTTCTGCTTCCGTTGGAGATTTTGTGGAGAAAAAAGATAATATGGGTACTACAACTGCCTTATTGCCAGGTCTGCTGTTTAATCCTGTAAGTACGCAGGCGGCATGGGCCGGCGGTGGTCATCGGGGAAAACGTCAGCCTACGGGTTGTCCCACTTTTGACAGAAGAGCACCTTTTACATTTGAAATCATACCCGAAATCGGCTACTTCAAACCTCTTAAAACTTTATCGAATAATTTTTCTGAACCCTCTGAGATCTTTGATTTGCGAAAAAACCACGAAAAGTCTCTGGAAGGACTTCAGGCAGCACTTTATGGCAGATTGAATCTTGGAGACATGCCACTGTACCTGCAATCAGGGCTGTATTACACCCGTACTTCAGAGCGGATGAATCTGGAATATAGTTACATCCGCAGGGACACCACATACGGCATCATATCCATTACCCGGTCACCTACCGGTGATACAGTGACTACCATTTATGGAGACATTATCAGAGAGACCAGAGTATCCGGTACTTCAGTAGGCCATCATTATCTGCAGACACTGGATATCCCTTTGATTATAGGATACGAAATACCAATGGGTAGATTTATTTTCGGCCTTGAAGGCGGCTTGTTCTTCAATATATTCCTGAAATCTTCAGGGCGATTATTAGACAGTCCTGCTACTTTTGCCAATGTAGAAGATACCGGCAATTTCAAATCCTCCCTCGGCCTCAACTATATGGTGGCTGCCAATATCAGCACAGAATTAGGTCCGGGCAGAATTTATCTGGCAGGCAGATACAGGCATTTCCCCAATGCATTCAGCAACGATGGGGTACTTATCCGGCAGGAATACAGTCAGGCAGGATTGCACCTTGGCTATATTCCCTATCACCAGAACGGGGCCGAAGATTTTGTAAATAGGCGAATTTTCACAGATTTTTACCTCAAGGGATTATACTCCGTATACCACAAACCCGGTTGACAAAAGTTAAAGATTCCCGGATTTAATATACCCCACATAAAAATAGCTTAGCTTTAGTCGTTTTTTAATTCATGAGGCTGTATGCAAAGGTGGATTGCAGTCACTTTGGCTTGTGCCATTTTGCTTCCTGTTCTTACTATGCAGGTCTGGCTGCACTATGAAAAATACAGAATTAAAAAGACCGTAAAGTATCATATAAGGAATACCATTCCGAGAGATGAACTGGTAGAATTGAAATTCACACAGGAAGAAATCAAAACCAAGTTACGTTGGGAGCATTCCGGGGAATTTGAATTTCAGGGTCAAATGTATGATGTGATAGATTCATATACCTGTGACAATTACCTGATTTACCTGTGCTGGAGGGACCATGAAGAAACCGCCATCAACCAAAAACTCCGAAACTACGTAGAAAATGATTTTCATCAGGCACCTGTCAATAAAGACAAAAAAATGCAATTCCGTCTGTTTTTAAAAAACCTTTTCATTCCTGATATCTGCAGCTTAGCTGACATACGGTCGTCCAGTATTATTATTGAAAACATGTGGCATTTTTCAGGACAGGTGTTGAAAGGTTATGAATCTGCCGAAACTCCTCCTCCCCAAAACTCTTAAGGTACATACTACCTCTGCCTGACAAGGTCAGAGGTTCGAAAAATCACAAAGGCATTACCGGCATTTTCACTAACCAGATACTTCTCTTTTTGGAGAAAGGCAGGTAAGGATGCTTCATTCATCTGATGAAGGTACACAGGTCAGATGAGAACCATTATTTCGGGAAAAAATTCTGAATCTATACTTGGACAAGCATCAGCCTTTGCAGCTTTATTTCACATTACAATTTGAAATAGTATGAAACAATATATTTTGATGATCGGTGTTATGCTCACACTCATGTGCGAAAATCTGGCACAGACAGTCACTGTAACAGACGCCGGCACCGGACTACCTATAGCGGGCGCATCGTTCATCTCTTCGTATCAAAACATCAGACTTGATACTGACAGCAACGGAAAAGTAGAGATCAGCCGGCTCAGTCAATCTGAGCTGATCAGCATTGAAGCCTCCGGATACAAAACTATATACAGAAGCTATGCAGACATATTGAATACCGGAAACATTATCTTACTGGAAAGAAATGAAAACAAACTCGACGAAGTGGTCATTTCTGCCTCCAAGGTGAGACAGGTGTACCGGGATGTTTCTGCCAGAGTCACCAAAATTCTGCCTCAGGATGTGTATTTTCAGAATCCACAGACGGCTGCGGATCTATTGGGGACAAGCGGAGAGGTTTTCATTCAGAAAAGTCAGCTGGGTGGCGGTAGTCCGATGATCCGGGGCTTTTCAGCCAACCGCCTGCTTTACACGGTAGATGGCATCCGGATGAATACAGCCATTTTCAGAGGTGGCAATCTGCAGAATGTCATTTCTCTGGATGGACTGGCCATGGAAAATGTGGAGGTATTTTGGTCCGGGCTCGATAATTTATGGCAGTGATGCTGTTGGAGGAGTGATGAGTTTTCAGACCCTGTCTCCAAAATTATCTCCGAAAGAAGGGATGTATTTTAATGGCGATGCTTTGATCCGGCATTCTACTGCCAACAACGAAAAAACAGCACATGCAGATCTGATGTATGGTGGTCCAAGGTGGGCAGGCGTCAGTAGTGTCACTTACTCAGATTTCGGGGATTTACGTATGGGAAGTAACGGACCGGAAGAATATCTTCGAAAATTTTATGTACAACGCATTAATGACAAGGACAGTATCATTGCCAACCCCGATCCTGAAATCCAGCGACCCTCGGGATACAGTCAGCTGAATATCATGCAGAAACTCAGATTCAAGCCCGGCGAGAACTGGAATCTTGAATATGGCTTTCATTTTTCAGAAACTTCTGAGTACTCGAGATACGACAGACTGATTGAAACCATTAACGGTGTACCCCGATCTGCTGTCTGGAAGTATGGACCTCAAAAATGGAATATGCACGCCCTGAAAGTATCCTATCAAAACAGCAATAAGTTCTTTGATCAGGCAGATCTCAGACTTGCCCTTCAGAATTTTGAAGAGAGCAGGATAGACCGCAATTTTTCCGGAGGACAGAGATTCAGACTCAGGACGCAATTAGAACAGGTGAAGGCTTATTCTGCCAATCTGGATTTTGAAAAAAAGTCCGGCAAAACCCAGTGGGTTTATGGTCTTGAGTATGTACTGAATGATGTAAAATCTACCGGGAGTGCGACAGATATCCGCAACAACAATCCAATCAATGTGCCTGACCGATATCCTGCAAGCACCTGGACTTCTATGGCAGCTTACCTGACTGCTAACTTCAAACTTTCGGACAGATTGAATCTGCATAGTGGTATCAGATACAATGCATTTGCCATCCAATCGGATTTCACCCGTCACTTATCATTTTACCCGTTTGATTTTACTACCTCAGAGCTCAGCAACAGTGCGCTCAACGGAACAGTCGGCCTGGTATTCAGCCCTGACCATGATTTGAAAATCAGCATAACGGGTTCTACCGGATTCCGGGCACCGAATGTAGATGATATAGGTAAAATATTTGATTTTGGAGCCAGGGAAGTGGTCGTACCCAATGCTTCGTTGAAAGCCGAATATGCTTACAATGGAGAGATATCCATACTTAAATATTTTGGAGATCTCCTGTTGGTGGATTTGTCAGCCTTTTATACCTATCTGGATAATGCCATGGTACGCAGAGCCTTCCAGGTGGGTGGCAGGGACAGTATTCTTTACAATGGGGTGATGAGTAAAGTCTTTGCCATACAGAATGCAGCTTTTGGAGATGTGTACGGTCTTCAGGCCGGACTTGAAATCAGATTTAATACAAAACTGAAACTTCGAACACAGTACAATTATCAGATAGGCAACGAAGAATTGGACAACGGTGAGAAAAGCCGTTCAAGACATGCTGCGCCGGCATTCGGAGTGACCCGATTGATATTCAATTCAGGTAAGTTCAATGCAGAGGCCTATGCAATGTACAGCAGCGAAGTATCCTATGCCAATCTGAATGAAGAAGAAAGGCAAAAGCCTGCCATATACGCCACAGATGCGGATGGAAAGCCTTATTCTCCTTCCTGGTACACTTTGAATGTCAAAGCGGGTTATCGTCTAAGCAGGCATATTCAGCTCTTTGCCGGACTGGAAAATATTACAGATCAGAGATACCGGCCATACAGCTCCGGAATAGTGGCACCGGGAAGGAACGCTATCGTTTCGGTTAAAATTAATTACTGAAACAGACCTACACCAGTTAGTCCATGTTTTGCCACCTGATTAAGGTCAAGGGTTGTGCTGATAGCGCACAGCCCTTTTTTAAATTTTAAAGACAGCTTATCATCTAATCCATAACTTTGCGACCTGAAGTCCAAAAACAAATCCTTCATGACAACGCTTAAACTTCTCCCGGGCAAAGAAAAATCCGTACAAAGAAGACACCCCTGGATATTTTCAGGTGCCTTGCAGACCAAACAGGTGTTGCCTGAGGATGGAGAGGTGGTAACACTGACAGATCACAAAGGGAATTTTGTGGCCAGAGGACACTATCAGGCAGGATCTTCTATTGCCGTCAGAGTATTGAGTTTTGAGGACATACCGATTGACCGGCAATTTTACAACCAGATCATTGCAAAGGCATTGGTGTACAGAAAATCTGTAGGTATCATTGGTAACAAAGATACAAATGCATACCGCCTGCTGCACGGTGAAGGAGATGGTGTACCCGGACTGATTGTGGATATTTATCATGATATCGCAGTAATACAGGTACACAGTTCGGGAATGTCAAGACAAATTGAATTTATTGCCGGGGCCATTCAAAGCAATTTTGGCGATACTATTAATACGGTTTATTTCAGATCTGAAGAGGGTACCGGAGCAAAGCCAAATGGCTTCCTCATGGGCATAAAAGATGAAGTGGTGGTACTTGAAAACGGAGTGAAGTTTAAAGTAAATGTAGTGACCGGTCAAAAAACCGGATTTTTTTTGGATCAGAGAGAAAACAGGGCACTTTTGGGTAGTTTGTCAGAAAACAAGTCGGTATTGAATTGCTTTTGTTATACGGGTGGATTTTCAATGTATGCGCTTGCAAACAAAGCTTCCGATGTACACTCTGTAGATATCTCGCAAAAAGCCATGGACCTGCTGGAAGAAAATCTGGCTATTAATGGATTTTCGGGCAATCATAGCAGTCACTGTGCCAATGTGCTGTCATTTTTAAATTCTGATGATATTCCGGCATTTGATATTGTTATTGTAGATCCGCCTGCCTTTGCCAAAAGCTTAAATAAACGCCACAACGCCATTCAGGCCTATAAGAGGGTGAATGAGGCAGCATTGAAAAAAGTGAAGCCGGGTGGCTTTCTTTTTACATTTTCTTGCTCTCAGGTGGTTGGGACTCAATTATTTCATGATACCATCATGGCTGCCTGTATAGAAAGCGGAAGGAAGGTGCGCATTGTAAAACATCTGTCACAGGGTGCAGACCATCCGGTAAACATTTATCATCCGGAGGGCCATTATCTGAAGGGACTTATGCTTTATGTAGAAGACTGAAAAATCCAACCATTTGTGTAAGAGTAATCAAAACTGATTAAACTTCTCCCGGAGTCCATGTTTTCAGAACCTTTTTTAAATTTCTATACCGACACTTCCGCCTTGATATGCGGATGCGGATCATAGTCGATAAGTGTAAAATCTTCATAGGTGAAATCAAAAATGGACTTCACATGAGGATTGATCAACATTTTGGGAAGTTTACGGGGCTCACGACTGAGCTGAAGATTTGCCTGCTCAATATGATTATTATACAGATGTACGTCGCCGAATGTGTGAATAAACTCACCGTATTGCAGTCCTGTCACCTGTGCCAGCATCATGGTAAGTAAAGCATAGGAAGCAATATTGAAAGGAACTCCAAGAAAAACGTCTGCTGACCGCTGATACAACTGACACGATAGCTTCCCATCAGCCACATAAAACTGAAACAGACAGTGGCATGGAGTCAGCGCCATGGCATCCAGTTCGCCTACATTCCAGGCATTGACAATCATCCTTCTTGAGTCGGGATTGGTTTTCAGGGTATGTACCAGATTGGCTATCTGATCAATGGATCTTCCGTCCGGTGCTGTCCAGCTTCGCCATTGCTTACCATAGACCGGGCCGAGATCTCCGTTTTCATCAGCCCATTCATTCCAGATTCGCACTCCGTGATCCTGAAGATATTTGATGTTCGTATCTCCTTTCAAAAACCACAAAAGCTCATAAATAATGGATTTTACATGCAACTTTTTAGTAGTAACCAATGGAAAACCTTCCTGCAGATCAAATCGCATCTGATAACCAAAACAACTTATGGTGCCTGTACCGGTTCGGTCACTTTTGGCTATCCCTGTATCCAATATGTGTTGCAGCAAATCCAGATACTGTCTCATATAGATATTTTTATAATGGGTCAAAGATATGTATTGATTCACAAATTGATTAATATTGCTATGCTTTTCGGCCAATAATTTCACTGATTATCCCGGTATGCCTGCATGCTGTAAAATAAGATATCTAATTTTGAAAAAGGAAGATGAGCTTCTGTAAAAAGATTATATTATTTATCGGGTGTACCGTTTTTTGCATCTTGTCCATAGATGCCCAACAACATATTGAAATACCACCTGTGATTAATATCAGTCCGGCAGCTATGAAGGCCGGTTATCAAAACTGGTCTATTACTCAGACACCGGACAGACTGATATATGCCGGCAATTCGGACGGCCTGTTCGCTTTCAATGGCTCGGAATGGAGTAAAATTCCTTTAGATTTTCAGGGAACCATCCGGTCTGCACATTACTTTCAGGACAGAATCTACATTGGCGGATTCAATACCATGGGTTTTCTCACCCGGGAGCCAAACGGTAAATACCACTATAACGACTTAAACCATTTGGTAAAAGATGGCAGTCTCGACAAAGAAGAAATCTGGCATATCACAGATTGGGATGACAAAGTACTGTTTCAGTCTTTTTCGATCATATGGATCTTCGATGGGAAAAGTTTGCAAAAAATAATGCCTCCGGGCAATATCATGTTCATCAGAAAGGCAGGAGACAAACTGTTGGTTCAGGTGATAGATTCCGGCATATATGAAATAGGTCGGGATTATACATTCAGATTGATATCGGGTACCGAATCCTTACAGGAATTTACGGTGAGTGGGATTATACCACTTGACGAGAATTCATTTTTAGTCTCCACAGAAAAAAATGGAATCTACCAATATTCAGGGGCTAAATTATCTGTGTGGAACCTGCCCAACCAACCGGCATTTCAAAATTATCAGATCAACAGGTTTGTGAGGCTTGACCGTAACCTGATTGCAGCCGGTACTATAAGAAACGGTGTGTTGATTACAGATATACATGGCAACATCAGACACGTAATCAATAAAAAGACCGCCATTCAGAACAATACGGTATTGTCATTACTTCAGGATCACGATGGAAATTTATGGGCCGGTTTAGACAAAGGCATTAGTTTTATTCAGTTAAAAAGTCCCTACTTGATGTACCCGGATATAGAAGGACAATTGGGTACCGTATATTCGGCCATAGAAGATGATTCAGGCAATTTTATTGCAGGTACAAACCAGGGCATTTTCTTCAGGAAATCTACACCGGAGACAAAAAAAACCGATCTGAATGATACGGATTTCGAATTGATACCCGGCTCACAGGGTCACGTATGGCAGCTGCTTAAAACCAGGTATGGTATTCTGGCAGGACATAATTCCGGTACTTATCTGGTGGAAAAAAACAGAATCAGAAAAATTTCGGCCATCAATGGAGGATATTTCACCCTCCCGGTGACTCCCGACCAAAGATTATTTTTACAAGGAACATATACGGGGCTTATATTACTGGAATACGATGGATCCTGGAAAGTCAAAACCCGGTTGTCGGGCATCAACCAGCCTGTCAAAGCTATTATACCTGAAAGTGACCGCATATTCTGGCTGACCGGACCTGTAAAAGGAATATTTAAAATAAAGCTCAGCGAAGATTTTTCTGACATCGAATGGATCAGGGAATACAATGAAAAAAACGGAATTCAATCCTCCAGTTATCCGGAAATAGTCAAAATTGAAGGCAAAATATATCTGAAACAAAAATCAGGATACTACATCTACGATCCTGAAACGGACAGTTTCAGACAAAGTAAGGATTTTACATTCAGTACGCCGGAATATAGTCTCAGAACATTACAAGACGGCTTGTATGGAAAAATATACAGAGATAGTCTGGTATTGGTGCATAAAGACAAAGGTAGGACCGTATTGAGAATAAAAGTCAACAGAGATTACTTCAGCAGTACCCAACTCAGTAATGACAAATACATCTTTTGTCTTGACGAAGGTTATGCGATACTGGATTTATCCAGATCAATCATGGCTGATACTGTACCTCCTCCACCTCTGGTTTTTAGCGTGGAATTGAGAAACCCGACGTCTGTGCCATTTTCAGACTCCGGGAATCAGCTGAAATTGCCATATTCTCAAAACAGTTTTACTGTCCATTATTTTCAGACAGCATTCGGGTATAAACCTAAGTTCAGAATCCGGCTGGAAGGATATGATAAAGACTGGCGATCCTGGACAGAACAGACATCCACTGAATATAACAATATACAGCCGGGTAAATACCTGTTAAAAATTGAGTCGGACAACGGAGCTTACATACCTCCGGTTAATATCACTATAACTCCTCCGTGGTACATGTCAGGATGGTCGTGGGCGGCATATTTGATACTTCTGGGGTTATTGATAAGATTGCTGTATAAATATTTGAGATACAGAATAGAAAAGACGGAACAGAAACTGAAGGAAGAAAACGAAAGATTGGTAAGAGAACATCAGATAGAACTCGAAAACCAAAGATTGCAGGCTTCAATATTGCAAAAGTAAAGAAGTAGCCAATACCACCATACACCTGGTTAAGAAAAATGAACTCCTCCAGGAGATAAAATCAGAACTTAATCACATCCGTCAATATGCCGGTGGCAATCTGACAGGAAAGGAATATCAGAAACTGATGCATCTGATCAATGAAAATATCACTGCACAGGAAGACTGGCAATTGTTTGAATCCAGTTTCCATGACGTACACGAATCATTCATGAAAAAACTAAAACAAAAATACCCAAACCTGACAAGAGACGATCTGGTACTTGCAGCCTATCTCAAAATGAATCTTTCTACCAAAGAAATTGCCCCGCTTTTCAATCTGTCTATCCGGGGTCTGGAAAACAAAAGATACCGTCTCCGGAAAAAAATGGGCCTCGATTTCGAAATTAATCTGTCCGATTTCTTTCAAAAATTCGATGCGTAAAGATTCTGTTTTCACACTTGTGCTTTCCCTTATTTATTGAGCTTGGAGTAGTGGCCATTATTCGTAAAATCAGGAAAAAAAGCTGTGCAAATAAGAGTAAAATTCAAAATGGCGTAGTCATGGCGAAATGGTATTTTTGCTATTCAGGAAAAATTATCCTAATATTGCATTGCGTTCGTACAAAAAGTACGAATAAATATTTGCATTAAAGCCTGAACACATGACAACCCGGGAATGCTCCAATCATATTGGCGTAGTACTGTCAAGTATCGCAGTAATCATACTTTGGTCTGCGATATGGTGTACTGCACAACCCGATATACCTACCGGACTGACAGCCCGGGGCTATGACAGCCATGTAGAATTAAGATGGAATGCCAATGCAGAGCCTAATCTCTCTTCTTACAGGCTTTACAGGAAGAATCCCTCAGGTGATTATGAGCTTGTAGCCAATATCAACAGAAACAACAGACAATACATTGATTTTACCGGCAGGAAAAATGAAACTTACCTCTATGCTTTAAGTGCCACCAATAATTCAGGACAGGAAAGCCAGAAAAGTCCCGAGGTTCAGGCAGCTACCCGCGAATTTTCAGATGAAGAACTGCTGGATATGGTACAGGAATACACTTTCCGGTATTTTTGGGAATTTGCTCATCCCGTATCCGGCCTCGCGAGAGAGAGAAATACCACCAGTATAGTCACCACAGGAGGAAGCGGATTCGGTATTATGGCTATTCTCGCAGGAATAGAGAGGGGCTATATATCCCGGCAGCAGGGATTGGAAAGAATGATCAGAATTGTGGATTTTCTGAAAAGCAAAGCGGATCGCTTTCATGGTGCATTTCCTCATTGGCTCAACGGGGCTACTGGCAAAACAGTTCCATTCAGCACCAAAGACAATGGAGCTGATCTTGTTGAAACCGCTTTCCTTATACAGGGCTTGCTTACCGCAAGATCCTATTTCAATCAATCAAATACAGATGAAACCGTCCTGCGGGCAGATATCACATCAATCTGGGAGTCTGTTGAATGGTCATGGTTCAGAAGAGGTGGACAGAATGTGCTGTACTGGCATTGGTCGCCGGACTACGGTTGGGATATGAATCATCAGATCCGGGGTTTCAATGAATGCCACATTGTATATCTGCTGGCAATAATGTCACCCACCTACCCTATCCCACCTCAATTGTATCATCACGGATGGGCAGGCAGCAATTATCTAAATAACAGCAGTTATTATGGTTATCCCATGTATGTAGGCCCGTTCCGTGGCGGTCCGCTGTTTTTCAGTCATTATTCTTATCTGGGCTTCGACCCGAGAAACATCAAGGATGCCTATGCCAATTACTTTGTACGAAATACGCATCATGCCCTGATAAATTGGTCTTATTGCAAGGAAAATCCTAAAAACTTTAAGGGATACAGTGAGGAATGCTGGGGACTCACAGCGAGTGACAATCCTTTTGGTTACAGTGCACATGAACCCACCGGTTCAGGAGATAATGGCACCATTGCTCCGACTGCTGCTTTAGCATCATTTCCCTATACACCAGTACAGTCTATGGCAGCATTAAAGCATTTTTACAGAGTATTGGGGCAAAGATTATGGGGCATTTATGGTTTTTTTGATGCTTTCAATCAACAGCAAAACTGGTTTGCCGGTTCCTATCTGGCGATAGATCAGGGGCCCATCATATGCATGATAGAAAACTACAGGTCAGGCTTGCTCTGGAACTATTTTATGAAAAATCCCGAGGTACAACCCATGCTGGATAAAGTGGGCTTTGTG
Organism: Saprospiraceae bacterium; assembly: GCA_016716335.1. GTDB lineage: Bacteria > Bacteroidota > Bacteroidia > Chitinophagales > Saprospiraceae > OLB9. The sequence continues at coordinate 169,954 of JADJWN010000006.1, read as the reverse complement.
AGAGATTTATCCGGTAGCAGTGAGTACACGTCAGACTATATATCGAATAATATAAATATATATCCAAATCCGGTCTCAGGTCAATTTATCACGATCAGTGGCCTGAAATCCCTGCATTTTTATAATATGGAAATTCGGGATACAAACGGTTCATTGCAACATGCAATACATGGAGAATCTGATGAAGCAGGGATCCTGCAAATTCCAATGGATAGCAGAATGAAGGGGTTGGCAATTTTAAAATTATCATCCGGTAAGGATGTGATTATACGAAAGCTCATTATTAATTAATCACCATCAAACTAAATGAAATGATGAAATTTTTACAAACACTCATTCTTTTCTTTGTGTCACTTGTCCTTGTACAGGCACAGGTGTATGAAGATTTTGAAAGTGGCGCCTCTACCCTTCCCTGGAACGGTATTAACGGAGCCACCTTCAGTACTGTGGCAAATCCTGACAAAGACGCTGTCAACGGCAGTGAATATGTCGGAGCCGTGCTGAACAACAGCACCAGCGATTTCAATTTTATCATTACTGACTTGCCTCAGGCAGCCGACCTGAGTGTAAACAATCTGCTCAGGATGAAAGTATGGGCACCCTTTGCCCCTACAAGGGTATTGCTCAAATTTGAGGGTCCCGGAGCAGCCGTGGAAAAATTTGTGGACATTACTGAAGCTGAAAAGTGGGTGGATTACACTTTCGACCTTTCTGCGGGTGCGAATTTTACCACACTGACCAAAATCCTGATTGCATTCAATCCCTTCACTACCCCAAGAGAAGGCACTTTCTTTTTTGATGACATCAGGGGGACTGAAGCAAGAGAGGATTATGAAACATTTGAGACCGGAAACGAAATGGGCTGGACAGCATTTGACGGCACCCTTGAGGCTCCGGTGGACAATCCTGATCCCAACGTAGTAAATGGATCTGCGAAAGTAGGTAAATACACCAAGTCCGGCCAACACTCCTACAGCCTGCTGCTGGCAGACCGGGGTGCAGACAATCCTTTTGACCTCTCTACACTTAATCAGTTCAGACTCCATGTGTGGTCGCCGGTAGCATCTCAAATCCTCCTAAAACTGGAAGGTCCCGGAGGTCCTCCCATTGAGAAAATTGCCAATATCGGCCTGACCAATCAATGGCAGGAATACAGATTTGATTTTTCAGCGGCCAAAGACTTCAAGCACCTGACTAAAGCTATCATCTTCTTTGATCCGGGTGTAGAAACCAGCGCCGATACTTACTATTTTGACAATTTGTATGCTGTATCGCAGGGTCCCTGCGCAGGTCAGACTCCCAAACCACTGGTAATAGACGATTTTGAATGCAACAGAAATGCTACCTATGTCAACGGATGGGACCGTCTGAGTGTCGTCAAAAATCCGGCACCCAACCCAGTCAACAATTCATCAAGAGTGGGCAAATACGATGACCCGGTAAATGAACCCTGGGCTGCATTACTGATCGACTATCACAATCCGATAGACCTTGCTAAAAACAATCAGCTCAATGCTCAGATTTGGTCTGCCAAAGCCACCAAAGTATTATTTAAGCTGGAAGGCGGCGCCTCACCTGCCAAAGAGATCTGGAAAGATATCACCGAGGTCAATCAATGGGTACAATATACCGTGGACTTCAGTGATCAGGCATTGGCAAGCCACAAGAAGCTGGTCATTTTCTTTAATGCAGGCGACGATGGACAGGAAGGTGATGTATATTATTTAGACAATATGGAATGGGGTGAAAAAACCACCACCGATATCGAAAACTTTGAAAACGGAGCCTTCCTGCCCTGGGCACCACTGGATGATCAGGCTGCGCTGCATGGCAGATTTGAGGTAGTAAATAATCCCGCTCCTGCCGCCCCCAACACTTCATCCAGGGTCGGAAAATACACCAAGGGAACTTCCCAGTTTTCTACTTTGGAAGCCGTCGCCCCGGGAATATTTAATATTTCAGAAAAGCCCCAGTATAATCTTGATGTATGGGCACCTGCCGGCAGCAAATCCGTCATCATGCAGTTGGAAAGTGCACTCAATGGCAACAGACAAGTGGAAAGAAATCTGAAAAATCCCGGCAACTGGGAAACCCTGAATTTCAATTTTGAAGAATTCAAATCCATCACCGACTGGGTATCCATGAAGATTTTGTTCAATCCGGGAGTGGCTGAACCGGGAGCAATGTTCTTTTTTGACAATCTCAACCAGAGTGCTCCTACCATTGACCCTTGCGAGACCGTCGTGAAAAACCTCAATATACTTGACGACTTCGAGTGTCAGAGAAATCTGCAGTATGGCGCAGGTGCAGGAGCCCTGTCTGTGGTGAATAACCCCAAACAGACTGCTGTAAATGGTTCGACCAGAGTAGGACTCTACAAAAATCCGGTCAACGAGCCTTGGGCAGCCCTTTGTCTGAATGCTCCGGATGGACTTAATCTGGATGTATTCAACCAGCTTGAACTCACGGTACTGGCTCCCGCCAATAATGTTCCTATTCTGCTCAAACTCGAGGGAGGCAGCAGTCCTGCCAGAGAAATATGGACCATGGCTACTGTGGTCAACGACTGGGCAAAGATAAGCGCCGACTTCTCTGGTGAAAAAGGCAAAGACCACCGGAGAGTATGTATGTTTTTCAATGGCGGAGTATCTACCACTGCACCGGAAGATTACTACATAGATAATATCCGTTTTGCACGTGCACCTTACACCGGTTGTATCATGAATTTTGATGACCCGATTTACACCAATACTGTATGGAGATACTTCCCGGCTGATGATTCCGGAGCATTTGAACTGGTGGACAATCCGGATAAATCAGGAATTAACAGATCAAATAAAGTAGGAAAAGCAGTAGAAAAAGCCACGGGAGAACAACCCTGGCAGGGAATGTTTACTGACCTGGATGCCTATGTGGATATCAGTGTGACCAAAAAAATAAAGATGAAGGTATGGTCTCCCAAAATTGTACCTATCGCCATGAAACTGGAAAGGCCTCTGAAGCCCGGTGGTGCACCACAGTCCGGAGATAATATCGTCACCAATACAAAAATCAATCAATGGGAGGAACTGACCTGGGACTTCGGCACTACACCGGTAGTCACAGATGGTCAGTATGCCAGAATTACCCTGATCTGGGATATCAGCAGTGTACCTTCTTCAGATGTGATTTATTATTTTGATGATATTAAACTGGAAGGCGGAGATTGCGGTGAAATATCATCTACGGATAATCCGGTGCTCATAGCAGATATGCAGATACAGCCCAATCCGGTACATGATATATTGCGGGTAAATCATGCTTCAGCTATCGCCAGGACAGAAATCATCAATCTGATGGGACACAGATTAATGAATGTACTGAACAATCAACAGGAAACTCAGATGATTGATGTATCTGCCTTGAATGCAGGTGCTTACATTCTGGTAGGATATTCAGCAGATAATAAGCCGGTTTCCAAAGCCAGATTCATAAAATTATAAGGGTTAATGTAGTCTGAGAGAACCGGCATTTTTCAGCCGGTTCTCTTTATTCCATTTTTATCTGGAGTTAGAAAAAACAATTATTCGGGTTCAACACTAATCCTGAAGATATGAACTTTGGCATTGCATGGAGACTATGCTTACCGGCCTTTTTCTTATTACTTTCATGTCAAAGCGGTTCTAACCTGTCTGAACCTGCCTACAACCGGAATGAATTGAAACATCGCACATTCAATTTCTTCTGGGAATTGGCACATCCGGAAAATTATCAGATACCGGACAGGTATCCTACCCTAACTTTTTCGAGTATTGCAGCTACAGGTTTCGGATTATCGGCATATCTGGCCGGCATCGAAAACGGTTATATTTCCAGACAGGAAGGAGCAGGCAGGGTTCTTGCTACTCTGGAATATTTATGGAACTTACCACAGGGCGAAGCACAGTCAGGGGTGAGTGGATACAAAGGATTTTATTACCATTTTCTCAATCTGGATGATGCTACCCGGTACAAACAGGTAGAGCTTTCATCCATAGATACCGGATTGCTTATGGCGGGTGTACTATCGGTGATGAGTTATTTTGATGAAGAAAATGTAACTGAAAAAAAGATAAAATCACTGGCAGACAGCCTGTATCAAAGGGTGGATTGGGCATGGATGCTCAATGACAAAAACCGGCTTTCCATGGGCTGGCATCCCGAAAAAGGATTCATCGAATCTGACTGGAAAGGATACAATGAAGCTATGATACTCCTGATAATGGCGATGGGTTCGCCCACTCATCCAATCCCCGCATCCTGTTGGCAGACCTGGTGCAGCACCTATGATATTGACAGTTTTTATGGTGAATATTTTGTGCAGTTCGACCCATTGTTTGGTCACCAGTATAGTCATATCTGGATTGATTTCAGGGGCATCAGAGACAGTTTGATGCAGAGTATGGAGAGTGATTATTTCGAAAATTCCAAAAAGGCCACCCTTTCCAACAGAGCCTACTGCATAGACAATCCGGGGAAGTATGCCGGATACTCAGAAAATGTATGGGGATTAACTGCCTGTGATGGCCCTGCCAATCTCACAAAAGATATAAACGGCATTACCCGTCATTTTTTCGAATACAGAGCCCGTGGAGCATCCGCTGTACAGATAGTGGATGACGGCACCATTGCACCTACAGCAGCCGGAGGTTCATTTGCATTTACACCGGAGCTATCTGAAAATGCCCTGAAACATATGTGGGAGAGATACAATAAAGATCTGGTGGGCAAATATGGTTTTAAAGATGCCTTCAATCTCACTTTTACCAATGATAAATATCCCGCAGGATGGTTTGATGTAGATTATCTCGGTATAGACCAGGGTCCAATACTTTTGCAGATTCAGAATCATGAAACAGAACTGCTTTGGAAAATCATGAAAAAAAACCCTTACATCATAGCCGGTCTGAAAAAAGCCGGTTTCAAGGGTGGATGGTTAGATAAACTTAAAAGTTAAAATGAACAGAATATTTTCAGTAATCTTTTGGGCGACAATACTAAGCATATTATCATGCAGTACAAAAACCCGGGTAATTCAAAAATACACAACAACTGATCCCTTTATCGAGGGGCTGATCAGTAAAATGACACTGGATGAAAAGCTTGGTCAGATGACCTTATTTACCACAGACTGGGAATCCACAGGGCCCACTATCCGTGGTGGATATGAAGATGATATCCGCAAAGGCAGATGCGGCGCTTTATTCAACAGTCACACAGTGGCATTTACCACGAGATTGCAAAAAATAGCCATGGAAGAGAGCAGGCTGAAAATACCCCTGCTCTTTGGCTACGATGTGATACATGGATACAAAACCGTTTTTCCGATTCCTCTGGGCGAAGCAGCCAGCTGGGATCTGGATGCAATAGAAAAATCAGCCTACATCATGGCCAAAGAAGGAGCTGCCGCAGGCTTACACTGGACTTTTGCTCCGATGGTAGATATCACCAGAGATCCCCGATGGGGTCGTGTGATGGAAGGCGCCGGAGAAGATACTTATCTGGGCTCTGAAATAGCCAAAGCCCGGGTAAGAGGTATTCAGGGCAATAGCTTTGACAAAGCAGACCGCTTGATAGCCTGTGTCAAACACTTTGCAGCATATGGAGCTCCATTCGGCGGGAGAGATTACAATACCGTAGATATGAGTGAGCGGATGCTCCGTGAAGTATTTTTACCACCTTATAAAGCTGCAATAGATGCAGGTGCTCTGACTGTGATGACTTCATTCAATGAATATGATGGTGTGCCGGCTTCGGGCAGCAAATTTCTGCTGACAGACATCCTGCGCAATGAATGGAAATTTGATGGATTTGTCGTGACGGATTACACCTCCATGAATGAAATGGTGGCTCACGGTGTAGTGGCAGATGAGGCAGATGCAGGTATACTGGCATTGCAGGCAGGCGTAGATATGGATATGCAGGGTGCTATCTATCAGGAAAAAATTAAAAAGGGGCTGAAAACCGGAGAGATCACCATGGAGCATATAGACCGGAGTGTCAGAAATATACTGAAAATCAAGAAAAAACTGGGACTCTTTGAGGATCCTTACAGATTTTCAAACCCTGACAGAGAGCGGCAGACTATCATGAATCCTGAACATCTGACTATTGCGAGAGATGTAGCAAGGAAATCTGTGGTATTACTGAAAAACAATGGGGCCTTACCCATTCCGGCCAAAGTCCGGAAAATTTTGGTGGCGGGTCCATTGGCCGATGACAAGGACAATCTCACGGGAGTCTGGTCTGCCTCGGGGGAAGGAAGGCATTGTGTAAGTCTGCTTGAAGGTATAAAATCCCATCCCGCCTCAGGAGCTATAGAAATCACACACGTGAAAGGCTGTGATATCGATTCGGACAACAAATCAGGATTTGATGAGGCGTTGCGGGCAGCTGCCGGTGCAGATTTGATTGTACTCGCCATAGGTGAGCATAAAGATATGAGCGGTGAGGCAGCTTCCAAAGCCATGATCAGAATCCCGGGGGTACAGGAGGCATTACTGGAGGCATTGAGCGCCACAGGCAAGCCGGTAGTCACGATCGTCATGAACGGAAGGCCCCTGGTACTCAGCAAGGTACATGAAAAATCTGCTGCCGTACTCGAAGCATGGTGGTTGGGTACTCAGGCAGGCAATGCACTGGCCGATATATTATTCGGAGACTATAATCCTTCCGGAAAATTGCCCATCAGTTTTCCCATGCACGAAGGGCAGATACCGGTATTTTACAGTCATAAAAATACGGGAAGGCCTTTCGACCCGAACTCAAAATGGAATACCAAGTACCTGGATTTACCCAATGATCCGCTGTATGCCTTCGGATATGGATTGAGCTACACGACATTCAGTTACAGTTTGCCCGGAGCAGACAGGACAGACTTCAGTGGCTCCCAATCTGTCAGCATCAGTGTGGATGTCAAAAATACAGGTAATTATGATGGTGAAGAAGTAGTACAACTGTATGTAAGAGACCTTGTGGGCAGTGTTACAAGACCCGTGAAAGAACTGAAAGGATTCCGGAAAATATTCCTGAAAAAAGGGGAATCAAAAACCGTACGCTTTACCCTTACTCCCGCCGACCTGGCTTTTTATGACCGCAATATGCATTGGGTGACAGAGCCGGGAGAATTTGACATCTTTGTGGGATCCGACTCCAATACCCAAAACAAAATCAGAATCAGATATTCAAAATAATCAAAACCTGAACCTATGAATGATAAATCAAAATTATGGCAAAAAGCACTTACACATCTGCTGTTTTATAGTGTCTGGATGTGCAGCATCAGCCTTTATGGACAAATTAACGTATCCGGAAGTGTCAGAGACAGCAAAACCGGAGAGGGACTGATTGGTGCATCCATACAGGAGAAAGGTACCACCAATGGTACTATCACTGACTATAACGGGGACTTTGAACTGAAAGTGTCCGGTGTCGGTGCGGTATTGATTGTATCCTATGTGGGTTACACCGATATGGAAGTAACAGTCAGAAACAGCGAAAGACTGGATTTAAGGCTTGCAGAATCCAGCGTCCTGCTCGATCAGGTCGTGGTGGTGGGCTATGGCGTACAGAGAAAAAGTGATGTCACAGGTTCTATTTCATCACTCAAAGGAAGTGAGCTGGAGCGCATCACTACACCCAATGTAGATCAGGCACTCCAGGGTAAAATCCCCGGTGTGTTCGTCACCCCTGCTACTGGAGCTCCCGGAGCCGGAGCAGTAGTAAGAATCAGAGGAACTGGCTCTTTCAACGGCTCAGACCCTTTGTATGTAATAGATGGGATGCTGGCTTATGATGCATCCTTTGTCAATCCACAGGATGTAGAGAGTATCGAAGTACTCAAAGATGCTTCCGCTGCCGCTATTTATGGCAGCAGGGGTGCCAACGGTGTGATTATCATTACCACCAAAAATGGTAAAAAACAAAAAAATGCTCAATTCACCGTATCCAGTTATTATGGAAATCAACAGGTGATCCGGCAGATTGAAATGCTTAATGGTACTGAATTCGCCCGAGCTTACAATCAATTCAGAGGTATCAATTTTTATCCCGATCCCACAGTCTTTGGAGAGGGCACCAATTGGCAGAATGAAATCTTCCGCACCGCACCTATAGGCAGTGTGCAGTTAAGTGCAACGGGAGGCGGTGACAATATGTCCTACAACTTCAGCACCAACTACTTCAAGCAGGATGGCGTACTGAAAAATACGGCCTTTGACCGGGCTACATTCAGATTGAACACCGAGTATAAACTCAACAGCTGGATGAACATCGGCACCAATATTTCCTATGCGACCTCTAAAAGTCACAACGGGCCTAATGTTGTAGGCAGTGCCTACCGGATTCCGCCAGTGATCACTCCCAAGCGGGAAGACGGTACGTTTTCTGACCCCACGTTTTTTGGTCTTGCCATAGCCAATCCGGCAGCAGACCAGTTTTATAAAAGCAATAATTATTTCTGGTCAGACCGACTTTTTGGTAATATCTACAGTGAAGCCCGCTTTCTGAAGCATTTCACTTTCAAAACCAATTTCGGATTTGACAGGGCAAATGGCAAGGGCAGGAGGTATGAACCGGTATTTCAGGTCAGTGCTTCACAACTCAACAGAAATGATAGGGTAAATGCCGAATTCAATGAGGAGAGAAACTGGGTATGGGAGCAGACTTTAAACTATTTCAGAGAATGGAAAGACCACAGTCTGAATGTAATGGCAGGATATGCCGCAGACGAGCGCAGGAATGAATGGATTGGAGGCAGCAGAGAAAATTTCCCGGGTACGGCAGACGAAATTCTTTATCTTTCAGCTGGAAATGACACTACTCAGATGAATTTTAACGGGGCCAGCGACAGAGCCACAGTCTCTCAATTGTTCCGGCTTAATTATGGCTACAAAGGCAAATATCTGCTCACTGCCAACTGGAGAATTGACAAGTCCAGCATATTCAGAAAAAATAACCGTGCAGCCTCTTTCCCTTCTGTCGGTCTGGGATGGGATGCCGGCAGAGGACTTCGCCGAGCAGCTGAATATATTTGACCGGTTGAAATTCAGGGCCGGATACGGTGTCCTGGGTAATCAGAATTTCCCCAATCCCTACCCTACCAGTGCAGTCATCAATAGTGGATTGTATGCCGTCTTTGGCACTGCAGAAGATATCAACCAGGGTGCAACCCAGACATCGCTGACCAATCCCAATCTCGTATGGGAAGCTACCCGACAAATGGATATAGGCATGGAGGCAGGATTTCTGAATGATCGTCTGGGTATTGAAATTGACTGGTACAGACGGCATACCTTCGATATTATTGCTGCCGTACCCATACCGGGATATGTAGGCTCAGCCGGCGATCCTATTGTAAATACCGCAGAGGTACTCAACAAAGGATTTGATATCATGGTCAACTGGAGGCAATCAGGCACATTCAGCTACAATATCAGTGCGAATTTTTCACCCGTAAGAAATGAAGTACTGAACATAGGATTGGGTAAAACCGAAATTTTCGACGCATTTATCAATGGCGAACCGGCTACCCGGTCGGTGGTAGGATTACCGCTCGGTGCATTTTACGGGTACAGAGTGGCAGGTATTTTTCAATCCGCTGAGGAGATAGCGGCTTCTCCCAAATTTGGAAATGAAGTACCCGGAGACATCCGGTTTGCAGATCTCAACGGCGATGGAAAACTCAATGCTGAAGACAGAGAATATCTGGGCTCCCCAATCCCTACCTGACCTATGGTATATCGGCAGGGGCCGAGTGGAAAGGACTGGATTTTGCCGTGGATTTCCTGGGTGTACATGGGAATAAGGTATTCAATGCCAAGGAAACATTCCGTTTTGCAGTATATAACTGGGAAAAACATGTGGCCGATGCCTGGACTCCTCAAAACCCCAGTACCACTGAACCCCGTGTCACCAATGGTGGCCACAATTACAGGGTGAGCGACAGATTTCTGCAGGATGGTTCCTTCTTCAGAATCAGAAGTCTGGTTCTGGGTTATTCACTTCCCAAATCCATATTGGACAAAATGAAAATTCAATCCCTGAGATTTTATGTTTCAGGCACCAATTTATGGACAAGACAGAGTTTCAGGGGGTATTCCCCGGAATTTGCCAATGCCGGTAGTCCGTTCAGAGTTGGATTTGACGACGGTCAATATCCCATCTCAAAATCATGGCAGTTTGGTTTGGATTTTAAATTTTAAAAAGAAATAATTATGAGAAATATAATTTTCGCACTTTTTGCAACCCTGTTACTCGCAGCCTGCAGTGATGACTTTCTGGATAGAAAGCCCAAAGGCCAGTTAACTTCCGAAACTTTCTTTCAAACGGAAGAACATGCAGTACAGGCAGTAAATGCCATTTATGCCAATTTCCGTTCGTGGGAATTTTGCGGTTTGCCTTATCTCGGTGCCACCGACATCATCAGTGACGATGCCGACAAAGGCAGTACACCCAATGATGCCTTTTATCTGGCAGAAATTGACAATTTTCAGTTTGATGCAACCAATGTTACTTTTTCATCTGTCTGGAATGGTCAGTACCGCACTATTTACCGTGCCAATCTTGCCATCAACAAAATACCGGATATACAGATGGATGCCCAGCTAAAGGCCAGACTGATAGCCGAAGCCCGTTTTCTCAGAGCATTCAGTTATCTGAGACTTGCACAGTGGTTTGGTCCGGTACCGCTTATTACCACACAGCTCGAAGAGAGCCAATACTACACTCAGGAAAGGAGGCCTTTAGCTGAAGTTTATGCCCTGATAGAAGATGATCTCAAATATGCAGTAGAAACCTTACCGGAAAAATCAAAATATCCGTCCAGTGAGTTGGGACGAGTGACCAAGGGAGCTGCAAGAGGTATTCTCGCCAAATTGTACATGGTGAAAAAAGAATGGAAAAATGCCATCGCACAATGCGAAGCCATTATCAACAGCAATGAATACCGACTTTTTCCGACATATTCCGAAAATTTCCTGATGTCAGGTGAACATGGAATGGAAAGCATTTTTGAAATCGGCGCCGTTGCTCTCCAGGCCGCTGTGGCCGGACCGGGAGCCACACCGTACAATATGGTACAGGGAGTGAGAGGCATACCCAATCTCGGCTGGGGTTTTAACAGACCCAGCGACAATCTGATACAGAATTATGAAGCCGGAGATCCCAGACGACAGGCCACTATCATCTATGAGGGAGAGATTCTGCCGGACGGCACTACAAAAGTCGAAGTAAATCCGGACATCCTCAATGCAAGGTACAATCAGAAGGCATGGGTACCCAAACATCCCGGTCTCCAGGATAACGGCCCTGGCAATATCAGGTTGCTCAGATATGCTGACATACTGCTGCTGTGTGCAGAGGCATACAATGAGGATGGCAGAAGTGCGGAGGCTCTGCCCCTGCTCAATGCGGTAAGAAGAAGAGCCAGAGGCACCAATAATTTTATCTTGCCTGACATTACCATTACAGACAAAGACCAGCTGCGTGAGCGTATTTACCGCGAAAGAAGATCTGAACTGGCGATGGAGCAACACCGGTGGTTTGACCTTGTACGTTGGGGACGGGCAGAAGCAGCACTGAAAGCCGCCGGCAAAAATTTTACGGCAAACAAACATGAACTCTTTCCTATACCGCAAACGGAGATAGACCTTACAGACGGTAAACTGACCCAAAATCCCGGATACTGAAAATTTAGTTTTGGATAATTTTGTTAGTAAGGCCCTCCACTGAATTCAGAGGAGGGCATTTTTTTTTGGTTACCTCTGATTTTACGAATAATAAAATAGTTTTCGAAAACAGACTTCTCAGGCCTTTGGCGGGAGCCACATTTGAACAAATTTAACTGCCGTTTTACACAACTTTCTTTCAATACTCCCCACCTTCAGACGAACAAATCCTCCACACAGAAAAGCTGCCAATGCCAAAAGCTGAAATGTATTTCAGCATCTTACCCTTATTATCTCCAAAGTGCTTCTACAATGCGCTCCAGCCTTTTGACGGTCAAGCCCGCTTATAAAACCCTTTACCGTAACCATAACGGGATTTGGCATCGGGAGAGTCTATGCAGATACTTACAAAATTACTCATCGCTTAAAGGTCTTTCATCTGCCATTGCGAAATCCCCATGTAAGAATCCGACCCAAACCATCTGCTTCCCGAAACATAAATACAGGCAAATGATCCTGAAAAAACCACTTTTAGACATAAACAAAAAAGGCCTTCCGGATCAAGGGAAGGCCTTTCGAAAAACTCAAAATTGTATCCTCTTATTCTACCATTATCATCTTACCTGTAATGGATTGATTTGCATATTTCACTTCAAAAATGTACACACCGGCTTTCATCAGTTCTGAGGAGGTAACCATGATCTGATTGAGGCCTTTCTGCAGCTGTTCAACCCTGCTGAGCACTTTTCTTCCGGCCAGATCCTTCACCTTAAAGGACACCATAGCGGACTCAGGCATGGTAAGGTGGATGAAGGTGTGGTCTTTCCATGGATTGGGTTGTACATTCAGCACTTCAAACGGGTCTGAATCTACATTTCTCCACTGCATGGTCAACTGCTGCTCATACATACCATCTGTATAAACTTCAGGATTGACCTCCGTGCCGATACTGATCAGATGCTTCACATCCTGACTGACACCGGATTTTACTTCAATGTAAAACAATACATCATCCTCTCTCACTCGGATACCCTCCGGTATGGAAATACTCAATCCGATTCTTTCCGTGCCGAATTTCACCATCTCTTGAGCAGCTATTCTGATACCGGCAGGTACAATGTTCGCATATTCGATATCTCTGAAATGCAGCATCATCTGCATACCATACAAAGTCTGGTCATTTCCTGCCCTGACCGGAATCCTTCTCACATTGTCCTGCGTCACAGTACCCTCCTCCATCCAGAATCTGTAAGTACTGCGATGTTCAAGTGGAGTACCGTTATAATTACCCTTGGCACTGCCGTTGACATCTCCCATTTTTACTGCTACAAAGTTTACGGCTGTATTCTGATAAATGTTCGGCACAATGCACTCCTCGGGCAATACTCCCAGCCATGGTGCTGATGGGTCGGGGAACTGATAATTCCTGTCCACAAATTTCCAGCTGTCAACCACAGGAAGTTGGTCATACAATCCTAAAATAAGTTTGCGTATTTCCAGCAGATCGGCAGAACTGATATTACCGGATTTATTGACATCAGCGGCGAGAAGCTTGTATGGACTTGAAAGAGGCTGCATACCCAGGATATGCCTTTGAATCATCACAATGTCCAGTGTGGTCACTCCATTCTTATCATCCCCTTTCTTTTCAGGTCTGAAAGCATAGGTACCTCCGGTCTGTAATTCTTCAAAAATATACTTACCCTCGTCATTAGTCATGGTTTGTCCTCCTTCACCATTATTGAGATAAACCATAACCTCTGCCACTTCCTGCTGCTCCTCCGTCTTCACTGTACCTGATACAGCTATACGGTTGCCTGTACACAAATTCATACTATCCTGTACGCTGATGAATGTGGTACAGAATGAAGTATTGCCATTCACATCCGTCACCCACATCTGAATATTCCTCATACCCACAGAATCACAGGTGAAAGTGCGGAGTGTATCATTTACATTAGCGGAGAAACTGAATTTAAGGTCATAGTTACATGGATGATAACTCTTATTGTTGAAGAATTCCGGCCTGATCATTGCCAGTGGCGTATCTCCGGTTCCGTCATTGTTGGTATCCATCATGGTCAGCGAAGTGGCAAGCCCTACTTTACATATAGCAGTCGGAGCCTTACAGTTTCTGATTTCGAAATTATACGATGTAGTAGCAATATTGCCACACCTGTCCAGAACTGTGAAATCTACCCGGTATTTTCCAACAGGATAAGTTCCGCTGACGTCATTTCCAATACCTGATGCGTACAATACATGAGGATTGACATCTGTATCATATACCTTATAACTCCACTGCAGCATACTGTCAGGCGTACAATCGGTAGCTGTTGCAATCAATCCTGAGATGACTCCGGACTGACATTCGCTGTCATAAGTGCACACCATACGGCTTTCTGTACTGCTGGTGATAACCGGAGCGGTATTGTCCACGACTTTGATTTCCTGCTCCCAGGTCCAAACCTTGTAGGTGCCATCTGTATTCTTCTGACACCAGTCTATGATACTCCAGGTTCTCAGTATTTTGAAGCAGGCATTATTATTGGCAAAATAGAATATCTGGTCTTCATAATTCATACCTACCAGATCACATGCATCTTCGATGATTCTCGGGAATCCGTGCAGATCACCCAATGACTCGGGCAACAGATTCAATGGCGAACAGATGCTGTTGAGCATGGTATCTCTCGGCCAGATCAGATGTGCCGGATTGTATGCATCAAATGGTTCAAGATTTCTGAATTCAATGGTTTGCACGCAGGTTCCGTATGACTGACCACCGGACACAAGCGTAAATGTTCGGGTCACCACTCCAATACCACAGTTATTACGGCTATCCACCAGTACCTCTCTGATGGTATTGTTGGAAGGACAATTATCAAAAATTTCAGGATTGCCGAATACTACTCCGGCGTTGGTGGGATCAAACGTAAAGGTACAATCCTCTACAGTGATATTGGCAGGGCAGCTCATGGCCGGTGGAATTTTATCCTGTACCTGTACACTGACCATACACATATTGGTATTGCCACCGGCATCAGTCACCAGCAGGGTTACCATTCGTGTCTTGCCGGCATCTTCGCAGCAAAACTCCACCTCATCATGCCATCCCACATTAAAACCATTGCCGCAAGGGTCTTCCATTCTCTGTATTTTCAAATCCACCGGACCACATTCATCAAAACTGCCGTTATCAATGGCCAGCGCTGTAGCCTTGGCATAGCCCTGATTGTTCAGGCTGACTGTATTCAGGTGATCACAAATGGCAATCGGAGGGGTAAGATCTCTTACTGTAACCGTAAAACTCATGGTTGATGAATTACCGCAAATATCAAAAGCGGTATATTCTACCGTATGCACGCCTGCAGTCAATTGCAGTGTACCTCCGTTGCTGCCCAGAAAACCGCTTGGCGTACCATTCAGCGTAGCATTGATATACACTGTTTTCAGATCGTTGCAGTCATCTGTAATATTCAATGCAGGCAGAATTACATCTGCATCACAGGCCCTGGATTTTGTTGTCACTGTAATGTCAGCAACCACAGGTATCACTGGTGCTTTGTCATCTATAATGGTGAAAATCTGTGGAGGCATGTTGTAGGTCACCGTGGTACTGCACCACCATTCTGTGATAGTCCAGGTACGCAATATCATCTTCTTGCAGGCAGTATTCAGAAACAAATGGTCATTGTAATGCACAGTGCCATTGCATATCAGCGAATTATTGAATGGATAGAGATTAACTCCATTCAAGGTAGGCACCCCTCCAACAGAAGGTGCAGGATAAGGAAATCCTTTGCTGTCCGTTGCATATCCTGATGAGCAGGAAAGTGTCATATCTCCGGGGAATTCCAATCCTTCCAGATTGGTACGACGCAGATATACGGTGTCAGAACAGGTCATACTTTCATTACCGTAATTATCCACTGCTTTCCAGGTTCGGATATATCGTCCAATCGCAATTTCATCGCATTCCAACCTCTCAAATCTCTCATCCACCTGAACAGCTTTAGCACCACAATTATCTCTGACAATCGGAGTTTTGGCGGTAGATATAGGAGCCATGCAGGAGATGGTATCATTTCTGCACTCGATGGTCGGCTTAATTTTATCTTCTATCAATACGGTATTCCAACATGAAAATCCGGATTTGGTATTGACAATAGTGTAATTCAGCGTTTTACCCAGATAGGTGCCATCAACGGTATTGCCAAGGCTTGTACCATTGGGAGCTTTGACATCAATGATAAAACAATCCAGACAACCTAAGAGAATCTCACCCTCTGGTCCGAGATATCCGGTGAGAACATTTAATGCCGTAAGTTCAGCGGTACATTCTTCATCCAATGACAGATGTACAGGAATACAACCCAAAGGAGGATGAGGAAAATCTCTGACAGTCACCGTAAATGAGCATGAAGCAGTATTACCTGAACCATCTTCTACCACAAACGTGATGGTATCCTTGCCAATAGGGAAGAAACTTCCGGATAATAATCCCTCAGTCTGACGTATATCATCGATCGAACAATTGTCTGAACCATCCGCAGCAAACTCCAGAACTCTGCCACACTCCACCGGATCTAAGGTAATGTCTATATCATCAGGGCAGATTGCCACCGGATTCTGCCTGTCTTCAACGGTCACTGAGAATGAACAACTGTTCGTGTTACCGGCAAAATCCGTTACCACAAAGGTATTGATAGTAGTACCCAATGGAAAGTCACTGCCTGAAGGCAATCCCTCAGTCTGACTCAGCATAGGATTGATGTTCTCCATATATCCGAAGTTCATTGTAATGGTCACCGCAGCACCAAAACCCTGATCTATAGATAATATTCTAAAACAGAATTCCTGACCCGGTGTAAGACTTATGGTTTCAGACCCCATTTGATTGACAGGTCCGGCATCATTGGATACCTGAGTAAATACACCATCCACTACATATCCAAACTTATCCCAGAATGGTCCATCCCCATCCAGTGAGGTATAGCTCCAGTCAAATGTCAACATTCCTGCTGTTGTTCCCGGTATTGTAACACAGTAATCTGTGTTGTTGGATGGTCCGGATACCGGTCCGAAATCAGAACCTGTAATGGTGATGGATGATGGAGCTAATGATTCGTCCACCGTACCATTACCTATCAGCGTACTGTTGGTAAGTGTCCAGTTGGATGGTGCAAATTCGTTTTCAAAACCCACTATATCCAATCCTGCACAATTATCAGAAAAATCTACGGTAAATGTATGTAACGCTGTACATACATCGGGGTCTGTAGCTAATGTAACATCTGCCGGACAGGTGATTTCAGGAGCCACTTCATCCCCTACAGTAAATGTGATGGCATCCGTAGCTGTACATCCGTTACCATCTGTAACGGTATAAGTCACTGTATATTCTCCCAGTATAAGAGAATTAAATACCGGAGATTGTATATTAGGGTCATTAAAGTTTTCAGCATCTTCCCATTGATGGGTGTAGTTGCCGTCACCACCCGAAGGATTGCCATTCAACAAGAGGTTTTTACCGGGGCAGATAAATTCAGATACCGTAGCCGGTAAAATATCAGCCACCGGATTTTCATTCACCAACACAGTAATTTCGTCAGTTCCGGTACATCCATTGCTGTCTGTCACTATGTATATGACAGTATAAGTTCCTGAAGATGTATTATTGAAAACTGTCACCTGCTCATTATCGGGTTCTACAAATGCCGCACCGGGTCCTGTCCACAAATGGGTGTCGTAAGTTCCCGTACCACCGGATGGATTTCCATCCAGCTGCAGGTCCACTCCGGCACATACTTCCGCCGGATCAGGTACTATGGAAGCTGTGGGCAATGCACTTGATGTCCAGCTGACCACGGTCTCAAATTCTCTCCCGCACCGTCACATCCTGGACCATCACACACTCTTCGGGTCTGTATCAGCACAGTCTGTGTACCCATAGTAATCATACTACCGGGGACGTAGGCACTCCAAGTTGCACCATTATCGGTGGAGAATCTGTACTCATCTGTACAACTTCCGGTACCACCGGTACCCGCATTGAATGTTGCACTTACATTTGCTCCACGACATGCATAGGAAGTCGTAGGGCTCGCAGTTGCTAAGGATGGTCTGACAGGATCTGCCACTACATTGAAACTGTACAGAGCAGTTGCATTCGGACAGCCCTCCTGACTCACAGTGACACCTACGGACTTGGGCCCGGTGGTGGCTACCCAGTTTCTTGTCTGAATTGGATTACTTCCACCCGGACTGAATCCACCAAAGCAAGTGCCACTGCCATCTCCGCTGTCATAGGCACACCAGGCATAAGTGAATGGTCCGGTACCACCCGTTACATTGGCTGTATATTGTACTCCGGTAGCTCCCAGACATACATCACCTGTCGGGGCCACACTTATATTTACTGCCGTAATCGGCGCATTTACATTCCAGGATATTGAGGTAATATCACTCGGACATCGGTTGGTATTGCAGAATCTTCTGGCCTCTATAATGTTGACACCGGCCACGGCACTGAAGGACGGTATTGTCGCGGACCAGCTGCTCCACGTCATACCATTGTCTGTGGAAAATCTGTATTGATCCTCACAGCTGCCACTGCCACCTGTACCCGGCGTGATTACCACTGCACTCAACAGGTCACCTGTACAGGCAAAGGTTACATTCGGTACTTTATTGAGTTGCGGAGCAGATGGGATATCAAACACCGTAATATTAAAGGTACACGTATTAGTACATCCATTGATATCTTCATACTCATAAATAATCTCATAGCTTCCTACACCAGCTCCATCCACATCAAAAAATCCGCCACTGACATTCAAGCCGATGAATGTTCCTCCCGCAGGATTGGCAGCGGGCACTAAAGTAGTCAAATCTATTCGGTCCGCATCTTCACACACAATTGTATCTGCAGGACAGGTCACTGTGGGGAGTGGAAATACAGTAATCTGTATGGCATCTGTTCCAATACATCCATTATTATCTGTTACAGTATATGTCAGGTCATAAACACCTGCTGCCGATGTATTAAACACTGTCACCTGCTCATTATCTGGTTCAACAAATGCCGCACCGGGTCCTGTCCACAAATGGGTGTCGTAAGTTCCCGTACCACCGGATGGATTTCCATCCAGCTGCAGATCCACTCCGGCACATACTTCCGCCGGATCAGGTACTATGGAAGGAGTGGGCAATGCACTTGATGTCCAGCTGACCACGGTAGCAAACACCTCCCCGGCACCGTCGCATCCCAGGCCGTCACATACTCTGCGGGTCTGTATCAGCACAGTCTGTGCACCCATGGTTATCATACTACCGGGCACATAGGCACTCCACGTTGCACCATTATCGGTGGAGAATCTGTACTCATCTGTACAACTTCCGGTACCACCGGTACCCGCATTGAATGTTGCACTTACATTTGCTCCACGACAAGCATAGGAAGTCGTCGGGCTCGCAGTTGCCAGAGATGGTCTGACAGGATCTCCCACAACATTGAAACTGTACAGTGCAGTCGCATTCGGACAGCCCTCCTGACTCACTGTGACTCCTACGGACTTGGGCCCGGTGGTGGCTGTCCAGTTTCTTGTATGTATTGGATTACTTCCACCCGGACTGAATCCACCAAAGCAGGTGCCACTGCCATCTCCACTGTTGTAGGCACACCATGCATAAGTGAATGGTCCGGTACCACCCGTTACATTTGCTGTATATTGTACTCCGGTAGCTCCAAGACATACATCACCTGCCGGGACAACACTTATATTTACTGCCGTAATCGGCGCATTTACATTCCAGGATATTGAAGTAATATCACTCGGACATCGGTTGGTATTGCAGAATCTTCTGGCCTCTATAATGTTGACACCGGTCACGGCACTGAAGGACGGTATTGTCGTTGACCAGCTGCTCCAGGTCATACCATTATCTGTGGAAAATCTGTACTGATCCTCACAGCTGCCACTGCCGCCTGTACCCGGCGTGAGTACCACTGCACTCAAAATATCACCCGTACAGGCAAAGGTTACATTCGGGACTTTATTGAGTTGAGGAGCAGATGGGATGTCATATACTATAATGTTAAATGCACATGAATCCACACAACCATTGATATCTGTATATCTGTATCTTACTGCATGAGTTCCTACTCCTGCGGAAGAAGTATTGAAAAGGTTTCCGGATATAACGTAGGTACCGGCAAATGTACCGCCTGCAGGAGAAGCGGCAGGTACCAAAGTAGTTAAATCTATATTTCCTGCATCTTCACACACTATAGTATCGGCAGGACAGGTCACTATCGGCAGTGGATTAACTATTATTGTATGTGTCGGCGCTGTGCTCGTACATCCGTTGGCATATATTACCGTCAGATTGACAGTCTGAGGGCCGACAGCGGCATTGTTATAGATTGCACCTCTGTTTCTTCGGGTGCCATCTCCGGCAGTTTGCCCATAATTACCCAAGGTAGGAGAACCCGAAAATGTCCACATATAACTTTGTACCGCCGGTGGTCCCGCTGCTGTTGGTGAAGCCAGAAATCTGGCTTCAACTCCCACACATACCCGGGTAAAAGGATTACCCATAAAAGGCAGGATAGTTACAGGAGGTTCAGGCAGCAAAGTAAATGTGATGGTAGTTGTACTTGAACATCCGTTGCCATCCGTGAAAGTTACATTTACCACATTGCCATCCGCAGCAGTAAATGCAGTGGGATCCATGACAGGATTGCCACCAAACTCATAGGCAAATGTCCCGGTTGCACTTGTGATTGAAGATTCCAGGCTCGTCAAATCAAAAGGATTATCCGATGGACAGATGGACGGTGTCTGGGCGGTAAGCACCGGTAATGGATTCACCGTAAATGTGATGGTTGTAGTATTGGAACATCCGTTTCCATCGGTAAAGTTAACATCCACGACATCTCCGTTGGCGGCTGTAAACATGGTTGGGTCTGCCACAGGACTTCCACCGAATGAATAGCTGAATGTACCCGTTGCAGAGGTGATTGATGCTTCCAGACTTGTAAGGTCAAAGGGATTTTCATTGATGCAGATAGCCGGGGTCTGAGCTGTCAGAACAGGAAGCGGCAGCACATTGATGGTATGCTGAGGAGCGGTTACACTGCATCCGTTTGTATAGATTACCGTAAGATTGACAGTCTGAGGACCAACAGCTGCATTGTTATAGATTGCACCTCTGTTTCTTCGGGTGCCATCCACTGCAGTTTGTCCGTAATTATTCAATACAGGAGAACCCGAAAATGTCCACATATAACTTTGTACCGCCGGTGGTCCTGCCGCTGTGGCAGAAGCTAAAAATCTGGCTTCCACTCCTACACATACCTGAGTAAAAGGATTACCCATAAATGGCAGAATGGTTACTGCAGGAGCATCCAATAAAGTAAATGTGATGGTAGTTGTACTTGAACATCCGTTGCCATCCGTGAAAGTTACATTTACCACATTGCCATCTGCAGCAGTAAATGCAGTCGGATCCATGACAGGGTTACCTCCAAATTCATAGGCAAATGACCCGGTTGCACTTGTGATTGAAGATTCCAGGCTTGTCAGATCAAAAGGATTTTCCGATGGACAGATAGATGGCGTCTGGGCGGTTAGCACCGGTAATGGATTCACCGTAAATGTGATGGTTGTAGTATTGGAACATCCGTTACTATCTGTAAAGTTAACATCCACGACATCTCCGTTGGCGGCTGTAAACATGGTTGGGTCTGCCACAGGACTTCCACCAAATGAATAGCTGAATGTACCCGTTGCAGAGGTGATTGATGCTTCCAGACTTGTAAGGTCAAAGGGATTTTCATTGATGCAGATAGCCGGGGTCTGAGCTGTCAGAACAGGAAGCGGCAGCACATTGATGGTATGCTGAGGAGCGGTTACACTGCATCCGTTTGTATAGATTACCGTAAGATTGACAGTCTGAGGACCAATAGCTGCATTGTTATAGATTGCACCTCTGTTTCTTCGGGTGCCATCCACTGCAGTTTGTCCGTAATTATTCAATACAGGAGAACCTGAAAATGTCCACATATAACTTTGTACTGCCGGTGGTCCTGCTGCCGTAGCAGAGGCCAGAAATCTGGCTTCCCTTCCTACACATACCTGAGTAAAAGGATTGCCCGCAAATGGAAGAATACTTACCGGAGGAGCATTCAATAAAGTGAATGTGATTGTAGTTGTATTGGTACATCCGTTTGCATCTGTGAAAGTGACATTCACTACATCACCATTATTTGCATTGAAAGCTGCAGGATTCATAATCGGACTACCTCCAATTGAATAGGTAAACGTACCTGTGGCAGAGGTAATTGAAGATTGAAGACTTGTAAGATTAAAAGGATTCTGCGATGGACAGATAGATGGCGTCTGGGCCGTCAGTTGCGGAATCGGATTCACCGTTATAATATATACCACCGTATCTCCCCGGCATTCCGATGTCTCATAGGTCGTATTGCCATTGGCATCTGAAAAGGCAAAAAACTTAAAAGTTAAAGTACCCGGTAATGCGGGATTGATCAATGCGGCTGTACCGGTAGCTCCGGTGAATGCAGAAGGTACTGCAGAGCAGTTATTACAGAATGGAACCGTAAGATTACTGGTTTCTCTGATCTGATAAACCCGCACATTGGGTAATGCAGGTGAAAAAACATCAGTAAAGGAATTGAAAAGTATATTCAATGGAACATTGCACACAGAATAACTTACGGTATCATTGATTCCATCATTGCCGGTTTCATTGGATACAAATCCGTTGATACTCGTATTCAGAATTGGCCCGGTGCAACTTATAACCAAAAAGTTGGTACCTGAAGTGACATGCGCAGCAGCGGGCAGAAAAGTGTTGGCACCTACAACCCCTGCTACAGTGGATGGTGTCCCTCCTGCCAAGGCATCATTGTCAAAAAAGATGTAATAAGTTGACCCATTCAGATTACTTCCATCAAAAGTGTTTCCTGATACACTGACCTGTGTACCTCTTGCCCTCAGCATGGAAGAACTCCCGTACATGGTACCGTTGAAAGTATTGCCGGAGATGGTGACATTGGTCGCATCGATGGTGACCAGATTATTGCCTTGCCCAGTTACTGTACAACCCGGTTCTGTACTCGGACCACCGGTGGTTCCGGAAATAATGTTGTTGGTAAAAATAACATTGGAAGAGTTATTACTTACAACTACCAGTTGCCTCGGTACATTATGCAGGGTAAATTGCATCGAAAATCCACAACCCGCAGGCATCGGCCCTACAAAAGTCTGACCGTTAAATATATTGTTTGAAATTGTGACATTGACATTCATAGCACCAAATTCTTCAAGATATCCGGCTTCCCCTGCTGCAGTGACAGTATTATTCTGGATAGTGATATTGGTGTGATTCCCTTGCAGGTAAATAGCTGCTCTCTCTATTGCAGGGTTGGGAGAATCAAACCCAACAATTATAAATCCATCTATTAACACATTATTGATAGCGGGTAAAATATGGAAGGTTCCAGGTGATACATCACTGCCAATCACATTAGCCATACCTCCTCCAAAAAAAGATAATGACCTGTCCACACTCAGATTTTCATTATAGGTGCCCGCACCCACATGCACATTGTCACCTGCTAAAGACTGACTGATGGCATACTGTATGGTAAGACAGGGATTCATAGGATCCGAGCAATCTCCGGCATTCACACCGGTGGTGGAGACATACCTGTCGGTTTGAGCAACTGCTTCAGTGCTATTGAAGCCGATGGAAAGTAAAGTGATGCCGATAGCCAGCAACCAGCCTTCCGCACCCTTACCAAAATAATTTTTCTTGTCAAATGTAAAGTCAGACATAATTAATAAGTTTTATACTTTGAGAATCCAATATTAATTACTGCCTGTGGGAAGGGAGATTTGATGCGATCCTGCACATCAAAGCACAAAGATAAATCGTGTTTTTATATATTACAAATTTTTATTATATATTTTTAATTGCAAACCTATTTTTTAAACATATAGTATTATTTTAATGCTTATGTATCTGATATA
The DNA here is from genome assembly GCA_016716335.1 of Saprospiraceae bacterium. Classification (GTDB taxonomy): domain Bacteria; phylum Bacteroidota; class Bacteroidia; order Chitinophagales; family Saprospiraceae; genus OLB9. The sequence goes on along the minus strand of JADJWN010000006.1, from coordinate 146,208 downwards.
CAATGATATTTTTCATATATCAAAAACGACCGGCTTCTCTTAAAATCTTATCCCATTCTCAAACAATTACCTGCTTATTACACTTTAAGGATATCACCGAACACTTTTAACCATGCGAATCACTTTATTTCAGATGGATGTATGCTGGCAGGATACCGGGGCCAACCTTGCCAAAATTGAAAGCAGGCTAAGAAATACTTCCGAAAGATCAGACTTATGGGTATTGCCCGAAATGTTCAATACAGGCTACACCATGCAACCTGAATGTCATGCAGAACCCGAAGACGGGCTTACTGTCCAGACGCTGACTGCTATGGCTGCTGAATACAGTACTGCATTTTGTGGCTCCATTCCATTATCAAAAGGTCAGGCATACTTCAATGACTTCATATGCGTCAATTCCCATGGCCTTCAATACCAATACAGCAAAGTCCATCTGTTCGGTCCCGCCGGTGAATCCATTCACTACACGCCGGGCAGAACGTACTCAGATTTCAATTTCCAATCCCTGAAAATCCGCCCCGTCATCTGTTATGACCTGCGCTTTCCCTATATCACTCACAATCATTCCCGATATGATATTCTTATATGTGTGGCCAACTGGCCGGTCAGCCGGATTGATCACTGGCGCAGCCTGCTGATCGCAAGAGCGATCGAAAACCAATGCTATACCATCGGCGTCAACCGGGTGGGAAAAGATGCCCTGGGCTATGAATATCCGGGACAGTCATTAGTCGTAGATTTTTCCGGCAGAGTCCTCATCGATATGGGTTCAGAAGAAGCTATCGCTACCTTCACGCCGGACATTGAGGTCATGTATGCTTACAGAAAAAAATTGCCCTTCCTTAACGACAGCAGGACAGTCACTTTTGTATAAAGACAAAGACTGGCCACGGGCAGTAATATTCGGTATATTTAAAAAAATTTGTTTGTGGAGCACTGTAGATATGACAGGCATGTATTCAAAAAAAAAGCCCAAAACCATTCGTTTTGGGCTTTTGCGGTCTGGACGGGACTCGAACCCGTCTCGTCTGCATTTTGAAAATCTTATTTTTCAAAATGCTGACGAGATGACAGGCATGTATGCTATTTACAATCCAACCCTACACTTGCCTTGATTATTTTCGCTATTTTCTGTCATAAGTTTAATGATGGATTGCCGGTTCAATCTTTTCAGACGCTTTTCTTCAATCAGCGCCGACGACTTATCTCCCGCAGCTTTCAAATACACCAACTCCCAAGGCCCCTTGTCTTTGGTGTATCTCGACAGCCCTTTATTATGTTCTGCAACTCGTTTCTCAACATTCTGCGTTATACCTTTGTAATATCGGTCAGTTTCTGAAGAGTATATGATATAAAACGTAATACATAGCTTCCCTTTTCCATAAATGAACCTCTTGTAAATTTTATCCGATCGACATCCTGTTGTTGTATGATGTGCTCATTCCAATGTCTTTTCTACCTCTCTTCAAAATTGTTTAAGCATCATACCCAAACCCCTCCCAAAAAAAAAGCCCAAAACCATTCGTTTTGAGCTTTGCGGTCTGGACGGGACTCGAACCCGTCTCGTCTGCATTTTGAAAATCTTATTTTTCAAAATGCTGACGAGATGACAGGCATGTATGCTATGTACAATCCTACCTTACACCTGCGCTTGATTATTTTCGCTACTTTCTGTCATAAGTTTAATGATGGATTGCCGGTTCAATCTTTTCAGACGCTTTTCTTCAATCAGCGCCGACGACTTATCTCCCGCAGCTTTCGAATACACCAACTCCCAAGGCCCCTTGTCTTTGGTGTATCTCGACAGCCCTTTATTATGTTCTGCAACTCGTTTCTCAACATTCTGCGTTATACCTTTGTAATATCGGTCAGTTCCTGAAGAGTATATGATATAAACGTAATACATAGCTTCCCTTTTTCCATAAATGAACCTCTTGTAAATTTTATCCGATCGACATCCTGTTGTTGTATGATGTGCTCATTCCAATGTCTTTTCTACCTCTCTTCAAAATTGTTTAAGCATCATACCCAAACCCCTCCCAAAAAAAAAGCCCAAAACCATTCGTTTTGAGCTTTTGCGGTCTGGACGGGACTCGAACCCGTCTCGTCTGCATTTTGAAAATCTTATTTTTCAAAATGCTGACGAGATGACAGGCATGTATGCTATGTACAATCCTACCTTACACCTGCGCTTGATTATTTCCGCTATTTCCTGAAACAATTTTAATGATGGATTGCCGGTTCAATCTTTTCAGACGCTTTTCTTCAATCAGCGCCGACGACTTATCTCCCGCAGCTTTCAAATACACCAACTCCCAAGGCCCCTTGTCTTTGGTGTATCTCGACAGCCCTTTTATTATGTTCTGCAACTCGTTTCTCAACATTCTGCGTTATACCTTTGTAATATCGGTCAGTTTCTGAAGAGTATATGATATAAACGTAATACATAGCTTCCCTTTTTCCTTAAATAAACCTCTTGTAAATTTTATCCGATCGACATCCTGTTGTTGTATGCTGTGCTCGATCTAATGCCTTTTCAACCTCTCCTCAAAATTATTTCAGCATCATACCCAAACCCCTCCCCAAAAAAAAAGCCCAAAACCATTCGTTTTGAGCTTTTGCGGTCTGGACGGGACTCGAACCCGCGACCCCATGCGTGACAGGCATGTATTCTAACCGACTGAACTACCAGACCATTTTATTTTAGCATTCTTCCATACGTTATGGAAGCTTTCTATTTACTTACCTCGTTAAGGGACTCGAACCCGTCTCGTCTGAATTTTATTCACGAAGTGTAAAATTCTTACGAGATGACAGGCATGTATTCTAACCGACTGTCCGTCCCGGAAAACTCCGTTTAACAGGAAACTACCAGACCATTATACCTCGCCCCTTCGTTAAAAAGCGACGCAAATATAGAGTCTTTATTTAATCTGAAAAATAATTTTGTGATAAAAAATTATTTTTTCAAAGCTCCCCGCATTAACCCATTGATAATTACTAACTTCGTGCCCGCTTCCTGATAACCAAAAAATATACACCATGGTATTTCTTGATTTTGAAAAACCACTCGAAAGCTTGTATGAGCAATTAGATAAGCTCAGACAAGTAGGCGAAGAAGGCGTAATCGACGTCTCTGAAAGCATCAAAGAACTCGAAAAAAAGATCATTGCCACCAAAAAGGAAATATACAGCAATCTCACCGGATGGCAGCGTGTACAACTTTCCAGACACCCCGAGCGGCCCTACACCAAATATTACATAGATCAGATCTGCAAAAGATTTACAGAGCTCCACGGAGACCGCTACTTCAAGGATGACAAAGCCATCATAGGAGGCCTGGCGAAAATCGACAATCAATCCGTCGTCATACTCGGTCATCAGAAAGGGGTAAACACCAAGATGCGACAATACCGCAACTTCGGTATGGCCAATCCCGACGGCTACCGTAAGGCACTCCGGCTTATGAAGCTCGCCGAAAGATTCAATCTGCCTGTGATATGTCTGATAGATACGCCCGGAGCATTCCCCGGTGTAGAAGCGGAAGAAAGAGGACAGGCAGAAGCCATAGCCCGCAATCTGTTTGAAATGGCACAGCTCAAGGTACCCATCCTGTGCTACATCATCGGTGAAGGCGCCTCTGGCGGAGCTTTGGGCATCGGATTGGGAGACCGGGTATTTATGCTCGAAAACACCTGGTACACAGTGATATCTCCCGAATCCTGCTCCTCGATCCTTTGGCGCAGCTGGGATCACAAGGAAGAGGCAGCCGAAGTGCTGAAGCTCACCGCCGATCATATGCTTGAATTCGGCCTGATTGACGAAATCATCAAGGAGCCTCTCGGAGGTGCGCATACCGACCCGGAAAAAATGGCCAAAACCCTCAAATCACATATCAAAAAAGAACTCGCCCCGCTGCTCCAGATGAAAGCAGACGAACGTATCGAAAAACGTATCGAAAAATACAGCAGTATGGGCAGATATCAGATAGTTGAAGTTCAGGCTTAATCATGTGGCAATCTATACAGAGATGGATGTTCGACAGCGAACTGAAAAAAAGAGGCCTCCCTGTCAAATCCACGACACGGCATTCAGTCAATCAGGCCCTCAGGATAGGCATACTCTTTGACGGCACTGATGAGAATGACCGCAAGATCATCCATAAATTCAAAAAGCAACTCACAGCTTCGGGCAAGGAAGTCCGGTCCCTTGCTTTCATCAATAATAAACTCCCGCTTGACAATGTGGACTACAATGCCTACAATCTCCGGGATGTGAACTGGTACGGAATCCCGACCGGTGAAAAAGTGACACAGTTTATCGAAAAGGAATTTGACGTATTGATTCCGGTCATTCACCGGATGACCCTGCATTTTGAATATATCATAGCAGCTGCAAAAGCCCGCCTGATTATTGGTCCGGCCGTCAGCCATGCAGAGCGGTATTTCAATCTGATATCCGAACAAAACAACGACGATAACCTCGAAAATATCATACAGGAATTATTGTCCAATGTCAGCAAAGTAGTACAACCTTAAATCATTGACGATATGAAAGACTCCAGATTTGTAGGCACCGGTGTAGCGATTATTACCCCATTCAGAAATAACGAAATAGACTTCGCTGCCCTGGGCAATATTATAGACCATGTCATAGCCGGGGGTGTAGATTACATTGTAGCCTTGGGCTCCACCGGAGAGACTGCCACTCTCAATGAGTACGAAGCCCGTCAGATTCTGGATTACTGTATTGAAAAAATTGAACAAAGGGTCCCGCTGGTAGCCGGCAATTTCGGGTGGAATGACACCAAAGAACTGGTAAAAAAAATCAGTACCTACAATTTTGAGGGTATCTCGGCCATTCTGTCTTCCAGCCCTGCCTATATCAAGCCCAGCCAGGAAGGCATATTCCGGCATTATGCGGCAGTGGCTGAGGTTTGTCCAATACCGGTCATACTCTATAATGTGCCTGGCCGTACCCGCTCGAATATGGAGTGGAGACCACGGTCCGGCTTGCTGAACACAGCCGGACTTTCATCGGCATCAAGGAGGCATCAGGCGACCTCATACAGACCACCCGCATCCTCAAAAACAAGCCCGCCCATTTTATCGTCACTTCCGGTGATGATGAAGTAGCCCTGGCAATGACGGCAGTGGGCGGCGATGGCGTGATATCCGTCATGGCCAATGCCCTGCCACGGCAGTTCAGTGATATGATCAGATACGCCCTTGCGCAGGATTATGCCTCCGCCCGTAGCCTCAACTTCGCCACCTACGACCTCCACAAATGGCTCTATATAGAAGGCAATCCCGTCGGCATCAAGTCCGCCATGGAAATCCTCGGCTTCTGCACCAATGAAGTCCGCCTTCCTTTGGCGCCACTCTCCCCCGACAATTACCACCGCCTCCGACAGGAACTCCACAAAATCCTCTCAACCTAACCCTCTCCCCTTCTCCCTCTCCCCTTTTAAGGGGAGACACAGAGGGGTTCCCGGGGAGACACAGAGGGGTGGGGAGACACAGAGGGGTGGGGAGACACAGAGGGGGCTCACTCCCTTCCCTTGAAAGGGAAGGGCCGGGGTTGGGTTCCCCCACTTTTTTTTATTTCCCTCACCCCTTCATCCCGCCAAATTTTATTAAAATAATACTCATCTACACATACAAAATAGCAAAAGCGCTTTAAAACGGCTTCAAACCAAATTTTTGATATATTAAATATTTATTTAATATAATTATACCGTTAAATTTTTGTGAAAAAATACACTTTTGATATCTGTACGACATATAAATTTGTACCCGAAACCTTGATTAACCTTACCATACATCACAGCTATCCGGCTTATGATGTATGGTATCTGTCATTTTATCTTTAATAACCACTAACTAACAACCTGAGTTATGAGAAACTTTAATTTAATTTCCATTCTCTTTTCTATCACAATTTTTATCACCACCTCATGGAATGCAGCTGCACAAATTGAAGTGACTGCCACCGGAGGCGATGTGGGACCTACTGCATATACTACACTAAAACTGGCTTTTGATGCTATCAATGCAGGTACACATACAGGCACGATAAATATTGCAGTGATTGGCAATACCACTGAAACAGCACCTGCTGTGCTCAATGCAAGCGGGGTGGGATCTGCCTCTTATACTTCTATTATGATTCAACCATCGGGTGGTGCCGCAAGAACCATTACCGGGGCAATTGTTGCCGGCTCACCTTTAATTGACTTTAATGGAGCGGATAATGTGACTATAAATGGATTGAACAGCGGCGGAAATAGTCTTACTATATCCAATACTACAGTATCGGCAACCAGCGGTACGTCCACAATAAGGTTTATCAACGGAGCTACCAATAACATCCTGACTAATTGTACTATTCTTGGCGCTTTCAACAACACCACTATTACAACCAATGGTGGTACAATATTTTTCAGCACTGATGGAAGTACAGCCAACGGCAATGATGATAATACGATTTCCAATTGCTCCATAGGTCCAGTAGGCACAAATTATCCGGTTAAGGCAATTTATGGTAATGGATCAACAACAACTACAGCTATTGGAAATAGCGGGATAATTATAGATAATAATGATATTTTTGATTTCTTTCTAGCTAATGGTACAAGTGCCGGTATTTACACAAATAGTGGATGTAATACCTGGTCAATTACCAATAACCGATTTTACCAGACAAACACAAAATTATTCACAGCTGCAGCTACGAATTCAGCAATAAATATAAATGGAACAACAGCTACTCAAGGTGCACAAGCATTTACTATCACCGGAAATATAATTGGATATTCAGCCAATGACCAAACAGGTGTATACAATCTTACAGGTTCTACTGGTAAGTTTATAGGCATCCGGTTCAACGGTATTACCGGAGGTACGATATCCAATATCAATAATAACACCATAGCCTCAGTAAGTCTTACCGGAGTTACATCCAATGGCACAGGCACCAGTTCACCATTTACTGCTATACTGATAAACAATGGCCTTGCAAACACTAACAATAATACCATAGGGAGTCAATCAGCAACAGGCTCGCTGGTGTTTTCCACAAATACAACTACAGCTACCGATGTATATGGTATTTACAACTTCAGCTTAGATGACTGGACATCCAATTCAAACAGCATAGGGGGAATTTCAGTAACCAATGCTGCTGCATCCGGCACATTTATCATATATGGTTTGAGGGCTAATACAAGTACAGGTAAAAGTTGGACAGCAAGCTCCAATAACATTGGGGGCACTGTATCCAACTCTGTTCAACTTTCGGCCACAGGCGCATCTTCGCAGGTAGTGGGGATGGTCACCAACAATGCTGCGGCGACACTTACGTCCAATACTATAAGAAATATGACTACGAACATAGGTACCGGTACTACCACTGGCGCCTCTATGATTGGTATGATGTCAACTACCACAAGTACAAACCATACATTTTCTCAAAACACCATCCACACCCTTCACAACTCAAACACATCGGCTGCAACAATTGTTACAGGAATACAATTTACCGGTGGAACCAATAATATAGTAGAGCGCAACCTTATCTACAACCTTACATCTGCCACCAACAGCACCACAGCAGAAATCAATGGTATCCGCATCGGTGGTGGTACCACCACTTATCGTAACAATATGATTGCCTTAGGTGCAGGGGTAAGCAATGCCATTGGTGGGGCACCTTCAAATAGTTCTGTTTCCGGTATTGTAGGTATCAATGAGTTCTTGGGTATTAACAATATCTGGCACAACAGCATTTACATAGGAGGCACGGCCACAGCCGGCAGCGGGGCATCCTTTGCTTTCAACGGGGTACAAACGGTAAGTACCCGTTCCTTCAGGGACAATATTTTCTTCAATGCCCGTACCAACAGTGGTGGCACAGGCAGCCACTATGCAGTAAAGATTAACGGTACGGCCCCCAACCCCACAGGGCTTACCATCAACAACAATATATATTACACCACCGGTACAGGTGGAGTGTTTGGCTTCTTCAACAGTGCAGATGTACCTAACCTGACCGCCTGGCAAACCGCTGTAGGCCAGGATGCCGGCAGTATTTTTGGCGATCCTGCCTACAATGACCCGACTGCCTCCACACCTGACCTGCACATTCACCCCACAAACCCCAGCGTAGCCGAAAGCAATGGATTTGATGTGGGGGTAACCAATGACTTTGATGGAGAAACTCGTTCTATGCTCACTCCTGTAGATATAGGTGCAGATGCAGGCAATTTTACACTGGTGGATTTTTTCCCACCTACCATAACATACACACCACTGCCATTTACCTGCAGCACCTCGAGCCGTACCCTTACAGCCAGCATTACTGACCCCAGTGGGGTACCGGTTTCAGGTATCGGTCTTCCCGTATTATACTGGCGTATTAATGCAGGTCCTTGGATGCCTGCCACAGGGGTACACACCGGGGGCAGCAATTATGATTTTACATTCGGAGCAGGGGTGACCGCAGGAGATGTAGTCCAGTATTATGTGGTAGCACAGGATCTTGCCGCAACGCCCAATGTTGGAGCATTTCCGGCCGGTGCCGCCGGTTTCACCGCTGACCCTCCGGCTGCTGCTGTACCTCCGGCTACCCCCTCATCCTACACAATCAATACCACTTTGAGTGGTTCCTATGATGTAGGGGCTTCCGGTACATATCTGACACTCACCGCCGCTGTCAATGCCTACAACACCTCATGCCTGACAGGCCCTGTGATTTTCAACCTCATAGACCCACTGTACAACACCGGCTCGGGTGAAATATTTCCAATCGATATCCTGCAGAATCCATTTGCCAGTGCGGTCAATACCTTGACTATTAAGCCTGCTCCAAGTGTGACAGCTGCCATTATAGGCAGTGTGGCAAGCAATCCCTTGATATTTATACGCAATAATTTTACCACCATTGACGGATCCAATACCATTGCAGGTACCACACGGGATTTGTCCATAGAAAATACAAACACAACCACGCCTCAGGTGATCAGGTTTGTCTCCGCAGGTACAACACCTGTTACTAATTCACGGATTATGAACTGCATTGTGACAAATGGCGTAAATACAAGCTCTGCTATTCTGGCCAATGCCAATGATGGCAGTGCCGGATATTTCAATAATATCACTATACAGAATAATGATATCCGTAAAGCATTTACGGGAATATTCTGTAATGCAGTGGTAGCTTCCGGAAATGGCAGCGGCCTGTTGATTCAGGATAATGTTTTGAATTCCACGGGAGTTAACGCTATCAGGGCAACTGGAATAGCCGTTATTGGCGTTGATGGGGGAAATGTAATAAATAACACAATTGCAAATTTTGAATCGTCCTCTCCTGAACAGAAAACAGGAATATCCATTGGTACAAATTCAAGAAACATCAATGTCAATCAAAATATCATATCCAATTTAACTATGCCTTCCGGTTCATTTTCTTTAATCGGAGTAGTCGTAAGTACAGGTGTGGCTAGCTCAAATATTAATGTTTCAAACAATACAATATCATCCCTCACAACAGCTTCGAGCGCTGCTGCTAATCCGGTTTCTGCAATATTTATAGGTGGAACTAATACTGGCGGAATAAACGTTTTCAATAATACCATTTCAGGTATGTTATCTTCAAATTTGGGTACTGCCAATGGCATACTTACAACAGGAACACCTATATCTATCAATATTTATAATAATAAAATTACAAATATAAAGAATACACTATCAACTGGATATGGTGCTAATGGTATTTGGTTGGGTGGAACTTCAACAGTAGCAAATACTTTAGTGTACAATAACTGGATTTCAGATGTTGCTGGTATTGGCTGGACATCTGCCGGAGTCGCCGATAATGGTTATGGAATAATTGTCACGGGGGGAGCAGGGTATGGTATTTACTATAACTCTGTCTGGATGAACACTAATCAGACTTTGGTTGGAAGTTTACCGGCAGCATTCAATGTAACATCAGGTGTTACGACAACCGGCGCCATCGACTTACGAAACAATATTTTCAGTAATACCCAAACTATTCCTACCAACCGCTACGCCATTTACAGTGGAGCTCCAAGTTCTGTATTCAGCAATATCAATTTCAATGATTACTGGAGTTCAGGACCCAATCTGGGATTTATCGGGTCAAACAGAGCCACACTGGCAGATATTGTCTCCGGATTCGGAGGTAATGCCAACTCTGTCAGCATATTGCCGGTCTTTGTGTCACCCACAGACCTGCATCTTGTACCTGCAAGTAATGCCGCCCTCAATAATCTCGGCACGCCCATTACCGGCATTACCACAGATATTGATGGAGATATGCGGAATGCGACTACACCTGATATGGGAGCGGATGAGTTTGAACCACCCGTCTGCTCCGGTGCTATGGCAGGTACTGCAAGTGCCTCTCCGGCCGGGCCTTTCTGCGGCAGTGGCAGTACTACGATATCATCCACAGGATTTTCCACCGGTATCAATACCACTTATCTGTGGCAGTCTGCCTCAGATATGGCATTCACAACACCCACAGATATTGGTATGCCATCTACGGCATATACCAATCTGAGTACAGGCACGATTACTACTACCACATACTACAGGCTCAAAGTAGCCTGCTCCTCTGACATGTCAGAGGATTTTTCCAACGTGGTAGCTGTGGTCATCAATCCACTGCCGTCAGCAACTATAAATTATCCCGGTACCCCATACTGCAAAACCGGCTCTGCCTCCGTAGTCCAGACAGGTACACCGGGAGGTAGCTATGCTGCCTCACCTGCGGGACTGGTAATCAACAGCAGCACGGGAGAGATTGACCTCGGTGCCAGCGCCACAGGTACTTATACCGTGACGTACAGCTTTACAGACGGCACTTGTCCCAATACCACCAACGCAACTGTCAGCATCAATCCATTGCCCTCACCCATCACCTTTACACCGGATCCGGTGTACAGATGTACCGGTGATGTCACTACCCAGATAATGGCTAATGGAGGTACTATAGGTGGAACAGGATTTCCTGTGGCATTCTCCGGCACAAATGCTCTGGATGGCAATCCATACCGTTCTTTCTGGGATGGTGGTAAATTACAATTTATTTATACTGCTGCCGAATTGAGTGCGGCAGGATTATTTGCAGGAGCTCCTATTACTGCCATAGCCTTTGAAGTAACATCTGTTGGAGACCCATTGGTCAACTTCACTATACAAATGAAGCATACTCCAAATAATACATTTACAACCACCACAATGGAAACAGGCTTAACTACTGTTTTTACAACACCAAGTTACACTCCTGTTTCAGGTTTGAATACTCATACTTTTTCAACACCATTCATTTGGAATGGAACAGATAACATTGTGTTCAATACATGTTTTGGTATCGGCACTACCTCATCTTCATCTACTGTAAGAGTGGTACCCACTATTGCAAGCAGAAGTCTCCAAAGTGCAAGTGACGTAACTTCTTGTGCTACTACTACCGGGACAATACATGGCGTGAGACCATTCATTAGATTGACTTACAATGCTCCTACCGATATCACCTGGACACCGGTTACTGCTCTGTTTACGGACCCGGGAGCTACCACGCCATATATATCCGGTACTCCGACAGCTACAGTATATACCAATACACCCACAATGATCACCTACACTGCTACTGCCACTTCTGCTTCCGGTTGCACCAGCACAGCCGATGTCGTGGTAAATATTGCCCTCAGTCCGGATACACCTACCCTCGTAGCTGATGAAAACCCGGCTTGTCCCGGCAACACAGTCACCTTCACCGCAGGCAATGGCAGTCAGTATGAGTTTTTTGTCAATGCAGTATCACAGGGACCACCCTCAAGGACCAATACCTATTCCTCAGCCACACTGATGCACGGGGATGTAGTGAAAGTGACTTCCTACTCTCCTTTCACCATAGACGGCAACATCACGGAGACCAAATGGGGCGGAGCATTAGCCACATCCGCAGGAGGACCTGTTCCTGGATTCGGCATCAATCATGAGATCAATGCCCTGTACCTCCAGGCCGATCAGCACAATATCAATATCGGATTGGCCGGTAATGTGGTGAATGGAAACAGAATCCTGCTCTTCATTGACTCCAAAACCGGAGGATATGTAGATGGTAATTTCGGTAGAGCAGGCGCTCCTCCGGGAGTTTCCAACTTTAATTCCGGAACCCTCTTCGATGCTGGATTTCTCCCGGATTATTGTCTGGTCATCGGAACCAATGTGGCAGGGGACAACAATTTCTTTAATTTATATACCCTGACCGGTACAGCAGTACCGAGTGTAGGAGGTGGTCCCGATACTTATCTCGGCGACAGGTTTACCTCCTTTGCGGGAGCAGTCACCGGAGCCAATCCGTTAAGTGCAGATCTTACAAGAGGTTTTGAGGTGGTGATACCTAAAGGGCTTTTGGGATACACCGGTGGTCCACTGACGGTCATGGCCATGTATATATCAGATGGTGGATTTTTAAGCAATCAGTTTTTGACCCGTGCCAATCCCGGTGATGGCAATTATGGCGGGGGTCCGGTGGACTTCAATCTTGCAGCTCCCAATCCTGTCAACATACCATTGTCCAATCTGCAAAGCAATTGTACGGCATCTGCCGAAGTCACTATGGAAATACAGACAGGCCACGTGGTCAAAAATTCAGGTAACAGTGGACTAAATTCATTGCGCAAAATTGTGGAATGTGCTCCTGATGGATCCACAATCACCTATGATCAGCCCATGACAACCCAGAGTATACTCACGGCACCGCTGACCATAAATAAAAATTTGACCATACAAGGTGCAGGACCTACGGATAGACCGGAAATCACGGTACCATCCACAGGTATTACCATCACAAGCACCAAGGTGTTGACGCTGGAAAATGTAGATATTAAATCTACAGGCTCAGCAGCCTTCAGCGGTATGGGTACAGTAATTATTGAAGGCACAACTGAAGGTAAAAATTAATTTTCATTACTTTAAATACTGAAGTCATGAAAACAGTTAAAATGGTGCCCATCAGCGAATATGTCTCCCTCAAAATGGAGGTGGACAGACTACAGGCTATGGTGGCCGAACTGGAGCAAAACCTGCAGGCAGCCAGGCAGCAGAGCACACAATCACAGCTCGATCAGGGTGTCTTGATCTGGAGTGACGGGATCAATCGCTTTGTGAAGGTGCGGGATATCGCCATGATTGAGGCTGAGAGCAATTACTCAGTCATTCACCTCACTAATGGCGAACATATCTTTACAGCCCGCACCATGAAACATTGGAGCGAAAAAATCAACTCTCCATATCTGCTCAGAGTGCACAAGTCTTTTCTTGTCAACTACCGGAACATCCTGTCTCTGGAGCAAAAATCACGTACGATTTTGCTATACGGAGGCAAAAAGGCCAAATACACCCGCGGTACCAAGTCCCTGCTCACTAAATTTCTGTAATGCGTATATCCCAATGAGTTTTATTTATATCAAAGCCTGTATGTATCCCATGCAGGCTTTTTTTACACTCTACCCTCTCCCTTCTCTCTTCTCCCCTTTCAAGGGGAGACCGAGAGGGGTTCCCGGGGAGACCGAGAGGGGTTCCCGGGGAGACCGAGAGGGGTTCCCGGGGAGACCAAGAGGGATTCCACTCCCTTCCCTTTCAAGGGAAGGGCCGGGGATGGGTTCCCGGGGAGACACAGAGGGGTTCACCTCTCCCCTTTCAAGGGGAGATCGAGAGGGGTCACAACTAATTCCACCTGACATGCACTACTACTACCACACCAGAGAACTAGCCCGTAAAATGCGGAAGGCACCTACTCCCGCCGAAAACTTTTTCTGGCAGCAAGTCAGGAACAGAAAATTTATGGATTTAAAATTCAACCGCCAATTCATCATGGAGTGCCGCAATATTGATTTTGAGATAAAATATTTCATCACCGATTTTCATGTATTCTCCCACAGGACTGTAATAGAGCTGGACGGAGGCATCCACCTCCATCAACAGGAATATGATCTGGAAAGAGAAAAAATGATCCGTACCCTCGGATACTCAATCCTGCGCTTCGAAAATCATAAAGTCCTCAACGACTGGCCCTCCGTCGCTGCCATCATGACCCGCCACTTCCAAAACTTCCCCCACCCCTAATCTCCTCTCCCCTTCTCCCCTTTCAAGGGGAGACCGAGAGGGGTCCACCTCTCCCCTTTCAAGGGGAGACCGAGAGGGGTTCCCGGGGAGACACAGAGGGGTCCCACTCCCTTCCCTTCCAAGGGAAGGGCCGGGGATGGGTTCCCGGGGAGACCAAGAGGGGTCCACCTCTCCCCTTTCAAGGGGAGACCGAGAGGGGTTCAAAGGAAGGGCCGGGGATGGGTTCCCCCCGCCAGATACCCACCGGTCCACGCCGCCTGAAAATTAAATCCTCCGGTCAGTGCATCAATATTCAGTACCTCTCCGGCAAAAAACACCCCGGGATGCAATTTGCTGCCGAAATTTTTGAAATTGATCTGCTTGAGGTCCACGCCACCGGCGGTGACAAATTCCTCTTTGAATGTACTCTTACCCGATACTTTGAAGCAGCACTTTTTTATATTCTGAATCAATAATCTTTCCTGTGTTTTGCTCATATCTGCCCAGTTAGTCGAACTTGCCACCCCGGTCCGGTCACATAGATACCCCCATAGCCTGCCCGACAAGCCAAGCAGTGGATGGGATATTACTTTTTTTCTGCTATGTTCAGTACGGATATTTTTAAAAATAGGCTCATCGGCATCAGGTGCCCAATCCACAAGAAGTTCAAACTGATAGTCTATGCTGTGAAGTGGTACCGCTCCCCATGCAGAGGATTTCAGGATTGCCGGACCACTTAGCCCCCAATGGGTGATGAGGATTGGACCGGAAGTTTTGATATTGCACTGCGGTATAAACACCTCAGCGCTCGCCACACTTATCCCCGCTAAAGCATGCAGTCCGGCATCCCGGATATTGAACGTAAAAAGAGAAGGTACAGGATCAATAATATGATAGCCTTTTTTAGCAAGTATTTTCCACATGGAAGGGGATGAACCGGTAGCTATAAGCAGGCAGTCAGCGTTAAAATTTTGATGTTCACAAATCACAAGATGTGGACTATCGTCCGATGAGAATGCAATATCCAGCACTTTGATGCCTTTGAAGATGGAAATATTAAGTTTTCTGGCCTGATTAACGAGACAATTCACGATAGTTTCAGAACTGTCTGTAACAGGAAACATCCTTCCGTCAGCCTCAGTTTTAAGCTTTACACCACGGGATTCAAACCATTGTACAGTTTCTTTGGGTCCGAAGGTATGAAATGGACCTCTGAGTTCTTTGTGGCCTCTCGGATAGTATTTACATAATTCCGCAGGATCAAAGCAGGCATGTGTAACATTACACCTGCCACCGCCTGAAACTCTTACCTTACCCAATACATCTTTACTCTGTTCGATTATGATAACTTGTGCATCCGGATTATTTTCAGCAAAACGAATGGCTCCAAAGAAACCGGCAGCACCGCCACCAATTACCACGATTTGACGCATACCTTCATCTTCTTGATAAATCCTGATTTCCGGATAGCTGTGATGCTTATTTTTTGCCTGTCATCAGGCAAATGCACAAATGATGCCGCCCATGAATATCGAACAAAAGGTCCAGAAACCCACATTAATCAGAATATATTTCCAGCTCCTGCGCTCAAACAAGGCATTCACTCCTATGACCGGTAAAAAAATAAATATTCCCGTAATGGTACCGTGAAGTGCTCCGTGCTTGAATGATCTGAAATTCTGTCCGTATTTCGCCAGATAATCTTTAAAAAACAGGCTCACCTCCGATCCTTCCTGATAAAATTCAGGCACCGAAAGCGATGCCATCGCCCCCATCTGATGTATGACAATAGATGTCAGGGCAACCGCCAGCATCATCCCAAATACCAGGGTCAGTCCAAAAACCTTGATCAGATTCGATTTCTTCAGGTCTTCCTGATTCAATCCGGCTTCCTTCATCCACGCATTGGCAAACAGCGCAGGACTATACCATACAGACCCTATGATTAAGGGTATGAATCCTGCTCCTAAAATGACAAACCAGTTCAGTTCCATATCTTAAATTTTTATTGGCATAAATCTAATAATTCTTTTCCATTCAACAGAATTTATCTCCACCCTCATTCTCTCCTCTCCCCCCTCTCCCCCTCTCCCCTTTTAAGGGGAGACCGAGAGGGGTTCCAGGGGAGACCGAGAGGGGTTCCACTCCCTTCCCTTTCAAGGGAAGGGTCGGGGATGGGTTCCACCCTTCCCTTTCAAGGGAAGGGCCGGGGATGGGTTCCACCCTTCCCTTTCAAGGGAAGGGCCGGGGATGGGCTTCCCCTCTCCCCTTTTAAGGGGAGACCGAGAGGGGTTCCCAAAAATTCCCCTATCTTTACCCCATCCAAATAAATCTGACGCCATGCCAAAACTGTACTTAATTCTGACAATCTCTATAATCTTCCTCTCATGGACATCCTGCAAAAACACGACAAAATCTCTGGAACAAAAAGACAACGATATTATGATATCACTTGCCCAATGGTCTTTCCACAAAGCATTGATGGAAGGCAAAATGACACATCTTCAGTTTATTACTAAAGCGGGAGAACTCGGATTTGGAGGGGTGGAATATGTCAATACCTTCTTTAAAGATAAGGCAGCGGATACGGCTTTCCTGGACGAAATGAAAAGTACCGCAGAAAAAGCCGGGGTCAGGCAACTGCTGATAATGATAGACAACGAGGGACATCTGGCAGAAACGGATGTGGATAAAAGGAATGAAGCTGTACTCAACCACTACAAATGGGTGGATGCCGCAGCTTATCTGGGCTGCCACTCCATCAGGGTGAATGCACACGGAGAAGGCTCTCCTGAGGTAGTGATGGATGCAGCTGTAGACGGACTTTCCAGACTGGCGGAATATGCATCAACCAGGTCGGTCAATGTCATTGTGGAAAATCATGGAGGATATTCATCCAATGGTAAATGGCTTGCTGAAGTCATAGAAAAAGTCAACAGACCCAATTGTGGTACCCTGCCTGATTTTGGAAATTTCTGCCTCAAAAGAGAAGAAGGGGCCATGTGGGGAACACCCTGTCTCGAATGGTATGACAAATATGAGGGCGTAAAAGAAATGATGCCCTATGCCAAAGCAGTTAGTGCCAAATCCTATGACTTTGACGAAAAAGGAGAGGAAACCACAATCGACTACAAAAGGATGCTCGACATTGTAAAAAACTCGGGCTATAAAGGCTTTGTAGGAGTGGAATATGAAGGAGATAAACTCGGCGAAGAGGAAGGAATAAAAGCCACCAAAATACTGTTAGAAAAGTATCGCTAATACAATTAATTCTGAGCACTGCCCTCCTGCTGAACTACCGGATTATCAGCTTTAATATAGGGTAGTATTTTATTCACAAAGTCCTCCTTAAATGCCCGTATTCTTTTGATCTCTTCAGGCTTTTTGTAGGGTCCGTGCTGCTTTCTGTAATTCAGAATCAGGTTGACTGCCTCTTTGGTCATATATGGATGCCTGATCAAAGTACGGTAATCTGCTGCATTGAGATCCGTTTTTTGAATAAGCTCGGGATTGACACTAAGGAAGGGCTCCAGCTCATAATAAAGACTGTCTTCTATTTGAGGAATTTCCCTCAGTTGGCTTACATCCAGAAAACCACCCAATCTTTGGCGGTACTCAATAATTCTGTTCGCCTTGTACCTGCCGATTCCCTTGAGCTTCATCAGCTCGGTGGTATCTGCTCCGTTGAGCTCCACAAAATGCAATTCTACCGTGGCAATTTTATTTTTGATAAATTCTTGTTTTTCAAGTGGCTCCTTTTTTTCAGCCACCGGCTGCACATCAAACACAATGAACTCCCTGAGGTCTTCTATCAATGCCTGATCCATTCCGTAAATACTCTTCAATTTATCCAGATTGTAGATCCTGCCTCCTTTATTCCTGTAATTAATCAGATTATTCGATGCAAATTTTGAAAAGCCCAGCCTCAGCAGTGAGTCCATTCCCACATTATTAGGATTGAAAGCAAATTTTTCCCTGGGTCTTTTATTTCCGGAATACGAATAACTCCCGACCGTCCTGCCACTGGCAAAATCACTTTCTGTACCATCAGCAGACTCTGCATCCGGTCCCCTGTAATCCAGGGTATCGGATATATCAAATTCTTTAGCCAGTACGGCTTCACTCAATCTATCCCCGGGTTTGAAAATGGCAGGTAAGCCATACATAAAAAACAATGTAAGGACAAAAAACACAAATATCCCGTTCCGCTCCTTTCTGGTAAATGTGTAGTGTTCTCGTGGCAGCATGTTTCAGATAGTTTCAGACATTCAAAGTTAGCGATTCAGGGTATTTGAATATTCATTTCCCGGGCTTTTTTAATCATAAAATTATAGGCATCTTCATAATTGTTGGATATCACACCATCCAGAATTGCCTCCCTGATCGCATTTTTTATTTCTCCTACCTCTCTGGACGGGGGCAGCCGGAATGTATTCATGATGTCCTCTCCGGATATGGGAGGCTGCCAGTTACGGAGATGATCCTTTTCTTCTACCTCCCTGATTTTATCTTTGAGTGCTTCATAGTTATCTCTGTAGCGCTGCACTTTACCCTCATTTTTGGAGGTGATATCCGCCTTGCAAAGGGTCATCAGATCATCTATGTCTTCACCGGCTTCAAAAATAAGCCTTCGCACCGCTGCATCGGTCACCTCTCCTGAAGTAAGTGCAATCGGTCGTAGGTGTAAAGCCACCAGTTTCTGCACATATTTCATTTTGTGGTCCAATGGCAATTTCAATCTCTTGAATATCCTGGGTACCATGGCTGCACCCAATGCCTCATGTCCATGAAAAGTCCAGCCAACGACAGGATCAAATCTTTTAGTTGGAGGTTTGGCAATATCATGCAGTAAGGCTGCCCACCGCAGCCAAAGATTGTCCGTATCCCTGGCAATATTATCCAGTACCTCCAGGGTATGATAAAAAATTGTCTTTATGCCCGATGTTATTTCTGATTTCAACACCCTGCATAGCCTGGAGTTCAGGGAAAATCAATGCCAGCAATCCGGATTCAAACAGCAGCCTGAATCCTTTGGAAGGCTTTTTGGAAGCAATGATTTTATTCAATTCGCCACTGATTCTCTCTTTGGAGATGATATGAATCCGGTTTTTGTTGCGCTGTATAGCTTTGAAGGTATCAGCAACAATCTCAAAATCCAGCTCCGTAGCAAACCGGATAGCTCTCATCATCCTCAAAGGGTCATCGGAAAATGTCTTATCCGGGTCCTTGGGTGTTTTAATCAGTTTTTTTTCCAGATGCACGAGGCCATTAAAAGAATCGAGTATATGTCCGTAATCCTCTGCATTAAGGCTGACTGCCAGTGCATTGATGGTAAAATCTCTCCGGTTTTGGTCATCTTCCAGTGTGCCGTTTTCCACAGTGGGCTTTCTGGAATCCCAGCTGTAGGATTCCTTCCTGGCACCTACAAACTCAATTTCAAGATCCTTATGCTTGATCATGGCAGTTCCGAACCTGCTGTACACAGCCACATGGGGTGAGGGTCTGAGCCGGGATGCCACCTGATGCGCAAGTTTTATACCATCTCCGACACAAACGATATCAATATCTTTGGAAGGTCGGCTCAGCAACCGGTCTCTGACATATCCTCCGACTATATATACAGGATATCCCAATTCTTCAGCAGCCGACTGAACTTGCTCAAAAATGACCTTTTCATTATCTTTTATGCTGAATACCAAAACTGCCAGATATTATAAATCACAAAATTCAGATTACTGCCTCATAGGAGTGCTCACAATAATTTACCTTTATTTCATCTAATATTTCATGGAGCACAGAGGGCTCATATTCTGTCACCAATTTTGCCCTGTACTCTTTTATGCCGGGTAAATCCCTGAAGTAATTGGTGTAATGTCTCCGCATTTCATTGACACCGAGTTTTACTCCTTTCCATTCTATGCTTTTCACAAGGTGGGTGCGGGCTGTTTCCACTCTTTCTTCAATGGAGGGCGGATCCAGAATTTCTCCGGTTTGAAGAAAATGTTTTATTTCTCTGAATATCCACGGATATCCGATGCTTGCCCTGCCTATCATTACACCGTCCACACCGTATCTGTTTCGGTACTCCAGTGCCTTTTGCGGACTGTCAATATCGCCATTGCCAAAGACTGGAATATGCATCCGGGGATTCTCCTTTACCTTTCCGATGAGTGTCCAGTCTGCCTCTCCCTTATACATTTGCTTACGGGTACGACCATGTATGGAAATCGCCTGTATACCTATGTCCTGCAATCTCTCTGCCACCTCTACGATGTGCATGCTGTTTTCATCCCAACCCAGTCTCGTTTTTACAGTTACCGGCAGTTTGGTGGATTTTACAATAGCTTCCGTAAGTCGTATCATTTTGGGTATATCCTGCAATATACCTGCTCCTGCAAGTTTGCATACTACCTTTTTTACAGGACATCCGTAATTGATGTCCAGCAATTCAGGACCAGCAGCCTCCACGATTTCAGCTGCCTGCATCATGGAATCCATCTCTGCCCCGAATATCTGAATACCGATTGGTCTTTCGTCATCGTAGATATCCAGTTTTTGTACACTTTTATCCGCATCCCTGATCAATCCTTCCACCGAGATAAATTCAGTGTACATCAGATCTGCTCCGTTCTGCTTACAGACTGCCCGAAATGGCGGGTCGCTGACATCCTCCATCGGAGCCAGTAGAAGAGGGAATTCTCCCAACTCAATATTTCCTATTTTTACCATAACAGCCGCAAAGTTAATAAATCGAATGCAGATATGAAATTTACCGGTAATTCATGATGGAATATTCGCGACACCTGAAATAATTTCATATTATGAAAACATAAAATTGCCAAATGTAAAAGTACATAAATCATTTATCAGATGCAGTCTTTGGCAGATAATAATCACAACTGAGAAAATTGTGCAGTATTCACAAGGTGGAAATTATGATTGTCCCCAACAAAAATGCAGACAACAAAAAAAGGGACAGCATTTTTGAATTGTGCTATCCCTTTTATTCCGACGTTATTTTTTTCGTTGAAAGGGGCCGAATCCGGCGATTCGACCCTCTAACTATGAAAAAAACTACTGTCTCTTTTGCAGTGCCTGCCTCTTTTACTTTTCGCCTCAGTCTTCACTGAAACCTATTTTCCGACGTTATTTCTTTCGTTGAAAGGGGCCGAATCCGGCGATTCGACCCTCTAACTATGAAAAAAACTACTGTCTCTTTTGCAGTGCCTGCCTCTTTTACTTTTCGCCTCAGTCTTCACTGAAACCTATTTTCCGACGTTATTTCTTTCGTTGAAAGGGGCCGAATCCGGCGATTCGACCCTCTAACTATGAAAAAAACTACTGTCTCTTTTGCAGTGCCTGCTTCTTTTACTATCTGCTTCAGCCTTCACTGAAAGCTTTTGTTCCGACGTTATTCTTTTCGTTGAAAGGGGCCGAATCCGGCGATTCGACCCTCTAACTATGAAAAAAACTACTGTCTCTTTTTGCAGTGCCTGCCTCATTTACTTTTTGCCTCAGCCTTCACTGAAACCTGTTTTCCGACGTTATTCTTTTCGTTGAAAGGGGCCGAATCCGGCGATTCGACCCTCTAACTATGAAAAAAACTACTGTCTCTTTTATAACTTAGTACAATGTCAAACCTACTTGTGAATCTAATGCAATCTGCTTTCTGTAGTTTAAGCGTTGTTCATTAATTTCACCGCAAATTTAATCAAATTTTAATACTCAAAACTTCTTTAAGTAAAAAATTTAATACATTAACATTATATTCAGATCAAATTCGTCATAGATAGTCTTGTCTCCAAGATTGTCAAAAAACGAACCTGAACCATATCGGATATCATAATCAGACCTGTCCACTTTAATGGCCGCTGTACCTTTACCATCCAGCACAGTAGCATTAAATTTTATTTCCTTCACTGTGTTTTTGATGGCCAGATTGGCAGTAATTTTATATTCTCCTGCCTTACCACGTGAGGTAACTTTGGTGATTTTTAAAGTAGATACCGGATGTTTGGCTACTCCAAAAAAATCGTCTGACTTCAAATGGTTCTCAAGATTGTCCTTGGATTTTCCACTCAGGTCAGTACATACCAATGATGCCATGTCCACCTCAAATTCACCACCTACTAATACACCATTGTCAAAATACAAGCTTCCGCTTTTAAATTTCACGTATCCATCATGCTGTCCCAACACCTTATAACCTTTCCACTCCACTTTGGAGGTTTCAAGATTGATATTCACTTTGCCATTAGGAGTACCGTTCCCTGCAATAAGTGCCACTGTCAATACACTGAAAACAAATGCTAAAATACTTCTCATAACTAACGATTTTTATTTGTTAAAATATTTGTTGCAACAAATGTATGGCTTAACAAACAAACATGCATTTTTTCAGAGTGATTTAATCTATTTTTAACAAACATGCCTTCTGACATCCCCAAGGGCTGACGGCTTAATTCAGTTTTTAATAATATTGTTAAAATTTTTGACCGTTATCTGACCCTCATTCTCGTTCAACACAGTACCCTCCAAAGAGCTGAGACTGTCCTGCATGGATACTGCCTCGACAGAAAGTATGGCCAGACTGCCGGTATTCAGCAAAGCAGCTCCGCCACTCACAGCGGCATTTTGCCTGACCACAATATTTTTAATATCCAGCTTACCGTAATTCAGCATACCTCCGCCCTTACTGTGTATGCCGGAACCATTTGCATTTCCCTTTTCAATAATAAATCCATCCATCACTGTATTGGCGGTAGTAGCATCCAATGTGACAACGTGAAAAACATTATCAGAGTCATCTCCGATTACGCCAATATCTCCGGACAATATGGTTTGATACAAAGCGGGATTTCGATCTGCAAATATTGGATTTCCAGTATTGTTGAACCCTCCATATATACGGATGCCAGGTGGAAGCTTGAATCCTTTGCTTCTGTTGGCCGTTATATTGGGTATATAGGTGCCTGCTGCCACCCAAATTTCATCAATATTGCCACATTGCGCAGCGGCATCCAGGGCCTTTTCAAGACTTGGTACGGCATGAGTCCACGAAACTCCGGTACCTGCTCCGGTGGCAGATCCGTTTACATACAGCACTCTTTGTCCGTTTTGCAGAGCAGGTATCGTACATTTTTCCCAGTTTTTCGGGTTGGTGTAATTCTGATCATCGGCAGCTCCTGTCCAGAATGGAACAGGCTGAGACAAATCCGCCGGAAAGTCGGATGTATTGACTACAGCAGGCGCATTATAACTCACCCTTACAAAAGCTTTCTGAGCCGGGACGGAAGCAGGGTTGCTTTCGCCACATATCAGAGCTTCACACCCCGTACCCGGATTGTGTCTGATTTTTATCACAACCCAGCCTGTCGAATTCACCGTAAAATTTCCGCTGAAATCATTTACATTGCAATTGCAGTGGAGCTTTTGTCCGGACAAAGAATAGAATTCAATGCAATTGTTGACTCCGGTCACTACAGGATCATCAAAAAAATCATAACTGACACTACTGCTGCCTTCTGCAAATATTTTGCCCACAATGCGATAGGCATAGGAGTTGGCAGGAAGCATCCCTCCCTGACCTAGAGACGAACAATGACTGTCGCCCAGATCGTCAGCCATCTCCCATTCCTGTGTAGTGGGTAGGGGTGCTTTGGTATATCCGTCAAAATCTATACCTACGGGTGCCCAGATGGAATATCCGTGATAATGGGCACCGGGATTGGCATATCCTGCATTGTAGCTGAAAGAAGGCCAGCCTACGGCTCTCGTTCTGATATTGACCCGCTGATCTGCTTGTACGGTAGAGGTTGTCGCAATACCTCCGGAATAATCCATAAGTACAGTACCGGGGGCAAAATCACTGTTGACCCATGACTCCTGATCCTGACTCCAGCTGTCAGTAGCTGCTATGATGGCTTTGCCACTTCTTTCTATCACAATATGGTCGGCACTGCTGTTGTTTCCAGTTACGACATTCCAGTGATTGGATTCGGCGCTGCGCACTTTATAGACCCCTCCTTTAAAATCCAGAGCACCGTGAGCCTTGATAATATTGGCAAGGTCGGAATGTACGGGCAGGTCTGTAACATTGGTTGGTTGATGTGTCCACCTCTTGCTCGTATTACGCACATTGAATACCTCTTCAAAAAAAGGCTGCGGATTGCCGTCCATGGCATGTATGATTGCATAGGCAGCCGCCAGTCTCGGTTCGCCCGGGTCAATATGGGCCGCCAGTTCCTGTCCGGTATTCCAGCCTGTGATATTTCCGTTGCTGTTGAGTATAGGTCGGTAAGTATCATGATTGTTTACAAAAGGAACGGTACGGTGTATTCTTTCGCCGGCTACGTCCGTAAATCTGATGTTTTGCTGCAAGCCGGGCAGTGATCCGAGATTGAAAGCTCCGTTTCCATATATCATACCATAAATTCCTTGTCCCGATCCGAAGCCCCGCAATCCGAAATCAAAGGTGCCGGCACGGTTCTGGACGTTGGATGTCCAGGCATCCAGTTCTGAAGTACTCCCTACCCACTCCCCTACTGCAAACATTTTATTGCCTTTGCTTGCCCAACCGTTATTGTGTTGTGTATTCCACAATACATCTTCAGTGACAAAAGATGGAAAATGTTTGACCGCATCAAATCTGAATCCATCTATACCCGTCTGCTTCACCAGCCATCGGGTCCAGTCCCGCACCTGATTGCGCATGTATCCTGATGACTGGCTCGGATCATGGCAGCCGGCTCCGCACAAAACAGAACAATTGGAGCTCTGCCCGAATCCATTCCCGGTACCATTATTCTGAAATCCATAACAGATGTCAGGCCCCCAGAATGATTCTGTCTCCGGTTCATTGGTAGAGTTATGTCCGGGATGTGGATGAAAATTGTGATAGTTTTTCGGCCAGCGTCCTTTGCGGGATAGGTAATCACAGGCACTTTCGTTTCCTGCCGGACTATTGTAGCTGGTATAACGAAAGTTTTTATAACCCGCAGCAGTCTGCATGGAAAAATTGGGCTCAGGATCCTGACCTCCTGCTCCATTTGTGCTGCCGGCATTATCCACATGATTCAGCACCATGTCTTCTATGACCTCAATCCTGTTGGCATGAAGTATGGCTACCATCCTGAGCAGCTCATCCTTTTGTGCCCACCCTTGACCGAAGGTGTCCTTTCTGATATTTGTCGCCCAGATCATAATGGTCAAATGGTGAATATCCCACAGAAGAAGGAGCATTATTCTTATAAAAAAGGAGGCACCCATACAGCATCTACTCCCATGGCTTTGAGTCTTGGTGCCAGTTCTGTGAGATAATTAGCCCAACTGTTGGGAAAATTATTGTTCCAGTAATCCCACCAAAAACCCTGAAACACGGTCTTTTTATGTCGGACTGCGGGTTGCTGTGCATACGAAAAAAAAGGAATAGCTATTGTAACTACACCTACAATCAGCCAAACCATGAACCTGAAAAATATTCTGTACATATTAATCGCAGCAGTAATTGTAAAAGATACGCTAAGATACAATGAAAACAGTATTTTTTACAAACGCAAAAGCAAAAAGTTTACTTTTGTCCGAATAAAACAGCGGGTATTGAAATCGTACACCAAATATGGACTGGCAGCACTCACCTTGATTATTGTGGGAGCTGTCTTGTACTATCTCAGCGACATTGTAACCTATGTCCTGATTGCATGGGCCTTATCCATGATCGGGGCTCCGGTTATCAGTTTTTTAAGAAAATTTACAGGCAGAACAGCCGCTGCCATCATTACCCTGGTAGGTTTTGTCATCGTATTTCTGACTTTAATCTGGATTTTTATTCCACCTTTGGTCACACAGGCAAAAAACCTGGCGAATATTGACTACAACAGAATTGTAAATGTACTCGAAGAACCGGTAAGAGACTGGAAAAACTGGTTGATAGAAAATAAATTCATATTGGACAGCTCTCCGGCTGCGAGGGATACGGTTCAGCAGCTGACAAATCAGGATTGGATTCATACCGAAAAAATCGAATTGCTGCCTCCGGGTGATTCAAGCAGTGCCACCAACATCCAGCTCTACATCAAAGTGGATGCCTCGGCATGGAATCCGCAAAATGTAAAAAATCAGGAAACTTCCTCAGAAGTGGATGATTTTTTCTACAACTTTCGTAAAAGCCTCATTCATTATATCAATCCTGCCAATATTCAGCTGATTTTCAATTCCGTGATGAGCAAATTCGGAAATCTGTTGGTAGGAATTCTTTCTGTTTTTTTCATCAGTTTCTTCTTCCTGAGAGAACAGGGACTTTTTGACCGGATGCTGACTTCAGTGGTACCCGAAAAATATGAAGCCCAGGCTCATCAGGCACTGGAAGAGACAAGCAATCTGTTGATACGGTATTTTATCGGCATCCTTCTTCAGATGACCATTATTACCATATTTGTATCTACTGCGATGTCATTGCTGGGTGTCAAAAATGCATTGCTGATTGGTTTTTTTGCCGCAGTGATGAATGTGATTCCTTACATCGGACCGATTCTGGGTGCCTCATTCGGAGTGATGATCACTATATCCTCCAATCTGGATTTGCCCTTTTACTCAGCCTTAGTACCGCTGGTCACCAAGGTGCTGATAGTCTTTGCAGTCATGCAGCTCATAGATAATATTATCCTTCAGCCCAATATATTTTCCAAAGTGTCAAGGCACATCCGCTCGAGATTTTCCTGATTGTAATGATCGGAGCTAAAATAGGCGGCATACCCGGCATGGTGCTCGCCATACCTTTCTACACCGCATTCAGGGTAATCGGCAAAGTTTTCCTGAGCGAGTTCAAAGTCATACAGCAGCTTACCAAAAACCTGTGATTTATTATCGGATCCGGTGAAGGTATCTCACTTCATGAAGATATCGGAGGATTGACTCTGTAACTTCCTGTGGAGATGGCTCTGCATCTACCGTAAAATGGGCACGCTCATAATATTTTTTTCTCGATTCGAGCAAATCTGTTAAATAAGTCAGCAGCACCTGCCTTTCCATTCCGTAAAGCAACGGCCTGTCATTCAGGCTACTGATTCTGTCCACAATGGTCTCCG
Organism: Saprospiraceae bacterium; assembly: GCA_016716335.1. GTDB lineage: Bacteria > Bacteroidota > Bacteroidia > Chitinophagales > Saprospiraceae > OLB9. The sequence continues at coordinate 118,982 of JADJWN010000006.1, read as the reverse complement.
GCTTTACGGCCATATAAAATACCAGTCCCCGGGTCAATAAGCTTTGCATATTATCATAAAAACAAGGCAAACCGCCACCGGTGGCCACCACGATATTTTCTGTAAGCAAATTTGAGATTAAATCCTTTTCAAGCTGTCTGAAATAGTTTTCACCGGAGTTTTCAAATATTTCTGAAATACTTCGCTGCTCCTGATTTTCTATCCGGGTATCCGTATCGGTAAACTCATAATCCATCCTTTCTGCAAGCATCTTTCCGACCGTGCTTTTACCGCTACCCATCATTCCTGTGAGAAAAATACGCACTTTATTGTTTTAAATTCAAACGGCCTGCAAATTAGGACTGTTAATAATATCCCGAGTAGGTTTTTTTATAAAATTTAGCGAAATTTGCTTTGAAAAATTATCCAAACCATGAAATGGGCAGATTTAAAGTACTTTTTGGCCTACCTGCTGCCACTTACTGTACTCACTGGTATATTCTACGGGGGCTTCTGGTCATTGGGTGGTGTGATACTCGCATTTATTATCATTCCGGTGATAGAACAGATACTTCCGCCCGATATTTACAATTATAAGGAGCAGGAGTTGGAAAACAGGGAGCATTCCGCTTTTTTTGACATCCTCATTTATTTAAACTTACCGATGGTATTCGGGATTTTGATTTTACTTTTTCAGAGGATTTCAGACGGAACTTATACCTCATGGGAAACCGCAGGACTGATATTGAGTACCGGCATTATGTTGGGGAGCAATGGCATTAATGTCGCCCATGAAATCGGGCAGAAAAGGGGATTTTGCCTATTGGGCTGCAGAATATTACTATCGCGTTTCGCTGTACACATGCATTTTACGACCGAACACAACAGAGGCCACCATTTGTGGGTTGGCACCCCTGAAGATCCTGCCACCTCAAGGATGAACGAAAATCTGTTCAGTTTCTGGATCAGATCCATCAAAGGCACCTGGCTTTCAGCATGGAAAATGAGTGAATCTGATCTGCAAAAAGCAGGTTTATCCGTTTGGTCTGTTCGAAATGAGATGCTTCAATATTCTTTGTTTCAAATACTCTGGCTCGGGTTCATCACTTGGTATTTTGGCACTACTGCTGCCATGGCTGCTTTTTTTATTGCTTTGATTTCCGTTTTGTTGCTGGAAAGTATCAACTACATAGAACATTACGGCCTTATGAGGAAGAAAAACGCCGACGGGAAATACGAGCGGGTGGAGCTGCACCATTCGTGGAATTCAGATCATCAGATGGGCAGGATTATGTTGTACGAGCTTACCCGGCATTCGGATCACCATTACAAAGCCTCAAAAAAATATCAGACGCTCAAACACTATGATGCAAGCCCTCAGTTGCCCTACGGATATCCTGCAAGCATTCTGATAGCGTTGATACCTCCGTTATGGTACAAAGTGATGAATCCTAAGTTGGCAGAATGGCAGGCAGCTCATGCCTGAATCAATCTCTGTGTACTATTGTGTGCAGATCAGCTTCTGAGTAACGTATTGATTTCAGCACTTTTTTGTCTGAGGCTCTGTACACCAGATATTCTCCGTTTTTTTCTTCAATGACCGATTCGGTATTTTTGTGCTGCAGATAATAAGCCTGAGTCTCCAGTGCCTCTTCCATGGATTTGCAGGTTTTGGACATATTGGACCTCTGTACCTCATCAAACAGATATTTAAACCGCGATCCAAGACCAAACTCCAAAACCGCACCTGAAAGCACATACTGCAGGTCACTGAGCGCATCAGCGATACCCACAATGTCTCTGTTATCTACGGCCTCCTTGAGTTCATTGAGTTCTTCCTGGAGCAGGGAAATACGCAAAGCGGCACCTTTTTTCATCCGGAATCGTAGGGCTGTCCAGAATAGGAAGATCAAAAACTTCATGAAATGCTGCAACACTGCTCAGGGCTTCAGGCTCATCAAAATACTTTTTACTCATTTTCAGGCATCTTTTTTTAGATTTCAGTTGCAAATTTATAATAATATGTGTTGTCCGGATATCGAAGTTTCTGAATTTTCTCAAAGAAATAAAATAGTGTTATTTTGGCTGCCGTAAAACAAAAGGCCATGAAGCGAAAGGAATTTATACAAAAAGGAATGATTACTGCTGCAGGGGCTACCCTGCTCCTTTCCGGTTGTAATACAGAGTCCCAAAAGCAAGGCCAGGAGGCTCCCGCTGTCATTACCAATAAAAAATACAGGTGGAAGATGGTCACTACCTGGCCCCCTAATTTTCCGGTGTTGGGAGAGGGGTGCAATATGTTTGCAGATTGGGTAAACAACATGAGTGGCGGCCAGATGGAAATCAAAGTCTATGGCAGTGGCGAGTTGATACCGGGACTGGAATGCTTCGATGCCGTGAGCAGTGGGGCTGCCGAAATAGGCAATGGTGCATCTTATTACTGGACGGGCAAAGCTCCGGCAGCTCCTTTTTTTACTACGGTGCCTTTCGGAATGAATGCGCAACAAATGAATGCCTGGGTGTACTCCGGCGGTGGTCTTCAACTATGGCGTGAACTTTATGCCAATTTCGGTCTGATCCCTTTTCCCGGAGGTAATACAGGCGTACAGATGGCCGGATGGTTCAATAGGGAAATCAATACCATAGGTGACTTCAAAGGATTGAAAATGCGTATCCCGGGTCTTGGAGCCAAAGTACTTGCCAAAGCCGGAGGTACTGCCATACTCTCTTCAGGCAACGAAATATTTACCAATCTCGAAAGAGGTGTCATAGATGCCACAGAGTGGATAGGACCTTATCACGATTACATCATGGGCTTTCACAAAATCGCCAGATACTATTATGCACCCGGATGGCATGAGACCGGATCTATGCTCGAATTTTTCTTTAATATGAAAGCCTTCAATGAACTTCCGGCTCACCTGCAAGCCATACTGGAAACTGCGGCTGCCAGACTCAACATCTGGGTACTCTCTGAATTTGAAGCTAAAAACAATGAGTACTTAGTCAAAATGATGAAAGAAGACAAGGTAGATGTAAGGATTTTCGACAGAGAGATTCTCAAAGCTCTCAAGAAATATACCGAAGAAGTATTGAATGAACTTGCTGCTTCAGATCCCTTTTCCGGAAAAGTGTACGATTCCTACCTTGCTTTCAGTGAGAATATCCATAATTGGGCCTCATTCTCAGAAAAGCTCTATTATGAGATGAATCTGTAAATACTAAGGATTTTTTTTCCTGACAGTAATCCGTGACAGATTAATTAATCCCTGTTTTCATGTTTTCCACAAGCTGCATTATGAATGGCATCTGTGAAAGAGAGTGCAACTGTCTGGCTTCTCTGATATTATAAAGGCTCTTACCATTGAATAATTTCTGCATGTCAATCTGGATGTCAAGAATAGTGGACTGATTTTCGGCGATTGAAAATGTCCGCCTGATTTCCACCGGTATGTAAGCCTCATTACCGCCAAGATGCAGGGCAAAGGGTGATTCGGTACTACCATCTCCATCCAGGTCTATTCTACCTTCGTTTCGCATGAAAATGTAACTTTTCCAGGCAGTCCAGTAATCAGCGGGCGTGCTCAAAACATTGGAAGCCGGAAAATCTTTAGGCTCTTTGGCATTCATATCAGCCGGCACACCGATACCGAAGTTCACTTTGTCATATTTTCCGGGATCCACTTTTCTGATTTTGTATTCATAATAGCCTTTACCATTGGGAGCTGTGTGATCAATGGTAAAATCTATGTAATCAATATCTACCAGCTTTGAAGTTTCAATGTTTTTAGAGATCCCAATGTCAGAAATATAAAAAGCTATTCTCGAAAAATTGATATTTTCATTGGTCATCGGGTATTTGTAATTTTCAAACATCTTCAAGTCCTGATTTCCATATTTGAGTCGGAATCGAAGTATCAACTCTCCCGGGTTATCTTTTTTACATCCGGCAAAAAACATCGGGATAAACAAAAGGTATAAGTATGCTTTCATAAAAAAGTTTTTTAATTCAAATGATTCGGCATATATAACAGATGAGTATCCGACCTTGTTATATGGTGACTGCAAAAAGAATGAGTTTTAAATATTTTTAACAATCCCGGTCAATTTTGAGATCTCAACTCTTTGGGCATCCATGGTTCTGAATAAAGTTCTTCTCAACATGAGTATAGTAAAATCCATGAAATGTATAAGCCATTTTCATAATATATATATTTTTGTGCTTTGCAAATCAACACATACAATTATGAATTACAAGACATTCATTGGGTTTTTGATAGTATTGGTATCAATCTTCTACTCCTGCAAGTCTGATAAAATGACACTTGATGTACCTGAAATCAGTGCACTTGAAAAAGAATACCTCGCTGCTCCCTCTGATGAAAAATTTGCAGCCATAGTCAACAAACTGGCAGAACTGATACAGGAGGCGGAGGGGAAAGAAGCGAAGAAAAGATTCATTCTGAAAGGTCTGAGCCTTACAAAAGAGCATCAGAAAACTGATTATTACTATATATTCGTCAAAGAATATGTCAAATATTTCCATGGGGATCCTGCGGCAGCGGACTATCTGTGGGAACTTGCGCAATACCTTCAAAAAAACAATGCCGTGGAGTCCACTTCCATTCTGAGATCTGGATTCAGACATATGTATCCAAATGACAGAAGAACCCAGGAAATCAAAACCGAAATCATCGCCGGTCCCGCTGACATTCCCGGCTACATCAAACAAAAAACTGAAGCCATTTTTAACAATCCGGATGAAACCGGAATGAATAAACCGGCTGTGAAAGAATATATAGACGTGTGTGAAGCGGTAGTATTGGGCTTTCCGGCAGACAGCATGGCAGGTGAATATCTTTTCAGAGCAGCAGAGATGGCAAGATCCATCCGTGCTTTTCCCAAAAGCCTGAGTATCTATGACTGGCTGCTGAATGCATATCCCGAGTATGACAAAAAAAGTCTGGTATTTTTCCTCAGGGGCTTTATATATGAAAATGAACTGAAGGATAAGGCTAAAGCAGCAGTGGTTTATCAGCAGTTTCTCGAAAAGTTTCCCAATGACCCTATGGCAGGTGATGTCAGATTTTTACTTGAAAATATTGACAAGTCAGAAGAAGAAATGATCAAACTGATTGAAGAAAGACAGAAAAACAAGAATAATCAGGGACAAAACTGATGTCACTTATCCATAGCAGCAAATCAGCATAGTGCAAAGGCTCAATGGAACCTGAATCAAAACCTGTATCCCAGGCTCATGACTATTCTTCCGGGTCTGTTTTCGAAATTATAGGGAACGCCATTTACTGTAATATGATCACCAAAAGCGGTAAGGTTACCTTCATAGTTGAGGTCAAGGCGAAGTCTCCATACATCAAGACCGGCTCCTGCCTGCCAGCCATAGGTAGCATCTCTGAATTTCTGACTGTAACCTTTAAAATCTGTCAGGTCTGAGGCACTGTACAAAAATACATGGCTCACCACCCCACCCTGTAATCTGAGCGCACCTAACTTAATACCGGCCATCACAGGGATATCCAGATAATTGTAGTTTTCACTTTTCAGTTTTTCGAAGACACCGGATTCGCCATATTCCTTGAGTCTGTAATTTACCGTATTCGAATTGAACAAAAGTGAAGGTTCCAAAAATACACCCAATACCGTGAGTCGGGTGTATAGTCCGAAGTGATGTCCGAATCCTGCATTCTCGACATTTAAGGAAAACAACCTCCCGTCATTGGGAATGATTATGCCATCTCTGGCTATATCATAGGAACTCAAGCCGGCTTTCACTCCGATCTCCACCTGTGCAGAGATATGCTTACTGATAAGAAATACCATTAAAAACAATAACAACTTTCTCATAATGAACAGGTTATCGGGAGAAACTGAATACATACACAGAAAATCGGAAGTGTATTATTCCGGTCTTCCCGGAGGGTTAATGAATTTATTGACGATGAAAAAACGGGTTTGAGCATCCAAATTGGTTACCTTTGCACACTGTTTAACTTAATATTAATTCCAAAAGACTGAAAACACCAAATTCAGCGTACGGAATTTAAGAGCAAAACATTGTCAATCAGTAATTGATCTATTGCAATTAATTGTAATATATCAAAAACAATGCCGTAATGATTATAAGAGACGCAACATTTGTCGCCAGTTTTCAAAACGAGAAATCCTGTCCGAAAGACGGATTGCCTGAATTTGCATTCATAGGCAGGTCAAATGTCGGTAAATCTTCTTTGATCAATATGCTTTGTGATAAAAAGGGACTGGCCAAAGTGTCGAATACACCCGGCAAAACACAACTCATCAATTTTTTCAATATTAATGGCAGTTGGTTTCTGGTAGATCTCCCGGGATATGGATATGCACGCACCTCCAAAACGACCAAAGCAGGATTTCAGAAAATGATTGAAGATTATCTTTTAAAAGAGAAAATCTGGTGACTGCCTTTATCCTACTTGACATCAGGCATGATTTGCAGAAAATAGATCTGGAATTTATCAACTGGCTCGGCGAAAAACAAGTTCCGTTCAACCTTGTTTTTACCAAGTCCGATAAACTCGGGAAGGTCAAAGTTGTCGAAAATGCCAACAAGATTTTAAACAGTTTGCTGGAATACTGGCATGAGCTGCCCCGACACTTCATCACGTCTTCTGAAACGAAAGCAGGAAGAGAGGAGCTGTTGGAGTATATTCAGGAACTGTTGGAGATGATCCAAAAAAATGAGCATTAACAAAGTGCAGCAGGTTTACGAACATATAGAACCCAACATTGAGAAATGGCCGGTGGCGGTGGTCAGCAGAGAAAGAGCGGAATTCATCAAAGAACTCAATGCATTTGTACTCAACCGCATTCTGGAGAGTTATGGAGAAAATCTGCATGAACTCATATCCAAGGCAGTATTTATGGAAAATCAGCGGATTAAAGCCTCTCCGTGGAAGGTAGATCCTGCCGACGAAAAGATGTACTGGTCCAACATCAGCAGTGAGCTGGATGCTGCATTACTCAGAGAAGACAGAAACGAGGTAGAACTTGCACTCCTGAAACGTATTATCAACCGATATTCGGAAGAAATCGTCGGCACCTTCGACCCGAAGATATTCAGATTCAGCAGAATATTTCTCACCTCTTTTTTCAAGCGCATTTTCAACCGGTACTTTTCACCCGGAAAATGGAGATGGGGCAAAAAAGAAGACCTGCAGAAGAAAATAAAACTGGTGGGAGATATTGCCAAAATCAGACAATTATTCTCCAAGGGTACGGTGGTAGTACTCCCGACCCATTATTCCAATCTGGATTCCATTATGGTGGGTTATGCCATTGATACCAATGTGGGTCTTCCTCATTTTTCGTTTGGGGCGGGATTAAATCTGTTCAATGTAGAGATTGTAGCTTACTTCATGAACAGGCTTGGGGCATACCGGGTAGATCGCAGAAAAAAGAATCCCATTTATCTGGAGTGCCTGAAATCCATGGCCAGTTATTCACTGCTGAAGGGAGTAAATAATATCTTTTTCCCGGGTGGCACGAGATCGAGGAGCGGGGCTACGGAAGAAAAGCTGAAACTGGGCTTGATCAGTTCACTCATTGAAGCTCAGAGATTATTGCTCCTCGAAAAATCAGATAAAAAAATATTTGTGGTACCGCTGAATATCGGATATCATTTTGTACTCGAAGCCGGCATATTGGTAGAACAACATCTGCAATCCATAGGCAGAGAAAAATATATCAGACCGCCATATCAGGGCTGGACATTCCAGAGCATCATGAAACTGGTAAAATCGCTTTATACCAAAGAATCTGAAGTTTACATGTCATTTGGCGAACCCATGGATGTACTGGGCAACAGAGTGGATGCTGAAGGCAATAGCTATGACAAATTCGGCCATGCAGTGGATCTGGGAGATTATTTCAAACTCGGGGGATGAATTCAACTCCAATCAACAGAGAGAAAGCATTTACAGCAAATTGCTGGGGGATGCTGTGGTTGCAGCCTATAAAAAGAATAATGTGGTCCTTTCGAGTAATATTGCTGCCTTTGTAGCCTGGCAATTGTATTACAATGAACATGAGGATATCGATCTGCATACTTTGCTGAATACCACCCTTATTCCTGTACAGATACCCAAAGATTTGTTTTACCGTGTTTGCGATGCAGTAATCCGAAATCTCAGAGAGAGAGCCTCAAGGCATGAAATCACCATCGCCCCGGAGATCCAGAATGAATCCACAGAGCAAATCGTCCTGCACGGCATGAAAAACCTCGGTATTTATCACCCCAAAAAGTATTGAAATGGAACAAGGATGACACCCTGACCAGTGAATCCACCAAATTATTATACTTTTACCATCACAGATTGCAGCATTACAATCTGGAAAGCATTGTCAAAGAAACTGTAAAAAATTTTGCAACGACCTGAAAATTATATTAACCCGTGAACTATATCGTGTTTGATCTTGAAGCATCCTGCTGGCTGGGCAGGCCACCGCATGGCATCAATGAGGTCATAGAAATAGGCGCCCTGAAAATCAACCGGTATGGCGAAGTGGTATCCAGTTTCAATAAATTTGTAAAACCGGCCATCAATCCGGTATTATCGGACTTTTGTAAAAGCCTCACCTCCATATCGCAGGAAATGATCAACCGATCCAAAACCTTTCCTCATGTGATTGCAGAATTTCAGGATTGGATTGGCGTAGGTGAAGAAGACTACTGTCTGGTAAGCTGGGGGAAATATGACAAAAGACAGCTTCAGTCAGATGCCAGACTGCACAAACTGGATGAAGAATGGCTCGAATATCATATCAATCTGAAAGAGCAATACAAATCACTTAAAAAGCTGCCGGATGGCCCCGGATTGAAAAGAGCGGTAAAAGATGAAGGCTTCCAGTTTACGGGGGTACATCACAGAGCCATTTCTGACGCAGAAAATACAGCCAAAATCTTTATTAAATATCTTGATTCCTGGACCATTCCTTTTTGAATTTTCAGGCAACAAAAATTTCTGAATTGAGCTTTTTTGTCGGATAATTTGCGGTATTAATCTTAAATTAATAATATTTTTGAATCTTTGTCGGAATCCCGGAGTTTGGACATTCAAAGCCTGATGTTATGACATTTCTGGAAAATGCAGATACTTACCTCAAGATGTTTTGGTACATAGCGCTGCCTGTCAGTCTGGTTTTTCTCATCCAGAGTGCCATTACCATTCTTGGATTGTCAGCAGACCATGATACGGACGTGCATGACATTGATGCGCCGTTGCAGATTTTTACCATCCGCAATCTTATCAATTTTCTGCTGGGCTTCGGATGGGGAGGAATAGCATTTTATCATACCATTGACAATAAATTTCTGCTCATTTTAGCAGCACTGGCCTGTGGTTTCGCATTTGTAGCATTCTTTTTTTACATCATTCAGCAAATCAAAAAACTGGACCAGGACAATACGCCTTCACCGGAAATGTATATAGGTCTGAATGCAAAGGTATATCTGAGAATCCCTGAATCAGGAGATGGCCTGATACAGGTCAGTTACAAAGGATCCGTAAAAGAACTCAATGCCATATCCGTGGATGGAAGTATAGAAACAGGTGCAGAAGTAATCATCACCGGTTTTAATGAAGACAATCAATTTATTGTACAAAAACTGAAAATTTAATTCTCTGACCCTTGAATCGCAATACACACTTAATCATTATTCAAAATCCTTTTAAATAATAAAGTATGCAAACTATGGAAGCATTAGGGCCTTTTCTGATTATCATTGTCGGCGCCATCGTTTTTGTAATTCTGACGCTGGCTATTATATCCCGATACAAAAGATGTCCGTCTGACAAAATACTGGTGGTATATGGCCGTACAGGCGGTACTTCGGCCCGATGTATCCACGGTGGAGGTGCATTTATATGGCCTGTCATTCAGGATTATGCCTATCTGGATCTCAAGCCCATTTCCATAGAAGCCAATCTCACCAATGCACTCAGCCGCCAGAATATCCGGGTGGATGTACCCTGCCGATTTACCATCGCTATCTCCACTGACCCCGATAGTATGACCTCTGCTGCCGAAAGATTGCTGGGTCTGAAGCAGGATCAGATACAGGAATTGAGTAAGGATATTCTATTCGGCCAATTAAGACTGGTGATTGCAACCATGACCATAGAAGAAATCAATTCTGACAGGGATAAATTTCTGGATAATATATCCAAAAATGTAGATACGGAATTGAAAAAAATAGGTCTAAAACTGATTAATGTCAATGTCACAGATATCAAAGACGAGTCGGGGTATATAGAAGCATTGGGCAAAGAAGCAGCAGCCAAAGCTATCAATGAAGCCAAAATCAGTGTAGCCGAGCAGGAAAAAATCGGTGAGACCGGAAAGGCTATGGCAGACCGCGAAAGGGATGTGGCCATCGCAGAGACTCATCGGGACCGTGACGTAAAAATTGCCATCACCCGCAAAGACAAGGAAATCAGCATCGCTGCAGCCACCAAAGATGAGTCTATAGGTAAGGCAGAAGCAGAAAGGGACACGAGGGTAAAAATTGCTGAGGCCAATGCCATAGCAGTCAAAGGGGAGAATGAGGCCAGAATAGAAATCGCCAATTCTGAAGCCATCCGGAGAGAAAAGGAAGCCGAAGCCAACAGGCTTGCCATCGCAGCTGAAAAAGTACAGCAGGCCAAAGCCATGGAAGAAGCCTATCTGGCAGAGCAGAAAGCCGAACTTGCCAGATCTGAAAGGGAAAGGTCAAGCCAGATCGCCAATGTAGTGGTGCCTGCCGAAATAGCCAAACAAAGGGCCATCATCGAAGCACAGGCCGAAGCCGAGCGTATCCGGCTCAGCGCCAAAGGTGAAGCAGACGCCATATTTGCCAAAATGGAAGCAGAAGCAAAAGGTCTATACGAAATACTGACCAAGCAGGCCGAAGGTTATGAGCAGGTAGTAAAGGCAGCCGGTGGAGACCCGTCCAAAGCTTTCCAGCTCCTGCTCATTGAAAAACTCCCCGAATTGGTAAGAACACAGGTAGAAGCTGTCAAGAATATAAAAATTGATAAAATCACTGTATGGGATTCAGGTACCGGAGGAGGAGATAACAGTACGACGGCAAATTTTGTATCCGGCATGATGAAAACAGTACCACCACTCAATGACCTGTTCAATATGGCGGGGCTTAATCTCCCCAGTTACCTGAAAGGAACCGAAACTAAAGGTTCTGAATCAGAAGATAAAGCCAATCCTGAAGAGCAGACAACGGAATAATGCTGAGTGTAAGGGGCGGTTTTCGGTTTTCGGTTTTCGGTTTTAGGTTTCTGATCTCGGGTGTCGGGTGAAATGAGCAAAGTGATGCTGACGTAGATAGGCAGCGGCTTCCTGATCTTTCATCCTGGATCATTAAATTTTCCTGTTGTTTACTATCCGTATGTTCAGTAAAAAATCAATGCAGGGTTACAATACCCGGTTGATTACTGTGCCGTTCATAAATGCCGTGATATTATTGACGAGCCCATCCAGCAATGCCTTACGGGATTCGTATCCGGCCCATGCAATGTGTGGAGTTACTATACATTTGGGATGATGTATCAAGGGGTGCTGCCTGTCAGGTGGCTCCTGTTCGAGCACATCCAGACATGCTCCTGATATTATCCCTGCTTCCAGAGCTTCCAGCAGATCGGGTTCGCTGATGAGGGCTCCTCTGGCAGTATTCACTATCAGAGCATTGCTTTTCATCATTCTGAGATGATGCTTATCAATTATATGTCTGTTTTTATCTGTCAGTGGGGCATGCAGAGATAGGATATCGGATTGAGCCAGGAGCTCCTCCAGATTGACAAACCTTACATCTGCATCCTTTTTGGATTCCGGATTTCTGGTATATGCCATAACCTCCATACCGAAAGCCTTTGCGATCTCTCCTACCCTTCTGCCGATGGCACCATAACCATATATCCCCATCACCCTGTTTTTCAAAGCGCATATCTTATGCCTGTAAAAACAAAAGTCCCTGGAGTTGGTCCATTGTTCATCTTTCACCAGACCGGAGTAATACTCCACTTTATTGAACCACGCAAGCAACATTGAAAAAACATGTTGGGCGACACTATCGGTACTGTAACCGCTGACATTACTCACAGGTATTCGTCTGGCCACTACTGCCTGTGCATCAATATTGTTGTATCCCGTAGCAGCGACAGTTATATAGCGCAGATCCGGCATCTGATTTAAGACTTCCTCCGTAATCCTGAACTTATTGACAATCAATATTTCTGCACTCCTGACTGTGTGAGGCAGGCTTTCCGCATCCAGTCTGTCATAAGCATAATAGTCTCCAAGTTTTTGTAATGAAGACATATCCAGATCCCCGGGATTCAGAGTGTATGCATCTGCAAAGACTATTCTGATGTTCACTTTTATGATTTTACTTTTTCAACTTTTTCAGGAATCCACTCTTCAATAAATTCTACTTCGCCGGTTTCTACACTGTAATATCCTGAAACAAGTCCGATCTCTCCTTTTTCAAACATATCCGAAATGATTGGACTCCTCTCGAGTATCTGTTTCAGGGTAATGCAGACATTTTCCTTTGCTACCAATTCCACCAGTTGATTGAAGTCCGGTTTTTCTTCTTTTTTGAATTTATTCTTCACTCTGAGTACCGCCGGTCTTATTTTATTCAGCAGTGAAGTAAGATGCCCCAGCTCTACCTGAGATACCGCACCCTTTACCGCTCCGCATGATGAATGCCCAAGCACCATGATGATTTTAGAACCTGCCACCTTACAGGCAAACTCCATGCTGCCGAGTATGTCATCATTCAGAATATTCCCTGCAATACGGATGCTGAATATATCTCCCAGACCCTGATCAAAAATCAACTCGGTGGAAGTCCTGCTGTCAATACAACTCAATATAGTGGCAAAAGGCCATTGCCCTTCGCGGGTATCATTGACCTGTTCCAGCAGATTGCGGTTTATTTTCAGATTATTGATGAATCTGAGGTTACCTTCCTTCAGGAATTGAAGCGCTTTGGCGGGGGTTACAGTGGCTTGAGTTTCCTTATTATGTGCTTTCATATTTACAGTCATTCATTCTTTTTAATAAAATTGGATAAAAATTGCTTTTGATCGCCATGGGTAAAATTTTCCCTTACATATACATGATTTTCCTCTTCACCGGTGTCTTCAATATCGTAATAATCCTTAAATCCTTTGAGCGTCACAGTTATACCTCTCTCAGGTCCTCCAACATCATGAAACTCTTTGATTAAGTCCAGCACGTCATGGGCGATATATACGCTGTTGGACGCATCTATGGTTACCTTGCTGTTGGGAGGTATATGTCCTAAAGTCAGCTTAATGGCGGCTTTATTCAAAAAAGAGACTTCTTCTGCCAGTTTGATATATATCGAATCCCCGTCATGAAAACTTTCCTTACGGAAATAATAAGCCCTTTTCAAATTGCCTCTCAATATAAAGATAATGCTAATCACCATACCGATAGCTACTCCCTTCAACAAATCCGTTACTACTACAGCACCAAGTGTGGCAATAAAGGGTATAAACTGATACTTACCCTGAGACCAGAACCTCTTAACTTTTGCCGGATTTGCCAGCTTGTAGCCTATCATCAGCAGTATAGCGGCAAGACTTGCCAAAGGAATCATATTCAGAATCCGTGGAATGGTCAAAACACTGATCAGTAATAAAAATCCATGAATGATAGTAGCCAGTTTGGTTCGGGCACCTGAGTTGATATTGGCAGTTGTTCTCACCACCACAGAGGTCATAGGCAATCCGCCAATCAGGCCACTGAGAATGTTGCCCACACCCTGAGCCTTCAACTCTGTATTGGTAGAACTGTACCTTTTGTATATATCCAGACGATCACCGGCTTCTATGCAGAGCAAAGTCTCAATAGAAGCAACAACCGTAAGCGTAACAGCCACGATCCATACATCCGGCCGTGTCACTGCACTGAAATCGGGCCATGTAATCAGCGAACCCAACTCATGAATGCCTCCTGCTACAGGCAGCCTGACAAGGTGGTCGTCCTTAACCGCCAGAGAAGAACCTGTCAGAATAAAAATCCGGTCAATAATCATACCTGCAAGTACTGCCACCAAAGCCCCCGGAATGAGTTTGAATTTTTTAAAATAAGGTAATTTATCCCAGGCGATTAATACAATCAGTGAAACTACTGTGATAATGATAGCTCCATAATGAATATAATTAAATGAATCCAGAATATCCGTGATCGTATTGTGTCCTTTGTCGTCTGAAAAACTCATGTCGCCCTCATAGTCCCTGTCATATCCGAAGGCATGTGGAATCTGCTTCAGAAATATAATCACTCCGATACCCGCCAACATTCCTTCAATGACATTATTCGGAAAATAGTTTGAAATACTCCCTGCTTTCAGAAATCCCAGAACCAACTGCATAACACCCGCCAATACGACTGCCACCAGAAAAATCTCAAATGAACCAAGTGATGTAATAGCGGTCAGGACAATGGCGGTGAGCCCCGCCGCCGGTCCTGATACGCTGACATGGGAATTACTGAGCACACCTACCACAATGCCACCCATAATACCTGCAATGATGCCTGAAAAAAGAGGAGCACCGGATGCCATGGCAATACCAAGACAAAGTGGTAATGCCACCAGAAATACAACCAGACCGGCTGAAAAGTCAGACTTGAAATGTCTGAAGGATATATCCCACATGATCAAAAACTTGATTTAATGATTCGGAGTCTTACACAATGATTACAAAGCATTTGCCAACCCTGATATCTGTACGAAATCAGAATTTACCGGTAGCTATAACCGTTCGGGAGGAGAGTAAAGATCCGGGATAAAAAGCTTACCGGCAGGAATAATAATTGAATCAGGACACTTTATGGATGTAGTAAAGCCGGAAATATCCAAATTAGTTTGTATTGTGGATATGTAGTTGATTTCTTTAAATAATTGATTGGAAGTATTGCTGTTTTCTTCTGAATGTTCATGGTTTTCTTCTGTGAGCAATATCATTCTGTCGGCAATTTTATATTGATAATAGGTAACCGCCGAAAAACCGGACAATACCAAAATTATGAATACATATTTTACAAAAACAGACATCCAATGTTATTTAATCCTCTTTGGCTGAATCCTCAAATCTTCCTGTTCTTCGGGATTTGATTCACATTCACCCGGCCTTCTTGTTGAGTTCAGAAATATAGAACAAGCAAATATAAATATAGTTAATGATAAAACTAAAAACTTTTTATGACTTCACATGTACCGTTTAGAAAGTGTATCAAACCGGTGGCGCTGATATCATGCAAACCACATACCTGCGTGTTACTTTTCATTTGAGATGTTTAAAAATCACTCACAGACTTTTCAATTTTATTTAACATACCAGCAGCGCACAAAAATTAACAAAACACATAATCACAATTTTGGAATATTATTTTGTTAGCGTTATTAAATTATGCAATAATCCAACGAATATTTCAAAAATTTAGTCATACCTTTGCGCATCCATTGAAGCAAAGCATCTGAATTATCTCAAAAAATGAAGCTGGTTTCAATGAATTGAAAATTTTGCAGTATTTTTATGTCCGACCAACATGAGCCAAATGATTCAGGAAATGAATGTTACCCCAGCGGTAACAGATGATGTCCAATTGAAGAAATTTCATCAGAACGTAATCGATGATTACATGATTTGTCTGATGAGTCGTGAAGCCTCCTTATTAGGCCGCAAAGAAGTACTGACAGGTAAAGCCAAATTCGGAATCCTTGGTGATGGAAAGGAGGTACCCCAGGTAGCTATGGCCAGAGCTTTCCGGAAAGGAGACTGGAGGTCCGGCTATTATCGGGATCAGACATTCATGATGGCCACAGGCCTCAGTAGCATAGAGGATTTTTTCTTTCAATTATATGCCGACACCGAAAATGATCCGTTTTCAGGCGGCAGGCAGATGAACAGCCACTACGCCACTGCAACTGTTGACACCGACGGCAGATGGCTCAATCACGCAGAATTGTATAATGTTACTGCTGATGTATCGTGTACAGGTGGTCAAATGGCAAGAGCCCTGGGTATAGCCATGGCCTCTAAAAAATACAGACAACTTGATATTCCCGGAAAGGAAAAATTTTCTGACCATGGGAATGAAGTCAGTTTTGTCACTATCGGCGACAGCTCCACCTCCGAGGGAGTATTCTGGGAAACAGTCAATGCTGCCGCGGTGATGAAGGTACCTTTAGTAGTAGCAGTATGGGATGATGGTTATGGCATTTCTGTCCCCGTAGAAATGCAAACGGTAAAGGGCTCAATCAGCAAAGCACTGGAAGGATTTCTTATCAACAAGCATGGTGAAGGAATTTATATTTACACGGTCAAGGGATGGGATTATGCAGAATTGTGTACCGTCTTTGAAGCAGTAGCCAATAAGGTCAGAGAAGAACACATCCCTGCTATCATCCATGTCACAGAGCTCACCCAGCCACAGGGTCACAGTACGAGCGGCTCTCATGAAAGATACAAATCTGCCAAACGATTGGAGTGGGAAAAAGAATATGACTGTATCCGCAAAATGGGAGAATGGATGGTGGAGCACGGCATTGCCACTGAGTCTGAGCTGGAGGACATGGCAATCAAAGCCAAAGATGAGGTAAAAGCTGCAAGAGACCGTGCCTGGAAGGTTTATTCTGATAAAGTGAAAATAGTCTGGGACAGACTCCTTGGGTTTTATCAGGCCCTGCATGAAAACTATAAAACAGAAGCTATACGTCATCTTGAGACAGAAGCAAAATCTTTCACCAATCCGGTATATGCAGAAATAGTACAAAATGCAAGAAAACTGGAAATTCAGCTGCGGAGATTTTCTGATTTCAAATTGCCCGAACTTAACGATTTTGTCAGTCATATCACCCGGGATGGTAAAAACAGATACAGCACACATCTATACAGCGAGACACCACTTTCTGCCTTAAATGTTCCGGGTAAGACCCGCAAAATACAGTGATAATTCGCCGGTTTTAAACGGATATCAGATACTTAACAATTATTTTGATCAGATTCTGGAGCATAATCCTGCTGTCATTGCATTCGGTGAAGATGTGGGTCAGATAGGTGATGTCAATCAGGGGTTTGCAGGAATGCAGCTCAAATATGGAAAGGAGCGGGTTTTTGACACTGGTATCCGCGAATGGACTATAGTGGGGCAGGCCATCGGAGGTGCTATGAGAGGACTCAGGCCCATTGCCGAGATACAATACCTGGATTATATGGCCTATGCATTCTCCGCTCTTAGTGACGATCTGGCTACACTGAGATACAGAAGTAACGGCATACAATGCGCTCCTGCCATCATTCGCACCCGAGGACACAGGCTGGAGGGAATATGGCATGCAGGTTCACCGATGGGCATGATACTCACCTCCATGCAGGGTATCTATCTGTGTGTCCCCAGAAATATGGTACAGGCAGCAGGTATGTATAATACTTTAATGCAGTCTGATGATCCCGGCATTGTAGTAGAATGTCTCAACGGATACCGGCTTAAAGAAAAACTCCCTGACAACATACTGGAATTCACGGTACCATTGGGAGTACCTGAAATCCTGCATTCAGGTGAAAATGTCACTCTAGTCACCTATGGCTCCTGTGTCCGTGAAGCTGTTAAAGCAGTGGACATGCTTAAGGGGTTTGGCATAAGTGCAGAATTGATTGATGTGCAGACTCTTATGCCTTTTGACCTTGAAGGAGTGATTGTTAACTCCCTCAAAAAAACCGGCAGAATCATATTTATGGATGAAGATATACCCGGAGGAGCTACAGCATATATGATGCGGCATGTCCTCGAGGTACAAAATGGCTATCATTATCTAGACTCCAAGCCGGTATGTATCACTGCTGCTGCACACCGCACACCTTTCGGATCAGATGGGGATTATTTTACCAAACCCTATGCGGAGGACGTGTTCGAAGTCGTGTATGATATGATGAAAGAGTGTTGCCCCGATCGTTTTTAGTAAACAATTTGCATTAGCACGGACAATCCGGTCAGTTTTTTTTCGTTGATTTAATCAAAATGATTGAAATCATCACAGAATGTAATTATCATTGCAGGTCAAAGCAAGATCATCCTTTAATACATTTATATTAACTTTGAGTTCCTGTCTGGTCATAATACCCACCTACAATGAAATCGAGAATGTGGAGGACATTATTCAGGCTGTTTTGCGGCAGGGACAGGAATTTAATGTGCTGATTGTAGATGACGGCTCACCGGATGGCACTGCGGATAAAGTCATCGGGATGAAAAATACAGAGCCACGTATCCACCTGATACAACGTCCCTCCAAAATGGGATTGGGTACTGCCTACATCACCGGATTCAGATATGGTGTCACACATGGCTTCGAATATATTTTTGAAATGGATGCGGATTTCAGCCATAATCCTGACGACCTGCCCCGATTACTGCATGCCGTAAAAATTGAAGGCTATGATCTGGCTATCGGTAGCCGCTACACCCAGGGTGGAGATATATCCAACTGGCCTGCGGACAGAAAATTGCTCTCTTATGCAGCCTCCATGTATGTACGCATGATCACATGGATGCCTGTGATGGATCCCACCGCAGGATTCATCTGTTACAGCAAGAAAGTACTCGAAAGCATGGATCTGGACAAAATCACCTTTGTAGGCTATGCTTTTCAGATAGAAATGAAATATTACGCCTGGGTCAAAGGATTTAAAATCAAGGAAGTACCGATAATTTTTTCAGACAGACTCAAGGGCAAATCCAAAATGAACAGCAATATCATATCCGAAGCCATCCGGGGAGTGCTTGAAATGAAATTCCGAAGCTTAAAAGGATACTACAAATAAATCCCGGCAGGCAAAAGATTTCAAACCCAGCTCAACAGAAATCCTCAAATCTATCTTTGGCGGAAAAAACAAACGCTTATCTGTAAAAAAACTTGTCGTATAATCTTCAACTTATAAATTTGATAAAAAATCAATCGATGCAAACTCCCCTGCGTAGCACGATACACTCCATAAACCCTATAAACCCCATAAACTCCATAAACCTATAAACCCCATAAACCTTAACATTTGATACAATTTAGAATTCAATAAAATACAGCTGCAAGCTTTTGATTTATATCTTTGCATCCTTAAATATACAGACCCATGAATTCAGCAATGTTGATTATATTACAATCCCAATCAGGCGGGGCTTTGAGTTTTGTGTTTCCTGCATTATTGGTGGCTTTTTTTTATTTTTTCTTCATACGGCCCCAAGCCAAAAAACAGAAAGAACAAAATCAGTTTTCAGCCAACCTTCAAAAAGGGGATGAAGTAGTAACCTCCAGTGGTATTATAGGCCTGATCAATAAGGTGGAGGACGATGCAGTAACCCTGCAGGTCAGTGACAAGGTATTTATCAGAGTAGTACCGGGAGCTGTATCGAAGGAGATGACAGATCAGTACCGTGGCAAGAAGTAGTGGCGATTGAGGTAAAAATCTCAATTCAGCAATCTGATACCTTTTTCTGTCAACTCAATTTTACGGAGTTTATATAACTGGCCTACTGCCTGCTTAAACACTTTTTTACTTACCCCGAATTCCCTGTAAATAAGATCCGGGTCACTTTTATCTGTCAATGGTATAAAACCTCCTTTAGATTTCAAGTTTTCCATTATTGAGCCGGATATATCCTTCACCTTATCATAACCGGGTTTTTCAAGTACCAGATCCAGCTTATTATCTTCCCTGAGCTTCTTAACATAAGCGGTGTAAATTTCACCGGGTCGGATAGGTTTAAATACATCTGTTTTAAACAGCATGCCCTGCCATGCATTTTCGACAATCACTTTATATCCGAGATCTGTAGGATGCCACACCATAATTTTTACAGCATCACCGGGTTTGAAAGGTGGTTTATTTTTTGAAAAACCTTTCTGGCTTCTGCGTTGCAAGAATCCTGTCTGTCAACTTATCTACATAGAGATATACTACATAAGACTTGCCTGCCTGCATAGGACTGCGTTGCTCCCGGAATGGCACAAGGATATCTTTCATGATGCCCCACTCCAGAAAAGCTCCGGCTCTTTCTACTGCTTTTACTTTCAGATAAGCGAACTCACCGACCTGAGCAAGCGGTTTCAGGGTAGTAGCTATGGGTCTTTCTTCCCCATCAAGATATACAAACACCTCTATTACTGATCCCGGCACCATATCAGGTGTAACATATCTTTTGGGCAGTAAAATTTCACCATATTCTCCTCCGTCCAGATACAATCCGAAGTCCACAGACTTGACAATGGTGAGCTTATTGATTTTTCCTAATTCAGCCAAAACTTATATATGAATTTTTAATCTGAAAGTCTGCTTCTCATTGTATGACAAACACCTTCTTTACCTGTACAAAATTGTTGTTTCTTACCTGAAGAAAATATATTCCCGGCAACAGGCCGGATATATCTATGTTAATGCTATCGTGACCATTCATATTTTCAAAGACATAGATTTTGCCCGCATCATCCATGATGGATACATCTGCAAAAGAGATATTTTCATTCAGTACTGTCACATAAATATTCCGGCTTGCAGGATTGGGATACATTTTAAATGCAGCCGTTTGTAGTGCAGAACCTTGAGGGTGACTGTTCAAAAGCCGGAACTTATCCTCCTGATGAGATTCATTCCCTGCATATCCATTCAAATGGTCATTGAGACTTTCATTTCCTGAAATACCTTCTGTTGGCACAGCGTGATGCCAGTGATTTCTTTGATTCTCTGTATCCTCAAAAGTGATAAAGTCTGTATCTGTAAGCATTATTTCAGTATCTATAAAATAGCCATTTCTGTCTGAAATCCTGCAGAGATAAGACCCCGATCTTTTGACCGGCAATTTTTGACCCGATTGACCATTGCTCCAGGCATATTTCTTCTCTCCGGCACCGTAAAATGAAATAATATGAATCCTGGGATTTGCATCTGACAGACCGTCAAACTCCACCTTGGACATACTGTACATTTTGAAAGATTGGTGAATCCATGATTGCCATCCACCCACAGTTAGCGTACCCACATTGAAGACTCTTTTATCTGCCGCATGAATCAAATATACCTCCGGAAAAGTACTTACTCTGTACTCCTGTAATATTTTCATTCCTGATTGCCCGGAAAGATTGATTACCGGAAATGGGGTTTTAGCACACCAGTTACCGGTAGTGCCTCCCACACATCCTTTAGGTCCATACAGACATTTGCTGTTGGTTTTCAGATCGGCTTCAATGAGAAAAATCATCACTTCATTGGTACCTTTTGGGCCATACATGTCCCAGATTGCCTTCAATCTTCCGGATTTGTGATATTTCCAGCTTGCGGCGCACCAGGATGCGGCAAACTGCAGGATAACATGCCTTCCGCTTTGCAGAATTTCATAAAGGTTGTACTCCCTTCCATCCAAATCTTTCAATGTCCAGTCCGGTGCATTGACTCCATCGGGTAGTGAGGCATAGGCCTGAATTCCAAAGAGGGCAAAAAACAACGGAAGGAATATTTTTTTTAAGGGGTGCATCAGATTTTGTGGATTAATAAAAGCATGCTGCGAATATAGACTTTTAGCTTAAGGGAGAAAAAATTAGAGCAAAAAATTATACCTGTGCCATTAGAATTCGGATGGTATTTTATTTCTGAAATCAGCTCACTAAATCATTTTACAGCTTATGGCATATTTTGCTTATATTTAGACCGTTTGTGATAAAGAGTCGAAATCTCCTGACCATGGACAATCCGAAAATATCTGTTATTCTTCCTTTTCATGGAGAGGCTCCATTTGCAGATCTGGCAGTACACTCCATTATTGACCAGACATATCACGACTGGGAACTCATTCTGGTCAGCAACAATGCCAGGCATGTTCCCTTACAACGGCTGAAAAAAATTATGCAAAATGACAGTCGAATAAAACTGCTCCACGAACCGAAGCAGGGAATCGCTCATGCATTAAATACCGGGATCCTTGAGGCTCGGGGAACATATATAGCGAGGATGGATGCAGATGACATTGCAATGCCGGAGAGACTGGAAAGACAGATCGTTTACTTACAAAATCACCGGAATACAGATGTTGTATCATGCAGGTGTACAATTCCTCAGACAGAGCATCTGCCAAACGAAGGCTACCGGTATTTTGTAGCATGGCAAAACAGACTGATAAGCCACGAAGATCATTTCAATGCACGATTTGTCGAATCCCCATTAGCTCATCCCTCGGTCATGTTCCGAAAAAAACTCATTGACGAATTCGGATATTATTCTACTGAAAATATACCAGAGGATTACGAATTGTGGCTCCGGTGGATGCATCAGGGGGTGAGGTTTTACAAGATTCCCGAATATCTGCTGCAATGGAATGATTTGCCAGAAAGGCTTTCACGGACTCATCCCAATTATAGCAAAGCTGCTTTCTGGAAGGTAAAATCCCTGTATCTGGCTAAGTGGTTTCTGCAATCCGGCATAGCAAATCAAAGGAAAACCATCATTTGTGGCTCAAGTGTGTCCATAAGGAAAAAAGCGAAAGACTTGATTACACATGGAATGGATATATACGGATGTACGGACGTGAAGAAACGCAATCTCACCGATTTCCGATTTATTGACTACCGCGACATTACAGATCCTGAAATGTATTGTCTGATCAATCTGATAGAAAAAAGAGAGGCCGGCAATGCAATTGTCGAATACTACAGTAAGTCAGGTTTTGTAAATGGAAAAGATATCATACTGGCCGGCTGAATTAAATCCACTTCTGCTCACTCCTGCCGGATTCGATGACTTTGTAGATAAACTCCATACCTCTCACTCCTTCTTCAACACCGGGAAAATCCAGCATTGGCTCGGGCAACTGTCCCGACTTATAAGCCCGGATATGATGTGCCACATTCCGGTAGATATTGGCAAACGCTTCCAGATATCCTTCCGGATGACCGGAGGGAACACGGGTATGCGCATTGGCTACCGGATACAGGCCGACACTTCCGGTGCGCAGTATCTGAATAGGTTTATCCAGCCATCTTACGGTAAGGGTATTAGGCTCCATCTGCGACCAGTCAAGACTACCCTTCTCCCCGTACACACGGATGCGGAGATTATTCTCCTCCCCCGCCGAAATCTGACTGGCATACAACACTCCTCTGGCTCCATTATCAAAGCGCAGCAATACATTTCCGTCATCATCCAGTCGTCTCCCTTCCACGAGGGTACTGATATCCGCACACAATTTTTCTATTTTAAGTCCTGTAATATATTCTGCCAGATGCTCGGCATGTGTACCAATATCTCCCATGGCACCGGCTATTCCCGACCTGGCGGGATCTGTACGCCATGAGGCCTGTCTCGAATCCGTAACTTCCAGCAAGGTGGACAACCAGCCCTGAGGGTACTCGACCACTACTTTCCTGATTTTTCCCAATTCTCCGTTTTCGAGCATGGCTTTCGCCTGTTTGACCATTGGATACCCCGAATAAGTGTGGGTGAGTGCAAATACAAGGCCTGATTTTCGTACCACTTCTCGGAGTTCATAAGCCTCCTCAAGATTGTGGGTCATGGGTTTGTCACATACCACATGAAATCCATGCTCCAAGGCCATCTTTGCCGGAGCAAAATGCACATGATTGGGGGTCACAATGGACACAAAATCCATTCTTTCTTCCGGTGAAAGGTTTTTCTCCTTTTGTATCATGGTGGCAAAATCGGGATAAACCCTGTCAGGATTCAAAAACAATTCCCTTCCGGTCTGTGAGGATTTCGCAGGATCTGAACTGAAAGCACCACAGACCAGCTCAATCTGTCCGTCCAGATTTGCAGCCATCCGGTGTACTGCTCCTATAAAAGAACCCGGACCACCGCCGATCATACCCATTTTTATTTTTCCCATGGTAAGTACTTTTTATCTAACCGGTGGCGAAAATAACATTTATTCTCTCCCGTTTTACTTATCAGATGTGGATTTAGTGCCCAATTTAATTTTTTTTTCCGGAGTATAAAATCAAAAAAAGTGTTTGGAATGACAATTTCACCTATTAATGGAAATCAATCATCATGCATCGGATTAAATTTTTACTTTTGCGCCTTAATCGTGTGATGATGCTAAAGATTTTCTGGTCGCTGATATTTACCACAGGTATAATTTTGGTCAGCTTCGCCCAGACAGGTACAATAAGGGGCAATATATTGGATAAGAATACCGGAGAGCCGATTATTTACTGCAATGTTTTCCTGGAAGGAACGAATTATGCAGCATCCTCGGATCTGAACGGATTTTATATACTCGCAGGAATTCCACCCGGTCAATACAACCTCAAGGCCAGCTACATCGGGTATGATACCGTGATGGTTGCAGTGCAGGTCAGGGCAAATGTCATTGTGGCTCAACCCATATATATGTCAGAGAGTGCCGTGCAACTTGCAGAAGTCAATATTTCTGCTGCCCGTGAACAAGCCCGTACTACAGTCAATATCAGTCAGATCAGTGTCAGCCCGAAGCAAATCAAAGCTCTTCCTTCAGCAGGTGGCGAGGCTGATATTGCCCAATATCTTCAGGTAATTCCGGGTATTATATCCACAGGAGATCAGGGAGGACAGATTTACATCAGAGGTGGAGCTCCGGTACAAAACAAGATATTGCTGGATGGTCTGAATATCTACAACCCTTTTCATTCCATCGGATTTTATTCTGTTTTTGAGACCGAGCTGATACGTAATGTAGATGTGTATACCGGTGGCTTCGGTGCTGAACAGGGTGGACGTATCTCTGCTATTGTGGACCTCAAAACCCGGGAAGGCAATAAAACCCGCCAGAGTGGATTTGTTTCCGGCGGTCCTTTTATGGTGAAAGGACTGGTAGAAGGTCCTTTGAAAAAATTCAGGGAGGGCGAGACTTCCATTTCCTATGTTTTTACCGGTAAAAAATCCCTGTTGGAGCATACTACCAAAAACCTCTATACTTACGCAGCAGATGTGGACAGTATAGGTCTGCCTTTTGCATTCAGAGATTTTTACGGCAAAGTATCCATAAATGCAGCTAACGGAAGCCGTTTGAATGCCTTTGGATTTAATTTTTCTGACAACTATAACAATCCGCTGGTCGCTGATATCGGATGGAAGAATACAGGTGGTGGTATAAATTTCGGATTAATCCCCACCGGTAGTGATATGTTGATCAGTGGTTTGATAGGATTTACGACTTATACCGTCAGTCTGGATGAAAAAGATGGCAAGCCCAGAAAATCAGATATTGACGAAATATCCGCCAATATAGACTTCGCCTTCTTCAATCAAAAAAATGAAATCAAATACGGTCTTGAACTCAAAAGTATCAGAACTGACTTCGAATTTATCAACCCCTTTAATATAAGACTTTCTCAGGAACAGAATACCACAGAGCTTGGTGTCTATTTCAAATACAAGCAAATCATCGGCAACCTGATACTCGAGCCTTCCTTCCGCACCCAATACTATTCATCTCTCGGAGCATTGACATGGGAACCCAGATTCGGAGTGAAATACAATGTATCAGACAATCTGAGATTTAAAGGTGCTGCCGGCAGATACACCCAAAATGTACTGAGCACCTCCAACGAAAGGGATGTTGTTAATCTTTTCAGCGGATTCCTATCCGGGCCGGAGTCACAGGTGGCCGGATTTGACGGACTGCCGGTCAAAAACAAGCTGCAGATTTCACATCATGCCATTGCAGGATTCGAATATGATCTGGGCAAAAATATACAGATAAATCTGGAGGGGTACTATAAGGATTTTCCTCAGCTTGTGGTAGTAAACAGGAACAAACTCAGCCTCAACGACCCGAATTACAGTATTGAAACCGGAGAAGCATACGGAGTGGATTTTTCTTTCAAATATGAAAAGAAAAGACTGTATGTCTGGGCTACTTACTCACACGGATATGTAAAGAGAAATGACGGACAGCAGATCTATCCCACCATTTTTGACCGAAGGCACAATGTCAACTTCCTGACATCCTATGACCTGGACAGTAAAGGCAACTGGCAGATGAGTGCCCGATGGAATCTCGGATCAGGCTTTCCGTTTACCAAAACACAGGGATTTTATAATTATCAGGACTTTTTGGGTGGAGTCAACAGCCCGTTCCTTACCTCCAACCCTGAAGAATTGGGGATCATATATTCTGAGATAAGAAACGGCGGACGTCTGCCCTATTACCACAGGCTGGATCTGTCTATGACCAGAAAATTCAAATTTACCAAGCATTCAGGACTGGAGTTGAATGCCAGTGTAACCAATGTGTACGACAGACCCAATATATTTTACTTTGACAGGGTCAAATACAACAGGGTAAATCAATTACCCATTCTTCCGAGTTTGTCAGCCAAATTGTTTTTCTGATATCCGGCGGAGAGCGATTTAAGACTATCCTAATCAAAGGGAGGATAATTTCCATTTCAGGGTGTGCATATCCTTATCTCTTAAGGCATTCCGTTATTTTATTGGAGGTTTATTTGGTGATTTAAGCTAAAGAATGTACTTTTGCGGCCGTTAAAAACCTGACGTCCCATTTTAGGGGAGTAATCAGGTTTGATTTTATCATAATATTAAATTTTAACACATGCCAGTAAAAATCAGATTGTCCAGGCAGGGACGTAAAAAAGCGCCGTTTTACCATATTGTTATTGCGGATTCCAGAGCTCCAAGAGATGGTAAATTTATAGAAAAAATCGGCACCTACAATCCAATGACCAAGCCTGCTACCATTGAAATAGACAGGAACAAAGCATACGATTGGCTCACTAAAGGAGCTCAACCCACCGATACTGTAAGAGCAATCCTCAGATTCAAGGGCGTTTATTACAAGAAGCATCTCATGAGGGGCTTGAAAAAAGGAGCTTTGACTCAGGAACAGGTAGATACTATGTGGCAACAGTGGATTGATGCCAAGGAGTCAAGAATTTCTGCAAGAAGAGCACAAACCAAGGCTGAAGTGGATGCATTCAGACTGGCAGTATCAGGTACTGCTAAAGTTACGACACCCAAGGCAGACGAGGAAACACAATTGGCAGCACAGGCATTCCGTGAAACTGAAGAGGCTCACGAAAATGTCGAGGCTGTTGCAGAGACAGAATCATCAGCAGCATCTGAAGTGGTAGCAGAGGAAACGCAGACTGAATCTCCTGCCGAAACAGAAAGCGCATCGGAAACAGAAGAAGATAAAGGAGAATAATCGCATTTTGAGATAAACTTTTCACGTTTATCCGTAGTTTTTAAGATAATTTGTACTGAAACCAAGCAAAATCAGTGTGTTTTGCTTGGTTTCATTTTATCAATGAAGATTTACACCTTATAAAACGTACATATTATGGAAGCATTAGCCCCTCAATATCAGGAACACCTGAATCAACTCAAGGCAGCCCTTCAGGAATCTGAAATACTGCAGAACTATCTGGAATCTGAAGAAGAGCAGGATTTCAAAACCATGGCCGAAGCCTTCGAGCCACACCTGCAGGAATTGTATGAAACTGTAGCCAATCATCATCCTCTGCAGCTGGTAGCCCTTGAAAATGCACTCCTGGATCCGGGATTTGAAGGAATGTTTCTGCCCAGGATTTTGGGCTATTCCGTATTGAGAGGCGAAATAGACAGTAACTACAAATACAAAAGACCGCAGGATCACTTTAAGGATATATTACTGACTATCTGTAATTCAGCCAACTTCGAACTCATAAAGCAAAGAATAGGTCAGACCGTACAGATTGGATTTGCATTGAGCTCGGATATCTGGCTGACAAATTTACTGGAACAGGTAAGCAACAAACGTATCAAAAACTTTCTGCTTGCTCAAAAACAGGATAAGTACAGAGACCTTGCCGTACGCAAACAGAGCTACGAAAACTATTCCCGACAATTTGCCAATCAGAATTTTCAATCCTGCGATTTTCCGACCAATCTGGCAGAATTGAAAATTTACAGTTCCGCCCTTAAAAACTTCCTGTTGTACAGAGCTCACCGCAAATTTGACAACAGCAGCCTTCTGCCTCACCTGTCACAGCTTATCAAAAAAGAAGAATTTTACACTGAGGCCGAATTTCTGGAGCTCCTCATGATTA
Organism: Saprospiraceae bacterium; assembly: GCA_016716335.1. Lineage (GTDB taxonomy): Bacteria > Bacteroidota > Bacteroidia > Chitinophagales > Saprospiraceae > OLB9. Next base: position 90,829 of record JADJWN010000006.1, on the reverse strand, counting down.
CCGGTATGTTCTATGACCTGCCCAAAGAGGATCAGAAAGCATTTACCAAGGCTTTTGACCATATCAGAGCCCATATGGATATGTTTTCTGAAAAATTCTTCAGATTCCTGCTGAATATTTACCAATCAGAAGTGGAGATCTCTCCTGAGATAGATAAAAGAATGTCAGCCCTTATCAATAAGACGGTGAAGGATGAAATCACCTCATACTATCAGATGATGGATATCATTCACACCAAGGGTTATGTGCATGAAGACTCTATTGAGGCTGCCAGGAACTATTATGAACAACACAAAGGCGTTAGTGCCGAAAACGAGTGCTTAAGAGAAAGTATATTCGGATATTGTGAAGCATTCCTCAACAATCTGGACGAGGCTTCATACCATGATTATTTCGATATCAATAAGGTATTTGTATCCTACATCAACGTATTCTACAATCAGAAATTTAATCAGAACATCAAAGATATCAGTCTGAAATATATCCAAAGACTACTTGCAAAATATACCGACAAACGGGGCAAAGATTACCAGGATATTAAAAAATTTGTAACTACAACATTCCTCGACCTTGGCTTTAAAACGGAGAAAGAGCTGAATGAACTGTTTAAAACAAAACGTTGATTATCTTAAATCAGTTAAATATGTGGCCTATCCTGTCCGGATTGGCCACTTTTGTTTTTGAGTATTTGAATTACCTGCACAGGATGACCTAAGGAAAATTTAATCAGAAAGGATGTATTATATCAAAGATATAAGTGTGCATTTAGGAGCAAGGACATTACTGGACCATGTCAGCTTTATGATCAGCCCCGGAGACAGGACGGGATTGACCGGTAGAAACGGTGCAGGTAAGTCCACGCTGCTTAAAATTATTGCAGGCATCCTCCAACCGGATGAAGGCAGTCTTGAATTCCCTTCCAAAACTACTATCGGCTATCTCAGGCAGGAATTTGAACTCCATGAAACCCGTACGGTATTGGACGAAACCATGAGTTGCCACAAAGAAGCACTGGAAATCCAGCAATCCATCACCCGGGTGTCAGATGAAATAGCAGGACGTACTGATTATGACACTACAGAATACAAAGAGCTGGTGCAACGACTGGCAGACCTGAGTGCGGATGCAGAACATTTTAATATCAATCTCCTTCGTGTAGATACACTGAAAATTTTGAAGGGTCTGGGTTTTACGGAAGATGACATCGAAAAAAAAGTGGGCGAACTCAGCGGTGGCTGGCAAATGAGGATCGAATTAGCCAAACTGTTATTGTTGAAGCCGGACATATTACTGCTGGACGAACCCACCAATCATCTGGATATAGAGTCTATCATCTGGCTGGAAAATTACCTGCAGGACTATCCGGGCACGATCATATTGATATCCCACGACATTCAGTTTCTGGATAATGTCACCAATCGTACCATAGAAATCGAAAATGGCAGAATTCTGGATCTGAAGCTCAAATACTCGGATTTTAAGACAGAATCTGCCAAACAGAAAGAAATACTCAGAGCAGCCTATGAAAATCAGCAAAGGGAAATAGCTCAGAAAGAGCGTACGATAAACCGCTTTATGGCAAAGGCCACTAAAACAAAAATGGCACAAAGCATGCAAAAACAGCTGGATAAAGTGGAAAGAATCGAGCTCCCTGAAGAGAGCTCCAAATCCATGGTAATCCGCTTTGCAGAGGTGCCCAGATCCGGTAGAGATGTGATAAAATGCAGCGGAGTCAGTAAATCGTACAACCATAAAAAAGTATTTGCTGAACTGGATATTACTATCGAACGAGGGGACAGAGTGGCATTTGTAGGACAGAACGGTCAGGGTAAAACCACCATGGCAAAAATTATTACCGGATTGATCCGGGCTGATTCGGGTCAGATAGAGACTGGTTCTAATGTTTTTATGTCATATTATGCACAAAACCAGTCTGAACTCTTAGACAGCCGCAAAACCATACTGCAGGTGATGGAAGAAAAAGCTACTGAAGAGACGCATTCCCGGATCCGAAGTATTCTGGGATCATTTCTTTTTTCGGGTGAAGATGTAGAAAAAAAGGTATCTGTATTGTCAGGAGGCGAACGGGCCAGACTGGCTATGGCCTCGCTCATCACCAAGCCCTGCAATTTTCTGATTCTGGACGAACCTACCAATCACTTAGACATATACTCCAAAGAGATCCTGAAAGAAGCACTGCTTGACTTTGGGGGTACATTGCTGGTCATATCTCACGACCGGGAATTTTTGAAGGGACTTGTCAATAAAGTGATTGAATTCAGAGGTGGTAAGACATATGAATATCTGGGTGACATAGAATATTTTCTGAATAAAAGGAAGCTGGATAATATACGGGAGGTTGAAATCTCAAATACAGATAAAGGTCTCACTGCAAGCGGTGAAAAGAATACTGTACAGCCAATTTCCGGAAAAGATCAGCGTAAAATCAGAAAAGCCATTCAGCAGGTAGAGCGGGAAATCGAAAAAATTGAAAAGGAAATAGCTGAAATTGAACTACAACTGCAAAATCCTGACACCTACAAGGATCCAGGCTTTAATCAATTGAATGCTCATTACAATATGCTGAAACAAAGTCTGGAGCAAAAGATGGCAGATTGGGAAGCACTGCTGATGGAAACAGAAGCCTGAGTCAAATCTTTTCAATCCTGCATTCCGGTAGTTGGTTTATACCTTCTGCTTCTTCCGGGCTGACTCGAAGGATGCCGGCTTTCAATCTCAACAGAGTGCCGGGAACATCATTGAGTTTGATGCAAATCCTTATAGTTACATCGTCTGCAAATGCAGGAGGATGAGATATTAACTCCAAAGATTTGATGACATCCATAATATGCCCCATTGCAGCATAAGGAAATTGGAGGCTGTAGCACTCCATAAAATAGTCTTCAGCAATCTCAGCCTTAGAAAGTGCTGCCTCTGTGGCCTCCTTGTAAGCTTTTATCAATCCCGGGACACCGAGTTTGGTACCACCAAAATACCTCACTACTACCACCATGACATTGGTAATCTGATGACTTAAAATCTGATTGTAAATCGGCCGCCCGGCTGTGCCTGAGGGTTCGCCGTCATCATTGACCCGGTATCTTTGATTGTCTGTGCCTATTTTCCAGGCATAACAAAAATGTCTGGCTTTGGGATGCATATTCCTGATTTCGGCAAGAAATAGTGCAACCTCACTTTCGTGGTCAATCCTTTTTGCATAAGCGAGAAATTTACTCCCTTTCTCTTTGTATTCTCCTGTTGAAGGGGCAACGAGAGTGAGAAAAGTATCACGGATCATCATTTTTATGCAGGATATTTCACCAGGTAATCAACCATTTGGATGTCCGGGAAACATTACCCTGATACTCGAAGGATGGACAGAAAAGGTGGTGATTGTATCTGCTTCAAATCCTTCTCCATCGACGTGGATATAGGCTTTGCTCAATGATTTGATGGTGATAGACTTTACCCTCATAAACCGGACTAAGGGGCTTTTATGAAAGGATTTATTCAGTACCCGCAAAGCCATCAGAAAATACTTATAAACGGGTGATTTTTTTACCATTAATATATCGAGCATTCCATCTTCAAGATCTGCGGTGGGTGCTATGGTAAAATCATATCCATAGATAGAGGCATTGGCAACTACTACCATGGCATAGCTTCCGCTGAATTTCTCATGTCCGGTTTCGATCTCCAGATCCATATACTTAAAATCCAGACTTTCCTTTAATGTGGTGGTAAAATAGGGTAAAAAACCTCTTTTCTTGTTTGCCTTGGTCTTGTAGGCAACTGTAGCATCCAGACCTATTCCGGCAATATTGAGAAAAAATCTGTCATTGGCCATGCAGGAATCAATACGGTGTACCTCTCCGGTATTGATAATCTCTATACCCCTGATGACATCCCGCTTTACTCCGATATGTGCAGCGAAACCATTACCAGAACCATAAGGCAGTACTGCCAGAATCACCTCCGTGCCTTTGAGTACAGAAGCAACCTCATTGACCGTTCCGTCACCGCCGGCTGCTACACACATATAAAAGTTTTCGCTTACTGCTGCCTGCGCCAAAATCCGGGCATGGCCTGCAAATTGTGTAAACTCCAGATCATAACTATAACGATTCTGATCGAGATACTGATCGAGCAATTGTCTGATATTGTCTTTTTTGCCTGTACCTGAGAAGGGGTTTGCTATGACTTTGATTCTCTTTTTCTGCACCACATCACTTATTTTATCCAACCGGCCTCTTTATACCATGCCATGGTTTCCTTTAAGCCATCTTCAAGCATATATATCGGCCGAAAGTTGAGATCTTTCTGAGCATCACTGATGTCACAATTCCAGCTTTCTGCCTTGATTTCATTCATTTTCTCCGGATTGAGCGGAGGATATTTTCCGGTAAACCTGCTTAAAAAACCGGAAATATAGGCAGCCAGACCAATTACAAAATAAGGTAATCTGAGTGTGATGGTTTTGACACCTAATAATTGTTTCACAAGGGTATTGAAATATCTGGCCTCATACGTTTTTCCATCACTGACAAAATAGGCTTTTTGAAATAACGGCTGGACCGTATGCCGCCAGACTGCTGACAAAAACCAGTTTTTTAAGTGTTATTGCAGATTGGGATAGTGCTTCGCAGAGGTTTTCCAGATACTCGGCATTGACCTTGAAAAATTCCGATTCCTCTCTGCTTTTGGTCAGGCCGGCATTGTGTATAATGTATTCAATTTTATACTTGCTGAGCAAATCCGCCATTCCCCTAACATCATTAAAATCCCAGTGGATGATGTGTATGTTTTCATGACGGAGATCCCGGGTATCACTGGAAGGTCTGACCGCCGCAAAGCAGATATGCCCGCGATTTATAACTTCATTACAAATAAAACCTCCAATAAAGCCCGAGGCTCCTGTTACCAAAACATTGCCCATGGATTGTGATCAGATTTGTTTTTTATACAGCCTGTAGGTCTTATATCTTTCTCCGTTGAGATGCTCGGCTGCCTTGACCATTGGTTCATTATTTTCAAGTATCCAGGAGGCTTCTCCTCCCACTATTCCCAGCTCTCTGGCCATCTTAATATTTTTGGCAAAAAATATGGCTTCAATACCCTGCTTCCGGTATTCTTCAAGGACACCTAATGCAAGTATGCGTACGGTACGTATCGATTTTTTCCCGAAAAGCAACCTGAAAATACCAAATGGAAAAAGCCTGCCACGTTTATTTTTTATCAATATTTCATTGATATTAGGCACAGTCAGACCAAAAGCGATGGCTTCGCCGTCTTTTTCAGCGATGTAGGCCCACCTTTCATCCACTATCATCTTAAGGTCATTCTTCAGATACTCAAATTCCGCATCGGTGAATGGTACAAATCCCCAATTGTCTTCCCATGCTGCATTGTAAATTTTTTGGATGCGTTTTGCTTCTGCATCTATATCCTTCAGCCTCAGGTTTCTTATGGTGATACCTTTTGCCACTAATCTGGCTTCCAGACTTTCAGCAATCCGCAACGACTTATCCGAAACCCTATCGGTGTAGAGCATATATGCATACAGGTCCATCTCTTTATGAAAACCATGATTTTCATACAATTGCTGATAGTAAGGCTTATTGTAGGTCATCATGATTTTGGGTGGCTCACCAAAACCCTCAATAAGCACCCCTGCAGTTTCATTGGTGGTAAAGTTGGTCGGTCCCATCAAAGCATCAAAACCATTTTCTCTGGCGTATTCCTCAGCCTTGGCGAATAAAGCAGATGCCACGCTCTGATCGTTGATACTGTCAAAAAAGCCAAAAAAACCAATATTTGACTTGTGATGTCTGTTGTAATTATCATTTCTGATGGCTGCAATTCTACCGGCTATCTTTCCGTCTTTATAAGCCAGAAAGTATCTTGCTTTCCCATACTGATGGAAGGGATACTTGGCAGGATTCATCATATCTTTCTGCCCGATATAAATCTCCGGTACATAATTCGGATCATCAGCATATAAGTCGTGTGGAAAGTCAATGAACTTTCCGATTTCACTACCAAAACTGATTTCTCTGATTTCTATATGCAAGCTTCAGATGCTTAACGGGTGAATATAATCTTCCTGCTGTTAATAAGGTAATCAGATGGTATTGACCAGGGATTTTTCAGTGTCAAAAACTCCGATCTGCACTGCAATATCATGCAACTTTTCCACAGACTCATCAATCATGGCATGGGTATGTGTAGCCATGAGTGAGTACCTGATCAATGAAGATGTACTGGGTACGGCAGGTGATACCACCGGATTTACAAAAACTCCCCGATCCAGGGCCATCCTTGTCAACTGGAAGGTCTTGTAATCATCCCTGATAAGTATCGGAATGATAGGAGTCACTGAATGTCCTGTATCAAATCCCGCATCCTTCAGGGCTTTCATGGCATATCTGGTATTATCCCAAAGCTTCTCGATTCTTTCGGGCTCCTCCTGAATAAGGTCCAGAGCGGCTATAACAGAGGCTGCATTGGCCGGAGCTATACTGGCACTGAATATCAAGGATCTTGCATTATGCTTCAGGTAATTGATGGTATCATTATCTGCTGCAATAAAACCACCTATACTTGCCAGCGACTTAGAGAAGGTACCCATAATGAGGTCCACTTTATCGGTCAGACCGAAATGATCGGCTGTACCCGAACCGAATTTGCCTAATACTCCCAAACCGTGGGCATCATCCACCATGATATTGCCGTTGTATTTTTCTGCAAGCCTTACAATCTCGGGCAGATTGGCGATATCTCCTTCCATACTGAATACCCCGTCCACTACAATCAGCTTCATCTTGTCAGGTTCAGCCCTGCTTAAAGCTTTTTCGAGGGATTCCATATCATTGTGGTTGAATTTCAGCACTTTGGCAAAAGACAACCTTGCTCCATCTATGATACACGCATGATCCAGCTCGTCCAGAATCAGATAATCATGTCTGCCGGGAATTGAGGATATTACACCCAGATTGACCTGATATCCTGTACTGAATACCAGTGCTCCCTCTTTTCCGACAAATCTGGCCAGCTTCTCTTCGAGCTCAAGGTGAATGTCCAGTGTTCCATTCAGAAATCTGGAACCTGCACATCCTGACCCATATTTATCTATCGCTCTCTTGGATGCTTCTTTAAGTTTTGGGTGATTGGTCAGACCCAGGTAGCTGTTAGACCCAAACATCAGCACATCCTTGCCATTGATCTTTACGATGGTATCCTGCTCTGATTCAATAGTTCTGAAAAAAGGATATAATCCCATCTGTTGAATCTGCTGCGGCAGGGTATAAGCAGCCATTTTTTGTTTCAAAATAGACATCTATTGTGGTTTAGCGGTTTTACAGAAAACAAAATAATCTGCAAATATCGAAATAATGTTGAAAACCAAAGGCACTATCCTGCGAAAATTTACAATTAGCTTTCCAATATATGGACGGAACACCGGATTTTGGCTATGTTTGCAAAACGTAGGGATATTGAATTTTTTAAGTAACGACAGGATAAAGTGAAAAAAGTATTGATAACCGGGGTGGCTGGTTTTATTGGCTCACATCTGGCAGATAGATTTATTAAAGAGGGATACCATGTGATCGGGATGGACAATCTCATCACCGGCAATCTGGATAATATCGCACATTTATTTCCACTCAAAGCGTTTGAATATTACCATCACGATGTAAGTAAATTTGTCCATGTTCCCGGAGAATTGCATTACATCCTGCATTTCGCCTCTCCGGCCAGTCCCATTGACTACCTCAGAATGCCCATACAGACCCTTAAGGTGGGTTCGCTCGGCACCCACAATCTTCTGGGCCTGGCAAAATCAAAAAAGGCAAGGATATTGATTGCTTCCACCTCTGAAGTATATGGAGACCCATTGGTGCATCCCCAAAGGGAGGATTATTGGGGAAATGTCAATCCTATAGGTCCGAGAGGAGTATATGATGAGGCCAAAAGATTTCAGGAAGCCATGACGATGGCATACCACAATTATCATGGATTGGAGACCCGAATTGTCCGGATATTTAATACCTACGGCCCACGTATGAGAGTGGAGGATGGCCGGGTTTTGCCGGCGTTTTTCTCTCAGGCCATCAGGGGCGAAGGCCTGACTGTATTTGGCGATGGAAAGCAGACCCGCTCTTTTTGTTATGTGGATGACCTGGTAGAGGGTATTTACCGGTTGTTGCTCAGCAATTACCATCTCCCTGTCAACCTGGGTAATCCTTCGGAAATCACCATCATGGATTTTGCTCATGAAATTCTGAAGCTTGTAAACAACCCCAAAGCACACATAATACACAATCCTCTCCCGGTAGATGACCCGAAACAAAGACAGCCTGACATCAGCCTCGCCAAAAAAATTCTTGATTGGGAGCCAAAAGTCAGCAGAAGCGAAGGACTAAAACTTACCTACGAATACTTCAGACAGGTAGTCAAAGGAGACGGAAATCATTAATTCTGCATGCCATTTTTTGAACACACAAAACCACCGAAGGCGGAAACACTTGAACGATGAATCCGCCGCCGGCGGAAACGACGAATGATTCGAACGACGAATGATTTGAACGACGAATGATTCGAACGACAAATGATTTGAACTATGAACTATGAATCCGCCGTCGGCGGAAACTATGAACTATGAGCGAAGAACTATGAATCCGCCGCTGGCGGAAACTATGAACACTCCAACGAGAAAAATCACGACCCGGTGTGACCAAAACATAAACACTATAAACCTTATCAACTGAGCGAAGCAGAACCCTACCTACCATGATCCAAAACACCACAACACCAAAACACCACAAAACCATAACACCACAAAACCATAAAACCACAAAACCAAAACACCAAAAAACCATATAACCACCTCAACCCCATCAACCCCATCAACCCCATCAACCCATCAACCCCATCAACCCATCAACCCATATACCCATCAAACCTATAAACAACTCAGCAAATCCACAACTCAGCAAATCCACAAATCCGCAAATCCGCAATCACCCCCATCAACCTCATCAACCCTATAAACTCCATAAACCCATAAACCAAATAAATTATCGTCTATCTTTGCACTCATAATGCCTAAAATCATGATACGCATTGGACTCATTGCCCATGACGGGAAAAAACCTGAAATGGTATCTTTTGTGATTGCACATAAAGCCTTTTTGTCCGGATGTAAGATTTATGCCACAGGCACCACAGGAGGCCATATCGAAAAGGAAGGATTTCAGGTAGAGCGGCTGCTTTCCGGACCCAAGGGCGGAGATGCTCAGATTGCTGCTTTGGTTGCCACCGGAGATCTGGATGTGGTGATATTTTTCAGAGACCCTTTAGATAAGCATCCCCACGAGCCTGACGTGCAGATGCTGATGAGACTTTGTGATGTGCACAATGTCCCCCTTGCAACCAATCCCCGGGCTGCCCGTTATATTCTGCTGGGACTGGAAGCCGAGAGAGATTTACAAAAATGAAAACTGAAGATTTTAAAAAGATATTCGAGTCAATACCGAAGGAGCCCGGTGTTTACAAATTTCTGGACGAAAAAGACACCATCCTCTATGTGGGAAAGGCCAAAAATCTCCGGAATCGTCTCTCCTCCTACTTCGGAGATAAAAAACAGGACAGATACAAAACTATAGCCCTCGTACGCAATGCAAGCCGTATAGAATATACGGTAGTTGATACAAGAACATGATGCCTTGCTGCTCGAAAATACACTTATCAAGAAGTACCAGCCCCGATACAATGTTTCTCTCAAAGACGGAAAGTCCTACACTTACATCTGTATTAAAAATGAGAGATTTCCCAGAGTTTTTTTCACCCGTAAGCTGATCAAAGACGGTTCACAGTATTTCGGACCCTACACCTCCAAATACAGAGCTAACATACTCCTGGACATAGTAAAAAAGTTATTCACCCTGCGCACCTGCAATCTCAATCTCAGCGAACCCATGATTCAAAAGGGAAAATACAAGGTTTGTCTGGAGTACCATATCAAAAACTGCATGGGACCCTGCGAAGGCCTGGAAAATGAATCTGACTACAATCTTAAAATTGAACAGGTCAGAAATATTCTAAAAGGGAACTTTAAGCAGGTGAAAGATTACATCCTTGAGGAAATGCACCGACATGCCGAAAATCTGGAATTTGAAAAAGCACAGGCATTGAAGGAAAAGCTGATTGCCTTCGAAAATTATCAGTCGAGCAGCACCCTTGTAAGCCATACCATCAAAGACGTAGATGTATTTGCCATAAGCAGTGACAGAAATACAGCGTACATTCATTATATGAAAATCATCAATGGAGCATTGATGAATACGGACATAATGGAGATGGAAATGAATCTGGATGAAGATTTTTCAGACCTGCTGGCATATTGCATTCCCGGAATCAGAGAAAAATTCAACAGCATGGCCCCGGAGGTCATCGTACCTGTACCCACAGAAAGTGAAGACGAAAAACTTAAAATCACGGTACCTCAGAAAGGAGAGAAGAAAAAACTCCTCGAACTTGCAGAAAAAAATCTGCAGTATCATATGCTTCAGATCAGGCAAAGTGCTTTGAACAGCCAGAAAAAAATGTCTTCAGCCGAACGCATACTTACCACTTTGAAAAATGACCTTGGTATGAAGGAGACTCCCTTCCATATCGAATGTTTCGATAATTCAAATATTCAGGGGACTAATCCGGTATCCAGCTGTGTGGTGTTTAAAAATGCCAAACCGTCCAATAAAGATTACCGCCATTTTAAGGTAAAAAGTGTAGAGGGACCCAACGATTTTGCATCCATGGAAGAAGTGGTGTACCGAAGGTACAAAAGATTGATCGATGAGGGGCAAAAAGCTGCCTCAACTTATCATCATTGACGGTGGCAAAGGACAACTGAATGCAGCAGTAAAAAGTCTTGAAAAGCTCGATATTCTGCATAGAGTAACCGTGATAGGCATCGCCAAAAGGCTGGAAGAAATATTTTTTCCCGGAGATTCCATTCCATTGTACATCAATAAGAAATCTGAATCTCTCAAACTTATCCAACATGCAAGAAACGAAGCACACCGTTTTGCCATAAACTTCCACAGAGACCTCAGATCCAAAAATTTTCTCACCACCCGATTGTCAAACATTCCCGGTGTAGGTCCCAAAACAGCGGAAAAATTGCTCAAAAAATTTGGCTCCGTAACACAATTGATGGAAGCGGATATCTCAGAAATCGAGGCAGTAGCAGGCAAGCAGATGGCGGTAAAAATCAGAAATTACCTTGATGAGGATTTATCCTAAAACCATATCAATTGGAGGATGCCTGAAAGGCTATTGCCAGCCATCCATCGCTTTCTGTGATTTTATACTCTTGCAGATTGTATTGACCAAAAGAATGCAGGATTGCGTCTTTGTCAGAAAGCAAAATGCCGGAGATCAGCAGTATGCCCTGAGGCTTGATTCTTTCATGCAGCGATGCAATGGTATCAATGAGTACATTTCGATTGATATTTGCCAAAACAATATCATACAGTCCCAAAGGCACAGCATCCAGGGTCCCGCAAAATGCATGTATATTAGTCACCTGATTGATTGAGGCATTTTCGATGGTATTATTGTAAGACTCCGGCTCAATATCCACTGCATCCACCGTATCAGCACCTGATTTAGAAGCAAGTATCGCAAGAATACCGGTACCGCAGCCATAATCCAGTACATACTTATTTTTAAAATTTATGGAAGCCATATTCTCAATCATCATATAGGTAGTGGCATGATGTCCTGTACCGAAAGCCATTTTTGGATTGATAATCAAATCATACTCAAAGCCCGCTACAGGAGGATGAAAGTCCGCTCTGACCCTGCAAAAATGGCCGACTTCAATAGGCTGAAAAGTAGCTTCCCATATTTCATTCCAGTTTTGTGGTTCTAATTCATCTGTATTGTATTGCACATTAAATTTTGCAGTTATCTCATTCAATGCTGATTCGACCTCAGGTGTAAACGCATCAGCAGCTATGTAACCGACATAATTACTTTCCGTTTCTTCAAAAGAGTCGAAGGGTAAGGCCGAAAGTAAGCCCAGCATTGCTTCATCATTACTCTGCAGCGTGATTGCAAGATATTTTTCCAAAATCAAATATTTTACCGTTACTTGAGGCTTAACCTTTGTCGGGCAGCCTGAAAAGTATTCATCATGAGTCCTACCACAGTCATAGGCCCTACCCCACCGGGTACCGGGGTGATATAACTGCATTTGGGAGCTACATTATCATAGTCCACATCTCCAACCAGCCTGGAACCTGACCTTGCATTTTCGTCTTCCACCCTGTTGATCCCTACATCTATGACTACTGCTCCTTCCTTGATCATGTCTGCTGTGACAAAATGGGGAATTCCTATTGCCGCCACTACAATGTCAGCCAGTAGAAGCAAATCCTTAAGATTCCTGGTACGGCTGTGAGTAAGGGTCACAGTGGCGTCTCCGGTCCTGGATTTGCGGGACATGAGTATGCTCATCGGAGTTCCCACGATATTGCTGCGTCCTACCACTACCACGTGTCTGCCTGCTGTCTCTATACCATATCTTTCGAGCAGCAATGTGATACCATAAGGTGTAGCCGGCAAAAAACAAGGCAGACCCTGCGCCATTTTACCGAAATTGACAGGATGAAAACCATCCACATCCTTATCCGGGTCAATGGCCAGAGTTACTTTTACCTCATTGATATGTTTGGGCAATGGCAGCTGCACAATAAATCCATCAATATCAGGATCCTGATTGAGCTGATGTATCAGTGCAAGCAGTTCTTCTTCGGATATGTCAGCTTCTTTTTTGATCAATGTTGATCTGAATCCTACCTGGCCGCAGGATTTAACCTTATTGCCCACATATGCATGACTGGCAGGATTATCTCCTACTAATACAGCGGCAAGATGCGGGGTTTTCCCGGTCTCAGCGATAAATCTCTCCGTATCCGATTTCAATTGCTGTTTAATTTCTTCAGCCGTCAATTTTCCATCTATTATATTCATGGGCATCTAACTTTATTTTTTAAAACCGTACCAAAAATAGAATTTCCTGCCAAACTTTAAAATGACTTTGCTCATTAAAAGAAATGGCTGCACGTTTTGCTGTACTCCATTTATCCGGGCAATTGCTATTTTTACCCCAATATTGCGTTTATGATCCAATCAAAAGAAAACCAGCTATTAAAACTTCTTGGAGTAGGTTTCGGCATTGCAGTGACTATTGGCGGAACTATAGGTACAGGCATTCTGCGCAAACCCGGACCCATTGCCGCTCAGATCGGAGACCCTTTTCTCATTACAGTCCTATGGCTTGCGGTAGGGTTGTATGCCGTCCTGGGAGTACTGTGTGCCATAGAGCTGGCGGTGTCCTTGCCGCAGGCCGGCTCCTGGTATGTATATGCACGGAGAGCCTTTGGCAATTATTTCGGCTTTCTTACAGGTATCACCAGCTGGCTGGGGACTGTAGCGGCTTTAGGATTCGGTGCGTACACCATGAGCGAATATACGGCCCTGCTTTTACCTACACTCAACCACTACAATCAGTGGGTAGCTATTGGGTTGCTTGCTTTTTTGAGTGCTTTTCACTGGATGGGAACCTGGTCAGCGGGAAAATCTCAGGAGGTCTTGGCCGTGATTAAAGCAATCGGATTGTTGGTGTTTGTTTTGTTTTGTTTTATTTACGGCAGCATCCCAAGCTCTGAAGGCATTGCCCAAAGCATTGATAAAACCGCTGCTCCATTAGGATTTATTGCAGTGATAGCCGCATTACAGTCTATTTTTTATACTTACGACGGCTGGCATACTGCCACTTATTTCTCAGAAGAAAACAAGGATCCCGCCAAAACATTACCTAAATCTATGATTTTGGGCGTAGTCAGTATCATTGTCATATACCTGCTGGTGAATCTTGCCATATTTCATGTAGTCCCGATGGACAGGCTTATGAATTCACCATTGGCCGCAGCTGATGCGGTGGGGATTATTTTTGGAGACAATTCACAAAGGATTGTGACCCTGTTTTTGATGATTTCAATACTGGGCATCGTGAATGCACAGATTATGTTTGCTCCCAGGGTCATATTCAGTATGAGCAGAGATGGATTGTTTTTCAGACAGGCATCTTCAGTCAATAAAATGGGAACACCTGCGGTAGCCATGCCACTCACTGCACTCTTGTCCACCGGATTGATATTAAGCGGTAAAGACACCTGCGGTATATTGTCGGATATTGCCACTTTCTTTTTTGTCATGAGTTATGCCGCAGGATTTGCTGCATTGATACGACTCCGGAAGACCGAACCCGATCTGGAAAGACCCTGGAAAGTCCCATTATATCCGGCACTTCCGGCTTTTTTACTGATAGCCTCTATTGGTTTTCTTGCAGGAGCTGTGTACTCGGATATACACAGTAGTAAGTATGCCCTGATTTTTTTGATTATAAGCTATCCACTGTACCGTTTAGTAAAAAAATTAAATTCAGAGGCCAATAAATCTGTATCATGAAAGTGGAGCGTATCAGGCATTTTGCTGCTTTGTTCGAGACTTACCTCAATTCCCCGCGGGCAGAAATCTCCCTTCATCTCCCTGATGTTGTGTCCAACTGGCAGGCCCATTTTGATACGGATCCTCTGTCTTTATTGGAAAGTTATGATAAAAGTCTTAAAAGCAGATTTTCGAATGCCCTTTGGGAAGGCTCCTATCACTCTGCCAAATCTGTTATGAAGCTCCTCATAGAAAAAGACAAATATTTTATGTCAGACAGTTTTCGGGATTTGATGGATGAGTCCAAAGAACCGGTATTGAGGATAAGGAGATTTGGTGAGCATTGTGAAGAGGTTTTCCAGAGTATAGCCCCGAATCAAAAAAACTGAATACGCACTACCATGATAATAAAAAAACCGTAATCATTTATCTTGCTTGCCAGTACCCCGATAAGTACTGTTTCTGGGATTATGATAATTTTTCTAAGATGATGCGGCAATGCGGTGCCTTGCAGATTCCTGCCGAAGTGGAAACCGAAAGATATTTCAAATCCATGAGAGCGATTTTTGGGATTGTACAGAAGGAATCACATGCCACCCAATCATGGAAAAACCTGTTGGAGAAAAATAAAATTCCCTTAGAGCCTTGTCTGATTTTTATGAATCATTTTGCAGAGTTTACGGCAAGGCATGACTGAATTTACCACCCGATTGATGGAAAATTATGCCTTAATCTGGCATCTCATACACCTAATTAATTAATTTCAGCATCTCTATAATAAAATCATCGTTTGAAAGCCGCTTTGGAGCATATTATATCAGGATGTAAAAGGCAGGACCCGACAAGCCAGAAAGCGCTTTATGACTTATATAAGGATGTCTTATATCCGATTTGCCTGAGATATGTGAAGAAATCAGAAGATGCGGAGGACGTTTTTATCGAAGGATTTTTCAAAATATTCAATAAAATTGACGAATATAAAGGAGAAGGAAGCTTTGAGGGATGGATGAAGCGCATTATGGTGAATGAGTCTCTCATGTTTTTGAGAAAAAATCACAATCTGAAAATGACTGTGGAACTGACAGGAATTGATCAGGCTGACGATGTCCGTCCGGACGATGCAATACTCTACGAAGAACTCCTTGAGGCACTCGCTGATCTTCCGGTAGGGTATAAAACCATTTTCAATCTTTATGTGATCGAAGGTTATAAACATCGTGAGATTGCAGAATTGCTGGGTATCAGCATCAACACGTCAAAATCACAACTGATTTTGGCAAAGAAAAGAATTCAGGATATCATTAAAAAAAAAGATAACATAAAATACGGCTTAAAATGATACATCTGCATGATATGACAAAAATCCGTGAGCAAGCAGCTATGCACAGAAAATCTCCCGGAGAACATGTGTGGCTGAAGCTGGAAAAGAGGCTTTACGAAAACAAATTTGACCGCAAAGTAAAGTGGTACAGAATTGCCCTGGCCGCTTCA
The DNA here is from genome assembly GCA_016716335.1 of Saprospiraceae bacterium. Classification (GTDB taxonomy): domain Bacteria; phylum Bacteroidota; class Bacteroidia; order Chitinophagales; family Saprospiraceae; genus OLB9. The sequence goes on along the minus strand of JADJWN010000006.1, from coordinate 74,821 downwards.
GTCCTACTGCTCTTTATCAGTATTGCGATGATCTATCTCAACTTGAATCAAAAGCAGCATCACGAAGGTTTTATGAGTAGTTTTGCAGGGTATAAAACAGAAGAACTCGCACCGGATACGCAGGAAACCGACCCGCTCTTTGCCACCGATAAAATATCAGAGTTGAAGCAGGCATACGGAAAGCTTGGCTTAACAGGAAAAGGTTGAGCAGTGAATTCATTCAGAAAGATATTGTGCTATACCTTCCATCATTTTGAGGCATTTTTCGATTTGAGATACTTCCACATACTCATCCGCTCTGTGCGCCTGAGCTATGTCTCCCGGACCGCATATCACTGATTCATATCCTGCCTCCGAAAACTGGCCTGCCTCCGCAGCGTAAGCTACTGTAGATGTACCGGTGGTATTATTGATTTTATTCAGTATCCTGACTATTTCACTTTCAGGGCTCGTGATAAGCGGCGGTACAGGCGGGTGCAACAATCTGGTTTCAATTTTAAACCCAGGAAATCTTTTTCTGTATTCAATCTCCAGTTCACGACAATAGTTTTCGAAATCAGCAATCAAATCCAGGGCATCGTCTCCCGGTATCACTCTGACATCCCACTGAAAAAAACAATGATCTGCAATGACATTGGGAGCAATACCACCTGAGATTCTCCCGGCATGCATCGAGGAGTGATTGGGATAAAAATGAGCATTCACCCTACCCTCACCGATCAATTTTTTCATCCTGTATTCGAGCCACTGTACTAATTGTGCGGCGACATGCACTGCACTTACTTCGGTAAGTATCCTGCTGCTGTGACCTGCAGACCCATTGACAGTGGTCTCCGCCACACATATTCCTTTATGACCTGTGATGGTCTGCATCATGGAAGCTTCCCCAATGACAGCAAATGCAGGTCTTTCGATGTATATCTGCCGGATATAATCTGCCAGGGTGCGGCCAAACAGGCAGCCTATCTCTTCATCGGTCGAAAATGCAAAATACACCGGCTTCTTCAAATCGGCCTTTCTGAACATAGAAGCCGCTGCCATACAGCAGGCCAGAAATCCCTTCATATCTGCCGTCCCTCTTCCATACCATTTATCATCTTTCTCTGTCAGATTAAATGCAGGTACGGTCCATGGCTGGCCTTCTGCCGGCACCACATCCATATGGCCTGACAGAATAATTCCACCGTCCACAGCAGGCCCGAATCTGCAAAGCAGACACTGCTTGTCTTCGCTGCTGTTTTTCCATATATGCACCTCCGCATCAAAAGACTTCAGATAATCAGTGATGTATCCGGTTATTCGGGCATTGGGCTGACCGCCTAATACGGGAATCGAGATCAACTCAGTCAAAATGGATTTGGTGTCAGAAATTGATAGCATATTCATTAAAATAGATTCAGGGCCACAAAGATGAATGAAAATTCGGCATCATATGAGAGAAAAAGACAAAAATCAGATATTCTGCTTCCCGTACACACGACAGATTACAGACTTTGAGCGGTTATAATTGTTCGTTTATCTATTCAGTGCTCTCTTCAGCTCAATTATTTATTATTTTGCACCTGAATTTGATTGAGCAATGAAATTATTGATCAGAATTTTTTATGAAAGTCTTCGACAAGCCAAGGATGCTTTGACAGGTAATAAGCTGAGGACATTTCTGTCATTGCTTGGAATCACCATAGGAATATTCTGCATTATAGCCGTAAAGTCTGCTGTTGATTCACTCCAAAAGAACATTGAGGATGGATTCAGTGAATTGGGCAGTGATGTGATATACATTGACAAGCAGCCATGGAACGAAGATCCGGGACAAAATTACTGGAAATATGCCCGGAGACCTAATCCCTCCTACGATGACTTTCTCGCACTGCAGAAGCGGTCAAAGCTGGCTGTACAGTCTGCATTTACCGTCTTTACGGGAGGCCGCATTATAAAATACATAAATGAGTCCGTAAGCAATGCCTTCATTATGGGGCCGACGTACCACTATCCGGAGATTCAACCTCTGAAACTGCAGGAAGGAAGATATTTTACCCTCACTGAATATGAAACCGGATCCAACAAGGTAATATTGGGCAATAAGGTATATAATGAGCTTTTCAAATTCGAATCGGGTATAGGTAAAACTGTAAAACTTTTTGGTCAAAACTTTCAGGTAATCGGTTATCTGGAATCCGAAGGAGAAAATGTATTTAACTTTATCAATTTTGATGATGTAATATGGGTTGGTTTTAATACCATCAAAAAATTTATGAATGTAAACGACAACTCTTCCATCGGCAGAATGCTCAATCTGAAAGCCAGACCCGGAGTGGATATGGACGAACTCAAAGGGGAAGCAGCGAGTATAATCCGGGCTGCAAGAAGACTCAAGCCATTGGAAAGTGACAATTTTTCACTCAATGAACTATCCATGCTGTCACAGGTACTGGAAAGTGTTTTCGGAGTGATAAATATTGCGGGGTTTATCATTGGCATTTTTGCCCTGGTAGTCGGAATGTTCAGTGTGGCCAATATTATGTTCGTATCGGTCAAAGAGCGGACAAACATCATAGGGATAAAGAAAGCTATAGGCGCAAAGCGGACTGTAATCCTGCTTGAATTTTTAATAGAGGCTGTGATTCTTTGTCTGATAGGTGGTATTCTGGGTCTTGCATTGGTATTTGTTTCGTTGAAAGTCATAACGGCACTGATACCTTTTGATATGGGGATGTCTCTGACCAACGTGATGATCGGAGTATCTGCCTCTGTAATTGTGGGTATCATATCCGGTTTCCTTCCTGCATTGCAGGCATCGGGGATGGATCCTGTGGAAGCTATCAGAGCCTGATTGGATGAATTAGTTAAGGTACTTCACAATGAAGTTATAAGAAGCTTGATTTATAATTCCTTTGTCATTTGCCCAATTTCTGAACATACCGTGGTTCCGGAGGCGGAGGTGATATGAATTCTTAATAAAAACAGTAAAAAAGTTGAAATTAAAAAGCTGTTTGCATTAAGGAAATGGCCTGATTCCAAACTATTCCGGCGTAAATTTTTCTTTATTGATTGTTTACACATTCTGCCACATACGTCTGAATCTCTTTGATGGTAGTTTCTTTAAATTCCGGTCTGAAGCTGTGGTTTACATAATTGATAATATTGGCAAGCTCAGTCGGTGACAGATTTTTGAATGCGGGCATCTCCCTGACCAGAAAACTGTTGTCAGAGGCTATGGTATCTTTCTTACCTCCGGTAATGATACACACCCATGAGCTGATGTCAGCCGGCTTATCACTGCGCAGAGAAGGCACCAGATTGCCCAATCCTTCGCCATTACTCTGATGACAGTTGGCACACTTATTCTCATACAGAAACTGCCCCTGAACATAGGGAGTGTTTTCACACGAATAATACAACAATGCACTCAGAATGATTGCAAAAAAGATTTTTTTAGTCATTCGCAAAGCTTTCCCGTAGTAATTTTTTTATGTCTTCAATAAGTCGGGGTGTCTGAGATGCATCCGTCCCTTCGGAGAAAGATCTGACATGTCCCTCCCTATCCACCAAAATTATCTTCCCACTGTGATCAAAACCACCGGGAGCTTCCGGATCTTCCAAAGCCACTACAAAAAAGTCATTGGCCAATTCAAATGTAAACTCTTTTTCACCTGTGAGGAAATACCACTTATCATGATTAATCCCGAGGTTGTCTGCGTACAATTTTAATCTGGGGACATTATCCCTGACCGGATCTATGGTAAATGAAAGCAACTTCACCCGGGGTTCATCCTTAAAGGCTTCATAAATACGGGTCATCTCTTTCATAACTTTAGGGCATATGGAGGGACAGGAAGTGAAGAAAAAGTCAGCTACATATACATAATTTTTCAGTGTATCATCTGATATCCAGATGCTGTCCTGATTCAGGTATCTGTAGGGTCTGATTTTGTGATAAACCGGTTGTCCATCCACCATGGTCTTATGGCCTAAATAAGGCAGCTTATCATCAGACGAATTTTTACATCCATAGATGAGCATTATTCCTGAAATACCTAAAAAAAACCAAAGTTTCATTTCATGATATTTTAAATCCATCAGTTTTTGGGCGAGTTGTTTTGTAATGAATCGAGCAACACTTTTGCAGAATTAATAGCTGCCCACATTTCATCACTCACAGCCTGTATTTTCTGTTTTTCGGTCTCCAGATACTTCGTCCTTTGTGCCTGTTCATCGGGAGGAGCAAATGCCGCCATCCATGACATCATAGCTTCATCTGCATCATCCAGCTTTTTCAACTCATTCTGCACTAATGTCCTTCTTGTTTCATCAGATAGTGTAATTGCCTTGAGTTCTCTCTTCAGGCTGTGGATGGTTGACATTTCAGGCATTACAGCATCGTGTATCTCCATTACCTCCAGATACAAGGGATCTTCTTCAGTAGCAAGCTTTTCAACCGGCTGCTTGCAGGAAACCAACAATATAAAAACATAAAATGGTAATGATTTCAAAAGATACATATTCGACTACTTTGCACATAAAAACAAAGCGCTAAGATAGATGGTTCAGACCGAGTACACTAATTCAATTACACTTTTATTAATACGGCTGAAGATGAAATATTGGTTAGCTTTGCTGTATGAATGAATTATTGGTACAAAATCCCCTGCTGCTGCTGTTTTTAGTTTCAGCGATTGGTTATCTCATAGGAAAGATACGCATAGGCGGCACCGGACTTGGTACATCTGCCGTACTTTTTGTCGGCCTGTTGTTTGGAGCACTGAATACGGAATATCACGTCCCGGAAATTTTATTTCAGCTGGGTCTGGTTTTTTTTTTTATTCAGTGGGATTGCAATCAGGTCCGGCTTTTTTTCAGTCCTTCAAGAAGAATGGATGGCGGGATTTTCACTTTGTATTCTGGATGCTGAGCCTTTCTGCTCTGCTGGCAGTGCTCATATTTTTTATCACAGATATTGATGCCGCTTCTATTGTAGGAGTATATTGTGGCAGCTCTACAAATACTCCGGCCCTTGCATCCGCCATAGACCTGGCAGGTCAGCTGCATAAGGATGCCGGCAGCTATGTACAACATATGGCAGTGGGATATACATTTTCCTACCCCATGGGAGTTCTCGGGGTGATGATTGCTATCAAATTCATGCAAAAAATACTCAAAATTGACTTTATCAAAGAAAAGGAACTCTTGAGGAAGGAGTATCCACTGGATGAAGATCTCACCAGCCGCACCATTGAAATCACAAATCCCGAAATCTCTCAGTTTCAACTCAGGGATTTACTGAAAAACTATCAGTGGAATGTCGTATTCGGAAGATTGGACAGTGGGAAATACGGCACCGTACTATCTAATTGGGATATACACTTAGAGCCGGGAGATAAGCTGATAGTAGTAGGCACGAATGAAGATATTGATGCGGTGCAGGCAGTCCTGGGTAAGGAAGCAGAAGAAAGTCTCCTGTACGACAGGAAAGAATATGATATCGTCAGAATATTTGTGTCCAATCCCGACCTTGTGGGCAAAACACTGTCTTCCCTCAATCTCCATGAAAAATTTAATGCCATCATCACCCGAATCAGAAGAGGCGACATCGAAATGCTGGCAAAATCAGATACCATTCTGGAACTCGGAGACCGAATCCGGTTTGTGGCTAAAAGAAAAGATATAAAAGAGATTCAGAAGCTTTTTGGAGACAGCTACTACGCTTCCAATAAGATTGACATTTTTTCATTTGGGCTGGGCATCGGTATGGGATTGATGCTGGGCATGATGGAATTTGTATTGCCGGGTGGCATGGTATTTAAGTTCGGTATTGCCGGAGGTCCTTTGATTATGGGTCTGATACTGGGATCATTGCGTCGTACCGGACCGATTGTATGGACACTTCCCTATGGTAGCAATATCACGCTGAATCAGATAGGACTGACCCTCTTGCTTGCCGTAATTGGAATAAAATCGGGCAATACACTGTTGAAAAGTCTGAGTGGCGGAGAGTGGATACCTATGTTTATGTCAGGCACAGTCATCAGCATAGCCGGGGCTGTCATGAGTCTCTGGATAGGTTATAAAATTTTTAAAATCCCCTACTCCCTTTTAATGGGGTTTGTAGCCAACCAACCTGCAATTCTGGAGTTTTCCAACGATATCACAAAAAACAGAGTGCCTACTATCGGATACGCTTTTATGTTTCCGATCTCTGTGGTTATGAAAATTCTTTATGCCCAGCTTTTATTTCTCTTACTGCAATGATTCCCTTTGAAATTTCCCCATCACTTCGGGAAATATGAGCCTTCAGAAAAGACAGCAGGATTTTCGTTTTTAAAAAATAGAAATCTTAGTATATACAAGTAAAAATCAGAATCTACAGCATCATCTCCTCGGCATATTCGGCATACCCCGCATCAGTCTTTCCATACCCTGACCTTTGCTCATCATATGCATCATTTTGCGCATCTGGTCAAACTGTTTGATAAACATATTAATCTCATGAATATTTTTGCCGCTGCCGGCTGCAATCCTCTTTTTGCGGCTCATTTTCAACAGTTCGGGATTTTGTCTTTCCTTCGGGGTCATGGATAAAATAATAGCCTCAACCCTGGTAAATGCCTTTTCATCAATATCAATATCCTTCATCATTTTGCCCATACCCGGGATCATACCCATCAGGGATTTGATATCGCCCATCCTTTTTATCTGATTGAGCTGGCCCAGAAAGTCATTAAAGTCAAATTTATTCTTACGGATCTTCTTCTCCAGTCTTTCCGCTTCCTTTTCATCAAACTGCTCCTGAGCTTTTTCTACCAGCGACACAATATCTCCCATGCCCAGGATACGCTGTGCCATCCTGTCGGGATAAAACACATCCAGAGTATCCAGTTTTTCTCCGGAACTCACAAATTTGATGGGTTTGCCTACTGAGTACTTAATAGAAAGTGCTGCTCCACCTCTGGTATCTCCATCCAGCTTGGTCAGCACCACACCGTCAAAATTTATCCTCTCATTAAAGATGGTAGCCGTATTGACAGCATCCTGTCCGGTCATAGAGTCTACCACGAAGAGGGTCTCTGAAGGCTGTACCGCATTCTTGATATTTTCAATTTCCTGCATCATCTCCTCATCTACGGACAGACGTCCTGCCGTATCTATGATGACGGTATCAAGACTGTGGCTTTTTGCGTATTGTATGGCATTTTGAGCAATGGCCACCGGATTTTTGTTGTCCTCCTCCCTGTAAATCTGTACCCCTACCTGTTCAGCTAAAACACCCAATTGATTGATGGCCGCAGGTCTGTACACGTCGCAGGCTACCAAGAGGACTTTTCTGGATTTTTATCCTTCAGAAATTTTGCCAGCTTACCTGTAAAAGTTGTTTTACCTGAACCCTGCAGACCGGAGATGAGGATTACGACAGGATTGCCCTTCATATTGATACCGGCAGCCTGCCCACCCATGAGATCTACCATCTCATCCATCACTATCTTCACCATCAATTCACCGGGCTTCACAGATTTGAGCACATTCTCCGTACCCATGGCTTTGTCCTTCACCTTATCTGTAAATTCCTTGGCAATCTTATAGTTGACATCTGCCGCTACCAGTGCCCGTCTTATTTCCTTGATGGAGTTGGCTATATTCAGTTCTGTCAGTTTACCTTCACCTTTGAGGCTCTTGAAGGCATAGTCCAGTTTTTCACTGAGATTTTCAAACATGCGCTTACTTTTTATTCAAAAAAACAGTCGCAAAGATAAGACTTTGGGCCGTAAATACCAATTCGAAGCTTTTGCAATTATCAAGGTGGAAATGGCTGGGCAACCGGCTTTTATTCAATCTTCACCGCGAAGTTGCTTGTCCTTTCGCTGAGCAAGCTCCACCAGAAAGCGGATGAGATTGACTATGGAAAGAAATACAAGATACCCGAAAGTGAATACAAAGTATATCCAGCGGAAGGTGCCGGCTTCGTCCATAGAAATTCCACTGAACAATCTGGCCAGAATACTGCCTGAAACCAGTAATATGGCAAAGGCAATCATAGAATGCATCCAGTAGCTGTCTCTTTTTTTTGCGGATATGCTTAGTACACTGTTGGCAAGTGCATAGAAAAGTATCAGTCCTGAGGCTATAATCCAGGGACCATTGTTTATTTTGGCTATGCTTTGCGGTCTGGGTATAAGGGATGAAACTGACATAAATATCACTGCAATGACCAGTATTACTATGAGCAGTTTATAAGGCGAAATTTCATTTTCCCAGATTGTTTTTGTACTCATCAGTCTCTAAATTTCAAACAAAATGGATTTATTGCAATAATGTTCAAAGATAATGGAAAAGTATAGGACTTAATCAGATACCACATTCAAAACAGAACATTTCGTAATGATGGTCAGGCTATAAAATCCGACCGTCTTCCATTTCAACGATTCGATGGGTTCGGTTGGCAAATTCTATATCATGGGTGACGATGAGCAGGGTTTGATTTCTTTCCTTTGATAAATTTTCAAATATGCTGAACACTATATCGCTGTTCTTCACATCGAGGTTGCCGGTGGGCTCATCTGCCATGATTATCAATGGGTCATTGATCAATGATCTCGCTATGGCTACTCTTTGTTTTTCTCCTCCGGATATCTGAAAAGCCTTATTGTTTTCCACTTTTTTGATATCCATAATCTCTATCAGTGATTTTGCCTTGGCTCTCAATTCCTCCTCAGATTTCTTTCCTGCTTTGAGGCCCGGTAAAATGATATTTTCAATCACTGTAAATTCATTGAGCAGGTAGTGAAACTGGAATACAAAGCCGATTTTCTCATTCCTTATATGGGCTCTTTGCTGCTCTGTTTTATTTCGCATCAACTCGCCATCCAGATAGAGCTCGCCATCGTATTCCGTATCCATGGTGGATAGGATGTACATAAGTGAAGATTTGCCACTTCCGGATTTTCCTACGATAGATACAAATTCTCCCTGTTCAATGGTAAGATTGATATTATTTAGAACTTTTACAGGTATCGGGTCTGAAAATGTTTTTTCTATATTTTTTGCTTCGATGATTTTTCGTGCCATAAACTGACTATTTGCCTCTGATAATGATCACAGGATCTATTTTACTGGCTTTTCTGGAAGGAAACCATCCTGCAAAATATGTGGTGCAGACTGCAAAAACCATGGCAATGATATAATATTTGATACTGTAATCCACAGGGAAGGTTTTGATGGTAGGAAGTGCAGGGGTGACGAAAGGAATCCTGTCAATAATGCTGGAGAGCGTAAATCCGAAGAGCAGTCCTGCCAAAGCACCGGATATGCCAAGAATCAATGAAATGAATATAAAGACCCGGCTGACATCATTCCCGCTGAATCCAGTAGCCTTTAGTATGGCTATAGTATCCATTTTTTCATAGATCATCATATTGAGAATGTTGTAAATACCAAATCCTGCCACTATGAGCAATGTGATACCTACTGCATAGGAAATCAGGGTCCTGATTCTTGTACCTGTATCAAACTGTGCATTGGTGGTTTGAATGTCTTCTGCCTGCGTATCAAAGATATATCTGAATTCTTTGGCTACTTCAGGTGCGAGTTCGATGTTGTGAAGTTTGACCATAAGGTCTGTGACAAAATTGGCCGGTTTACCGAGCAGTTTTTGGGTAGTAGCCAGCGACGCATAACTCTGCACCTTATCCAGATCGCCCAATCCTGACTGAAAAAAACCTACCACTTTCAGTGAAAATTTATTTCCGGCCGGTGTAGTGACCTGCACCACATCACCTATTTCTGCAAGCATTTGATCTGCAGCCCCTTTACCCAGTATAATACTGTTGGGCAGATTTTTCAGATCCATAAAATTTCCAGAAGTCACATAATCCGTAAAATGATATAATTCAGCCTCTCTTTCCACATCTACTCCTATGATATTGCCGGTGATTTCTATATTGCCCACATTAAAAAAGACCTGAGCAGATACTCTGGGTGCTACCCCTTTGACCCGATTGTCAGATTCCAAAGCTTTCATGATTGCAATGGAATTTCTGATTTCTGCACTGTTGCCCGCCGGTTTGACGGACCTCACGATATTGTAAGAATTGCGAAAAGACTCCACCAGACTCACCGGTTGCATACTGTCAGGACGCAGCTCATTATACATACGCACATGCGCACTCCGGTTGAGTATCAAACCATCCAGCAATCCATTCAGTCCGTTCATAAAGCTCAAAAGTGTAATGAACATGGTAATACTGAATGTCACTCCGGTGGCTGCCACTACCGTTTGTTTCATCCTAGCGCTCATCAGGGCGATGGCTATTCTGCTTACCAACTTAAAATTGTACCACCTTGACTTTCTTGTCATATCTCTGTTCCGGATAATTATTTGGGGGCAATGACTTTTTCCGTACCTGCTACTCCCTCTGTGATCTCAGCTATGCTGTAATCTTTCAAACCTGTTTTTACCCTCAGCTTTGTACCATCTGCAAGGTGAATAACGGAATCTCCCTCTAGCACGTAGCGGGGTAAAGTCCAAACATCCTTCTTTTGGTTTATAATGATATTGGCCTCGAGACTCAGATTGGGGTATAACACAGGAGGTGCTTGGGTAAATACGGCTTTGACTGTAAATGTCCTGGTCCTTTCGTCCATGATGGGATCAACAGAAGTAACACGACCCTGAAATACCTGATCTTTGTAGCTATCCATTTTCACAAACACTTCCTGATCCTTTTTCACCTTCACGATATCATTTTCATCCACTGAGAGCTCTATAATGTATCTGGAAGCATCCCCTGCAATCGCCAATGGCAGCTGAGGAGTGGCGAGATCTCCTTTTTCCTTCAATACTGAAAAAATGACACCGTTGATCTTGCTGCGTACCAGATATTCACTTTGGTTTATTCTGGATACATTAAGATTTCTGGTAGCCAGGGATTGATTGTATTTTAACTGCTTCTCCAGGTCTTTCAACTGCAGCATTGCTGACTCAAGGGCTGTTCTGGATTGTCCCAGCTGCAGTTCCTTCATGTCCAGCTCCGCTTTGGTCCCTATATTCTGTGACCATAGATTGGCCTGCCTCTGATACTGGACTGAATCGAGCTGATACTTACGGCGCAGCTGGTCTATCTGATTTCGGGCATCCTGAATTTTCTGATAGTTGGTACTCAGCAAAGCATTTTCAACATTCAGTTGCGCCACGGAAGCATTGGCATCTGCAAGATCGCTTTCGAGACGGAATAAGATCTGACCTATCGTGACTGAATCTCCGGGTTTTACCAACACCTCTGCAATCCTGCCAGTCACCATTGACATGACCTGATACTGTCCCTCACTTTTGACAGTGCCCGATGCATAGACGGATTCTGTGATATCCCTTCGCATCGGAGTGATGATTTCGGGCTTATTGTGACAACCCCACCATATCAGTAATGAAAAAACAAAAATGCTTCCCCTCATAATTTTTACCGTCCTTTCAGTGTGCTAAGGTAAAAATAAGCCTTTTCATAAAAGCATTTACACTTGTTAATAAATGTGAAAGATGACACAAAACATCTTTTTACAGGCAAACAAAGTATTTTTGCAGTGAAACTGTATTTTGATTTGAGACACTTCCGCTCCCTGCCTTTTGATGAAAAAGCCAATGTAATCACACATGGGCTGGGTCTGCTGCTGATTGTTCTGGCTGGACCTTTTTTGATTTATCGTCTGTTGAATGGGTCCGGATGGCTCATTTTGGGAGGCCTCAGTTTTTGTGCGGGTGCAGCCTTTGTGTTTTTAAGCTCGGCATATTACCATTCAGTCATTTGCGAATCCAGAAAGAAAATATGGCAAACCATTGACCATATTGCCATTTTTTTTCTGATAGGCGGTACATACACTGCCTTTATCCTGCGATTTTATTTTGATGCTTCGGGTTTGCTTTTCTTAGGTATTCACTGGATGATTATCCTCGCAGGTATAATTTTTAAAATATTTTTTACGGGCAAATATGACTTCATATCCACCCTGTTTTACCTGGCACTGGGCTGGATGGTAGTTTTTATTCTCAAACCCCTTACTGCCCAAATGGATGATGTAGTTTTAACCTGGCTTATTGCAGGTGGCATATTTTACACTTTGGGGGTACTATTTTATTTATGGGAAAGACTTCCGCTGAACCATGGTATATGGCATATGATGGTGCTGGCAGGTTGTTCCAGTCATTTTGTGTCAATTTATCACTTTTTGCCAAATTAGTTATTGAATCATATTTTTCTTAATGGTATAAAGGTAAAAGCAGTTCTGTAATATGTTTGTTTTGTACAATTTTCCGGATTTTGCCAGTTCTGTAGTGTGGCTGAGTTTGCTGACATTGACTTTTTTAGAAATTGTTCTGGGTGTGGACAATATCATTTTTATATCCATTATAGCCGGGAAGCTGCCGGAAAATTATCGGAAAAAGGCTACAAGCATAGGACTGCTCCTTGCTATGGTGCTCAGGATTGCTCTGCTCATGGGTATATCCCTTCTTATTGCAATGAACACTCCATGGTTTCATTGGGAGAGCGGGTTTATCACCGCCGGGTTTTCAGGTCAGAGTATTATCCTGATTGCCGGAGGATTGTTCCTGTTGTATAAAAGTGTAACCGAAATCCACCACAAGCTCGAGGGACATAAATATGAACAAAGCCAAGGTAAATCCAATGGCATCAGCATGTCTTCAGCCATTGCACAGATTATGGTGATCAATATTGTTTTTTCCTTAGATTCCATACTGACTGCTGTGGGAATGACCAATGGCATCCAGGGAGCCTTCACTATTATGGTGATAGCTGTAGTGCTGTCTGTGATGATTATGATGCTTTTTGCAGTACCTGAGGATCATTTGTCAACAGACATCCGACTATACAGATGCTTGGACTTGCATTTCTGATTCTTATCGGATTTATGCTTTTGATAGAAGGGGCACACCTTGCACACATGACCATAGCAGGTGACGAAATCGGTGCAGTACCTAAAGGGTATCTCTATTTTGCGATTGCTTTTTCGCTGATGGTAGAATTTTTAAATCTACGATTGCGTAAAACCATGGAGGCACCGGTCGTGTTACATGGTGCTACTGAAGAAGCCAAACAAATGGGTATTTTAGACAATAAATAAGCAATTTTCATCTATGTCACGGCACAACATTCTATTGATATCTGCAATCTGGTTTTTACTCATATTACTGTGGTCATGTAAAGAAGAAAATCAGAAGGTCTATCATAAAATCGAAGGAAAAACAATGGGTACGACCTACCATATCACCTTCGATGGAGCAAATCCTGAAGCTATACAAACAGGTGTGGATTCGCTGCTGAAATATATCAATCTCTCCATGTCCACTTACATAGACAGCTCTACGATATCACGGATCAATAAGGCAGACAGCATGTATTGTTATGCACAAAAGGATGATCCGCACTTCAGTATTGTATTCGAAAAATCCGCTGAGGTTAAGTCCTCCACTTCAGGGGCATTTGACCCTTCCATCATGCCTCTGGTCAATTATTATGGTTTTGGATATACGGAAAAAAAGAAAGTGGAGAAAGCGGATACAACCCGCATCAATGAATTACTGGCACTATTGAGATTTGATGAAATAAGCTTGTCCGGACCCGATGAAAAGGGTATGATTTGTATCACAAAACCCGCTAAAGGAGTCCAGTTGGATTTCAGTGCAATAGCCAAAGGTTACGGAGTAGATAAAGTAGGCGAATATCTGGAAAGCAATGGAATACGCAATTATATGGTAGAAATAGGAGGTGAAGTGAGAGCCCTGGGATTGAACGACAAAAATAAGGAATGGGTCATCGGTATCAACAGACCTTCGGAAGATGCCTCACCGAATGAGATAGAATTGCCCATAAAAATATCGAACAGGGCTGTAGCTACCAGCGGCAATTACAGAAATGCCTATGAAAGCAAGGGCAAACGATTTGCACATATTATAGATCCTAAGACAGGATTCAGCAGGCCTACGGATATACTGAGTGCCACCGTTATAGCCAAGGATTGTATGACTGCCGATGCCTATGCTACCGCATTTATGGTCATGGGCATCGAAAAATCTCTCGAACTGATAGAACAGCTCAATGACATGGAAGCCTGTTTTCTCTATGACCTCGAAGGTGACGGTGTGTTTGAGTTTAAAATTTCTTCCGGCTTTTCCAACTACCTTTTACACAACGAACAGAAATAACCCTGATGCAGCATTTCCAATTTAATCTTGACAGAGATCTGGTTTTTTTTGATATCGAATCTACCGGGCTCAATATCATTCGGGACCGAATATTGCAGATAGCCCTGATAAAATACAATAAAACCGGAGGACCGCCTGAAGAATTGTCCATGCTGATCAATCCGGGTATTCCGATATCAGAAGAAGCGATGGCTATCCATGGAATCACACCGGATATGCTGCGCAATAAACCTCTGTTCTATCAGGTCAGCAGACAGATTTATGATTTTATCGGCAATGCGGATCTGGCAGGGTACAATTCCGACAGATTTGACGTCCCTATGCTTATTGAGGAATTTCACAGGGCTGGCTTAGAATTTGATATCAAATCAAGAAGGTTAATAGATGTACAGAAAATATTCTACAAAATGGAACCCCGCACTCTGAAAGCAGCCTACAAACTGTATTGCGGTAAGGATCTGGAAGGGGCCCACGATGCATTGGAGGACGTAAGAGCAACCGTAGAGGTATTGCAGGGACAGATATCAAAATATGAGGGGGTGGATTATATAGATGCAGAGGGTCATATCACACCCGCACCTGTCCGTAATGATATCAAGGCCCTGGCAGAATTTACCATGGATCAAAATCTGCTGGATGTAACTCAGAGACTCAAATACAATGCATCCGGAGAAGTAGTATTTAATTTTGGAAAGTATATCGGGCAGAAAGTAGAAGATGTATTCAAAACAGAACCCTCCTACTATCACTGGATTATGGACAAGGAGTTTTCGGCTCAGGTAAAGCAGATAGTCAAATCCATTTTTGAATCAATGAACCCCAAATGATGTTGCTATCTTATCGAAGATACCAAAATCAGTTCATTATGCCGAAATTTTTCATCTTCGGGTTGATTATATTCATTAGCTCCTGTTACAACCGTAGAGAAGCTTGTCTGGATCCGTTTGCCTCCAACTTTGACGTCACAGCGGATGATCCATGTGAGCAATGCTGTAAAGACCCATTGATTAATGTCACCATCAGGCATCTGGCCGGGGATAGTCTGATCTCTCCTTCCCGTGTGCTGATCAATGAACTGGGACAATCTTATCGTATCCTGAATTTTTCGTATTACCTGTCAGGATTCAGAATTATAAAAAACGATGGCAGCATAGTGACCGTCAGCCAGCTGTTAAATCTGGACAGTATGAATACCGTGCTGCAGATTCCGGATGATTTTGCCATTTACCGGTTGACTAATGTCAATCAGACCATTGGCCAAAACAGAAATTTCGGTACTTATACCGGGTTTGAATTTACTCTGGGGCTTGATTCCAAAGTATTATTACATCAACCCAAAGATTTACCATTACTGCATGTATTGAATGACAGCCTGAGTCTGAAAACTCCCGACCGGAGGCTTGCTCACCAGATTATCACGGTGGCCACCGGTGATTCACCTTCAGAAATACAATCCTATTTTATCAGCGGCATCAATAGTGCCGTGAGTTTTAAAATGGACAGTACTTTCAGGAATGTCCGCGGCACAGATATCAATCTCATTATCAAAGCTGATTACAGCAAATGGTTTGAAAATGTAGATTTTACCCGTCAACCATCCGAAATAGAAAAATCCATTCTCGAAAACTCAAAAAAGCTTTTCAGCGTTAATTGATGGTAAGAGTGTTATTAATGAAAAATTATTTTTTATTCGGGTTGTTGTTAGCCTCTGTATGGATAGTATCCTGCAATAAGGACAATGAGGGAGACTTAAGCGCTATAGATTATAATCCTACCCGTTACACTCCTGTCCTGCCGGCTCACTTTCCGGTTTTGATAAGTCCGTCAGATAATCCTTTGACTTATGAAGGGATAAATCTTGGACGCCATTTATTCTTCGACCCCATATTATCGGCCGACAGTTCGATGTCATGTGCTTCCTGTCACCTTCCTCAACATGCTTTTTCGGATCCAAAACCTACAAGTCCGGGGATAGATGGTAGATTTGGCAAACGCAATTCCATGAGCCTGATTAATGTGGGTTTTGTGCGAAGTGGGTTGTTTTGGGACGGAAGGGTCAGGTCTTTGGAAGAGCAGGCTCTGCTCCCGGTGGAAGACCCGATCGAACTGCATAATACCTGGCCAAATGTTATAGAAAAGCTGAAAGCTCACCCTAAATATCCAAAAATGTTCAGAGAAGCTTTCGGCATCAGCAAGAAGGATCAGATCACCAAAGAGCTCGCTGCCAAAGCCATTGCACAATTTGAGCGTATCATTATCTCTAAAGATTCAAAATTTGACCGTGTAATGGAAGGAAAGGAAAAATTCAATGATTTTGAACTGATCGGTTTTGGCCTTTACTTCGATGATGATCCGGATCTTCCGGACAGTGAGTGCGGCCACTGTCATAATGCCCCACTTGCCACTTCAGATGATTTTTTCAACAACGGATTGCAGGCATCCCCGACTTTGCTGGATTTCAGAGATAAAGGCCGGGGTATGGTCACGATGTCGGTGTCTGATAACGGAAAATTCAGAGCCCCGACTCTGCGAAACATAAAGTTTTCAGCACCCTATATGCATGACGGCAGCCTTGCTACATTGGATGACGTCATAGCACACTACAACTCCGGTGGTAAAAAATCACCCAATGCTGATCCCCTGCTCCACCCTCTCGGTTTGGATCCGTTTTATATCGAGTGTCTCAAAGCATTTATAGATACTTTTACGGACACCTTGTTCTTTAAAAACCCTGAGCTGCAAAATCCTTTCAGGTAATTGCATAGCGCTCATCGACCAGAATACCTCTATCGGAAAATCTTTTTTGTTAAAAATCACTTAAAATTTTTCAGACCAGGCTGCTCTCGAGGAAGATTTTATGCTCAAATCTACCCATTATAAAAACATTTTATATTGATTTTCAATTTTTTAGTATCATATTAAATTTATTTATATATTACTTATAAGAAAATTTGTTGTTGCACACAGCATGGAAACTCCCGATTCTTGTATTGTGAAATTAAATAAAGAAGATTTCACACGCCGGTAAAAGAACCGGTCAGTTAAATTCGGATATGTTCATGGGATTAAAACATACAGTTTGTGAGTTGCCCCTGTCATCATGGGGCAGCTCACTTACTGACAAATCCGGATATATTGAGAGTCATTGAGTTTTGGTAAAATATATGTAGTATGGCTTGAGAAACCGTACGAAGAGTTTTGGATATGTTCATGGGTAATAATTCGTAAAATGGTCGCTGGGGGGCGACCATTTTTTTTTGTTCATATTCATAATTAAGGTCAGGACAATATTGATTTCACTTGATTATTGGAGCACTTTATATTATTGACTTCGGTATGCTCGGTTGTTGATGGGTTGATGGGTTGATGGGTTGATGAGGTTGATGGGGGTGATTGCGGATTTGCTGAGTTGCGGATTTGCTAAGTTGTTTATAGGGTTGATGGGTTGATGGGGTTGATGGGGTTGATGGGGTTGATGGGGTTGATGGGGTTGATGGGGTTGATGGGGTTGAGGTGGTTATATGGTTTTTTGGTGTTTTGGTTTTGTGGTTTTATGGTTTTGTGGTGTTATGGTTTTGTGGTGATTTGGTGATGTGGTTTTATGGTGTTGTGGTGATGTGGTTTTATGGTGTTTTGGTGTTGTGGATCATGGTAGGTAGGGTTATGCTTCGCTCAGTTGATAAGGTTTATAGGGTTTATAGGGTTTATAGGGTTTATACTGTTTATAGGGTTTATGTTTTGATCACACCGGGTCGTGATTTTTCTCGCTGGAGTGTTCATAGTTTCCGCCGGCGGCGGATTCATAGTTCTTCGCTCATAGTTCATAGTTCATAGTTCGAGTGTTCATAGTTTCCGCCGGCGGCGGATTCATCGTTCGAGTGTTCATAGTTCGAGTGTTTCAGCCTGAGGAGGTTTCGGGTACTCACAATTCATAACACCCCACATCGGGGTTGGCGATTTTTCTTGATTTCCCTTCTATGTCAATAAGGATTTGCGGGATTGACAGCGCTTTTCCTATGGCTACAGACATACTGTCAAGACTGTATTCATCTTTATTCCTGTCCCTGAACAGTCGTTCGTTACCTCTCAGATTGAGACAGCCGCTGCACTCCTCCAAAAATTGAGGAAAAGCATCAGGCTTCAGCAAATCTGCCACTTTGACCAAACAGTGCTGAAAACTGTATTGTAGAAAACTCCGGTCCGGACCGCGGTTGATCAGGGTGATTTCATCTTTATCATTACCAGTGAGGATACTGTTTTTTACAGTCAAGCGGAGAGGATTTATCCGGGCTCCACCGGTACAGAGTATATCCCTGCAGAAAAAATCCGTAGCTATCAAAGCTTCCTGCCTACCGGCAAATGACCCGACTGTGCAGTAGTTGAACTCATAATTGCCTCCGTATATCAGTCGGATACCATTAGCACCATTATTATAAATAAGGCAATTCTCTGCATAAATATCCGCATGACGCCCGATAAGTCCCGAGGCAGAAGTATTGAAAATCCTGCATCCCTCCAGATAAGCATCTGCCGCAGAATCCACCTGCATACCTATGATCGAATTTTTTATGGTGGTATATTTCAACCGATGGTTGCTGCTGCCTTGAGTGAATACCAAACCCACCCATTGACCACTCTGATTCTGAAAAGCAGGTTCCAGCCGGTCACCCTGAAAAATCACCGGACGCTCAACTGTTCCTTCTGAGCTTAGTCTGCCATCCTTGAGAAAAATCAGCATACCCTCTTCATACACCAGACTGTCCCTCCTGATTACTCCACCATGCACATAGATGCGGGTACCCTCAGGTACTATGACATGACAACTGTCAATGTATAAGATACCATATATCACATACGGTTTGGGATCATCGAAGCGATACTCCCCCAGATTACAACTCAGCAATGATACAGCGCCTTTGATATTGGGTCCCGGAAGATAATTGGCATTCTGCCCGAAAGCCTCAAGATAAATTTTCTGCTCATTGCCATTGACCAAAAGCTGTATTCTGTCTTCGACAATGAAGGGACTTACGCTCAGGGGCAGATCAGGATTGATGGTCACCTCCACAAAAATGTAAATGCTGTCATTGGCTCCGATCTCTACCTTTTCTGCTCTGTTTCCCGGGGTGCCGTCCACATTTATCCTGAAAAATCCGGACAGATTCTCTAACTGAAAATCTGCCAGTACAGGTTCGGGCCTGGGATTATACACTTTCACCCATCTTGTAGCTGATCCTACACTGGTGAAGACAGTGTCAAACCTCAGGGTGTCGGCAGAAAATTTTAATACTATATCTTTCCCTTCATAATAGCTGTCTCTCTGACAGGATGAAAATAAAAGAGCACCAACTACCCAAAGTATCGCAAACTTCCAAAAACAAAACTTTAAAATCGACATCAGATTGAAACTAAATTAAAAATCAAAACGGGTTATACCTGAATGGTAGTCTGAAGTGGAGATAAAAAATTACCGAACAAAGCTCCCTGCTTTTCATCACTCAAGCGAAGGATTGAGAAATTCCCGGGATGCTTCTTTAAACAGACCCCCTACCCCTCTGCAAACCGTATAAAAACTGCCCAATTCATGATCATAAGGTATGGCGTTATGCTTATACACTATAAGATAGTAATTCACAGCTTCGCATGTCCACCCATGATGTTTGGAGAAAAACTTTAAAATCTTATCCCCAAATGTGGCCCGAATATAAGCCTCATCTTCCCCTTTCAGATAATACTTTTGGGAAAATACCGGATAATCTTCAAAATCTATATCCTCCAGTCCCAAAAATGCTTCAATCTTATGCCCGAACTGCTCAGGTTTCATTCCAAAAGCAGGTAAGGCGAGCATACGGGAATTGAGAAAGTATATGGTCTGTTTGTAGGTTATGATTGCCTTACCTTTGACCACTTTATATTTGTAGTCAAACAAATATTCCTGTTCTGACAGATCGGATTGTTTTTGGTAGGCGATATTATATATTTTACCGGAACGGTTTTGCCTGAAAATAGAGAAAAACTTCAGCATGGATCCAAGACCGAATTCGTCTTTTTCAGAAAAAGACATATTGTGATTGAAACAAAATTGCTCATAAGCTCTGATTCGTCGGGGATCTTGGGATGCAAAAAATGAAAGCATAGCGATATTTTGGCCCGAAATTAGAATAAATCGAAGAACAATCCTGCTTTTCAACGCACTGAATTGACAATAAATTAGAAATATTCTAAATAACCAAAGCTTAAAAACCATTTTTTATAATCGGCATTCATTTATTAGTTTTGCAAATCAAACAAAAAACGAAGCATTCATGAGTTGGATAAGTAAATTTTTCGATTCCGGAATCGGGAAAAAAACTCATCATGAGCCTTACGGGGTTATTTCTCATCCTGTTTTTGGTCATACATCTGATCGGCAATTTACAGTTGCTCAAAGATGACGGAGGTGAGGCCTTCAATGTGTATGCCTACTTTATGACGCACAACCCATTGATTAAATTTGTATCAATAGGCCTTTATTTTTTCATCATCCTGCACGCAGTGGCGGGGCTTTGGATAGCCTACCAGAATAAAGCTGCCAAGGGTAGCCGTTATGCTGTTTCTCACAGGCATGGCACTTCCTGGGCTTCCAATAATATGGCACTGCTTGGCACCCTGATTCTTGCATTCATTTTCCTGCACCTGGGAGACTTCTGGTACAAAATGAAATTTACAGATCAGCTCAATATGGTCAGCTACGAAAGCCATCCTGTCGCAGTCAAGGATCTTTATGAGAGAGTAGCTACTGCCTTCAGCGAACTCGGGATAGTGATAGCCTATTTAATGGGTATGGTTGTGCTTGGCTTTCATTTATGGCATGGTTTCCAGAGTGCATTCCAGACATTGGGATTAAATCATGTAAAATACACTCCTCTCATAAAGACTGTCGGGAAGATATATGCAGTGATTATTCCGGCTGCATTTGCATTGATACCCGTGTATTTTTATTTATTCTTAAGGTAAATCATTAAAGTAATATGGTTCTGAAGTCAAATATACCTGATGGTCCGCTGGCAAGTAAGTGGACAAACTACAAGGCAAATATTCCATTGGTAGCCCCCAATAACAAAAGAAAACTGGAGATTATAGTGGTAGGTACAGGCTTGGCGGGAGCTTCGGCAGCAGCCTCTCTGGGCGAATTGGGATACAATGTAAAAGTATTTACCTATCACGACAGTCCACGAAGGGCGCACAGTATAGCGGCTCAGGGTGGGATCAATGCTGCCAAAAACTACCAGAATGACGGAGATAGTGTTTACAGACTTTTTTATGATACAATCAAAGGGGGAGATTACCGGGCCAGAGAAGCCAACGTATATCGACTGGCGGAAGTCAGCGTAGATATCATCGACCAATGTGTAGCGCAGGGGGTTCCCTTTGCCAGAGAATACGGAGGATTGCTCGAAAACCGTTCTTTCGGAGGTGTACAGGTGTCCAGAACCTTTTATGCCAGAGGACAGACAGGACAGCAATTACTCATAGGTGCATATCAGGCACTTTCCAGACAGGTATCACTGGGGACAGTAAAATTGTACAACAGACATGAAATGCTGGACCTTGTAAAAATCAATGGCGTAGCCAGAGGGATTATTGCCAGAAATCTGCTGACAGGCGAACTGGAGAGACATGCGGCGCACTGCGTCGTACTGGCGACAGGTGGTTATGGCAATGTATTTTATCTTTCCACCAATGCCATGATGTGCAATGTGACAGCAGCCTGGAAATCAGTGAAAAAAGGGGCTTTAATGGCCAACCCATGCTTCACGCAGATACATCCTACCTGCATCCCTGTATCAGGAGAGTATCAGTCCAAGCTGACCCTGATGTCTGAATCTCTGAGAAATGACGGAAGAGTGTGGGTACCCAGGAGAAAAGAAGATGCTGAACTCGTAAGGCAAAGAAAACTCAACGGAAAAGATATACCTGAAGAACACAGAGATTACTTCCTGGAGCGAAGATACCCTGCCTTTGGAAACCTGGTGCCCAGAGACGTAGCATCGAGGGCTGCGAAAGTGGAATGTGACAAAGGACATGGAGTGAGCCCCACAGGATTGGCTGTGTATCTGGACTTTGCCGATGCCATACAGCGGTACGGCAGATCAGAAGCGAGCAAACTGGGCATACAAAATCCCACTGCAGCTCAGATCACGGAGCTGGGAGAAAAGGTGGTTTCAGCCAAGTATGGTAATCTTTTGAGATGTATGAAAAAATCACCGGCGAAGACCCCTACAAGATGCCGATGAAAATTTATCCTGCGGTACATTATACTATGGGAGGAGTATGGGTGGACTACAATCTGGAAACCAACGTACCGGGCCTCTTTGCCACCGGTGAATGCAATTTTTCGGATCATGGGGCAAACAGATTGGGTGCTTCTGCTCTGATGCAGGGGCTTGCCGACGGTTACTTTGTCCTTCCCTACACCATAGGTACTTTTCTGTCTAAGGAGATTACCACTCCCAAATTCAATCCTGACAGCGAGGAATTTATCGAAGCAGCCAAAAATGTGGAAAACCAGATTCAGCGACTCATGAATATCAAAGGCAGTCAGTCTGCTGAAAGTTTTCACCGAAGGCTGGGTAAAATCATGTGGGACTACTGCGGAATGGCCCGAAATGCTGAAGGACTGAAGAAGGGCAGACAGATGATAAGAGAATTGAGGGAGGAATTTTACAAAGACCTGTATGTGCCCGGAAGTGATAAGGAATACAACCCTGAACTGGAAAAGGCTATCCGGGTAGCAGACTTTCTGGAATTGGGTGAGTTGATGATGGTAGATGCCCTTGAGCGCAATGAATCCTGCGGAGGACATTTCAGAGAAGAATATGCCACTCCCGAAGGAGAAGCCATGAGGGATGATGCCAACTATGCCTGTGTATTTGCATGGGAATGGGACGAAAACAATCCGAAATTATACCGTGAAGATCTGAAATTTGAAAATGTTGAACTTAAGACAAGAAGTTATAAATAAATCCTTAAAATTCTATCTGTTATGAGTGCTGATATGAAGCTCACCTTGAAAGTCTGGAGACAAAAAAACAATAAAGATACCGGCAGTTTTGAAACCTATCAGGTCAATGCCAACGAACATATGTCTTTTCTGGAGATGCTGGATGTCCTGAATGAGGATCTGGTCAGGCAAAAGAAGGAACCTGTAGCCTTCGAACACGATTGCAGAGAAGGAATTTGCGGCACCTGCAGTATGGTAATCAATGGTCAGCCTCATGGACCAATGAATGCTACCACCACCTGCCAGCTGCATATGCGACACTTTAAAAACGGAGATATCATTGTGGTAGAACCCTTCAGAGCCAAAGCTTTTCCCGTAATCAAAGACCTGGTGGTAGATCGGTCAGCTTTCGACCGCATCATTCAGGCAGGCGGATATATCTCCGTAAATACCGGTCAGGCCCCTGACGGTAATGCCATTCCAATAGAAAAAAATATAGCCGGCAAATCCTTTGAAGCAGCAGCCTGTATCGGATGCGGAGCCTGTGTGGCCGCTTGCCCTAACGGTTCTGCCATGCTTTTCACTTCGGCAAAAGTAGCCCACCTCGGCCTTTTACCGCAAGGCAAAGTGGAGAGTGATCGACGTACCAAAGCTATGGTGGCGCAGATGGATAAGGAAGGTTTCGGTATGTGCAGCAATATAGGCGCATGTGAAGCTGAGTGCCCTAAGGAAATCAAACTGGAAAACATCGCATTTCTCAATCGCTCTTACTTCAAGGCAGTGTTTGGAGGCGTGGAAGAATAGGATTATAAGAACTGACTCACCTGCGTCGGTTGTTAACTTGCTACGTTTCCAAGTTGCTGATTTGCTGCTTTGCTAAGTTGCGGATTTGCTGAGTTGTTGGGTTGTGGATTCGCTGATTATGCTGTGGCGTGACTTGCTTCGCTTAATTGTGGTGATGTGGTTTTATGGTTTTATGGTTTTGTGGTGTCTTGGTGTTGTGGTGTTTTGGATCATGGTAGGGGGCGATCTACTTCGCTTGAATGTTCATCGTTTCCGCCGGCGGCGGATTCACCATTCATCATTCATCATTCATAGTTTCCGCCGGCGGCGGATTCATCATTCGAGTGTTCGAATCGTTCGTAGTTCAAAAACATCATCCCTTCACCCACTTCCCTACATATCTTCTACCCGATTTATCCGTCATAGTAAGGATGTACATACCTGCCGGCAGGTAGTCGGTATTCAGTTGCGCTGCATCGGGTGACTATCTATACCATTTAATCATTCTGATCAGAATCCACCTTCTTCTCACCTTACCACCATTTTCTGTTTTATCACTTTACTGTCCTTGAGTGTCAGATGTGCAATGTATAATCCGGTTGGCAAACCGGTAAGATCCAAACTTCGCCCGGGATCTGCCTGTCTGAAGACCAATGAACCTTTCAGGTCAAAGACAGAGACGGATGCTACTTCAGTGTGATTCATCAGTTCCATACTGCCGTCCGATGGGTTGGGAAAAAAGAATGCTGTATAACCGGTAGTTTCATGATGTTGAGTGGTGCTGACTGTGCTTTCTATTTTGGTAATGGTCTCGCATTTGGGGTCAATACATCCGTTGGCATCCATACGGATGATGAGGATATCAGGGTCTGGTCTGCCCTGAAAAACAACAGGGTCGTATTCAAGATAATTATCTATTCTCCCTACAGCAATGAGATCGCCATTTTCTGCTTCTGTCACATCATGGATACTGCCTATGCAATGATCCACTACAGGACGAGTCCTGTAAATGCTTTCTCCCACAGCAATTTTCCTTGTGATGACATCCGGAAAATATAGGGTATCTCCGGAATTCTGGCATCTAATATAAGACTATTGTTGCCATAAGACCCCATTCCCACTATGTCGCCATTCTTAAGTGTTTTTATTCTGTACACCCGCCTTTGTATTTTTCCGCTTATGTCCGGAAATCGATATTTCCATGATCTCGATTTGTCAGGATTGATGGCTTCCAATGAAGCTATCTTAGGAGCTACATGATCAGAAACAGTTACGACAAGCCTTCCGTCATGCAATTCACATATATATGGCTTCTGAATGTAATCCACAATATCGGCTGTCCAATGCCACACCTGATTTAAATCTTCATCGAATTTAACAATATGGATTTTGTGGTAGCCTCCTGTTTGATGTGAGATTAAAGCTAAGTTCAATTGATTATTTTTGTCAATCAGAGAGTTCCATAGGCTTGTACTATTTGAAAAATTAATATTTAGTATTGTGTCTGATTTATTATCTTGTAAACGTATTATCTTACTTGTTGTAACATTTTGATTTAATTGATTAATGCTTCCTCCAATAATTAATTTGTTCTCAAGTAATTCTGAAATAATTTGAAAATATTCAGAGCTTACAGAGTCATTATCTTTAATATGAGTTGAAAACATATTCGACAAATTATTAATATCAATAAAATAAATATTAAATTCATCTGTATGTTTATCTTTAAAGTAATTATCACCTGAAAAAACTATCAACTCATTAATTCTATCAATATTCAATGATTTAAATGCGATTGTGAATTTATTAATCAATATATTTTCAAGAATATTTCCTAAATAATCTATTTTACTAATTCCACTGCATGTTTCTAATAATTGTCCATTGGCATCAATACATACTCCTGTGTAACTTAAATAAAAATGCTCACCAAATGAATGAATTTCTAATGCAAATTGTGGTATATTGTCAAAATCAAAAATGTTAACATACTTATGCTGACAAATACTAAAATTTGTGGAAAGCAAAAAAACTATAAGAGACAATAAAATTTTCATATTAAATTGATTTATTAAATAGTTGTTCATGCCAATTTTTTGGCATGAACATTTTTTTATTTATATCCTTACTAACCTACTGGTAAGTAATCTGTTCTCAGATGCATATATCTCAATAATATAGATTCCACTACTCAAGCCTTTTAAATCCACAGTATTTTCTCCGGGATAAACTGCACTATTACTTATTAAACTTCCGCTTATATTTCTGATGTATATCCTGTATTTCACTTCACCCCATTCAGCCGGAATGTGTATAAAATATTCATCAGTTGATGAAGGATTTGGGTAGGCATTAATTTTTGATTCAGGATTATCATTTTCGGTACTTTTTATCCTTGGAGTAAGAGGTGTCACATGTTCAATTTCTATTCGTATTCTTTCACCTGTCATTTTGTAATACATTGCCCTGATATATCCCGATAACTCATTTTTGGACATCGCCATATTTCGTATGGATTCTTTTGTGGCCTGAGACAAAGAGTACATCTCAGGATTATCTAAATAATCATGATAAATGTTTTGAACCTGTACAAAATCCGCTTGTGCATTACCTTCAACATTCAATGAATTGAGATAAGTTTTAGCCCTTTGAGTTTCGCTGCTTTCCATCATAAGCGTATATGCCATGATACGATGACTGAAAAGGGGCTGTTCTGAAAAATATTCAATGGCTTTCTCTCTGCCATCCTGCTCTTCTTTTATAATCTGTATTCCATGCATGTTTACCAGCTTTTTGAGGCATCTTTCATAATCTGCTATCAGCAGCTGCTTTAATCTAGGAGAAATATTCGGAATATTTTTTATCCGTAGGATTTCTGCCCGTAGAGCAACCTCCTTTATTCTTTTTTCATTTAGTGACGAGGGTATAATACATAATCTGTAATTTATTGGAATATTGACTTCAAAACCGGTTCCACATTCTAAATTTTCTTCAAATTGGGATGGTTTTATATTAAAATTTCCAAACCCGGGATGTTTGCAGGACTGAGGAATGGTATTTGACTTGAGAAAATAATCAAAACTTGTTGTGTTATCACCTGTCAATATCTGTGGTACTCCATTTTTGGTAAAACAATTTCCGGCTGCTAATTCAGCTGTGCCCTGTGATATAAAAATGGATGACTCATGATATAATTCTATATCAGCCTGTTCAGATAAAGTAAAACAATTATTCAGATATTCAGTACTGTTCATACCATAGACAGAATTTCCATATTTATCTCCCACAAAATAGTTACCTTTTATAATATTAAAATCATCACCCGTATAGAAATTGGAAGTACCGACTAAATTTCCTATAAAATCATTATTATGAATACTGAACCATGACTGTCCGGTAGCCACAATTCCGTTGGCTCCATTAAAATAGTTTCTTCTTATGCTGTGAGGTTCAGCATTTTCATGTGATTCTATCAAAATACCATCATCACTGTAAAAAAAGTTATTTTCAATCAATGAGCCTGACAGACTTGGCCATGTAGCCATCAGTAATATACCTGTTCTGCCTTCAAAACTACAATTACTTACTTCAACCTTAGAATTTATTGCCGCAATTCCTTCGTAAGTACTATTTCCCATAAAGTCTGTATCCGAGAATTCAACTCCTAAATTTGATGACAGTTTAACTCCGGTCAAACAGTTGGAAAATGTAGAATTTTTTATATAACTTCCATCTTCCCAGGAAAAAAATTCTGCTGAATAACCAAATGGTCCAAAATTTATACCCACATCGCAGTTTCTTATCGTAGAATTTTCAACAGTAATTTTAGCTCCTGAAAGATCAAAATATCCGAATATTCCTCCATACACCGGATTAGATGTATTTATCCCGGTTTCTGCATATTCTATCACCGCACCATTTTTCAGTTCTACAGCATGTGACTGGCCAAATAACGGATTACCCCATGCTTTGATTCCCTTCCATTTATTCACACCAGAACATTTGGTCAATTTGCCTCCGTCTATGATTAGTTTTCCACCCACTTCAATGATAATCTGAGAATAGGGAGTTAACTCTATTTCATTGTTTATGATTAAAACTGAACCTGCTTTAATAACGAGGGTACCATGTATCTGATTCTGCTGGAAAATTGTATTTTGATTAATTATAATATCCTGAGTAGGAATCTCCGTACAAATATAACAAGGATTATCATCTCCAGCAAAACAATGAGTGCAAGGGGTAAAATAATCAGGGATTTCATTCAGTAATAAATGGGATAGATACTGATATATTACACCATGCATTCTGGATACCTGGCCAACAGTAAAGTGATCCAAACATTCAGGCTTAATGGTTCTCCTCATAAAATTAAACCAATCAGGTTTTAAAATCTGGCAATTTGGGTCTCTTCTTGATTTAGGGTTCAGTTTATTACTACAAGCATTGGATACAGTAGTACAGTTTTGATAAGGGTCAGGTACACACCCACTACTTATATTAATATCAGAAGGAGTATCTCTCACGTAATCGCCACTAACATGACTGTTTTCACCATTTACATTCTCAATTTCCCATAAGAATGTTAATGATACGCCTTCGCAGTCAGTGAAACTTTCATGAAAATAGACAGGCCCCAGATTACCTTGTTCATCACATTGCCAGGTTTTAGTCATATTGTTGACATTTGTTGCAAAAGTCTCAGGTCTGTCACTAGTATGAAACAAGCCGAAGCAATGTCCGATTTCATGGATAATTACCGGAACTGATGCATCCAAATTATTTACATTAACCCAACATTTATTTCCTCTGATTTCTGCTTCCCCTTTAATCTGACTTGTGTTTTCAATAAGAAAAACATTTAAGCCATCCGCAATACATAAGTTATTAAAATTACCTAAGCACATGACAAAATTTAAAAATCAGGTTAAATCTTTTAGTAAACCCATTGAGAAGTACATTCATTAATTCATCAAATCCGGCTCTAAATATACTTAATTTTGGTCTGCCATTGGCTGAAATTTCAAATAATTTTGGTTTTCTTCTTTAATTATTTTCCTGCATTTATTGCACAGATATAACCCAAGGTCAACAATCCAAACAGTGTCTCAAGCCTTCCAAATCTTGACATGGGTGCTTTCCATGTCAAATCCATTGGACTTAAAGTTTTTGAACATAACCTCTATGTGCCATCTGTCCGAGTATTCCTTACTCACTTTCGTTTCCTTTTCAAATGATGCCACTATCAGGTTTTCTATTTTGCCGTCGGAGTTCCTGTACCTGAAACCATGTATGTAAATCTGTACATCCGCCATCCGGTATTTTTTACCATCACATTGCACTGTACATCGGGTATTACCTTTGATGATATTGGCCACCTTATGATATTTACCATATCGCTTTACTCTTTGGTTGTCTTTGAGCCTGATTAATATTCCTATCTTATTGTCTTTGAGATATTTAAACCAGGTAGCCCCCACGAATTCACGATCCCCGATCATAACTTTTATATCGGGTAATCCCGGGATGAGCAGCAATTCGGAAATCAAGTCTATCCTTTCCTGTTGAGAACTGTTGCCTCGTTTGGGCAATAACTTCCATATGAGCGGAACGCAAAACTGCTCACCCAAAACACTCACACGAAGAATATTGATGTCACTCTTTCCCAACTTCATGTTCGTCCTGTCTATCACCAAGGTCAGAGGTCCGTCAATACCACTCCATTTTAATATCAAAGGTACCAGGCTTTGGAAACACCATCTGACTTGATCCATAAATCGTTGGATCCTTCGATAATTCGAATTTGTATCTGCATCGGTGGTCATGCCAATAGCAACTTTTACCAGGTTGACTGTTCCTACTTTTAGGATGGATAAGATAAATAGTGCAATAAAATCAGTTCTTGGTTTTGTTAAGGTCGGTAGGTTCTCATACAATTCCCAGGCAAGAATTGTAAATTTGCCTGTAGCCATCGTAATTAAGGTTTAATGTGTTACAAATCAAACAATTACGTATGGCTATTTGTTTTTTTTGTCATGTGCTGTGCCAGATTTTATAATAGTTGTGGTATTGCGGGAGTCCTGTTTGATGATCCACCAGTCTGTGCCATTGGCATGTTTTACGGCAGAGAGATTTCCTGCTCCCAGGATGGTATCATCTAATACGGGTATATTTTTGAGTATCACTTTACCCTTACCCTGATTCAGAGCCATATCTACTATGGAGTAATTCAGATCACTATATAAGAATAATGTATCTCTGTCTGAATATATGTTCTTCCTTTCATGAAAAATAAAATATCGATCAGGATTATTGTTGAACGGCAATGTTATCATGGATTGTTGGCCGGATGTATAACCATTGTTGCCTGGACAATTATTTTCAGCAATAAATCCAGGATTAAAGTCAGTGCCATTTTCAATTATTTCGTTATAATTATTTGCTAAATCACAACCATTAAAATAGAACACGAGATTACCATAATAGTCTGACATGTTCGCTCCAGCTATAATCATCCCAAAAGCTAGACTGTCATAATCTACTTGTAGAGAATCTGAGTTAAAATTTATAATAGGATCTTTACCAGCTGAATCACTCCAATACCCCATCACAAAATGACTGTCATATTTGTATTGGGACTGCAAAGTCCCGATACAAATAAAATATATCAATAAAATAAGAATATTCCGGATTTTCATCATTTCATTCTATTTTAATGACTTTTGACATGTCAGTTTTGTCAGTCCCAATATATCGGATGGCTATAAAATACATACCCGGCATAAGTGAGGAAGCATCAAGCGTACATGTTTTACCTGATTGAACAGTCTGTATCAACTTAAGGCTACCCTGCAAATCATATACAGCAACAGAATGTATGGATTCATCAGCCTGAATGGTGAACATGCCTGTGGATGGGTTGGGGAAGATTTTAGCAGAAGTTTTTTCTTTAGGAGCTACATATACTTGCTGTGTCCCCGTCACCACCACAATATCCTGATTGCAATAGGGATAGGGTGTATCAAGTCGGAAGTTGGGAAAATACGGAATATTACATACAGGGGTCTCAAACTTCAGGACGTGCTGTCTTACATCGCAGTCCTTTCCCTTTTTGTCCGGTTCCATGATGATGTGCATATAGGGGCAGACAATAACCTGTATGCATATATATGCGGCAATCCGGCCCTGTCTGCATAGCACCAAACCAATTAGGCTGCCCCCACTCATTGCCGAAGCTGCCATCCCATACAGCCACTGTATCGAGACGCAGCTCATCTTCATCCAGATCTACCTGATACAGATGTGGTCCGTTGCCGAGGTACACAAAGCGACCATTGGGTGAGAAGGATGCACCGTTAAACAGGGCTTCCTGTGTAGTAGGTACATGACGGAAATTGGAAAAGATCGCATTTGTCCGGTTAAAATCCATGACGTACAATCCATCCCGACCGGAAAAACGCATATACTTTGTACCATCTGATGAGAATGCAGCCTGACTGCCTGCGTCGCTTATCCAGCTGTTACCGATTTTTTGTTGGTCCCAGGGGATGATTTCGTCATTTTTTATCCAGATTTTATAATAGTTGTTGGTATTGCGGGAGTCCTGTTTTATGAGCCACCAGTCTGTGCCATTGGCATGTTTTACAGCAGCGAGATTTCCTGCTCCCAGAATGGTATCATCCAATACGGGTATGTTTTTGAGTATCACTTTACCCTTACCCTGATTGAGAGACATATCCACCACTGAGTAATTCAGATCACTGAATAAGAATAATGTATCTCTGTCTGAATAAATATTAACTCTCTCATGAAAAATAAAATAACGATCCGGGTTATTTTTAAAGGGGAGTGTTATCATGGATTGTTGACCGGATGGATAGCGTGATGTACCATTACAATATTCATTTGTTATGTAACCAGGATTGAATCCTGTTCCGTTTTCAATAATTTGATGCTTAAAATTAGCTAATCCACAACCATTGAAGTAAAATTGTAATTTTCCTTCTGCATTTGAAATATTTGAACCTTCAATTGTAAATTCCAAGGCTAACTTTTCGTAAGAAATATGTACTGAATCAGCCTTGAAATTTAAAATTGGATCAGTAAAACCATTATCACTCCAATAACCCATCACATAATGACTATCATATTTGTATTGGGACCATACAGTCCCAATACAAATAATAATAAATAATATAAAAATTGAAAAGTGTTTGAACATACTTTCAATCAATTTTTATGATTTTTGAAGAGAAGATTTTTTCTTTATCCCCACATTCAACTTTAATAATGTACAAGCCTGGTTGTAAAGCTCTTCCGTCTAATTGGTAAAAATTGCCAAACGACCCTGATTGCTGTATCCATCTTCTTCCGTGCATATCATATACTGATATCCCATGTATGGTATCCGGAGCATACACTGTAAAAAAACCGGACGAAGGATTGGGGTGGATACCTACACGATTGTATGTGTGTGATGACCGTATTTCAGTAGTGTCACAAAGGTCGTGATCATTGTAATACATCAAATCTCCTTTTGTTTCCAGCAATCCTCTGGCAGCATATACGGACTCACCTCCCGAAAGCGGACATTGTGCTGCAATATCGGTCAAAGTCAGCCACTCCGCTGTAGTGAGCGTATCATTTTTGTGTAGCGATGCTACTGCACGCAGTATTGCTATCTGATTGAGCACAGGAGTCAGTGTGTCGTAAATATTGTTGAGTATAATGAGGACATCATCAATATTATGCAAATGCTGATCTCTGATATTAGCATAAATGACCTTCACTGTGCTGTCTGCCACATAAATATCATCCATCCGGAGCAATTGTTGTTGCTCGGTGAGATGCGGCTGATCAATTTCATATGTTGTCAAAAGCGATTTTAGAGTATCTATGACATCAGTCAGAGATATATCAGCATATCGGGATGACTGAATCAATGATGATGCTTCGTACAGTTTTCCTATATTCCCTGCACTATGCGTCGCCATAAAGCTATGGATATTGGGTACATTCTTAAATAAGCTATCCTGCCCGGAGTCTTTTACCGCATTATAAATCCTGAAATCCGCACTGAAATTGAGCGCAGCATTAAACGCTCCGAAATTAAAATCGCCACCAACAAATTCCTGAATCAGACCGATATCATAATTATCATCATTCTCCATCAGCCCGGGCATATTGTATGACCCTCCAACATTAGTTGATCCGCTACAGGTTGTACTTGTAGTGCCCGTTGTTTCATTCTTAAACCAATCTGAAGATACAGATGAAATTGGATTAGGTCTGTATCTGCTATCCTGTAAATGATCTACTGAGAATTCGGATAGATTCACAAAATAAGGATCAGCTGAAAGATGTTTTGCAGCGTTATTAAAACTTCCGTTATTCCACACGTTAAACCGGTGCATTTGCTGACCCATCAAAGCGAGGCCGTTGGATGGATAGAGTCCGCAGTATAGTCCGGTGTAGCTCGATGACATTGTGTTGCGGTTGTAGTTGCCATTGCTTGTACCCCATACATTGATGCCAAAACTTCCACCATTTACAGTATTACATTGGATGAGATTGCCCATACTTTCAGCTACATATATGCCGGTTATCTGATTGGATTCGGGGGCGGAGCTCAGATTATCCAGTATGTTGTTGCTCACGATATTGGTCGGGCTGCCTTCCAAAGTGATCAGTTTTGGATTGGACCTTCCATCTGCTGATATTATCGGATTATCTTCTATTCTGTTAAAAACAGAACTGGTAAGGCGTATGCCACGCTGTCTTACATTCGTGATTTCATTGTCGTAAATCAACCAGCCTTTATTTCCTGTTTGATTTCCGATACTTACTGCAAAATCAAAGCCATCAAAAGTGCATTTCTGAATCCTCGAAAAATCATTGAAAGCTGAATTTAATGAACTCAGTACACCACGTACACCATTTTTAAACGTGGTTTTATATATGTAATGTGTCAAACCACCGGTGAGACCTATTGCTGCAGCTATCTGATTGTTTTCAAATGTGCAATCATCAATATCTAACGAGCTTCTGCTGGTGACTACCCCCAGGTGCCAGTTGGTGAAAAAAGTTTTATTCTTAAGGGACAAATAATTGCCGGTTCCGATCTGATTGATGGCTCTGCTACCATTTGCGGTACTTTTCCCTGTAAAATTTCCTCCTGAGACCCACAGAGATGTATGATTGCTTTCAATGCCGTAGGTGAGTTGAGAAAAAGTGCAATCCAATGCAAAAACAGGGGGACAGCTTTCCAAAACTATTCCTTTATGCCCGTCTTTGAAAGTGGAATTGGTCAGCGACACAAGTTTGCTTCTCCTGAGTTCCATTCCTGTATGATTGTTTTCAAAGGTACATCCATCTTTGACACTTACCGTAGCTTTTTCTGAGTCGGAAAATACTCCTGTTTTTGCATTGATGATTTTTGAATTATTCATGGATAAAGCGCCGGATCCTTCGATGATGACACCATCCCATTTAGCATCGCAGCTATTCAGTGAGCTGTTTGTCAGGGTAAGTCTTTTGCCATCCCGTATGATGAGTCTGGAGTCCGGAGTGAAATAAAAATTAGTGTTGCAGAACTCTTTATCAATATCCACTTCAAAAATTCCATCCAGATAAATATCAAATTTTGTTCCGAGACAGAAATTATTTATGTCAACAGAATTGGGATTAGTGAGTTCAGATACCTTTGTGAAGGATTGGTTGGATTTATCGATTTGATGATTGTAGAAAAATCTGTAATAAACTTGTGACTGGGAAAGTACAGGGGCCGGATTAATAGGTTGTGCAATATCGATAACAGGTCCGGGTGGATTATACATATAAGTAAAACTTACTGATGCAAGATTTGGATACCCGAGTTGTGCATTATCTACAATATAACCGGAATTTTTTGGTCTTACTTTTACCATATTGATGGCTCCGGCACCTTTCTTTAATTGTATCCAATCTAAAATTATCTCTCTATTGAAATTTACATTACCACTTGTAGGTACGTCCTGCATTTCCAGCTCTTTTTCAACTATCTCTATAAAATCGGAATGGTAACTTATTGCAAGTTTATAGTTTCTATCAAATTCACAACTATTTGAAATTGAAGCTTCCAAAGTAAATTCTTCCGTCGACGGGTCACATCCGAAATCGACATGGTAATCTTTTTGGGATACACTTGTGATTACAATATTGGGAGAGCAGTTTGGACAATTTGTATTGATAACATTTACATTCAGTTCATTTAAACAAGTACTATTTGATATCTTATTCTCCAAGTTTAATATGTTATCATTTGATAGCGTATATTCATTGCAGTCATAATTGCTTACACCACACATCAAGCCTTTGAAAATAGCACAAAAGGCTGAAGTTTCATGTACCATAGACAATAAATGGCCTATTTCATGGGCTACAATCTGAATTGATTTGTTGAGTTGAGAAGGCACTGCTTCTGCGATGGCAACACCCCCATTCGGTGATACACCACATAGTCCGCCGGACGCCTGACCATCATTTCCAATAAGATTAGTGGATAAGTGAACTGCAATATCTACTTTATTGCATAAATCTTGTTGATTGAACCAATATCTTGTAGCATATAGTCTTCTTTGATTTGTATTGAGCTGTGGATCAATATTGATATTTCGGAGAATTGAAATTTCAAATATCAGTTTTTTGCTTGTAGGTAAATCCAAATACAAACATGTTACTCCATCTATGATTGTATAAATAAAAGATTCCGCTTCTGAAATACTCTGAAACTGGTTTAAATAATTTTGATCGTAACTCGCTCCCAATTCTACTGTAAAATATTGCTGTGACTTAATTTGGTCACAAAACAAAAAAAGAAACATAATAATTAAATTCTGCCCCCCCGTTTCTTGAAAAATAAAATTGCGTTTTTCATGATAAATAAGTTTTTTTAAGTCAAAAAATGTATTTTTTCATCGTTCGCCGGCAAAACGAAAAAGTCTTTTTCTGTGGCCATCAGAAAAGGAGTATACTCATTTTTTCGGTCTCATGGACGAATGTCCAAACAAATATGCGGGAATCTTTTTGAAAATGGTGTTTTTGTACCGGATATTAACAAATTTACTTATTGGTTTGATTTTTAGATTTCGGAAATCATGGTTCATCTTTCGAATCATTTTCCTTTAATTTTCCGCCTTCGGCGCATTCGAATCGTTTCCGCCGGCGGCAGATTCGAATTGTTCAAATCATTCATCGTTCAGATTGTTCATCGTTTCCGCCGCCGGCGGATTCATCGTTCGAATCATTCAAATCATTCGTCGTTCGAATCATTCAAATCATTCGTCGTTCGAATCATTCAGATCATTCGTCGTTTCCACCTGCGGTGGATTCGATTCATTCAGAATATTCAATTCAATCTTCATTAATCATTGGAAAAAGATTTTATATATTTGTCCCTACAGATATTATCAATTTATGACAAACGGAATACTCAAAGGTAAAAAGGGCATTATTTTCGGAGCTTTGGATGATAAATCCATTGCATGGAAGGTAGCTGAGCGATGTGCGGAAGAAGGAGCTCAGATAGTACTCACCAATGCCCCTGTGGCGCTTAGAATGGGCGGTATTTATGATCTTGCCAAAAAACTCAATACTGAAGTAATACCGGCCGATGCCACCAGTGTGGAAGATCTCGAAAATCTGCTTGCCCGATCCATGGAACTGATGGGTGGAAAAATCGATTTTATGCTGCACTCCATAGGCATGTCTGTCAATGTGCGGAAAAAGAAGGAATATACCGACCTCAATTACGAATGGATGAAAACCACGCTGGATGTGTCAGCTATTTCATTCCACAAACTGATGCAGACCGCCATGAAAATGGATGCCATGAATGAGTGGGGCTCCATTCTGGCCTTATCGTACATTGCTGCTCAAAGGGTATTTCCAGACTACAGTGAGATGGCCGAGGCTAAAGCCTTACTTGAAAGTTTTGCCAGAAGTTTCGGTTATCACTGGGCCAAGAAGGCCAAAGTCAGAGTCAATACCATCAGCCAATCACCTACAGTCACTACAGCAGGATCCGGCGTCAAAGGATTTACTGACTTTTTTGGTTATGCGGACAAAATGTCGCCATTGGGCAATGCAGATGCTTTATCATGTGCCGACTACTGTGTGGCCATGTTTTCAGACTATACCCGCATGGTGACCATGCAGAATCTATATCACGACGGAGGTTTCAGCAGCATGGGTATGGCACCTGAAATCCTTGAATAATCAGATTGCGATTCTTAAAACTCTGATTCCGGCAAATTTTTTCCTCCTTTTCAGGTAAATATCAAGAGGTTCATCGGATATTTCTACCCGTTTATTCTGCTCTGAGGCATGCAGCAAATAGACTTTTCCCCCTTGCTCATGAGCAAATCCCACATGAGCTATATCCAGGTCAGATAATGCCGAAACAAAAACTATCAAATCCCCGTGATGAATATGTCTTAACACCTTGTCAACCTGATTTTTAGGTACCATAGAAAATTCGAAGGAAGATAAATGTTTTTCAATGGCTCTAAGTCTCATTAAATCCCCTTCATTTCTTAACCGAGGGTAAAGATGTTTATTCCGTGAAATGTAGGAAAGGGATTTTTTCTGAACGACAGCACCATCCAGACCTCCTGTGATTTCGTTCAGACCGTTAATAAGTGCATTCTGAGCAATCCATTCCGAAAAATAATGCAATCGGGATAAATAGCCGTCAATACATCCATTTCTGTACCTTATGCCCCTTAGAACAGATTCAATATCTCCGGTATTGGATACACCTGAACGGGATGTCAGATACTTTGCTATGGTCCATTCCACAAAAGTAACACAATCAAAGGCTGCTTCCGAATACACCAGGCATTCCTCTTCATGCAAATCCAAAGCATTTTTTATATACGTTGCCCCTAAAGCTGAAAGACCTATATCCATCAATTGCTGAGACGGGCAGCTTTGTCCGTGAAGCATGACTGTATCACAGAAAAACAACCAGCTAATGATATGAATCCATCTTGCCATGGTCTGACCTTATCAGCACTGTAAATATACATTCTCTAATTTCACCTTACAAGATCCCCAAAACAAAGCCTGTAAAATCAGGTATTTGATCATTAATTTTTTCACTGCTTCGACCCGAAAAGTCCTCTATAACTGAAATACCTGCATTTCTACCATTCAAAATAAAGGATAACAATGGATTTATCTTACGGTAAGAGATAATATAACCACATATTTCATAACTTTGTCATATATAATCGTGACATAATGGCTAAAAAGAAACCAATCAAAACCAAAACCGGTGTAGCATCCGGTTCAATGCAAGAGAGGACAGGTTCAGAAAGCAAAAAGTCCTTATCGGTCAAAAAGAATTACTGGATGTGGGGATTAGCTGCCATGGCTATCACTTTCCTGTGCTTTACCACGGCATTACACAATGATTTTGTAAATTGGGACGATGATCGTAATTTTTATGAAAATCCATTAGTCACTACAATAAATAAAGAAAACTTCTGGCAAAACACCAAAGAAATTTTCCAGTCACAGGTAATTGGAAACTACAACCCTCTTACTATCTGGACCTTTGCCATCGAAAAACTGTATTTCGGCTTAGACCAACCCTTTTACTGGCACCTGAATAATGTTTTACTCCACCTGATCTGTGTCTTGCTGGTATTCAGGATTGTCATGCTGCTGGGTGTAAGGTGGCAGGGAGCTTTCGTAGCTGCCTTGCTCTTTGGCATACATCCCATGAGGGTAGAATCCGTGGCATGGGTGACAGAGCGGAAAGATGTGCTTTTCGGTGTCTTTTACTTAGCGGCCCTGCTGCAATATGTACGGTACAAAATTGATGCGAAAAGTTCCAGACTGATCTGGTTAACAATATTTTTTGTGCTTTCACTTTTTTCAAAAATCCAGGCCGTTTCCCTTCCTCTGAGTATGATGGCGGTGGATTATTTCATGGATAAAAAATGGTCATTGAACAGTGTTTTCAACAAAATTCCTTATCTGGCACTTTCCTTATTTTTCGGAGTATATGGTATGTTTAAACTCAGACAGTTTGGCTCACTCACCGTGGTTGAAGACACTACCAATTTCACCATATTTCAGCGATTGTTTGTCGGGTCTTTCAGTTACCTGATTTATATCGTCAAGTTTATATTTCCTTTCCGGATGTCCCCACTCTATCCATACCCCAATTATTTTCCGGCTTACTTTTATCCCACGATGTTGATGCTTCCCATCACCCTCTGGGTATTATACAAAAGTTTTGTCCATCAATATAAAGCCGTGTTTTTTGGTATTTCTTTCTTTATTGTAAACATCATTTTTCTGTTACAGATTCTGGGAGCAGGTCAGGGCTATCTGGCAGACAGATTTACTTACATAGCCTATTTCGGCTTGTTTTTTATAGTTGCCTGGTATTTTGATAAATTCTGGCATGAGCAGCCCGAAAAAAGAACCATTCTGGCAGGAGGCACTGCTGTCTATCTGCTGATTTTTGCATTCATGACCTTTCAGCAAAACAAGATATGGAAGGACAGCGGTTCCCTGTGGACCCATGTCCTGAAGTATTATCAAAAGACCACCTTGCCTTATGGCAACAGGGCTAATTTTTACAGAGACAAAGGAATGATCAGAGAAGCCCTGGCTGACTACAATGCCACGATAAGCATGAAGGACGACCAACCTCAGGCTTACAACAGCAGAGCAAAATTGTATTTTACTTTAGCTAAAGGCAGAGATACCCTGCTATTGGCCCTGAATGATTACAATAAGGCTATAGAGTATTCACCTGAGGACGGTGAATTTTATGTCAACAGAGGAGCTACATATGCCAGATTGGGAGAGCTGGATAAAGCCATGGAAGACTTTAACAAAGGTATAGAACTCAAGCCCGATCATGCCGTAGGATATCTGAACCGTTCGGTCATTTACAACAATATGGGTAATATGGAAAAAGCGCTCGAAGATATCGAATCCTACCTCAAGCTCAATCCCTACAATGCTGACATCTGGTACGAAAAAGGTAGGGCCCTGCGTATGCTCAATCGTCCGCAGGAAGCCATCCCAGCCTATGCACAGGCAATCAAGCTCAACAGCAGCAAGGGATTGTTTTATTATGAAAAGTCAAGAACGCATGCTGGTCTCAATCAGATCAATGAAGCAAGGGCAGAGTTGCAGAATGCCATAAAAGTCGGATTTCAGGAAGTGGATCCTGCCTACAAGGCACAGTTGGGAATGTAAAAGTATATGCACTGAACCTTGAATGTACAGATCGCAAAAACAAACCGATACGAAATAATTCCAAGATGCACGAGGTCAAAACCTGGTTTTGAATCCCCAGAAATGGAGTAAAACAGGATAGGAGTGGTATTGATTTTTACCCGAACCGCAGAAGCTTAGTCTTTTACTGCAATGCAGCTGATTTCGACATTTACATACTTAGGCAGATTGGCTACCTGTACCAATTCCCGGGCAGGTGCTGTATCCTCATTGAAGTACTGAGCGTACACGGCATTGATCCGGCTGTATTGTTCCATATCGGTGACAAAAACAGTGCATTTCACCACATTTTCAAAGGTCATGCCGGCCTCTTCGAGGATGTAACCCAGATTTTTCAATACCTGATGTGTTTCAGCCTCTATGCTGTCCATTACAAGAGTGCCTGTGGACTGGTCAATAGCTATCTGCCCGGAAACATACAAGGTATTGCCCGCCAGATTGGAGTGGTTGTAGGGACCTACGGGAGACGGTGCTTTAGGGGAATTTATTATTCTTTTCATGATTTACAGTTTGGATAAACGACAAAAGGCCGGATTGAACAATCAGGCCTGTATGTTTTCATTCAGTGAATTATGTTTACTCTTCGACTTCAGCAGGTGCACCTTCTATGACAAGCTGACCTTTGTAATACATGTTACCTTCATGCCAGTAAGCACGATGCATCATGTGGGTTTCACCGGTAGTTTTACAAACGGTCAACTGTGGCATCGCAGCTTTGTGATGCGTCCTTCTTTTGTTTTTTCTAGCCTTACCAACTCTACTCTTCGGATGTGCCATTTTACAATCTTTTTATGTATCAATCAATGTTTTATATCGTCCAACTATCCTTCATGCGAATCTGCAACCACATAAAAAGGACAGAATATCAGATCAATTTCAACTTTTAAATAAATCTGCCAGGTCCTGCAATCCGGTATCAGTTTTTAATTCCTCATCCCTGCTTTCAAGCAATCCCAACTTCCGGAGTACTGCCATGTCACAGGGTGGTGAGTCATCGTTTCTGCAATCATATACCTTCATGACTGGTACAGAAAGACAGATGAACTCATATATGTATCGTGAGACATTCAGCCTGGTGACATCCTCCGGCAAAAAAACCACTTCGCCGTCATCCTCACCCTGCCCTGTTTTAAAATGCAGGGTGTAATGACCGGAAATGGGCAGGTGGATATCTGCAAGACAACGGTCACACTGAGTAAACACTGACCCGTAAATTTCAAAGGAAACAATACTGTGAGTTGACCTTTTATCAACTTCGAGCTTCACGCTGACTGCACCATCACTTACCGGCAGATTTCCGAATTCATGAAAAAACTCAGAGGAAATGTCAAACTCGTAATGATGCAAACCATTTTTCATCCCTGAATATGGCAATGAAAAATGATCCAGAAATTTCATGTTCTAAAGACTTTTTTAAAACGGAGTGCAAAGATAAGAAAAATATCAATATATCACCACTATATGGCAATTTTAATTTAATCTCACTTTGGGATACCG
Source organism: Saprospiraceae bacterium (assembly GCA_016716335.1). Lineage (GTDB taxonomy): Bacteria > Bacteroidota > Bacteroidia > Chitinophagales > Saprospiraceae > OLB9. Next base: position 33,053 of record JADJWN010000006.1, on the reverse strand, counting down.
AACACTAATCCGACTGCGCCATTTTAATCATTACCACTCAAACTATTGTTTCATAATTGTTTTCACATTATATATTTTAAAATGTGTATCCATCACAAGATAAAAATTTATGTTTATTAACAAAAAGTAAAGTTATTTTTACTTTTGCATGTCTTATGGAACTGGTACAAAAACTTTATCACCCGAGGATAGAAATCCTGGCGGAAGATTACGAAATCCCCCAATTAGGCAGAAAACGCAGAATATCCGTCCTGCTGCCCTATGACTATTATGAGACCCGAAAGAGCTATCCGGTGCTCTACCTGCACGACGGGCAAAACCTCTTTGATGAATATGCTCCATATGGAAACTGGGGTGTGGACAAATCCCTGGCTAAGCTCGCTGCCCAAAATATGGGGGATGTAATCATCGTTGCGATAGATCATGGAGGCAAGCTCAGAATACAGGAGCTGCTCCCCTATCCTACTTCAAAATATACCGATGTGCAGGGGGAGTTGTATCTGAAATTTGTCATGGAAGATCTCAAACCTAAAATTGACAAAAAATACCGGGTACTGCCACAGAGAGAATTTACGGGGATCGGTGGAAGTTCATTGGGAGGCCTAATCAGCCTGTATGCCGGATTTCAGTTTAAACACATTTTCAGTAAGCTGATGATTTTTTCTCCCAGTCTGTGGGTTTCTGAAGAAATCTATCACATGGCGAAAAATTTCATTCCGTATGGTAAGACAGATATATATTTGTATGCCGGAGGGATGGAAAGTCCCAATCACTATGGCAATGTGCTCAGGATGGAAAATCTGCTTCAGGAAAAAAGAAAATATGACGATTTTGACATAATATTTGCACATAACCCCGACGGAGAGCACAGAGAGATACATTGGGGCGAGCAGTTTCCCAAAGCCCTGAAGTGGCTATATTTTTCAAAATACTGATAGATCTGATACTACAAAACACAATTATGAATATACTCATCTCAAAGAATCCGCCTGATAAGCCCCATGATGTCATAGCAGCCTTCCAGAAAAACCAGGCAGATTATGAGTTTCTCAAGGGACTGAGTTCTGTATTTCATGAAAAAGACTTTGCAGGAGATGCCAAAGAAATACTCATGTGCTACGGGAAAGATCCTGTACAAAAGATACTGATGCTTGGATTGGGAGAAAGCAAAGACAGCGGAAAGGCAAGCCAGTATTTCAGATCAGTCATCTATCAGAACCGCAAAAAGCTCTCAGAGACCATAGCGTTGTACGTGGACCACTTGTCTGAAAGCCTCATATATCAAGCCGTCACCGGCACCTTGGCGGGATTGAAGCTCAATGGTTTTTTTAAATACGAAAAAGAAGTCATTCCTACCCGGGAAATCTGCATCGTCACCCAATCTGCCCGGAATGCCCAAATCATAAGAGAGGCGATGCTCATGTCAGATACACAGTTGTCCATGATGCATCTGGTAGATTTACCGTCCAATGTAAAGACCCCTGAATTCATTGCCAATACAGCCAAAGCCTCCGCCGGGACCCACGGATATACAGTGACTGTATATGACAAAACCGAACTTGAGACCCTTGGAATGAAAGCTTTACTGGCCGTAGGACAGGGCAGCATTCATCCACCTTATCTGATCGTCGCTGAATATAAAGGTCCTGATACTGTGTCCGTCAATCCTGTGGTGGGACTTGTAGGAAAGGGCATAAGCTTTGATACCGGAGGGCTGTCTATCAAGCCATCGGCCAATATGGGATATATGAAGAGCGACATGGCAGGTGCCGCCGCAGTACTCGGATGCATTGAGATGGCAGCCAAACTGAAACTGAACATCCACATGGTAGCGATCCTGCCCTGCGCAGAAAACAGCGTGGACGCATACAGTACCCGACCTGGAGATATTATAGGCTCTTACAGCGGCAAAAGTATAGAAGTGATAGATACAGATGCTGAGGGCAGACTCATTCTGGCTGATGGTCTGTCCTATCTCATCAAAAACTTTAATCCGGCACACATCATCGACGTAGCCACGCTGACCGGCAGTATTGTACAGACACTGGGATACCATGCAGCGGGTATATTCACTCAAAGTGATGATCTGGCAAAGAGTATCATGGAGGCAGCGGACAAATCGGGGGAAAGAGTCTGGAGAATGCCTTTGTGGGATGACTATATGACAGAGATGCAGTCTGATATGGCAGACATCAAGAATCTGAGTACCAAACCGGTTGCAGGTGCCATCACTGCGGCAAAATTTCTGGAGTTTTTTACAGAAAATCATCCTCAATGGCTGCATATGGATATTGCCGGGGTGGCATTTACCGATACTGAGTTTACCAAACAAAGGGCAGCTTCAGGCTTTGGTATCAGGCTGCTGACAGAATTTGTCAAGACCCTGCAGCCACAACCATAGCAACAGACAGACATAAACTGCTTACCTTATACTCCATTGATAATTGTAAAGAAAAAATCACCCGCATAACTTCTTTTTGGAAAAATTTAAAGTGAGTTTTTCTGATTTTGATTCAGGTTTCATAAAAACTTATTACTTTTGAATAAATTTTTGCAGAGATGAAAATATTTTCCACCATTTTGATGCTTTTTCTTTTGGTATCCGCCAATGCACAGACCAAGATTGAATATATAGAGCAGCAGCTCACGAATCTTGAAATGGAGCTGAAAAGACACAATCCCGCCTGGTCGCTGGACAATATTCAAAAGACAAAACTGATTCAGATTTTTGAAGAAAAGTATCAAAAGGTCAATGTCATCCTGAGCTCCAAGATGGAAAAGCTTGAAGTCTCAGACAAGCTCACCAGAATAGATCAGAATACAAACCCAAAGTACTTGCCACGCTCAGCGTCGAACAAAGGATGGCCCTTAACAAGCAGGAATCAAAAATTGTCCTGGAGTAAGACCAATCAGGGGTTATTCTCATATTTTCAAAAGACAAGCAACAATAACCTGCTGCCCATCCGGATTGACGGTAGAAATCCATAGTTAATTTTTACATCTCTGAACCCAATAAGGACAATCTTGTTGTCTTATGATACATAGCAAGATTATTTCTCAGTGAAGAACCTTTCAAGACTCAATCCTTATTTTCTTAAATACAAATGGCACCTTATTCTCGGGATTTTGTTTGTCACGGGTTCTAATTACTATGGAATATTAATACCCCAAAAAATCAGAGAAGCCCTCGATCTTGTCCAGAACGAAATACAATCGCTCAAGAGTGCGGATCCTGCTTTGCAATCGGGATTATATGAACGGTTATCCCAAACACTGCTATGGTTTGCCCTTATCGTTACGGGCTATGTCATCCTCAAAGGACTGCTTATGTACGCTATGCGTCAGTCGCTGATAGTCATGTCCAGATTGATAGAATATGATATGCGGAAAGAAATTTTCAACCATCTCCAGCAACTGGATCAAAGTTTTTACAAGACCCATAAAACCGGAGATATCATGGCCCGCATCTCAGAGGATGTCTCCAAGGTGAGAAATTACATCGGACCCGGATTGTTGTATGGAATCAATCTTGTCACCCTTTTTGCCATGACCATTTATGCCATGCTGAAAGTAGATGTGGAGCTCACCATTTACACTTTGCTGCCACTGCCCATATTGTCGATATCTATATACTATGTCAGTAATCTGATAAATGTAAAGAGTACACTGATACAGCAGCAATTAGGCAAACTCAACAGTACGGCTCAGGAAGCCTATTCGGGCATCCGGGTGATCAAATCTTATGTAAAGGAAGATTGGTTTGTCAAATATTTTCAGGGAGAGAGTGAAGAGTTCAAGAAAAGGGCCTTGTCACTGGCAGGGGTAGAGGCATGGTTTCAGCCATTGATGATATTGCTGATTGCCCTGAGTACGCTGCTTGTGGTGATTGTGGGCGGACACAGAGTGTATGAGGGCAGCCTTACTGCCGGCAATATTGCAGAGTTTATCCTGTATGTCAATATGCTTACATGGCCGGTGACTGCCATAGGCTGGATTGCCTCTGTCGTACAGGAGGCCGAGGCTTCACAGGCAAGAATTAATGAACTCATGGACATCAAACCGGCCATAATCAATACCAATCATTCTGTCTATGACATAAGAGGAGATATAGAATTCAGAAATGTCAGTTTTGCATATCCCGGAGTCGATATTCCGGCATTGAGCAATGTAAGTTTTAAAATATCCAAAGGCCAAAAACTGGCTATATTAGGTAAAACAGCTTCCGGAAAAAGTACCATCGGTGATTTATTACTGAGGATTTATGACATTCAGCATGGTGAAATACTGATAGATGGCAAAAATATCAAAGACCACAATCTGGCTGTACTCAGAAACAAGATAGCTTATGTACCCCAGGATGTATTCCTTTTTTCAGACACCGTATCTTCCAATATTTCTTTTGGGGTGGCTGATGCAGATGATCTTGAAATCAAGGAACATGCCGGATATGCTGCTGTGGCAGATGATATCATCCGTCTGCCTTCCGGATTTGACACTCTCGTGGGCGAACGGGGAGTAAGCTTGTCAGGTGGCCAGAAACAGAGGATCTCCATAGCCAGAGCATTGCTTAAAAAACCGGATATACTGATCCTGGATGATGCCTTATCTGCCGTGGATACGACTACGGAGCAACATATAATGCAGCATTTCAACGCTGCCCTGGCCGACAAAACCGTTATAATGATTACCCACAGGGCCAACAATCTGCTCAATTATGACAAAATTATAGTATTAGACAAAGGCACCATCACGGAAGAAGGCACACATGATGAGCTCATCCAAAAGGGAGGATTCTACGCAGCAGTGTATGAGCAGCAGCTGGTGCAGGAAAATTTATAAAACAATAATTTGTATAATTCACGGTATTCTATACATTTGTATTTTATTTTCTCATGTAAAAGGAACGATTGTGGAATACGAGGATAAAAGTAAGTTTGACAGTGTGTACACATCCAAGGTAAAAGCCGGAAAAAGAAGGACTTACTTTTTTGATGTAAGGCGCACAAAGGGAGATGATTATTACATTACCATTACTGAAAGTACGAAGAAATTCAACAGTGACGGCTATGAAAGACATAAAATCTTCCTGTACAAAGAAGATTTTAACCGCTTCATGGCACAGTTGAACGAAACGGTGAATCATGTAAAAAATGATCTCATGCCTGATTTTGACTACGATGCATACGAAAAGAGACAGGCAGAATGGGAAGCATCACAATCAGAAGAAGACAGGAAAGAAAATGAGGATGATGTATCCTGGTAAAAATAAACTTCAATAATTAAAAAAGAAAGCGTAATCCATCACGATTGCGCTTTCTTTTTTTAAGGAATTTTGATTATGAATTATACAGCATAAAATCCCCGTCTGCGGACAGGCAGGTATTACGGCCTGAAATGGTGGCAAAATAATTTCAAATACCATTAGCTCCCATAGCAATTAATGTTTGCCCCTTATAAAATCATTCTTTGCGAATTCTATTGTGCATAATGTATTGTAAGCATTCGACAAAGTACAAGGGGATAGATCATTCTTGGTTTTTAAATGAGGCAGGGGTGAGGGTCTCAATGGCATTGATATTTGTGTCGGGCACTTTTTTCAAAAACCAATACAAGTACTCGTATGGATTTATATCCTGCGACTTGCAGTTGGTCAATACTGTGTAGAATGTGGCTATGTTCAATGCTGCTTCATGCCCTCCTGCAAACAGATAGTTTTTCCTCCCTAATGCCAGGGGGCGTATGGCATTTTCCACCAGATTGTTGTCTATCTCCACATCTCCGGTACCGGCATACCGTATCAGGCTTTGCCATCGCCTGGTGGTGTAGCTCAATGCCTTGCCTATGGGTGACGACGGACTTACAGTGAGTGAATGTCGGTCTATCCAGCTTTTCAGCTCTTCGAGTATGGGTACTGATTTTTCTGCACGAAAGGCTTTGCGTTGACCGGTACTGTATTGTTGCGTCCGGCAATGCTCCTCGACCTTGTACAATTGCTGTATCATCGTCAATGCCGTATGGGCTAGTGCCTGATCGTTGGCAGTGGCTTCGACAAATTTTCTCCTGGCATGTGCCCAGCAATTGTAATGCTCCACCTCCGCCATGATGCGGTCCATGGTTTCATATACGGTGTATCCGTCACTTTGTATCTTGCCTTTGTAATCCCTCAGCATCTCCGCAGGTCCTGCCCGACCCCGGCCATGCCGGTACTCAAAGTACCCTGACTTACTCACCGGATCCACTATGACCCACATATAACCCTGATGGGTCGTACCTTTTTTGACAAACATTACTTTTATGGTGCTTTCGTCCATCTGTATGTAACCGCTTTGCAATATCTGTTTTTTGATACATTCGGCTACCGGACGCAGCAATGGCAATGCGATGCACCTAGTTGTTCATCGTAGAGGGGGAGATTACCACTCCCTGTCTTTTGTATATCTGCTGCTGACGGTATTCGGGCAGATGATCCACATATTTGGATACTACCACCTGTGCCAGCAGGCTCTCATCGGCTTCGCATTTCGGCAGGGCCTCGGACGGCAACTCTGCTACACGGATCTGGCCCGTGCTGGTGTTTTTGTATTTGGGCCTTATTATGCACTTTACATACAGCTTCTGGATGTCTATGGCTAGCTTTCGGGTGATTTCCTTACCTATCTCCACTTCGCCTTCCTGACACTCCAGTGTCAAATACTCCTCTCTTACTTCCAGGTGACCACAACCTTCGATAAGCTGACGCCCTTTATGTCGGGTCTTCTTACGCTCGTAGCTGATGGTCTGTTTTTCAGCCTCGGGGGCAGGTGCGCTAGCCCGCTCTGCAGGGGATTCTCCCGGTGATTCTTCACAGGCGGATTCCAATATGGAAAATATGGTGAGCTGTCTGTCATCTGCCGGCACAAACCTCTCTGACTTGCTGTTATAAATCTGCTTGCGAAACAAATCAAGCTGATATTGCAGTGCCAGCACTTTTTCCTGCATAGACGCATACTTGTCCAAAAGCTGCTGGTTGAGGTCTTTTAATGCTGTATTTTCTGCTAACAGTGCTTCGTAACTCATAGCATAAAGATACAACCTCTGCTATATATATGCAAGTATTTTATAATTTGTTTTCTGCTTTTTTCTACTGTTTTTTTCAGCCGTTTATTATGCTTTTATACCGTCCCGCTACCACCGGTGACTTCTGCCATAGGTGTGTCTTGGAAGCTTCGGTGGGTTCGTCGGTCTATATCTGAGTCTGTGGTGAATCCCCACCAAAGATATGCCGCTCAACAGCATCACCAGATGCTGGTAGCTGATCTCATACTTTATCTCTCCCTCCACTGAGGTCAGTGATTCAAATCGACCCCGCTCCAGCCGCTTCATGTACACCACAAATCCGTCTCCGTCCCACACCAGCATCTTGACAGTCTGATAACTCTTAGAGAAAAACACATACACCGAACCATCCATCGGATCTGCTTTCAACTCCTGCCGTACAATCCCGCCCAGACTCCACAATCCCTTGCGCATATCCACACTGCTGCGGTACAGGTAAAACCTCTGATGTGACCCAAAGCCTATCATCTGACCAATGCCAAGAGCATACCCACCTCAGATAGAGCTGCCGGTATATGTATTTTTATTCCTCCGGGATATTCGATGATGATATGGTGGTGTGATACGGCAGCAGGCATCACTATCTCCCTGAACTTCGAAGAGGTGCTCCGGCATTGATTTCTCAACCAATAGCTCAGGGTACTCTCTTTGAGCTCCTTATCAGCACAGAATGCCTTGATGCTTTGTCCGCTCTGATGAAATTGATCCAATATCCGGGATCTTTGCTCCATACTGTATCTCATATCTTATTTTTGACCCAAAGTTAAGCCACCTCATCTGGACGAAAAGGGATGTACTTTGTGGGATGCTTACTTTGTATTTATAATCTTCAGCATAGAACCCGCATTCACATTAAATCATTTCCATTTCGCTCTTAGTCAGTAAGTTATGATGCATAATTGGGGCTTAATATGCAGGAATGGCTTAGCTCTATAAAAACTGAGAATCATGGAAGATAAAAAAAATCCCCAAAAGACCGGTATTGAACCTACAGTCTTTTGGGAATTTTAATTTTGATATCCCGGTTGCAACTTTCTATTCTATGTCAAAAATGGACTTATCCACCGGTCCGTTAATCTGAATCTCGGAAATTTCCATAACTATAGGTGTGGGCATGGCTCCTGAAAGCTCTATGGTATGCGGAAACATAATGCCTCCCACCTCTTTGTAATTTTTGTACTCATTAGTGACGGTGACCGGTCCTCCGGGACTATCCTGAGACTGGAGAGCACGGTACAATAAATTGGTTTTTACAGAATAAAACTCCGTGGCCTGATCTCCATCGGGCTTGGTGACTACAATTTTGTAGCAATCCTGACCATCAAGGTTTTCTATTCCTTTCAACTCCAGTTTATAACCTTGCTTCAGGTATTCCATCTGATCAAAAATCACACTCTGGGATTTGATGCCTTCAAATTCCTTACCTTCGGTGAATACCTGCTTTTGCCCCATCTGTCCGGACATGGCTTTCGTCCCGTTGTATTTTTGCTCCTGCAGCGTCATGCCCATCATGGATATCTTCATCATGTACTTGTCCGGTACCATCTGTACTGTTTCAAAACTTGCATCCTGCCCCATAATGGTGGCTTTGCGCACAGTCCGGAGATTCTGTACACTCTGGAGTTTTTTCATACCACCTATGGCTGCGATGTAATCTTCTATCACATTTCTGGCGGTAATATTATCAGCGACCTCCACCTTTTTTTCAACTACCGGCCTGCCAAAAGGATCATAAAAGTCTATTTTACCATCCGAATCAAATCTAAGCAACCTGTCCGCCACATTGTCCTTATTGCCCACGACTACGATGTTGCACTTGTCTGGTCTTACATATTTGGCAGCCATCATCTGGACGTCCGCAATAGATACTGCATCCAGTTTCTGGAGGTAGGTATTGTAGTAATCTTTGGGCAGATTGTACCTGAAGGTATTGAGTGCAAAATTGGCGATGGTTTGAGGAGATTCGAGTGAACGGGCAAAATTACCGGCCAGCCCGTTTTTGGCGAGCTGCAGGTCCTCTGCAGTTACCGGCTCTCTCACAATTCGCTCCATTTCATACAAAAACTCCACTACTGAACTGTCGGTCACTTCATTCCTCACACTGGCGGATGCTGTAAAGTTCCCAATCAGTTTGTCGTTGGAAATGTTGGATCTGGCTCCATAGGTATAGGCTTTCTTTTCTCTCAGATTCTGCATCAGTCTGCCACTGAATACCCCACCTCCCAGTATTGAATTCATCACACTTACTTTGATGGCATCCGGATTGCCCGGCTTCATTTCTACGGGATAGGTGATATTGATTACGGATTGTACCGCTCCATCTTTATTTCCGAAAGCAACCTTTCTTTCCTCCGGACCCTGAGGCACCTTATATTTCTGTACAGGTACCTCTCCTTTTTCCCATTTGCTGAAGTATTTTTCAGCCTGAGCTTTAGCCTCAGCCGGGGTGATATCTCCTACAATCACCAGATAAGCATTATTGGGTTTGAAATAAGTTTTATAATAATTCTTACAATCGTCAATGGTGATATTCTTGATGCTTTCTTCTGTCTGGGCTTCTCCATAGGGGTGATCCTTTCCGAAATTGACTGCATTGGCAATATTGCGGGCTATGGCATTAGGATCTGTTTTGGAGGCGGCAAGTCCGGACAAGGTTCGTTTTCTTATCTTTTCAAACTCATCCTCGGGAAAAACCGGATTATAGAGTACATCCGTAAAAACCTCCAGTAATTTTTCGGAGTGCTTCTTCAATGATCCTCCGAATATTCCGGTCGCTGAGGTACTCAGATTGGCACCAATGAAGTCTATCTCCTTGTCAATCTGTGCCTTTGATCTGTTTTTAGTTCCTTTGCTGACCATATCTCCTGCAATACTTACATATCCTGCCTTGTCACCCTCCACCAAAGCATCTGTATTGAATGAAAGCTGGTAAGATACTCTGGGCAACTTGTGATTTTCCACCACGATTACCTTCAGGCCATTGGCAAGGTCAAAGGTGGAGTATTCGCCCAGATTTATGTCCCTTGCCTGAGCCGGTACAGGTGGATTCTTCCTCCATGCTTTGGCTGGGTCTGCAGTACTTACTGCCTTGATGTTTTCGGTAGTCTTTTTGGCACAGGCAGAAAAAAATAGTAAGATTCCGCCTAAGATTATAAATAATATATATCGCTTCATTTTTATTTCCAATTTAAAGATTAGTCAATTAGGGAGTTGCCGGCTTGGGCAGATAATGTAATACCACCCTGTTGTCAGGGGTATAATATTTGTTGGCAACCCGCATGATATCCTCCTTTGTCACGGCAAGATATCTCTGCAACTCGGTATTTATCAGATTGGCATCGCCCAGATACATTTTGTAGTTAGCCAGGCTTTCAGCTATACCGGCCACCCTGGAGTTGGCAGAGACGAAATCATTTTCTACCTGATTTCTGAGTTTTTGAAATTCCTCCTCAGATATCGGTTCTTTACGGACTCTGTCGATTTCTGCGGTTATGGCATCTTCTGCCGCCTTGACATCCGTGCCCATACTTACGATGCAGTATGCAATGGCAATGCCCGGATCCTCAAGATCCAGCGGGAAATTGCCTACGGCTACCGCTTTCTGCTGTTCATCCACCAATGCCTTCTGCAGCCTGGAGGACTGTCCCTGAGATAATAAAGTACCCAGCATAGACACAGCGTAAAAATCTTCAGTGCCCTGCTCGGGAATGCGATAAGCCATAAATACACCCGGCAGCTGTATATTGTCATAAATGGTATCTCTTACTTCTCCACCTAATGGAGGCTCCACGATATTAGGTCTGTAAATCGGTTTTTTGCCTTTAGGAATGTCATTGAAATATTTTCGCACCAGTGCCTCTGCCACCTCATAATCTATATCTCCCGCAATAGATACAATGGCATTGTTAGGCACATAGAAATCTGCATAAAAGTTTTTATAATCCTTTTCCTGCGCAGCATCCAGGTGCTCCATATAGCCTATGATTGGCCATCGGTAGGGGTGCACTTTGTAAGCACGCTTTATAATCTCCTCCAGAAAAGTGCCATAGGGCTGATTGTCCACTCTTTGCCTTCTCTCTTCCTTGACAACCTGTCTTTGCGTCTCGATACCCACATTGTCCACTTTGGCATGCAGCATACGCTCTGATTCAAGCCAAAGACCCAACTCAAGCTGATTGGAAGGCAGGATTTCAAAATAATAGGTACGGTCAAAGGATGTATTGGCATTCAGTGTCCCGCCGGCTTTTTCGACATACTTGTCAAATTGCCCCCTTTCAATATTTTCCGACCCCTCAAACAACAGATGCTCAAAAAAATGAGCAAATCCCGTTCTGTCAGGATTTTCATTCTTCGAGCCCACATGGTACATTACCGAAACCGCCACAATAGGTGTAGAGTTATCTCTGTGAAGTATCACATGGAGCCCATTATCTAATGTAAATTCTCTGAATTCGATCTTATTCAGCTGGGCTTGACTGAATTCAAAAACAAAGAAGTGTAAGAAAATCAAAACTAAGTATCTCATCTGGATTACTATTTTTGAATTATCAAATAATCAAAGTGTAAATCTAATGCATTTTACCGCATTTATTTTCAGGCTTTCTACCATTGCTTGCTATTTACAGATAAAACACTGCAATCATTGGATGTAACCACTTATGCAAAGATTATATCTTCACAATCCGCACTGTCCCACTGAATATGCCGTGAATAATTTTTACCACATAAACACCGGGGGTTAGTCCGGAGAAGTCAAGCACGGAGCTGTTTCTGAACTGTGCCGCAATATTGCCTTTGCTATCAAAAATCACAGCTTCATCCATCAAATCCAGACCTTCCATTCTGACGTAATCACATACAGGATTAGGGACAGGCAGCAATGTCAGGGTACGACTGCCATCCTTTGTACTCAGCACCGCTGCAAAATCAGTCAGGTAGCGTATGAACAACTGATATCCTTCTGTGTACGGCAAGGAATTGTCAAATTGCCCCAATATACCGGTCACATTAAATATGCCGCTTGGTGACCCCGGAATGGTGGCACTGTAAGCGTCCGTATCATTATCAATGCGCACTGAAAAATTTGATACGCCATTGGTCATGATTACATTGAATCCCGCTCCTGCTCCGGTCCATTGTGAAGGATCTGCAAATGAAACATTTTGTATCATAAGGAAGGAAGATTCATCATCTTCCACAAACTGGGTCACTACTTTCGGGGCAAGCAAAGGGTTTCCGGCTGAAATTTTAATTACATCATCAAGCGTCATTTGGGTCAATCCATTGAATTGACTGATGCTGCCCTTAATATCTACCTCATCGCCTTCCGTAACGGTGTAGCCAAAGGTACTTGATGAGCTGAATGCTCCAATTCCCTTACCTGTACCATCTATGATTGTAAACTGGAGCCCTGTGGTTCGGTAATTTATACCATACACTATACCTCTGAGGGTGCACTTTACATCAAGGCTGTCAGCTACGCCATCGGCGTTGACAGATCGCATTTGCGCAATTGTTCTGCGGGGATAAAGATCCGGAGGCGTATTGTCTATTACCGTCACCGTACCTGTCATGCCGGAAGCCACAGCTGCATCACTCTGATACTGGTAGCTGCCCGGCACATTAAAGGTAAAATCATAAGTCCACGGGCCGGCTGCGACAGCACCATTTCCAAAACTCACGGGATTATTGGGGTATGTCGCCTGTGTGCCATTGATATTATGATTACCGGCGGGATTATTCCAGCGGACAGTCTGACCCACGTTGATAGTGATATCCCTGGGGGTAAAAGTATTGGTACCCAAAGTGACGGTGACATCTGCCTCGGGGCCGCAGGGTGGAATGGAGTTGGCAGCAGCCGGGGTGCCATAAACCTGCTTGCCATTGATCTGAAAACCCAGATCGTTTTCAGACACCTTCCAGTTTGCTCCGTTATTGGCATCTGCGAGCGGATGGCATAATTCTATGGACCTGCCTTCACCATTGGTGCCATCTGCCGAGGTAGGCCAGGGAGCAGTAGTAGCATAGGTAAAATCCACAATTACTGCATTCTGGGCATTGACTATGGTGATACGTTCGCCCCCATTATTCAGTGCACCACTTGTCCACTGCAATGACGGAAGACCATAGATCGCCTGAATTGCCGAAGCCTTACCTGAGAGCAACAAATAACCCTGTGCCGGTATCACCACGTCAGGAAAAATCAGATCTACCCCTCGGGTAAAGCGATAGCCCTGAAGATTCACAGCCGCATTGGTGTGATTGTACAGCTCGATGTATTCCAGAGAGTCCGTACCGGATTCCGGTGGATTATATGATAGCTCTGTAATTGCTATTTGTGAATAAATCGCTTCAGTCAGCGCAAAAAGGATAAAGAGAAAGATAAGGCATCGTTTCATATCAGATTGGTTTTGTGACATTTACAACAATTCGGTATAAAGTTATAAAAATTCTGAGAATTGCTGAAGGAATTGATCGAATGTGGAAAATTTATATATAAAAATTAACATTCCTTTAATATTCCTAAACTACCTTTGCGTCGCAACACGAGAACGGCACAACATCAAGGTATGAAAACCTTAGAACCTAACCGAAACATTCGCAAGGAAAATGACCTGACATGGTCGCCTCATCCTTTAAATAAAAGACTGCTCCTCCATCATTGTAAACAAAATCAGTAAACATATGAAACTCAGAATTTTACAATTCATTTTCCTGTTTTTCACGGGATTTGCCCTCCAGGCTCAGGTGACTACGAGTAGTATGGTAGGTAAAGTAACCGATGAAAAAGGAGAAGAACTCATCGGAGCGACCGTAATTGCCACACACATTCCTTCAGGGACTCAGTATGGCACCACCACTTCCAACAATGGTAGGTTTTCCATTTTGGGTATGAGAGTTGGGGGCCCTTATGAAGTGAAGGTAAGTTACATTGGCTATGAAGATTACACCCATTACAATATTTTCCTGAGCCTTGGGGTAACCTCCGATGTAAACACCAAGCTGAGAGAATCATCACAGATGCTTGATGAAATCACTGTGACAGCAGGTAAAGGAAATCTATTTAGTGCAGACAGAAGTGGTGCTGCAGTGACTTTTGGAGTAGAAGCTTTGAATGCTCTGCCCAACATAGGTCGTACGATCAATGATGTGACCCGATACAATGTCTTTTCAAATGGTAGAGGTTCATTTGCAGGTCAGGATTCCAGGTTCAGCAGTTTTACCATTGACGGTTCTGTATTTAACAATGGTTTTGGATTGGGTTCATCCGCTTCTGCCGGTGGTAGAACAGGTACAACCGCAATCTCTTTTGATGCTTTGGAAGAAGTCCAGTACAACATTACACCTTATGATGTGAGACAATCAGGTTTTGCAGGTGCCGGCATCAATGCTGTAACACGTTCAGGAACAAATGAAGTTAGTGGATCAGCTTATTTCTTTACCAAAAGCAATAGCCTGACCGGTAAAAAAGCAGATGGACAGGATTTACCCAAGTTTAATATTGATGAGAAAACGCTCGGACTCAGAGTTGGTGGTTCTATAATCAAAAACAAACTTTTCTATTTTATCAGTGGTGAAAGATTCACATCTTCAAACCCTGCATTGGATTGGGTCATTAACAGACCCGGAGCAACCGGCAACGTATCCAGAGTGACCGAAGCGGATATGCAGGATCTTGCTAACTTCACGAAGACCAATTTCAATTTTGACATTGGAGCATTCGATGGATATAACAATGATGTGACCAGTACCAAAGGTTTGATCAGACTGGATTATAATATCAATAACAGTCATAAGCTATCACTCCGTTATTCACATCATGACTCAGAATCAGGCCAAAGAATCTCTGATTCAAACAGTAGTAATACAGCCGGAAACGGAAACAGAACTAACAGAGCACTTGCAATATCACCGGAAAATACAGGTTATTTCATTCAGGATAATACCCGTTCAGTAGCTCTGGAGTTGAATTCAATCATTAACTCAAGAGTATCCAACAACCTGATCATAGGATACAACAAACAAATTGAAGACAGGAGATACAGAACTCAGTTATTCCCGACGATTGATATTCTTAAAGATGGTTCAACTTATACAAGTATCGGGTTTGACCCTTTCACTCCCAATAACAAGTTGAATTATTCAACCATGAATATTACGAATAACCTCAATTACTTCCTTGGAAAACATCATTTTACCATTGGAGCCTCTTATGAATATTTTACTTCCAATAACGTATTCTTCCCGGCATCCAATGGTGTTTATGTATATAACTCCATTGAAGATTTCAAGACTGCAGCATTACAGTTCAAAAATGACCCCAACAATCCCGTTTCTCCGGTTACTGTCAACAGATATAATCTGAGATATTCATTACTTCCGGGAGGTGCAGAGCCCCTTCAGGTGCTGAAGACTACTACCTGGTCAGGTTATGTACAGGATGAGTTCCAGGCAACAGACAGGCTGAAGCTTACCGGAGGTATCAGGGCTGATATCATCTCATACGATGACGAAACTGCCAAAGACTTCTTCAATCCAGTGGTAGCTGCTTTGACCTACAAAGACGAGAATGGTGGAGATCTGAAAATCAATACTTCCAAATTCCCCAACTCTGCATTATTGTTGTCCCCAAGGTTAGGATTTAATTATGACCTTACAGGAAACAGAAGCTGGCAGCTGCGAGGAGGAACCGGTATCTTTGTATCCAGAATTCCACAGGTATTGGTGTCTAACCAGCTTGGTAACAATGGAGTAAATACAGCGGTCATTAATGCTACTAATACAACCGCTTATCCATTTACGACAGATCCAAGCAGATTTATTCCACAATCTACGGATATCACTAAGTTGCCTCCATACGTAATCAATGCTTCTTCAGAAGATCTCAAGTATCCCCACAGTATGGAAGTCAAGTCTTGCCGTAGATAAGAATCTGGGGACATGGATTTGCTTTTACAATAGAAGGTATCTATAATAAAAATATCCATGCACTGCGATATATAGATGCTAACCTGAAAAATCCTGACAGAAAATTTGCAGGAGCTGACACCAGAGACCGATTCCCAGCATCCGGACTTTCAGGTGCTGCGGTAAATCCGGCCAGATTTATCAATGGAGCTACTACCAATGTTTTCGTATTAAGAAACACGGATAAAGGTTATTCTTACAGCATCACTACCAAGCTGGAAAAAACCAGTGAAAAGGATTGGGTGGTTTCATAGGCTACACTTATGGAGAAGCAAGAGATATTCAGTCTGTAGGTAGTACCGTTCAGGCAAACATGCCTACTGTAAGAGGTCAGAATTTCCTCGACGTAGCACTGAGCGATGTAAATCTTCAGCACAGAATCGTTGGATTCCTTAATTACAAAATCGGATATGGAAGTGATATGGGTGGAGGAACCAACATATCTTTGGGTATGGTCAGCAATTCCGGTTTTCCGATTTCCTATACCTACGGTAATGACTTCAATGGAGACGGACAGAATAATGACTTGATTTTTGTTCCGAACAAGGGTAGTGACATTGTTTTTGCACCCCTTACCGTAGGCTCCGGTGCTACTGCAAAAACCTTCACTCCGCAGGAACAACAGGAAGCATGGGAGAAATTCATTGAAAATAATGACTACCTCAAAACAAGAAGAGGTCAGTATGCCGAGAGGAATGGAGGTGCTTTCCCATGGTTGACCAGATTTGATCTTGCCGTTACTCAGGATCTGTACATCAAACTGGGTGGCAAGAAAAACTCAATCCAGATCAGAGCCGATATCATCAATGTTGGTAACCTTCTGAACAACAAGTGGGGTGTAGGCTTTGTCACAACCACCAATAACCCTCTGAGTCTGGCATCCATCAATGCTGAGGGTGTACCTTCTTTCAGGATGGCGACACAGGTAGTTGATGGTCAGACTATTCTTTTGAGAGACTCTTTCAGAAAGAGTATCACTGTGGATAATGTATGGCAGGCACAGTTGGGTATAAGATATACCTTCAACTAATCAGACTCCTCTGTAAACTTAATACAATCAGGCCGGGTTTAACAGATAAACCCGGCTTTTTAATTTCTATAAGATATGAAATCTCATTTTTCTGTTCCGGCTATAATGTGGCTATTAATATTCAGTCAGCTGTCATTGGGCCAATCCCTGGATTCCTTCCTCAATTTCAATAATAATCTGTTAGTATCCGCTCACAGAGGCGGATATTACTTATCTTATCCTGAAAACAGCTTATCCCTTTTCAGATATGTCCTTGGTCAACTTCCCGGCAGATCTGTTATGTTTGAAATCGACATCAGAGAAGACAAAAACGGGAAATTATGGTTAATGCATGACAATACATTAGAGAGGACAACTACATGTAAAGGATGGATCAATAAAACTTCTTCAAAAAAAATTCAGACTTTAAAACTCAAAGACCAATCCGGCCAAATCACAAAAGAACCTGTTACAGACTTTGACTCGTTATTGACTTTTGCAAGAGAAAATCAAGTGTATTTAATGTTGGATATTAAAAGTCCTTCTATTGAAAAAGTGGTAAAAAAACTAAAGTCAACAGGGTTGGAAGACAGATGCCTCATACTCACTTTTACCCCCGAAAATACTCTGAAAGCAATGCAACTTACAGATAAAGCGATGGTAGCCGCATTAGTATCGGATGAAGAAGAATGGAAGAGCTTAAAAGCTTTAGAAAATTATCACAAAAGATTGGTCATCTATGTAACCGAGAAAACACCTGCAGACCTCATCACCCAACTAAACTCATCAGGATTCCCTATTATGAGCGACCCCAGAGAATTATGGAATGGTCACAATTCAGTTTTGTCAGCAGATTTCTACCAGCATTTTATCAAAAAACTGCAATTAAATATCATGGTCACCGATTTTCCTGTTGAAGTGGTCAGTTATCTCACAGATAGTCAACAGGTCAAAACTACTAATAACGATATTCTGAACCTGCACCTCAAAAAATTCCGCTGGATGGAATCCCTGCAATTAGATTCTCTGGCAGCACTCCTGCATGAGGATGTCTATTACATCCACTCCAACGGATGGAAAGAAAATAAGAATGAAGTGCTTGAAAATCTGCATTCCGGCAAACTTCGATATCATAATGTCACAGTGACAGAATCTGATTGCAGAGTTATCGGGGATATGGCCATTGTTACAGGGAAAGGCATATTTCAGGTCAGTATGGAAGGTACTCCACTTGAGATAAAACTGTACTACACAGAAGTGTACAGTACCTCAGAAAATACTATGCGCCTTGTCAGCAGACATGCCTGCCGGGTACCTTAATTCTGTGTATTATTGCGGGGTACAAAATCCAGAGTGGCTGAAAAAATGTGGGATGCCAGCACGCCACTCAGACTGCCTACATTGGTTAGGGCGTAATCTACTCTCAATCTGCCCAATTTCAGACCCATCCCGATATTGGGTTGCAGTTCAAATACCCTGAGTTCCGGATTGGTTTCATTGAGTACACTTTGCAGGTTGCCAACTCCAAGCCTTACAAACACCTTCCGGTTGTATCCTGCTTCCAATCCCAAAACCGGATCAACACTGAATTTATCTCCGGAAAGTATGCCAGCTTTGGTACCATCTGTATTAATCCTGAGATTGAGTTCGCTCAGCAGTGAAAAGTTGTTTTTTTCATACAAATAGGCTATTCCTGCCATAATTTTGGGCAATGCTATCTCAGTACTGTTGACCGGTATTTCATTGCCTGTGTTATTCAGCACCTGTTTTTCTTCCTCAGTGAGCGTAAAGGTCCAGGCATTCACGGTTGTGGTAATGTCCCGGGCAAAAAGACCCAGGGTAAGATTGCCTTTGCGCCATTTTGCGCCAAAGTCCGTGCCAAATCCCCAGGCTTTACCAAAACTGCCGATGGTACGGTGAATAATCTTAATGTTTCCTCCTAAGGAAAAATTGCCTTCTTCATCCAGAGATTGTGCGTAGGAAAAAATACCGGCATAATCAGCTACCGAAAAACTTTTTATCCTGTCATAATTGACACTACCATCCGGACCTATAAGATTGAGCGTATTGGGAATATTGTCCACTCCCATTCTGATAAATGTAAAAGCAGCCACCGATTTTTTGGCCGAATTGAATTTTTTAGCTACTGATATATTATCATAGTTTGCAATTCCTCCAAACCATTTGGCGTGCATTGCATTGATTTGCAAAGGCACTTCCACATCCGTCAATCCCGCAGTATTCCAGTAGCCGGAATTACCATCTGATGTACTTGCCGTAACGGCCCCGAACATCCCGTGTGCCCTTGCTCCTACCCCAATATTCAGGAAGTCATTTACAAATTTCTGGCCGTAACTTTGATAACCTGCAAGATAAAGGACAGAGAATATAATTGCTGGTCGAAGAATATTCATATTGTGTAAAAAAATGATATGTAAACTTACTGTATAATCTAAAATTGTGCAAATTTGTGAGCTATTCACACAAAATTAAAACAATAACGCATTTTATTACGAAATAGTATTAAAAATCCGCCACCACACCATGATAGCACATCCTAAAATCAAGCACCTGATATTTCTGTTCTGTCTGAGCGTACTTTTTACCGGAAGTTTTGTCAGCTGCAAAATTAAGGACAGAAGCAATGAACCCTACCCTATCACCAAGCAAGCGGAAGGTAAAAACGGGGCCGTTGCATCGGCTCATCCACTTGCCACTGCCATAGGCATTGATATCCTGAAACAAGGTGGCAATGCGGTGGATGCAGCCATTGCTGTCCAGTTTGCCCTGGCAGTATGCTATCCGAATGCAGGCAATATCGGTGGCGGAGGATTCTTAGTGTACCGGGGTGCAGGAGGAGAAACGGATGCGCTGGATTACAGAGAGAAAGCACCTCTTGCAGCACATAAAGACATGTACCTTGACAGTAAGGGGACACCTATAGCTGAAAAAAGTCTCAAAGGCGCCCTTGCAGCCGGTGTGCCGGGTACTGTAGATGGTATGATACGGGCTTTTGAAAAATACAGTAAACTCAAAGACTGGAAAATATTGGTACAACCGGCCATAGAACTGGCTGAAAAAGGCTTTAAAATCACTCCGAAAGAGGCAGAAAATCTGAATAAAAACAAGGAATCATTTGAAAAATACAACCGTTTTACCACCGCTTTCCAGTCTGACGAATGGACGGCCGGCGACCTGCTGGTACAAAAAGATCTGGCAAAAACACTGATGGCTATCCGGGATTTTGGCAGAGAGGGATTTTATTCCGGATGGGTTGCAGACAGCATTGTGGCAGAAATGGAGGTAAGCGGGGGATTCATCATTCATGAAGATCTGAAACAATACAATTCCATATGGCGTACACCGGTCACCGGAACCTACCGTGGATACAAAGTAATATCGATGCCTCCACCTTCCAGCGGAGGTGTAGCACTGCTCCAACTGCTGAAAATGGTGGAGCCTTATGACCTGGGAGCCATGCATATGCACTCTGCAGAAGCGGTGCACCTGATGGCAGAGGCAGAGCGAAGGGTGTATGCCGATCGTGCCAAACATCTGGGTGACCCGGATTTTTACAAAGTACCTGTCAAGACACTCTTAGACAGTGTTTACATCGCTTCGAGAATGCAGGATTTCGATCCCCGCAAGGCAAGTAAAAGTGAGAATATTACGGCCGGTCCTGCTGAAAGTACCGAAACCACCCACTACAGTATCATAGACGCTGAAGGCAATGCCGTGGCTGTCACCACTACTTTGAATGACAGCTATGGAGCAAGAACTGTGGTGAAAGGTGCAGGATTTATACTGAATAACGAGATGGATGATTTCTCGGTAAAACCAGGCAGCCCCAATTTATATGGGCTCATCGGTGCCGAAGCCAATAAAATTGAACCCGGCAAACGCATGCTTTCTTCTATGACTCCTACGATCATTGAAAGAGACGGAAAGCCTGTCCTGATTGTCGGCACTCCCGGAGGATCAACTATTATAACCTCTGTATTTCAAACTGTGGTCAATTACCTGGATTTCAAAACTTCCCTGCTGGACGCAGTACATGCACCCAGATTTCATCATCAATGGCTGCCGGATTATATCAGATTAGAACCCGGGTGTATCAGCGAAAACATTCGTATGGTATTGCAGAGTCTTGGCCATGAATTGAAGGAATCCGGGCAAATCGGCCGGGTAGAAGCAATAGCCGTAAAGGAGGATGGCACCTACATCGCTGTGGCAGACAACCGGGGAGATGACGATGCAAAGGCATATTAGCCGTATCTATCCTTGATAGCTGTCTGAATTTTAGTGTATCGTCTGTAATCAATCACAGATTATATCTCTACCTTTGTTCCGGCAACAGGAACATATGCGACAGATATTTGCAATAATAGCCGGGTTGATCGTAGCTTTATTGATTATCATCATGCTTCAGATGATCAAGGAAGGCTTGTACCCTACCCCACGAGGTCTGGACTTTGCCCAAAAAGATCTGGTTTTGGCATGGATGGAGACGTTGCCACCCAAAGCATTTTTAATTTCGGCCATTGCACATGGACTTGCTGCTTTTTGTGCTGGTTTTATAGCATCTCTTACGGCTGGAAGCGGACGGATGGCTACAGGAATCATCGCTGCATCCGTCATTTTTATACTAGTGATGATATACCTTTTTACTTACTATTTTCCCACCTGGTTTGTATTGACAGATACCATTGTGACCTCTGTACTGGGATTTGCAGGTGTAGTCATAGGAAGTGCAAGGATTGTATCCTGATTTCTCTGCATTTTATACTCAGCATCAGAATTTTCAGCCCATTATTGCTAGATACAAATCCTTGTAAATTTCTTCAGGACCCATATTTCTTGCACCCATACCTTTGGAATGTAAGTCTGCAGTTTTCAGCGCTGCAAAAATTCTCTTAAGGTCCGGTAAGGTATAATTTCTGGCAGCTTTACGGTATTCGGCCACAAAAAAAGGACTGGCAAGACCGAGTTTTTTCTGCAACGCCATGTCATTATCCACCATATTGGCCATAGTAATAAAAACCTTGTAAAAAAAGCCATGCAAGGTCGAAACGACCACCACTTCAGGATTGTTTTTGGGATTATCTATGAATGACCTGATGATACGGATGGTCTTTTTTCAGATTGCGCTCTGCCAAAGCAGACTGTAGATTGAACACACTGTATTCTCTGCTTAAACCGATCTCTTCCTGAATGTCTTTGATTTCTATGACTGCCTCAGGCTTTCTTCCCACACAGAGTTTGTCCAGTTCGTTGGCGACTCTGCTCAACTCACTTCCTACAAACTCTGCGACGAGATCGGCAGCCTCCGGCCTTATTTTATACCCTTTGGAGGCAATGTACTCCATAACGAAGGGAGCAATTTTGTCATCATAGAGTTTTTTGGATTCAAAAATTACGGCATGTTTTTCGAGTGCCTTGGCAAATTTAGTGCGTTTGTCCAGCTTGCTGTATTTATAACATAAAACCAGCGTGGTACTCTCTGCCGGTTTTTCCAGATAATTTGCCAGTTCATTGATTGAACTCATATCCTGGGCTTCCTTAATGATGACTACCCGTCTCGATGCCATCATAGGGTACTGCCTGCACTCATCTACGATGGATTTGAACTCGGCCTCTTTTCCGTAAATCACAATCTGATTGAATGCTTTTTCTGCTTCGTCGAGGATATTATGTTCAATGAAGTCTGTAAGCCTGTCTATATAAAAGGGCTCATCACCGGTAAGAAAATAGACCGGAGCATATTTTTTATTCCTGAGATCCTTGATTACAGCATCGTAGGTCATTGGCTTTGTTTATGTTTTGTATTTTGGATTGTTGTCATGAATCTGCCGATTTTTTCCTTTATTTCTGAATAAATACCCTATAGGTTTTTATATTCCAAGGTTTTATGATTGAAAGACCAGGTAAGAAAATTTACCATTTATACCCTTTCCGGAAGGTTTGGGAATGATTGCATATAAATATTTTGTCAAAACTTCTTTTTATCAAAAAGAGCACATAAATTTGCATCGCTTTCTGAAAATGGGGAATTAGCTCAGTTGGCTAGAGCGCTACGCTGGCAGCGTAGAGGTCACCGGTTCGAGCCCGGTATTCTCCACTTTCTATGGCTGAATCTCCTCCATGATATTTTTGCAGTGAGCAAACATGGGGTCCACCTTGATAAAAGTCTGCTTTCTCTTTTTATCCAGCCATTTTACAAAATACTCGTTCTTCTTATTTTCCTTGGCAAAATTGGTAATCTTGTCATAATCTTCCTTGAGACTGGCTCTGTGAGGCTTGGTGATACTTAACAAACGGATAATGCGGTAAGCCTTTTCGCCACCCGGAAACTTCACCTCCAGAGGTTTGCTTATATCTCCGGGCTTAAGCTCAAAAATAGCGAAATAGGTATCAGGATCAAGGTCATCTGCGGCAAAAAAAGTGTTATTGGTATTGGGATTTTTTACTCTTCCCCCATTGGAATAGGACGGAAGGTTTTTGAGGGAATACATTTTGACTGCTTTCTCAAAACTGAGAGAATCTTTGAGGATTTCCGTCCTGATGGAATCAATTTTGTTTTTCGTCAACTTGAGGTCATCAGCGGTAATCTCCGGTTTGATCAGGATGTGCCGGGCTCTTACACTGTTGCCCCGCCTTTCGAGGGTCTGAATGACATGAAAGCCGTATTCTGTCTCAATGATTTCAGAAATTTCATCTTTGGCAAGGCTGAATACCGTGGCTTCAAACTCCGGCACATAGGCTCCCCTTTTGGCAAAGCCCAAATCTCCGCCTCTGAGTGCAGAACCGGGATCCATAGAATATCTGCCTGCCATTTTTGCAAAATCCTCCTGACCACTGATGATTTTTTGTCTGATTTCAGTGATTTTATCCAATGCTTTTTGTCTCTCTACCGGGTTAACCTCCGGCTTCATTACAATTTCGGCTATCTCCATCTCTGACTTGAAATAAGGGAGGCTGTCTGCAGGAATACTTTTAAAAAACTGCTCTACCTCTTTGGGTGTGATCTTAACTTCCGAAATGAGTTTGTACTGCATCTTCTCTGCTACCAGTTTTTGCCGCTGATCCTCACGATATCTTTCTTTCATTTCCTGAATGGTAGCTCCGTAATACTCCTTAAAAAATTCTTCATCACCATTCATCTGTCTCAAGACGGCATCAAATCTAAAATCCAGCTGCAACTCCACTTCCTCATCAGAGACATCGACGCTGTCTATCCGGGCATGGTAAACTATCAGTTTCTGATCAATAATGTGATCCAGTATGTCACATTTGATGGATTCTGAAACAGAGGGATCCTTGGAGCGGGCATAGGCAAACTCATCCTCAATTTCGGACAGTAGAACATTCTCACTGCCAACTTTGGCCACTACTTTGTCTATCAGCATGGATTGACCCGACATCGCAGCGGATATACTTAAAGTGACGATTATAAGTAAAATATTATTACAGAACTTCATACCGGATCTTAATTGTGAATTTTGATTTTGTTGCTGGCCATTGCTTTGTCATACAGGTTTTGCCTGATGTTTTTGATCAGAGCTGTCTTTCGATTGTTCAATATTACCTTAACGATTTTATCCTGAATATATTCCAATGGAGGCACCTGATTTTCATTGTACTTGTCCACTATTTTGACAAAACACTCCATCCCGTTGTGCTGATACTGCAGCACACTGCCTTTATTAAGCTTATCTTTCATTTTCATGGCACCACCCGGCACAATACCTGAAAACTCCTCCAGGCTGTACCATTTGTTGAGGTCGAGGACAGACGAGGTGGCTTTATTCCGTATTTGAAAAATAGCTTCTGAAAGGTCTTCTTTCTTCAATAAAGAGACCAACTCTTTTGAACCCGGATAATTTTTGGGGAAAACAGCGACAATCCCTTTGTAAATACTGTGCGACAGGATGTATTGATCCTTCGTCAGTTCGTAAAAGTTGGCTATCTGCTGCTCTGTAATCTGGGTATCTAATTTTTCCTCTATGAGTTTCTTTTTCAAAATTATATACCAGCAGCGAAGCCCTGTAATCAGCCAGCAATTTATTCAGGTCCAGACCGGCAGGCACATTTTTTTCGGCCTCTATAATCATGAGATTGTCCCTGATCCAGTTTTCGATAAATCCATTCACTACAGTGATACTGTCCTGCGGATCCATATCCTCATGAATGAGATTTTTCAACTGTGATTTAAACAATACTTTGTCTTCTATCTTGACCACAATCTCATCTTTTTCAGCCTCACTGAAGGTAAAGGCATCCTTGCAGGACATCAACCCGACGGCTAACAGGAAAAAGTATATAGCGTAGCTGTATCTCACAGATTTTATTTTTTGATCATGGCATTCAGAACATCGTTGTTCAGCTTCACGGCAAATTCATTCCGGAGTTCAGCAATCCACTGCTGTTCCAGATAATCCTGATAATCTGCCACTACATATCCCCGAGCTTCATTCAGAGATTTCTGTCTTGGTGGAATGATTCTTACTATTTTTACAAAGCGAAAATCATTGCCGCTTCCCTGGATTGGGGTCACCGCATTAGCTTTCCATTCAGCCCCCATGATTTCCTTTGACTTGCGGTCATATTCTGCTTTGGAGTACTCTACAACTGTTTTTTTTATTGGTGTTGAATTTCTTCAAGGTTTGTTCGCCGGAATTTTTTCGGGCATACGCCAGAATTTTGTCATTCAGTTTTATATCACCTCCGGATACGGTGTAGATCTCTGCTTCTGCTTTTTCTTCGGTGAGATATCTGTCTCTGTGTTGTTCGAAAAAGTGCTCCAAACCGGTAGTATCCTGATTGGCTTTATCCCAAACTGACAGTTTGGTGGCTTCAAAGAGCAGTATTCCCTCTTCGTATTCCCGCATGAGGGATTTGAAATCGGGATACTTCGCCTCCAGCTGTTGCTCCTCATAATCCAGAGCGACTTCGTTTACATATTCCCGGTACAGTTCATCCACAATTTCATTGATGGGTTTGGACTTGTCATATTTGAGCCTCAGTCGGGTATTTTTACGACAGTACTCTGCAAAATCCTTAGTGGTGTATGTTTTCTTTTTACCGATTTCAATCAGGCTTAGTGCACTCATCTGTTCATCGGGAGTCCACTTATACGAATAGAACTCATCATTGAGAGATGCCCTGAAATTATTCAGATTCTGTGGAAAGAACCTGAATTCGTTGGATTTCTTGATATCTTCGATGAGTTTGAATTTGGCTACATCAAATCGCTGATCCTTACTGATCTGACTTTTATTGCGTCTCACAAAAACCTCATAACTGTCCCGCTCAGGCCTGGATACTCTTTTGATGATATGCCATCCTGATCGGGTAAGTACAGGCTGACTCACCTCCCCATCCTGCTGCAGACTGAAGGCCAGCTCTTCAAAAACCGGATCATAGGTATTGATTCCAAAGGGAGGTAATAACCCTTTGTTCTTAACCGTATTTCTGTCCGATGAGTACATAGCCACGGCATCTTCAAAGCTCAGTTTGCCTTCCTTAATGTCGTTATATACCTTGTCTGCAAAATCTTTCTGGTCTGACTTAAACAGGATGTGGGCTACCTCTATCTGCCCCCTTGCCGGTCGCTTATTGGTGACTTTGATAATGTGGTATCCTATTTTGGATTCCACTACATCACTGATACCACCCACCGGAGTATTGTACAGTGCTGTCTCCACATTATAGAATCCTGAAGGCATTCTGGCTGTAAAATATCCCATGTAGCCACCGGACGAAGCGGTCTGCTTATCCTCTGAATACTGAATGGCAGCTTCTTCAAAAGGCATACCTGCCACTATTTTAGCTTTGACATCCAGTAATTTCAGCCGGGCATCTTCCTTTACCTTGGCAGATGCAGACTCTGCTGCAGGAATGAATATGTGATGAAACTCCACATCATACTTCATACGCTCAAACAATTCCTTGAGCAACTCTTCGGTCACTTCTTTATCTATAAGGTAAGAAGAAGCCAGTTGCTTTCTGTACCCGGCCAGTTCTGA
Organism: Saprospiraceae bacterium; assembly: GCA_016716335.1. Taxonomy (GTDB): domain Bacteria; phylum Bacteroidota; class Bacteroidia; order Chitinophagales; family Saprospiraceae; genus OLB9. Next base: position 5,957 of record JADJWN010000006.1, on the reverse strand, counting down.
TTTAAGGTCAGCAATAGTATCCAGATGCAATGCTTTGGCTTTCTGCACTTTCAGTTTAAACCTTGTGTAAAGCTCCAGATATTCCTTCAGACTTTTCTCTGAATAGTCTGCTGAAGCTCCGTTGTTTTTTTCATAAATGTACCTGAACTCTCCAACTGAGACCGGATAGTCTCCTACTGTCATAAGTACCTGATCTGCCTTTTGGGCATCCGATTGAAGGAAGCACAAAACGCACACTAAGAACAAACTAATCCTCATCCACATATAGTGACAAATTTATTTCTTCAAACAAAGGTGCAAAGCTAAGAATTTCCGACAATTATAGTCTTATCAATTCGTTAATATGACTCCATTTAAACATCAATGAAGTATTGATACCTTTCCACCTGCTCGTTCAGCATATTACCTCCTGCATTACCGGATGTTTACTCATTCGATTCTGAAAAATCAGATTTCAACCGTGAATTAAATGCGTAGTTACTGATTATCAAATTCAAACCACAAGGGCTTTCCGGATGCTGTACTCATAGAGTTTCCACCATTGCAGTACCCACAGATACGGATTTTTACCTTTAAGATTTTCATACATATACGGATATAACTTCTGGGTAACCCAAATAAAAAATGGCAGCAAATACCACTTTTTCAAAAGCTCATATGCCCGGAGCAATCTTGTGACGGGTATCTGTTTCATTTGTTCAAGGGTAAGGAGATTTTCCAGTGCCTGTATGGTTTTCTTCAAAAATACATCTGCATTTTCAATACCACCATGCTCTGTGGGATTGTCAATATGCCTGATGGGAAAATTTAGATTTTTAAGTTTCCAGGCATATTGCAGATCTTCAAAGCCATAACCTTTGGTATTTTCTTCGAAGGGGCATGCTTCAAAAATCTTTTGGGTCACTATGAAATTATTGGACATAAAATTGAGATATGGATCTTTTCTCCTTCTTTTAGCAGGGCGGGATTCGATATATTTTCCGTATTTCCAGTGGAGCAGTTTCCTGAAGTTGGCAGGTTTCTTCCGGGTATAATTACGTCCTCCATAGATGACCCCTTCAAAAGGGAGGACAGCGATGTAATTTTTGATAAAATCCTTATGCCTGACCCTGGTGTCTCCATCCAGAAAAAGCATGTGAGGGTAATAAGCAGCCCGGCCCAGCCAATTGCGGATACGGCTTCTGCCCAGATTTTCCGTCATTTCAGTGTAATTCACCCCAAACATAAAGGCCAGCTCCTTATTCTTTTCCCTGTATTTCGGGTCAGACCCGTCATCAAAACATAAAATCTGGTAATTGATATTCAGTTTCGAACATTGTTTGGCCAAAGTATAGACCAAAGGCCTGACATCCTGATTATAAATAGGTATAAGAATTGACAGCATCCCTGAAACTCAAAGCAAATGAAATGCGAAAATCCGTAAAAAAAGGCATTTATTACTTATCCATTTTTAGTTTTGGCTGTTTATTTCAGAAATTTATCCAAAATGAACCTTTCTGCCATCGAGCTGATTAAAAATGATCATCAACTGAGTGACGAGCTGAAAATCATAGCCAATAAAGTATTTAACGGTCTAAGAATCACGAATGATGAGGCCCTCTGTCTGTATGAAAATGCCCCTCTGGGCTATCTGGGTATCCTGGCCAATCATATAAGAGAAAAGAAGCATGGCGACAACACTTATTTCAACCGGAATTTCCATATTGAACCTACCAATGTGTGTCTCTATACCTGTACTTTTTGCTCTTACTCCAGACTGATCAAAAAAAGATCAGAAGGATGGGAATATACTATGGACGAAATCATGGATATCGTCAGATCCTACGACGGCAAGCCGGTGACTGAGGTACATATCGTAGGAGGAGTATTGCCACAATATGATGTGAAGTTTTACACAGAGCTTTTCCGAAAGATCAAAGCCCACAGACCCGAACTGCACATCAAGGCTCTGACTCCCGTAGAATACCACTATATATTCAAGAAGGACAAAATCAGCTACGAAGAAGGTATGGCTCTCATGAAAGAAGCCGGACTGGACTCCATGCCGGGTGGCGGTGCGGAGATTTTTCATCCTGAAATCAGGGACCAGATAGCCGGTGGAAAATGTACAGGAGAGCAGTGGCTGAAAATACACGAAATCTGGCATGAGATGGGAGGCAGATCGAATGCTACCATGCTGTATGGACATATCGAAAAATATGAACACAGGGTGGACCATCTGGACAAGCTCAGAGCGCTGCAGGACCGTACCGATGGATTCCAGACCTTTATTCCGCTCAAATTCAGGAATCAGGGACAACCAGATGTCTCACATACCGGAAAGTACGCCGGTGGAAGATCTGCGCAATTATGCCATATCAAGAATCTACTTAGACAACTTTGATCACATCAAGGCATACTGGCCCATGATCGGCAGAGATATGGCACAATTGTCTCTGGCATACGGGGTAGATGATATTGACGGTACGATTGATGATACTACCAAAATATACTCAATGGCAGGGTCTGAGGAACAACATCCTGCATTGACCACGGCTCAATTGGTTCAGCTGATCCGACGGGTAGGCAGAAAACCCATAGAAAGAGACACTTTATATAATGTGATACAGGATTATTCCGATATCATATTTGAGGAAGAACAGGAATATAAAGGTTATGTAGCCCTGCCCGTTGTCTGAAACTATCCGGAGGTTGTTCAAGGAAGTTGAAATTGCTCATGGCAATCGAATCTCCCGGACTGTATTGCCAATTGTCAGAGTGGCTTTGTTATCACAGGAACCATCTCCATAATCCAATGTAGCAATAAAATCAATATTGGCTCCTTCCTGGATGGTAATAATACCTTTGGTGATCCACTGGCATAAAATTCTGTATTCAAGCGGAGTCACCGGATTAATCAGAAATTCATTTCCTCTTGAATTTCTGCCCCAACTGGTGGTGGTGACCTGGTAGGCATCATCCAGTAAGAAAGTAAGCGGATTGGTACGGAAGGTCGTCTCTCTTCCTTCCGTCTGTGTAGCTACACTGACTGAATTGAACTGTATATTTCTTCCATCCGGAGTTATTACCGTTCCATTATTTACCTCTGTACGGTGGGTAAATGCATCTGTAAAGGTGATGGTGTAATCACCGGAAATCCTGTGGTTTTTGTATTCAAAGTTATTGAGTTTAAATGAAACTGTTGTCCCGGTTTCCCTTACCCTCCCTGAAATGGTGAGCTGGATGGTTCCTTTGATCTGGGCTCCCGCAAGGGTAGTACAGCCATCCGGAAAAGTGATAATTACAGTCTTCGGGAAAACATTTCCTGCCGGTGCTATGCTTACCGTAGCGCAACCGCTTCTGTCCCCACTATCCTGTTGTTGGATACCGTTGAGCGGAGCCTGACGATTGATCTGCTGATCCACTTCATCCCTTACTGAGTTAAAAAGATACTGAGATAAAACAGCATCACCGGGAGCGGATCTGTCCTGAGGGATTTCATCCTTTTTACAGGATGAAAGAAAAAACACAGTAATCAGAATTACAGCATTCAGAAACTTCGCAGATGACATAGTCAGGTATTTTAAGGGTTATGAATTAAAAAACACTATGCTTAAACGAAATTTACTGACATAAGTGGTCTGAATGAACATTAATACTATGTTAAAGTCCCATGCCGCTAATCATAAGCTTCCCGCAGAATCAATGAATGCCCTATTTGAATATCAGGAACCTACCGGAGCAGATTTCACTCCCATCAGAAAGCCTGAAAATATAAGTACCGGACTGCAGATTCCCGACAGATAACTGTATGGATTGGTCTTGCAGCACCCCTTGCATAAGAACATTGCCTTTGACATCGAGAATTCTGTACTCAGAACCAGCCGCCGCCTCGATGTTCAGTGTTTCAGATACAGGATTGGGATACAGCCTGAACAGCCCTGCTTGCTTGCCTGGTTCGGGCCTCAGATATTGTATATCCAGCAAATAATTTCTGCCATCCAGATCATATTGAATCAAGCGGACATAGAGATTTTCTGTGGATGGTGTGACGATATCCTCAGAATACAGGGTTTCAGACATGGTATTTCCCATTGCTTTGGTTTGGCTCACTGTCCGGAAGGATTGACCATTATCACTCACCTGAACTAAAAAGAAATCCGAATTTTGCTCACCCATTGTTTTCCAGCTTACATTAACCCTGTCACGTTGTGTTCTGTGCAAGGTCATGCCTCCAAATCGTACAGGCAACGGAGAGGAAATCTTTTCATAAAAGTCATTTCCAGTCGAAAAAGGTGCATTCACGTGGAGATTTACACTGATTTCCTCGTCATTTACTCCATCCACATCATTTTCGCTGTCGTATCCGGGAGGATTGACCTGCTTGATTTTGTATTTTCCAAAAGGCACATCCATAAACTCATAATATCCATCAGGCCCGGTAGTAAATATAAAATCAAATCCGTTTTTATCCTTCACCACATTTCCATCAAGGTCCACCAAAGTCAATACCGAACCTGCCAGGGGCATATTAGTAAGATACTCGGTCACTCTGCCGGATATCCTGCCTAATGCCTCACAAAATTCAAAAGGCATAATTTTAATTGCCTGACTGTTGCTCAGGCCGTCCATATCCTTATGTCCGTTGGCATAGCACAGCGTAAACCGGCTGAGAGGAAGATTGGCATGTAACCGCACTCCTCCGGTACTGTCTGTATGTGCCAGATCACCATTGATTCCATAAATAAAATTGGCATGAGCACTCTGTCCGGAAATGGTGTAAGCGGGAGGAATTTTCAGATGGGACAACTGAAGTGCAACGGCTCCGCTGTCATTTACAGCAAAGAAACTTACGCTATCCTGAAATGTATTCAGTGAATTAGAGCCTGAACCGATATAATCAATATCAAATACTTCAAACTTATGGAGAAAAATCGGTTTGCTGAAAGTAAACTGTAAACAAACCGGTTGATTGGATTGTGTGGAAGTAATCTGAAAAGCAAGATTACCTCTGCCGTAAAATGTATTAGTCTTCGTGTAATCTCCATAATCACTTGGATTGGAAGTATTGGTGTTTTTTGAAATGCGGATCCAGCAATTTTACATTGACATCGATGCCACCCACATTCGGATAGGTATTTTCAGTATCGTTTACATTCCAGACTGCTTTATTACCGTTTACGGCACCCTCCCAGGTAAACCTGACGGGTTGTGAACACTGCTGTGACAGCAATATCATGTTGTACTGTGAAAGAACAGCCAAAGCCACTGAGAAGAAGAATCTCATATTAAATTTAGTAGTCAGATGTGCTTTGCTCATAGGGTACATTTTACAAATTACAAAATACTGTAATATGTATATCAAAAATCATGCTAAAAAAGTAGCAGGGTTAAAACAACGGCTTTAATACCGGGATATTAGTAGATTTTAATCAGTCTATGCCCAGATATTTGTGGGTTTGAACGGAGAGCTTCCAATGTGGATGCTGCATACAATATTTCACCGTTTGGGCGGTGTTATCTGCCCAGTTTTCATCCTGAAGGGGCTGGAGGTAAAAATGCTCAAAATCCAGTTTTTCATATTGCTCAGGTGTGTTTTCAGCCTGAGGATAGACCAGTTTGAGTTCATTTCCGCGGGTTACCACAATTTCAGTATCTGCCTTGGGGCTAACGCAGATCCAGTCAATACCTTCGGCCAAAGGTACAGTTCCATTTGTCTCGATGGCAATTTCTATTCCTGCATCATGCATCACCTGAATGAGTGGAGCATCAATCTGCAAAGCAGGCTCTCCTCCGGTGCATACCACAAAGCAATGCATACTGCTATTGACAGGCCAGAGTGACAATATTTTATCCACGAGTGCGTCAGCAGTATATTTGCCGCCATTGATGCCGTCAGTACCCCAAAAATCCGTGTCACAAAATTTGCATATGGCCTTATCCCGATCCTGCTCCCTTCCTGACCATAGATTGCAGCC
>JADJWN010000005.1 GCA_016716335.1 Saprospiraceae bacterium | reverse complement strand
TGTGGGTATCCGCTGTTTTCTGTATGGCATATCGGCAGGAATAGGTACTTTTTACATCATGCTGCAGAATGGAATCATGCTGGGTGCTTTTCAGACTTTTTTTCATCAGCAGGGTGTACTGTGGGAAAGTGTGCGGGCTATCTGGATTCATGGAGCTATGGAAATTTTTGCAATTGTAATTGAAGCAATGGCCGGTTTTATTATAGGAGCATCCATCCTGTTTCCGGAGACATACAGCCGCATCGAGTCCTTCAAAACAGGGATACGGGCAGGTGTAAAAATATTTGTCAGTACAATACCCTTCACGGTGGCGGCCGGCTTTCTGGAGGGTTTTGTGACAAGATACAGCCCACAAATGCCTCCGTTTGTAAGTGTAGCCATCATAATCCTGACTTTGAGCGCCATCAGTATGTATTACCTGATATATCCCTTTTGGTATCAAAAAAAACATAAAGGTCTATCTTTCAAAGCTGAAAAATACGGGTGATATGTCAGGAATAGCTTTGTCTGAAATTTGTTTCCGATGCTTATATAAGCAGGTTGCTTATGTCATTATTGTGCTCTTATTTTTCCAGTTTGAAGTTTTTTGCTACACAACAGATGAAATATTGCTATCCCAAATTCCAGCAAAGCTTACAATTGATACTGTCCATACCGGGGACACTCCATCCGATACAGCTCATCAAGTGTATTTTGATCCGTATTTCAAGGAGCGTTACCGGAGTAAAGACTTTGAATATGTCAGAAAATCCGATACACCTTCGTGGATTGTTAAATTTAAAAATTGGCTGTTGAATCTCCTGGAAAAGATTTTTGGCAGAAAAAACGGACTCGACCGAGGCACTCTGGATATTTTGCTGGATATACTGATGGTACTCATTTTACTGGCAGCCGTGATTGCTGTGATACGCCTGCTTTTGGGAAAGGATGCTTTCAGACTGTTATTCAAAAGGGAGAAATTGCCTGGTTTTCAAAGGGCAGATGCCGGAGAACTGTCAATGGATGAAAAGTCACTGGAAGACCTGATCAAGCAGTCCGTAGAGAACAATAATTACAGGCTGGCCATCAGGTATCAATATGTACTACTGTTGAAAAATCTGAGCCAGAAGGGATGGGTGGACTATCACCCTGAAAAAACAGACCGGGAGTATCTGCGGGAAATCCGGTCAGACAGGCTTAAGGAACTGATGGCATCCATTATCTACATATATCATCGCACCTGGTATGGAAATCATAGGGTAATAAGTCAGGATTATACAGTAGCTGATCAGACATTTAAGCAGGCATTTCAAATCTTAAAGCATGGATAGAGGTCTAAAGGTATTCACAGCTTTATTGCTATTGCTTCTCGTATTGGGAATATACATCAGAAGCACCACCCCTCCTGCCATCAACAGGAGTCCAACCTATCATCTCAACGACAAGATTCCATTAGGCCTTTATATTCTTAATCATGAAATAGAAACGATATTTAAAAATGCTGAAGTAATCCTGTGGCCTAAAAGTTTTTATGAATATGGTATGCATCTGATACCGCCGGACTCCATCCAAGGAAAAAAAACAGATGAAACAGAGCAAGACATTGAACAAGACATCCCCGCACAAATATCAGGCACCACATCCCGCACAACAAAGGATAGTACTGTGACCTGGAGCAATGGCATTCTGCATGTAAGCAGATTTTTTGATTGCGATGCAACTTCAGTCCGGTCTTTGCTGGATTACATCAGAGAAGGTAATCATGCACTGATTTCGGCGACAGATTATTCGGAAGATTTCAAAAAGGCATTGAAAATCCGTACGGTATGGCCGGCGAAGTATGCGAACTATGAAAATATCCTTATTAATACAGGAGCCGGTTTACCACCCGTCACAGGCAACTGGCCTTACTCCGGAGTATATCTGGATGTAGACAGCCTTAAAACCTATAGTGTTTTAGGCTATACCTGTGATGAAAACGATCAATGGATGCCCAATTGTATCCGTATCAAATGGGGTAAAGGCGCCATATATCTCCATACCGAACCTGCTATATTCTCCAATTACTGCCTGCTTAAGAATGATAACTATAAACAGGTGGAGTATCTGCTCAATCTTATCAACGGAGAAGATATTATCTGGCTGGTGCAGGGGCAATGGGAAGAGGCACTTTCTGATTCGCCGCTGCGATTTATCAAATCCCAGCCACCTCTGAGGTTGGCCTGGTATCTTATATTAGCATCCTTTTTGCTTTTAATGATTTTTAATGCGAAAAGGTGGCAAAGGGCTGTTCCGTACTTTCACCCAACACCAATGCCACCGTCGAATTTGTCAGGACGATCAGCAATCTATATCAGCAGGAAGGAAGTGTCCGGGATATCATGGACAAAAAATCATTTTTTCCTGGAAAGAATCCGGAGCAGATACAGGATATCTACCGAAGTACTGGATAATGCTTTTATTCAAAAATTGCAGGCCAAAACTCAATGCACTCCGGCAGATGCCGAAAGATTGGTATTTCTCATACAGAAGCACAGGGATACTGACTACGAGTGTACACATGATGACTTGCGGAGGCTCAATACAGCCATGGAAAGAGTGGAGACAGGCAGTAGAATGATGAATGATTAATGAAGAATACTCCGTTGACTGACACATTAAATGATAAAATATTCCATTTGTGGAAACAATGGACAACAAAATATTAAATCAAGTAAAAACCTGATATAATGTAGTCTGGTACAGCTTTACGCCTTCGGCTAAATCCAAAATTATGCCCCAGAACTCCATGATGAGGGTTTAAATCCGGAGTTATCCGCATGGCTATTTTGCATAAAAATTTCTGGCGTCCCTGCTGAAATCAATCAAAGACTTTTTATCAATGTACATCATATGGCCTGCTTTGTAATAGGTCATGCTGATATTCTTTTTCAGGGCTTCCGGCAGCATCATGTGATCAATGGTGTACTCGGATGCAAAAAAGGGAGTAGCGAGGTCATAATAGCCATTGGATATCCATACTTTCATGAACGGATTTTTGACCATGGCCTGGCGTAGATTTTCCGAGACATTGAGATACTGATTCTGCACATTATTATAATTCCATGGCTGTACTCTACCTGTGAGGATTTCATAAGGTATCTCTATATCCACCTTCAGGTTGCGTTTCAGATGGTCATAAAGAGCGGTGGTGTACGGACCATAAATAGTGGCATCGTAGCTTGGGTCAAATTCATTTCTTTCGCCGGCATCATCATAATCTACAGCCGTAAATCTGCTGTCCAATCTCCCGACCGTGATACCTTCACTTCTTCGCAGCTCTTTGACGAATCTCTGGATATTGATCCTCAATCTGGTCTGATGTATATAATCGACCGATAAGCCTGTATATTCTGATAATTTGCGGGCTATATTATCCTTTTCTGCCATGTCCAGCTTATCACCTTTGGTCAGTGCAAGATTGTACTCGCCATAGGCAAATGCTCTGACTTCATCTAAGAGTTTTTCCAGATCCGTGTATTTTGGATTGAGTTTCTTATGATACCAGGCAGTGGCTGTGTAGGTAGGCAAAAACAGGATAAAAGGCAGATCATTTCCTTTTTCAAAGCGGGCAGTCTGGAAATTGGTGATCTGGGATATGAGGGCAATCCCATTAAGAAACATCCCGTACCTGTTGATGAGATGGGCACTCAATCCGGCAGCCCGGGTGGTACCATAGCTCTCACCGGCCAGATATTTGGGACTGAGCCATCGTCCGTATCTGGTCGTGTATAAATGTATAAATTGTCCTACTGATTCGATATCTTCATTGTAGCCTGTGAATTCTTTCTTATCCACACCCTCGGCCGGCCTGCTGAATCCGGTCATTACCGGGTCTATAAACACGAGATCTGTAAATTCGAGCCAGGTGTAGGGATTATCCACGACCTTGTATGGCGGCGCCAGCGAAGCCCCGTCATCTGCCATTAGAATGCGCTTGGGACCAAGGGCACCCATATGCAACCATACGGAAGAAGAGCCCGGCCCGCCATTGAATGTATAGGTCACCGGTCGTTTGCTTAAATCCGCTTCATTGTCTTTCGTATATGCTGTAAAAAACATCTTTGCCCGGGCCTTACCTTCCTCTGTCTCAAGCAAGAGATAACCGGATGTGGCTGTGTAATTCAGTGTCTTACCATTTTCGAGCACTATAAGATGCTTTGTTACAGAGAGACCAGTATCCGGCTTCTGGGTTTGAGCGAATGCACTGTGCCATATCAAGAAGAACAAAAAAGGGATCGCAAAAACAGGTTTTCCTTTCATTTTAAGATGATTACAATTTTACGAATTTCAGAGTAATATTTCGATGCATGTTTCGTATATGCAGGAAGTACACTCCGGGAGTCCATGTGGAAATATCCATTTCCCCGGGCAATTCCTGACTTTGGTAAATAATTTTGCCCGTCATATCGCAAATAGACATGATACCTGACCTGTAGTTTAAGCTTTTTATGATATAAATTTTGTCATTGGCAGGGTTGGGAAAAAGTACCGGCTGTGTATCATCTTCCATATCTACGGTGGCAGATGAACTGTCCACAAATGCGGTGACCCGGACCGGTTGGGAAAAACAATATTGTATGCTGTGTGTGACTTCCCAGTCGTAAAAGTAGTAATAATAAGAGGGGCCTGTGGATGAGCCGGTCAGGGTAATGGCACCGGGAATGGTGTAGGGATATTTGGTGCCCTGAAATGTACGGACCAATCTCGGACTTCTGAACCCAAATTCCCTGAGGTTGAACTCAGCGTCTGTCTCCATGGCATAATTATCTCCCGGCAATAAACGGGCATTTAATGCAAGTCGGTGTGTACCCGCCGGGATATCAAATTCCTTGCTGAACACCACTTCATTTTCCGCATTCCTGATAATAATCCGTCTTCTTCCAGCCCGGTCTGTTTTTACAGTTACATTTCGTATGATACATTCCTGCAAAACATTAAAGACCATATTGCCTGCAACACCATTGCCACTGTATTCATTTCCTGTGGGAAAGGTTTTTTCACCCAAAGTGCCCGTCACGGAGGATAACAGGAATCGGAGGACAGCATAATAATCTGTTGTCTGCACCAGTGGCCCTGTCTCAAAACTGTTTCCGGTAGCTATCTGCACCACTGCCTCCGGTGTATCATACCAGAAGGTCTCTTCTGCATCTGTGCGGAGTGTCGCAGATTCTCCCGGCAGGATGCTATCGTTGGTTACCGTATATTGAAAATTGATTATGGTAATTCGAATGCTGTCCCGCAGTGTATTTCCACAGCCGTCATTGGCAAGCAGCATGTAGAGACCGGATTGATTTACACTGATGGCACGGGTAGTATCTCCTGTACTCCAGTTATAATTCCTGGCATTGACGGCACTCAACAGGAATTCTGATGTACCGCATACCTCCAGTTCTCGTGGCAAAGGGATCAATTTCTGACCAGGAGTAAAGCAACGGTTGACTACCTGAATGGGCTTAACAATTGTCCTGCATCCCCCGCTATCCGTCATCGTGAGCCTGTATGTTCCGGGAGTATTGACAGTCAGGCTCGGTTCAGTACTGCCATCTGACCATTGGTATGTCGCAAAGCCGGCAGGTGCCTGTATTTGCACCTCTTCATTATAATGGTCTATAGGAGCATTATATAATATGGTATGTGGGGTGATACATCCGTCTTCTCTGATCAGATAGGTATGATTGGCTGCCAGATGACTGAATACATGTCTTTGTCCTGAAGGCCACAATACTACTACGCTGTCAGCTACCGGATGTACGCCGAGACCGAAATGCTGCTGGAAACTGTTCAGTATTCCATAACTCTCTCCGCCTTTGATATACCGGGTCTGAACACCTAAAGGACTGTACAGCAATATTCTGGCACCCACAGCAGACCTGTTGCTCTGTATGCCTTCCAGATTGAATTTTATAAAATGGTTCCCATTTCCTGTATTGATCAAAACATCATCATCTACCAAACCCAGTATGTTGATCGGATTGGGATGAAATGCGTGGATATCCAGGAATCCATCATCATTAATGTCACCCACAGTCAGCGAAGAAATGCTCCTGAAGTTGGCCGGTCCGTCAATTTTGCGAAAGGTTTTATCTCTGTTGTTATGAAGAAAGTACAATCCTTCTACACCTGATACCGCAATATCCACAAATCCGTCATTGTCAAAATCCCGCATGACTGCCTGGAATGCAAAGGAACTCAGAGGCTGCGGCATAAACGGGAGAGGTTCAAATCTTTGCCCCTGTATATTCTCCAGTAAGCGGTGAGGTCCATAATGATTGGCTTCGAAAGCATCCAGATCGCCGTCATTATCAATATCTGCAAATGTTACTACCCATGACTGTTCGCCGCTGTCAAGCCCGAATTCTCTGCCTTTTTCCGAAAAACTTCCGTCACCATTGTTGAGATAGAGCACATTGATTCGTCGGGGGTCTTTTGGGTCAGTCACCCCTGCCCTGCACTTGGCAATTATCAGGTCGGGGAGCATATCATTATTCACATCCACCCATTCACTGCCGTAATTGCCAGACATGTCACTTTCAGGTATCGTGGTAAAATCTATGACCGGTGTCCTGACCAGATTACCCGATTGATCATTGATAAATATCCTCGATGGACCTGTATCATCACAGACGAAATAATCCAGAAAACCGTCATTGTTGATATCAACCACATTACTGCCCTGTGCATACACACTCTGGAACATTCTGCCCTCCAGACGGATATCGGCAGAAACGGAGGACAGATTTATGACGCCGAGACCACCGGATGAAATCACAGTAAATACACCTGAGTTGGTCAGATCACCGCCGGTAAGTGTCCACTCAGGATCCTGCGCTACGGTCATGGCAGGCATAAAACTGTAGGGCTGCCCATTACCATTATTTATGCCCACCATCAGATGACGTCCTCTGTCCAGAATGATAAGATCGTCGAGCAGGTCACCGTTGACATCTGCAATCCCGCCGGGTATCGTACTTCGGGTCTGGATGCCGGCTTTATACTTTTGGTTTTGCAGCGTGAAGCGGATCTGTCCGTTCAATTCATCCGAACTGAAGAGCGCAGCAAAAAATACAAAGACAAGGCTTAAATTAACTCTCATTTTAATATTTAAGGCGTTAATAATGAGTGGTAAAAATAATTGAATTTTTCTAAAGTGAAAAGTCCGTTTGAGGTTTTAATCAATTCCTAAGGAGTTGTTCATAAGAAGGAACAGCAGATATCGAGGAGCCAACTCAATATAAAAATCTGTAGAAATTTTGTTCTGAAGCAATCTTGTCCTGCACAATCGGCACTGTTTTTGATATTAAAATAAATTATAATATGTTTTTTAAAAATCCATGATTATGAATGTTGTAAGATATTTGTTTGCAGGGTTGTTCCTGGCGATTATTCTTTCCTCCTGTGCAACCGGAAATAGTACTCGATCCACAAAATATGCGAGGGCTGATAAAAGGGTAAAATATCAGCCCGTAAAGAGGGAAAGGGATTATATAGCAGAAAAGAAAGATAAAAGCGAGGAAAGGAGCGAATCAAAAATGGTGCGGTCTGACATGCAGCTTAGGGACGAAATTGTACTCAAAGCACTGAATCTCACCGGCAGAGAGTACAGTCCCGGAGGTAAGAATCCGGATACAGGTTTTGATTGCTCAGGATTTACCTCCTATGTTTTCAGACTTCATGGCATTCAACTGGGTGCTTCATCAGATCAGCAGGCAAAGCAGGGATTGCCCAAATCAAAACATGAATTAACTCCGGGAGACCTGGTATTTTTCGGCAATCAGGACAGAATTTCTCATGTGGGCATTGTCGCGAGCAATAAAAACAATGACCTTGAAATCATTCATTCTACCACCTCAGCCGGTGTGAAAATTGATAATATAGCCAGATCTGATTACTGGCAATCCAGATTTCTGTTCGGCAGGGATGTAATTTCGGAGAAAAAGGATTTCCAATAGACATTTATTATCTGAGAGCTGCAATGAATGAATACTTAAGATACTATCTTTGCATCCCTTTAAAAACCAACCCATTTGTATGAATATTATCAGCTGGTTTATCCGGCAATTTATCCGTAAAAATTATAAAATACCTATGCTAAACATAATACTTTTTGGTCCTCCGGGTTCAGGCAAGGGTACTCAGGCAGCCCTGCTCATAGAAAAATACGGTGTTCTGCATATCAGCACGGGAGATCTATTCAGATACGAAATGAGCAACAATACCGAGCTTGGCATCAAAGCCAAAGAATATATGGCAGCCGGCCAGCTGGTGCCTGATGAAGTGACCATCGGCATGCTTAAAAATAAGGTAAATGCCCATCCTGAGGCCAAAGGGATTATTTTTGACGGATTTCCGAGAAATATTGTACAGGCTGAAGCGCTGGATGAATTCCTTAAGTCCAAAGGGTCTGAAGTATCTGTTTTATTGTCATTGGATGTACCCGATGATGAGATTGTTGCCCGGATACTTAATCGTGGTAAAACCTCCGGTCGTCCCGATGATAATGACGAAGCCATCATCCGTAAAAGAATTGAAGTCTATAAGAGTGAAACCTCCCCGGTCTTTGACTATTATAAAAAATCCGACAAGTCCCGGTTGATACCCGGAGTCGGGTCTATCGAAGAAATATTTGAAAGACTTTCTAACGAAATAGACAAAGTGCAATCTTAATCCTGATGCCGGTGTCTTTATTTCTGACGCTGAGTATAAGGAGTCTTGATATATGACGACATAAAGTGAATGGCTGAACAAAACTTTGTAGATTATGTGAAGATCTGTTGCCGCTCCGGCGCCGGAGGAGCGGGGTCTGTACATTTTCACAGAAGTAAGGCTACCAACAAAGGCGGACCTGACGGAGGCAATGGTGGCAGAGGCGGGCATATCATACTGCGGGGCAATTCGAATGTGTGGACACTATTGGCCCTCAAATACCGGAAACATGTGATCGCTACCCCCGGAGTTGCCGGAAGTGGCAACAACTGCACGGGTGCAGACGGTGAAGATATCATACTGGATGTACCTCTGGGTACAGTAGCAAGAGATGCAGAGACGGGTGAAGTGGACTTTGAAATCACCGAACATGGAGAAACCCGTATTCTTGTACCCGGAGGCCGTGGAGGTTTGGGCAATGCACACTTTAAATCCCCTTCCAATCAGGCACCTGAATATGCACAGCCGGGAGAACCCGGCATGGAAGAGTGGAAAATCCTCGAGCTCAAAGTACTGGCGGATGTCGGCCTGGTAGGATTTCCAAATGCAGGTAAGTCCAGCCTGCTGGCAGCACTCACAGCGGCCAAACCGGAAATAGCCAATTATCCCTTTACTACCCTGACACCCAATCTCGGTATAGTCCGATACAGAGACCACCAATCCTTTGTGATGGCGGATATACCCGGTATCATAGAAAATGCCCACCTCGGCAAAGGGCTCGGACTTAGGTTCCTGAGGCATATCGAACGAAATTCGGTCCTGCTTTTTATGGTACCCGCCGATACTGAAGATATCAGTGCTGCTTATCACATTCTGCTCAGAGAGCTTGAGATGTACAATCCCGAACTTATGGACAAGCCCCGTATGCTTGCCATCTCCAAGGCTGACCTGATCGATGAGGAAATCATGCAGTGGATAAGTTCGGATTTAAAACTGGATATTCCCTACACCTTCATTTCATCGGTGACCGGTTATGGCCTCATAAAACTCAAGGACATGCTCTGGACCCTGATGAATAATCCTGCTTGATCAATCCTGTTTTCCAAAAGCTTGATATTATATCACAATTATCCCTTCCAGAATAAAAGGGATAACCTTTTAGGATTTCACCGGTTTATGCAAAAAATTACTTGATTGGTTATCAGACCATAAATACCTTTTAAGTTTGATATATTTGCAGACACAATGACCAAAACCTATCAGATGAAACTCGAAAATTATGTATGTGGCAGATGGCAGGCAGGCACAGGCCCCGGACAAGAGTTGTATGACGCGAGTACCGGCGAGGTGGTAGCTATCGCAGGCAGCGAGGGCCTGGATTTTGGGGCAATGCTGGATTACGGCCGTCAGACCGGAAATAAAAATCTAAGAAAACTCACTTTCCACGAAAGGGGTCGCATGCTCAAGGCACTGGCTCTATACCTGCTCGAACGAAAAGAAAAATATTACGAAATCAGCTATAAAACCGGAGCTACACGAGCGGACTCCTGGATTGATATTGAAGGAGGTATCGGCAATCTTTTTGCCAATGCCAGTCTGAGAAGAAAATTCCCAGACCTTCCTTATTATACAGAAGGCGAACCCGTAGGCCTGAGCAAAGGAGGCACTTTCATGGGCCATCATATACTGGTACCCAAAGAAGGAGTAGCTGTACATATCAATGCTTTCAATTTCCCTGTGTGGGGAATGCTGGAGAAATGTGCAGTCAACTGGCTTGCAGGGATGCCGGCAGTGGTCAAGCCCGCCACGCTTACCTCCTATCTCACCGAAGCCGTAGTAAGGGATATCATAAAATCCGGAATACTCCCTGAAGGGGCTCTGCAGCTCATCTGTGGCAATGCCCGGACTTTGCTTGACTTTGTCAATTATCAGGATGTGGTCACTTTTACCGGATCTGCCAGCACTGGGATCATGCTGAAATCCAACCGAAGAATCATCGAGGAATCCGTGCCTTTCAATATGGAAGCAGACTCTCTCAACTGCATCGTATTGGGAGAAGATGCAGCTCCCGGTACGCCTGAATTTGATTTATTTGTAAAAGAGGTTCGGAGGGAAATAGTAGTCAAATGCGGGCAGAAATGTACAGCAGTACGTAGGATTATTGTACCCGAAAAATATATGGAAGATGCTCAGATAGCCATTGGTAAGGCATTGACCAATACGCCGATAGGTGACCCGAGAGTGGAAGGTGTGAAAATGGGTGCGCTGGCCGGCAAATCTCAGGTCAATGAAGTTAAGGAAAAAGTACAGATGTTGTTGAAAAACAGTACGTTGGTATATGGTGACCTTGAACAGTTTGAGGTAACACATGGCAATAAAAACCAGGGTGCTTTCCTGTCACCCCTCTTACTTCGCAATGATGCGCCGGCCATCCATCAGGAAGTACATCAGATCGAAGCATTTGGGCCGGTATCTACCCTGATGCCCTACAAAGACCTGGATGAGGCGGTAGAAATAGCCAAAATGGGAAAAGGATCCCTGTGTTGTTCGATTGTGACCTATGATGACCGGATAGCCCGGGACTTTGTCCTCAATGCCGCCACCCATCACTGCCGCATTCTGGTGCTGCACCGGGACTCTGCCAAAGAGAGTACAGGACATGGCTCTCCCATGCCGTTATTAGTACATGGAGGTCCCGGACGTGCCGGAGGTGGCGAAGAAATGGGAGGCATGCGTGGCGTAAAACATTACATGCAGAGATGTGCCATCCAGGGTACGCCGACGACTATCACGGCCATCACAGATCAATACCAGTATGGCGCAGCCTACAAGGATGGAGGAAAGCATCCATTCAGGAAATATTTTGAAGAACTGGAAATCGGCGAAACCCTCATCACCCACAAACGCACCGTTACCGAGAGTGATATCGTCAGTTTTGCCAATGTATCCTGGGATCACTTCTATGCACATACAGACGCTACTTCACTGGAAGGCACTCCTTTCAGTCAGAGAGTGGCCCACGGTTATTTCGTATTATCGGCAGCGGCAGGATTATTTGTAGATGCTGCCAAAGGCCCTGTGCTGCTCAATTATGGTCTCGAAGAGTGCAGATTTACCAAGCCGGTATATCCCGGCATGACCATAGGCGTACGACTCACCGTCAAGGAAAAAATCGCTCAGGAACAAAAAGAGGGCGAAGATTACAGAAAAGGCATAGTAAAATGGCTGGTGGATGTCTATGATGAAACCAATGAAACCGTAGCTATTGCCACCATACTCACTATGGTGAGAATGAAGGAAGCATGACAGAGCGTATGCAGAATGTATTAAATATTGTGGATGCAATGAACGAGTGAATGTATTTTTCAGTATTTCAATCCAAATGAAGCCAAAATCATAAAAGTTTATGTCAGAAAACGGAAGTGTCATCAGTACCTATAATAATCACATCACTACCATAGAGTTTTTCATCCGGCACAAAATTCATTGCCGGGTCATTTGCTCAGAGATCTTGTGGAAAAAATCGAAGCTGCCGGAAAAGATGCCGATACGGTGCTGATCCTGCTCAGGAGTGCAGGTGACCGGAGCTTCTGTGCCGGAGCGAGGTTTACGGAATTGGCTGCCATATCTGATTTTGAGACAGGTCACCGGTTTTTTATGGGATTTGCCAATGTCATCAATGCTATCCGCAAATGTCCCAAAATAGTGATAGGCAGGGTACATGGTAAGGCAGTGGGAGGTGGTGTAGGACTGGCAGCAGCCTGCGATTACTGCATGGCGACCAAGTATGCATCGGTGCGGCTTTCGGAGCTTGCAGTGGGTATCGGGCCCTTTGTCATAGGACCCGCCGTCGAACGCAAGATCGGATTGTCAGCATTCAGTCAGATGTCACTCAATCCCACCGAGTGGCAGACTGCCGAATGGGCAAAGCAAAAAGGACTGTTTACCGAGGCATTCGAAACGACCGGACAGCTGGACGAATACATTGCCCATTTCACCCAAAAGCTTGTCAATATGAATCCGGAAGCTCTGGCACAGCTGAAAAAAGTATTCTGGGAAGGTACGGATCACTGGGACAGTTTGCTGTCTGAAAGGGCCGGTATGAGCGGCAGACTTATTTTGTCGGATTTTGCAAAAAATGCCATCCAAAGCTTTCTCCAGGCATAAGACTGAAGTATATGAATGCCTGTATCAGAACCCTTGTTGTAGTAAAGATTGAAGTCTTACTGTACGGATGTATGTCAGATTTCTGATGCTTTGAGAATGGCATTGAGATCTACATTATTTTCAATGAGGTCAATGGCTTTTTTGATTTTCCAGGGTGTGCTTCGATTGATTTTTACCTCAATCTTACTGATACGGAGTACGGCACCATAGGTGTCAATTTCAGAGCGGATCAAAGGCAGATTGTTTTGCTCGATATACTTCAACGTATGCCTGTCCATCTGGCCTTCGCCGGTGGCGACTATACCGGATAGCGGGCAGTTTTTGATACCATGCTGGGCTGCCATAAATTCAATCTTACGGATGGCCTCATTGATCGAACGGGTAGCTACCACCAGCAGAAGATCCTGAGAGCTTTTCAATTCCTTCAGGTCTATGAGAGATCCTGCCAGTATGCTTTCCACTTTATTGTCCACATAGTCGGCGTTGTAGGTCACCACTCCCTTCACTGCCTCAGCCACAGAGCGTATCAGCGGGTAAGCGAGGGATTTTTCATAAGGCATCAGTCCCAGTAAAGGCAGTCCTCTGCTTTCCAGCCATCTGCCCACATAATGCCTCACTTTTTCCATTTTATCCGGAATGACTTTATTGACAATCACTCCTATGATCGGTACATTTTCTTCTCTGAACAAAGCGGTGGTCATATTGAGCATATCAATAGTACTGCCAATGCCGCCCTCCACTACCATTACGACGCCTGCATTCAGCAGTCTGGCTACCTGTGCATTGGAAACATTGGCTACACTGCCTACGCCCGGATGTCCGGTGCCTTCATAGATGACCAGTTCATTGTTTTTGCTCAATTCATGTGCCGCATTGAGCAGGATTTCTTCCAGATTGACCTGAGCAGGATTGTCGAGATACATCTCCGTGGCACCGGGACCCAGGATCACAGGGCTATGCACCTCCGGTACTATGTCAAAATTAATCAGGTCTGCAAATAGTATGGTATCCTTGTCCACCCTGAGATTCTGGAGATCCAGAAATTTTTGCCCCACGGGTTTGCAGTAGCCCACTTTCAGTCCTTTCTTCATGAATGATGAGACCAACCCAAGGGTGGATGTGGTCTTACCTACATGCTGACTGGTGGCGGCTACAAAAATATTCCGGTATGGCATTTCAGGGTTTTTTGATGCTCAAATATGGTCAATTTTTGAGGATTGATAAAATTACAACGGCCCGCAGTATGTATATTTTAATTTCTGAAGTTTTTAATCCTGAAAATCAATATGCTGTAAAATAAAAAAAAACAGACCGGATATAGCTACAATCCGATCTGTTTTAAGCACAGTCATTACCCAACCATTGCCTGTGCATAACCAAACAAAATGAAACTCAATTTCAACCCTTACGATTTCAAGTTAAAAAATTGAAAATCCTTAGGTCTGAGGAAAAATGTGCTGTAGGAGGAGGATTCGAACCTCCACGGGGCACTTAGCCAAAAGGCAAATTCCGGAGACCGGAACTTTGTGGTCAACCCAATACCTTTCGTTTGTCGTGAGCTCCCCACCCCCGAGACAGGAGGGCATGTCTGCCAATTTCAACACCCCACAGTATGATGGTTAATAAATATCCCGGCATCACCTTTGACACCGGCATCTGCAAACAGCTGTGGGAGGAGGATTCGAACCTCCACGGGGCACTTAGCTGTGCATAGCAGGATTGAGAACGGGTCGTCAATCCGGTTATACACACTTTGTCGTGAGCTCCCCCACCCCCGGAGACAGGAGGGCATGTCTGCCAATTTCAACACCCCACAGTATGATTATCCACGTTTCAATCAGTTTTTTGATCACGTTTGATGATGCAAATATATAGCCACAAGCTGATTACGTCATAATTTATTCGTTAATAATCGTTAAATTATAGATTTTATTCGTGTTTTAGTATATTTTAATATATAATATTCATTTTCAAGCAAATTTTGAGGTTCATTGTTGAATAATTTTCGGTTACCGAATGCTGCACTGAACAAATTGTGGTCTGCATGGTGCTTAAAACCTATCTTTGAGCACAAATTCAGTATTTTGTTTCATGACTTTACAAAGAAGATTGTTTCTTAATCACGTAGCCCAGACCGGACCCTTCCCCTTCGGCATAGAGGTGAGTCATGCAGAAGGGGTGTATATATATGACACAGATGGTAAGCGATATCTGGATTTTGATTCCGGTATCAGTGTGAGTTCGCTTGGTCATGGGCATCCTGCTATTGTACAGGCTGTAAAATCACAGGCAGAAAAATACATGCATACCATGGTGTATGGAGAGCATATCCAGGCTCCCCAGGTGCAATTTGCCGTAAGGCTGGCCCAGGTATTGAATAATGGGCTGGACTGTACCTACTTTGTCAACTCCGGCAGTGAGGCGGTGGAGGGAGCCATCAAGCTGGCCCGACGATTCACCGGAAGGTATGAAATCATCAGCTGCAGTAATGCCTACCACGGCAGCACTATGGGTGCAGAGAGCCTGAGGAGCGACACAGATTTTACTATGGCTTATGTACCCGGGGTGCCGGGAGTAAAACATATAAGATTCAATCAAAAAGAAGACCTCAAATACATTACAAATAAAACAGCCTGCATCATACTCGAACCAGTACAGGCAGAAGCTGGTGTGATTGTTCCGACAGATGACTTTCTCAAAGCAGCAAGAAAACGATGTGACGAAACCGGCACCTTGATGATTCTGGATGAGATTCAGACAGGTTTCGGCAGGACCGGTTATTTATTTGCACATCAGAAGTACGGGATAGTGCCTGACATACTTCTGCTTGCCAAAGCCATGGGAGGAGGTATGCCCATAGGTGCTTTTGTGGCAAAAAGGGAAGTGATGCAGGCTTTTACCCAAAATCCTATGCTCGGCCATATCACCACTTTTGGTGGCCATCCGGTATGCACAGCGGCTGCTTTGGCTATGCTGCAGGTAATCACTACCGAAGACATTGTATGCAAAGTAAGTTATAAAGAGCAACTGTTCAGGGAGCTATTAGTGCATCCGCTTATCAGAGAAGTGCGTTCTTCCGGATTACTAATGGCAGTAGAACTTACAGACAAAAAACTACTGATGCCACTGATAGACGGCGCTATCCGCAGAGGAGTATTAATTGACTATTTTCTGTTTAATGATAATTCTTTCAGGATTGCGCCACCACTGATTATTGAAAAAGAAGGAATTCATGAAGGGGTGCAGATCTTGATTTCTGTTTTAGACAGCCTGATTTAAAACCTGATCTGTTAAAAACCAGATGAACATCAAGTCATTCAGAATCCATTTATTTCAGATACATCCACTTTACCATTTTCTTTTCTTTTCCGGAATATAGCTGTGTGAAAAATATACCAGTTTGTAAAGAAGGTAGTGGTACTGAAATTTCATTGATACCTTCTGTAAGTTGCCATTCATTGAGCCGGTATATCTGATTGCCTGTCAGGTCATAAAAAATCAATTGGGCCTGACTGCTCGCATCAGCGTTATATTTTACAGTCACCGTATTATCCCAACCGTTGCTTTCCACAGAAAGAGCTCCCCGGTCTTTAAGATTACTTTCTCTTCTTATCTGAAGCCTTTTTTCAACAGGACAATGCCCATTGTCCGGAGTATTTTCAAAAATTAAAAAATCACTTAGCTTCCCGCCAGCCAAGGCCTTAAGGTAAACTTTACATTGAAAAACTTTTGGTTGTGAAAAGTTGTCCCGATTAAGCCAGTGTATCTTTACCACACCATTTTTATCCTCTTCATTTCTTAAATCTGTAAATAGGGTTTCATTCTGAATTTTCAATATTTCAAGTTGCTCAGTGTAGAACAAACTGCTATATTGATTCAACTGCTTTTGTGTTATATCAGTCAAAAGTATGCTGAATACTTCACCAGCATTTACAGTAGTATAGATATCACTGTTTAATGATGAAGTGTAACACTCATTTGCCCTGGGTACAAGTTTACCCAGCTCTATGGTTATAAAATTAAATGTCTTACCGTGAACATAATCGGAATTAACTAATGTGTCCAATCTGTATTCATGCCAGTTGGAGATTTTGAGTGCATCAGTGAATGGAATAGTGATAAATTCAGCCGGTGTATTCTCATTTTTAGATTGCAATATCTTTTTCATCAGGGTCAGGTCTGTATAATTTACTTCTCTGTCCCGGTTGATATCTGCAGCAATATAGTAATATGGATTGGGAAATGGTTTTACACCATTCAGGTGGTCTTTCAGTGTAAGGTAATCATCTAAAGTTATTCCGGATTTCCTTGAGGGTGAGTATTTTGCATCTAAAATATATTTACTGCAGTGTAATGACAAGGAATAGCTTCCCTGCCCGTCTGAAGGAAAATAAAATGAATATTTATAATTGATATCATAATAACCCACCTCTACATTAGAAACAGCTTTTCCAAAAAGATCTGTGGTTCTACCTGTTATATATTTTGGTAAACAGCAAAAAATGAATAATCTAAATTTTGTCCATGAATAATCCCCATTAAAGTTTTCGTCCCATACTGACGTCATAATATCCATTATTTCACCACTGTCAGTTGCACCACTTGGCGGATTATAATATTTAGAGGAACTTTTGTCTTGTGGCCACCACAATTGTATAGGCCCGTTACCTTTAGTGAGTTCTTTACCTTCTTTGTACAGATTTACAATATTATTCTGAAGCTTCTTGGTGGTATCAGCCGGATACTTCAGCAATCCTCCGGATTTATCAAAATAGTGCGGTATGTCTTTATTGATTTCCTGACCAAAGACCCACTTACTTTCAATCTGAGGCTTTACATAATCAAATGTAAATAAAAGATTTTCTTCCTCGGTACAATCGTCATAAGATTTAAGATTCAAGTCTCTGGCATTGAATAAAAATCTCCTGACTCCATTCTTATCCAATTCTCCAAAATTGTAAACTTCCGGCGCAACAATGGGTATTGGCGGCTTTTTATCCTTACCAATAATAGCATTATGGCCCTGTACATTTTCATTACATGGATTGGAAAGCTTCCAACTGCAGGTATGATAATATTCACCTGAATTATAATGAATTTCAGGCAGTTCAAGCCGGCTTGCCTGTTTTATCAGGCTTTTTTTAATAGTTGTTTTATATACCCCATCCGTTGTGTCAAAATGCCAAAACCCTACCCAGCTTTCCGGAAAATTTGTTGAAGCTATATATTCTGTCACACCATTTGACTCCATATCAAATCTTAATTCAATTTCATGCTGAGTGCTCCCGTTGCATGCTTTTAATGTTTTAATATATACTGATGGAAACAATATAATATTAGCAGGGCCACCATGACATCCGAGTTGGAGATTCACAGAAATATCATTTTTAGCCGTGAAATTTGTGTTTTCCGTTTTGTAAGCTGATTCAGCAGATTTACAATCAGATGCGTACACATTTACAACTGATGAAATCAACAGTAAAAACAAAGTGAGGCGTAGATTCTTGCTCAGGTTCATGGTAAGACGTTTAACTCAGAAATTCAGTTGAAGCTCCGCATCCTTATATGTGGGGGAGGATTGAAATTTCAACCATATAAATATAACACAATCTATCAAAACAGGGTGAAAATGCGATTAAAATTTTATCATTGCATAAAAATGAAATCTGAATGGTCATTGCTCTTCCTCTATTGCAGAATAAATCCACATAAAGTCAATGAAGTTAATCACCCGGCTTTTAAGTTACATTACCGATCTTCACATTGAATCAGCCCAATCTGATTTCAACGGGCACCTGCATGTGCTCCTGTCCAAAGGCAGATATCAGTTGTGTACCGATAATGCCATTTACTCCTTCGGGGATCTTTACGACAATTACAGTGAAAGTTTTAAAAAAATACCATTAAAGATATTGAATAACGCCGAAATTCTGCTGCTGGGTTTTGGATTGGGAAGTATTCCATTTATGCTGGAAAAGAAATTTTCTGTCAGGGCATACTATACAGGGGTGGAGATTGATCCCGAGGTAATCCGTCTTGCTTCCCGGTATGTATTGCCTGATCTGCAATCCAGAATAGAGCTTGTAGAGTCGGATGCTGCGATATACCTTCACTGGAATGATCATAAATTTGATCTGATTGCTTCAGATATTTTCGTGGATGATAAGATTCCCGAACATTTTCTCAACACAGAATATCTGAAACTCCTCAAAGCACATCTCACGTCAGCGGGATTTGTGATGCTGAATATGCTATATAAGACAGAAGCAGACAGGCAGCTGGCAGATCAATTTTACCATGAGAAGTTTAAGGCAGTGTTCATAGATGCTGCATTTATAAGAATAAGAAATAATGTCATGCTGGTGAGTCAAGCCTCTGTATTGTATAAGTAATACTGCGGTTGTAAATAACGCGAATTCGGGATTTTCAATTGAATGGTTTTGTCACGATTTTTGCATTTTAAAGCAAAAATCCCGCCAAAACTGCGGATTTTTTTCTTATTTTACCATGGGCTGAAGCCCATGGCCAATAATATTTGACCCATACTGGGTCGAATATTCTAATGATTTATCAGACATTTTATCCTAATTCATTTATTATCAATATATTAAATCCCGAACTCGCGTTAAATATTACTCTATACAGCTGTAATGATAAACCATGGATGGGAGCACCTTGAACTGAATGCAAATCAGAATGGTAAAATCTTTGCAGAAATTAAACCCCGATAAGGGGTCAGTGAGTAAAAAGGCTGTATTTTTGACGGCTCAATAAAACACCAAACAATGTTTACAATAAATATATATCTGAAATTTGCGCTGATAGCTGTATTTCTGCCTGGAGGCATAGTAATGTCCTTTTTTCTGGGGTTCGGATATACCTGGATACTGATACTCATCGGTATATTGCTGCTGATCTCTTACCTCCTGCTGGGTACGGTACAATCCGCCTCAGAGTTCTTGCAGAAAATGGATTTTGAAGCCGCCGAAAAGAGGCTGGATCTGACATTTTTCCCTAAATTATTATATGTGACCAATCGGGCATTTTACTACATCCTGAAAGGATCACTGGCAGCCAACAAAAAGAAAATGCTGTGGCGGAGTCATTTTTTAATCAGGCACTGGCACTCAAACTACCATCTGACAATGAAAAAGCCATGGTGCTGCTACAGATGGCAGGCATACAGGCCAACAAAGGCAACTGGAACGGAGCCAAGAATTATTTCTATCAGGCCAAAGGTCTGAAAGTCACGGAATCTGCCATCAAAGAGCAATTCAAACAGTTTGAAACCGCCATAGCCCAAAGAGGACAGCTGAAAGTAGCGCAGAGTATGGGTATGAAACCCGGGCAAATGCTCAAGCCCGGCGGTAAGAGACGCAGACCCAAAATGAGATAAGCATCATTATTAATCCAACGCTCTTTGGGCGTCTGCTTTGCTTATTATGACTTTACCCTGATTGGTAGTTCTGTTAGGATCAGCATATGGTACGCCCATAATGCAACGTCTGTTATATAATGCTACGGCCATTCCGCCCTGAGATCCCGAAAGATGTCCGCTAGTGGGATAATCAGTGACAGTGGAAAGGTGATGCCATATCCCGTCGGCAAAAAAAAATAAATATGCACGCCCTACCTTTTCAATTGCTTCTGAATTACAATTGTGATAGTATTCCGTATCAGGACTGCCTACAAACGCGATGCTATTATGGATACTCACACTGTAGCCCATTTTTTTGGGTGGCGGTTTATTCCATTTATCTTCTGTAACTCCTTCGTCTCCTACTGCCAATTCAGCAGCTTTTACCCAGTCATTATTACCGGGAGTAGTTCTGTAAATAAAGGTACGGCCATGATTATCGTCAGAGTTGGTATAATCATAATTTGGCGCACCAATGATGGCACAGACTCCGCTGCCATTACAATTATAGGTAATTGAGATACTATTACCGAAAAAATTATCAGTTACCCCAGGCTCATCAACAGCAATTCTGGCAACATCTGTCCATGTTGTACCCATATCATTGGTAATATCTTTATAAATATAAACTGCTCCTGCATCCAGATGTGAGACATCCTTATCTGCATTGGGAGCACCTACTACGAGATGACAGGAGTCTGCATCTAACGACTTTCCAAATTTATCACCTGAATTTCCGTCAAATGGTAATATTGTGCTATGAATTGAAGAGAAACTATTTCCTGAACTAAATATGCACACTTTTCCAACTGCTGATAATCCTCCTACACCTGCATAAGGTACCCCGGCAGCAATTTTAACATGATTCAGGCATCTGAAAGCTCTTGACACAGAATACCCCATGGAATCATTTGCCTGACCGGAAGGATCAGTCAATAGTATTCCCGAAGGAGGAGTTGTATCAAATATCCAGGGAATGACATAAAATGCGCCTTGTCCTGCATTTCCTGATATTTGCTTGCCGAGCCCCGACAGTAATATAGATCGTATTCAGATCTTCAAAAATTTTTATCTTTACGGAGTACCCAAATAAATCCCCGCCCGAAGCATCAGGCGCAGTTAATTTATGTATAGACTTCCACCTTTCGCCGAATCGCTTGAAGATATAGACAGAACCTTTGTTTACCATACCGTCAGCTGACTCGAATGGTTTTCCGATCACTGCATAATTGTCTGATATGTCCACACTGAATCCAAACAGCTCCCCTTGGGATCCATCGTCGCATGTGGCCTGAGCTACGTAATCTATAGTACCCAAACCTGATTTTTCACAGCAATTACTATTATAGCTATTGTTTTGCTTTGTCAGACTTCTCCACTCATTCCCGTCAAATCCCTCAAAATCTTCTTTGGAATCATCCCACCTTATAGTACCTGCTGCAGGCATAACCGAATCATCACTCAATTTTATTTTACCATTCACTTCCAGTTTTTGCGTGGGACTATTGGTCCCTATACCGACATTCTGTCCATTGGCTTTACCTGAAAGAACAAAACATATTGTAAACACAATCATTATTTTTGAATAAAAGCCTGTGTGCAACGTATTCATATCTTAATAATTTAATTTGATAAAATATACAACTATATAAAATACTTTTCACAAAATTAAAGTTATTTTTAATACAAAACTTTAAAAGTCGAATTATTTTGCTGTAGTTTAATCATAATAATCCCGAATTCAGAAATTTATGTAATCTGGAAGACTTAATCATTCAGGGTTGTTATTTTTGCCTGAAATAGAGAATTGTGAAAATTTGTATTGCCGGAGGCGGTGTGATAGGTTTATCCTGTGCTTATTACCTGAAAAAAGCAGGATTTGAAGTGATTGTCGTGGATAGGGGTAACGGCACCAACAACTGCTCTTTTGGCAATGCAGGCTATATATCTCCCAGTCATTTTATCCCTCTTGCTTCGCCGGGTATCGTAGCTCAGGGTCTGAAGTGGATGCTGAGCAGCACCTCACCTTTTTACATTAAGCCCAGGCTGAGCTTAGATCTGATGCGTTGGGGCTGGAAATTTTACAGAAACGCCACCGAAAAAACCGTCAAACATAATGCTCCACATCTGAATAATATCCTTCAACTGAGCAGGAGCCTTATGATAGATATGGACAATAACCTGGGAGGAGGATTTGAATTGAAGCAGGATGGCTGCTTTATGCTGTGCAGGACAGAAGAAGGATTTATCCATGAAAAGGAATTGGCCCGTGACGCAGCATCATTCGGATTAGATGCCCCTGTATTGAGTAGCTCAGAAATACAGGCCATGGAACCCGAAGTGAAGGTGAATGTGAAAGGTGGGGTATTTTTTCCGATAGATTGCCATGTGCACCCTGTCAGAATGATGGAAAGACTGTACAGTTACCTTCAACAGCAAGGTACAGATATCCAATTTCAGACCGAAATAAAAGGCTTTGAAAAGAAGGATGGCAGGATTACAGCTCTTATCACAGACAAAGAAAAAATAAAAGCGGATGAGTTTGTGGTTGCAGCCGGTGCATGGCTTCCTGATGTATTATCTATGTTGGGAGTTTCTGTACTACTCCAATCCGGCAAAGGATACAGCACTACCTATGTCAATGTGGTGCGCAATATTCATCACCCTGCCATTCTTGTGGAAGACAGAGCGGCCATGACTCCATTGGGCAGAGATCTCAGAATCGGTGGCACCATGGAACTCTCCGGTATCAATCATGATATAAAAATGCATCGGGTCAAACCCATAGTCAGGGCGGCCAATACTTTTTACCCAGATCTTCATCTGGAAGTACCTGCACCTGAAATGGTATGGACCGGTCTGCGGCCGGTATCTCCGGATGGATTACCCTATATCGGAAGACCCTCACAGTGGAGCAATGTAAGTGTGGCAGGCGGACATGCGATGCTGGGTGTATCCCTGGCGGCAGCCACCGGGCATCTGATAAGGCAGATCATAATGAATGAAAAAACAGATATTCCCATAGAGGCATTCAGGGTGGAAAGGTAAAGGACCATCTTTGTGTTTTTCTAATAAAATGGAGTTTCCGGTGTTTCCCGTTTCAAAGTTCATTATAAGGAGGATAATTGTCCCTATTCATCATTTCAGAATATTATAAAAATACAATTTACTCCGACCCATTAAATTTCACGGATACATTGACGGAACAATCCATATTGTATTTTGCCTGGTCGGCCTTGAAAATCTCAATTTTTATAAAGTTTTACTCATTTTATCCCTTCAAATACCTCCTGCAAATCTATAATCAGATCAGGTAAGGTGTGCGGAGACAAGCTGTCTTCTTCTGTGTAGGTCTGTATTCTGCGATACAAGCCATCTGCATCCAGGACAAATACTTCCACTAATTTTTCAAAAGGCATGACAATCCAGTATTCTTTCACACCGGCCTCCTGATAGACTTCATATTTGAGCTGCAGATCTTTTTTGCGGGTGTGCGGTGACAGTATTTCCACAATCCAATCAGGCGGTCCGAATATACCTGCATCTTCGATGTAATCAGGATTGCAGACCACGCAGATATCAGGCTGAACTACGGTGGTAGCGGTGCTTCTTTTTTTATTCTGCACAGGCAGTATTACATCCACAGGCGCATGAAACATATGACATGCCTTGTTCTTGAGGTGATGGTAAATCACATGCTCTATCTTTTGACTTATCTTTTGATGATCTGTCCTTGGTGCTGGGCTCATCCTGAACAATTTGCCCCGGATCACTTCTACCATGTCATCCATCTTAAACTGAAGATAGTCGGCATAGGTATATTCTCCCGGATAGTTGAAGTCAGGCTCCTGTACGATGTTTTCTGACTCAAAGGTGGTCACTTCATTTTTCATAATTGCACATTTTTTTCCAAAGATACATTAAAAATGATTTCAAATATACCAAGCGGAAGATAGAGTGACGGTTTAGATTGCGTCAGTAAAAATGAAAATCAATTGATGCGAATTATTCCATATTATCACTATGAAATAATAGCAAGCAATGATAATGAACTTAATAATTCCTGCGTCGACTAAACAATGTACATTATTTGGAAAGCAATATATGTGATTCAGATAAACCAGTGAAGGTGAGAGTTACAATCTAAAGATTAAAAGCATGAACCCTGATACACAGAAATTATCGAGCAATGATCATATATGATTAATACATATACGTTATATATATATATATATATATAATTGTAATAGAGCGTGATTGGCATGATATTTGGTCTGTTGATAATAAGCTATTATAAAATTAATTCTCTTTTCAATGAAGAAACTAAAGAAACTAATAATCCACAGAACGATATTAATAATGGTTTCTATTTTCCTGACTTGTCACATGGCTTTTTGTCAGGAAGAAGAAAGCATAGGACTTAGAACTATTACAAACAATAATGTAGAATGCAATGCATCAGACTTTCAGCTTGAAATTGGAAATGAAAGATTTGATGCATCTAGCAATGCACTGGGAATTTTTAAGAAAAGCGGCAGTGGTTTTGTATGCCAAGAGGCTCTACCGGCAATTATTACTATTTATTCAAAGATCACAGGGTTGCCTTTAACTTCACCTGATGTAATCTGGGAGGGCAATATAGAAGGCAACTATGGAAGCAGCAATCAAGCTTTACTCACTGAAGCACACTTTAATAATACTGATTTTGCTATTTTCAGTGTGCGATTTACAGACAATGGAAATAGTGTAGAAATCCGTAACTTTAAGGTTTCCAAAGATATTCGGACTTATGCACTGAGAAAAAACAATACGTCTATGATTTTTGATGATGTAAGAGATCAAAGCGGTAATTATATAGATGTATATTGGCCCAGTCATACTCCGGCCAAAGAAAGACCCTGGCTGTTTGTCCCGACAGGAAGTACCCAAAACATTAAACTCAGTGTAAAAAACAAAAAGCAAAAACCAGCCGGAAAAGATGCCTGGAAAGTTGTACCAGTAAGTAAAACAGGAAATGGGGCAACTATCAATCCGAACCAGTTTTCAGGCGATGACTCAGACTTCAGCGCCGGCCAATCAATAAGTACATCCTCTCCTTATCCTTTTATAGGTAGTTGTGGATTTGATACGGTGGCATATCTGTATAGTCGGCCATCTGTCAATTATGGTCTGGAATTCAAATTATTAGCATTTACTCATGATGATGTACAGGTAAATTACGGACCCGTAGCCAGCGATACAACACTATGCGTAGCTGTGGGGCCGGATGGATATTATAGTGGTGCATTTAAAGTGCCAACATATTACAATAGCAATGATTCTATTATATGGGGGTATTTAGGCAATATCAGATATATCCAAAAAATTGTGGCAGGGAAAGATAAAACTTGTGATTCTGATTTGCCTTCTGCACCCTATACTTTCTATAATACTTTACCTGATTATAATCAGTGGATATCAGAGTGTAATTCAATTTACAATCAAATAGATGTTCATTTTACATTTATTTCATATGACACCCTTTACTTACCTGAATTTTATACAGCAAATAAACAATTGGATGCAGTTGAAATGACTGTATTGGATAAGCTTATTCACGTGACAGATCCAGAAAACATAATTGTATATATGACCAATTCAATTTATAACTCAAATGGCACACTATCTACGAGGGGTAGAGCAACAGAGTTTGGTGTTCCAAAAGTTGCAGTTGCATCATTTGCTGACGGATATACTTTAGCTCATGAAATAGGGCATGGTAAATTTAGTTTGAGGCATCCTGATAATGATATTTTACATTTAGTATTAAATGTTGATATTGATGGAGAATATTCTCCTGACGAAGGTACTTTTATGGTGCCTGATATACAAAATTTCATGTTCAGTGCATATAATTTTAGATTTAATAGAATTAGACAATATCAATGGAAAAAAATTCTAACAGGAAAATATGGAAATTAAATTAATAATAAGAGTAGTTACAATTTTTCTATTTATTGTAAGCATTATTAGCTATTATAGTTGTTCAATAAATAGTAAAAAGATTATCAAAAAATATCCTGATTTAGTTGAGTCATTAAGACCAGATACAACCTCTTATATTTTCAAAGAATGTGATTCAAAAGGTGATTGTATTGCACTATTTGATTGTTATAATGATTTCTTTTTCCATAGTACTATGTTAGATTATTCTACACAACAAACAGCAATAAATTACTTTGACTTTGGAAGATTGATTGATTGTACTGTATATGTTTTTAAAAACGACAGTGTTCGTAAAGAAAAAGCTGACCTATGCCTGTATAATTTTTGCTTAGAAAGCCATAAAAAATGGATAAATACCGATCGAACAGCTATGCCTATTGGAAATTTGGATAATTATAAACTGAAGAATTGGAATTCAAAAAGAGCAATTCAAGCATTTATACTTTTGATGAGCAAAAACAGTCATGACTCAATGGGCCATGGTGATTGTACGAATGTAGGCGTGAAATTTTATTTCAACATTGTGCAGCCTAAAATTAAATCAATTGATGGGCTTGATCCCAATATATTTATCGCTTCACATATACTCTGGGATAATGAAACTAACGAAAGGGACTGTTATGATGCATTTTACAATGCTCTTTATCCACTCATCAAAAAAGCCTGGGAAGACGATAAAATCGTATTATTATCTGATGAAAATAATAAATAGAAATATGAAAAATACTATTTTAATCATTGCAGTTTTTTTCTACACTTTTAATCTGTACGCTCAGTTTGAAAATTTATTCAGTTATTCAGTCAATCCAACAGAGTGTAACCAATCAAATGGAAGGTACCTCCTTACTGCATCAGCTGAAGGACTTACAGCATATCCTTTACCCTGGTATATTGAAATGGAAGACTCTTCTGGAGAAGATATTTTCTTTGAAATGGACAATCACTTGGCCTTGATCAATGATCTTAAAAAAGGCAATCATCTGGCTCATATCTGGCTTGACTATGATAATGGGTGCAGGGTAGAGCTGGAGTTTTATATTGAAGAATCAGAGGAGTTATTGGACATTAGTCTTAGTTATAATTGTAATTCCCATTGTATTGATGTTATATACTTAAATGGGATTGCACCTTATGAAGTAAGTTGGTCGTATTTGAAAAACGGGGTTTGGGTTTCACTTCCCGGCTGGCCTAAATACAATCTTCCCGGTGGCGACGGACAAGAAAACCTTTGTAATATCGCAGAAGCAGGTAGGTATAAAGTAGTAGTCTATGATGCGGCATGTGGTGTAGCAGAAGCTACATTGAGGATAGATCCATGTTCCTGCCTGTCCTTAGATCTGATAAATGTGCAGAATGTCACCTCCTGCAAAGGTGCAGAACCCGACCTTTTTCCACCCACGCCGCCCTATCAGGCGTGTGACGGTGCTTTGTCTGTATATTTAAACACCACATTGCCAGTACAGTACAAATGGTCTAATGGTATGACCGGCAGTAGTATTCATAATTTGTGTACCGGAGTTTATACAGTTACTGCCACTGCAGGAGCCTGCACTATCATCCGGGATTTTGAGATTTGTTGTTGTTATGCTCAATTTGGTGATCCGCCATTTAGCCTTTGTTATGATAGTAATACGTCACAGACAATGAATATACAAGCAACTCCTTCATCACCAAGCAGCTCAAATGCATCCGATGGCTATATACTTATTTCTGTACAGGGCGGAAGCTCTGTCAAATCATACTCGTGGTCTGGTCCGAATGGTTTTACTTCCTTTTCAAAGGATATTGACGGGCTGGTGTCAGGGGACTATTTTCTCACCGTAAGTGATGGGTGCACTTCAACTGAGAAATATGTAAAGTTGGTAAACTGTGCCAACCATGATTATCAGATCTCTTCAACTATCATTCCTGCTTGCTTTAACGGCGGGAAAGGAGTATTGAGATTAAACAAACCTGCAAATGTTACTATTGCTTGGGATGATCCTGATATGGGAAGTGGATTGAATTTCTCAGATTTATATACAGGAAACTATTGTCTTACAGCAACCGACATGGTGTTTGGATGTTCTTCCAGAATCTGCTACACTGTTCCCAAAGAAGAGCTGGAACTTGGTGCAGAAATTATCGATATTACACATACTTGTGGTGAAGAATCCAAAGCAAGTGTATCTGTGGAGGTAAATGTCAGACAACAACCATTCGTCAACTATCATTTATTTAAATTGGAAGATGGACAGGTTATAGAATTTATTACTTCAGGTTTTTTCAATTTAAATACCAATAGCGAAAAAACTTCAGTTACCATATCTAATCTGGGTAGCGGATCCTATCTGTTTCTTATATTTGACAGATGTGAAACCAAGACTATTCCATTTGATGTGGGCAGATCAGAAATAACGGTTACGCATACATTCGAGTTAGGATGCGAAAATAACAGTTCCGCTACAGTTATAGCTCAGGGTGACTACCCGCCATTTACATATCGATGGGGTTATGGATATAACCAAGATCCCCACCAAAACAATCTGAAAAGACAGGTATATGTGGTAACGGTAACAGATGCTCGTGGTTGTATTGCAGAACACACAATTGAAGATCTGAGACCAGCTGTAGAACTCATTAATAAGATCCCGGCCTGTGTCGGTTTGAATGATGGTCAGGCTTTAATCCAGGTCAATAATCCCAATAATGAGTTTACTCAAATCAGGTGGACTTATGGCGCTTGCCTGATTGTCCTAATTTTCCTATACCTGTTGAAGATCCCTTGGCCAATCCTATTCAGTTTAGCCTTGGAAATTTGTCCGGCGCTCAGACATATATTATTGATGTTGCAATAGGTGACTGTTTTTTCAGATTTCCTTTTAGTGTAGGGATTGATCCTTCCACACGAAGATTTAACCACCATGAAATCATATCTACAGATAAGGTATTATGCCATTATGATGAAATTTGTAAAAATAATGAATGGCTCGATCAGATAGTAGTACCTGCCACCCTGAAAGCTGAAGAAGGAAAATGTGAAGGATTAGCTGGAGGGCTCTGGGGCCTATTCGGTGATTGTGGTAGTTATGAATTTTTCTGTGATAATGTAAAAGTTCACAGTAAAAAAGTGGGAACACGTACAGTGAGAGTGGGTGAGTGGTTTGAATGGATGGAAAGAACCAGACAAGGGATAGATATTTCACTTTATCCTAACATAGGGGATTTGTGCAGCTATATGATAGTTTGTGAGAATATGCCTGAATGCAGACAAGGTGGGGGTAATATTCATGGATGGGGAGGTGAGAAAGAAAAAGTAATTGATTTAGGAAATGGATGCTTTAGAATAATTTGCAAGTCAATTTTCTTTTTAATTCCTGCACCTGATTACACAATTTGTGGATTGGACTTTTTACCGGATTACATACCATTCCATTATGAGCCGTCACCCATCAATGATCCAGACAATCCTGCACCTGTGCCTTGTCAGCGTATGACAAAAAGTTTTGCGGAAATGCTGCATTTTATGCCTTTTCTGATTTCTGAGTATGGTGAGGTTTTTACAAGATCAAGTCTTTATACTCAGCTGTTGAGATATAAAGATGATAAGAGAGTTAACTGTGCAGACATCATATTTTGCAAATGCCCCGATTGGGCTAATGAAGAGAGGTGTAAGGATAATTTTAAGTTCTTGTCCAGTGATATCAATGATGTAAATTGTGAAGTTTTAGATCCGGCTATTAATGACGGTAATGCTTCAGTGGGTGCAACTTGTGTTGTATTTACAAATTACTCATCGGATGGAAAGCTGGATATCAGTTATGTATGGTGTAAGAAAAAAGGAGATAGTGTGCCAAGACCTCGAATTCTTAATTTTGTTGATTATTTCAGGTTTTGGTCTTCATTCCGTCCGGGTCTGCCCGATGTGGTAAACATAATTCCGGATACCATAAAGTCGGATGTCAATTTTATCAGATTTGGAAAGATTAAGATTGATTCTTCTGATTGGATGGTCGATGGTATTTTCAGTTCAGCCGGAAAAAATTTCTATCATCCATTCAATTTGAAAGAATGGGAAATAAGCCGTGACCGTTCAGCGGATTATATTTATCAGAACCTGAGCAACAGTTCAGGTATTATGATCGCTAAAGAAGGCAGTGATTATGTCTTTTTGAGCAAAGCTTCAGAAAGTGATAGTACAAAAATGTTGAGTCTATCATCCGATAATCTTCTTGAAATATTAAAAGTTGAAAATATAAGTGATGTATATTATGTGTATGTGGTAAGTGATGGAAAGTTAATGGTTAACAGGTCGTTAGAAGTTTGTCGTTCTACTCCCGGAGATGTAGTGGTTTTAAAAATTGACATAAGAACACAATCACTTCAGTTAGATAAAATAATTCAGTCAGATTTTTATGTTGGAAATACATTTTATGCTCACAATGGAAGTGTTTACTGTGCAGTTCCCGCAGGAAAATCAATTTCAGTCGGAACCTTGCATTATACTTCATCACATACATCTACTTTGATCAGTATAAAGAGCACTTTAGACGGCAGAATTGATCTGAAAGAAAATCTAAAGTTTACAGGAAATATTTATCCTGTTCAAATTTCGGAATCTCCTGATGGTAATGTCGCATATGTATTTAAAGGCAAAGGGATGATATATGATGGGAATAATAATCTAATATTTTCTGAGACAAACAATGAAAAAATTGTTATATTAAACAACTTTGACTTGTCAAAACCTGTGGCTTTTGAAGCAAATAATATTGACACATCAAATTTACCAATTATCATTGATAATGAACACAATTTGTTTGTTGGAATCAACTTTACAGGTAATGTCAATATTGTAGATTCAAATTTTGTGTCCAAGGGATCGAAAGATATTGCAGTTATGAAATTCAACAAGTTTGGTCAGGTTGTGATGAGCAGACAATACGGATCACCGGATGAAGAGATACTAAAGGAATTATATTTTGTACATGATGTTTTGTTTTTAGGTGGTGAGATAGCAGGACAGACTACTTTCAGGACCATAGGCGCATTGACTTTTGCAAAGTTTGTACCTGAACAAAGGCATGCATTTATTTCTTACGACAATTTTGTAGAAAATGTAGCACCTTTATCAGGAAATACATTAAAAAACAGAATAAAAACCACAATTTCTGATTTTACGATTATACCTAATCCGGCTCAGTCATTCATTGAAGTGAAGTTGGATGCTCCGGTTTCCAGAGTTCACAAGCTTCATATTACTGATTTAAACGGAGTTACTCATTACATTACCTTGCTGAATCCAAATCCCATAAACAATGATAGTTTTGGTATAGATGTATCTCATTTGCCTTCAGGAATATTCATTATATATATAACTGACCCGGAAGGTCGTTCTATTCCGAAAAAATTCATAAAATTGCAACATTAAGCAAAAAACCTAAACTATATCAGTTATGTATTTACAATCCAGAATATCATATTTACAATTTCTTGCATTGATTTTTTTCATGAGCCTGCTATCCTGCACAGATGATGGAAGTGGTTCAGATTATCCTGCAATTTACAAGTACCACAGCTATGCATCATCCTATGAAGGTATTTTTAAAGTAGAGAATAATCAGGTTGTGGCTATTTCACAGAATATCGGGAGATTCACTCAAGTCAAAACCTTGTATGATACCAAAATGGACAGTGTTGTCAATCAACTGAGAAAAGATTTCAGTATCCGTGAAATTGAATTATTGTCTGACAGTACCATGCGGGTCACGAGTGTGGGAGCAGGTCAGACATTCAGCGAGGCAGGAAAATATTTTCGTGAAAACGGAAATCTGGTTATTTTGGGAGATAATGGTGAAAGCTTCGTAATTCAAGCCAATGCAGACCTGAGTGAACTGACCTTATGCAGCTATATCAGTCATGAATCGGGCAAATATGCGATTGGGTGGCCTTTTTTTACTCCGAATTTTGATTTCTGTAATTCTAAAAGCAAACAAGAGATTTTACGGGATCGTATTTCCCGTAACGGCATAATGGTAGATACCCTGATGCTTTATTTTGTGGATATGAAGTACAGGAAGTAAAAAGCAGACGAGGGGTATTTAAAAAAGTAGTTTGTTCAATTTCCCACGTTTGCTTAATCTCATCTTAGGTCAATATATATACCATGATTTATCTTATGGTTTCTGTATATAAAAGACAGAATCATAGAGCATGCCCGGTTCCATCTTTATATTATTTCAAGCCTTCAAACACTTCAGTCAGGTCTATCCGCAGATCAGGAAGTGTATATGGAGAGAGACTGTCTTCTTCTGTGTAGGTCTGTATTCTGCGATACAAGCCATCTGCATCCAGGACAAATACTTCCACTAATTTTTCAAAAGGCATGACAATCCAGTATTCTTTCACACCGGCCTCCTGATAGACTTCATATTTGAGCTGCAGATCTTTTTTGCGGGTGTGGGGTGACAGTATTTCCACAATCCAATCAGGTGGTCCGAATATACCTGCATCTTCGATGTAATCAGGATTGCAGACCACGCAGATATCGGGCTGTACCACAGTGGTTGCTGAGGCTCTTTTTTATTCTGCACAGGCAGTATTACATCCACCGGCGCAGAGAAAACTTTGCAATTTCTATTTTTTAAAAACTGATAAATGACAGACGATATGGATACGACAATCTTTTGATGATCTGTCCTTGGTGCCGGGCTCATCCTAAACAATCTACCCCGGATCACTTCTACCATGTCATCCATCTTAAACTGAAGATAGTCGGCATAGGTATATTCTCCCGGATAGTTGAAGTCAGGCTCCTGTACGATGTTTTCTGACTCAAAGGTGGTCACTTCATTTTTCATAATTGCACATTTTTTTCCAAAGATACATTTAAAATGATTTCAAAAATACCAAGCGGAAGATAGAGTGACGGTTTAGATTGCGACAATAAAAATGAAAATCAATCGATGCAAATTATTCCATATTATCACTATGAAATAATAGCAAGCAATGATAATGAACTTAATAATTCCTGCGTCGACTAAACAATATACATTTTTTGGATAGCAATATATGTATTTCAGATATACCGGTGAAGATAAGAGATACAATCAAAGCATTAAAAGTATGAACCCTGATACACAGAAATTATCGAGCAATGATCATATATGATTAATACATATACGTTATATACATATATATATATAATTGTAATAGAATGTGATTGACATGATATTTGGTGCATAATATATAGATCACTACCCTAAAAAGCTAAGTATCAAAATTTTTATATTTGAATTGAAATAAGAACTGCTAAAAACGATTTTCTGAATTAAATCCCTTTTAAAACGATTATCTATGAAACTAAAAAGGACATTGATTTTGTTATTGCTATGTTGCATAAACTTAAAGATCTTAACCCAAGAAATTCCTATGGTACCATCAAATGACATTCATTGTTTATCCACCTTACATATTGATAAATTTGAATTTAAGAAAAAATGGAAGGTGGTAGTGGGCCAGCCCATAGATTACAAAGCAAAACCCAATAGTGGTGAACCCAATTGGAATTGGGAGCTGGGCGTAAGCTCCTGTAATGAGAGTGGAGGGTTCTGGAATCTGCAAAATCTTCTTCCACCTTTTACTGCAGGGAAAAACAAGGGTGCGAAAATTACAAATATGCCTTCAAACAATAGCGATTTTGGTCATACTCATGGATTAGTGAAAGTAAGTAACGACTTTGCTCATTCATGTAAAGATAGTAAAAGCAATGATGCAAAGATCCAGGTTTTTTTCAATAAAGACGATAAAAATAATCCGGATGGTACTGTGCCTAATTGGTTTTATTATTGGAGTCAGATACCCGAAATACAGAATCTACTTAACAGTGTACCAGGATTTTTAATGTATGACAGGGTAAACTGTAGGTTTGATGAAGCTCCAACATCAGTAAATTTATCTTTGGTGTACTCAGGCGATAAATTTCCTTACAATGAAGCAGGGAGTTATACTATGGGTGCGAACCTTTTTAATGTTGAAAATATGAGTAAAGAAGATCTTTTTAGTATATCGCCTCCTTCATGCATTGCAATTACAGATCCACAAAACTTAGCCATTGTTTCATATGGCAACGCACAGAAAATAGAAATAGGCGAAGGATGTGGTTATAAAAAATTAAAAGATGTATGTAATAATGCAGGAGGTGAAATTGAAGGGATTCATGCTTTTTACAGCTCTGTAGCTCATGAGGTAGAACATGCCAGAATCACAAGTGAAGTTTGGAATTTTACACATGTGAGCATACCAGATGTTGAGGCAGGGTGGATGTATATTTATGTTGAAGACAAAGATAATTATAAAGATATTTGGGAAGAATTGTCCAATCAAGGAATAGATAATGGTTTCAACTCTAATCCGGATACTAATGGTGGTGCTGATAAGTACAATCCAGAATACTTGCATTGCTTTTGTACTGGTACTTGCAGTGCTGGCACCCAATATGAAGAAACAAGGAGTAGAAATGTAGAAAAAGCCCTAAATCTAAATGCTGTAAATGCTTTTGATTGGTCTTATGATATGACAAATACCCACCAAGATAAACAATGGTAAACTTATGATAACTTTAAAACCAAAATATATCCCTGATGAAACACTTTATTGAAAAGCAATATATTATCGCAATATGTACACTACTGGCAGTTACATGGTATAATCCTTGTACAGCCCAAAATACTGCATTGATAGATAAGCTTAAAACAGCATTATTTCCCCAAAATCAGGATAGTGTACTTTTGATAGATTATCTTAAAAAATGCAGAAACCACCTTATAGATAGTAGTATTTACATACGTAAAAATCAACCCAATTACAATCAGGTAATGAATGTAATGGAAGAAATTTTACACACAGGAGATACAAGCCTGATGACTCCATTAATGATGATGTATGACGATTTTGTTGATATTTTTGAAAAAGAATGGCAGAAAGTAAATAAGGACAATATTTATCCTTGTGATTCTGTAAGAAATCAGATAAATATAATGGAAGGTTTTGAACGTATTTTAAAAGGACTTTATATACGTCATTTTACCGCAAAAGAAAAGTTTGATTTTTTTTATAATCAGTTTTTACTTGTAAGAGGAATACACAATGACAAAAAGAATAGAGCAACATATACTAATCAATGGTTAATTTTCAATAAAAGATATAGAAAGTTAATTGAACCTGCATGGTTTCAAGGTTATACACCATTTTACTACATTGACCCATACATTGACGAAATAGCTCCGTTTGTTATAAAAAAAATTGAAGAAAATAAAGTCATACCTTATTTTGCAAGTGATGAGGAGAGATTTTTATTTTCTAACTATATTACTATTGCTAAAATAAAAAACCCTGCCATGGTAGAAGCCCTAAAGGAAGTATTAAGACACGATACTTTGGGCAACAAAACCAACACATGGACCTTTGTACATTATTTGGCAAAAAATCATGATGATGAATTGGTGGAATTAGTCATTGAAAAATTAGCTAAAGACTTCCCTGAAATGCCTGATGAAAAACTAAGAGATTATTTTTCCAGAACGATAAATAACCACATTTTGAAAGTTGCTGAAAACGAAAGTGCTGTTTTAAAAGCCTTAGTGAAACTTGCTCAGAAAGGTGAAAAATTTCATGATAAAGCACTACTGATGATAGATGGAGTGGGTACATCAATGATTAAAAAACTTATATTAAAAAATCAAACATTACCCAAAACTATTGTGGATCAGCTTAACTCATTGATTGTTGACTAAGCACATGACAAAAATTTAAAAATCAGGTTAAGCCTTTTAGTAAATCCATTGAGAAGCACATTCATTAATTCATCAAATCCGGCTCTAAATATACTTAATTTCGGTCTACCGTTGGCTGAAATTTCAAATAATTTTGGTTTTTCTTCTTTAATTATTTTTCCTGCATTTATTGCACAGATATAACCCAAGGTCAACAATCCAAACAGTGTCTCAAGCCTTCCCAAATCTGTGACATGGGTGCTTTCCATGTCAAATCCATTGGACTTAAAGTTTTTGAACATAACCTCTATGTGCCATCTGTCCGAGTATTCCTTACTCACTTTCGTTTCCTTTTCAAATGATGCCACTATCAGGTTTTCTATTTTGCCGTCGGAGTTCCTGTACCTGAAACCATGTATGTAAATTTGTACATCCGCCATCCGGTATTTTTTACCATCACATTGCACCGTACGTCGGGTATTACCTTTGATGATATTGGCCACCTTATGATATTTACCATATCGCTTTACTCTTTGGTTGTCTTTGAGCCTGATTAATATTCCTATCTTATTGTCTTTGAGAAATTTAAACCAGGTAGCCCCCACGAATTCACGATGTCCGATCATAACTTTTATATCGGGTAATCCCGGGATGAGCAGTAATTCGGAAATCAAATCTATCCTTTCCTGCTGAGAACTGTTGCCTCGTTTGGGTAATAACTTCCATATGAGCAGAACGCAAAACTGCTCACCCAAAACACTCACACAAAGAATGTTGATGTCACTCTTTCCCAACTTCCAGTTCGTCCTGTCTATCACCAAGGTCAGCGGTCCGTCAATACCACTCCATTTTAATATCAAAGGTACCAGGCTTTGGAAACACCATCTGACTTGATCCATAAATCGTTGAATCCTTCGATAATTCGAATTTGTATCTGCATCGGTGGTCATTCCGATTGCCACTTTTACCAGGTTGACTGTTCCTACTACTTTTAGGATGGATAAGATAAATAGTGCAATAAAATCAGTTCTTGGTTTTGTTAAGGTCGGTAGGTTCTCATACAATTCCCAGGCAAGATTTGTAAATTTGCCTGTAGCCATCGTAATTAAGGTTTAATGTGTTACAAATCAAACAATTACGTATGGCTATTTGTTTTTTTGTCATGTGCTGAGCAAATGGCTATAGAAATAAAGACTTTTTGGGTGATTTGAATGTAGAACCGATAAGTAATGCTATTGAAAAATTGATTTCTAAAGGGAACTGGCTTACTAAGAGACAAAATATAATCCAGTGCAGAAAATGTGAATTTAGAGACATATGCTTGGATGATTCACAACTGATACATGTCGATCAAGAGTTATTTTCATTAAAGGAAAAATGTGAATATGAGCCTGAAATTTAATACTATATCAATT
The DNA here is from genome assembly GCA_016716335.1 of Saprospiraceae bacterium. GTDB lineage: Bacteria > Bacteroidota > Bacteroidia > Chitinophagales > Saprospiraceae > OLB9. The sequence continues at coordinate 239,387 of JADJWN010000005.1, read as the reverse complement.
TTCATTGTTGTCGCAATCGGTATTCCTTTGTTTTCTTTCGCACAAAATACTAAATTAGTATTACTTGATAAAGAATCAATGCACCCTGTTAGTTTTGCATTTGTCTATTTAGAGAACTTTAGCACTATAAGTGATAGTGTAGGTACAGTTTATCTACCTCTTTGTGTAGATAAAAGTTTTCAAGTGACACATCTTAACTACATAGACCAGACAATAAGCTGTAATCAATTAATAAATAATGACACATTATTTCTAAAATCTAAATCACATAATTTAGAAGAAATAACAGTACTAGCCAAAAAAGAAAAAACGGATTTTCATAAATTATTAAATGGGATATTCAGGGATTATAAAAAAAGTGATTTTCAAAGGCAAATTTCATTTAATTATTTATTAAGAAATATTATAAATGAAAGAGTTGTTGATAAAATTACTTCAAACATAACAGTAAACTATTCAGTAGGGAATGGTTGTATTTTTTCAGATAAATGGTTAAATTATGGAAGCTTCGAATTTACAAGTGAAGCCCCATTTTTAAGTCTTGATGTTGAGCAGCTACTGTTAAAATATCTTAATCCTTTTCATGCTTCCAGAAACTTTTCATTGCTCACAGCGCAAAAACTAATAAGGAAACAACACACGATTAACTTGGTGGAATGTGAATCATGCAATAGTGACCAAATAAAACTTAGGCTAGAGTCGCAAGATCAGACATGTCTTATAACAGTGGATTTATCAAAGAAAAAGGTTATCAATTCATCATACATCATAAATAGCAATGCCAACCTTCCTTTTTTTCGAGTTGCTGATGGTAGTAGCATTTTATTTGAGCAATTGGTTTTAAATTTTAGGTTTGATGAGTCTGGAATTCCCAGTGTTATTGAAGGTGAAATCGCACTTAGTTTTGATAAAAATTCGCTTCGAACTAAGTTTTTATTGTATGAAAATGCCATGAATAATAACCAAGATTTCTATGTACTTGGCAATGTGAAGTTTACAAATATATATCAACAGTTTTTATTTCAACCCAATAATTTACACAGCTACGCTGATACTTCCAAGTTTTTTGTTGACACTAGCCTATTAGCTCATTTAAATGAAAATTATAGGAAAATACTTTTAGAATCTCCTTTATTAGGATTTCGTCTAAAATATTTAGATCATAGTATAGATTCAATACCACTTCCTATTTATTTTATTGATAATGACTTCTACTTTGATGCATTTCGGGAGTTAAAAAATTATCATAATAATTTGATCGTTTATCAACCTTACAATATTCAAAAACATGGATATGCGAATTCTATAATATCAATATCGCCCATATTAGATTTAGAGCAATCAAGAATATATTCAAAATTTAATGATCCTTACATCAATCAGTGGGCACTTAATATAGTGACTAATCTATACAAGGTCGATAGACAACTATATTTATCAACGATAGATTGGAAAGACTCTTTGAACACAAAATTGTTAAATAGAAAACTGCGAGCCATATATTTAGATAACCAGACCAATTATAATAATTTGCTGGATAAGATTTTGATTAAAGAAATGTATCCAATACCTGTGTTGGTTGAAATTAATTATTTTATTGATTCAATTATAGGTATTAATGGATTTGAGCATATTATCAAGCAAGACTTTGGTTGCTCTAATTGCAAAGAGGGCTTAGTCAGCGAAATTATAAAAGAAGGATTCAGAATGAAGAATAAAAGTCCTCAATCAGAATTATCAAATGTTTACTTTCAATATGGAATAATTGGCTTAAGCCAGATGTTGAAAGATGTTACGAATGATACTTTAATAAACAATAAATTAATTGGGTCTTATTATTCAAGAATTGCTCAATTGTATATAGAGCTAAAAAATGATTTAGAGGCTTGTAAATGTCTTAAATCATTTAAACATCTCTGGCCTGAAGGCTATAATCTTTCGACGAAAAAGAACTTCTATATTACTAATTGCTTAGAATGAAATTTGTAAGACAACTTGATGAAATGGATTGCGGTCCAATCTGTTTAAAGATGGTTTTGGAATCATATAACCATAATGTGTCTTGCCCTCAATTAAATGCGAACACTAAATAAGCTTAAATTTTTTGTAATTAACCTTAATTTAGTGTCATGGAAAACAAGAAAAAAGAAAGGATGAGTGCCAACAAGAAGGTAGAAGCGGTACTCAGATTGTTGCGAGGAGAGTCACTGGACGAACTGTGCAGACAATACAACGTCAGTGCCAGTCAGTTGAGCGAGTGGCAAAATATGTTTTTAGAGAAAGGCAAGGATGGCTTTCGTAAGCATCCGGAGGAGCGACGCCTTCGGGAGGCACAGGCCATCATCGGTCGCCAGGCTATGGAGCTGGATCTGTATAAAAAAAAGATGGAATTGATTCGACAGATAAAAGAAAAATAGCCATGGAGTTAAAACAGTTGTGCCCTGAGAGCACTATCAGGCAGATATTGAGCGTGACACAGCTGAGTGTAGGGGCATGGTACGACAAGCGTCAGGCTGTTGCGGTCAGGAAAAAGCCGGGACCGAAAGCGGGCATTTCAGATGCGGAGGTACTTGAGGCAGTAAAAGCCTATCTGGCTGATCCGGTATTCTACATGGAAGGATATAAAAAAATCAAAGTCAGACTTAAGGAAGAAAAGGGAATAGTCGTAGCTAAAGAACGTCTCCGAAGAATCATGAGTACACACAAGCTATTGTGCAAACAGGAGTATCGGACACATCCGGAGCGGTACGAGCATAATGGAAAGATATTGACATGCCGGCCCAATGAACTATGGGGAATGGATATCAAAGAGTTTCGTACCGGGATAGGCAAAATCTATTTTATGGGCGTCACCGACCATTACAACAGTGAAATCAAGGGTTGGCATGTATCTGTCAAATCCACAGTAAAAGAGGCCATGGAAGCCATCCGTAATGCAGTAAGGAACGAATTTGGTCAGGTAAGCCACAATATCTGCCAGGTTCACAGCCTCAAACTCAGGGTAGATCACCGCACCCAATTTGACTCCAGGGACTTTGACAGAGAAATCCAATTTCTCGGTATTGAGAAAAGCTCAGCATTTGTAAGAAGCTCACAGTCCAATGGGGTGATAGAACGATTTCACCGAACACTAAAAGAACAACTGTTGCATATAGGGTCAATCCAACAACTGGAGGAAGCCAGGGAGAAAATTTCAGAATTCGTAACTAAGTACAACCAAAAGTGGTTGTTACACGGACTGGGCTAAAAATCACCTTTGGATCATAAAAAAATACTACCTTCGGGTAATACTGAACTATAGGGAGTCCGCCAATGAGTCGAAGAGTCCTAAAAAGATAGTCAGGCCTGAGCTATCTGCCTTCGGTACAAAACGTCACCGTCGGTCGTCCGTCATGACAAAGATGAGTACAAATTTTGAATGTACAAAATCCTGTCTCAACCTCAGGTCTTATTCAGTGTTCATTTAATTAGGGGCAAAACATACTGATCATCTTAGATTTGAAGGGGACATGAATCCCACTCCTGGTCCTTTTAATATTCATGATTATCAAAATTTTATTTTTAGTACATCAAATTATAGATCAAACATAATTAGACAATACCAATGGAAAAAAATTTTGACAAATTCATATAATAATTAAGTTATGAGATATACTATAATTTTAATACTTCTTTCCTTTTTAATTAGCTGTAAGGTGAATTCAAATCTCCCAAATCCAAAATTTACACCTGACAGTAAGGATTCAATATATAATGCAAAAATTGAATTTGATACAAATTGCATTACAAATGATCAATTTAGTGAAATTGAATTCTTCGAATGTTACAAAAATGTTTTATTAAATTTTACATACGATGCTTTAAATATTAATTTTTATAAAAATTATGGCATTGGTACATTATTAAATATTGCTGTAAAGCTTGCTCAGAATGATAGCTTAATAAATTATAAATCCGATGCTTATCTGTATTCATTTTTTAATACCAGATTTTATTATTTAAATCAACCTAATTTCAAACATTTAAGTCCCATGATGATTTCAAATCAAGATTTAGTTAAAACTCTTAAAACTTGGAATACTAATAAATCATTTGAAATTTGTCTTTTATATATGAGCAAAAACCGCCACGACTCAATGGGCCATGGTGATTGTACGAATGTAGGCGTGAAATTTTATTTCAACATTGTGCAGCCTAAAATTAAATCAATTGACGGGCTTGATCCCAATATATTTATCGCTTCACATATACTCTGGGATAATGAGACTAACGAAAAGGACTGTTATGATGCATTTTACAATGCTCTTTATCCACTCATCAAAAAAGCCTGGGAAGACGATAAAATCGTATTATTATCTGATGAAAATAATAAATAGAAATATGAAAAATACTATTTTAATCATAAGCTGTTTTCCTTTGGATGTATCCAGTGAATATGATTGATTAATTCAGATAAAAAAGGCGGATGGACAAAGCCATCCACCTTTTTGACAGTATGTATCTAAACTTTACAGTGTACCTCTTAATGCCTGCTCTCTTTCAATAGCTTCAAACAGGGCTTTGAAGTTGCCTTTGCCGAATGACCTGGCTCCATGCCGCTGAATGATCTCATAAAACACAGTGGGTCGGTCCTGTACAGGCTTGGTAAATATCTGGAGCAGATAGCCTTCGTCATCCCGATCCACGAGGATATTCAGTCGCTTCAGATCTTCGATATCTTCATCTATATGTCCTACTCTCTCCAGTACGGTTTCGTAATAGTTTTCAGGTACATACAGAAATTCCACACCATTGTCTCTGAGCGCCTGAACGGTATGCAGTATGTCATCTGTGGCTACGGCTATATGCTGTACGCCGGCTCCCTTGTAAAAATCCAGATATTCCTCTATCTGTGATTTCTTTTTGCCCTGTGCGGGCTCATTGATCGGAAACTTGATGTATCCGTTGCCATTACTCACCACTTTGCTCATAAGGGCAGTGTATTCTGTGGAGATATCCTTATCGTCAAATGTGACCAGCAATTTGAATCCCAGCACATCTTCATAAAATTTTACCCATCTGTTCATCTGTCCCAATTCGACATTGCCCACGCAGTGATCGACATATTTCAAACCGATAGGAGTAGCCTTGTATTCTGATTTTTTGGGCTGGAATCCGGGCATAAACGCTCCGTGATAATCTTTGCGTTCTACCAGTGTGTGGATAGTCTCACCGTAAGTTTTGATACCGGCCAGTCTGACCACTCCGTTTTCATCCCTGAGCTCCATGGGTTCAAAAGCACTCTCTGCTCCTCTTTCAATGGCCTTATGGTAGGCTTCTTTGGCATCATCCACCCAAAGTGCCAGGACTTTTACCCCATCTCCGTGTTTTGCCACATGTCGCAGTATCTCGTGATCAGGTTGTAATGCAGAAGTGATTACAAATCGTATTTTACCCTGTTGCAGCACATAGGAAACCACATCTCTGGAACCAGTCTCAGGCCCCTTGTATGCAATCAGATCAAAGCCAAAGCAGTGCATGTAGTATAGGCTGGCCTGTTTGGCATTGCCAACATAAAATTCAATGAAGTCTGTCCCGTTGATAGGGAAGGTATCTTTGACTTCGTGGGTTTGTGTTAAGGTTGAGGTATTCATTTTTATTATTGTTTAATTGGTGAATTGTATTTTTTTAAAGACTGGTATTTACAATGAACAGCTATCAAGTTTTGCACTATTTGGCTTGCCACTTATTATGACAACCAGCTCAGAGCATAATCTTCATCTTCGATCTCTGCGGCATAGGTAGTCATGAGCAAAGGCCGGAATGTATCTACCATTACTGCAAGTTCATGGGTTTCTTTGGCACCTATACTCTTTTCTACCGTACCGGGATGCGGACCGTGTGGGATACCTCCGGGATGGAGGGTGATCTGTCCTTTCTCCACATGTTTGCGGCTCATAAAATCGCCATCCACATAATACAATACCTCATCGCTGTCGATATTGCTGTGGTTGTAAGGTGCAGGTATAGCCAGAGGATGGTAGTCATACAGCCTGGGTACAAATGAACACATCACAAATCCTCTGGTCTCAAAGGTCTGATGAATAGGCGGTGGCAAATGCACCCTGCCGGTGATGGGCTCAAAATTGTGGATGGAAAAAGCATAAGGATATAAATATCCGTCCCAGCCTACCACATCAAAAGGGTGGGATTTGTAGTGATAGGGATAGAGATTGTCCTGTTTTTTGATGTACAACAGAAAATCTCCTTTTTCATCATAAGTAGCCAGTACATTGGGTTTGCGGATATCCCGCTCACAGAATGGCGAGTGCTCCATCAATTGCCCGAATTCATTCCGGTATCGTCGCGGAGTCATGATGGGAGAGGTGGACTCTACAATAAACAGTCTGTTGTCAGGTGTGTCAAACTCCATCTGATAAATGGTGCCTCTTGGTATGACAAGATAATCTCCATATTCAAAGCGTATATCACCATACATGGTCTTCAGTGTACCACTTCCCACATGAACAAAAATGCATTCATCCGCATCAGCATTTTTATAGAAGTAATCTTCCATACTCCTGCGAGGTGCGGCCAGAATGATTTTGCAGTCATTATTGACGAGCACCGGTTTTCTGCTGTCGAGAAAATCGTCTTCCGGCATGATGTCAAATCCTTTCAGACTCCGGTGTTTCAGTTGTTTATCATGAATGGTGACAGGTGCTACCGAAACAGGATCTCCAATCTGAGTTATCAGGGTTGGCGGATGGTTGTGATACAGTATGGAATACAGGTCACTGAAGCCTTCGGTCGAAAAGAGCTGTTCGCTGTACAGACCGCCATCCGGCTTGCGAAACTGTATGTGTCTCTTGTGGGGAATTTTTCCTAAGGAATAGTAATGCATATGTATGGATTTAAGCTGTTTTTGATAGATTGGTAAATATTTTATTGAGTATGTATTCCAGAGTGCCGAGTTCTTCGTTACTCAGCCCTGCATAACTTTCATTTCTGAATTCCTCCAGTATGGGGAGCACTCTGGCATGCATAGCTGCCCCTTCACCAGTAAGCCTTATGATAAATTTACGTCTGTCGCCGGGGTCCGAAACCCTGAGTACGTAATTCTTATTCTCCAGCAGGTCTATGATTCTGGTGACAGTCAGGGCATCCTTAAAAGATTGTTCCGCCAGATCCTGCTGACTCATCTCTCCATGCTTATATAAAAGTTGTATGATGACCCATTGATCCACCGTAATATCTATCTCCGGATGCATCATCAGCTGTCTTGCAAAGGAAAGCTTGAAGAGTTTGGCCGTTTTCTCTATTAATAATCCCGACATTTCGATTCGCTTGGCTGAAGGGCTTTTTGCAGCTATATTGTGCATAACAATTATTAGTGTACTAATTATTTGCAAAACAACGATAATTTGACAAATGTTGCAAGGATTATGCGCTTTTTTTACCGGTACTATGCATTAGAACTTCGTGATGAGTCTTAAAATGGCAATATAGTAATTTAAGTCCGAAGCTTATTTTATTGATTATGAATGATTTGTAATTATTTCAAATCACAGTTTTCTATGTATGCCCATAAAATGGTCAAATATTCAGTCCGTAGGAAAATTTCCAAAGGAATGTGTAATCATGGGCTTTAGTCGATGGGCGAAGTTATTTATCCGGCAAATAAGTCCGTAATAGATTTACCAGAGTACAATCACGGTTTATGTAACACAGCTCTTCAAATTTTGCTGACAGGTAGTTTTCTGCTTAATCTTTAAGACTTCTTTCATATTCCAGCACCTTCTGTCCCAGCCTTGCCAGAAAAGGAAGCCCGGTCTGATCATATTCATACACCCCGTCATTATATATCTGATTTTTGTTTACGTGTATCACGGCTGTGAGATAAAATGACCGGCCCGATCGTTTGTCCTCTATGTAAGCACAATCTATCAGATAGCCATAGGCATTGCCCACTTTATTATAGATTTTCACTTCATCCGATATTCCTGAATCATTAAGGGCACCATGTATCAGAAACTTTACATAATTCTTGTGAAAACTGCTGTCTGTTCTGTAAAAGGGATAGGCAGTGGGCGGATAGGACATAGCTTTCTTCAGCAATTCCAGGTCTGCCTCTGTGATATCAAAACGCTGATCCGGATTGAATCTTTCAGGATGAAAGATACGCATAAGGGTACCTTCCATATCAGGGAGACTGTAAAAGTTCTTCAGACTGAAGTCAAATGGCTGCATCACCAGACTGTCATGGCTGTCTATATAGCCTATACCTTTGACAGCTCCTTTGGCTTTGTGCTTCCAGTCGGTACTGTCTCTCATGGCTGGTTTGTCATAGAGCATCTGCCCATTTCTGAAAAACCGGATATTGTTGGTATGTCTGTTTTCTTCATAATTATAGCCGCTTACTCCTACTCTGTGGTTGATTACTGTACCCCGGTTCAGTCCCAGTTTGTACAGTGATTGATTGATGTAGTCAGCCCCCAGCAGTTCATACAGGCGATTGTAGGCGTCATTGTCACTGACGGCAAAAATTTTTTCGATATATCGTCTGATGTTTGGCTTTCCTGACACAGTAGTGCTGTCGGAAAAAGCCGGGCTTTGTGCCTCCCTGCTTTGGGCTGTAAGCATATCATCGTCTATGTGCACATCTATGCCGGAGCGTTGCAGTTGCCTGATCTTCTGCAGGGTGAGGAATGCTACCGGCATTTTGACGGTACTCGCAGGATAGAAGTATTGTTCCGCATTTACATTCCAGGCATAGGATTGCATCTTACCGTTTTTCTTGCTGATTGTGGTGTAAAGTACCTGTACCTCGTATTGACTGTCAGAGGCGATACGATATAATTCCGGATCTTGCCTGATCAATCGGGCCAAAGGATTCTTAGGGCTGCATTGGCAGCATAAAAGGATGATGGCCGTGGCTGACAGAAGTTGGACAATGTGATTCATACACCAGTTATAAAAAGAATGCATTTGGATTCTGAAGAACTCCGTACTTTCTTCATTAGCCCTGAAATCGGGTTAATCCAAAATAAAGACTTCAAAAATATAAAAAATGATCTATCATCAGGCATCATTCACAATGATGGATAAAAAAATTGAAACCGGGTTTATTAACACTAAGGGTGAACATTATTCCAATTCAAACCATTTTTATAATTATCAGGTGGTACCAAAAGACTATCTTCGTCCGCTGTTTTATAAATCTGAATATAGGTAATGCAATATCTGAGTCTCGAAAATGTAACCAGATCATACGGGGAAAAAATCCTTTTCAAAAATATACAGCTCTCCGTAAATAAGGGGGACAAAATTGCCCTCATTGCCAAAAACGGATCCGGCAAAACCACACTGCTCAGAGTGATAGCAGGTGAAGAAGGTGCCGAAGGAGAAAATGCGAGAATTCAGTTTGCCAAAGGAATACATATTTCTTTTTTGAATCAGGACCCTCAGTTTGATCCCGGGGCTAGTCATGGAGACGATATTTGATTCGGACAATCCGGCCATTAAAGCAATCCGCGACTATGAAAATGCCCTGTTAAGCGGCAATGATGAAGCCATACAAAAGGCCGCTGCTCTGATGGATGACCTCAAGGCATGGGATAAGGAAGCCTCCATCAAGGAGATACTGTTTCGTCTGAAGATTCAGGACCTGCAACAGAAAACCGGCACTATGTCCGGAGGGCAGCGAAAGAGACTGGCCCTGGCAGGCATTCTGATAGATGACCCTGATTTTCTGATACTCGATGAACCGACCAACCATCTGGACATTGAGATGATAGAATGGCTCGAGACTTTCCTTCAGAGGCCCAACCTCACCTTGTTTATGGTGACACATGACCGTTATTTTCTGGACAATGTGTGTAATGAGATTATAGAGCTTGACCAGGGGAATATCTATGTTTACAGGGGAAATTATGCCGCATATCTCGAGAAAAAGGAGGCCCGTATGCTCAATCAGGCTGCCAATCTCGAGAAGACCAAAAAACTCTATGCCCGTGAACTGGAATGGATGCGCAGACAGCCACAGGCCCGGACAACCAAAGCCAAATCACGGATCGATGAATTTTATGAAATCGAATCCAGAGCCAAATCAGGAACAGTGCAGGAAGATATGCAGATCAATATTCAGGCGTCAAGGTTGGGATCGAAAATCCTGGAACTGCATAATATTTCGAAAAACTTTGGAAATAAAAAAATACTGGAGCCTTTCAGCTATAAATTCAAGAAAGGTGAAAGGGTGGGCATTGTCGGCCCCAACGGTTCGGGAAAATCCACTTTTCTCAAACTTATCACGCAGAGTTTGCCCCCGGATACCGGAAAAATAGTAGCCGGTGACACCTTAGTGCAGGGGTATTATGATCAGGAAGGCCTTGTACTCAATGAAGACAAGACCGTGCTGGACGTGATCAGGGATATTGCAGAGTACATTCCCATGGAGAAAGGCCAGAAATTGAGCGCCGAATCCCTGCTGGAGAGATTTCTTTTTCCCAGATCGCAGCAAAGGGTGTATGTGTCACAGCTGAGCGGTGGCGAAAAACGGAGACTGTACCTGCTCACCATACTGATGAAAAACCCCAATTTTCTGATTCTGGACGAGCCCACCAATGATCTTGATATCCTTACCCTCAATGTACTGGAGGATTACCTCATGGATTTTCCAGGCTGTCTGATTATTGTGACACATGACCGTTATTTTATGGACAGGCTGGTGGACCACATTTTTGTGTTTGAAGGAAACGGCAAAATCAAAGATTTTAACGGCAGTTATTCAGAATACAGAGCTTTACAAAAATCCGGGGAGAAAAGCTCCGGGCCGACATCGGATACCGGATCAGACAGCCCGAAGAAAGAGGCAAGTCAGAATAAAATACAGTTTGAGCAACGCAAAGAACTGCAAAAACTGGAAAAGGAAATCCAGAAGCTGGAAAATCAGAAAACCGAAATCAACCTGAAATTTGAAAATCCCGACCTCTCACCGGCCGAAATCATGGAGTGGTCTGAAAAACTCAAACTTGTTCAGGAACAATTAGATGAAAAAGAAATGAAGTGGCTTGAAATGTCAGAATCCATCTGAACGGAATGGAGCAGATAATAACTGACTGCCGCATCTGTCAGTATCAGAGCCGGAATAATCCGGATAACGATTTACATAAAAGCCCGGGATACAAACATTTTTTAATCAATACGGCCTTCACACCATAGTTTGCAGCGCCACTCATACTTTGAAGCAATTTATGCCTGCAATCAACCGATCAATCCGGAATAAACCTGTTTGCACAGTGTTGTACAATTATCCGGTTCCACAACTCATCCAATAAATGCGCCCCGCTTTTTTTATTTGGCTTACAATCCCGTAACTTGCGGCAGTTTTTTAAATAATATATGGGATGTATAAAGTAGATTCAGAGCAGTTGCACAACTTTATCGTAGCAGGATTGCAGGAGGATATAGGTCCGGGCGATCACACTTCACAGGCATGTATCCCGGCATCGTCCCGTACCAAGGCACGTCTGCTGGTGAAGGACGAAGGCGTCATAGCCGGAGTACAACTGGCAGAGAGTATATTCAGACATGTAGATCCTTCAAGCATCATCGAAGTGGTCATGCCTGACGGCTCGGATTTCAAATACGGTGATGTGGCCTTTTATGTGGAATGCAATACCCGGGCACTCCTCATGGCCGAAAGGCTGATTTTGAACAGTATGCAACGTATGAGCGGCATTGCCACCCTCAGCAGCAGATTTGCTTTTGAGGTGGAAGACCTGCCAGTAAAAATACTGGATACCCGCAAGACCACACCTCTGATCCGTTTTCTTGAAAAATGGGCCGTAAGCATAGGAGGCTGCACCAATTACAGGGTAGGACTTTATGACTGGATCATGATCAAGGACAATCATGTAGATGCATGTGGTTCTATCTCCCGGGCTATTGACAAGGTGCATGCTTACCTCAGGGAAAATAATCTCAATCTTGGGATCACGGTGGAAGTCAGAAATCTGGTAGAAGTGCAGGAAGTCCTGGACCGGGGTGGTATTACCCGCATCATGTTTGACAACTTCGAACTTCCCATTCTCGCGGAAGCCGTGGCACATGTGGACAAAAGATTTGAGACGGAAGCCTCCGGTGGGGTCACACTCAGGACTGTGCGAAAAATAGCCCTCACCGGGGTGGATTATATATCTGTAGGTGCACTGACACATTCTGCCGGTTGTCTGGATATGAGCCTGAAAGTCATTAAATAAGGATCATGGAGTCATTACTGTTATTTTTTCCTGAAATAGAGCTTCCGGTATTGCTTACGGAAGAAATGAAAGATAGCTTTGAGAGCGAAAATGAAATGCTGCCCCGGGAGCTGATAGACAGCTACCTTGCCCAATGGGAACAGCAGATTGATGAATTTACCGAGTTTATTCCCTGTTTCAGGTTGCCGGCACAGGAGCATTTTACCGCATTGGTGTACTGGAAGGGTAGTTTGCTCAGGTATGAGTATGTGATCGTTACATTGGACAAAAAATGGAATTTTATTTCAAGAAAAGTCATAGCCTCCACCGTTGTGGAAGGTGACAAAATCAATCGCTCCATAGCAAGCATAGAGCCCGACCTGACCATAAATATCATAGCCGGACATGAAACAGAAGGTAAAGACTACGATCCTGCCAGGTCCAGATTGTACTCGATGGAAATACTGGCCAACGGCGAATTGATTTTTGACAGTGATTATCGGGCGATAAATAATTAAAAGCTGATGCAGGCAAAAACTCCGATATCAGATATCAATCATAATATAGCCCGGTATTTACCAGTTTCCAGTACAAATAAATTTCTATGAAAAGAAGGACCAGACAACTCAAAAAGGAAGATCTGAAAAACCAGATTATCAAATTATTGAGCAAAAGTCCCCGCACCGGATTTACTCCGCTGAGCATATCGAGAAAAATCAATGTAGTCAATCCACCGCTGGCTATCAAAGAGATACTCGAAGAACTCGTCAGACAGGGTCAGGTCAAAACATTGCCGGACAATACCTACAAGTGGAATAAAAGTGCGGATAAAAAAACACCCGGTGCCGGAAAAAAAATACTGCTGACGGGAGTGGTGGACATGACCCGTTCAGGAGCGGCATACATCACAGGGACAGACTTTCCGGAAGATGTCTATGTGCCTTCCAAAAATCTGGCCGGAGCCATGCACAAGGATATAGTGCGCATTGAGGTAGATGCATCATCCCGGCGCAGAAGACCGGAGGGAAAAGTAGTTGAAATAGTCCGCAGATCCCTGACAAAAATTATCGGCACCCTGCGTACCTTCGAAAGATATGCCATCGTATATCCTGAAAGTACGCGGTTTTATCCTGAGGTGTATGTAAAGAACAGCCTCATCGGTGATGCCAAAGACGGCCAGATAGTCACCGTAGAAATCACCGAATGGGGAAAGAGACAGAACAAATCCATCTGGGGATATGTCACCGGCATCGTGGATAAAACGGATGAGCATGAAATGGCTATGCTCACCATTCTCCTTGCCAATGGATTCAGTCCGGAATTTCCCGAAGAAGTCATTGCAGAAGCAGAAAGTATAAAAGGTGAAATCACCGAAGCCGAAATAGCCCGAAGAAGGGACTTCAGGACAGTCACTACTTTTACCATAGATCCGCTCACCGCCCGGGATTTTGATGATGCCTTGTCCTACAGAGTACTGGAAAACGGCAATATTGAGGTAGGAGTACATATAGCCGATGTCACACACTTCATGCAGGAAAACACTGCTTTGGACAAAGAGGCTTTTTCCCGATCGACCTCTGTTTACCTGGTGGACAGGGGTATGTCCGATGCTTCCCGAAAAACTGTCTAATGACCTGTGCTCGCTCAATCCACATGAAGATAAATACACCTTCAGTGCAGTATTTGAATTTGATCCTGAGTACCATCTGAAAGCTGAATGGTTTGGCAAGACGATTATACACTCAGACCGACGTTTTACCTACGAGGAGGCGCAGGAGGTACTTGAAACCGGGACGGGAGATTTCGCTCCGGAGCTTATTACACTCAACAAAATTGCGCATAAACTCAGAAAAGAAAGATTTGACCAAGGGTCTATCAGCTTCGAATCCGAAGAGGTACAATTTATTCTGGATGAAGACAACAAGCCGGTGGGATTGTATGTAAAAGAGCGTAAGGATGCCCACATGCTGATTGAAGATTTCATGTTACTGGCCAATAAGCGGGTGGCTATGTATGTCGGAAAGAAATCCATTCCAGAGATTCCGTTTATTTACAGGGTTCACGACCTGCCCAATCCCGAAAAACTGTATGATTTTGCCATGTTTGCAAAACAGTTGGGGTTTCAGTTCAGGTATGACACTCCGTCGAATATCGTAGATTCATTCAACAGGCTGACAGAAGCAGCAAAGGAAAATGATGCACTGGCATTGTTGCTTCCTCTGGGTATCCGTACTATGGCTAAAGCTGAGTATTCTACGCAGAATATCGGGCACTATGGTCTGGGGTTTGAGTATTACACACATTTCACCTCGCCGATTCGCCGGTATTCGGATGTGCTGGTACATCGTATTCTGGAAAAAAATCTCAGGGGTGAATATCGGGCAGATAAGGAAAAACTTTCGCAGCAGGCCCATTATATATCCCAGCAGGAGCGAAAGGCTACCGATGCAGAGAGAGAATCCGTAAAATACAAGCAGACCGAGTACATTCTTTACCATATCGGCGATGTATTTGAAGGGGTGATTTCAGGTATGATTGACAAAGGCTTTTTTGTAGAACTCAAGGAAAGTAAGGTGGAGGGTCTGGTACCCTTTGACAGTCTGCCTGACCGTTTTTTGATCTCCGACCATGGTTTCAAGGCTAAAGGAAGGATTTCAGGGCTGGAATTTTTTATCGGTCAACATGTGAAGGTCAAAATTACCGGAGCAGATCTGGGTACCCGTAAAACGGATATGGAGCTTGTTATGGATTAATACGGGCCTGAGACCGTACAGCAAGGTAATAAAACCATCCCGTCATCAACCCGTACATACTGAGTGGCAACTGGTTTTCAAAGTGGGTTTCTACCCAAAGGCTCAGGGATATTGGAATAAAATAGGTAAGAAACCAAACCGAGGTACGAAGTTTCCGGTACAAAAACGGCAGCAGGATATGGGTCAAAATAATCAGTAATCCTATGATACCACCCCCGGCCCAATACACCAAAACCTCACTGATCGGAATGAATCTGTCTGAGGGTGCCAGTTCAGGCAGGTTTTTATTGTACCATTCGTCCGTGGCTTTGTCCAGACCGATGAATCCTGTGCCTTTCCAGGGATTTTGGCGGATTATATCTATACCGGCCTTTATCGAATTTATCCGGGTAGCATCGCTCAGCCCTGTTTTATATTCTCCTTTAATATAATGATTGAAATCATATATGGTATAATTGACCCTTTCGGTCAGTGAGGGTATGGTTTTGTAGGCAATATATGGGATAATAATTAACAGAGGAAACAACCACAGCCCCCGGGCATTGTGTCGTACAGCCATAATGGTGATCAGTATAAAAATACTCAGATAGAGGGTAATCAAGCCCATTTTGGATCCCAGAATATGAAGAAAGACAAACTGAAAAAGGACATAGAGGCCCAGGGCAATTCTGACTTTTCTGTTATCTTCATGCAGGAAGGTATATCCTGCCAGGAGCATACTGACGACGGTCATCCACCCTATTCTGATATGGTCTTTATAAGCAAGTGTCCGGATTACCTTGGCGGTTTTATACATCAGATTGACCTGATCCAGAGAGGATCCATACAGCCACAGACTGAACAAAGATGACCAGATCATGCACCCTATGATGAGATAATGTGCCCGGTTTATCCATTTTTGATCCGGCGCAAAGGACATGACAAATACCGGGAGCAAATACAACACTGCTTTCATGAGTCCTCTGCCCTGCAGAAATCCCCACCCATTCCAGTACATATCTGCCAATATGACCCATACTGACAGTAGGCCAAAGGTGATCAGCCAGGGATGCCTCATCCATTTTACAGCGCTTTCTGCCCGGGCAATCACAAATAAACCGGCGAAAAGGAAGCCGACATTGGACACAGTCTTGGATATCAAAAATCCCACCATCAGGCATGCTATGGCCAAAAATCCAAAAGCGGGAGATTGAAATATCTTTGCCATTTTTACCATCTGCAAGCCATTTTTTCCTTTTATCCTGTCAAGGTTGTTCGAGCAGGCTTCCGGTCATCATTTTTTCCTCCAGATACTTTCTTTCCGGGCTGATCTGGCCATTAATGTATTTTTCCATCATCAGACTGGCAATTGGCGCTGCCCATTGAGCTCCGAATCCTGCATTCTCTACAAAGACAGCAATGGCTATTTTAGGATTGTTCTTGGGTGCAAATCCGAAGAATACGGAGTGGTCTTTTCCATGAGGGTTTTGGGCTGTTCCGGTTTTACCGACAATATCCAGCCCCGGCACATAGGCTACCGTGGCTGTACCCGAAGTGACCACTCTTTCGAGTCCGTCTATCACGTAGGGAAAATACTTCTGGTCTATGCGCACATACTTTTTGGTGAGGTATTGGGAGGGCACCGGACGTCCGGACTGAAATTTTTTAATAAAATGAGGTGGGATATAGTATCCCCTGTTTGCCAAAATAGCAGCCAGATTGGCCATCTGTACCGTTGTGAGCTGAAGCTCTCCCTGACCGATACCCAATGACAGTACCCAGGCAGATTTCCATCCTCCGGCTTCTTTCCGGTACACCTGTTTGTAGTACTCTGAAGTGGGCACAAATCCCTTATTTTCATAAGAATAATCCATACCCAATTTCTCACCCAGACCGAAGTCATGCAGATAACTTACCAGTGTATCCAGCCCGATACCCGGATTTTTGTATCCATATTGATCCAGAAACTCCCGGAGCAGCTGAAAATAATAAGTGTTGCAGGAATACTGGATCGCCGCACTGATACTGCTGGCCGTCGGGTGTCCATGACATTTTTGTACTTTAGTAGCAGACAATCTGTAGTAGCCCGGGCAATACACAGTGCGGGTGGGATAAGTAGTCTGCTTTTGCATGGCAATCAGAGACATGATGGGCTTGAAGATGGAGCCCGGCGGATATCTGGCCGTAACAGCCCGGTTGTTCAATGGCCGGTTGATGGTATCATTGAGCAGCATACGCATACCGGCACTTCGTCTTTCGTCAAGATTCAGAATATTGGGATCATAGCCCGGCGAGCTGACCATAGCGAGAATTTCTCCCGTCGCAGGTTCTATGGCTAGCAAGTCTGCCATGATTATCTTTCAGAATGTATCTCACTCCTTTACCACCAGCCAATACAGATTCGTAGGCGACCTCCAGTCCCGACTGCCCGATAAAATCTCCGGGTGCATAAAGGCCATGGTATTTCTCAATTGTCTTTTTGTCCACCTCTCCGAGATATCCTAATATATGCGCACCATGCGTATGCGGATATCCTCTGATACTTCTTTCCACTGCATAAAAGCCCGGAAACTTATACATATGCTCCTGAAATACGGCAAATTGCTCAGGACTGACCTTGGATAAAAAAACAAAAGGCAGAGACTTGCTGAACTGAGGGCTTTTCCAGTCTTTATTCAGATTTTCGAGAAAAACTGACCTGTCTATGCCCAGCAGACTGCAAAACAAGGTAGTATCCATAGACGGATCGATCTTGTTATAAATCGCGTAAATGACATAAATCGGCTTATTGATCACAAGATTTCTGCCTTTCCGGTCGTAAATAATTCCCCTTGACGGGTAAATGATACTTTTTTCCAGTGTGGTCTTTCTCGCCTGTTCCTGATACCTGGTAGTGAAAAGCTGAAGTTGTGCGGTCTTGAAAGTCAGTATTACCGAAACCGTCAGAATAATATACATTACAATATTCTTCCTGCGCTCTAACTTCTGCATCAGTACCTGGTTTTAAAAATAAATTGTGCTATCAAAATCACAATGACAGAAACGAAAAAACTGAAAACCGTATTGAGCAATATATCCAGGAAAAACACAAAGGAAAAAGCATCTACGCTGAAGTAGAAAAACAAATGCAGAAACATGCAAATACTTACATACGAGACAAACCATCCAAAACCCATTTTACGGATCCCGGGTACATCATCCTGATTGTATCCTTCATAGGGTTCGAGTATCGCTATGACCGTATTCCTGATGTAAGCCGTAAAAACAGATGCACTGGCATGGATGCCCGGTGAGTCATAAAAAATGTCAATGATAATACCGGTGACAAATCCCAGTACCAGAAGGAGAGTTCTGTTGGTTTTGACAGGCAGGAGCAACAGTGCAGCCGGATATATCAGAAAATGGGCAAAACCCAATCCTTCAGTGCTGAAGGCGATTCGCTTAAAAACCATCACCTGAAGTAAAATCAGTACAATGAACCGCACCACATTTGTCGCTACCATATCACTCCTGATTTACTTCTGATTCAAGAGATAGCTGCTCAGCAGACAACCTGTTCTGCACGACATAGGCATATTTCAATGTACTGAGGTCATTGAATAATTTCACGGTGATATCATAACTGTTGCTGCCCGGGACAATGGTATAACTTTCGATTTTGCCCACCAGGATACCTTTGGGAAAAATGGTAGAGTACCCACTGGTAATAATCGTGTCACCTATGGATACTGTCTGATGCTTGGGTACCGCTTCGAGTGTCATCCTCAATGGATCCATATTCTTCCATACTAAGTTACCGTGAGCATTCCTTTTCTTTATGGCACAGCTTATCCTTGTCTGCGGGTTGAGAATGCAATGATGACATGTGCAAAGTTGGGGGAGACATTTCTGACTATGCCTACTATCCCCCTTTCCCCGGAGATTACACCCATTCCGGGCCGGATACCTTCGCGACTTCCTTTACACAGGGTGATATGATTGTTGCGCAGATGTACAGTATTATTACATATAAAAGTAGGTATAAGATCGTAACTCAACAGATTACTGTCTGCCTGAGGTATGATATCTGTGGAATATTCCAGCATAATTCTACCTTCTATCAATACTGCATTTTCATGCATCAGACTGTCATTGACCAGCTGTAGTCTGAAATAATCCGTAAACTTGGAGGACTGGGCTAAAATCCTTGCTGCATACACATTGGATGAATTCAACAGAATTTCTCTCTGTGTACGATTATAATTCACAATGAGATAAAAACACCACAACTCCAACCCAATAAAAAGCAGGTGTGCACCGTACCTGAGAAAGAGTTGAACGACATTGTACATGCCAGCGGGTTATTTATTCTGTTCAGATACTCTTCCTGTCCATAAGGAAAGAATATCTTTCTGTATTTTTGAGAGCGATCCCTGTACCTCTTACCACAGCTCTGAGCGGATCATCTGCTACTATTACATTAAGTTTGGTTTTGGCAGACAGTCTTTTGTCCAGACC
The DNA here is from genome assembly GCA_016716335.1 of Saprospiraceae bacterium. Lineage (GTDB taxonomy): Bacteria > Bacteroidota > Bacteroidia > Chitinophagales > Saprospiraceae > OLB9. The sequence continues at coordinate 219,940 of JADJWN010000005.1, read as the reverse complement.
TCTCAGCAATGCACCTCCTCCGGTCAGGTACAGTCCTGTCCTGTATATGTCTGAAGAAAGCTCGGGCGGAGTATCTTCCAGAGCTTTGAGTACTGCCTCTTCTATTTTCATGATGGATTTGTCCAGTGCCTCAGCCACCTCTGAATGCGTAGTGAATACCTGCTTGGGTATGCCAGTTAGCAAATCCCGGCCATTGACTGCAAATTTTGCCGGAGGATCAGGAATGTCTGCAATGGCAGCACCTGCATGGATTTTGATCTGTTCTGCTGTCCTTTCGCCAATGAGTATGTTGTGCTTTCGCTTCATGTAGTCAATGATATCATTGGTAAATTCATCTCCGGCTATCCTGATGGACTGATCGGTGACAATGCCTGAAAGGGCAATCACTGCTATTTCTGTCGTACCGCCGCCTATGTCTATGACCATATGACCCACAGGCTCCTCCACATCCAGTCCTATACCAAGGGCCGCCGCCATAGGCTCGTGAATGAGGTAGGTCTCCTTGGAATCCACATGATCGGCAGAATCAAACACTGCTCTCTTCTCCACCTCCGTGATACCCGATGGTATGCAGATGACCATTTTGAGATGGGTAAAAAAGCGTCTCTTCTCCCCTATCATATTGATCAGTCCCTGAATGAGTGCCTCGGCAGCCTGGAAGTCTGCGATCACTCCATCTTTGAGCGGACGGACTGTTTTTATATTATCGTGGGTTTTTTCATGCATCTGCATAGCCTTATTACCCACAGCTATTACTTCATTGGTGTTTCTGTTGATTGCCACGATGGAAGGTTCGTCCACCACTACTTTGTCATTCTGAATGATCAGTGTATTGGCCGTACCGAGGTCAACAGCGAGTTCTTGTGTGAAAAAATTGAAAAATCTCATTACGGGTATGGGTATATGTATTAGAACGTGATTTTTAAAAAGAAGTGCAAAATTATAATTTTTTCCTTATTGTTGGAGAAATCTCAGGGTATAAGCAGTTGAAAATGTTAATTTTTTACTGTCATACCCGTTTAGGGAACATGGCAAAGGTGAATTGAAGCTCTGACCAGAGAAATGCTCTAAGTCATTTGCCCTGATTAAAAAATCACTTTTCAGAAAATGAGGGATTACTGAAGATTCTGCTCCGGCAATACTATGACCTCTGCCATGGATTTCCGGTTCAGATATTTTTGTGCAGTCTGCATGAGTTCCTCAGGTCCCATTTTTACTATCTTTTCATTGAACTGATTGAAATCTTCTCTGGTAATACCCGCTATCACGAGATTTCTGATGAACGAAGACACATTCAACGGACCATCCATAAAATTCAGAAAGTTACCCATTATATAATTTCTGACCATTTGCAACTCTTCTTTACTTACGGGCTCCATACACAATTTTTCCATTTGCCTGTAGACTTCCTCTATTGTAGGCTGCACAAACTGAGGACTGACTTCCGTGCTTACATAAAACAACCCGTCATACAGCATCAGGTCCATGCTGCTGAAAATATCGTAGGTGTATCCCAATTTTTCGCGGATACTGCTCATCAATCTGGACCCGAAATAGCCGCCCAGTATCATATTCAACATGTAAAATGAAGGATGGTCAGGGTCCTTACGATCAAAAAGTTTTCGTCCTATTTTTACGGCTGCCTGATGCTCGTTTCTGCTGTATGAAATGAACTTCTTACCTTCATAAGCAAGATGAGGTGAATGGTAGGCTTTTTTGTAGGCATGCTTCAACGGGAAAGACAAAGCACGGCATACTTTGTCAGTAATATCCGGAGTCACATGGCCACTCAGGAATACACAGCAGTTGTCCGTACCGTAATATTTATCAAAATGATGCAGTATATCAGTTCTCTTCAGCGAAATATAGTCCTCCACCTCACTGTTATATCCGTAGGGATGGTCATCTCCAAAAATCCGGGAAGTAATCTGTCGGTAGGTGATGACATCATTTTTAGCCAGCTCCTCGAGTAGTTTCTGGATATTGGTTTTTTTAAATTTTTCGATTTCTTCCTCTGAAAATGCAGGTTGGGTATATTGCTCAATATAGACCGGCAGGACTTCGGGCAGAAACTTGCCCAATGTATAGAGTGTGGCATACGAAAAATCCATATTGGAAGCCGACTTGATGCTGGCTCCATAGTAATCAATTTTTCGGGCAAAGGCCTCGGCAGTCATGCTGTGGGTTCCCTCCCGCATGAGCAAAGTAGTAGCCCTTGCAGCCAGTCTTGTATCCTCCGCAGACCTGCCAGCCCTGTGCACCACCTCGAGCTTGATGATATCCTGAGTGCCAGAAGGTATGACAGTCAGCAATATGCCGTTTTCCAGTCTTATTACTTCGGTTTCCGGCAATTCAATGGAAGTAATTTGTCTTATGACCGGTGGAATTTTTCTGAAATTTTTAGCCATAAGATTACAATACTTCTTCCCCTTTTAATTTCTCTGCATTTTCGGCCACCTGCAGTGCCTGAATGATTTCTTCCAGCTCTCCCTCCATTACTCTGTCCAGATTGTAAAGGGTGAGATTGATTCTGTGGTCTGTGACCCGGTTTTGAGGATAATTATAGGTTCTGATCTTATCGGATCTGTCGCCCGTACCCACGAGGGATTTACGTTTGTCTTTTTGTTCGGCATAGGCCTTTTCACGCTGTACTTCCTGAATTTTAGCATAGAGACGCTGCATGGCAATCTCGCGGTTTTTGTGCTGAGAGCGGGAGTCCGTACTTTCGGCTACTATACCGGTAGGAATATGAGTGAAGCGTACCCCGGATTCTGTCTTATTGACATGCTGTCCACCGGCACCCTGAGACCTGAAGGTGTCCACCCTGAGTTCGTCCTTCCGTATATCAATCTCTTCCTCCTCAAACTTGGGCAGTACGGCTACGGTAGCTGCAGAGGTATGGACTCTGCCCTGAGACTCCGTCTTTGGCACACGCTGCACTCTGTGGGCACCGGATTCAAACTTAAGTTTGCCGTACACATCCTCTCCGTACACTTCCAGTACGATCTTGTTGTAGCCGCCTACGGTGCCGGGATTTTCATCCAGCACTTCGGTTTTCCAACCCTGTGATTCAAAGTATTTGGAATACATCCTGTAAAGGTCTCCGGCAAAAATACTGGCTTCATCTCCACCGGTACCTGACCGGATTTCGAAGATGACATCCTTGCTGTCTTCCGGATCCTTAGGTATCAGCAAATATTTGATGTGACTTTCGAGGGCTTCGGCTTCAGGCTGTAAATGATCAATCTCTGCCTGTGCCATCTCTCTCAGATCGGGGTCATCTTCCTTCAGCAGAGATTTCGCTTCGTTGAGATCAGACATGCATTTTTTGTACGCCTTGTAAGCATCCACCAATGCTTTCAAATCCTTGTATTCCTTGTTGATCTTTGCAAATACTTTCATATCAGCCAGGACTTCAGGATCAGAAAGTCTTTCCTCCAGATAATAGTATCGGTCTTGTATTGCTTCGAGCTTTTCCAGCATAAGGATGCTTTTTTAAAAAAGTCTGCAAAAATACAATTTATTATACAGATTAAACAACGGGGCGAACGTGAATGACAGGTAGTATTGTCTTTTTATCAGACATTGAAAATTGCATAAAGCAAAATGAATTTATTTTGATTATACTAAATTAATTTTTAGTCATACCTAATATTTTGGTCATTTTATGTTCACAAACTAAACATTACAAATGTACAGCCATTATTTTTGCATCCTGTAAATCAAAAGTAATCCACAATATGTCCATCGTAGAAATGAAAGTGCCGACCATAGGGGAATCCATTACGGAGGTGACCCTTTCGCAGTGGTTGAAAAAAGACGGAGAATACGTTAATATTGACGATCCGATCTGTGAATTTGAGTCCGATAAAGCCACATTGGAGTTTCCGGCTGAAGCTTCAGGAATATTGAGACACGTCGCCAAAGAAGGGGACGATCTTGCCATCGGAGCTTTGGTAGCAAAAATTGATACCTCGGCTGTGGCAGGCAAATCTGAAACTCCGGCACCTCAGCCCAAAGTAGAACCGGTTGTCGAAAAAACCGTAACGGTCGCTGAGGTCTCCTATAAATCCTATGCTGCCGGACATCCCTCTCCTGCGGCAGGCAAAATTCTGCGGGAACACGACATACAGCCCGAAACCATCGAAGGTACAGGAAAAGAAGGCAGGATTACTAAAGAAGACGCTCTCAAAGCTGTAGCTGAAAGACCTGTTAATACTGCTGCAGCACAAAGCAACGTAACAGAAACATCCTCTCCTGGCCCGATGACTAAAAGTCAGGGGGATAGAAATGTGCGGGTAGAAAAAATGAGCAGGATGCGTCGTACCATTGCAGCCAGATTGGTATCTGCAAAAAATCAGACCGCCATGCTTACCACTTTCAACGAAGTGGACCTCACCGCAATCAATGAACTCAGGAAAAAGTATCAGGATAAATTTGTAGCCAAATACGGCATTAAGCTCGGATACATGTCCATTTTTGCCAAAGCATGCGCCAAAGTACTCATGGAAATGCCGGATGTCAATGCGATGATTGACGGCAATGATATCGTGTATCACGACTATGCCGATATATCGATAGCCATCTCCACACCCACTGGTCTGGTAGTGCCACCGGTACATAATGTGGAGTCACTCAAGTTTCACGAAATAGAGTTTAAAATCAAAGAGCTGGCAGACAAGGCCAGAGCCGGAAAACTGAGTCTGGAGGAAATGAAAGGTGGCACCTTCACAATCACCAATGGAGGTGTGTTTGGCTCTTTAGTCAGTACACCAATCATCAACGAGCCTCAGTCAGCCATCCTCGGGATGCATGCCATCAAAGACAGACCCGTAGCCGTAGATGGAAGAGTAGAAATCAGGCCTATGATGTATCTGGCTCTTTCGTATGACCACAGGATAATAGACGGCAGCACCTCTGTCACGTTTTTGGTGAAGGTCAAGGAACTGCTCGAAGACCCGGTGGCTCTCCTGATGGATATATAACTTCCGGTTGAAGGGTCAGGCATCAACCTGAGCAAACTTTTGCGTTTTATTAACCGTATAGGGCTTAAAAAAAATTTGGTAATTGAGATAATAAGTTTACCTTTGCGCCGCTATTTACAGATTTTCGTAATTTGTATATTGGTAAACCATTAAAAATCTTAAAATGTCAACGTATTTAAGTCCGGAAAAAAAGAATCAGATTTTCACCGAATATGGTGGATCCGCCCAAAACACCGGTTCTGTAGAAGCACAGATTGCACTTTTCACCTACAGAATCCAGTCGCTCTCCGAGCACCTTCAGACCAACAAGAAAGATCATTCGTGCAAGAGATCTCTGCTCACGCTGGTAGGTAAGAGAAAGCGACTGCTCAAGTATCTGATGGATAAGGATATCCAGAAGTACAGAAGCCTGATAGAAAAATTGGGTATCAGAAAATAAATTTCCGAAAGAGTGATGCAACTGTGTATCACTCTTTTTATTTTTGACAGAATTTTTTTAGCATCCGGTTTGTAAAAGCAGAAAACCACATTGTGGCCGGTAGCTGTTCCCGCCTCCCACCACGACAGCTGACCTATTATGATACAACCCGGATATGTATTTTATAACCATTTTTTAAAGTAATTTTATGGGAAACATTATTCCTACCACAACTTCCTTCAGGCTCCCTGATGGAAAAGAAGTCATTATCGAAACCGGAAAATTAGCTACACAGGCTCACGGTTCAGTAGTCGTAAAAGTTGAAAACACCATGCTCCTTGCTACGGTAGTGGCAAGTCCGGAAGCAAAACCCGACCAATCTTTTTCCCTTTATCAGTGGACTATCAGGAGCGTTTTGCAGCAGCCGGTAAAATACCTGGAAATTTTTTCAGACGGGAATCCAAACTCTCGGATTATGAAGTACTGATATCCAGATTGGTGGACAGAGCGGTGCGCCCCTTATTCCCGGACAACTTCCTGAATGAAACCCAGATCATCATCTATCTGATCTCCGGAGATGAGAAAAATATGCCCGATGCCTATGCAGCACTGGCAGCTTCCGCAGCACTGGCAGTATCGGATATTCCTTTTGATGGTCCGATTTCCGTAGTAAGGGTGTGCAAAATAGACGGCAAATATGTCATCAATCCTGAGAGGGACCAACTGGCAAAGGCTGACCTCGACCTGATAGTGGCTGCCACACTACGCGACATCATGATGGTGGAAGGAGAAGCCAATGAGTGCCAGGAACACGAACTCATTGAAGCTCTCAAAGTGGCACATGATGCCATCAAGGTACAATGTCAGGCACAGCTCGATCTGGCACAGAAAGTAGGCGAAAAAGCACTCAATAAACGTCCTGTCGAGGCACCTGAAGAACTGACAGTCCTTAAATCACTGGTTGAGCAGGTAGCCGGAGCAAAAATACTGGAAGTAGCCTCAGCAGCGTTGGATAAAACGTCCCGCAAAAACAGATTCAAGGAAATCTCCGAAGAAGTAAAACTGGCAGTCGTAGAGCAGATGGGTGAGGAATTTGCCGAAGAGCATGCAAGCCATATAGACACATATTTTGATAAGCTTAAGAAAAGTATTATCAGAAATATGGTACTTGAAACCCAAAGAAGACTGGATGGCAGAAAATTAGACGAAATCCGACCCATATGGTGTGAGATAGATTATCTGCCTTCGGCACATGGTAGCTCTATCTTCACAAGAGGAGAAACCCAGTCTCTAACATCCCTTACCTTAGGTACCAAGATGGACCAGTTGCTCATTGATAATGCACTGGAGCAATACAACGAAAAATTCATCCTGCACTATAATTTTCCGGGATTATCAGTAGGTGAGGTAAAACCCAACAGAGGACCGGGCAGGAGAGAAGTAGGACATGCCAATCTGGCCGGCAGATCCCTGAAAAAAGTGATGCCACCTGATTTTCCATACACGGTAAGAATAGTCTCTGACATCCTTGAGTCCAACGGATCATCATCTATGGCCACTGTATGTGCGGGAACACTGGCGCTGCTGGATGGCGGGGTACAGATCAAAGCTCCGGTATCGGGTATCGCTATGGGTATGATTGCAGAAGGAGGAAGGTCAGCTATCCTTTCAGATATTCTTGGGGATGAAGATGCCCTGGGAGATATGGATTTTAAGGTGACGGGTACTGCCAAAGGAATTACCGGATGCCAGATGGACATCAAAGTGGACGGACTGCCGTATGAAACGCTTGAAAAGGCATTGATGCAGGCAAAAGAGGGCAGACTGCACATTCTCAATGAAATGAATAAGGTGATTTCAGCACCGAGACCGGACCTCAAGCCTCATGCCCCGAGAATGGTAGAGATGCTGATAGATAAGAGCTTCATAGGAGCCGTCATCGGTCCGGGTGGTAAAATCATTCAGGAACTGCAGGCTAAGACTAATACCATCATCAATATCGAAGAAGTAGGGGACAAAGGAGTGGTGACCATCGCCAGTACCAATAAGGAAGGGCTTGAACAAGCCAGGGCTGCTATAGCCAGAATTACCTTTGTGCCTCAGGTAGGTGATGTATATGAGGCAGAGGTGGAGTCCATCATGCCTTATGGTGCATTTGTCAAGTTTTTCGGACAGAGCGGACTGCTGCATGTATCTGAAGTTTCACATACCAGAATTGACGATGTGAGCTCTGTATTTAAAGTAGGTGACAAAGTAAAGGTCAAAATCATAGGTACAGATCCGAAGACCGGCAAACTCAGGCTTTCCCGCAAGGCACTGATGGAAAAGGTCTGAGAGATTCAATCCTGTACAATATTATGAGCTCCGGCATGAATTATGTCCGGGGCTTTTATTTTTAAAAATTTCGGCCTGCTTTTTCAGATTTTTGTCAAAGCATTAGATTCTGATTCCAACAGCCGTTATTTTTGGTCAAAATAATCAGGATATGTCACAGCGCCTTCATTATTTAATTGTTTTGACACTTTTCACGATACTTTTCTGGAGTGCCTGCAAAGAAGAACAAGAGATGCCGTTGTTCCCTGAAGGATGGAAAATCCCAACCTTTACACTGACTGAAACCGATACTTTTCATTTCAATAATTTTGTGGATTGCAATATGGCAGAGGTCTGGATAGCGGATACATTCCGGATTTTTCCTGGCAAATACGGAGAAGACCCTCTGTGGGGAGATGCCGAAGACCTAAAATTTGCCGATGGCCGCCATGCAGATGAAGCATTCAGTGCACCGGCTTCCGCATTCACAGCCCCGGCTATGCCCAAAAATGCACCGGTTGGCACAGCAGGACTGCATGGTGCAGTATGGTTTGAGACGGTATATCAATATGAAGGAGATCCCACCGGCAAAACCCTGTATGCCATTTATCACAATGAAAACTATCCAATGACCCTGCCGTACGACAGCATCACAGGCGAAGGCTATATAGATTACCGCTGGCCCCGTGGGCTTACAGGACCGGAGTCACCGGCCGCAGTATGCCGTATAGGTGTAATGAAATCTACAGATGGTGGTCGAAGTTGGGAGAATAAAGGGCTCTTTCTGGAGGACAAGCAGCCCAGAATGATCCTGAAACCCCACAATACCTCTGAGACATTTGCGGGAGGCGTAGGCGATCCCTCTGCAGTAGCTGTAGGAGATTACCTGTACTTGTTTTACGGAGAGTACGGATATCCGGGAGTGTATGATTCGGTGAGTTATGACAGAGCCAAGGAGTGGTCAGGTCAGTGTATCAGTGTAGCCAGAATCAGAATCTCCGATCTGGACAATCCGCAGGGTAAGGCCAAAAGGTGGGGCGGTAAGGCTTTTGATGTAGCGTGGGACAGTGTGGGCGTGCCTGTAGCCAGTCTGCAGATTCCTATATCCGAGGGAGGCGGACCGGCATCATCGCCTGAAGGAGGATTTCATTGGGGGCCTTCCGTAAGCTGGAATACCTATCTCAATTGCTGGGTGATGCTGATGGGCAAGGTGACAGGTACCTCCTGGAAGGGATCTTCGCTGTATATTTCCTTCAATCCTCATAAAGACCTCGGCCATGCAAATCATTCTCAAGCGTGGACAAAACCTCAGTTGCTGGTAGAAAAACCCGGCCATATACTGTGGTATCCGTCACTGCAACCCATGAATACACCTGAGGATATTGCTCAGAAATATACCTGTCTCCGGTTGGGTAAAAAAGCCAGACTGTTTTTCAAATACTCAAATCTTGGCAGGTATATGTCCACCTACACTATCGAATTTGAGAAATAACCTGAGCTCCTGTGCGGGCAATAGTCTGCTAAAATCTCCTGGTAAACTCCAGACTTGCCACAAATGCCCGGGTAAGCCCGTCTGGTCTGGTCTCACGTACCACCAATGGCATACCCAAACCCAGCTGGATAAAACTCTTATCCGAAAAACCATAATCCAGAAAAACATTGGTATTGAGGGTGAGCCCCTGCGAACCGGTAATCTCTTTCTGCACACCGTCTGTATCGGTATATTTATCGTTGGACAAATGATATATGGGCAATAATCCTGGAGTGATTTTGAATTTATCACCCAAAGCTATCGGATATGCTGCTCTGAGAAGTACATCACCACTCCGGACAAAATTGCGGGTATTGGGAAATTCCCTTAATGTAGAAGCTGCCGGATAAAGGCCAGGATTAAATGTATTTTTATTCTGACTGAGGGGCTGTTGCAGTGCCAGGCTGAGGCTTATACCCGAAACCATAGCAGAGGCTCCCAAGATCAGGTCAAATGTACCCAGACTGGACTGATAATCCATTGGCAGTGGCAAGAGGTTGTGGATACGGTCTGCACTGTTCAGGGGCACTTTCAATCCTGCCATCAGGTTTAATTTTTCCTGCAGGGTATAGGAAGTATTCAGATAGACATCCCCGATTCCGAATTTACTGATATCATTGCCGCTTTGGCTCATGGCAGTGAGCCGTATATCAAAACTCATTTTATCACTCAGCTGCCTTCCGTATTCTATGAAAGAGGTAAAAATATTGATGTCAAAATCAGCCTTTCCAACGCCTGCACCAGCCCTGAAATGATTTTTGTACACGGAGGCTTCCCGATGCATACCTGGCTTAAGTGCATTGACCGTACAAAATCCCGCATCGCTGCACCCTTGCGAAACAGCTTGTAAAGTGAAAATCAGACAAATAGCCGACATTAAATATTTCATAAAGCACATTAATTTTGGACAATAATAGACAAAATCGGGCGAAAAATCAAAATACGGCACAAATTTGGATATACAATTAATTTGTCGAATCAGGTATAAATAAAAATTTGAAGCGATGATCAAATCATTCGATATCTTCTACAAAGGATTGGGGCTAACCGTTTTATTGATTGTAATGAACGGCCATATCTGCGGTGCACAAAAGCTCAACTGGATTTATAAAATCGGTGGCTTGACTGCAGAAAATGGGGTGGCTGTAGCTCTGGATTCGCAAGAAAACATTTTTGATCTCACAAATTTTCAAGGTAATACAAGTGTTAATAATGAGCTGAGTTTTAATTCCTCCGGAAGTACGGATATGATATTAAGAAAAAGTACATCATTGGGAGCGATACTCTGGGCAAAAAAAATAGGTGGAAAAGGGAATGATACAGGGTATGATTTAGTTGCCGACCATTTGGGAAATGTATTTGTCACAGGGTCATTTCAGGACAGTCTTTTTTATGATGGACAGTTTGTAATGGCAGTAACCAATAAAACCGCCGGTTTTATCTTACGGATAAGCTCAGATGGTCATCTTATAAGTCACTTCAAGCTTGAAAGCAGCCTAAATGTTGTACCAAAAGTGCTGAGCATAGTACCCGGCAGCCAAATCGTAGTATCCGGAAATTTTGAGGGTGTATTAGAAATTTTTTCAGGATCAGGGCCATTTATTATGGATGCCGGGCAAAGTCCTGATGTATTTACGGGCAGATTTACTTTTGGAGGTGTTCCTGTATGGGCAAAGAATTTTGGCAATGCCGAAAACGTAAATATACATCATCAGACTGTTGATACTGACGGTGCAGTTTTCCTTACAGGAGATTACAGAAATACGCTGTCGTTCATTACTGAGCAGGAACCCATAGTAATAGGATCGGCAGGTCTCTCAGATATTTATGTGGTCAAGTTGAGTGGTGATGGTAAGGTCATGTGGGTAAGTACTTATGGTGGTCCGGGTTTGGACAACGGAAATGCAGTACATCTGGATCACGAGGGCAACCTGCTGATAACCGGCAGATTTTCAAATAATGTGAACTTCAACCCCGGGCAGTCCGAAGGATTGGTAATATCCAATGGATCAGGGGATGTTTTTTTATTAAAACTGAACAGAGATGGTGCATTTATCTGGGTAAAATCCTGGGGCAGTCCTTCCAATGATGCCGGCAGAACAATAGTTACCAACAGTAACGGGATTATATTTCTGGGGGGGATGTTCAGGGATTCTATGGTAACAGATTTTAGCAACCCCTTGAACAGCCGGATTGTGTCAGCAGGAGGAGATGATATGTTTTATCTGGTTTTAAATCAGGATGGCACATACAATGATCATTTCAGAATCGGCGGTATGGCTAATGAACAAATCAATGACTTCGCACTCAAAAATAACGGAGAGCTTATTTCAGTAGGGGCATTTGGTGCCATCGTAGATTTTGATCCTTCACAAGCTGTGATTAATATTATTTCTACCGGAGGATTGGATGCATTCATGTTGAACATATCTATTTGTGTCAATCCTTACCTGAAGGAATTGAGGGTACTGAAGCCGGTAATATGCTCGGGGGATCGTGGCATAGTACAGATTATGGAAGGCTATCTCAATGGAGCTTCACAATGGTCCTGGCAACGTAATGACTGCAATTCCATCACCTTTGCAAGCGGGGACTTCATAGATCTTAGACTGACTCAAAGTGTGACATATTACATCAAAGGCACAGGAGGATGTATTGAAGAACCCATCTGCCACCGGGCAGATATAAGGGTTTTTACTGATACGCTCAATTATCTGAATGCCATAATATGCGAAGGAGGAAGTATATCGGTGGGTGATAATATTTACAATACTACCGGTGTGTATATTGACAGTCTGCCCACGCCTTATGGCTGCGATTCTGTGATTGTAACAGAACTTTTGGTACCGCCCTCATTCAGCTTTGTGAGTTATGATACTATTTGTCATGGTGATAGTATATTGGTGCAAGGTCAGTACTTGACCAATCCCGGCATATACAGGTTTACTTATGAAGCCGAATCCGGCTGTGACAGTACTTATATTGCCTACCTCACGGTAATACCATCCGTTGTAACTACTCAGGATATTACCATCTGTGAAGGTGATAGTTTTTTTATAGGTGATCAGGTATTTACTCAGACCGGTACTTATACACTGAGTATGATCTCGGAGCAGGGATGTGAAGATTTTCTGATCACCCATCTTTATGTAGTTCCCAAAAACCATTTTCAGGAAATCACTTTATGTGGAGATGAAAGTTTTAGCATTGGTGACAAAGTTTATACGCTACCGGGCATTTATCTGGATACACTTATATCACAGACTGGTTGTGACAGTATAGTACAAACGACTATTGTGAAGTATGATGTATTCCAATCGGCACAGGAATATACCCTGTGTTCAGGCGAAAGTATTACCGTTGGAAACAGTATTTACAGCGCTACGGGCATTTATCTGGATACTTTCCAGACAGTGTTTGGTTGTGACAGTATCATTCGTACCACGCTGACAGTCCTTCCCGTACCTGAACCATTTGAGATTTTTGCCGAAATATGCAAAGGAGATTCCTGGACAGTGAATGGTAAAACTTACTCTGAGCCCGGAATTTACACAGATACTTTGGCTGCCCTAAATGGCTGTGATAGTTTGGTTATCACCCATCTCTCCGTTCTGGAAACCATATTTGAACAACATATCTCCATCTGTCCCGGCAATAGTATCATGATAGGTGACAGTACATACAATGCCGAAGGTACATATATGAATATTTTTCAAGGGTCAGCAGGTTGTGACAGCATTGTGATAACAAATCTGACCTTCCTGCCTGTCTCCATGGTTGAGAATCCGGTCATCATATGTCCCGGTGATTCAATATTTGTGGGAAATAGTGTGTATTTTGAGCCGGGAGTGTACTCCGATACTTTATTATCATTGCAGACGGGCTGTGACAGCATCGTTAGCACCACTTTATCCTGGCATACCACTGTATTCTCTCAGGAAATCACATTATGTAAAGGAGACAGTATCACCATTGGAAATAATACTTATAATCAATCAGGGGTATATCTTGATACTTTGCTTAATGCAAATGGATGTCTGAGTATGGTGACCACCACTATTTACATTTCCGAACCTGCATCATTTATTGAGACGAGTATATGTGAAGGAGAGCTTTATACTGTTGGCAATGTAGCATTTAGCAGTTCCGGGCTCTATTATATCACATTATCGGGTGAAAACGGATGTGACAGTATCGTTACATTAGACCTTAGAGTCATTCCTGTCATTCGCACAGAGGGATATATAGAAATCTGTAAAGGTGATTCTGTCATTCTGGGCAATCAGGTTTTTTACGGAAATGGAGTTCACCTGGATACAATGATAAGTTCGTTGGGTTGTGATAGTATTTCCAGAATTGTAGTGCATTTAATAGAGGTGGATACAGCAATTACTGTGGATGGTAATCTGTTATCTGTGTTTGCTCAGGATGGGTTGGAGTACAGATGGTATAATTGCAGCAGACCGGATTCTATTTTGTCAGCACCAAATCAGGCAGTTTTTATGGTGAATGAGAGCGGAGAATATGCAGTGGATATCCTCTTTAAAGGATGTGTCTTCAGCACAAATTGTGTCAGAGTAGAAATTACGGGTACCGATGATATATCATATACGCAGGTCAGATTATTCCCCAACCCAGCCAATCATACCCTGAATCTGGAGCTTCCACAAGATGGGTATATACGGATTACGGGCCTTGATGGAAAATTGCTTCAAAGTCAGAAAGTACAGGCCGGACTTCAGACACTGGATATCAGCACGCTGACTTCGGGCAGCTACATATTGAGGTGGATTACTGACAGACAGCAATACAGTATCAGATTTGTAAAATTGTAATCCAATCAGTTAGCTGTCTGCATCAGCTTTGTACAGTTTCGTGACGAATAAAGTCCGGGAAACAAGATCTCTAGATTAACATTGTATTAGCGTATTTTCGTCAACTTTATCGGCATTTCGGGAGTTAGGGCTACGTTAATTCATGCAGATATGATCGTATTCTGGCTGACCGGATTTCTGGCAATACTCTCCGTGGGTCGAAGTATTCCCACAGCTACCAGCCATTACTATTATTATATCAAAGGGTCTGATCCTTCTGATTTTTCTGTCAAAGCGGGGGTTTTTCAGTATGAAAACAAAGCACTCGAAAAAATGGCAGTGGAAGATCTATCCCTATGGAAAGAGTCAGTAAAATCAGGTATCAGAAATCTGCCCGAGGGCAAAAAGGCAGTATTGTTTCACATACATGGATATATGGCTGACAATCCGTATCATGTGAAAAAGAGCAGCTATGTACTGCAGAAGGAGTACTTTGACCGTGAAGACTCTCCTTACGGTATGGTGATATCCCTCCAATGGAGTGCGCCTGCCGACTATAAAAAAAGCCGTCCTGTGGCTATCGAAAAGGGTAAGGCATTTGCCGCATTAATCAGCGAACTGCATGAATACTGCAAAGACAACGACCTTGAAATTCAGTTCAGCTTTATCTGTCACTCTATGGGCAACAGGGTACTGGAAGGTGTATTTTCCGGCCTTCAGGATCATATTGCCTGCCGCGACATAAAGTTTGGCCAGATATTTCTGATGGCTGCCGATGTGGAAAATGACATTTTCAATGACAGGTGGAAATACATTCCGGACATAAGCAAGGAAATCATCATATACCGGAATCTCAATGACCGCACTCTTGCTATGGCAAATGTTTTTGTACCCTACAAAAGAATGGGTATATTTGGGCCGGAAGATGCATCTGTATGCAATCATCAGAATGTGATACTGGTGGATGTATCAGAGATGGATGATGATGAGACCATGGCAGGCCGATTGAGTCTGCACCGGTATTATTACAGCAGTCCGATGGTGAGAAGTAAAGTCAGAATGCAGATGTCCGGATTCAAACCCTTATTCATTCAAACAACAGCTAAATAAAAGAAAAGTGGGGCAAAATACGATCAGGCTGGCAATGGTAAATTATCTGAATTCCAAACCCTTTGCCTACGGAATTGAAAAATGCGGGTCAGCTTATCACTTTGAGTCCGTACCAGCTCATCCGGCCGACTGTGCAGCATTGTTCAGGTCGGGAGAAGTAGATATCGCACTGGTACCTGTTGGTGCCCTGGATGATGTGGAAGGTAGAATAATCACCGATTTTTGTATCGGTTGTGACGGAGAGGTACGTACCGTATGCTTGTTTTCTGATATTCCCATCGAAAATTGCAGCAAAATCTGGCTTGACAATCACTCCAGAACCTCCAATCTCCTCTCAAGGTTGATCATGGAGCAGTATTTCGGCAAGCGGCCAGAGTATGAGGTCATACCTGTAGAGGATTTTAAGCCCGGCATAGGGGAGGCAGTGCTGATGATCGGGGACAAGGTATTCAATGCTGAAAACAGATTTAAATACAAATACGACCTGGGACAGATATGGAAAAACTGGACCGGCCTGCCCTTTGTTTTTGCAGTATGGGTAGCACGTGCCTCTGTGACTGAAGATGTCGCCAAAGCACTGAATGACTGTCTGCGATTCGGCATCGAAAACATAAGTACAGTCATAGATCAGGTCAACAGCGAAAGCCTTGACCTCCTATCCTATTTCCGTCAGAATATCCGCTATCATCTGGATGATGCCCACAAGGAAGCATTGGCCCTCTTCCGCACCAAGTGCGAAAGCCTGAAATTGCAGAAAAATCCTTTGTAATAAAGGTCTGAGAGTCCGGCCATATTTTAAGAACTTAAGAGTTTCAATGCATTTGCCGGGAATGAAATCTGTACTGTACAGCCATAATAAATCCGGATATTCATCAAAGTGACACTGCATACATTACGGTACTGCTATGCTGCCCATCTGGTGGATTACTTTACACCTTTACTTGATGTCGGTGAGTTGCTATGCCATGAATACAATATTCTGTACCCAAGATATGGACCCGGCGTTCAGCTTAATACATAGAGGAAAAAAGCCGGGCCGGAATGAGAAAAAAAGACAAAAATTTGGGAAAAAACGCCATGGTGTTGTATGATTGTAGTGGGAATAGGGCGAGATTGGGAATTACAAAATTGACATTCAAACAAAGAATATGAGTATAGAAAACATCAGACAATTTATAAAAGAAAAAGCAGAACAATTCGGTGCCAAGACAGACAACGAATTCAACAAACCATATGTTGAACGAAACAACACCGGACAGGAAGCACTCAAAGATAACGGAGCTTATTTTGGCTTTATTCATCCAGAAGAGGAAGCGTCCGGACCCTTTCACGATTTTTCATTGACGATTTTTCCAAATGACCAAAACAAACCCTGGTTAGTATGTCTTGGAATTGGTTCAAGTGGTTTCAAAAACGATTATGAACTTGCGACCTATCCAGGACTTAGAAGACTATTTTCAAAGCTTACTGACGAAAGAGGATTCTGCAAATCAGACTTTTCAGACATAGAGACTAGTTTACCCAAATCAATCACAGGTAGCCTGGACTTACAACACATAAAAAACACTATTAAAACTTACACCAAAGTTTTACCTGCTTGCCAAATAGTTGACAACCCTGAAAGTGAGGAAGGGAAGAAAATTATCGCAGCTTTTGTCGGAGGTTATGCAAAGCTTCGGGACTGGCCTTCAAATAAAGACCACCGAAAAGCTGTTTCGGAAGCTTTAGAACCTTTTTTGAAGACTGAAACCATTGATGAAACGGAAGAAATAAAATTTCTCTTAAATGAAAGGAAGTATATAGTTCTTCAAGGACCTCCTGGAACCGGAAAAACAAGGACTGCAAAAAAAGTTGCAGACAAAATAGGTGCAAAAACTTTCTTCACTCAATTTCACGCAGAGACAAGTTACTCCGATTTTATTTACGGAATCAGACCTGACACAGAAAATCAAGAACTACGATATAAAGAAAATTTAGGCAGCTTTTCAGAGGCCTTAAAATATGCCGTTAACCACGAAAATGAAAAGGTCATTTTAATCATTGACGAAATAAACAGGGCTAATCTGTCCAATGTATTAGGACCTGTTTTTTACCTATTCGAACACAAAATGGATGTTGCGAATGTTGAAATTGAAATTGCACCCAATTTCAAAGTAACAAAACTACCTAACAACTTCTTTGTCATTGCCACAATGAACACAGCCGACAGGAGTTTAGCCGTTGTTGACTTTGCTCTAAGAAGACGCTTTGCTTGGTATTCTCTAATTCCCAAAGCAATACAACAATCAGAATTACAATCTCCGTCAAAATTCTTCAAAGAAGATTTTAGCAGAATTCAAGAAATATTTGACTGGTATGCATCAAGCACTGAATTAAACCTACAACCGGGACAAGGCTATTTCATTGCAGACACGGAAGAGGAAATGAAAAATCGTATTCGCTATGAAATATTCCCTTTGATTAAAGAATATCTGCAAGAAGGACTTTTAAGAAATGCCAAAGAAGAGTTCAATAATTATTTCTCGACAAGAATAAATCTTTCACTTTTCGAATGACAAAGCCACTGGATGTATTTTGCGAAATTCCTTGCCTGACTGAACAATCAAAACAGTTGGGTGGAGTTGCATTGCAGAAAAAGTGGTTCAAGTCAGCAGATAAAAGGATTATCGGGCAATACCTACAGAAATTTATAGATTACAACTCTGAGCAATTTAAATTTCTTGGTGTTCAACCATACATTATAGGGTCAGACCAAAGCACTTCACTTGCGTTTCGTTCATCTGGCTTCATTGGCTCTATTCCTTTGAGGGCTTCTGATACCGGAAAGCAAATCGGTGATTTTGTAGTTATGCCTAGGTTTACCGGGCGGGATAGATTTGAGGACTATATTGAAATTCTAAACCTATTGGGCACTGAAATTAGTCCAGAGGTAATTGATAGTTTACCCTTGGCATCAGGTAAGAATTTTAGACCGCCATTGTATCTAGAGGCTGTGAAATTTATAACAGCCCTTGAAAAACTGACAATGAGACCGTGGAGGAAGTTTGACAATATTGAAAAGGTATCAAGTCAGCCTACTGGTCAAATCAACTGGACAAAATATATAAACAACGAATTCAAAGTAGAAAACAGGTTAAAATTTCCAGCAAGAAAAAATGTATTGAGTGAATTTCATTCTGAATATTCAGAAATAAGATATGTCTTTGACATTTGTAAAAGTGAATTACTTTCAGCTAATACACCGCAGAGAATTAAGAATACTTTGCGAACCAAATTGAGTTTCCTTGAAGAACGTTTGTATCATCATAAACCAAAAGCAACTAATAAAATCATAATCCGATTTTCCGATAGTCCAACTGTGAAGGCCTGCAAAGAACAGGCTAATAGGATTTTAAACCATAACCTTGTAGACAGCACAGCTTGGCGAGTGGACTTTTCAGATGTATTCGAAAAATTTATTCAACATATTTTTAAAGAAGCAGCAAAAGAAACAGGCGGACGACTTTATTCAAACTTTAAGTTTCATTCCAGGTCTTCAAAGCATTATTCCTGGGAATTAAAGCATATCGAACCGGACGCAATTTTTCAGAAGGAAAATGTTTTGGTTTTTATAGACGCCAAATACAAATCGAATTTATACAACAAGTTTGACCAAAGTGAAGTACTGAAAGAAGACCACAGACACGACTTACATCAAATAATGGCATACTCTTCATTCAGTAAGGCAGATTTTAAGTATGGTTTTCTGTGTTACCCATCGGACCAAATTGAACTTAAAAGTATTCAATATAAAAACGGTATAAACGAAGCGACAAACACAATATTGATTTTAGGCGTACCCTTAAAAAAGGACAGCATCAACGATACAAAACGACTATTGACCAATGAACTTAACGAAATTGAAAGAAGAACAACGACCCGGTAAAAGCCATCCCCATACATTCCCTTTCAATCCAATCGGTAGCAATCTCAATGATTTCCATTAAAAAGTTAGCTCAGATTTTTACCACATCCATCCTTTTCACAACACATTTGCCACATACTGCATATCTGTTCAGATGTGAATACGGAGTATGTTTTTTTTAATTTTATCATTAATTTTGCAGTAGAAAATCATACTTTTCGATAAAGGGCAGAGGTGCCTCAGTGCTTTTCGACAGCACTTGCCCCGACGCCGGGATGCATGAAATATTAAACACTACAAAATTAAGTATATGGCCACTACTACCGCAATCATATTAACAGGAACTGCCCACCGAAATCACAGTGGTATAAGTCCTGCACACCTTATTCAACTGACCGAGAACAGCAGACCTGCCTTGATATTACAATCCATGGATGGTAAAGATAAGCCGATTACCATTATTCCTACGATTGAAAACATGCTGGATGATGTTTTTTTAATGATTTCCGTATTAATTCTCAAAAGTGTGGACC
Organism: Saprospiraceae bacterium; assembly: GCA_016716335.1. Classification (GTDB taxonomy): domain Bacteria; phylum Bacteroidota; class Bacteroidia; order Chitinophagales; family Saprospiraceae; genus OLB9. The sequence goes on along the minus strand of JADJWN010000005.1, from coordinate 200,332 downwards.
CCGGTAAGGAACTGTACACCCAAGACCGGAAAAGTCTGTATGAGATATTGAGTGACATAGAAAGGTTTGAACTTTATGAAAAAGCAAAAGGCTCTTTACAGACCGCGGATATAAAGGTGGTTTTCAATTTATTGGAGGGTTGTCATTTATTGCATCAGATTGACAAAATTGACAATTATCCCTGTGACTTTGAAGTTACAGTACCTAAGATTAAAAGGGAATTCAACGCCTGGTCAGGCAAGATCGAATTTAAAGAATTTTAAAACTGTACCCATCAAATGGCTTGACTACGCTTAGTGGTATTGTTGACCATCAGGGCTGGGAAAAAATAAATATGATAAATTTTGAACCATATCCCCAAGGATTCTCAGGGGAGAAGATATGCCATAACTTTTCTTATCCAGGAATTTTGCCGGAGCATGAGTAATACCTGCTTCTGAATGCAGGAATATTACTGAACCCTGATCTGAAAATAGGACGTAATTCATTCATTATCTAAACATTACATCATCTAACAGCAACAGAATAATTTTCCGAAGAATAATTATTCTGAAAAAAAAACAGAGCTATCTATTGACAGGCATTTATATTTATCGTAATATTGCAATATTATTTAAGACCTTATGGGAGCATCCAAGACAGACCACTTCACAGACCAGCAAAACCGGATAGCCATTCTTTGTAAAGCATTGGCGCATCCTGCCAGAGTAGCCATACTTGAGTACCTGCTGAAGGTAAATGCCTGCATTTGCGGGGATATTGTCAGTGAGCTGCCCCTGGCGCAACCCACGGTATCGCAGCATCTGAGGGAATTGAAAAATGCAGGCCTTATTCAGGGTGAAGTAGAGGGCAATGCTATTTGTTATTGCATCAATGAAGCAACAGTCCGGAATTTGGAGGAATACCTGAGTGATGTCCTGAACAGGCTTAATAATAAAGAAGTAAATTGTTGTGAATTTTAAAAAATCAGAAAATCATGCATAATTCAGATCAAATCAAAGACATTGTAAAGCAGAAATACAGCGAAATTGCTCTGCAGGATAAAGCCATCAATCAATCTTCCTGCTGCGGTGCAGGGGGTTGCTCGACAGAAGTATACAACATCATGAGCGATGATTACAGTACTTTGGAAGGTTATATCCCTGATGCTGACCTGGGTCTCGGATGCGGATTACCCACACAGTTTGCCAGAATCAAAAAGGGAGATACCGTCATTGATCTTGGCAGCGGCGCAGGCAATGACTGCTTTGTGGCCCGAAATGAGACAGGCGAAGACGGAAGAGTAATCGGTATTGATTTTACGCCTGCCATGATAGAGAAAGCAAGGGAGAATGCACAAAAACTGGGATATGCCAATGTAGAATTCCGCAAAGGAGACATCGAAAACATGCCTGTGACCGCAAATATGGCGGATGTGATCGTAAGTAACTGTGTACTCAATCTGGTGCCCGACAAAGACAAGGTTTTTAAAGAAATCTTCAGGGTATTGAAACCGGGAGGACATTTCAGTATCTCCGACATCGTACTTACGGGTACCCTGCCCGTCGGTTTGAAGGAGGCGGCTGAAATGTATGCGGGATGTGTGGCCGGAGCTATCCAAAAGGAAGATTATCTGAACCTGATCCGGCAAAATGGTTTTGTGAATCTCACCCTGCAGAAAGAGAAGGAGATCAGGATCCCGGAAGATATTTTGTCCAACTATCTGGATGAACATGAGCTGGAAAGTTTTACGGCAGGATCATCCGGTATTTACAGTATCACCGTATATGCAGAAAAACCGGATAACAATTGTGCATGTGCTCCCGGCTGCTGCTGATGTTATTCCATTCAGTATTGGTTTACCGGATTATGTTGTGATTCTTATGGTTGGCTGTTTTTGAATGTGTATCGCTGACAGAATGGTACATTCAATGATAAGCAGGATTGGTTACATCTCCGGGCTTAGATCCAACAACATCGAGTATTGAGTTATGCAATCTTGATTATCAATGCACAAAACTCAGGAGACGCTTTTATGGAAATAACAGCAAAAGATATGACCTAATATAGCTTAAATTTATGAATACATGGGGAAATTTGAAAAATACCTGAGCCTTTGGGTGTTATTGTGTATCCTCGCAGGTGTGTGGATAGGCAATGTGGCCGGCGACAGTATCCGGGTCATCAGTAACTGGGAAATTGCTACGGTCAATATACCGGTGGCTATTCTCGTGTGGCTTATGATTTATCCGATGATGGTGCAGATAGATTTCGGTGCCATCCGCCATGTATCCAAAAACTGGAAAGGACTCGGACTCACCGTCTTTGTCAACTGGGTCATCAAGCCTTTTTCCATGGCATTTTTTGCCTGGATATTTTTCGACAGGATATTTGCTGCATACCTCCAGCCCGGGCAGGCGGAGCAATATATAGCCGGTGCAATTCTGCTCGGTGCGGCACCCTGTACAGCCATGGTGTTTGTGTGGTCCTATCTCACCAAAGGAGATGCCAATTACACACTCGTACAGGTCTCAGTCAATGACCTTATACTGCTGGTGGCATTTATTCCGATCGTGAGGTTTTTGCTGGGTGTGACCCAAATATTTATTCCATGGGATGTTCTGGTTTCCTCTGTGGTGATTTTTGTGGTGATACCATTGGCGGCAGGTTATCTGAGTCACCGGTTTTTAATACAAGTCCGGGGAAAAGAATGGTTTACATCAAAATTCCTCCCGGCTTTAAAACCGGTCTCTATCATAGCGCTGCTTACTACCCTTATTCTGCTTTTTGCTTTTCAGGGACATAAAATCATGCAAAACCCTTTTGACATACTCCTTATTGCTGTACCGCTCACCATACAGACTTACTTCATATTCTTTATTACCTGGGCAGCCGGAAAATACCTCGCATTACCCCATCAGATATGTGCTCCTGCTGCCATGATCGGTGCCAGCAATTTTTTCGAACTGGCTGTGGCAGTCGCTATTTCTCTTTTCGGACTCAATTCAGGAGCATCCTTAGCCACGGTCGTGGGTGTATTGATTGAGGTACCCGTCATGCTTTCTCTGGTAGCCCTGACCAATAAATGGAGGTACTGAAATATTCTTTTCTGTATTACAGGCGATATATTACTGATGTGGTAGATGTAAAAAGCTGACTTGTCAAAGTAAAGACTCCTCCTCCATTAAATCCTCAAATGGATTTTACTATACCGGACATACCGGTGTGTATATTCTTTTTCTCAGGATTGCCTTTATACTTTATGGTACCTCCCGAGCTCGCATCTGCTTTGATACTCTCCGTGACATGAATGCTTATACCTGCACCTGAGGATACATCCGCATTTGCAGACCTTACTGTGAGGCTCAATCCGTCAATTTTTGCCCCCGAAGAGGCTTCCATGCTGATTTCTCCGGCATTGCCATAGAGAGTAAGACTTGCCCCGGATGAAGAATCGGCCTTTGCCTTTTCAGTATCAATACCCATTCTGCAGTTTGCACCGGAGGATACTTCAATCCTCATCTCCTGACTTTTCCAGACATTATCCGACCTAAGCGATGAGCCGGAAGAGCAATCGACTGATCTGATTTCTTTAGCATAGACTTTTACCGTAGCACTTGTATTGTTTCGGTTGTATTTTCCTTTTTTAGACTGAATTTTTACAGTCAGGACATCATTATTCACTTCAATAACCAGATCCTCTTCCGAACCCTTATGAATCGTATAGTCAGCCTGGTGGGTATCCGAAGGGTACAGTTCCACTTTAACTCCTGCAGCCACCCTTATGGCAGTAAATGGTTCAAGCTTTTTGGATTGTCCATTCAGATTCTGAATACAGATTAAAATGAACAGCAACAGAAATGACCTCATAATCTGGTGTTTTTTTTTAATTAATATCAGGAAAGTGAAAATACTCCAATAAAGAGGGAAAGGCCGTAAAAAAGTTGCATCAGATTGATACAAAAATAAGGGTTTAATGTGAAATTTCTCCAATTAGCCCAATAGTCTGCCGAAAATTTTAAAAAATATTTCATCGCAGCTTAAACTCACAAAGCTTTCCGGCAAAATTCAGGGTAAATAAAAGGGTCAATAAGCCAGTAGTTGTGCTAAATGATCTGCCAGCTTATCAGCATTCAGCAGCATGGTTTGTTCCAGAATTTCATTGAGTGGAATGGCGGGCAAATTTTCAGCCCCCACAGTGATGACCGGTGCATCCAGAAATTGAAAACATCGCTGTTGTATTCTTGCAGCCAGGCTTTGCGCAAAAGTACAATGTACAGGCTCTTCGGTGACTACCATGATTTTATTGTAGTCCTTAGCCTTGCTGAATATGAGCTTTTCGTCCAGGGGATATAAGGTTCTGAGATCTAGTATTCCGATCTGCCCCGGAAAGTGTCTGGCGGCATTCAATGCCCAATGTACTCCCATACCGTAACATACCACCAGTACTCTGTTATCTGTTCTTTCTGCCTCCAGAGTGATATCTGCCACACCCAATGGCAAAATGTAATCTTTAGCCGGAAGTTTACGTTTGGCGGTTTCTGTGCCTTTTACCTTGCTCCAGTACAGTCCTTTATGCTCCAGCATGACCACAGGATTGGGATCATAGTAAGCGGCTTTCATCAGTCCCTTCATATCGGCGCCATTGCTGGGATATGCGATTTTGATTCCCTTGATATTGGCCAATACTGACTCTACACTGGAGCTGTGATAAGGGCCACCGCTGCCATATGCTCCGATAGGTACCCGCAGCACCATGCTTACCGGCCATTTGCCATTGGACAGGTAACAGGATCGGCTCACTTCGGTAAAAAGCTGATTGAGTCCCGGCCATATATAGTCGGCAAACTGCACTTCCACGATTGGTTTGAGACCTACAGCAGACATACCAACCGTGCTCCCCACTATAAATGCCTCCTGAATCGGAGTGTTGAACACCCGGCCATCACCAAATTTTTGAGCCAGTGTAGCTGCTTCTCTGAATACACCACCCAGCCTGCCCCCGACATCCTGTCCATACAGCAGACATTCGGGATGCTCCTCCATCAATTCCTGGATGGCAAATAAAGCACTGTCCACCATGACATGCTCCTCTGCATGGGCAGGTGCCCGGTCTCCTGACTCCTGAATAATCATGGTAGGTGCAAAGTCATGAGTAAAAAGGTCTTCAGGGCCGGGATTGCGGGCCGCTTTTGCAAGCTCAAAATCTTTTTCCACTATAGCTCTCAATCCGGCTTCCATCTGGTCTGTTTCCTCTTCTGTCATTCCCGAGTCTATCATCATGGATTTCAACACCGGATATGGGTCCCTGCTTTGATGCTCTGTCAGATCATCTCTGTACCATTCCTTGCGCACCCCGGAGGTATGATGATTGAGCAAGGGTACAGTCGCATGGACCAAAAAAGGACGACGTTCCGAGCGCATTTTTCGCAAAACCTCCTGAATGGCAATATAACATTCCTCAAAATTGCTGCCGTCTATGCTCACTGCCTCTATACCGGGAAAACCCCGGATATATTCTGCCGCATTCATGGCCCGGGTTTCTTCTGCTGTGGCGGAAATATCCCATCCATTATCCTGAACCAGAAACAATATGGGCATCTGACGCAAGGCTGCCATCTGGAATGCTTCGCCAACTTCTCCTTCAGTGACTGAGGCATCACCCAACGAACACACGGAAACTGCACCTGACTTCAAAGCCAGATTATGCTGCTCTTTGTATTGGATGCCCATAGCCACTCCCGTAGCCGGTATAGCCTGCATACCTGTGGCTGAGGATTGGTGAATGATTTTGGGCTTGTCATCGTCCTTCAGGCTCGGATGGGCATAATAGGACCTGCCACCTGAAAACGGGTCATCACGCTTCGCCATCAGCTGCAACATCAGATCATAGGGCTGCATACCGATGGCAAGCAGCATGGCATCATCCCGGTAATATGGAGATACGTAATCATCCGGAGTGAGCTGCATGCCTAAGGCTATCTGTACAGCTTCATGCCCTCTGGAGGTGGCATGTACATATTTGGATACAAGCTTAAAGTTTTTCTCGTACAATTCAGACATGTATTTTGCAGTGTACATGTGTCTGAAAGCCTGTATAAAGGTATCTTTGTGTCTAATCTGGTCAGGTAGGTATTCATACCGCAAAGATAATCATTGGAAGCCATTTACTGATGAATCAAATCCTTCTCCGTCTAATTTTACAATCAGCTTTTTGTAAAAATTAATTTGAAACGGCTCTAAAGATATATAATGATTCAAAAGCAAAACTTCGGTGTTCCATTACCTATGACCCATCATCCAAGTGCCTTCAGTCCTACCACACCCATGATAATCATGCTCATGAATAATAATTGCAGCAAAGAATAGGACTCTTTAAAATACAGAATGTCAATCAGCACCGTACCTACCAGTGCCACTCCCAACCATACGGCAAATGCGGTGGATAAGGCAATTGTCTTGGTAGCTGCCGAGAAAAAAACTACATTTCCCAAACCAAATATTATGTAGGCAATTAGGGGCACTAAAGTAATGATGCCGGTTTTATTCTGAAAAAAAATACTCCAATGGATATGTTTGATAGCCTTGAAATCCAGATACTTCAACGATATCATCCATGCCATCTCCATGATTGATGCGATCAGAAGATATATCCATCCAAGGTGCATCATCCTATACCAAATTTGACTAATTCAGCCGCTCCAGCCTTGAGGCAGTTTTCGCATACCCACTCCATGTGGGTTTGGTCATAATAATGTTTCATCGTATGTCCGCACTCCGGGCAGCTTTTTACTACTTCATCAATCCGGTAGGCAGGATTATCCTCATCCATCAATTGAGATTGCCATGATTTTGGAAACAACTTACGGATAATTAAAGCTCTGGCATTCTGCATAAGACGGTAAATCCGACTTCTTGAAAGCGATTTGAAATCAAATCTGAAAAAAGCGAACACAGACTGACTGAAAAAATCCTGCGGATAGGCATAAGGCAGACCGAAAGAGAGCGGTTTCAGCACCGGCCATCTGAAGGGCTTGAGCCCGGGCAAAAAAGCAGTACCGAATATCCAGTCAAAGAAAGCAAACTTGGTCGCATAGTTGGCATAAAAGACTTCCTTGTGATTGGCATGATGCCATTGATGCATTTCGGGCCCATTGATGATGTACTGCAGCCTGCCGGTCTTTGCATCAATATTGGCATGTATCCACATACCCCACACTGCATCAGTGAGGGCTTTGATCGGCACAATGACCGCAGCAGTTTTTACATCCAGAAGGAGAAATATAGGCAGAAATTCGATGGTTTGATTGATCAGAATTTCGATGGCATGCGATCTGGATCCTGCCAGCCAGTCCACATTACGGACACTGTGGTGCGCCTCATGGGTACGCCAGAGTATGCGGCTATGGTGTTGCCAACGGTGAAACCAATAGATATAAAAATCATGCGTCACCAGAAAAAACAACCACAATGCCCAGAGAGGCCAATGACTGATCAGACCCGTATCTCCCGGGTTCAGCTGCTGTTTTAAAGGTGCAATGATATAATCGAAAATCAGAATTTTCAGGACATAGCTTTGGATAAGTGTGTACCACACCAGGTCCATCCAGAAGCCTTTCCTGAAGATCTTTTGCCCACGGGTATATGGGAAGAGTCGCTCCAGTACTATAAAAAATAAGACAAAAGCGATCAGAATATATCCACCGACCCACTCGATGGTGCCCGGATCTACTGACCTTAAAAACTCCATGCTTACTACCGGCCTTTGATTAATTGGAGCTGATCAGATCAAAGTCCTTAAACTTTCTCAATTTTTTCATGGCACCCATCTCACTTTCATACACCTGCTTGATACCGTTGCCCATGGCCTTCTCGATATCTCTGATATCTCTTACCATTCTGCGCATGCCCTCAATCTCGACTGAAGCCGCCTGATCCGATCCCCACATGGCACGGTCCAGGGTATAATGACGCTCCACAAAACAGGCACCCATAGCGACAGCTGCATAAGTGGTGGCAAGGCCGGTCTCATGGCCGGAATATCCGATCGGTACACCCGGAAACTTCTCCTGCAGGGTATGAATCATTTTCAGATTGAGCTCCTCTGCAGGACATGGATATGCCGAAGTACTGTGTGCTATCAGGAGATTGTCCTGACCTATGGCTTCTACTGCAAAATCAATCTGGTGCTGAGTGGACATTCCGGTAGAGATGATCAATGGCTTACCGGTGTTTTTCTTCTTATTCAAAAGCTCGATGTCGGTCAGTGAAGCAGAGGCAGCTTTGTACAGCATCGGATCAAACTGTTCCAGAAAATCCACAGATTCCTGATCCCAGCAGGAGGCAAACCATACTATACCCTTCTCACGGGCAAATCGGTCTATCTCCGCATATTCTGCTACTCCAAACTCTACCTTGTACCGGTAATCTATATACCGCATTCTGCCCCATGGAGTATCCCGCATTCTGTCCCATTCATCCCTGGGGGTACAGATTTCAGGAGTTCTCTTCTGAAATTTTACTGCATCGCATCCGGCTGCTGCTGCTTCTTCGATAAGTCTTTTGGCAATGCCGAGGTCTCCGTTGTGGTTGATACCTATCTCAGCAATAATAAAACACGGCTCTCCGGGGCCGATTTTCCTTCCGTTTTTTAAAGTGATTGTATTCATGTTATTAAGTTATAAGTTTTACAGTTATCAGTTATAAATTTTCGGTTTTCGGTGTTCGGTTTTCGGTATTCGGTGTTCGGCGTTTGGTGTTCAGTTCGAATCATTCATCGTTTCAGTGTTCGAGTATTTCCGCCGGCGGCGGATTCGAGTGTTCATCGTTTCTGTGTTATATAATGTTACATGGCTGTCCATCCTCCATCCACTACCAGATTGGCACCGGTCATATAAGCCGATGCATCTGATGCCAGAAAAATCAAAGCACCTTTATAATCATTCGCTTTTCCCATTCTGCCCAGGCAGGTACGGGAAGCATAATTCTCTATAAACCAGTGATCCTGACCATTCTCCACACCTCCGGGAGACAGGGTATTGACTCTGACCCTTTCTTACCCCAGTAGGAAGCCAGAAATCGGGTAAAATTGATGACCGCACCTTTGGTAGCCGGATAAGCTACTGATTTATAAAATACCTGCTCACCTGCCGGATTGATGTAAATGCTCTGGTCGGGACCTACCATACCATAAGTGGATGCCACGTTGATTACAGACCCTCCACCCTGCTCTGCCATCACACTCCCGAATACCTGCGAACACAGAAAAACCCCCGTCACATTGACCTTCCACGACCTGTCCCACATTTCCAGCGGATAATTTTCAAACATGGATTGTGTCGCTGCCAGCTCCGGATTTTCAAACATATCGTTGACCGCCGCATTATTGACCAATATGTCTATCCTGCCCCAATTCTTCAGGATTTCATCTCTGACCATCTCAAGATTGGCCTTATCCGTGACATCAAGTCTGAAGTAATGAACATTCTGATCGATTGAGCCAATTGCCGATGTTGCTTGTATGTCACAGGCTATCACTGTAGCCCCTGCCTCAGACAGCGCTTCCACATGCCTCCGACCTATGAGTCCATTGGCACCTGTCACGATGGCCACTTTTTTGTCAAGCGTAAACAAAGTTTTCACGTCCATGGGTCAGGTTTTTACAGGTCTGAATACCACATCCATAGGTTTGCCCTTAAGCTGTTTTTCCACATCGTTCTGATCCAGCCGTTGCCTGATCATCGGCAGTATATGGTCGTAAGCCTTGAGGGTATATTCTATATCCATGTCGGTGAACGCATAGGTCATATTGTGAAACTTGCTCCAAAGGATACCGCATTTAAGCAGCTCCTGCTGTATGTAAGCGTACATGTGCAATGGCTGAGCAACGGTAGATTTGAGATTGAGAATGGTCCTGCATGGATAGCCATGACAATGGAGAAAATCCGACAATCCATGTTTTTCTATCAGATCATTCAGTCCCGCTTTGAGATTGCCTCCGGTACGGGCCAGTTCTTCCGGCACATTTTTATCAATGAGCTCCTCAATAGTAGCTATGGCAGCGGCAATAGACAGAGCTTCGCCACCAAAAGTGGTAAAGAAGAACACATCTTTTTCAAACCACTGCATCACATCATCTCTGCCGGTAAGAAAGGCAATCGGCATTCCATTAGCCACTGCTTTACTGTACACCGCCAGATCAGGTATCACCCCGAAGTATGACTGTGCTCCCCCTACTGCTATCCTGAATCCTGTCCACATTTCATCAAAAATGAGCAGCGTGCCGTTTTCCCTGCAAAGCTCCTTGACTGCTTCGAGATATCCGGTGTCCGGCTCATCAAATATGAAGGGCTCCATAATTACCGCAGCCGTATCTTTGGTGAGTTTAAACTTCAGATCCTCCAGATCATTGTATTTGAAAGTCTGAGTCAGTGCGGTCGTAGCATCCGGTATGCCGTAGTTACGTGTGGTAGTGGCTATATACCAGTCGTGCCATCCGTGATATCCGCAACACAACACTTTGTTCCTTCCTGTAAATGCCCTCGCCACCCTGATCGCGGCGCTGCACACATCTGCACCGCTTTTGCTGATTCTTACACTCTCTGCATTGGGAATAATCTCGTGCAGCAGGGCACAGATTTCGTATTCCAGCCTGTGCATCAGTGAAAAGGTGATGCCCTTGCTCAACTGTTTTATGATGGCTTCGTCCACCTTTGGATAAGCATAGCCCAATGAAATGGGCCCAATAGCTGCATAATAATCCAGATACTCATTGCCATCTACATCCGTGATCCGGTTTCCTTTGGCAGACTCTACAAATACCGGACATACTCCTTCGCTGAACTGTCCGGGTGCTTTGGCCAGTGTCTGTGACACAGGATGCATGATTTTACGGGCTTTCGCCAATAATTCCAGTGACTTTGAAATATCCGGATAATCTTCATTAAATCGTACCCAATTCGGCATATCTGTTTTCATTTTGTAATACTTCATGAATGTTTTGTGCGATCTGATCGCCTTTGAAGCCTTCATACCTCAGTACATCTTCAAGAAGAGCAGGTCTGAACCATTTATCCTTCATAGCAAACGGATGTACAGCGGCAGTCATGCGGTGCTTCAGCAGGGTCTCGGCCACTATACTGTACAATCCACCTGTGATAAAATGATCTTCGACTGTGACCAACAGACTATTTGTCTGCGCCAGGCTCACAATGATGGATTCATCCACAGGTTTCAATGAACGCATATTGATCAATCCTACCGAATATCCCATTCTGCTCAGAATCTCATAGGCTTTCAGCGCTTCTCCGAAGAGAAAACCGGCCACCATGATATTGATATCTTCTCCCACACTGATGACCTCTGCTTTACCTCTTTCGAATGCTGAGTGCCTGAAACCTGTAGCCTTAGTAACCAGACGGATATAGGATGGCTTGTCAATAGTCCATACATCCCGGAGCATTCCGCACATATCCTCTTCGTCTGCCGGACAATAGACTTCCATATTAGGTATGCCACGCATGAGACTAATGTCTTCCAGTGCCTGATGGGTAGGACCATTGGCATCTGACAAAAATCCGGGGATAAACCCGCTGAGTTTTACCGGAAGCGCCGGTATGCCTACATCTGTGCGGATAAATTCGAAGGCACGCATAATCAGAAAGGTAGTAAGTGCATGGCAAACCGGTATCCTGCCTCTCAAAGCAAGGCCTGCAGCCATACCGATCATAGTTTGCTCGGTGATACCCACGTCAATGAAGCGGTCTCCCAAAACCTGCGGCAATTCTCTGATTACAGCCCGGTTTTCAGCTGTCATGACCACGATTCTTTCGTCTTCGAGTGCCAGTTGTCTGATGATATCCTGATATCCCATTATCTTACGGTTAATGTTTCTGAATGTAATCCTGCACTGCCTTTACCTTCCAGTTCCAGATGCAGGCCTGCTATTTCGTCGTGACTGAAATTGACAAACCATCGGTCTGCCCTTTTTTCAATGCTTGGCAATCCTTTCCCTCTCACAGTGTCACAGATGATGACATTGGGCTTATCCGCCGAAAAAGGCAGTGCTCTGAATGCCTCATCCATAGCCGTAAAGTCATGGCCATCCACCCGCCTGACCGCACAGCCGAATGATTCGAACTTCTCTGCAAGCGGCTCCAGAGGAATCAGATCTTCGGTAGCCATGTTGGCCTGAAAGGCATTTCTGTCCACTATGAGGGTAAAATTGTTCATTTTGTAGGCAGATGCTACCAGCAGGGTTTCCCACACAGAGCCTTCATTGAGCTCTCCGTCACCGGTAATTACTATGACTTTATTGCTCATTTTTTTCATTTTGCAATCCATGGCAATGCCGAGTCCTACTGCGGGTACATGACCCAGCGATCCGGAATGAAATTCTATACCCGGAATATTTCTGTTGGGATGCCAGTATATGTGGTCTCTCGTACTGAGATGGTTTTTGAGTCTATCTTTTTCAATCCAGCCCAGCTCCGCAAAAGTGCCGTAAAGCGCCGGCACATCATGCCCTTTGGACAGCAAAACATAATCTCTTTCGGGATGATTCAGCTGCTCAGGGGTCAGATTCAGATATTCAAAATACAGATAAACCATAATATCTGCACACGAAAGCGAAGCACCGATAAAACACCCGCCGTCCGTACTCATATTGATGATGTGATGTCTTACTTTTAGAGCGGTCTGCTGTAAAAATTGTATTTTTTCTGTCGTCATGAAAAGGTTATATCATTTTGGTTTGCGAATGATCGATCGTATGCAGTTCCTCCAGATGATGTCTGTACCAATTGACACCGGCATAAGCGGCATTGATCTGATAAATGTCAGGCCGTTGTCCCAGCAGATCCAGAATATCCTCTAAGGAAAAATCCGGGTTATCAGGATAGAGCGCCTCAAATACAGCTTTTATGAATGCATAATCTTCCGGATAGTCTATGGTAAAGCGGTGAGACATAGACCAGTCTCTGCCGGAAGGCCACACAAAATTTCCTGTACTGAATTTTTCGGGATGTTCCCAGATATACGGGGTAGTGTGTTCCCGTTCGAAGTCTCTGGTGGCTTCTCTCCATGCTTTCTCCAATGCTTCGAAGGTCATCACCTCTACATCATTGCCATCAGGATAGGTCGCAGGATGCAGATTGCTCACAAAATCGCAATCATGGTCTAGAAAATATTTTATTACTTCGTCAACAATCCGGTGATCTATCAGCGGACAGTCTGAAGGTATTTTCAGTACAATACCGGCATTATAGAGCTTTGCTGCCTGATAATGCCTGTCTAACAGGTCATACTTATCGCCCCTGAAACAATTCCAGCCATTATCGGCACATAACTGTGCAATGACATCATCTTCGCCATCTTCGGTGGTAGCTACCACAATGGTTCCTGCCAGCTTAGACCGGTACAGTCTTTCCATCATCCGCTCAAGGAGGGATTTTCCCAATATGGGGAGCATCACTTTGCCCGGCAGTCGGGTAGAGGACATGCGTGCCTGCACTATGGTAACGGTTTTATTCATATATCATCCTCGGAGTCTGGGTTTCAAAAAGCGGCTTGTATTGCATACTGTTGAGCAGTTCGATGCCTGTACCATTGAATTCCAGAAATTTCTTTGCTATTTCGGCTATTCTTTTGGCAGAGGTTCCTCCGTTTTGCAAGGGCATTCTTTCAAGCAACTGATCCATGGGAAAGTAAGAATGTACTTTCTTGCCCAAAGCAAGCCCGATATACACCACAGACGAATACTGAGTAATGAGCTCGCTGCAGTTGGCAATCATGTGGTCTGTATTACCTTTTGCAAAAATCTGGATATCATCGCCGAAAACCTGACGGATTTCCTTCTGAGCACGATGCACCTTTTCATTGGGATGCAGCTTGAATATAACCTGCCTGTCTCCGGCTATCTGCCTGCATTTATCCAGAAAGGCCAACCTGTCATCAAATCTTGCTGTCTCACGGATATCAGAAGTGCAGACCAGTACATAGTCCCGGTAGGGAAAATCATTGTAAAGAAATGAAGCGGCATTGTCAAAGTTAGGAATGCCGGTGACCACAATCTTGCGTCGGTCCGTACCCATACTGCTGAAGAATCGGGCATAACCGTCCGATGCTACACAATATATATCACAAAGATTGGAAGTCCCGTTGAGAGAGGTATCCCCTGTTGTCCATGCAGGCATGTTGAGTTTTCTCAGCAGTTTGGATTTGAACGAAAGCGGATCTGTCATTCCTTCCTGCACAAATATGATTCTGGAATACCGGATCTCCTTGGGTACAATCATATCGCTGCATATAAATACCAGATCATACTTGAATCCCAAAGTGGAACCCCGGTAGTCGTACTGAGCACCCACCTGCTCCAGAAACTCGTGCTGATCCTGCCTGAATTTACTTTTGGTACCCATGATGGTAAAATCCACCATCCCGCTTTCTGCTATCCATCGGAACACTTTGCCACTCCCAAAAAACTGGGTGAAATAATGGTCATGTTCCGGCATCTCCTGCGAAATTTTATACAATTGCCGGGTTTGATTGAGTGACCCTACAATGTGCAAAATTTTCTTTCTCATACACTAAGGATTGAAGGCTGTTTTGGGTGTCTGATTATTAAAAGTGATGCAAATATTAAAAGGGAATTAGAGAGCATATACATGTTTTTAACATTAGGAATAAATTTAATCCGATATTAACCTGCATTTTATAATCCGCTAATATTCAGCCTTTTCAGATAATATTGAGCTCACATTAAATTAATAAAAAATTTACCTTGGACTAAGTCGGGGAAAAAGTGATACACTACCTTTGCACCGTATTTTGAATCATTGACAATGAATCAGCAATTGATAATCTGGGACTGTGATGGCGTTCTGGTAGATAGTGAATGGATAGGTGCAAGGGCATTTACGGAGATTATTCAGGACCTGGGCGGAATCCTGTCTGTCGAAGAGGTATATCATGCTCTGAAAGGAGGCTCTATCTATGATTCCATACGTTATGTACATCAGAATGTATCGGTGCCGGAAGATACGGATATAGAAAAAATGTACCGAAGACGGAGTGCCGAGCTGTTTGAGAAGGAACTGAAACAGGTAGATGGGGTGGAATCCGTGCTTCTTCAGACCGGCCATTACAGATGTGTGGCCTCCAACGGACCCAGGATTAAAATCTTTGAAAATTTAAGAATTACCGGACTTAAAAGCTATTTTCCGGATGAATCCATCTTCTCCGGTCATGATATCAAAAAATTCAAACCCGAACCTGATTTGTTTTTGCTCGCCTGCCATACCATGGGTGCTACTCCTGACCGGTGCATCGTCATTGAAGACAGCGTACATGGTGCAGAAGCTGCAAGAGCGGCAGGAATGAAATGCTACGGATACAGTGCTGAAACTCCGGCAGAACTGTTTACCGCCAAAGGAGCTACACCATTCCGGAAAATGGAGGAACTATTACAATACTTATCCTGAAAAGGAAATAAAAATCGGGTTAAAATAATTTGCGGATTATCTGTTCCTCTGTTATGCCTTCTGCTTCTGCCTTATAGTTGCGCACAATCCTGTGCCGCAATACATAATTGGCGATAGCCTGTACATCCTCCTTATCCGGAGAATATTTACCACTTATGGCTGCATGGCATTTTGCTCCCAGTACAAGATACTGTGAAGCTCTAGGCCCTGCTCCCCAGGAGATATAGTTGTTGACTTCCTGCGTAGCCATTGCGGTATTGGGTCTCGTTTTGGAGGCAAGAGTCACGGCATACTCCAGTACATTGTCCGCAATGGGTATTTTTCTCACCAGCGTCTGAAAAGCCAGAATCTGCTCACCTGTCAGTACATTTTTCAATACGTATTGCTCATCTGACGTAGTATTTTTGACCACATCCACTTCCTCCTCATAACTGGGATAATCCAGCGGAATATTAAACATAAAACGGTCCAGCTGTGCTTCGGGCAGTGGATAGGTACCTTCCTGCTCAATGGGGTTTTGGGTAGCTAATACAAAAAACGGCTTTGGCAGACTGTGTCTTACCCCGGATACCGTCACTGCTCTCTCCTGCATGGCCTCAAGCAGTGCTGCCTGAGTTTTGGGCGGGGTACGGTTGATCTCGTCTGCGAGAAGTATGTTGGTAAATAATGGTCCCTTATTGAATTTAAAATGCCTGCTTTCATCCAGTATTTCTGATCCGGTGATGTCCGATGGCATGAGGTCCGGTGTAAACTGTATCCTCTTAAAGTCGAGGTCAAGCACATCTGCTATGGTACTGACCAGCAAAGTTTTGGCCAGACCCGGTACACCTACCAGCAGACTGTGTCCATTGCTGAATAAACTGATAATCACAGCCTTTACTACATCTTCCTGACCTACAATCACTTTGGCAATCTCACTCTTCAAACCGGCATAGGACTGCGCCATGGCATCTACCGCCTCAACTTCTGACTTATACAATACGCTCATATTATATTAAAATTCGGGGTGTAAAAGTACAAAATACCGCAACTTAACGTATGGTTTCGCTGCTTTGTTTCGCAATTTATGAATTCTTTAACCGGAAGTATGAATTGACCCATATCCTGAATACTCATCCACCATTTCCCCAAAACAGCACCCAACCACAGTTGATCCGGATTTAACCTGATTTACAGTCATTACTTTGGACTGCTTTTAATCTTTTAAGGATGGAACATTTCAATAGCAAAATTCCTATTGGACAAAACTTAATTATCTAAAATCCAGATGAAATTTTAAATCAAAAAAATTTACAAAGTAAGATTCCGGCAAGTGAAACAATTTAGAATTACAAAACCGAAAGTTATAAGACCGGCAGTTTTGGAAATTACTTTGATACGCTATAATAACCAAAGTAACTATTCAGTTATAAGCCCGGAGGTGTGTAATAACTGTAACCAAGGACGGCAATCCGTGGAAAACATGACAAAATCTATGGCGGGTGCAATATAGTTGAATAGTAACTGACTGAATTCAGGTTATCGGATTATCAGCACTTTTTGTCTGATCTGCCTCCCTTGTCGGGTGGATAATACAGCGATATACATTCCACTGCTCAGTCTGCTTACATCCACAGCGTTCCCGGCAATTTTATCATATACTGTCAGTTTGCCGGTGGCATCAAATATCCTGATATCCTGCAAGGCATCCATATCAGTACATTGTATGAATATTTCGGCAGTATGCGGGTTGTACAATAGTTTGAGTGACGGATATTCAGTGGAAATTTCATCGGTGCCGGTAGTGCCGGGTGAAGCCAATGTCAGGCTCTGCATATCGTGCTGATCCCTGAGATATTGCCATTGGAATTGACCGCAAGTCCGCTGAAATAAAATCTCACCGGGCCCACATCGGTCATCGGTGCTCTCCACTGAGCTGTGAAGATACCGTCAGCTTTGGGACTGGATTGCTGGAGATACACTCTGTTGAGCAGATTTCGGGTGCGCACCCTTTCTCCGGGATTGGACCATACACCCACATCTGCATTATTGTCCGCTCTGAGTGCGACCAATTGGAATCCGTACGCTTTGGGGTTGTTGTCGCCGGAGACCACCACTCTCAGCTGATAGGACTCACCGGGTTGATAAGCATTGACAGGTACACCGTCTTTTATGAGCTGAGTTTGTATAGTGGTATTGAAATTCCCTCCACTGTGACAGGCATTGCATGAAAGACCGCTTTCACCGGGCGCACCTGTTACGGCCTGCGGTACTCCGGTAGCGTTGGATAACAGCAGTACCACAGCAAAAAGCCCTCCTGATATAGCTAAAATTCTATTTCTCATAAAATCTGTGTCATATATTTTCATCTTCCCACTGACAAGCCAGTTCCGGGTGTATGCCCTGTGTGCCTCTGAAATATTCTATGATTTGTCTCAGGTCGGCAGCATAATCTCCGGAGGGCATGAAAGGTTCACTGAAATGCACTTCTTTTTTTCCAAAATCAAATTTCACCAGAATCAGAGGAATACCGGCTTTGAGAGCTATATAATAAAAACCGGATTTGAATTTTCTCACCCTTTTTCGGGTACCTTCAGGAGCAATGGCAAATGCAAGTCTGTCATATTTACCGAAAAGTGCAGTCATGGTATCTACAAAATTGGTACTCCTGCTCCGGTCCACAGGTATGCCGCCCAGCCAGCGGAACAACCATCCCCAGGGCCAGCGAAACAATGAATCTTTACCCACATAATTGACATCCAGCGGAATAGCCCCTTTGAGCAGTATGCCTAAAGGAAAATCCCAGTTGGAAGTGTGGGGATATACTACAAATATTTTTTTGGGAATGTCTGTTCCAAAATTGCCCGTATATCTGAATCCCCAAAGTTTAAGTAATGCTCTGCAAATAAACCGGATCATATTACCTGACTTACTTCTTTAATGAATACCATTGCACTCCTGTACAAAAAGTAAAAAAATGCAATCATGTACTATACACTTTCACCTTGCCGGAACCCCAAAGGTACAAGTCAGGAAACAATCAGGGTATTATGTCGGGCAATTTTATTTCACAGCAGCCTGAAAAACGTGATCCCATTCATATCACATCATGGCAACCTATGATTGAAAATCAGGTGCAAAAAATAACTTTTTCCGAATGGAAGTCGAATTCTTAAATAGCCATTATTATCTGTGCAGGATGAACTTTGCATTGACCACCCTTCCCTTTTCGCTTTGCACCTGCAGGATGTACATACCGTTGATCAGGTTTCCGGGTAGGGGTACAGCAAAATGCGCACCTGAGCCGATGATCTCCTGTCCTTCAAAGTTGACAATCCTGCCCGCAGCATCGATAATTTTCACTGATTCCGGTCTTTCATCTCCCGGATACCATTCCCAATTAAGATTATTGCCAATGACCGGATTGGGAGCCACTCTGATTGCTTTATATTTATAATCATAATCAGCAGTTGAAGATGGTCCACCCTGCAGGAATTCAAAGATGACAAAAGGCGACGCCTCTAATCCACCATAAACAGATTCGGCAGTGAATTCTTTTTCTTCCAGTTCGATAAATTCAGAGAGAAGTCCTGATTTTTCAGGCCTGAGCCGCAAGGAAAACAACACAGAATCCTTCGGGATATTTCTCCCATCTCCCAATTCACTCAGCCAAAGTATTTTAACATTCGATTCATTCAGGTTGATCGAATTTGGGTTTAAAATGCCTCCATTGCCCAATCCCAGCAAAGTAGCGTCATTTACATTCAGCTGAAACTGAAAAGCTATCACATTCACAAAATTGGAGGAATATACAGGTATGAAATATTCCTGTCCGGCCTCCAGCATGCGATCATAGGCATAAAACATGATAGGCTCGACTGTTCCCGCATTCTTAGGCTCAAAATATGCACGCACTATCCCATAGTTAAAGAAATTTCCACCTATTTTGAATCTCAATACAAAACTCACATAATTTCCTGCAAAAAATCCTGAAAAAGTAAAATTCGTCCTGTAATCATTTCCGTTGTAGGCTATTCTGACATCAGATACACCCTGCGGCAACGGAGATTTATTTTTCACAAAATCAAGGGCTGATACCTTATATACACCTTGATTGGCATTTACTGTTATATTATCCTGTACTTCCAGCAGATCAGGATAAAATACCGTTTTTTCTATTCTTGCAATGCAGAACAATGTATCCGTAAGATTGTAAACATGATACTGCACAATAAAGGGCGACTCATGCTTTATCACCCGGGTCGAATCACTTTCATCATCAGGTGAAAAACTGTAAATTTTGGATGGGTCTGCATCTATTATCAACTGTCTTGCCGTCAATACCTGATCACCTGACAAAACATTAACTCTGAGATAAGAATTGCATTGATGAGGAAAATCACGGTCAACGACAATTCTCTGTAAATGAGTCAGTTGCTCTCCCGTAGTCCAGTTTATAGCTGTCCAGATTCTGAGAGTCAATTTACATTCTGAAATTACATGATCAATAGGAGAAAAGGTAATCTGCTGTGAGCATGGCCCCGATATGGTCGGACTTCCGGCCAATCCAACACATTGGGAAATGGTAATGTCACGAGGCCAGGAGATGGTACAACTCAGTACCTTATTTTCGTGTTCACCGGATTGCTCAGGTATGTTGGAGTATGGGCTTACTTACATCAATACCTATAGATCCATCGCATACTCCCAATCCGAAAAGGTCATGCATAACTGTACAGGCTGAATCAGCTGCTGATGCAACGGGTGATAAATCCAATACCAGAAGACACACCCAAAGCATCCGAATGTAATTAAATATTCTTTTCATAATGTTATAAGGTTAAGCTGATTAATATAATAAACCTTCAATCCTCATAAAGTGAGCATCGGGCAGAATAAGTTTTTGTAATCAGGAAACCTTTACAAAGATAAGGTAAAATCTATACCGTGACAACCTGAAATTGTTAATAATAGTAATTTATCAGCTATTTTGCGGTATTGAATGATATAAACTGAAAAAAATCAGTATAATCTGTTGACTTCAATCAGGACTTCCGGACCTGCCCGCATAATAAAAATTAAAATTCAATCAATTACTGAAATGACTGATTGACCTTTCAATAATGTCCAAAGCCTCCTGTACCTGTGCTTCTGTAATGACCAACGGCGGGGCAAGTCTGATTTTATTGCCATGTGTGGGTTTTGCCAGCAGTCCGTTGTCCCTGAATTTAAGGCAGATATTCCAGGCAAGTTCCGAATCTTCATCACTGTCTATGACAATGGCATTGAGCAGCCCCTTACCTCTGACCAATTTGATGAGCGGATATTTTGCAGCGATTTTTCTGAGTCCTGCCCGGAAGATTTCTCCCATTTTCATGGCATTTTCTGCCAGCTTTTCTTCCTGTACCACATCCAGTGCTGCTATGGCCACCGCACATGCCAGCGGATTACCTCCGAAGGTCGATCCGTGTTCTCCGGGTTTGATAGTCAGCATGATCTCATCGTCTGCGAGCACAGCGGAGACCGGCATTACACCACCTGACAGGGCTTTGCCCAGTATCAGTATATCGGGCCTTACTTCATACTGCTTCTGACAAGATGCCGCACAGGTACAATTACCGCAGGATGCCAGCAATTTTCCTGTCCGTGCTATCCCTGTCTGAATTTCATCCGCTACAAACAATACATTATGTGTCCTGCACAATTCCCTGCAGGCTTTCAGATAGCTATCATCAGGTACGACCACTCCAGCTTCACCCTGTATGGGCTCCACAATAAATCCGGCGATGTTGGGATTGGTTTCGAGCGCAATCTTCAGGGCATTGATATCATTGTAGGGTATGGTAAGTAGTCCCGGCATGAAAGGTCCGAATCCTTTTCTGCTGGTTGGGTCAGTGGATGCAGAAATCACAGTGGTAGTACGTCCGTGAAAGTTACCCTTGGCAAAGAGGATAACGGCCTGGTTTTCTTCTATCCCCTTGACAGTGTAACCCCATTTTCTGGTCAGTTTGATGGCTGTTTCAACCGCTTCTACACCGCTGTTCATCATCAGCACTTTGTCAAAACCAAACATCTCTGTGAGGTATTGCTCACAATGCCCGAGCATATTGCTGTAAAAAGCCCGTGAAGTAAGGGTCAGTTTTTCAGCCTGAGCCTTCAGGGCACCTATGATTTTCGGATGGCAATGTCCCTGATTGACAGCCGAATAGGCAGATAAGAAGTCATAATAACGCTTGCCCTCCACATCCCAGAGGAATACCCCTTCTCCCCTTTCGAGCACGGCCGGCAATGGATGATAATTGTGGGCTCCATATCTGTGTTCCTTATCTATGTAGGATTGTATCAATTCTGACTCTGTGGCAACGCTGTGCATGGCAATGATTTTTTTAGTTTGCTTAAATAATTGAAAAATGACTTAATCAATGGCAAATATAAATCAATTTTTATTTTTAAGACTATTTTTTAAGTCAAAATTGTTATTTTTGTCGTGTATAAAGTGAAAAATGGAAAATCATACCGAATACAGACCGGACGAGCATGATGTAGCTATCCTTGAATGTCTGGAAAAAGACGGAAGAATGGCTTTTTCAGCCATAGCACAAACATTGGGCATTTCCAATACTATGGTACACCAAAGAGTGTCCAGACTTATGGAGAGCGGCATATTAACTGCCATCAAGCCGGTGATCAACGAAAAAAAAACAGGATATGACTGGGCGGCATTTACCGGCCTGACACTTGACAAAGATGCAGATTCGCAAAGAGTCATTGACGCATTAAAAGACATACCGGAGGTGACAGAATGCTACTACATCACCGGAGCCTTTACCTTGTTTATCCGCATTATAGCCAGAAATCATGAGCATATGCGCAGGATTCTGTATGAAAAAATTGACAATATTCCCGGCATTACCAAAACTGATTCTCTGGTAGAACTGGGATGTGCCTTCAGGAGAAATCCCAGGATATTATGTTGATCTAATGAGTTTAAAAAACCCAAACAGGAAATTTGAGATCTGTAATTTACCAGCGCATCGCTGATAATCCTGAACAAACCAATACAAATGCCGGTAAATAAATTATTCAATGCACAATTTGAAAAATACATTTTTCCTGAAATACCAATCGAACTGCATCAGACACAAATCTGAAAACTTGAACCACATTAACATAAAATATTTTATTGTATCTGCAATAAATAAATTAATTCTGCCTATATTTGCATAGTTAGTATTTTGTACTAAAAATATGCTATTACCCAAACCAACCCTAAAAAATCCTGCTTACGGGAAGTTTTGGTAAATTACTGAACTTAAAACTTACTGTATCGATGAAAAAATTCACTTTTCTGGCATTTTTTCTCTTATTTGCGGTAGCATTATCAGCTGATACCGAACCCAATAACAATCAAGGACAGGCAAATCCCATTATGCTTGGACAGAAAATTTCAGGTACCATGACAGGTACTGACAGCGAAGATTGGTACGTAATAGATCTACCTGCCGGTGGAAGTTTTAAATTGAATGTGACCAAGCATGGAGACGCTTCGTTTATGATTCAGATCTGGGATGGAATATTGCCAAATACGATAATCAGTGCATTATTCATGCCGTTTACCGTAAATCCATTGGATATGGATCAACTGGTTAAGCAATTAGGCCCGGGAAGGTATTATATCCGGTTGTTAAGAAACACAAGTGTCGGCTTTTACGAAATAGAAGCCCAGGTCATTCCACCTGCTTTCGGCAATGATCCTGAAATGAATGAATCTTTTGAAACTGCCATAGAAATCCCATTGGACGGCAGCGTATCCGGTACATTCGGGTATTATCATTCCGGTACAGGTCACGATAAGGCAGACTGGTATACATACACCCAGGATAAAGCGGGTACTGTGGAATTTACCATAAATAAAGTTGGTCCGGGTGCTGCTAATCTGACGAATCAGGATTCTTCGTCTTCCAATAAAATAATTTTGAACAATTTATTTATGCCACAGAATATGAACAGTCCTCCGGAAGGATGGGTTATGGAGACTCACGCTTTACAAGGCACATATTTTGTGGGTATTACAGATTTTAACAACGCCCCGCTTGATTACAAAATTACAACAAAGTTTATACCGCCTAAATGGAATGAAGACCGGGAGCCTAATGACCTGAGAGTCAATCTGGACACCTTTCCAGCAAATGTCAGAATTGAAGGATTATTAGGATACCACAAAGCCGGTAAAGGGAAAGACGTAGCAGACAATTATTATCTCGAGGTAAAAAAACCCAGCATTCTTTCCCTGAACCTGTTGATCGACAGAATCGGCAGCGGTAATATCAGACTTAAATCAAATGACCATTTGCTGAAAAGTGAGTTTTTCAATGAAACAAATATTGATAAAGCTCTAAAAGTAAATCAAACCGTCGAGCCCGGCATCTATCTTCTTGAGCTTGAATATGCCTCCGGAGTATTCGGATATCAGGTAGATGTAGATAAACTCGAAGCCCCTGAAGCTGATTTTAAGTTCAAAAAGAGTAACAATACACTCGCTTTTGAAAATCTCACAAATGCTGAACAGGCGAATCATACCTGGAACTTTGATGACGGCAGCCCAACAGTAAATACTGTCAACCCAATTCATACATATGCAACACCGGGTGTGTACAATGTTTGCCTCAAATCCGTTAATCCGGCCGGCACTTCTGAAATGTGCAAAAAAATAAGCATTGAAGGAGTGTCACGAATTCATCCCAAAGAAGGAGGCAATACAGGAGATGTCACAATGCATATAAATGGCGGAGGCTTTGATAATGATTTTAAAGTCCGGCTAATCAAAAATGGAACTGTCATAAAGGAAGTCAATGCCATTCTGAAGAACTCAGGTACATTGGCTGCCAATTTTGATTTACGCGGTACTGAGGAAGGTCCCGTAGATGTAGAAATTGCAAAACCCGGCGGACCTAATTACAGAATACAGAATGGGTTTAATATAGCTAAGGGCAGTAAACCTGACACTTGGGCAAGACTGACTGGTCGCAACAGAATACTGAAAAACACCTTCACTACCTACAATGTTGAAGTTGGTAATAATGGAAATGTGGACGCAACGGTGGTCCCATTTTACATTATGGTCAAAAATACCAATGACATAGAGTTAGAAATTGAACAGAGTTTGTTTTTCAATATTGAAGATGACGGAAATGAAGAATCTGGTCCAGAATACACTATTGTAAATATCAAAACAGACAATCAGAACAGTTACAGAGTATATAGCTTTTTGATACCGTTGATTCGTCCGGGAGGCACAGAGTCCTTTAAAATTAAAATTAAATCAACCGAAGATGTTGATGTAGTTGTCTGGACTGAAAAAGCATGGTATCAGTCTCCAGTTAACGAAAATAAGCTGAACTGTATTAAGGACAATTACCTTGAAAACCTGGAGTTTATCAATACTCTGTTTGACGAAAAAATTACTGAACCACAATTGGAGTGCTTTTTCTTCACATTTACAGAAGAACTGGACAAAATAAAATTAATCAATAATTCCGGTGACAACCTCACGCATTCCAGATTTATTGTAAACTACCTCAAATCCATAGGTACAACATTAAATAAATGCGGCATTAAGGATAATGAGTTCAGGAATGTATTAATACAGCTTGCAATGGATTATATTTTAAATCTTGCTGTCAGAGATGGAATCCCCTCCAAAAGAAATATATGCGAAGCAGAATTTGAATCAGAAAATATGCAGACAAACCAGATAACGGCGGTATCATCCTTTGATCCGAATGAAAAATCAGGCTATCTCGGTTGGGGTGAAAACAATTATCATGCAGATCTGCAAAACATTCCTTATACCATTTATTTTGAAAATCAATCCAATGCCACCGCACCTGCACATGTGGTAAGCATTACAGACACGTGAGACCATAACATTTTTGATCTGAGTACTTTCAGACCCGGCCCTGTTGAAATCGGGGACAGCATCATTACTCCCACAGGAGTCTTTGATTCCTTTTTGGCGGATTATTTCCTCCCTGCACAAAATGTGACAGTCCGGATTTCTGCTTCATTGGACACCATGACAGGTGTTGTTACCTGGGTTTTTCAAAGTCTTGACCCACAGACTCTTGATCTCACAGAAGATCCAGATCTGGGTTTTCTACCTCCAAACCTTATACCTCCTCAGGGTCAGGGCAGTGTCTCTTTTACCATTGATTTAAAACATAAAGCCGAACATGAATTACGGATTGAAAATAAAGCCAACATTATCTTCGATTCCAATTTACCAATTGTAACCAATATATTTTACAACAGCTTTGATCTGTTTGCTCCCGAATCCGGAGTCACAGGCGAATTGTCTTCAGACAAGAGTACGATATCGCTGGAATGGACAGGTACAGATTCTGGTTCAGGTATATCTACCTACAACATTTATATGTCAGTTAATGGCGGACAGGATACTCTTTTACTATCCGGTACCACTGCGACAAATTTAACTTTGCCGGCTGAATCGGGCAATGTGTACAGATTTTTTTCAAGAGCCCGGGACTATGCAGGAAATCTTGAACTGAAAAGCAATGAATATGATTTGGAGATTTCCACAGTGTCTTCCAAAGATTTGTCCACCTCCAAACCTCTGGTGTACCCCAATCCAGTCAGGGATTTCGTACAATTCAGAATAGCCCGGGCAGAAAATGTCAGATTGATTATTTACCGCACAGACGGCATACAGGTATGGAATCAGGATCTGGGCATCTCTGACCAATTCAATGTCAGAGTCAATCAATTGGGAGCAGGAGTATATTTCTGGAATCTGATAAACCCTGTTAATTACACAAGCTTTGCGGTAGGCAGGATGGTTATTCAGGAGTAATTGAAAATGCCATATTCTTAGACAAATCTCGTCAGGGTATATTGATATACTGAAATATTATTTGGTATTGCCCACCTGATCATTGTTCCCACTTCAATTATATTTTCTTTTTCTGAAAAATGTGGATAAAATCATGTACATATTTATACATGACACATACATTCAATCATACATAAATGCTATCTTTGCGGCGGTTTTTAAAAATCTTAAATCTCATTTATCTTAAACAAATCATATATGGCTAATAAAGGTCACATAAAACAAATCATCGGTCCGGTGGTGGACGTGAGTTTCGCCGGAGAAGGATCTAAACTTCCTGAAATTCTCAATGCTCTCTCAATCAAAAGAGCCAATGGTGAAGAACTCATCCTCGAGGTACAGCAGCACCTCGGAGAGGATAGTGTAAGAGCGATCTCCATGGACTCTACTGACGGACTGACACGAGGTATGGAAGTCATTGATCTTGGCGAGCCTATCGCCATGCCTGTGGGAGATCAGATCAAAGGAAGAGTTTTCAACGTGGTAGGTGAACCCATTGATGGTCTCAAGTCTTTGGACAGAACCACCACCTACTCCATCCACAACAAACCACCTAAATTCGAACAGCTCTCCACCGAAACAGAAGTACTGTACACCGGTATCAAGGTAATTGACCTTATTGAGCCATATTCCAAAGGAGGTAAGATCGGATTATTCGGTGGTGCAGGTGTAGGGAAGACCGTTTTGATCCAGGAACTGATCAATAATATTGCCAAAGGGTATGATGGTATTTCGGTTTTTGCCGGTGTGGGAGAAAGAACCCGTGAAGGTAACGACCTTTTGAGAGAGATGCTCGAGTCCGGCATTATCAACTATGGTCCCGAATTTATGCACTCCATGGAAGAAGGGGCTGGGATCTCAGCAAAGTAGATGCTGAAAAACTTAAGGAATCCAAGGCTACTTTTGTATTCGGTCAGATGAATGAACCACCGGGTGCAAGAGCGAGAGTGGCCCTTTCCGGACTGACACTTGCCGAATATTACAGAGACGGAGATATGTCTGACCCCAATGGTGGTAAGGATATTCTTTTCTTTATTGACAATATCTTCAGATTTACCCAGGCGGGATCTGAAGTATCGGCGCTGTTGGGACGTATGCCTTCTGCGGTAGGATACCAGCCTACCCTCGCCACAGAAATGGGTCTGATGCAGGAGAGAATTACCTCTACCAAGAGAGGTTCCATCACTTCCGTACAGGCTGTATATGTGCCTGCAGACGACCTTACCGACCCGGCACCGGCTACCACCTTTGCCCACTTGGATGCTACTACGGTACTTAGCAGAAAAATTGCTTCACTGGGTATCTACCCTGCGGTGGATCCTCTGGATTCAACCTCCAGAATTCTCGACCCCGCCATCATCGGTGAGGATCATTACAACTGTGCACAGAGAGTAAAAATGATATTGCAGCGATACAACGAATTGCAGGATATCATCGCCATCCTCGGTATGGAAGAATTGTCTGAAGAAGACAAAATGGTGGTATATCGTGCCAGAAAAGTGCAGAGATTCCTGTCTCAGCCTTTCCACGTAGCCGAGCAGTTTACAGGTATTCCGGGAGTATTGGTTCCGATTGAAGAGACCATCCGTGGCTTTAATATGATCATTGACGGCGAACTGGACAAATATCCTGAAGCAGCTTTCAACCTAAAAGGTACCATTGATGACGTAATCGCTGCCGGTGAGAAAATGCTGGCAGATGCAGCTGCAAATGCGTAAAAATCTGTTTTAACCCATCAAATTGTAATTATGCAACTCATCGTACTTACCCCGGAAAAGGAAATATACCATGGTCAGGTCAAATCCGTGAAGGTACCCGGTACAAGCGGTCAGTTTGAAATACTCAAAAACCATGCTCCTATTGTTTCTTCCCTGGGTGAAGGAGAAGTAAGAGTCATCGACAGCAAAGGCACGAAACTCAGCTTTACAATTACCAAAGGATTTGTGGAAGTGATGAAAAACGAAGTAGCCCTATTGGTACAGGGAGCTTCTGAAATATCATAGAAGGATCAAAATCCATATAAATAAAAAGCCCGCTCTGCATATTGTCAGGCGGGTTTTTTTATTTCAGAAAATATGGAAACGCTTGCGTTAAAGCAAAAAATTGTTTAAAGTGGTAAATGATATCAGTCCCCTTTACGGCGTCACCAGCAATCCGGCACGTATGAGCATCGCTTCTACCTTGGGCTCACGGCCACGAAACTTTTTATAAAGATCCATAGGTTTTTCGCTCCCACCCTTAGAGAGGATGTTATCCCGGAAGGATTGAGCAACGTCTTTATTGAATATGCCTTTTTCCTTAAACAGAAAGAAGGCATCGGCGTCCAGCACTTCTGACCACTTATAACTGTAATATCCTGCAGAATATCCACCGGAAAAAATATGTGAAAATGCCGGACTGATAGCATATCCTGATGCATAGGGATACAGCCTGCCGGTGATGTCAGCCTGTTTTTCGATCTCTGCGATACTCCTGCCGGAGGGTTTGTTGCCATGGTATGCCATATCCAGCAATCCAAAAGACAGCTGCCGTATTGTGGCCATTCCGGACATAAAATTAGCACTGGCCTGTATCCTTTGGATCAGGTCTGCAGGGATAAGCTCACCGGTTTCATAATGTCTGGCAAACAGCTTGAGCACTTCCGGCTCAAAGACAAAGTTTTCCATCAGTTGACTGGGGAGCTCTACAAAATCCCAGGCTACGCTGGTACCTGAGAGGCTGGCATATTTGCCATTGGCGAGCATATCGTGCAGCGCATGACCAAACTCATGATATAAAGTACGCACTTCGTAAAAGGTAAGCAGAGAGGGTTTGGTGTCCGTTGGTTTGGAAAAATTGCATACATTCACCACATGGGGTCTGATTTCAGTTCCGTTTTCCACCCATTGACCCTGCAAGGTATTGTTCCATGCTCCGGCCCGCTTACCCGGTCTTGGAAAATAATCGCCATACCAGATTGCCAGCAGCTTCCCGTCGCGGTCATAGACTTCATACGCCGTCACATCCTCATGCCACACCTGTATTTTATCATTTCTCCTGAAGCTGATACCAAAAAGCTCATTGGTCAGTCTGAAAATACCGTCCAGTACATTCTCCAGTTTAAAATAAGGCTTGAGTATTTCGTCATTGATGGCATATTTCTCCTTTTTCAGTTTTTCTGAATAGTAGGCGTAATCCCACCTTTGCAGGCTGTCTCCCTCAAATCCCTGAGATCTGGCATAGGAAGTAAGTTCCGCCATCTCCTTTTGAGCCACCGGCTCGGCATACTTCCGGATCTCATCGAGAAAGTCATTGACGATCTGTTTCTTATTGGCCATGCGCTCTTCTAGTATATAGTCTGCCCAGGTTTCATATCCCAGCAATACGGCCTTTTCATAGCGGAGCTGCACAATCCGGTCTATGATCTCTACATTACTGTTTTTGCCCGGTTTGAAACATCGGGAATTGAAGGCCTCAAAGAGCTGCTTTCGGAGCTGACGGTTATCAGCATACTGCATGAAAGGACCATAGCTGGGAGCCTGCAGGGTGAATATCCATCCCTCTTTACCCGCTTTTTTTGCAGTGGCAGCGGCTGATTCCACCGCAAAATCCGGCAGTCCTGCCAGGTCATTCTTATCTGTAATATGAAGGGTAAATTCATTGGTTTCATTAAGGACATTTTCAGAAAAGCGGATGGAAAGGTCGGCGAGCTCCTTGTTGATTTTCCGAAGCTGCTCCTTTTGTTCCGGCGACAGGTTGGCCCCGTTGCGGGCAAAATTCTTGTAGGTTTTCTCTAGCAACATGGCACTCTCCGGGTCGAGCCGGAGCTTGTCTCTGTCGGCATAGACCTGCTTAATGCGCTGAAACAGCTTTTCATTGAGAGAAATGTCGTTGCGGTATTCAGTCAATAGTGGCGAAATTTCCCGCACATTCTTCTGAATCACGGGGTTGGTTTCGGCAGAGTTGAGATGCATCAGGATTTTGGATATTTTGGTAATCTCTTTACCTGACATTTCCAGGGCCACTATGGTATTTTCAAAGGTCGGTTTGGCAGGATTTTCAGTGATCTGATTTATTTCATTTCTACCGGCCTCCAGAGCAATCCGGATTGCGGGCATAAAATATTCATCCCTGATTTCCTTAAAGGGTACCGTATTAAATGGAGTATCAAAACGGGTATTGAGTACATTGACTTCATTTTCATTCTGCGCAAATACGGTTACTGCTGCCATTACAAACATGATGAGAAATTTGATTTTCATGATACCATATAATTATTATAAATCAAAGATAGACAATTTTGAGTAATGCGTGCTAAAGGGAATAAGGTTGACTATTTGCAAAACTGCTGACTTCCTTTTATGGAAGAACCCCAAAAGTCGGCATTTCTCTGTTATGCATGGATTTCCCACGAATGAGGGTACAGAGCATAAGCGAAAGTTCATCAAATCAAGCAACAATCCATTGAAAAAGTCAAAAAAGGAGGGATCCATAGAGACCTGGATGATTTCACTGAAGCCGGACCAAAGCCAGCAATCCGGTTAATAAAGTCTTAAATGCAAGATTGGAATGTGGGTTGAATTAACAATTCCGCTCCCTTTTCGTCATGGCTTTAAATGTATTTTATAAACTGAGAGAATTGCCATACTTTTGATATAAAATACAGCAAAATTGAAGATCACCTTAAAAACCTATGCTATGAGACATGCATTTTTACTCATCATGATCCTCAACCTCATTACAATTTCATGCTCCAGATCCGGTAAGAAAGCCCTGGAAAAAGGCAACTTTTATGAGGCGGTACGTCAATCCACAGAAAAGCTCCGGAAAGATCCCAATAATCAGGATGCGGCCGAAGTACTGAAAAAGGCATACAGATTTGGTGCAGAAGACTACCTGAAGAATGTAGAAAGAGCCCGCATTTCCAATCAGCCCTTCAAATATGAGCGGGTCACCGAAAGCTATCAGAAGCTGAATGAAATGTATGAGATGATAGAAAAATGCAGCAAGTGCAGAAGTCTGGTGGTACCCACTGCCTACTACAGCGAATACGAAGAAAACCGCAACCGTGCCGCAGAAGAACGCATCAGGGCAGCCGATGCACAATTAGCAAAAAACAACAGAACCGCTGCCAAAGATGCATACAACCATCTCCTTGCCATAAAGGGTTTTGCACCGGACTACAAAGGGCTGGATGAAAGGCTGGAATCCGCCCTTGATGCTGCTTCTCTGCATGTGGTGGTTGAAAATCCGGTACTGAATTCCAGGCTGTTTCAATACAGCAATCAATATTTTCAGGACAGGATCAATGAATATCTTCAGACCAACAAAAGACTGAATAAATTCATCCGCTTTTACCATCCCGTTGAAGCTGAAAGCATAAAACTGAAGCCGGACCATGTGGTGAGGCTGGAATTTCTGGATTTTGTAGTAGGACAAACACTCATACAGTCAGACACCAAAGAAGTGATCAGCAAAGACAGTGTACTGATTGGTACCACCAAACTGGAAGGTAAAGAACTGAACATTTACGATAAAGTAAAAGCCAAATATACGCTTAATAAGAAAACCGTTCGCTCCAACGGTATTCTGCTGATGGAAATCACCGATTACCAGAACCGAAAGACCTTACTCAAAACTGAAATGCCCGGGGAATTCATCTGGACCAATGAATGGGCAAATTATAACGGAGATGAACGAGCCCTGACAAAAGAGCAACTCAAGCTTACCACTGTCAGAGAAGAGATGCCGCCACCACCGCAGCAATTGTTTATCGAATTCTGCAGGCCCATTTACAATCAGTTTACCGGCAGAATCAAATCCTTTTACGACAAGTATTGAGATTAAAAAAGGCGATGCATGAAATTCATACATCGCCTTTTTTGTATTTCGCGGAAAAATCCGGATTTATTCTTCTTCTCCGGTATTATCAGTTTCGGCCCCTGAATTCATAGCGACCGGTGCAGTGGCAGCAGGTGCAGCAATATCAGCAGCCCCGCCTTTTCCTCTTCTTCTACCTCTTCTGGTTCCGGCTTTTGAAGCAGTTTTAGCAGTCATCACTGTATTGAAATCCACCAATTCAATCATAGCCGTCTCAGCACCGTCTCCTTTACGGAATCCTGTTTTAATAATTCTGCAGTAACCTCCGGGTCTGTTGGCTATTTTTTCAGCTACGTTGTCAAACAACTCCTT
Source organism: Saprospiraceae bacterium (assembly GCA_016716335.1). Taxonomy (GTDB): domain Bacteria; phylum Bacteroidota; class Bacteroidia; order Chitinophagales; family Saprospiraceae; genus OLB9. The sequence goes on along the minus strand of JADJWN010000005.1, from coordinate 167,815 downwards.
CAACACTTCCTTGTTCTGAAGGTCACTGAAGACCATCCTTCTGGAATGTGTGGTATTGTCCTTGGCCTTGGTAAGAATTGGCTCCACATATACTCTGAGAGCCTTTGCTTTGGCAAGGGTAGTATTGATTCTTTTGTGGAGAATCAGGGATGAAGCCATATTCGCCAGCATTGCGTCTCTGTGGCCTTTTTGCCTTCCTAAATGGTTAAATTTTTTACCGTGTCTCATGATAAACTCTTTTTTGTACCACTGTCATTTTCGGTTTGTGTACGGCCTGAAACCTTAAAAATGATGTTCAATACGATTTTAAAATTAACTAATCCGGCGTCTCAGACTGCCGGGCCGCATCGATTACTCTTCGTCAAGTTTATACTTAGTCAGATCCATTCCGAAGGTAAGACCCTTCTGCTGGAGCAACTCCTCGATTTCTACCAATGATTTCTTACCAAAGTTTCTGAACTTCAATAATTCATGCATGTCAAACTTCACCATCTCTCCCAGGGTATTGATCTTAGCCGCTTTCAGACAGTTGTATGCCCTTACGGAAAGGTCGAGATCTTCCAGAGATGTTTTGAGAAGCTTTCGCATGTGGAGGATGTGCTCATCCACGATATTATCTTCCTTACCTGATGCATCATTGAATGTGATGTTTTCATCTGTAATAAGCATCAGATGCTGTATCATGATTCTGGAAGCTTCTTTTAATGCTTCTTCAGGATGTATAGTACCATCAGTCTTAAGCTCAATAACTAATTTTTCATAGTCCGTCCTTTGGCCTACCCTGGTATTTTCAACCTTATAAGCCACTTTCTTCACCGGCGTGTAAATGGCATCTACCGGAATTACACCTATCGGTGCGTCCTTGGGCAGATTGTCATCAGCCGGCACATATCCTCTACCTTTCGTTATGGTAAATTCCATCTCCAGACTTACATTGGGTTCGAGGGTGCAGATGTAATGGTCAGGATTCATCACTTTAAAAACATTGGTACTGCCCTCAATATCACCTGCCAGAAACTGCTCCTTTCCTGAAACCGTGATGTAAACTTTTTCTTCCTCTGTACCTTCGGAAGTCAATACAGGCTTCAGTCGAACCTGCTTGAGATTGAGTATAATATCCACTACATCTTCCACCACGCCTTTTATAGTAGAAAATTCATGATCCACACCTGCAATACGCACAGCAGATATGGCCCATCCCTCAAGTGAGGACAACAGGATTCTTCTTAAAGAATTACCGATAGTCTGGCCAAAGCCAGGCTCTAAGGGTTTAAATTCAAAACTTCCATCAAAATCATCAGCTTTTTGCAGAATTATCTTTTCAGGCTTTTGAAAGTTCAGAATACTCATGTATGTATTTTTTGATGAAATTAATTAAAACAAGTAGGCTGAATCACGATTGTGTTCAGCCATTTTTATTACTTGGAGTACAATTCAACGATCAACTGTTCGTTGATATTCTCCGGTATTTTTTCTCTTTCCGGCAAGGCCAGGAAGCGACCTTCCATTTTATCTGCATTCCACTCCAGCCAGGCAAAGTTGCGCACATCTTTTTTAGAGCTGACGTTGGATTTGATTACTTCGACTCCTTTGGATTTACCCCTGACAGACACAACCGCTCCCGGCTTGAGCAACATGGAAGGTACATTACACAATACACCATCTACGAGTATATGCTTATGACTTACAAGCTGTCTCGCTGCTCTTCTTGTTTTGGCGATACCGAGTCTGTACACCACGTTATCCAACCTTGACTCCAGCAGTTGAAGCAAAATTTCACCTGTAACCCCACTCTTTGCAGCTGCCTTTTCAAAAAGGTTTCTGAACTGACGTTCGAGTACTCCATAGGTGTATTTGGCCTTTTGCTTTTCGTTGAGCTGTATAGCGTAGTCAGAACGCTGCTTTCTCTTCTTCATCAAGCCATGCTGACCAGGAGGATATTTTCTTTTTTCATATGCCTTATCGTATCCGAAAATTGCTTCTCCAAAAGCTCTTGCTTTCTTCGTAACCGGACCTGTATATCTTGCCATTTATTAAACGATTTAATTAAGACTATTAAACTCTTCTTTTCTTTGGAGGTCTGCAACCATTATGAGGAACGGGAGTCATATCCTTTATCTTAAGCACCCTGATACCGGCAGTATCCAATGCTCTTATGGCAGATTCCCTTCCTGCTCCCGGGCCCTTAACGTACACTTCCACAGTACGCAAACCAGCTTCAAAAGCTGTCTGTGCAGCACTGGTAGCAGCCATCTGAGCGGCATATGGAGTGTTCTTTTTTGAACCCCTGAAACCAGACTTACCCGCAGAACCCCAGGATATCACCTGACCTGCTCTGTTGGTCAATGAAATGATGATATTATTGAATGACGCATGGATAAAGGCAAGTCCCTCAGACTCTACCTTAACATTACGCTTTTTTACCTTTTTTGCCTTGGCCATAACTATCCGATGATTATTTATTATTTGGTTGCTTTCTTTTTATTTGCGACTGTCTTCTTCTTACCTTTTCTGGTACGGGCATTAGTCTTGGTACTCTGACCTCTCACAGGAAGACCTTTTCGGTGACGGATACCTCTGTAACAGGCAATGTCCATGAGACGCTTTATGCTCAGCTGTATCTCACTTCTCAATTCTCCTTCTACCTTATACTCGTCCTGGATATACTTAGAGATGAACTTGATATTGTCATCTGTCCAGTCCTGTACCTTGGTATCTTCAGAAACTCCGGCTGCCTTCAATATATTGGACGCCAATGTGGGCCCGATACCATAAATATAAGTCAGACCAATTACACCTCTTTTATTTCTGGGTAAATCTACACCTGCTATTCTTGCCATAACTTTATATTATCCTTGACGTTGTTTAAATTTAGGATTCTTCTTGTTTATGATATACAGCTTCCCCTTGCGTCTTACGATTTTGCAGTCCGCTGATCTTTTCTTTATGGATGCCTGAACTTTCATTGTATTTAACTTTATCTTTATTATTTATAGCGATAATTTATTCTTCCTCTCGTGAGATCATAAGGCGACATCTCCACTGCCACTTTGTCACCCGGTAAGATCCTGATATAATTCATTCTCATTTTACCGGATATCGTCGCTGTAATCAGATGACCACTCTCCAGTCTCACCCTGAACATAGCGTTGGAAAGGGCTTCTTCTATGATTCCATCGAGTTTTATTAAATCCTGTTTAGCCATTTTTTAAATTGGAGCGCAAATGTAGGGTTTTTAATTAAATTATCCTAATTTCAGGGTTATTTTTAATTGATTCTTCTATGATGCTGTGATCTGACAAAATATCAGGTCCGTTTTTCCTGATAGCCACACTATGTTCAAAATGTGCGGAGGGTTTTCCGTCTTTTGTCACAATAGTCCAGCCGTCATTTTTCTGTCTCACTGCTTTCATCCCCATATTTACCATAGGCTCAATAGCCAATACCATTCCTTCTTTAAGCATGGGGCCTTTGCCACGAACTCCAAAATTTGGCACCTCCGGTTCTTCATGAAGACTTCTGCCCACACCATGTCCAACCAACTCCCTTACAATGCTGTATCCATGTAACTTTTCACAATAGTGCTGGATAGCAAAACTGATATCTCCCACTCTGTTGCCCACCACAGCAGCTTTAATCCCCTCATACAAGGACTCTCTGGTGACCCGCATCAGTTTGATCACATCTTCACCGGCTTCCGAAAAAGCAAAGGAATAAGCCGCATCTCCGTAAAAACCATTCATCAACACTCCGCAATCTACGGATATCATATCTTTGGAATCGAAAACATGATTGGAAGGTATGCCGTGTACTACTCCTTCATTTACGGACATACACAAGGTGGCCGGAAATCCCCTGTAACCTTTGAAGCCGGGTATCCCTCCATGATCTCTTATGAACTCCTCCGCTTTTTTGTCTATGCTTTTACCAGTCTCACCGGTTTTCAACAAAGAAGCGACATAAGCAAGGGTTTTTGATACCAGCAGATTACTCAGACGCTGAAGTTCAATCTCTTCGTTTGTCTTAAAATAAATCATTTCAAAAATTACATGCCGGCCCCAATGGTAATACCCTGAGCGCCTCTGCCGGCTATCCTTCCGGATTTTACCAAACCATCATATTTTCTCATTAACAAATAGCTTTCTATCTGCTGTAATGTATCTAAAACTACTCCCACTAAAATCAACAGAGAGGTTCCTCCGAAAAATATGGCGAAAGCGTCATTGACACCGGCCGTAGCCACCAAAGCCGGGAGTATGGCTATAATTCCTATAAAAATTGCTCCGGGTAAAGTAATACGGGTAGTAAGTGAATCAATATAATCCTGAGTATCCTGACCAGGCTTAATCCCGGGTATGAAGGCATTTTGCCTTTTCAGATATTCAGCGTACTGCTGAGGATTCACAATCAATGCCGTATAAACGTAGGTAAAGATTACAATCAGAATAAAGAATAAAACATTGTAAGGAATAGACTTCCAGTTGTTGAGACTGAGAAGAAGATCACTTTGTGTTCCGGCACTCTCAGCAGCCCACTGTGCGGCTGTCAAAGGAAGAAACATGATAGCCTGTGCAAAGATGATGGGCATTACTCCGGCAGCACTCAACTTCAGATTGATATAATCCCTACCACTCGCTGAAGGCATACTTGTCATGGACCTTCCTACCATTCTTTTTGCCGCCTGAATAGGAATTTTTCGCACACCTTGTACCACCAATATTGTAGCAACTACCACAATGAAGAAAAAGGCAAGCTCCAGAATCAACAAGGCCAGCCTGTTTGAACTGAACTGACTCAATATTTCAGCAATAAATGCTGCGGGCAAACTCGCGATGATACCGACCATAATCAGTAAGGAAATACCGTTTCCAATACCCCTATCCGTGATTTTCTCACCCATCCACATCGCAAAAATCGTTCCTGTAGATAGAATAATCATATTACTGAACCAGAATACCCCCGGGTTTATACTTTGATCTACAGCACCGGGTATAGATTTCAGATAAGTCAGATAGGCACCACCTTGTACGAGTGTAATAAACAAAGTAAGAAACCTTGTAATCTGATTGATCCGCTTTCTCCCGGATTCCCCTTCTTTTTGTTGCAACCTCTGGAAATATGGCACCGCAAAGCCCAACAACTGCACGATAATCGAAGCAGTGATGTAGGGCATGATACCTAATGCAAAAATGGAACCCTGATTGAAGGCACCACCTGTGAAAGTATTGATGAGTTTGAGAAGGTCGTTTGCACCTCTTGTTCCGGCAGCAGCATCCAAAGCTTCGTAATTTACACCGGGCAATACCACATAAGAACCAAATCTGAAGACAGCAAGAATAATCAGAGTGAAGGTAATTTTATCCCTTAGTTCCTTTATGCTCCAAATATTCCTGAAGGTTTCAAAAACTTATTCATAAGTATTTGATTATTTAACATTTATTGAACCTCCAGCTGCCTCAATCTTAGCTTTAGCTGAAGCTGAATATGCATCCAAAGTAACATTAAGCTTACTGGTAATATCTCCATTGCCTAATACCTTCACCTTATCTCCTCTGTTGATGATTCCTTCCACATAGAGTGCCTCTGTGGTGATATCGGTAATTCCGTAATTATCATGGATCTCCTGCAACCGGGAAACATTCATCGGGATGTATTCAACCCGATTGATATTTTTAAAGCCTCTTTTCGGAAGTCTCATCTGCAGTGGCATCTGTCCACCTTCAAAGGCTCTTTTGCTCTTATATCCTGTTCTGGCTTTAGCTCCTTTATGTCCTTTTCCGGCAGTTCCACCTGAACCTGACCCTTCACCTCTACCTACCCGGCCTTTTTCTGCCTTTACAGAGCCCGGTGCCGGTGTTAAATTATGTAACTTCATATCTCCTGGATTTATAAAATTAGAAAACAGGCTATTAAACTTCTTCAACCTTTATCAGATGATCCACTGTGGCTACCATTCCCAAAATCTGGGGTGTGGCAACTTTTACCACAGAATGGTTCAGCTTCTTTATTCCCAAAGCCTTAATCGTCTCCTTCTGTTTCTTCGGACGGTCAATGGTACTCTTTACCTGTGTTATTTTGATACTTTTCATCTTTATCAGATTTTATAAGATTGCAATATTGCCGGGATGATAACTATGAAGTCTGTTCCGGGCAAAATCAATTTATCCTTCGTAAACTTTCTCTACCTTGACCCCTCTTTGTCTTGCTACTTCATGTGCACTTCTCATTTTTGAAAGTGCATCGATGGTAGCTTTCACCACATTGTGAGGATTGGAAGACCCCTGAGACTTGGCCAATACATTGTGTACTCCTGCCATTTCCAGTACAGCACGCATGGCACCACCGGCGATCACACCTGTACCGTCAGCTGCAGGCTTAATAAGTACTTTACCGGCACCAAACTTTCCCTTCTGCTCATGAGGTACTGTTCCTTTGTGGAGCGTTACTTTTACCAGATTTTTCTTGGCATCATCCACCGCTTTCTGGATAGATTCAGACACATCCCGGGCTTTGCCCAGACCATGACCGATCGTACCATTACCATCTCCTACCACTACTAAGGCAGAAAAACTGAAAGTCCGACCACCCTTGGTCACCTTGGTTACTCTACCGAGGTTAACCAGCTTTTCCTTGAGTTCAGTTTCTGCTGCTTTGACTTTTAAAGGCGTTGACATATTATTCTTCAATTAAGATTTTTAAAACTTTAATCCACCCTCTCGGGCACCGTCTGCCAGACTTTTCACCCTTCCATGATATAGATAACCACCCCTGTCAAATACCACAGCTTCAATTTTGAGTGCCCTGGCTTTTTCAGCAATTACCTTACCAACCTCCATGGATTGAGCAACCTTGTTACCATTCTTTGGCATACCTTTAGAAGATGCACTCGCCAGTGTAACTCCATTGACATCATCAATCAACTGACAGTAAATCTCTTTATTGCTACGGAAAACCGACAGTCTGGGCTTGGAGGCTGTACCGTTAATTTTTTTGCGAATTCTGTAATGAATTCTGGTTCGGTTATATAATTTATTATCCATGTTATAATATTTGGATGAATTTCAAAAATTACTTCTTACCTGATGTCTTACCCGCCTTTCTTCTGATTTCCTCACCGGTAAATTTGATACCTTTACCTTTATAAGGTTCCGGCTTTCTGTAGGATCTGATTTTGGCACAAACCTGTCCCAATAACTGCTTATCAAAAGACTCCAGAATGATGGTAGGATTTTCACCCTTTTCCATCTTGGTAGTTACTTTAATTTCCGGTGGTAAGGCAAAATAAATCGGGTGAGAATACCCTAATGTCAGTTCGAGCAGATTGCCGGTGTTTGACACCCTGTAACCGACCCCCACAAGCTCCAATTGCTTGGTAAATCCTGAGGATACACCGACCACCATATTATTGATCAAGGATCTGGTCAATCCATGAACCTCCCTGTGCCTTTTCTGATCTGTAGGCCTTTCAACCTTCAACACACCATCTTCAAGGCTGATTTTCAAGTCAGGATGTATTTGTTCTGAAAGGCTGCCCTTCGCTCCTTTTACAGTCACCAGATTACCCTTGCTGACATCTATTGTAACTCCACCGGGCACCTGTATCAATGATTTTCCAATTCTTGACATGATCTTTGATCTTTTACTGATTAGTAAACATAACAGATAACTTCACCTCCTACTTTCTCCTGTCTTGCCTGCTTATCAGTCATCAGCCCCTTGGAAGTGGATATGATAGCAATCCCCAATCCGTTGATGACTTTTGGCAATTCATCCACGCCTTTATATTGTCTCAGACCGGATCTACTCACTCTCTTGAGTTCTTTAATCACAGGTTTTTTAGTCACTGCATCATATTTCAATGCAATACTGATAACTCCCTGCTTTCCCGCATCATCATCAAACTTATATTTGAGAATGTATCCCTGTTCATATAAAATCTTAGTAATTCCTTTCTTGATATTAGAAGCAGGAATTTCTACAATTTTATGTCCGGCTGCCTGCGCATTTCTGATTCTTGTCAGGTAGTCTGCAATAGGATCTGTTACTATCATAATATTATCAATTCAAAATATAATAATTACCAACTTGCCTTTGTGATTCCGGGTATTTTCCCTTCATTGGCCATTTGTCTGAACATCACTCTGTTTATACCGAATCTCCTCATGTACCCTTTAGGTCTTCCGGTCAATTTGCAGCGATTGTGCAACCTTACTCTCGAAGAATTTTTAGGTAACTTATCCAGTGCATCATAATCGCCGGCTTCCTTCAATTTCTTTCGGAGCTCGGCATATTTTGCTACCAGTCTCTCTCTCTTTATTTCTCTGGCAATGATTGATTTTTTAGCCATAAACTATTAATTCTTAATGTTTTTAAATGGTAAACCCAACTCTTTCAACAGCGCATAAGCTTCAGCATCTGTCTTTGCTGTGGTCACGAAAGTAATATCCAGTCCGGTGATCTTATTTACCTTGTCGATATCAATTTCAGGGAAGATGATCTGTTCCTTAATACCGAGGGAATAATTACCTCTTCCGTCAAAACTCTTGTCATTGATACCTTTAAAGTCCCTCACTCTCGGTAGGGCAACTGTAATAAGACGATCGAGAAACTCATACATTTTTCTGTCTCTCAGGGTCACCCTTGCTCCGATAGGCATAAACTCCCTCAATTTGAAGTTAGATATTGACTTTCTGGCAATGGTGGGTACCGCTTTCTGACCGGAAATAATCGTCATTTCATTTACGGCATTATCTACCAGTTTTTTATCCTGAGTAGCTGAACCCACTCCCTGATTGATGCTTATCTTTACCAATCTGGGTACCTGCATGATAGTCTTGTAGCCAAACTGTTCGTTGAGTTTGGGTACTATCTCCTTCTGGTATTTTTCTTTTAATCTAGGCGTATAGCTCATCTTTAAATAATTTCACCTGAGTTTTTACAATATCTTACGATCTTACCATCTACTACTTTCCTTCCTACTCTGGTAGGCTTACCGGATTTGATGTCAATCAGCATCAGATTGGAAATGTGAATAGGTGCCTCCTTCTCCACAATACCGCCGGGATTATCCTGAGTGCTTTTAATGTGCTTTTTCACCATATTCAGGCCTTCCACAATAGCTCTGTTTTCTTTGGGGAATACCTGCATTACTACACCGGATTCTCCTTTATTAGAACCTGCGATAACCGTAACTTTATCCCCTTTCTTAATTTTCAGCTTTGGGGCAAATCTCTTAGTTGTTGTCATTTCAATCTAAATTTTAAAGTACTTCAGGAGCTAATGAAACAATCCTCATATAATCCCGGTCTCTCAGTTCTCTTGCTACCGGGCCGAAAATCCTCGATCCTCTGGGTTCATCCGCATTATTGAGAAGTACCACTGCATTATCATCAAATCTTATGTAGGAACCATCCTTCCTTCTCACCTCTTTAGTGGTGCGTACGATTACTGCCTTGGTCACCGTTCCTTTTTTGATACCGGTAGGTGTGGCAGATTTCACAGCCACTACAATCTTATCTCCGACAGAAGCGTACCTTCTTTTGGTACCGCCTAACACTCTGATACAAAGTACTTCCTTTGCACCACTGTTGTCAGCCACTTTAAGTCTTGATTCTTGTTGGATCATGATACTTCTTTTTTAAATAATTATTTGGCTCTTTCGAGAATTTCCACGAGTCTCCAGCTCTTATTCTTGCTCAGGGGTCTGGTTTCAGTGATTTTAACCAGATCGCCTTCTCTGCACTCATTATTTTCGTCGTGTGCAAAAAACTTCTTTGACCTTTTTACGAATTTACCATAAATAGGGTGCTTAAGTCTTCTTTCCACCAACACAGTTATGGTCTTATCCATTTTGTCGCTGGCTACCACACCAATCCTAACTTTTCTTAATGCTTTATCAGTCATGGATTATTAATTTATTACTTTCTTCTTAATCTTATTTTTGATCTCTTCGCCAACTCCTCTTTGGTCATTGAAGCAATTTCCCTTGCACGAATTTCTGTCTTCAATCTGGCAATATCTTTCTTGAGTCCCTTTATCTGATCGGGATTCTCAAGTCCTTTGGCAGCATGATCAAACTTCATCCTGTTCAGATCCTGAGAAGCTATCTTCAACTCCTCATTTAAAGCATCTACTGCAAGGCCTTTCAATTCTATGGTTTTTTTAGTTGCCATTGTCTGTCATTTATTATTCGCTATAATCTGCTCTTGTTACTGTCCTTGTCAATACAGGAAGCTTCTGCGCAGCAAGTCTCAATGCCTCCACTGCAATATTTGCCGGAACACCGTCAATCTCAAACATGATTTTGCCGGGTTTTACTACTGCCACCCAGTGATCCAAAGCACCCTTTCCTTTACCCATCCTTACTTCCTGAGGCTTTTTGGTTACAGGCTTATCCGGAAATATTCTGATCCATACCTTACCTTCCCTCTTCATGTAACGGGTCATGGCAATCCTGGCAGACTCCAGCTGTCTGTTGGTAATCCTGCCGATTTCCATTGATTTGAGCGCAAATGATCCGAAAGAGATTGTACTTCCTTTTACAGAAATCCCTTTGGGATTCATTTTATGTTGCTTTCTGTATCTTGTTCTTTTTGGTTGTAACATGATTATCTATGTTTTTAATCTATGCTTTTTTGAAAAGTGGCGCAAAGGTAATACTTTTTAATAAATTATATCTTATCTTTTTCTGCCTCTTCCGCCTCCGCCGCCTTGTCTTCTGTCACCTCTTCCACCGCCTCTGCTTTCACCGGATGAAGACTGGACTTCAGTATTTGCCTTGTTCATTCCGGCATTTGGGCTCAGATCTCTTTTCTCCAGAATTTCACCTCTGCATATCCACGTTTTGATACCGATCTTGCCATAAACTGTCAATGCTTCCTTGATGGAATAATCAATATCCGCTCTGAAGGTATGGAGAGGAGTTCTTCCCTCTTTAAACTCTTCACTCCTTGCCATTTCTGCTCCATTCAATCTGCCGCTTACTCTGATCTTGATACCTTCTGCACCGGCTCTGATAGCAGATTGGATGGCCATTTTGATGGCTCTTTTATAATTAACCCTGGATTCAATCTGCTTGGCTATGGTTTCGCCAACGATGGCAGCATCTATCTCAGGTTTTCTGATCTCTATTATATTGATCTGAACATCCTTACCTGTCAGTTTCTTCAACTCTTCTTTGATCCTGTCCACTTCCTGGCCTCCTTTACCAATGATGATACCCGGTCTGGAAGTGTGGATTGTGACAGTAATTCTCTTGAGTGTTCTCTCTATCACTATTTTGGCAATCCCCCCCTTGGATATCCTGGCATTCAGATATACCCTGATGTTTTCATCTTCAACAACTTTCTGACCAAACTCTTTTCCACCGTACCAACTGGAATCCCAACCTTTGATGATCCCTAATCTGTTGCCTATCGGATTTGTCTTTTGACCCATGTAATGATTATTTTAATGTTTTATCAGGCTTCTGTTAATATCTTATTTTCAACCACGATGGTGACATGATTCATTCTTTTACGGATTCTGTTGGCCCTTCCGTGAGGTGCCGGTCTGAATCTCTTAAGCATTGGTCCACCGTCCACGAAAGCTCTCTTGATGAAGAGTCCGTGTTCATCAGCGCTGAATCCCTCAGACTTCTGCTCCCAGTTTGAAATAGCCGAAAGTACCAGCTTCTCAAGCCATACAGCTGCCTCCTTATTGGTGTACTTCAGAATGTTGAGGGCATCTTCTACTGACTTACCTCTGATGTTATCCACCACCAGCCTCATCTTTCGGGCTGACATCGGACAGTTTCTTAATCTTGCAACAGCTTCCATATATCTTTATTTAAGCTAAGCGTTTAAATTATCAATTATTTATTACCTGAATGGCCTTTAAAAGTCCTGGTCGGCGAAAATTCTCCCAACTTGTGTCCCACCATATTTTCAGTGATGAATACCGGAACAAAAGTTTTTCCATTGTGCACAGCAATTGTCTGACCGATCATGTCAGGGATAATCATGGAAGCCCTTGACCAGGTCTTGATGACTGACTTTCTGTTGGATTCATTAGCCTTAACCACTTTTTCCAACAACTTGTGATGTACGTATGGACCTTTTTTAACTGAACGAGCCATGTTATACTATTTTATTTTAATTTTTCCTTTTTGAAATGATAAGCTTGGTAGAATGCTTTTTCACATGCCTTGTTTTCTGACCCTTGGCCATGATACCTGTACGGGATCTTGGATGTCCTCCAGAAGCCCTTCCTTCACCACCACCCATCGGGTGATCCACAGGGTTCATCGCCACACCTCTCACTCTCGGTCTCACACCCAGCCATCTCTTACGACCGGCTTTACCATGAACTTCCAGACCGTGATCAGGATTAGACGCTCTACCTATCACTGCTTTGCAGGTGAGCAATACTCTTCTGATTTCACCTGAAGGCAGCTTGATAATGGCATATTTACCTTCTCTACCCATCATAGTACAGTAAGTACCGGCACTTCGAGCCAGAGCAGCACCTTTACCCGGAGCCAGTTCGATGGCATGGATATCGGTACCCAATGGAATATCACTGAAGTACATGGCATTACCCACATCCGGTGTGGCTTTCTTGCCTGAAATCACTTTTGTGCCTACTTTAAGATTATGAGGAGCGATAATATATCTTTTCTCTCCATCCACATAAGCCAAAAGGGCGATATAAGCAGTACGGTTAGGATCGTATTCTATACTGACTACTTTTGCAGGAATATCCTCCTTATCTCTCTTGAAGTCAATAATTCTGTACTTTCTCTTACTACCACCACCGATATGCCTCATGGTCATTTTACCATCATGGTTTCTACCCCCGGACTTAGCTTTACCTACTGTCAATGACTTCTCAGGTCTGTCAGTGGTAATTTCGGTAAAAGCATTACCGATCTTATGTCTGGTTCCCGGTGTTATGGGATTAAATTTCTTTATTGGCATTGTTTCATCAATTTATTGCGATGAATAAATATTATTCTTCAGAACCGTAAAGATCCAACTCCTCACCCTCTGCAAGGGTCACAAAAGCCTTTTTGTAGGGGCTTACTCTACCCTTTACTACTCCGCTTCTAGTATTCCTTGCCTTGGATTTTGCAGGCATCACCACCGTATTTACAGCTACTACATTGGTAGTAAACATGGTTTCAATGGCCTTTTTGATCTCCAGTTTATTGGCATCCTTATCTACAATAAAAGAATACTGATTTCCTTTTTTAGTCAACCTCTCTGATTTTTCAGAGATGATAGGCTTAATGATAATCTGCTTGCTCATGGATCAAAAATTTTAGGCTTCCTGATTGAAATGTGATACCGCTTTTTCCGACAGCAGTAAGGTATCTGCATGAAGGATTTCATAAGTATTAAGATCTGAGGCATTTACTACAGCCGCTCCCGGAATGTTTCTGCCTGACAGATAAATATTGCTGTTGTATTCAGGTAAAACATATATGGATTTACCTTCAACCTTCAGATTGTTCAATACATTAATATATGCTTTGGTAGATGGCTTATCCATCTGGAAATCCTCCACAACTTTGATCATACCGCTGGAAGCCTTGTGAGAAAGCGCAGAGAATCTTGCCAATTCCTTGACCTTCTTATTGAGCTTAAAACTGTAATTTCTGGGTTTGGGCCCGAAAACTCTACCTCCACCCCTGAATACCGGAGATTTGGTAGATCCGGCTCTGGCAGTACCTGTACCCTTTTGCCTTTTGATCTTTTTGGTAGATCTGGCGATTTCATTCCTTTCTTTGGCCTTATGTGTACCCTGTCTTTGAGCAGCATTATACTGTTTTACTGCGAGATACACTGCATGGGCATTGGGCTCAATACCAAATACACTCTCCGGCAACTCCACTGTTCTGCCGGTACTCTGGCCTTCTTTATTTAATACTTCGAGTTTCATCGTTCTTACTTTTCAATGACTACAAACGATCCTTTATGTCCCGGTACAGAACCCTGTATTAAGATGAGGTTCATTTCCGGCAATATCTTAACAATCTTCAGATTTTTGGTCTTCACCCTTTCATTGCCCATTCTGCCTGCCATTCTCAGACCCTTGAATACTCTGGAGGGGAATGCTGAGGCACCGACAGAACCCGGAGCACGCAATCTGTTGTGCTGACCGTGAGTGGACTGTCCTACTCCATTGAAGTGATGTCTTTTTACTACACCCTGAAATCCCTTACCTTTGGAAGTACCGATTGCACTTACCTTATCTCCCTCATTGAATACTTCGGTGATAGAAACTTCTTCACCCAATTTTTTGGCATTGGGATAATCCCGGAATTCTACGAGTTTTCGTTTAGGGGTGGTTCCGGCCTGAGCAAAATGACCCATCAAAGGTTTGGTGGTATGCTTCTCTTTCATTTCACCATATCCCAACTGAATGGCATCATACCCGTCAGACTCAATGGTTTTAACCTGAGTAACTACATTTGGCAACGCTTCGACCACTGTGCAGGCGATATTTTTACCCTCTGCAGAATAAATACTGGTCATGCCAATTTTCTTTCCTATTAATCCGTTCATGATTAAATTTTTAATACTAAAGATTCACTTTAGACTTCTATGCCCTCAGGGCAAATAAGAATGAAAAACTTTGGATTGCGGTAATCAGGTGAGCTTGACCTGGATGTCAACACCACTGGGTAGTTCGAGCTTTGACAAAGCATCTACCGTTTTCTGAGTGGGGGTGAAAATCTCGATCACTCTCTTGTGGGTCCTTAACTGAAACTGCTCACGAGATTTTTTATTTACATGCGGAGAACGCAATACGGTAAATACTTCTTTCTCAGTAGGCAGCGGAATCGGACCGGATATTACAGCACCGCTGTTTTTCACCGTTTTCACGATTTTCTCTGTGCTTTTATCTACCAGATTGTGATCGTAAGAACGGAGTTTAATCCTTATTTTTTGATTCATAACCTTTATTACTTTTTTACACTCTTTCAAAAGAGGGCGCAAAGATAACGCTCTCTTTTGATTAAGCAAATTATTTTTATAAAATTCAATAAAATTTTTAAACTTTTAAAGCCCCTTTGGCTTTTTCAATCACTGCATCGGCAACTCCCTTAGGTGCGGGTGCATAATGGCTGAACTCCATTGTACTGCTGGCACGACCTGAGGTAATGGTACGAAGCTGTGTCACATAACCGAACATTTCTGCCAAAGGTACTTCTGCCTGAATAGCTACGGCTCCTCCTGAACGGGTTTCCTGACCTTTGGGCATACCCCTTCTTCGGTTGAGGTCACCAATCACCGAACCCACATATTCATCCGGAGATACCACCTCCAGCTTCATGATAGGCTCCATCAATACAGGGTTACATTTTTTGGCTGCTTCTTTAAAACCTTCCTTGGCGCACAATTCGAATGCGAGAGGCTTTGAGTCCACAGGGTGTGTCTGACCG
This sequence comes from Saprospiraceae bacterium, assembly GCA_016716335.1. Classification (GTDB taxonomy): domain Bacteria; phylum Bacteroidota; class Bacteroidia; order Chitinophagales; family Saprospiraceae; genus OLB9. Next base: position 152,388 of record JADJWN010000005.1, on the reverse strand, counting down.
TCGAAGATTCTCACTTTCATACTGTCAATACCGTAACCTGCCAGGATACCATTATCCATCATAGAGGTAAAACCTTTGATGATTGACTGGAAGTATTCCTTAAGAATAGAACCTCCAAAGATATCATTGACAAACTGCAATTTGGTTTTTCCTGACTTGAAGTCTTCTGACTCAAGAAATGACTGGTCGGCAGGTCCCAATTCAAAAGACATCTGCGCAAACAAACCTGAACCTCCTGATTGCTTTTTCAATCTTTCTGTATGCTCGACACTTGTGGTCAGAGCTTCCTTATAGTTAACCTGCGGAGCTCCTTCGTTAACTTCCACTTTAAATTCTCTTCTCAATCTATCCACGATGATCTCGAGGTGCAACTCACCCATACCGCTGATGACTGTCTGATTGGTATCCTCGTCATATCTTACTCTGAAGGTTGGATCTTCTTCTGCCAGTTTGCTCAAAGCCATACCCAACTTATCCAGATCTTTTTGTGTCTTGGGCTCTATTGCCAATCCGATTACCGGATCCGGGAACACCATACTTTCGAGTACAATCGGGTGGTTTTCATCACAGAGGGTATCTCCGGTTCTGAGATCCTTGAAGCCTACACCTGCTGCAATATCACCGGCTTCTACTCTTTCGATGGGATTTTGCTTGTTGGCATGCATCTGATACAATCTGGAGATTCTCTCCTTGTTGCCTGACCTTGTATTCAATACATAGGATCCTGCATCCAAAGCTCCGGAATATACTCTCATGAAAGCCAATCTACCTACATATGGGTCAGTAGCAATTTTGAATGCAAGGGCAGCAAAGGGCTCACTTACAGAGGGCTTTCTTTGCTCTTCTTTGTCTGTCTTGGGATTGGTACCTGTGATAGCATCCACGTCCAGAGGACAAGGGAGGAAAGCACACACGGCATCCAATACTGCCTGTACTCCTTTATTTTTGAAGGCCGAACCACACATTACCGGTGTGATAGCCATGTCAATTACTGCTTTTCTGATGGCAGCCCTGATTTCGTCCACACTGATAGAATCCGGATCATCGAAAAACTTCTCCATGATCTGATCGTCATACTCAGCTACAGCTTCGATCAGTTTTTCCCGGTATTCCTTTACAGTGTCTGCAATGTCAGCCGGAATATCCACTACCTTGTAGGTCATACCCTGATCTTCTTCATTCCAGACCATAGCCACATTGGTAATGAGATCCACAGCACCCTTAAATTTTTCTTCTGCTCCGATCGGAACCTGAAGCGGAACTGCATTGGCACCCAATTTTTCCTTGATGTCATTCACCACATTGAAGAAATCGGCACCTGAACGGTCCATTTTGTTTACGAATGCAATACTGGGTACCCGGTATCTTTCTGCAAGTCTCCAGTTGGTTTCAGACTGTGGCTCCACACCATCTACCGCACTGAAAAGAAACACCAGACCATCCAGTACCCTGAGTGATCTGTTTACTTCCACAGTGAAATCCACGTGGCCCGGAGTATCAATGATATTGAAGTGGTAAGACTTGGTCTCAGGTGTATTCTGACCCTGAACGGTGGGATAATTCCAGTTGCAGGTTGTAGCTGCGGAGGTAATGGTGATACCTCTTTCCTGCTCCTGCTCCATCCAGTCCATGGTAGCCGCTCCGTCGTGTACCTCTCCGATCTTGTGGCTGATACCGGTGTAATACAAAATCCTTTCAGTGGTAGTGGTTTTGCCCGCATCAATGTGTGCAGCAATTCCAATATTTCGGGTATATCTCAGATCCTTTGCCATATTATATTAGATATAAAAGATTATCGCTTTAAAAAAATAAAGGCGTATGATTACGCCTTGAAATGAGCAAATGCTCTGTTAGCTTCTGCCATTCTGTGGGTATCTTCCCTTCGTTTTACTGCGGCACCTTCACCTTTGCTTGCAGCAATCACCTCAGCTGCGAGTTTTTCAGCCATACCTTTACCGCTTCGGGCTCTGGAGAATCTGATGAGCCACTTCATACCGATGGAAAGTCTCCTTGCCGGTCTGATCTCCGTTGGGATCTGAAAGGTAGCCCCTCCGATACGCTTACTTCTTACTTCTACAGAAGGCATGACATTTTCCAGTGCCTTTCTCCACACTTCATGGGGATTTTCGGAGGTTCTGGATTCGATTTTGTCCATGGCATCATAGAAAATACCGAATGAAACGCTCTTTTTGCCTTCCCACATCATGTTGTTGACAAACTGGGTCACCAATGGATCATTGTATCTCACATCGGGGAGTATGACTCTTTTCTTGGGTTTTCTTTTTCTCATTTTATATTATGTTGAAAACTTATTTAATTGGATTATTTCTTAGGAGCTTTAGCACCATACTTGGATCGGCTCTTCAATCGCTTGGCTACGCCGGCAGTATCCAGAGCACCTCTCACTATCGTATAACGTACACCCGGAAGGTCCTTTACCCTGCCCCCTCTCACCAGTACAATGGAGTGTTCCTGCAGATTGTGTCCTTCACCCGGGATATAGGCAATGACTTCGATACCGTTGGTCATTCTTACCTTTGCTACTTTACGAAGTGCAGAGTTGGGCTTTTTTGGCGTGGTGGTGTACACTCTTGTACACACTCCTCTTTTCTGCGGGCATGCATCCAGGGCTCTGGATTTGCTGGCCACCACTACTTTTTCCCTTCCCTTACGTACTAACTGATTGATAGTTGGCATACTGCTAAATTTTACTGAATTCCTTCTGTTTTTTGTTAAATAAAAATCTGCTTTTTGAAAAAGAGACGCAAAGGTAAAAACAATTTTGATTCGAAGGATAGTAATGTGGCAATATTTTTTTAATAAATTATTGATGCTAAAGCTATTCCGAGTTGAAGCCGGTATTGAATTTTACCATTGGCTTGACATTCGGGGTAATTTTGATAAAAAAGTCTCATTTTTACAGGAAAAAGTAACACTATGCAAACTTCAGCCCCGAAAATCAGGATCAGACCCGCCCAATACGATGACATTCCGTTTATTTACAGCATGGTCAAGGCACTGGCAGCCTATGAAAAGGAACCTGATGCCGTCCTGAGTGACATCACAGAATATTATGCTGCTTTTGAAAGCGGGTTGATCCAGGGACATATTGCAGAAATGGAGGGGGAAAAAGTCGGAATGACTGTTTTTTACCGAACTTTTTCCACATGGAAAGGGGTGACATTATATCTTGAGGATTTTTATGTAATACCGGAATACCGGCAGCATGGCATCGGACAGCAGCTTTTTGATGCATTTGTGGATACGGCAAGACAAATGGGCTGCAGACAAACGAAGTGGCAGGTTTTGGACTGGAATGAGCCTGCACTCCGGTTTTACGAGAAAAACGGTGCAGTTATAGAAAAGGAATGGTGGAACGGAAAGATTTATTTCTGAACCGGCCATAGTTTCGTTAAGCTCAGCGAATGAGAGCGGGTAAGGTTTTCAGTTCTGAATATTACAATTGCCCAATATCTCCATATTGCCGTTATTTCGCACTGTACCCTGAGAGCTACCTCCCGGATAGTTGTACACATTGACGTTTTCGAGTACGAGTTTATTGGTGTTCAGGATGGCTCCATTCACAGGTCCTGAAGCATGTATGTTGAGCCCTCTGATCGTTACCAGATTATTATTCACAACGGTAGGATCAGCAGAAGAGGAGATTACATGAATGTTGGCTGATGGATTGGCCTCAATCAAAAGTGCTTTATTGATAACCAGATTCTGATTGCCGAGATTTATGGTCTGATTGGTAAAATTGGTAGCAAATCTGATTGTATCTCCTGAATTGGCACATTGCACCGCAGCAAACAGGCTGCCCGGACCATCTGCGAGATTATTGTCCACTGTAAGCCTGCAAAACGAAGTCATACAGACGCCAAGACTCCAGGACTGAAGGCTTCCGCCGTCCAGATTGACGGTGTCTCTCACATTCAATGTCCACGTACCTTTCAAAGACAAATTATTGAATATATTTAACGAGTTATTAGGACGATAAAACCCTCCATCCACGGGCGGACATGGCCATGTACCTGCAGGAGCATCCTGGTCAAAATTAATATTAAAATTATCTTCACTGCCACATGGTCTGTCCCAAAACAACTGGCTGGCATTATTGGGGGCTATCAATTTGAATCTCAAATCATTCACCCAGGTATGTAATCCTGTGAGATTCAATACATCCAGATCTGTCAGTACCCCACGATCTGAAATGGTCAGAACTGAATTTACAGAAGGTGTTCCTGATGCCGGTATATTGATCGGAACATTAGTACTTGAATAGGTAACACATACCTGGGTTCTGAAATTCCTGATTGGTGACCAGACTCCTGTTCCACAAGCATTGATACCTCTGACCCGCCAGTAATATAATGTGTAGCTTTGTAAAGCCGAGGAAGGAGTAAAAGCTGTTGAAGCAACCGAAGTACTTATGACAGGTGAACTAAAGTCAATCATAGTGGAAACCTGGATTTCGTAGGAGGTGGCTCCGGATACAGCACTCCAGCTGAATGAAGGTAATTTGAAAATATCAACAGCATTATCAGCCGGAGCAGATAGTGCCGGTGCTGATGTAATGGCAACAGGAACAGTCAACGTCAGGTTCCTGTTTTGACTGAGTGTGCCACTCACTCCCTGGACCACGGGCGCATAGTTTCCGCTGGCGGCTGAAACATTTGTAAGCGTAAGTACGCTGATACTTCCCGGGTTGACCGGATTAGGGCTGAACGTATGTGTCACACCTGCCGGAAGCCCTGTGATACTTAAATTAATAGGTGTGTTATAGCCAAGAATACTCTGAGTATTTACCTGTATTTGCTTGCTTTGCCCCGAACAGAGGGATTCAGAGGAAGGATTCAAAGTCATGTCAAAATTAGGAAAGCCCGGCTGGATCGTTATATTCGCATTATTGATGTCGTAGAAAATATGATTGGTACCTCTCACCATAATTCTGCCCTGATTTGTGGTACCTGCAGGTACAATGATGCTTTCTGAACCATCATTAGGAGTCCCGGATAATAATACTGTGGGGTAGGTATTCCCGCCATCATAGGACAACAATATATCCACATTCGGAGCATTAACCGGCGCCACATTGGTATTTGCCACATTCCAGGTTATCGTTCTGGATTCTCCTTCCACCCAAACGCTTGCTGCATTGAAGGAAGTCACTGAAAACGCACCTGCCGCTGCATTTACGGTGGAGACGGTGATATTCGTCTCATGGTTGCACCCGGCCACCCCGGTAAAATCCCGTGCAACGCCACGGAAACTCATACTGCGGGCTACGGAGGGCAGCACCTGCCATGTGTTGGTAGTATTGGCAATCACATTGGCCAATGGAGGAAAGTATCTGGATGGAGAAGATGTAGCAAATATGCTCCTGAACATGGGTCCAGTAGTGTTAGTTGTGGCAGGCGGCATAGTCTGTGCAGGGGTACTAAATGCGTTCATTTGTTCCCAAGCGAAGGTAAGTGGATGATTCTCAGCATCGGTAGCACTTAATGTGAGTATAAAAGGCGTGGAAACCGGTATGCTGTAGTTGGACTGTGGCGTGACTACGGGGGCAGTATTGACAAAAGAGGGGACAATCTGTGCACAGGCATTACCATTACCAGCGATAAAATTCTTAATTTGCTCTAAACTTCTTGCATGGAAGTAGGCATCGCTATTGCTCTGTACGTTGGGGGTACAAATTCCGGCATAAGCCATAATGGTAGAACCACTTCCCGGTTCCATGGCTGACGCATTGGATCTATTATTGTTGCAGGAGTTATAAAAAGTATGTTGACCTCCAAATTGATGGCCCATTTCATGAGCTACATAGTCGATGGAAAAAGGGTCCCCTACCGGAGCTGTTGAGGTAGTTACCCCACCGGCTTTTAGGGTTGTGTTACAAACACCCGCAAGATATGCCACTCCATTATTACCAGTACCACCAAATACATGACCTATATCGTAATTGGCACTGCCTATCACGTTATTGGTATTGGTTATATTCTGATCCAACATGATACCGGCATCATTTCCAGTAAAAGGGTCAGTAGCAGGATTGTAATAAAATAGGGTGTTGGTATTGTTAACTAAAATCATCCTTACCGCCACTTCTGCTTCATAAACCTGATTGACTCTGTTGATTATGTTCACTACTGCCGACATAACCACCCCTTCCTGAGCAGGACTTGTAGCTCCATGGTAATTACTGTACTCTCCCGTAGTAGCCTGCGCCAGTCTGTATGACCTCAACTGACAATCTCCAATCAGCACACCCCGCTGTCCATGATCATGCTCCCGGGCATTTCGGTCATCACCAGATACCAAACATCCCCATTTGGGAGTTTTTTTGTAATCATGCCGGTAATATACTATCCTGTGCGTCTTATCACCTCTCTGAAAGTGATCTATAAAGACCTGATACCCGATATCCCTGATTACCGCCCGAAAACCCTGCTCTGTATAGTCTATCCTGACATATCTGTACGGATCTGTGGTGGACACCCCGTAAAAAGTACGTATGTCCGGAAATCTGGCTGCAAGCTCAGGCTCCATCATGTCGTACTGCACTATCCTGAACAGATCGGATATACCACCTGCCATCATAATCTCAATCTGCACTTTACTACTGTGTACATCGGTGTCCTTTTCATGCGGCGCTGACCACAGGAGCAGACGCATCGCCTCATTGTCCAATGCATAAAGTCTGTATGTTTCCGGAAAAATGTCTCTGGTAGCGGTAATCTCGATATCCCTTTCACTGACCTCGGTCCAGGTCTGACTATGAAGGGTCAAAGCACCTGAAAGTAGCAGGAGCACTGCAAAGAAGGTCCTCATATCCTTTGTATTCATTAATGAAAAATCGCACAAAGTTACAGATTATTCGACAAGTCAGTATAAAATTCTGCCTGAAGTATGGTCAGTTCGCTAATTATTTCTGTGTAATAGCTCAAGTACTACATTCCATAACTGGTCGTAAGGTATGATTTCAATGTGGGCACTGTTTTCGTTGGATACAAATTTTTTAGATAGCAATTTTTTGTGCAGGTCTGAAGTGTAGGTCACAGTACGCACCGGGTGAAAATCCGCCTTCACCATCAGGAGCAGCATTTTTATAAAACAGTTGGAGCGGAAGGTTTCGTCGTTTTTCAGGTGACGGTAGTTATACTGATTGAGGCCCTCCATCTTATCAATTACCGCATTGTACTTTCTGTCGAGAATCAAAAAGAGTATCTGAACCACTATAATGGAAATATTCTGCCCCTGTTTGTCTTTAGAGTGAAAGGGTACACTATTGAGAAATCTGCTGAGTACAAATGGGCGGGTTTGCTGTACAGCTACCGTCAATGGGGATACCTTGCCCATTCTGGCCAAAAACTGTACATAAGCCTCGCGGATATACCACTGCTCCTCCTCTACTGAAAAAGACTTCAGTTTTTTGTGACTGACCACCTTGCTGCAGATTTCATACATCCGATCATAGTTTTGCTGAAGTACGGATGAAAGAAAGTATATCCCATTCTGCCTGAACCAGTAGCGGCTGCCGTCCGTGACAATGCTGAATCCCCTGGATATGTAGTCGTCGGCATCTGGATAAAGACCTTGATATAAACTTGCCAATGCAATATAATTTAAGCTTTGAAGCATACCCAGTTTTTCCTCAAATTGAAGTTCCTTGAAGTATGTAACTGCACTTTTTGAAATTTTAATAACTCTATCATAGTCCTGGACATACAAATAGTAAAAAGCTGCTAAGTCAAAAGAAACCAAATTAACTACATATGATGAATATTTCTCTTGCAATTTAATCAAGTCATTAATCATTTCTCCAAATCTGGATAACTGATCTTTATCTAATCCAGACTTCTTCGTCACATAGAAGTAAGATATTTCAGCATTGCAATTCTCAGCAAATTGCTCGGCATTATAAATCTCCTGATACTTTTCCCTTAACATCATGATATTTTCCATTTTCCTCTTATCAGGACTGATAAAACTATAGTGATACAAAAGTTGCTTCAAGATTAGAATGACAAATGGAGTATGCTGATACTTAACGGCAAGTTCCAATGTCCTTTCAAAAATGTCTATTGCGAGATCTCTCTGCACAAATTCCATCAAAATCATTCCAATCGTGTAGTTCTTGCCAATAATATGAAGAGAGCCTACTCTTGATTTTAAATTAAAATGATTAGAGGCATAATTGAATATTTTATTTAACAAACGTTCCTTAACTCTATACTTTAATACATTATACTTTCCTGTAATATATAAATTACCATAAAGAGCATTTGCCATAAATTCATCATTTACATTATCAGAATGCTCCAACAAGTATTCAAACTTGTCTAATAAGTTATGTTCATGCTTTTTATCAAGTATTTCGTTCTTGAGTCTCTGACTTTTGATAATGTTCAACAAAATTTGTAAATCCTGCATTTTTCAGATCCAATTTTATTCTTATGGTTTCAAATAGCACTGAAAAGTTGATAATATACTATAAGACACAGAAGCAAATATATAGATAAATTTTAATATAATACTGATAAAAAATGTTTTACACATTATAATAAATCAAAATACCAATTTCGACCCGTTTTATAACTTGCTAAAAACTTTATTAATGCTAAACTAAACATATATAAAAATTACCAAAATCAACCTCATTTAAAACAATATAATAAAATTCTATTACGTTGTATATCAATTATTTACAAAATTAATGACTTAAATTAAAGCGATTTATTGATGTAATATCATCTATACTTCTGTTAAATAGCCCCGCCTAACTTGGCTTTATCTTTGCTGTACTAAATTTCATTTCAGGTTAACTAACTTTCAAAAAGTAATGCAATGAGAGAATTATTATTATTGCTCAAAGTACTTGGGATAGTTGGTGACGAGAGTGAAGGTGTTTAAGTTAACAGCTTACATCCTGAAGACTGTAAAAGTCTAAATCACCAACCCGGGTAAATTTCTTTATGTCTTTGTCTGCGAGATAGAACCTAAGTTCAGACAAAGGCATAAAGTATTTAAAGTTAACCTATCATCCCACACAGTAAATTTTCCGCAAATTAAGTTGACATCGAAAGGTTTCTAACAAAACCAATAATGATAAAATGTCAGAACAGTTATCATCCCAGCCGGCATGATAGCACATTTGTCTGACCAAAGAACCACGTCAAAAGTGACGAATGTTTCAAATCTATTTTATTCTCAAATTTAGGGTGCAGCGGGGGTTTATCAGGAGTCGGAAACTTTTAAAGATACACCCCCGCACGTTTTGTGTCGCATGAGAGTATGGAATTTGGACAGGTTCTCTCAAAGATTAAACAAGTTTTCTTTTTTGATTCATCAAAAGTGGTGAATTTTTTGAAATCTATTTTATTCTCAAATTTAGGGTGCAGCGGGGGTCTGTCAGGAGTCGGAAACTTTGTAAGATATACCCCCGCACTTTTATATTTCGGATAATTGATTTTAATGGCATAATCTTAGATAATAAATTAAACCAAAAATAAATATGTACTGTCAAAAATGACAGCATTTTTAATCTATTTTATTCTCAAATTTAGGGTGCAGCGAGGGTTTATCAGGAGTCGGAAACTTTTATAAGATAAACCCTCGTGTTTTTTGTTTGTTGTATTGGTTATTCTGAGCCTCCCGGCCTGAATATACACTTAGTCAAAAGTGACAGGTATTTATCTATTTTATTCTCAAATTTAGGGTGTGGCCAGGGTAAATCTGAGTCGGAAACTTATAAAAGATAAACCCTGGCCCATTTTTTATTTAATACTCAACTTTGCTTTAAGGTTTCCTCTACCTTGTTTCAATGCAGAATTCCGTCTTTTACTTTTTATACGCTTTTCTTTAACAGATTCGGGTATCTGTGTGAGTATTCTTTTTTTGGGTTGTTTCAATGCATTTTTGAGCCATTGCTCAAACTTCCTGATAACTTCCTTTCTATTTTGACCCTTGCTTCTGAATCCGGATGATTTGATCAGAATTGAATTCCCACCATCAATACCGTATTGACCTGCTTTTTGTATAAGCAGTCGTTTTTGTTCTTCAGAGAGGAAACCGGATTTTATAATATTGAAGCGCAGCTCTACTTTAGTTTCCACCTTATTGGCATGTTGTCCTCCCGGGCCTCCTGATAGAGCGTATGAGAACTCACATTCTCCGATCAGCTTATCTAAATCCGGAGTTTGACCCACCATTCGATATTTTATACAATTGTATTATTTATAGATTTCCGACCGGAGCAGACCGATCCTGCACAGCAGATGGGTAACTGATACACGGAGTACCCCCAGACCATACTTTACACTGCGGCTGAAATTGATGGACGAGGCTTCTTCAAAATATTTGGTGGGGCAGGTGACTTCGGCTATGTCAAAGCCTTTATAGATAATCTGCGAAAGCATCTGGTTATCAAACACAAAGTCATCAGAATTGGCATTGTAGTTGATGGATCTGAGCACCTCAGCACTGAAAGCCCGGTATCCGGTGTGGTATTCGGAGAGTTTGTATCCAATCAAAAGATTCTGAAACATAGTCAGAAAGCGGTTGGCTATATACTTATACAGAGGCATACCACCTTTCAATGCCCCCTTTCCCAATATTCTTGAACCTAACACTACAGGATACAAGCCTTCACCGATGATATTGACAAAGGATGGGATAAGCAAAGGTGTGTACTGATAGTCGGGATGGAGCATGATAATAATATCTCCCTTCAGTTCCAGTGCTTTATTATACAGAGATTTTTGGTTACCTCCGTATCCTTTGTTTTTAGGATGGCTGATGATGTGTGTAATCCCCAGGGATTTTGCCAGTTCTACGGTATTGTCTCTGCTGGCATCATCACACAAAATGACCTCATCCACGAGATCCATAGGAATCTCCCGGTAGGTTTTTTCGAGTGTCTGCGCTGCATTATAGGCAGGCAATACTACTATGACTTTCTTGTGCTTGTACATAATGAAAACATCACTGGCACACTAAGTCCAATGGATTATATTTTCGACAGATAATAACAGTTTCAGGAATATCAATTGGAAAGGAAGGTGAAGTTTTTCTGATATATCCAGATCAACAATATGATAAACAGGATAATCGTGAGAATGATTTTGCCAAAGATAGCACCTTTTCTTCCGTAATCATTATTGGCGGCCATGATAGATTGATTTTAATTTCAGTGGGCAAAAGTAATGAAATCCCCCGGATTTTTCCAACCATTATCAAAAATCATTGGTGAATCTGAGGAGCCATTTTTGACTTCGGCTGGAAACCGTGTGTATATTGAATCGTAGCGGGGAACTGCGACTTACGGGGGGCTGCCAACGATGTATCTCCGGCTGGAAACCGTAAGAATATTCAATCGTAGCGAGGACGCTACGACTAACGAGGGCAATGACCTATTGCCGGCTGGAAACCGTGTGGATATTGAATCGTAGCGGGGATGCTAGGACTAACATGGGGGGAAGTAAAGTTGCAGCGGAGACGCTGCAACTAACTTGCTAGTGGGAATGTAACATCCAACGGTGTTGCAATGACCTATTGCCGGCTGGAAACCGAGTGTATATTGAATCGTAGCGGGGATGCTGCGACTTACGGGGGCTGCCAACGATGTATCTCCGGCTGGAAACCGTAAGAATATTCAATCGTAGCGAGGACGCTACGACTAACGGGGGATCGTAGTGGGGAAAGTAGAGTTGCAGCGGGGACGCTGCAACCAACTCGCTAGTGGGGATGTAACATCCAACAGTGTTGCAATGAGCTATTGCCGGCTGGAAAACGTGTGGATATCGAATCGTAGCGGGGACGCTGCGACTTACGGGGGGCTGCCAACGATGTATCTCCGGCTGGAAACCGTAAGAATATTCAATCGTAGCGAGGACGCTACGACTAACGAGGGCAATGACCTATTGCCGGCTGGAAACCGTGTGGATATTGAATCGTAGCGAGGACGCTACGACTAACGAGGTCGTAGTGGGGGAAGTAGAGTTGCAGCGGGGACGCTGCAACCAACTCGCTAATGGGGATGTAACATCCAACAGTGTTGCAATGAGCTATTGCCGGCTGGAAAACGTGTGGATATCGAATCGTAGCGGGGATGCTGCGACTAACGGGGGGCTGCCAACGATATATCTCCGGCTGGAAACCGTAAGAATATTCAATCGTAGCGAGGACGCTACGACTAACGAGGTTAAATATCTTTTTTAACAAATACCTTTAATGTGCAATAAAATGGGATAACAATCCAAAAGACCAACACAACAACTGAAAACAATATTCCAGAAGAACTGCTAAAAAACTGTCTGTAGAATGCCCCTGTATAACCCATCAGAGCAGAAATGTCCATCTTCATCAGCATCATAACTCTGGCAAGGTCAACTGGGTTGAGAGATATCAGGACAAGGATAGGTTTTTCAAGTGGGTAGTCACCAAAATTATATACTACCCAAAGAATAAAGGCATCATAAATCAGCGAGAAATAAAACCATAACAGAAGCGCTCCACCTATAGCTTTGGCTTTGTCACTTGTTAGTACCGAAGCAAGAAAAGCCAATGACACAAACACTAAGGTAAGCATAATACCTGATAAAATCATGGAAGTACCAGCCGCCCCACCTCCAAATATAAGTAATGGACCTCCCACCCCTATCAGAAAGGCAATTGCAAGTGCTACGGACACCCCTATATATTGTGCAATGAGTACCGTCTTTCTGTTGACAGGTTGTGCCAGCATCAACTCCATAAATTCATAAGAATTATAAAAATGTATAGTGGTAAAGATGATACTTACCAAAGGTACAATCATCAAAAGAATGTTGAGGAGACTCATGGTCACTTTGCCCGGATCACTGTCTAGCTGAAACATAGCCAGCGTGCTGATCAGCAGAAAAACCAGATATAAGAGTATGAATCTTGTCCGAAGCAAATCGTAAAATATATATTTGATAATCCTGCTCACACTTCATAATTTTGGTTAATCAACATTTTCATTACTGCCCTTCCCAGTCTGTCCTCTCCGGTCTCTCCCTTTATTGCAGCGATGGAATTTTTATACACCAGCCGGCCTTCATACAGATACAGCATATCCGTGGACAATTCATCCAGATCGTTCATGATATGAGAGGTAATGATTATCAGTTTTCCATTTTGCTTTTCATGCGAAATCTTCTCCTTGAGTATTTCAGAAGCTATGGGATCAAGACCGGCAGTGGGCTCGTCGAGAATCAATACCGGAGGATTGAAGAGAAATGCCAGGGCCGCACTTACCTTCTGTCGGGTACCTCCGGATAAGGTATGCATTCTTTTTTCGCTCAGTTTATCCAGGCGAAATCCGTAATACAGAGATTCGTCCATCAGAGCATCCCCTGACCTAATATCTTTCATCATTGAGAATAATTGACCTATTGTCAGATTGTCGGGATACTTACCAATTTGTGGCATATAGCCTATCTTCTGTCTGTACTTCCATGTACCGATTATGTCCTCATTATCCAGCAAAATTCTTCCAGAAGTAGGTATTACCAAACCTGAGATACATTTAATCAGCGTAGTTTTTCCTGAACCATTAGGTCCGATGAGTGCATAAACTTTGCCCTGCTCAAAATCCACACTAATAGACTTCAATGCCTGAAATACCTGAAAATATTTATTCAGATTGTAAATAGAAATCATGGCTTTTCATTAAGGGTTTATTATCCTTCAGATTTTCCGGTGTGACCACAGGCAGCACCTTTTCGGCCCTATCCAATAAAAACACCAAAAAGCTTCTCCAAAGCATCACCGCAGGAGGCACCTGTTCGACAATCATGGAATACAGACTGACCGGTCGATATGCTATATCTCCGTATCCATCCTGATTCAGGTCATATCCCTGATATTTGTCCCAGTGATTACCATCAATTTTATTGAAGACAGCGAGCCCGTTTGTAGAAACATCAAAAGTGTTTAATACAAAAGAGTTATTTTGAAAATTATTGCCATCACAGCTGGCCATTAGTTTTACCGCATATCCGTTTTCTCTGAAAATGTTGTGCTCAAATATGGTACGGCTTGTGCCTTCCATATATATTCCGGTGGTATTGGCAATAAATTCGTTGTATCTGACGTGACTGTCTCTAATATCTTTAAGTAACATCCCATATGCTGAAGACCCCCAATTGTTCTCAAAACTGTTGTACAGCATAGTGACATTGGCTGTGTACATCACGGCTACCCCGGCACCATTGTTTTTGAATACATTATGCCTGTAGGTATCATCATGTGAAAACATAAAATGTAAGCCATAGCGGATATTTCCTCTACTGATATTTTCGGAAATAGACGAGTGTGTCACAAACTCAATATAAGTGCCATCCCTGTGGCCATGAATGTTGTTGCCTGTGATATCAGCATCCTTACACTTCCATAGGTGAATGCCGTTGCCATGTTCATATTCGTAGGTGGATTTTGATCTCAGGGTATTGCATTCCACCCTGGCATTGTTGGTATTAGATATATGAATACCGAAAAAAGTATTCTCCAGTATGTTGTTTCTGAGAATGACATTATGTGCATCCAGACATTTAATAGCAGCCATATCCTGCATAGATGATCTACCGCTATTGATGATGTGAAATCCCTCAATCACCACATCGAGAGAAGCAATTGTAAAGACCTCATATCTGAATTCTCCATCCAGTACAGGGTAGTCCAGCCCTTTCAATACAATCGGCTTTTGAATAATCATATTGCCCGGTCTGTAATGAGCTTTCCGGACTATAATAGTGTCCCCTGGCTCCGCTTGTTCTATTTTTTCCTTGAGTGAATCTCCTGATTTCACCCAGATAGTTCGGGATACAGTAGATGGCATCCCAAAACATAATCCTGTGAAAAACAGCGGGTAGAGAAAAAGCTTGATAATATATTTTTTCCACTTACTCAATCTCAAGGTTTTAGTTGTCAGCAAAATACTTCAGGATGTCATTCCAATTCATCCTCTTGCCCTTCCACTTTATTAATAATGAGTCTGCAATGGTAGTCTCAGAGATGGCGGCGATATTGGATGCCATTGGGGTCTTCAGATTTTCAGAAAATATATATTCAGCAGTCAAGGCATCTATAAGGGTGCCGGGCTGGTTCCAATCCAAAACATAGTAAGCTTTAATATCAGCGGAATTGGATTTGTTTTCAGTCATGTAATGTACCAAACAATTCACATCATCAAATTTATATACCTTTCCTTTAGCAGTAATCATCTCTGCCCCAAACTTCGGGTCCATTATTGTCATTTTGCAGAATGCACAACTGTCCTTTCCGATTTGTATGGGTTGCGGACCGTCTTGGCAGGCAGACAATAATAGAAGTAAGAAGCTGTAAATAAACAGAAATTTATGTATCATATATCCGGTTTTTAATAAATGCTTAATATAATTCTCATAAAACACGAATCAGCGAAGGGAATCTGGCCCTTAGAAAAGCTGATTTGATATCTATTAAAATAGAAAGTACAACAAGGATACCGGCAGCAACTACGATCCATCCACCTATATCAGGGCCCGAATATGCAATAAAGTTAAGCAGCTCTTTGGTTCCGATCAATGGAGGTTGATAGGCCATACCCGGTACTTTGATCGCAGCAGAAGGATCCAGATTATGTCCGTAATCATATCCCCAAAGGTAGTAATCCACCATGCCAGCCACTCCGGTCAATACTATTATTATTAAATATATCCATGCCCCTGATCTCCTGCCCCAAAAGGCTACAAAAACTCCGGTCACTATCAGAAATGCCACTATATAAGGCATGTAAACAAACTCTTTAAACATTTCTTTTTGGATGTGTTTCATTCCGATATAGTGATTGAGACCATTGATAATATCCACATCACCGGTGATATCATTGAGCCAAAACCGCATGGTAAGCCACTCAGGATACTGGGGTGCCCACATCAAAATTTGCCAAAACGGGACAAAGTATAAAATAATGAGGGAAAGTGCTGCTATGCCAAGCAGCAATCTGGACAAAACAGGTATCTTTTGCATATTTTTTAGAATTTTGAAGAAAACAGCACCTTTACACCTGCAAAGGTGCTGTGGTCAAAATGAAAACATCTGTTATTGCACCTATTTATCCAAAGTGAATTTCAATGGAATATTACTGTTGGCCGGTGATACTCTGAGATATCCCTGCATCTCCTGATGCAATGCCGAACAGAAGTCTGTACAATAGAACGGGAATACTCCCACTCTGTTAGGCACCCATTTGAGCGTCTGCGTCTCTCCCGGCATAATCAGCAATTCGGCTGTATTGGCACCTTTTATGGCAAATCCATGAGGCACATCCCAGTCTTGCTCAAGATTCGTCACATGGAAATACACCTCGTCCCCCACTCTGACTCCTTCAATATTGTCAGGTCCGAAATGAGATCTGATAGAGGTCATATATACATGTATCTGATTGCCTTTACGCTCTACTCTGGAATCCTTCTCACTTTTGACAGCGTAGGGATGCTTATTTTCTTCAATTTTGTAAAACTTCACACTTTTATCCTTCAGTAATGCTGCCGGAATCGCCTCTGCGTAATGCGGCTCACCGATGGTAGGAAAATCGAGCAGAAGCTTCATTTTGTCACCGGAGATATCATACAACTGGGCGGTATGGCATAGTTCCGGACCGGTAGGCAGATATCTGTCTTTAGTGATTTTGTTGTAGCCTACTACATATTTACCGTGTGGTTTTGCAGTCGGACCTCCGGGAATCATCAGGTGACCTACTGAATAATAGGTAGGAACTCTATCGAGAACCTGTAAAGTTTTGATATCCCATTTTACAATTTCTGAAGATACAAAGAATGAAGTGTATGCATTGCCTCTGCCATCAAACTCTGTGTGCAGGGGACCGAGTCCGGGTTTCTCCACCACTCCATGCAGCGCTGATTCGTATCTTACTACCGGGAGCCCATCATATTCGCCTTCAAAGTCTTTATTCTGGATGGCCTGCATCAATTTGGTGAAAGAAAACACAGGAATCATGGCGGCAAGCTTACCACTACCCACTATGTATTCGCCGGATGGATCCACATCACAGCCGTGGGGTGATTTAGGACAAGGTATAAAATATACAATACCCTCGAGCTCTTTGGGATCCAATTGTAATACTTCTTCAAGAATGGTGGAAGTGGCCATATGGGTGTGTTCGTCATGTTTGTTGTGTGCGTAGCGGGCTTTCACTTTTTTGCCTTTACCTTGAGCAATGAGCTCCTCGGCTTTTTTCCAATTGACAGCCATGATAAAGTCTTTATCTCTCTGAGAAGCATTTACTTCCAAAAGGCTGTACGCTTGTTCGGTATTATAACAAGAGAAGAAAAACCAACCGTGAGACGGACCCTTTCCCGCCCGGGCGAGGTCGAAGTTTACTCCGGGAGTAACTAACTGGAAAGCTATACTCATATCCCCTTCAGGTGCTACCTTTATAAAGCTCACAGTACCTTTAAAGTTTTCCTTGTATGTATTGATAGGCACATCCCGTTGATTATCCTCTCCGATAGGAACAGAAAACCGGGAGCTTGCCACGAAATACTCGGTATTTTCGGTGATAAATGGAGAAGAGTGATTACCTCCACTGTTGGGAATCTCGAGAATTTCTACCGTCTTGAATGTACCCAGATCCACTCTGGCCACTCTGGGTGTATTATTGGCATTGCCGAATGCCCACCTGCCATCATGCTCTCCCCTGGTAGTGGATAATGCAATGTGGTGCAGATCATCCCAAGGCACAAACCCATGGCTGGTCATCAACATAGGTTTGGATTCTTCTGTATAACCATAACCGTTTTCAGGATGTACAGAAAATACAGGTAAAATCTTGAAACCTCTACCTGAAGGCAATCCCACCACGCTCATCTGCCCATTGAATCCACCGGATATAAAATTATAAAATTCATCATACTGTCCGGGAGCTACATACACCTTGGAGGCAGCATCGCCTGTACTCACCGTAGCCGGAGATTTTGGCTTGCATGAATACAGCATAATTATTGTGCATGCCGCAAGGCTAGAAAAAATCGAAAATATCTGATTGATTTTCATATTCATATGATTTAAAAAGTTTAAGAAATGAGATATATTACTGTGGTAAGAGCACCTTATCAATCACATGAATCACCCCGTTGGAGGCTTTTACACTTCCGATGATATTGGCATCATTGACCGTAAGCTTTCCGTCTTTATTGCCTAAGGTTACGTTTTTGAGATTGACCTGATTGAGCACTCTTCCATCTGTTACCATATCTTCACTAATGACACCGACAAAGACATGATATTCAAGGATATCCTGCAGCTGACGTTTGTTTTCAGGTTTGAGCAATGATTCTACAGTACCCGCAGGCAATTGGTCAAATGCCTTATTGACAGGGGCAAATACTGTGAAGGGACCTGCATTGACCAGAACATCTACCAGTCCTGCAGCCTTGACAGCAGCGACCAATGTAGTATGATCAGGTGATTCGGAGGCTATCTGTACTACATTCTTTTCAGATTGGTCATCCTGTACAGAGGATTGTCCCGGACCTGCTTCTGACACAGTAACTGCAGCCTCCTGAGATTGAGGATTCTTACACATCCAGAAGCTCATACTGAAAATGCAGACGATTGTGATAACAATAATTTTGGTTTTCATTTGTAAAAGATTTAAGGAGGTTAGGAATACAATTACGATTTGGTAGCTTCATCCTTCTTGCCAACAGTATCCATATCATTCTTTCTGAAAAATTCAAGAATATCCCGGGCATCACCGACCGATACATTCTGATTGGGCATACGGGTAAGACACTGTTCGAGCAATTCCTGAGCCACCGGGTCTTTATCCAGCATCACATCCACATTGGTGATCATATTCATGATCCACTCCGGCTTACGACGGTTGGTCACTCCCTGAAATCCCGGACCCACTACCCGCTTATCATCCAGTTTGTGACATGCTGCACATTTCATATCATAGATGGCTTTGCCTTTTTTAATCATGGCCTGATCCAATGGATCAGTCAATTCTACATTTCTAATCTCTCCAAAGCCTTTGCCCGAATATTCTTTTTTAGGAGTTTTTGCGTCTGCATTGGCCAGATCAGCATCAGATTTTTTGGATGTACCCGAATTGCAAGCCTGCCATAAAAAAATGACAGCCAATAAAGTGAATATTTGAAATGTCTTCATACTACAAATTTTTTATGAGGTGATTTAAAAATCTGATTGGGTGAAACATTGGTGTTTGAGATTATATGACCGTGAGTTTCGACAGCTGTATACCTGAATTGTCCGGCCAGAATCATCAAGATACCCAATGGCATAAGCAAACTCAATAGGAAAATTCCTTCATAGTAAAATCTCAGATAGCCCAGCTGTCTCCATAACTGCAATCCCTGTACAAAAAGCAGAATCTCCGTAGTAATGATACCAAGCAGGAGTACTGTCAAGCCAACTACAGATGAGTGAGCATTAACACTTATTATCCTATGCCGGACAGATACAGCAATTATCGCCCCTGTCACCGCACCCAATAATGTCAGATGAATAAAGCCAATCACAAACTGCCGGATGGTATAGGATATAACTGCCACAAATGGCAACACCACTGCTGCCTGTATCAACACTTTTAGAATTAAAGAAATCATGGCCACAGATAAAGCCACTTTTGCAATCAAACCGGTTTGAATTCTGACATCAAATATTTGATTGCGAAGCAGGTTTATCAAAAAATACAATGCAGCCAACTGAAAGAGCACCCCCAAACTATTAAGTAAGAATAGTAAATCATCCGGATTACTCCAGGTGACAGCCAATGCATAAGTGAATACACAGGATGTGGCAAGTGCATAATAAAATCTTTTGAAACTGACTTTATCTGCATGAAAATCCACTTGTTGATAGCTTTTGAATATCAGTGCAAGCACTGCGAAAGTAAACCAGCCGTTAAACTGAAAATGCAGAAAATATTGCACACTCATGAAATAGTATTCTGAGTTTCGACCCAGCGTGACTATGATAAACGGGAGTAGCCAAAGACCGAGCGAAGAAAGTACAAGCCAGATCAATGCAGCTTTCATCAGTTTGCCGGAAGGATAGTATGAATCAATCACCGGCCACATCATCCATGCAAATAAATACGAAAGCAATAAATGCAGAGATGAAAATAAAATTGAAATAGAATCATATCCCTGTACTATAAAACTTACTGTCATCAATACCACGACCACCTGATTGGACCAGAAAAGCAGTCTAAAATACCTGTTATGAACAAACCCTCCGGGAATCCAGAAATTCACAATAAGGAGCATTAAAGCCATAAATATCCAGCCCATCATAGCCAAATGCGAGTGTGCATGCATAAGATGCCTGTATTGCAAAGGCGCTATATCTCCTACGAAAGCATACCTCATAATCACCCCCAGAATGGAAGCTATCAGGAAATTAAAGAGAGCTATGGAGAAATAATTTTGCACAATATAGATTTTTAGACCTTTTTATCCTTTTTATTTCAAAAAAAATCAAACTTTTAAAAAGCTTTTACCCTTGACCAAATCTTCACTCAGTGTAGCCACACAGGTATTGTCCATCAGAGATTTGAGTTCGGCCCGGATGGATCGAAACTCAGCATGAACAGGACATGGCATAGCTTCAGAACAATTATCCAGACCCAGTACACAACTTGAAAAAATCTCATTACCGTCAATAGCCCTCACAATATCTGTGATACAGATCTGAAAAATCCGGTCTTTTGGTATTTCAAAGCCTCCGTTTGGTCCTTTGACCGAATCAATTATTCTGTTCTTGACCAACTGCTGAAGAATTTTGGCAGTGAAAGGCGCCGGAGAATCAATAAATGCTGCAATCTCCTTTATGCCTACCCTTCTCTCCTTACGGGATTGACTCGCAATATAAATAGTTGCCCTGATACCGTATTCGCAAGCTTTTGAAAACATGATTGTTGATTGACATCACAAATATATATATTAAAATATTTATAGACCTTTTTATCCTTTATATTAAGATATTGTTAACAATTGTTTTTTGCTGAACTGCCAACGATGTATCTCCGGCTGGAAACCGTATGGATATTGAATCGTAGCGAGGACGCTACGACTAACGAGGGCAATGACCTATTGCCGGCTGGAAACCGTGTGGATATTGAATCGTAGCGAGGACGCTACGACTTACGGGGGGCTGCCAACGATGTATCTCCGGCTGGAAACCGTAAGAATATTCAATCGTAGCGAGGACGCTACGACTAACGAGAGATCGTAGTGGGGACGTTAGGAATAACGGGGTGTGGATATGGAATCGTAGCAGGGACGCTAGGACTATCGGGCTATGACTTATATGGCAATGACCTTTTGCCGGCTGGAAACCGTGTGGATATTGAATCGTAGCGAGGACGCTACGACTAACATGGTAGCGAATCGTAGCGAGGACGCTACGACTGGGCTACGACTATCGGGGAGCGGGGACGCTGCAACCAACTGAATAATATTTATCCTTTACCTCGGAATAAAAATAAACTGTGCACCTAATTCACTGAGCACAAACAGACAAAGGTGTGTTTCCGGATTTTTATAGGTGGACATGAAGTCTTTGACTTTTTCTTCGAAGACCAGATTTTTGGTGACAAACTCTTCCAGTGTGGATGCATTAACGGACCAATACATCTTGGGAGGATTAGCTTCAATCAGGGCTATACCCATGGCGAGCTCCTGCTGATGCACCACGAATATGGGATATTTAGATACGTTTTCATTGATGATAACATCCGCAGCCTGCCCTAACAGGTGGATATATGGCTTCAGCTCCTGCTCCAGTTTTAAAAATTTTTCTGTCTCATTCATACTGTCAGGACTTTCTTAACACGAGTTTGGCAACACTTTCAATATGCTGGGTATGCGGAAACATATCTACCGGCTGAACCTTCACCGTATCGTATCGTGCAGAAAGCAGCTGAAGATCCCTACCCTGAGTAGCCGGATTGCAACTGATATATACAATCACAGGTGCCTCCAATGCTAAAAGTGTATGGATCACATCCTCATGCATACCCGCACGGGGTGGATCTGTAATCACGACATCCGGTTTGCCATGTGCTCGTATGAAATCATTATTGAAGATATTTTTGACATCACCTGCATAAAAAGTGGCATTTCTTATATTATTAAACTCCATATTGACCAAGGCATCGTCTATCGCCTCAGGGATTTCTTCGATGCCGGTCACCTGCCCTGCCCCATCTGCAATGTACAATGCGATAGATCCCAATCCGGTGTATAGGTCATAAACGTTATGGTGTTTTTCGAGTTGAGCGTATTCCTTTGCCACATCAAAAAGTACTTTGGCCTGCCTGGGGTTTGTCTGAAAAAAAGACTTGGTGCCAATCTTAAATCTCACTTCTCCCAGCTGCTCCACCACATATGGATTACCCTTTACGGTAATCACCTCCTGATCGAAGATGGTATCGTTTTGCTTGGTATTGACCACATAGTTGAGAGAAGTAATTTCAGGAAAGCGGTTTTGGAGTGCATTCATGACACCTGATATGGCCTCATCATTGTGCTCCCCAAAAATCATAATCACCATCCATTGGCCGAGGGTGGTATTGCGGACAATCATATTCCGCAACAATCCATGATGCTCCCGCAGGTCGTAATAGCTCAACGCATGTACAGCTGCATAATCGCGGACAAAATTTCTGATTGTATTGGAAAGGTCGTCCTGCAGCAGGCACTCCTCGATATTGACAATCTTGTCAAAAAACCCGGCTTTGTGAAATCCCAGAGCACCCTGATTCTGTATTTCTTCATCTCCGGCAGCTTCTTGCCTGGTAATCCATCTTTTGGTGGAAAAACTGAACTCCAGTTTGTTGCGGTAGTGAAAGTTGTCTGCACATCCGATGATGGGTTGGACGATGTCGGGGTTAAGTTTGGCGATACGTCTGATACAATCTCTTACCACCTGCTCCTTAAAACGTAGCTGAGACTCATAACTCATGTGCTGCCATTTGCATCCCCCGCATTCTCCGAAATGGCGACAGGGAGCTGTCACTCTGTCCGGTGAATACTCCTGATATCTGACTAATGCGGCTTCACTGTAATTACGTTTTTTTCTCAGCACCCTCACATCCACTACATCACCGGGAATGGGGCCTTCCACAAAAATGACCTGACCGTCTTCAGTACGGCCTACGGCCTTACCTTTATCCGCTATTCCCGATATGCTCAGTCCCTGAATCAAGGGTTTTTTTCTGGCCAATGCTGAAAAATGTTAGTTGAAAAATTCCTTCATCCGCTCAAAGAACCCACGCTCTCCGGCACCGGGATTGGGTTGAAAATTGGGCATATGCCGCATTTTCTCCAGCATGGCTACTTCTGCATCATCCAGTTTTTTGGGTGTCCATATGTTGACGTGTATCAACTGATCTCCCTTACCATAGGCCTGCACAGATGGCAGTCCCTTGCCTTTGAGTCTGAATATCTTACCTGCCTGAGTTCCTGCCGGAATTTTAATTTTCACTTTTCCACCCAGAGACGGAACCTCCACAGTGGTGCCCAATGCGGCATCAGCAAAATTGAGAAACAAGTCATAGATAATATTCTGGCCTTCACGTACAAAATGCTCATGAGGCTTTTCTTCTATCGAAATCAACAGGTCGCCGGCCGGTCCGCCATTCTGTCCAGCATTTCCCTTTCCCCTCATAGACAGCTGCATACCATCCTGCACACCGGCGGGAATTTCGATTTCTATCAGTTCTTCTTCAAGGGTACGTCCTTCGCCTCTGCAGGTATTACAGGATGCAGTGACTACCGTACCTGAGCCATTACATTTAGGACAGACCACCGTAGTCTGCATCTGGCCGAGGAAAGTGCTTTTCACCTGTCTGACATATCCTGAGCCATGGCAGGTGCCGCAGGTATTCATACTACCTTTGTCTTTTGCACCGGTTCCACCGCAGGTCTTACAACTTACCTGCTTTTTAACCTTTATTTTTTTAGTCACTCCGGAATCAATTTCCTCCAGCGTCAGGGCAACCTTGATCCTCAGATTGGTACCTTTTTGTCCGGTGCGGCTTCTGCCTGTCTGTCCTCCGAAAAAGGATTCGAAAGGACTGCCACTGTCACCGAATATATCTCCGAAATGTGCAAAAATGTCTTCCATAGTCATACCACCACCGGAAAATCCTCCTCTGCCCCCATTCATGCCGTCCACTCCTGCATGGCCATATCGGTCATACCTTGCTTTTTTGTCAGGGTCACTGAGTACCTCGTAGGCTTCAGCTGCTTCCTTAAACTTTTCTTCAGCCGCTTTATCGCCGGGATTGCGGTCAGGGTGGTATTGCATAGCCACTTTGCGGTATGCCTTTTTGATGGTAGCTTCGTCAGCTCCTTTATCAACACCTAATATTTCGTAATAATCCCTTTTCATCACTTTAATTGGTCAATCAAATTTGGTATAAAATCTTCCCGATCACTTGGCCACAACCACCTTGGCATGGCGGATGATCTTATCATTGAGTACATAGCCTTTTTCGATGGTATCTATGATTTTGCCCTTCATCTCTTCATTCGGAGCAGGTATATCTGTGATAGCTTCGTGAAACTCCGGATCGAAGGTCACTCCATCTGTATCCATAGCTTTGAGGCCTTTCTGCTCCAGGGTGTGATACAGTTTGTGATATACCAGCTTCACCCCTTCACTGAAGATTTCGGTACTATTGCCGCTTTCGGCACTTTTTTTGGCTCTGTCAAAATCATCCAGCACCGGCAAAAGGGCCAGTATCGTATCCTGTGCAGCCGTTTTGAGCAATTCAAAACGCTCCTTCACATTGCGTTTCTTAAAATTGTCAAACTCTGCAAATAATCTCAGATACTTATCCTTCGATTCTTCCAGTTCTGCTCTGAGGCTTTCCATTTCCTTCTGCATAGCCTCGTCTTTATCCTTAGTTTTGGATTTTTTCTGTTTCTTCTCCACGGTCTGTTCGCTCATAAAATTTTTTAGTTTGTCCAGCATTGTATTAATGTATCAATTATACTGCCAATCGGCAAAAAAGTCATTTTGTCAGTATTTTCAGGAATCAGGGTGCAAATATGGCAATTATCCACCAATTCGTGCTGCCAGAAAAGTATCTAATTGTGTAATCGAGGGATTCACCAGCAACACCTTACCTTCTTTGTCCAGGAGATATTTGGTAGGTATCTCCCTAACTCCGAATTTTTTAGCCAGCGGACCACTGAACTTTGTGTCTTCCACGATGTGATAGGGCCAGATCAATCCATCCTGTCTCACAGCCTTTTCCCATGACGCACGGTTTTTTCGAGGGCTATACTGATAATTTCAAACGCCGAACCTTCACGTCCAGCTACATTACCATATTTCGAATACAATGATACCAGTCCGGGATTTTCGCGTCTGCAGGGACCGCACCAGCTGCCCCAGAAGTCTACCAGTACATACCTGCCCCGAAGTATATTGAGGTCAAACTGCGTGCCATCGGCGAGCTGCACTGTAAAACCGGCAAACTGCTCACCTTCCTTGTATATAGGTGCTTTAATCCATTGCCAGATGAAATAGCCTGTCAGAGCTGCCAAAATTACCAAAGCATTTTTGACCCATGATTTATTGAACATACTATACATATTGAAAAATTCCAAACTCAAAAAGCTGCTAATGTGGAGTTTCAAAGTATCCGGTTTTTTTGTTTTTTACCACCTTATTCCAGGGAAAATACTTGCCATTCATGACTACATATACGCCATGAGGCAGGGTCTGAACGAATGCAAGGGAGCTGCCCAGATTAAAAAACCCATCTGATGAAGACCCAAAGGCATAGGGTATCATGGCTCCTGTAAGGATAATCGTTTTGTCAATATTGTGTGCCGCAATGGCTGCTGCAGTTTTTACTATCGTGTCTGTACCGTGAGTGATGATGATCTTATCGTAGGGGCATTTTTTACAATTAAAGATGATAATCTCCCGGTCGGCATCGGTCATCTCAAGGCTATCCACCATCATGAGGGTCTTGATGTCAATATCGAGTGTACAGCGACCTCTCTTGAACATTTCATGCAGGTGAGTATCCTTAAAATAGAGTTGTCCCGTGATATAATTGTAATCCTTGTCAAAGGTGCCTCCCGTGACGAAGATCTGTATTTTATGGTCTGTCTGGTCCATGCCTGAAGGGTGTGGATTTATTGAATTGTGATTAATTCAGGTAAATATATAAAAGCGGAGAAAAGGAAAAAAGGTTTAAAATGCGGAATGTGATAAAATGTGAGGGCTTGGAGCGAAATAAGATGTCCCGGAACATCACAAATCATTTGCAATGAAAAAAACAACTTACTCTCAAAAGGATATACCCAAAAAGGCATGATAAAAGTTAATCCTGTTATCATTTTAATAAAAACTGTTTGAAATGACTTCCTACCGCAAATGTTCATTGTAAAATTTGTCCTCCGGATACATTAAATAAAAAAATCCGGCTATCTTTTGAAAAAAGCCGGATTCTTACATTCAAAACCTAAATCGGGAATAAGAAAGGGATTACAGAATTGCGATTATTCCGGTGGTTTAATCAGTTTTACCTTATTGAATCATTTTTCACTTCCGGGCATCAATAACCCACTTTTCGCCATCCACCCTGCCGGTAAGCAATAGTTTGGTATTGTCCACTGTGACTTCAAAGATATCCCCGTCGAAATCGATTTCTTTACCGGAATTTCTGACATTGTACTTGCCTTCAATTCTGGTGGTTTGGCCCAGTGTACTGATCAGCGTCCATCGGGCTGTACCATTGGTCTTGTCTTCCTTGGTAAAGCGAAGATCCATAGAATTTAACAAAACATCCATCAACTCCACTCCATCAGATGTAAATGACCTTACCGACCAGATATTTGCACTTATTTTGTCGTTGGTCGCTTCGTTTGGGTCCTTTACTTCATCCTTTTTACAGGACAACATTGCCAAAATCATTAATGGCAAAATCAATTGTAATTTCAGCTTGTTCATAATATAGTAATTTAGGTTAATAATCGAACCACTCACTTACATTTTCAATTCTGAAAAAGATAGCAATAAGTGAGATATCAGAGTATTTGAAAATTTACCTGATTCAGCGGGGATTGGCTGCAGTCAATAAAAAACATTTAAAATTACAGAAATCAGATTATTTTTTTTAAAAACTATGAGCGGATATGCAAAAAAATTGAGTAAAATGCTTTAATTCTTATGAAAAAGTTCAGTAAGCACCCGTCATTCATGACAATTCTTAACCAATGAGATCATTGTTTTAATACAAAATCAGGTGGAAAAAGCGTAAGTAATTTTTAGCCTGATTATTCAATCTATGGTAATCCATTGTAAAAAACTCATTCCCCTTTCTAAAAAATTATCGTAATCAACACATATTTACTGTCCCCCAGATCTCATAGATAATTTTACAATTCCGGGGATTAATGGCATGCGGATACCATCATGAATAATAAGGATAAACTCATTATTACCGGGAATTCAGAGTACATTTGGGACAAATTGGAATTAAAGTTTATTGATGTGAATATGAAAATAAGAATCCGTAGTACAATTATAATCGTGCTGTATATCTTTTGTGCACATATGGTAGCTGCCCAAAGCAGAGAATACAGGTTCCCGGATGATTGGCTGGGCACCTGGCAGGGGACATTAGATATTTATAAAGACAATAAAATTGTGCAATCCGTGCCCATCGAACTCAATCACCAGCCCTCCGATGATGCGGAGATGTACGTCTGGACAATCAGATACGGTACAGGGGAAGCATCAGAGTTGAGAGATTACCGGCTGAAGGTGCTGAACAGAGAAAAGGGACATTATATACACGATGAGCAAAACTCCATCCTTCTGCAGGCAAGGGTGGCTGGCCCCAAGCTGATTTCCATATTTGAAGTAATGGGAACTGTGCTCACCTCTGCCTATGAACGGCAGGGAGAAATGATGATCTTCGAAATCATTATTCATAATCCGCAGAATTTTACAATATCCGGCAATCAAATATATAAGGATGAGCAGGTCCCTGAGGTAAAATCATTTCTGCTATCAGGATACCAAAGGGCAGAACTCCGCAGAAAATGAAGGAGACATCGGGTCAGAAGACTGTGACCGAACCAGCAATCTGTTTTTTTTCATATTCTCCATAAATTTTCATTACATACACATACACACCCGGAGTGATATCAGCAGACTGAACATTCCATCCGCCGACCGGGTCATTGGCAGTAGCCTCATATCCTGCAGCTATGATATTGCCCCAGCGATTGTAGATTTCATAGGAGTAGGAAAGGATATTCTCACCTTTAAGATAAAATACGCTGTTTTCAGGGTCTGAGGCGGTCTTCATGACAGCATTGGGTAAGAAATAAAAAGCTTTGGCGTATCGGATCTCAAATGTATCTGTTGCCGTACAACCCCATTTGTCTGTTGCATTGACAGTATATCTGCCGGAAGGAAGCTGCCGTATTTCAAAACTTTTGTCTTCCCCCAAGTCATGCGAGCCGCTTGCTTTTCCTTCCCAATTCAGCAGGATACCTCCGGCATTACTTTCTATCCGGATGATTGCGTTGCCGTTGTCATCGGTATCATTGAATGAAGCGGATAGTTCCTCAGCTACTATATTGATATAGCTTATAAATATTTCTTTTTCACCCACTCCTATGCACGATGCTGCATTCAGAGGTTCGAAAAAAATCAGTTGTTTTCCGGTGGCCTGACCGGGATCAAAAATCTGATTTCCTGTTTCACCACGGACATGCATGCCTGTCCATCTGCCCTCGATACCATCCTGCATCAGAGGCAATAGCAAAGGATCTGCACCGCTGCACAACCCGGGAATGCTATCGAGGCGGGAATATATTTTTTCTTCAGCTCCACATTGAAAAATAAGGTGGTCATACAATTGTCCCCGGCCCTGATAGTAACACTGTAACGCCCTGCATTTGCGGGAGCAAAGTTCTCAACCATGGGATTTTTGAGAAGTGATTCAAATCCGCCCGGACCTTTCCATACAAAACTCTGACCTTCCGTCACATCCAAACTCAGTCTGCCTCCCTCACAAACCAGACTATCCGCAATAACCTGACCAAAGGATACAAAT
Organism: Saprospiraceae bacterium; assembly: GCA_016716335.1. GTDB lineage: Bacteria > Bacteroidota > Bacteroidia > Chitinophagales > Saprospiraceae > OLB9. The sequence goes on along the minus strand of JADJWN010000005.1, from coordinate 123,239 downwards.
CTGACTTCAATAATACGGGTTATCACACAAGCCTCTGTGGTAATCTCCACCCGGTAGTTTCCGGCCATAGCCTGACTGCTCACAGGTCTGACCGGATTGGCTTCTTCCGAATAGTAACCATCCGGACCAAACCACTTGTAGCTCTTTCCTCCCGATGCAAAGAGCTGCAAGGCAACACCTTCACATATAGGAGCATTGGTGCCTGTACTTACTTCGTTGACCGGTCTTACCCTCACATTGCGGGAAGTCTTGCATTTATTGACATTAGTGGCTGTGACTGTATAAGTGCCAAACTGTTGGATCACAGGGTTCTCTATGATGAATGTGGCATTTTCTGAAGTAAAATCAGCCGGACCTATCCATCTGAAAAAATCCCCGCCTGAAGCCGTAAGGCGGATAGTGCTCCCTTCGCATACAACACTGTCGCCCGTGATACTGACCACAGGCCTTCCTTCACCGGCACACCAGCGCTTGAAATCACCGCCATGCACCAATTGGGGATTGTCCATAAAATTATGCCCGTTGGTATTTACATTAGTGCTGAATGCAGTAGGACAAAATCGTTGCATACTGTTGGGAAAACATCCCTCAAAGCGATTATTGAAAAATACAATCTGCGCAATTTGGTCAAATTACCCAGAGACTCCGGAAGCTCTCCTGAAAAATTATTGTTTTGAATCTGCAGAATATCCAGATTTGCGAGATTGCCCAGACTTTCCGGAATCGGTCCCGATAGCTGATTGTCTGCAAGAATGAGACTGATAAGATTGGCGGCATTGCCCAGGTCTGGAGGTATAGACCCGGTAAGTTGATTTTCAGACAGGTGGAGACTGATCAGCTTTTTTAGATTACCAAATCCTGCCGGGATGTTTCCACTGAGATTATTATGGTTGGCGAGCAATTTCTGCAGTTCTGTAAGTTGGGTAAGTTCCTGGGGTATGCTGCCGGTCAACTGATTGTTCTGCAGATACATTTCACGCATTTCGGACAGACTACCCAACGAAGACGGAATACTACCTGAAAGCCGGTTTTCATCCAGACTCAGCGTTCGCAATGCCTTGAGATTTGCGAAAGATGCAGGAATAGATCCCGTCAGCATATTCTGACTCAATATCAGGGATCTGAGTTTTTCCAGATTGGATATGGAAGGCGGCATAGTACCCGAAAGATCATTTTGTGAAAGTACCAGTTCTTCCAGATTGGACAGATTACCGACCGAAGCCGGTATGGTGCCAGAAAATAAATTCTGATTCAAAAGCAAGGAAGTAAGCTGCATAAGATTGCCGACAGAGGGAGGAATATCTCCCGAGAGTCTGTTGACACTGAGTCTCAGAGTCCGTAGGTTGGTCAGATTGCCGATATTGGCCGGCAGCCAACCGTTGAAATAGTTGGTGCTGAGGTTAAGATCTTCCAGTTTGCTTAGGTTGGTGATAGTAGCAGGTATGTTTCCGCTGATATTATTACTCGTAAGATTGAGTATTTTCAGCTCCCTGAGATCACCCAATTCGGGTGGCAGTCCTCCGGAGAGCCGGTTGTTGGGCAATCTCAATGCCTCTACACATCCTTCAGCATTCAATGTGACCCCAAACCAGGTGGATATCGCTCTGCCGGGCAGTGTCCAGTTGGTTTTATTCAACCAATCCTGACCGTTGGTAGATATGTAAAAAGCCTCCAGTGCCAATGAATCCCGCTGCCTGTTGCATTGAGCATTTGCAAAATAGACGGAGCAATTCAATACCCCGATGAGAAGCAGATATACTGCTTTATTCATGCAATGTACCGTTTGGTTTTAAGGGAGGCAAGATATGAATAATCTGCATAGTTGTTTTGTCATGCCAGCGACTAATATAAAATTCAGATTAAATCAGGATATTTTGTGAGTATAAGCCTCTCAGCTACACTATCATCCGAATTTCTGTCTCCAGTCCAATACTCCTCCGATGAGATTTCTTACTTTAGTGTATCCCAGTTGTGACAAAGTCACTTTAGCTGCCCCGCTTCTTGCACCTGAGCGGCAATGAATGACAATCTCATCGTGCCTGTGGGGTTCCAGTTCATTGAGCGCCCCCAATAAACTTCCAAGAGGAATGAGTCTCGCTCCGAGATTAAACTCCTCATATTCATAAGGCTCTCTGACATCTATAAATACAAAGTCATCGCCACGGTCGAGTTTTTCCTTGAGTTCTTCTACGGTAATATCCTGCATACTTATAAGAAAATTAGAGATTGTAAAATTAAAAACAATCCGGAGGTCTCACTGCCGAAACGGTCACGGATACTTTCTGACCCATTTGTATATTGGTCACCCCGTCATAGGGTGGGTTTTGTGCTATGACATATAAAAAATCTCCCGGCTGTACATCCCCTTTTCTTATAACATCACCCAACTCAAGTTTTCGGGTTTCGAGCAAAAACCTTGCAGCTTCAAGATCCTGGCACCTCAGATCGGGAATGAGGACTTCACCACCCTGACGTTCAGAAAGCACAAATTCCAATGCATCTCCCTTATTGATCAAAACATCTTCTTTTTTGACGGTGGAAGAAATAATGAGCTCGCCTTTATACCAAACTTCCAGAATGTGATTGGGCTCTCCCGGGTCATAAGCATAGGATTTTATTACCGCATCAATATCCCTATAGGATAGTTCTGTCTTTTTTTGTTCGAATGGATTGCCATAGAGTACCGGCAGGTCAGCTACCCTGATTTTGTCGGCATCTGATTTGGTGATGGTCACATAAATTTTTCTGTTTTGCTTGACCAGAGCACCGGGCTTGGGATTTTGGTCGGTAATGATACCTCCCGGTTTTCCTACAATAAAAACAGAATCATTCACTATAATCTCGAAATCATGAGCATCTGCTATCCTGGCTGCTTCGGTCAATGTTTTCCCGATAAAATCGTCCAAAACAATCTTCTGCCCGTGATGGGTGTAAAATTTGAGCCATAACAATGTCAGATAAATAATTCCTATGATTAAGGCCACGGCCAGCCCGACATGTTTCAAAAATGTAGTACTCAATACGGCCTCTGCGTATTCACGGAATGTACTCTTTGAGTTTTTAGACATTGTTAATTTCGATCGTTAATCATATTGAAGGGACGAAATTAAGCAATTATGAACGAAATCAGGTCTTTATAAATTTAAAAGTAAGCAATCCCTTGATTGTCCTGATTCTGACCATATAAACACCCGGCAGAAAATCTGCAATAACCAGCTGAGTATCCGAACGGAAATCCTGTCTACTCATGCATATCTGTCCTGATGCATTGATGATGTCCACATCAAAACTTTCAGAAGCCGGTAGTCGCAAGGCGATGTTGAGCAGGTCCTTTGCCGGATTAGGGAAAATCCTCACATCGTAGATCTGAGCAATATCCTGGCTGGCAGAGGGTAATGAAGGATCCAGTTCAATCCTGAAGGTGGTTATGGGCACCCAGCCACCCTCTCCGTCGCTGACTGTAAATCTGAACTGATCAGTGGTAGTATTGGTATCTAGATTCTTATATCTGAGCAGACCATTATTGACCTGAGCCTGAGTAAACTGGTCTCCGACTTTGAGCTCTGTACCATTTAGTTCGAGATAACCATGGGCCGGTATAGAGGTGAGCGTAAACACCAATTGCTGCGGTGTATTGTTGTTGTCAGATACAAAAAGCAAAATATCATTGATAGATGCTCTGTCTCCGGGAGCCAATCGCAGCAGGTCATTTCTTACGATGAAGGGCTGATCCAAGGCGATGTTGGAGCATAATTCCAGTCTGAACTCCTGAAGACGGCCACCTTCACCAGACCTTCTGTCTTCCACTCTCAGTTTCCATCCTCCCTTGATGTTTTCTCCGTTCAGGGCGGAGAGAGGAGATTGGGGTCTGTACACTCTGCCGGTATTGACAGGGCACTGGAAAAAGTCAGGGGACTGATCATCGAGGCCTACATTAAAATTCTGTCCCGAACAGTTCTGGCCCGACCACAACATGACTTCCTTGCCTGAAGGAGCTACCACAAAGGCCGTAAGGTCGCTGACACGTGTGTGAAGCCCTCGTACCATTCTTACATTAACGTCATTACACATTCCTTCATCAAACACATTGATGGTGGTCTCCACAGTGGGCATACCCGAAGCTGATATGTTGATGGAGAGATCACCGGATTCATAGGTCTTGCATACCAAAGCTTCAGTATTGAAAGCATAAATTTCACTCCAGGCGCCGGGTCCGCACTTATTTACACCCCTTACCCTCCAGTAATGAATCGTGGATTTTGCCAGAATGGTAGGCGACACCAGGAAGGTATCTGTTCTATTGGTACGGCTTGTAAGAGCTGCCGCTGAAAAAGAGGGGTTGGTAGCCACCTCGACCTCATAGAAATCAGCATCCGGTTTTCGCTCCCATCGGTAAGTAGGCAAAGTAGTACTGCCTCCAGTCCCGTTTTGGGGAGCATATAAAGCAATATTGCCGGTATCCGTACCGGTGATTTCAAGTCTTACGGTCCTGTCGAGAGTATCAACTCCCGGTACTATAGCCCGCACAAATATCAGAGCAGACCGGCTACCTCTGACATTATCCAAATTGATAGTAAGCCTGGTACTTTCTCCCGGATTTACAGAATCATTGCTGAAGCTGGCTACTGCTCCTTCCGGCAGCCCGGCTTCCACCCTGAACTGGATGGGCTGATCCAGGCCTCCCAATCCCAAAGTACTTATATTGAACTGTGCTGCCTGTGGCAGACAGATATCTCTGAAATCTCCATCTGTGATCTCCATGTAGATAGTAGGCTTTACCGGAGCCTCAATGATTGAATTCAGCACAGAGGCATGCAAAAAGATATTATCGGCTGCCTTAATTACAAAGCGGACCCGGGTGGAAGTAACATTAGGTATGACTACTCTTGCTGCACCGTTGTTCGGCACATTCATTGCCAGAGGAATGAGCTTCGGATCCCCGTTTTCGAGTGCGCCATCCAGGGATATGAATATATTCACATTCCGGCAATTGACGGGCGGCATATCTGTATTGGCGACGTTCCACCTTACTGTAATCTCATCTCCGATTCTGAACCTCTCATCAATGATCGGATAAGTAATTCTGAAAGGACCCGCTGATGCCGTGGAGCTGAAAGACAACTCATCCCATACCACTCCTCCGCCTTCGGGATGATTGTCACGAACTGTAAAACGGAATTTTATGGGTCGGCTTATGGCAGGCAATACTTCGTTTTATCGTTATATCTGTTGGCTATGATATCCTCTTTCTTAGGCAGAAATCTGGTCGGATTGTTGCCCGGATATATGGACCTGAACAAAGGAGCCGTACCAATGGGACTACCCAGTGTGCTCTGAGGCCCCAGATCAAACTGCTCCCAAACATAGGTGAGCGGATCTCCATCTTCATCGGTCGCACTGCCATTAAGTTCGAGCGGGGTAGATATCGGCACCACAAATCCACCGGAGGGCATAGAGGTTATCACCGGCAGACGATTGCCGGTACTAATCTTTTCAGCACAATTGAAAGCATTGCCACCTTCGAGACTCTTGTTGTACATCTGCTCCAGTGATATGACATGAAAATAGTCATCATTATCATTGGCCACATTGTCCTGAGCACCGCAGGTGCCGGCATAAGACATGATGGTGGAGCCACTGCCGGGTTCGTAGGCCGTAGATGAGGAGTATTGGTCATTGGCGGTGGGACAATTATTCCAGGAGTGGGCAGCATCAAACTGATGGCCTACTTCGTGTGCCATGACTCTCGTCACTATCACATTCAGATTGAAGTCATTGTGGCAGGTGACACCATTACCTTTATTGAACTGACAGGCAGAACCCAGTTGAGCAACTCCTCCGATATCAAAACATACGGAAAGTACATGACCCACATCATAAGAGGCAATACCTATCAAGTTGTTGAGTATTCCGGTATTCTGGGTAAGTATTGTCCTTCCCATATTAGACCCTGTGTAAGGATCAGTTTCCGGATCCATAAAAATGAGTTTGTCATTATCAGCTATGAGCTTGAATCTAATGGCCATATCTCTCTCATAAATGAGATTGAGTCGATTAACCATTATATTCATGTCAGAGAGTGCTTTTTCTCTGGTATTTCTCCTCATCCCCCACTCTCCGGTACATGCCATGGCAAGTCTGTACTCTCTGCGGATGACTTCATCCGTGGAGCTGTTTCTCATCATGGGGTTGAAATAGGGATTTCGGGCTTGTCTCTCGTCCTGTACGCCACAGAGATCTATGCCCTGGTATGGATTATACCGGTCATCTTTGGTGTAGTAGCTGATATACATTTTTCTGCCATCCCCCAACTGTACCGGATCCACAAATATTTCTCCCCTCAGACTGTTCAAAGATACCCAGATGCCATCAGGCCCCATGGCAAGACGACCATTGACTGACCTGTCAGAGGTATGGATGACTTTGTAGGAACGAATGGCAGGATATTTGGCAGCCAGTGCATCTTCCATTACAGGAGCATTGTATATGTAGAAATCTGACACTCCCCGGTCAGGTACCGGCAGTGATATGACCGGCAAAGATTCTATCTTCTGATATCCCTGTTGCACATTCTGAAGGACCGACCTCAAGGCAGTTTCCTCCAGGGTGTAGGCATCATAGACGACCGGCAGTTCAGGTCTTTCAGGCGCTTGTCGCAAGGAGCGAGCATCAACACCGGCTGAACGCCAGTATTGCTGCCCCGAAAGTATAGTGTAAAAAGTAATGAATACTAAGGTGAGGGATAATCTGAACATCAGTTAGGCATTTTAAAATTAAGAGGTCAAATTTAAGGAAAATTGAGGAGAAATGGGCTATCCGACAGGAGATTATGTCATCCCAGCGACAATTGAGAACTTAATTGAAATCAGACAGACCCATGGCTCTGTAATAAATCAGATGCCATCCATCCGGAAGTTTGCTGAATCGTCGCTCCATGCTGTATCTGCCTGAATGGTCGGCAATTTTCTCAATTACAATTCCTTTAAAATCAATAAATTCTCTGGTGAAAGTACCATTCATATCATCGTAGGGCTTATGCATAATCCAGCTCTCACGCTGCCATTTGAAATCCACAGGAATCACATCCGAGGTATCCTGCAATGCAGGCATGCCCTCCAGCGGAAAAACGATATGCTCCATTTGATACACACTGTCGGTACCAAATTTTTCATAAAAATCCTGAAACTCCTGACTTTCATACACAGGGATATTACCCCCGGCATGATTCTGAACTGAATTTTGCCTGCAGGCTGAAAGCGCAATAACCAACGCCGCAACCAATAATGAAGATCTAAATGCTGTAACCATAAACAAAGATAAAATTTTTCAGGGTTTCGGAGAAAAAAACAAATTCCATTCTCAGGGATTCTTTATGAAAAGTACCCTGAAAACAAAGTTTGCCGGAATGATATTCGAAGGGCGCAATGTGAATATGCCTTCTGAAATCCACTTCTTTCTTCCCAAATGCTTTAAATACACATTCCTTGGCTCCCCACAGAATATGCATGATTTCAAGAGTATGATCTCCCCGGCAAAAATCCAATTCTGTGCTGTCCAGAAACCGAGGAGCTATTCTGTAAATTTTGGGCACCAATATCTGAATATCCACTCCGACCGGATGGGGAGAAGCTGCCACAGCCACCATATCCTCCGAATGGCTCATGCTGATGTACCATGTGCTGCCGTCGAGATAAGGCTTGCCAAATTCATCTTTCAGACAGGCTGCCCTGTTTTCTCTGCCGGAAAGTATGTGCAATAAATATCTGGAGGAAAGCCACTCGGTACGTTTGCGGTTTTTCAAATATGACAGTTCCTCAAGCTCTGCGGGATACAGGGACAGCTTTTCCTGAAAAAAACTATCCTGCTCCGTCACCTGCCAGATACCGGCTATCAGGTCCTGGGTTTCTTCCCTGTGGATGAGAGGCATAAACTTTTTAAGCAGAAAAACATTTCAAATCCGGTGCGAAAATAGTATTAGTTTGAAATACCGACCCGATATCACAAAAATTATCCAACTCACGGGACACAATGGCTCCATATATCATTTGCTTGACCGGGTGCATAGTCCCTACTTTATCTCTATGGGCGGAGACGGGTGGATTGTGCAATGGAAAAAAGATGGCTCCGACGAAAACGGTACCTTGCTTGCTACTGTGGATGGCAAAATCTTTTCCGGATGTTTTACAGCAGAGGCTCAACTCCTGGCAATCGGAGATTTTGCCGGAGATGTATATTGGCTGGATATGAAGGATAACCGTATCATACGAAGAGTGAGACAGCACACAGGCAGTGTGTATGACCTGAAGTTCAAGGATCCATACATTTACAGTGCCGGAGCAGACGGGTATCTCGTGAAATGGTCTGTCGAAACACTCATGCCTCTTGAATCAATTCGGCTTTCTACGCAAGCCCTGCGCTCCATTTTTGTGGATGAAAATTCGGATACGTTGTACATAGGCAGCAGTGATGGTAACATATATGTGGTGGACAGCCGTAACCTGACATTGATAAGCACCATCCCGGGTGTACATAAAAGTTCGGTTTTTTCGGTGATGAAGTTGGAAGATGAATATCTGATCTCCGGCGGAAGAGATGCATTGCTGGTAAAAAGCTCACTCATAAATCCCGATAAAACAGTGGCAGTCAATGCACACTGGTACACCATCAATAAAATCGTACGGATACCTCAGACCCGACTCCTTATCACTGCAAGCAGGGACAAAAGCTTCAGAATCTGGAATGCAGATGACCTGTCTCTGGTCAGCCATACAGATATGCAAAAATCAGGTCATATCAACAGCGTCAACAGTATTCTGGTATTTGATGGATATGACAGTTTTGCCACCGCCGGGGATGACAGGTCAGTCATTATCTGGAAAATGAATCCTGTCTCAGAGTAAATGAAGGATTAGCAATGATAAAGGTGCATTAGCCTGCTGTGAACATTATGGGGGATAATGTTATTTATAGATATCAAGTCTTAAGCATCCAAATGATGAAATACTTCCTCCTCGGTGTACTTTTTTTTGTGATCTACAAAACTTATTTTCCTGTCAAAAACAGGGAACGAATACACCCAACTCAGGAAAACAATAACACAAAGGAACAGATCGGGGAATATGTAGATTATGAAGAAATAGAATGATAAAAAAGCTATATGTTGATTTTAGATCAAAAATCGGCTACCGAAAAATTTAAAGTGCTGGATGAGCAGCAGGATTTTATTATTGTCACCAAACAGCACGGCATAGCGGTACAGGCTACAGATACCGCTCAGGAGGATATCGAATCCCTGCTGAAAAGACAGTATGGCAATGAAATCTACGTGTTGAACAGAATTGACCAGCCGGTATCCGGGCTTGTGATATTCGGTAAAAATAAAAGATTTGCTGACCAATTTACTGAAATGCTCAAGGCACGCATAGTGCGAAAAACATATCTCGCCTTAGTAAGTGGCAACCCCGAAAAAGAAAGAACCATGCTCCGGCATTTTATCAAAAAACTGCACAACAGGGCCATGACAGCAGATGAGCCACTTACGCCGGAGTACAAAGAGGCCATACTGTATTATACGGCCGTACAGGAATTTGACAATTATCACCTCTTGAAAATCGAACTTAAGACAGGCAGATTTCACCAGATCAGAGCACAATTGGCCACGGTAGATCTGAGAATAAAAGGCGACCTGAAATACGGCTCCAAACGCCCAAACATCAACCGCAGCATCGGGCTTCTGTCCTATAAGCTTGAATTTGAGCATCCGGACACAGGCATCACCTATGCATACATTGCCCCGCTGCCTGATAATGATATACTCTGGAATCTCGTAGATGTGTCCAAAATAGATTAAAAGTTTCTTTTTCAATTCAACATAGAGGTAGAACCACACAGGAAGATTGTTATAAAACCTTAATATTAAATAAGATCCGGGGCGGCTTTTGATTAAAAAAATCGGATAGGAGTATATTTCATAAACCTCAATATTTACACTAATATTTGTTTAAAACCATCAGATTAGATAGCTTTACTTCACATTTATTAAATATAAACTGAAAAAATTGGAAAAGTCAATATACCAGACCCATACTGATGTCAATACGCTGGGTGAATTTGGACTCATAGACCACATTACGAAAGACTTTAGTTTGCAACAACGTACCAGTCTGAAGGGACCCGGTGATGATGCAGCTGTCATTCAAAATGTATCAGGTGCCACAGTAGTCTCCACTGACATGCTGGTAGAAGGCATTCATTTCGATATGATGTACACCCCGCTCAAGCATTTGGGCTATAAAGCAGTGGTGGTAAATCTGTCTGATATTTATGCCATGAATGCAACGCCCACACAGATTACGGTTTCGATTGCCATATCCAGCAAATACTCGGTGGAAGCCATTACCGAACTCTATGAGGGTATTGCTCAGGCCTGCAGGTTTTATAATGTCGATCTTATAGGTGGTGATACTACCTCAAGTCCTAAGGGTATGATCATCAGTGTTACTGCTTTGGGACAGGCTGACCCTGCCGACCTTGTGTATCGAAACGGTGCCAAACCCGGAGACATCCTGTGTGTCACCGGAGACCTGGGTGCCGCCTATCTGGGACTCCAGATTCTGGAACGTGAAAAACAGATTTACCTGTCTCATCCCGGAGTACAGCCGGAACTCGAACAAAATCAATATCTCCTCGAACGCCAGCTCAAACCCGAGGCTCAACGTGGTGCCATAGAATATTTCAGAAAGGTAAAAATGAAGCCGACTGCCATGATTGATGTGTCGGATGGTCTGGCTTCTGACCTGATGCATATCTGCAAACAGAGCAATGTCGGGGCATTTATAGAAGAAGGAAAAGTACCTATACATCCCGATACAGAGAATACTGCCATTTCATTTCATCTGGATCCGATCACCTGCGCCCTGCACGGAGGAGAAGATTATGAATTGCTTTTTGCCATCGACGAATCTGATCTTGAAAAAATAAGATTTATGCCTGAAGTTTTTATCATCGGAGAAATCACAGAGGCAGCTGACGGGCTCAAACTGCATACTACCGGTGGGAATATTCATAATTTAACAGCCCAGGGTTGGAATCATTTTAAGGAAAAATGATGTATTTTTGGCATTTTAACAAAATTCAGTCAGCTAATGCATCAATTTGTATCTTGGCTGCGTTAATTTCACGTTGACAAACACGAATATATTACATAATAGTTTAATATGAAAAAATCGCTTAAAATACTGTCAGGAATGCTCTTTCTGATACTTTTTGGGCAGATGTATAATCATGCACAGACCTATGGTCATGAGTGGATACCGGCAGGAGGAAACTGTGTAAAAGTCAAAATAGCCGTCAATGGATATTACAGACTGAAACCGAGTCAGCTTCGTGCAGGTGGCATGGAGGGTACAGAAATACGCAGTGAAGACCTCAAACTGATCAATTTCGGAAGAGAATTACCGCTGGACCTCACAAAGTCCTCCGGCCCATTGATAGAAGATGACTACATCGGATTTTATGCAGAAAAAAACACAATTGGGCTAGACAGCCTGCTCTATAAAGACTGGAAAAAAGACCTGTTCAATCCCGAATACAGCCATGTCACGGATACCAATGCGTATTTTATCTGTCTCGAACCCGGTGTAAATCATCTGAGATACACAGAAATACAGCAGGATATAGCAGGCAATTCCGATACACCGTGGCCTTACTACCTGCATGACGAAAAAGTAATTTTTACCAGCAATTATTTCAAAAATGTAGATGGGGATGTCCGCTATTCCAATTTTGAACCCTCCGAAGGTTTTGGCAGTGAGCTGAGGCAAAATTCCACCATTAATCTTACAGTATCCGGATTTTTGCCTTCTGCCATTGCACCTGTTCTGTCCATCAGAGGTGGAGCAAACAACCATCTTCAGAAACTGCAGCTCAACCTCAACGGTCAGTTTTTGGATACTCTCGTCAGCGGGGCCAAACAAAATATCAACCGAAGCTATACTCTCAATGAACAGGATATTAAATCCGCCATGAACCTTAATATCCGCAATCTCGATCCCAATGACAGGCACCGCATCGCATATGTATCATTGCAATATACCCGTGCATTTCAATTTGGTGGAGGCAACTCCTACCGTTTTACCATGGATGCCTCGGATAGCAGCAGAAAGATCGAAATATCTGGATTTAATTTGACGGGGGGAAATATTGTATTGTACGACCTGAATAAAGGATTGCGGTACAACACCTTGATATCAGGGGATAAAGTGCTGGCGGTCATCGGACCCTCAGATGGAAATACCGATTATCTGCTTGTCAATGAGAATTCAGGTATCCTCACGGTACCCCAAATCAGCAGACCGGAAATCATCATGCCACAATACAATGACGAAGATTACATCATCATCAGCAACAAGGTCCTGCGACCCGAAGCCTCCGACTATGTACTGGAATATGCCGCCTACCGCAGCAGTGCTGAAGGAGGAAGCCATAAAGTAAAAATCGTGGATGTACAGGAAATCTATGACTTGTTTGGTTATGGTATTGACCGGCACTTTTACAGTTTTAAAAATTTTTCAGAATATATCCGCAGGTACTGGCAGGAAGTAAAATTTGTACTGATTCTGGGTAAGGGCATTGAATATCCTTTTGCAAGAAAGCCCGAAGAAGTGGAAGCCATGTTGCATAAAACCTTTTATATACCGAGCTACGGATACCCTGCCTCCGACAATATGCTTTTTTCTGAAAGGGATTTTCCGGATCCCTATTTTGCTATAGGCCGGATTGCTGCCAGAAATGCGGAGGATATCAAAATCTACCTGGATAAAATCAAAGAATATGATGCTGCCCGCCGGCTGCCACAGACAATAGAAGACAGATACTGGATGAAAAGAGTGCTTCATCTGGGTGGAGGAAAAAACAATAACGAGCAGGATGCCATAAGAAACGGGCTGGATAATGTGGCCAGAGTACTCAGAGAGTCGGCGTACGGCGCAGAGGTAAGATCATTTTACAAGCTCAGCTCCGATGCAGTGCAATTTGCCGTCAATGAAGAAATCAACAGGATGTTTGAAAACGGGCTGGGACTGATCAATTTCTTCGGGCATTCGTCGGTAGGGACATGGGACTTTTCCATAGAAAATCCAAGAAATTATGACAATTTCGGCAAGTATCCCATTATTCTTTCTCTCGGATGCTATTCAGGCAATCTGCATGGCTCAGTAAAAGGAATCAGCGAATCTTTTGTATTGGAAAAAAACAGAGGCTCTATCGCTTTTTTTGCCTCAACAGGTACAGCATTCATCCCGACCCTAGCCAATTACTCAAGGGAATTTTACCAGTTATTCACGGATGAATACCGCAACCGCACCATGGGAGAGGTCATTACTTTTCTTGCCAATAAATACCGCAACAGTACTTTTTCCAACTATGCATTCTACAGTCAGATGACTTATCATGGTGATCCCGCTGTGAAAATGTACATATTTGATGGGCCGGATTATGTCTTTGACAATAATTCTGTAAAAACAGATCCGGCATTGATACAGGCTTCGCAGGAAGATTTTTTTATTGAAACAGACATTGTAAATATCGGAGCCCACACCAAGGATTCGGTTGAAATCGCATTTTATCATAGCTTACCTGACGGTAAAGTCATCGATACCCTCATCATTAAGAAAGAAGGCATCGCCAGCAAAGAAAAGCTTAAAATTCCATTGAAAAATTATGGACTGGCCTCCATTGGAAAAAATATTTTAAACGGAATCATAGACCCTGACAACAAAATCAGTGAAGTGGCATATCCTGCTGCGGAAAACAACAATACCCTCAATTTTAACAGAGGATATGAATTTTTTGTCACGGACAATTTTGCGAAAACCGTGTATCCACCCGATCTGGGCATCATCAATACCGGAGATCACTATGTGTTGAAGGCATCTACGACCAGTGTGCCCGTCGCCAAAGCAAAATATATTGTACAGATAGATACCACTGCATATTTCAACAGTCCATTGCTGGAGTCTGCATCCATAGAGTCTGAGGGTGGTCTGATTGAGTACAGGCCTGCTACGGCATTAGTCAATGAGAGAGTATATTACTGGAGGATCAGTCCGGACAGTGCAGCCGGCCAAGGATACAAGTGGTCGGGAGCTTCATTTGTATATCTCCCAGATGAAGAAGAAGGCTGGAATCAAAGCCATTTTTTTCAGTTTTTGGGCAATGATTTTCTGAATACCGAATTTGGAGAGACAACAAAAAGAAGGCTCGAATTTGGCCGGGAATTTAATTTTGTGAAAATCCGCAACAGACTGTGGGACGTGAATGACAAGCCGGGATATTTTTACAATAATGTAAGGTTCGGGTCCGTATCTCCATGGGACTTCATGGATGCCGGAGTCGGTATGGTAGTAAACAACCAGTTTAATATGTGGGATCTTTTAAACCCTGCCGGAGGACTCTTTGGCAGTTTTAATCCCACAGGCACCGCATTGGATGTATTTGCTTTCAGGACGAATACACCAGAGGAAAGAAAAAAAGTGGTGGATTTCATTGAGAGCAAAATCACCAAAGGGTATTACCTTACTTTTTTTACCATTCAGAGAAACGAACAATCTGATTACAAACCTCAGGAATGGGACAGTGATATGGCCATATACGGAAATTCCATATTCAATGTATTGGAAAAACTGGGGGCACAAAGGGTCAGAGAGCTGGAGACCACCGGGTCTGTACCTTATCTGATCCAATTGGTCAATGGTGACGAAGGAGTACTGGCAGAAAAGGTGGCCGAAAATGTAAATGGCATTATAGAAAGCAATGTAGCCTATTACAATAAAAGGCTGCAGGGAGAGGTGCAGAGTTCTGCAATCGGCCCTATGACCCGATGGAATTCCATAAAATATGAATTTCTGCCCAATAATTTTCAGAATGCTACATCATCTGTCAATATTATTGGAATTGAAAAATCCGGTAATGAAAAAATCATAGATAAAGAACTGTGGCAAAACAATAACTTATCCGGGATTCAATCCAATATCTATCCCTATCTGAAAATTTCAGCCAATCTGAGGAATCCTAATGAAAGAATTCCGCCACAGCTCAAATACTGGAGGATAGCAGGCAAGCCGCTGCCGGATGCAGCTGTCGAATTGGCCACCACCAGTAATCCTCCTTTGATAGAAGTACAGCATGGGCAAAATGTGAGTATCCGGTACAAAATCAGAAATACTAACTATATAGCCATGGATAGTATTTTGGTAAAATACACCATATTTGACCAGAATAATAATACAAATATCAGCTATAAAAGACTGCAGCCGCTACAATCCAATGGAGTCATTGAAGACAATTTCCGATTTCCTGTATTAATCGGGTATGAAGATATTATCAAGGTCGTAATCGAAATCAATCCCGACAAGGATCAGGAAGAATTGTATTTCTTCAACAATTCATATGTTCAGAATTTCAAAATAATCAGAGATAATGTCAACCCCATTCTCGATATTTATTTTGACGGTATCAAAATTATGGACAGAGATATTGTGTCGCCTACCCCGGAAATCAGAATAGAGCTTCGTGACAATAACATTCTGCTACCCCTAAATGACCCCAGGCTGTTTGAGATTCAATTAGATACAGGCAGAAACCAAAGTATTACCGTGCCGTTTGACAGCCCGGATCTCCGGTTTTTTCCGGGTAATGAAACGGAGCCTGCCATACTTATATACTCACCCAAATTGACAGACGGTGATTATCGGCTCACTGTGCAGGGCAGAGATATATCCGGCAATAAATCGGGTCTGAAGCCGCAGAGTATCAACTTCAGAGTGATTACTGAAAGTGCAGTATCCAATATACTCAACTATCCCAATCCTTTCTCAACCTCCACCCAGTTTATTTTTACACTGACAGGTCGTGAGATACCACAGGATTTCAGCATTATTATAATGACGCTATCCGGCAAAATTGTAAAGGAAATACACAAAAATGAATTGGGCAATCTGAGAATAGGCCTCAATAAAACGGAATACAGGTGGGATGGCACGGATGATTATGGTTCGAAGCTTGCGAATGGTGTCTATTTATATAAAGTAAATATCCGGAATGCGGATAACCGGGAGATAAAACATTTTGAAATCAAAAAAGCGGATTCTTTTTTCAAAGAGGGTTTTGGCAAGCTTGTAATTATGAGATAAATACTGAGCAGCATCAAAATGAACGCAAGTGAAACATGGACAGCACCACAGTTATAAAACCCGAATCCTCATTAAAACAATACTTCTCCGAAATCCTGGAGAGAAAAGAGCTGATATACTTCTTCGTCTGGAAAGATATTAAAGTCAGATATAAACAGGTTTCATTGGGAATTGTCTGGACAATAGCTCAGCCTTTGATCTTAATGCTGTTTTTTATATTTATTTTTCACAAAGGGCTGAGTCTTGAAACAGCCGGCATACCCGCAGCCTTATATTATTTTTCCGGCCTGATTATATGGAATTATTTCAGTCAGGGAGTCAATCATTGTACACAGTCCATTGTTTCAAATGGGACAATGATCAGAAAAATCTATTTCCCCCGGATAATTTTATCCTTATCCTCAGTATTGACGGCTGCTTTTGATTTTATAATCAGCACATTATTATTATTGGCCCTTGTGATATACTACAGTTACGCCTCACTGCTTTCCATAAATTGGGTATCATTTATTATTTCGATGTTGCTGGCTTTTATGATTACTGCGCTATTCACCTTCAGTATCGGGACTGTATTGTCTGCGTTAAATGTAACTTACAGGGATGTCAGATATGCACTGCCATTTTTGGTACAATCCTTCTTCTTTATCACTCCTGTAATCTATGACAGCCATATTCTGAAAAACAATTTTCTGAAAATACTTCTGGACCTTAATCCATTGAATTATTCCATTGACCTGATAAGGACTGCCATTCAGTCAGGCAGGATATTACCTGTAAATGATATAAGCTTTTCTTCCCTTACTGTATTGGCTGTATTATTCCTTTCAAGCATTGTTATATTCAACAGGTACGAACGCAGTTTTGCAGATATAGTATGATACCTATACCAACAACCCATATAATTCCGGAAATATTATGAGCCTCAATCCGGTAATAGAAGTTGCAGACCTTTGGAAAAAGTACCGAAAAGGCCGGATGCTAAGATACAAAAGCCTCCGCGAGAGCCTGTCATCATGGGGTCATATTTTTAATAATGCAGAGAAAGAATATTTTTGGGCACTGCAAAATATTTCATTCACAGTACCACAAGGCGAATCACTCGGCATCATCGGCAAAAACGGGGCAGGAAAATCCACTTTGCTCAAAATTCTGTCGAGAGTCACACCACCCACCAAAGGTGAAGTGCGTATAAAAGGCAAAGTAGCAAGCTTGCTGGAGGTAGGAACCGGATTTCACCCTGAGTTGACAGGCAGAGAAAATATATTTTTCAATGGTTCGCTGCTGGGTATGTCCTATAGAGAAATTAAACAGAGGTTTGATGAAATTATTGAATTTGCCGGAGTAGCGGCATTTACAGATACTCAACTGAAG
The DNA here is from genome assembly GCA_016716335.1 of Saprospiraceae bacterium. GTDB lineage: Bacteria > Bacteroidota > Bacteroidia > Chitinophagales > Saprospiraceae > OLB9. Next base: position 105,678 of record JADJWN010000005.1, on the reverse strand, counting down.
TACTATTCGACTGGTATGCAATTGAGACTTGCATTTTCAGTAGCTTCACATCTGGATGCACAAATACTTCTGATCGATGAGGTGCTCTCTGTAGGTGATTTTGAGTTTCAAAAAAAATGTTTTGCCAAAATAGAAGAAATCAAAAAAGATAAAGGCAAAACCATTTTACTCGTCAGCCATGACACCAAAAGCATTCTGATGAATACGACAAAATGTATTATACTGGAAAATGGCAAATGTGACTATGCCGGACCTACCGAACAGGCAGTGCAAAAGTATTTTAACTTCAAAGATCTGGGATTCAGACAGTACGAACCTGAAAATGTCGTCCAAAGGGTCGTCGTTAGACAGGAAGATAATCTGCTTATTGAATGTTATTTTTCATTTGACACAGCCCCGCAGATACCACATTTTGGCTTTGTGGTAAGCACTATGGATGGTGTACCGGTCTTTGGAAGTAACCCTACCATAGAAAATACAGAGTTTACTCCATATAGTCTTAAGAAAGGGAAAATTACGGTGGAAATATTACAACCGGAACTTGCAGCGGGGATTTATACACTGAGTATATGGCTGGGCAACGGAAATGTGGATATTTTTGAAGACAGAGATTGTCTCAGTTTTTCGGTGGACAGGAATTTTCAGGATTCAAATATCGGTCATATCAAAGGTAAATTTAATTTCAAATTTGAAAATCAGGCGAATTCATAAATTTTTCTCCATTTTGAAGCATGTGGTAAATTCATTTTACGACACAGATATCTATTGCATAAAAAGAGGATACATCCACCGGAAAAATGCAGAAGCCTTTGATGATACCCAAAATGAAGATGCCTGGCAGGAAGAAGTGTATGAGAAAGCTTACCATATTTTTCTTGATAATAAATACAGGGACTTACTGGATATTGGTTGCGGGTCAGGATACAAAACCATAAAATATTTTAAAGATATTCCATTTACAGGAGTTGAAACGGATTCTACTTTAATGTACCTGAAGAATAAGTATCCGCAATACCATTGGATGAGTCCGGATGAAGTTTTGGGACGTCATTTTGATATGATTATCTGTGCCGATGTCATCGAGCACATCGCAGACCCTGATGCATTTATCAGAAAAATAAAGGACAATATCACTTTTGATTTATTAATTATAAGCACACCGGACAGAAAAATTCTGGAATCATGGTGGCACTTCGGCCCCCCCAGAAATCCCTCGCATTACCGGGAATGGACATTCAGTGAATTTCATAAATTTATCGGAAGGTATTTTGAAATAAAGGAGCATTTCATTTCCAATTATCATCAGGCTACCCAGGTCATTGTTTGTAAACCTTATAAAGTGGGATTGTCGTGAAGGAAATTGAACTTTCTGTAATTATTTGCACCCGCAACAGAGCGAAACTCTTAGAAAAATGCATTAACTCGCTCTTACCTCAATGCACCGAGGAGGTTGAACTAATTATTGTTGATAACCAATCCTCTGATACAACCCAAGAAGTTGCAACCTTCGCAAAAAAAGGATATCAGAATTTAATATACGCATTTGAACCTGTAGCAGGTCTCAGTAATGCAAGAAATAAAGGATTGGAATCAGCAAAAGGTACGTGGTTGTTATATGTAGATGATGATGCTTATGCCAAGAGCAATCTCATAGAACGATGTCTGAAAATCATCCGTGAATATGGTGAAAAATTTGATTGCGTCGGGGGTATGTATTACGGATACAGTGATACTGCATTGCCGGAATGGATGGATACTAACTTTGGATCCAAGGTAAAATATGCGGACCACTTTACAGAATGTCCATACACCATACCGAGTGGCGGCATTGTCATGTACAAAAAAGACACATTAGAGAAGATTGGTGGATTCGATAGTCGATATGGGATGAAAGGAGAGGAAAAAAACTTTGGGGATGAAACAGATGTGCAGTTGAGATTGGCACAGCGTGGGGCAAGATTTGCCTTTGATCCGGAAATGGTAGTATATCACTGGATTAAGCCGGAGTATGTAAGCTTAGAGTGGTGCTTAAGGAGAAGATATCTGGAGGGAAGTTTTTTTAAAAATGCTGTAAAGGAAAATAAATTTATCAGAATCCTGCAGTTGGTGAGATCACTGGCAGGAGCTGTTTTCAGGAGATTTCCCAAGGCTATAATCAAACTTATTACCCAAAGAAATTACTATTGGCAGAATCTGGTTTATGAAGTGCTCGAACCGGTGTATTTTTATGGGGGAAAGGTATTTGGAAAAAGTATTTAACCCAGAATCCTGATTCTTAAATAATACCAGAGACTATAAAGGTAAATATCCGGATGCGTAAAAAACTCCCTGAAATTCTTTTGAAGGGAATGAATAACCTGTTTTCGTTCGGCTACCGAATGATAGAGAATAGATTGGCTTATAAAGGAAATCTGAAAATTTACGGCAGCCTTCGATTTACTCAAATTCAGATTTCTCAATTTTTCAAATGATTTTAACTTTTCCAATTGGTACCCGAGATTGATCCGGGATGTATTTTCACTGTAATAAATCACTGTAAACCCGGGTATCACCAAAATATCAAAGGATTCATAAACTCTGAAAAAAAAATGTGCATCCTCTCCGATATGCAGGTAATTGTCAAATTTACAATCGCGAAAAACAGACTTTTCGAAAGCCGCCGAGGTAAAACACTGTACCGGATAAGTATCATATTTATGCTCTTTTGCGACTGGAGAATATTTTTCTTTGCCCTCTGAGGTAATAATTCTCAGTCCTGTCCTTATCACCTTATATGCAGGATTACTTTTTATTCCTTCATACAACACTTCCAGGTGTTCTGCCAGATACTCGTCATCACTATCCTGGAAACAAATCCATTCTCCTTGAGCAAGCCGGATGCCATGATTTCTGGCTGCACTGCGCTCCTGATTTTCCTGCCACACATATCGGATTCTCGGATCATTATATGACATGACAATTTCTTGGGTATTATCTGTACTGCCATCATCCACCACGATCAGCTCCCAATCTGTAAATGTCTGAGCCAGTATACTCTTTACAGGTCTGTGAATGATATGTGCCCGATTGTAGGTAGGAATTATGATGCTGAAAAAAGGCATTTTCAGTTTTCTGCAATTATTTTTTTGACCGCTTCCACCCTTCGACTCACAGGAAACATATCCATAATTCTCTGCCTTGCCCTGATTCCGGCAGTATCATCCAGTGCCAATGATTTAAGTATCAACCCTGCCAATAATTTTCTGTCTTTTTTTTCAAGGATAAAACCCATATCTCCTATCGCTTTTGGGATTCCGTTCACATTGGACCCTATGGGAATACATCCGCACAACATTGCTTCACACAAAGTATTGGGTAAACCTTCCGATAAGGACACCTGCAAAAACACTTTATGGCGGCTGTAAAAAGGAATGAGCTCCATCCTTGGCAAAGGTGGATGGATGGTAACGTTTTCCGGTACATCAATAAAAAATGTATCCTGAACATCCTGAGTGATACCTACTAAGGTAAAATTTACATCCGGCAGAATACGTGCTGTTTCAACAATCAAATCAAATCCTTTGCGAAGTATATCCTGCCCGTTTTCGATAAGAGCTACTGAAATGACATCAGATTTTCGGGACAAATCTACGGAACTCACAAAAAGCTCGCTGTCGAAACCAAAAGGTAATTCTGTGACATTGCCTTTGATATCAGAAATATACTCTCTGAATCCGGTGCGAATACCCTGTACATCATCAGTTGCATAAGCATTTACGGACTGAATAAGACTTGCATCTACCGGCAAAATATAATCGAGTTTTTTATAAATCTGTGTTACACACCACCTTTGCAGTCCCTTTTTACAAAACACCCCATATTGAATCGATGGAATGCAGACAGCATCAAATCCCCCGACCACAGCAACTGTTTTTTTGCCCAGTAATTTCCCTATGATGACGGGAAAGTATGAATGATACCCCACAAAAAAAGAATAAACCACCTCACATCGAGGCACCAGAAACAGTGCCTGAAAAAAAGAAATAAACAGATTGGCCAATTTTCCTGCAAAGGTTGATGCAGCCCTATACTCCATCAGCCGTACATCTGCCATGCCTCTGAGCATATTGATTTCATCCATCACAAAGGTCGAAAGCCCGCAGTGACAAAAAAGGACTTTCATATCGGCGGGTTTGTCATGAGTTTTACTGTATTTGTGATGCCTGTACTCATCAATAGTTCTATGATGGAATGGGTGGGATTAAAATATGATGCCGCATCCGGCAATCTTTTCCGGAGTTCTGACATGTAATCCGATTGAATTATCCGGATATTCTGAGATTCAAACAGGCTGTCATCCTGATACTTTTTGCTGCCGGTCCCACACAGGTAATGCGTACCACCGAGATATTTCACTATATTGAGATTATATTCACTGCCTTTACCCGATACCGGCAATTCTGAAGACCATATAAACTGTGTATCCAATCCTGCAAGTTGGGAAATTTGCTGTATTAAAAATCCATTCATTTTGCTTAACAGCCCATAGCTGTATGTCTGCTCATACCAGATTTTGACCAAGGGATAAATTTCATGAAAATAAGGGTACTTCCGGTACACAGCGTTGATTGTGTTCAGGTGTTTGGTACGCCAATCCACTTCATCCGAAATCTCCAAATCTTTGATCAAAGCATAATCACTGTGTTTTTTAAGGGGTACTGTGAGCCACCTGAAATTTTGTGCAGGACTCTCTGCATGTATCCTTACTCTGCGGGTTGGTCCGGATTTGGTGAGCTGCACATTGTCATGAAATACAAATATGTCACCTGCAGCTATTTTAAGAAAATAACCTGCCCATGGTAGGAAATTGGGTTGGTGAACAGCAACTTTCAGTTCAGAATTGCGCAAAGTTTCAGGTGGTGGATTAAATTTTAGTTTTTACAGTGACCATTTTAAAGATAAGTGGATTTTTCTGAAGTCTTATTTAATTTGCAAGCTAATTTTCTAAGCAAAGCAACCCCTTATTTATCAATCCAACGGATTACTTCGAAAGCCTCAGCATAGCCTTCATTGATTTGAGTACCCCTGATTACAGCCATGGATCGAATAAATTCAGGTTTCATGTAGTTTTTTCCTGCCTGTGTTTTATAGGCACCCAATGCAGCAATCTTTTTATTCAGGTCATCTTCGGAAATAACGCAAAAATAATCCGTTGAAAAACTGAGATTGTTCCAGATCAATTCATATCCCAAAATGGAAGTATTTTTAAAAGCCCTGATACCTTCAGCTGTGACCGTAGTATGATCCTGATGGATATCATTTTGGGAAGGTAATAACACCAGATCCGGGTTGAGTTTTTCGCGAAGAGCTATCATTTCATCCAGAATTTCCTGGCGGACATAATTGAGCTTGCGTACCTCATGTTTATATACATACAGGTTTTCCGGTCTGACGCCGAGGATTGCAGTGGCTTCTCTGACCTCTATCTCCAGCTGGTTGGGTGGAAATATGGCAGGCACACTTTCATCTGCCGTAGAGAAAGCTGCATAATATACTTCTGCTCCCTGACGTACTGCCTTAGCTATAAATCCACCGCAGCCGAGCTCTCCATCGTCGGTGTGAGGGGCGAGAATAAGGATATTTTTTTTTATTGCCATACTTTCAATCAAAATGATATCTGCAACTTATTATCAATATATCACTCCGTTTAATCTGGTACACCAATCTGTGTTCTGCGTTGATACGTCTTGACCAAAATCCGGAGAGTTCATACTTTAGCGGTTCAGGTTTTCCGGTTCCTTCAAATGGGCACCTTGCAATTTCTTTTATTTGACTATTTATCTTCTTGTTTATACTTTTATTTGTTGTTTGCCAATATACATAGTCATCCCAGGCATGCATAGTGAATTTTACATTCATAATTCCGATATGCTGATTTCAGGGGCAAATTTTTCTTCATCAGCCTGTTGGATGGATTCGAACAGTCTGTTTACATTGGACCTGGATTTCAGCAAATGTACAGTTTCCATAAGACTATTATATTCATCCAGAGAAAGCATTACAGCACCTTTTCCTTTGCTTCTCATTAAGATAAGTATTTCGTTATCTTCTTAAACTCTATCCAAATACTTCTTAAGTTCTGATCTGAATTCACTGAAATTAGCTACAATCATAAAATATTGAGTTATACGTACCCAAACAAGTACTTATTTGTTTATGTTCAATTTTTCAAGATATTGTATTATTTGTTCCACAATTCTCATACCTGCTTTGCCATCACCCAGACAGTTGCTGTGATAGTCGGGTCTTTTCCAGTTGTGTACGGCTCTTAGAATTGCATTTTTGTCAGGTCCGGCGATGACGTTCCATCCTTCCTGTACAGTCTCCACCCACTCTGTCTGTTTGTCCAGAATCACCGCAGGTACTTTGTGAAAGTAGGCTTCCTTAATGATTCCCCCCGAATCTGTAAGGACAAATTCTGCATGCTTGATATACGTCTGAGTATCCCAAAATCCCGGGGGATCAATAATAGTGACATTGTCCGCATGCCAGTCGGAAAAGTGAGTTTCAATCACTTTTTTTGTCCTGGGATGTAATGCAAAAATTACAGGTTTAGCTATTGCTTCAGCTGCAAGTAATATCTGTTTTAAGTTCTGCGGATTATCTGTGTTGACAGCCCGGTGGCAGGTCATGAATATGTATGGCTCTTCGGGGACTGAGATTTTTGATTCAGGAGTGTAATCATAGAGGAGATCCAGACTGATATCTCCTGTGACAAAAACATTTTGCGTTTTGCCTTCTTTTTCCAGATTGATTTTACCTGTTTCAGTAGGTGTAAAATACAGGTCTGTGACTGCATCCGTGAGCAGCTTGTTGACTTCTTCCGGGATGGACTTGTCCCACTCCCTGAGACCTGCTTCTATGTGGGCTGTTTTGAAATTACATTTGGCAGCAGCAATGGCAGCCGCTGCTGTGGTATTAGTATCTCCATATACCAATATTATGTCCGGCTTTTCTTTCACGAAAACATCCACCAATCCTGTCATACACTTTGCCATCTGCAATACCGGATGATCAGAGCCTATCTCAAGGTTGTAATTCGGTTTGGGGATAGTCAGTTCCTCAAAAAATCTGTCTGACATCTCAAAATCATAATGCTGCCCGGAATGCACAATCACATGTTTGAGTGTTGGAATCTTTGCAATAGCTCTGTGCATAGCCGCAAGTTTGATAAACTGCGGACGTGCCCCCACAACAGATAAAAGTTTGTAATGACTCAAGATTTACTGAATTTTTCGATCAATTGCAAAACTTTACCGGCCTGATGATCCCAGCTTAATTCCTGCATGATTTTCTCTTGCTTATGATGAGAGCGAACCTCGCCGGTCTCAATCCATTCCCTATATTTGCTTATAATATAGGCTTCCAGGTCATCTTCCTTATATAAAACAGAACCCAGTCCATAATCATCAAACATTCTTTCTATCTCTTGATCTCTACTGCCTTTTATCCAGCAAAGTATCTCCCTACCTGCTTCGATGTATTCAAATAATTTGCCCGTAAGCAGTCCTGTATGTTCTTCGCTGGCAGAGGTGAGTAGGAGATTGATATGTGATTTACTCTGATACTCCAGTGCTTCGTACCTGGATAGCATGCCTTTATTGACAAAAATTGATTCTAATCCATTTTCTGCTGCCCATAATGACATGCGCTTTCCATCTTTTCCGGCGTATATAAACCGGACTTTATTTATATCCAATTTTTGATCTAAAAGCAATTTGTTCATCACACGGAATAAAGGACGAGGATCTCTGTACTCCAGAAACAAGGAGCCTGAATAATGTATGGTAAAATGATCAAAAGAAGATAGAACAGGTCTTAAAGTTACACCTTTGGTTATAGTATGTACGTTGGAATGTATTTCCTTCATTTTTGCAGTGATGCCATTTGAAACTGTGGTCACCACATCGGCTTTTTGCAGAAGATATTTTTCTACTTTTTTTTGAAATCCGGGCCATAAAGTGTTTTTATAGATAGGCTCCACCTGCAAATCCCTGAAGTCTGCAATCCAGATCAATTGTGGAAATTTACCTTTGAGCATCCATGCAATGATATGGTCCGCATAAGGCATGAAGGATGAAAAAACCACTTTGATTTTATGTTGGGGGATTAATTTTTTTGCCGTAAAGTAAGCATTAAAAATGTACAGGATACTCCCTTCTGCCAATAGCAGATTGAAAGGAAAACTCCTTTGTACTCTAAGGAGAAATTGAGCAATTGGGGAGTCCTTTTTGTGTTCAGAAAATTGTGCCCCATGCTTTATTTTACCTGTTTTGCCCAGGCTGCCTGAAATTGTACGATAATCACAGGTGAAACAAGGAAATACTTCGATATCAGGATTTATGGGTAATGCTTCAAGGGGCAGTACTTTGCTGTTGTCTGATGTGATGACAAAGCATTTTCCAATCAGCTTTGAAATAGCCTCAGAGAGATAGTAATTTCTGTACACTCCACTATTTTTAACAGGGGGATAATGATAGTGGATGAATAATATAGACAACTCAGAATTCATTGAAACTTTGTTCGTCGTAGCCTCGGGGCTACGATGCATTATAGTTAAAGGCATCCTGCCTGAGCTTCTTTTTTGTTCGTCGTAGCCTCAGGGCTACGATGCGTTATAATGAAAGGCATCTTGCCTGAGCCTCTTTTCATTCAGGCTTGGAAGCCTAAATTATATGGTATCTTAGCGTGGACGCTAAGACAAGCATTTTGTTCGTCGTAGCCTCAGGGCTACGATGTGTTATAATGAAAGGCATCTTGCCTGATACCCTTTTTGAGTAAGGCTTGGAAGCCTTGAGAATAGAGTATCTTAGCGTGGACGCTAAGACAAGCATTTTGTTCGTCGTAGCCTCAGGGCTACGATGTGTTATAATGAAAGGCATCTTGCCTGAACAACAACGTAAGAAGGAATAAACACTACATCAGGGCCCAGATCTAAAATTTGAACCGGTATCAGTCCTTCCATACCTGCGTAATTCCTCGCAGAACTGTGTAGGTAATCCTCAGGATTCAAAGTAATACCTGCCCGGACAGGGTTATTATGCAAATATTGCAATCTTTGTTTTATCCATGAAGGTGATTCCAATTCGACAGGATGATTATCATGCTGCCAAAATTGAAAATTATCATTCCTTTTATTGAATTTTGTGTGGTATTTCATTACCATAATCAACCACTCTCTTCTGCTTTCAGTATTTTTTTGAATTTCAGCAATAATCTGTTTTGCAGAAAAACTTTTTAAGTCTCGTAGAATATCTGAAAGTTTAAAAGGCTCCTTTGCCCGACAGATCATATGAAGATGATTGCTCATTAGTACCCAGCCATATAACTCCAGACCTTTATTCAGGATACAGAAGTTTAAATTATCAACTATCAAATCCTTGTACCTCTTGTAGGTAAAAACATCTATCCAACCTACTGTTGTCAAGGTCACAAAATGTAAGGCATTTTGATTTTTTATCTGATGGCCGTGTGGCATTGTAAGAATTGTATTTTAGGTTTTTCAGGCTTGGAAGCCTAAATTATATGGTATCTTAGCGTGGACGCTAAGACAAGCATTTTGTTCGTCGTAGCCTCAGGGCTACGATGCGTTATGAAGAAAGGCATCTTGCCTGATACTTCTTTTTATTCAGGCCTGGAAGCCTTGAGAATAAGATATCTTAGCGTAGACGCTAAGACAAGCTTTTTGTTCGTCGTAGCCTCAGGGCTACGATGCAATATAGTAAAAGGCATCTTGCCTGAGCCTCTTTTATTCAGGCTTGGAATCCTTGGGAATATGTTATCTTAGCGTGGCCGCTAAGACAAACTTTAGCGTGGACGCTAAGACAAGCTTTAGTTAAGACAAAGTGGTTTCGGAAATTATGCGGTATATGTGGTCTGCTATCAGCTTGTCATCAAATTCTCTGCAGGCTTTTTCCCGACCGGCCAGCCCCATACTATGACGTTGCTCACCATCCAAAGCCATAAAATGTTTCATTGCCTGTACGAGACTGTCTATATTTTTGACCTTTGTCAGATATCCATTCACTCCTTCATCTACTGCCTCACGACAACCGGCTGAGTCAGTGGTAATGACGGGTTTTGCCATTGCCATACCTTCTGTGATCGTTCTGGGTATAGCTTCTCTATATGAAGGCAATACAATACAGTCCGACTGTGCTATCAACGGCCTTACATCCTTGACAAAGCCGTGATAATACACTATATCATTCTCCACCCACTGGAGCAGTTCGTCCTTGTCCACGGTTGCGGGATTCTCAGGATCCAGCTCCCCTACTATCCAGAACTCTGCATTTGATGTGACCGACCTCATCTTTCTGGCAGCTGCTACATACTCCCGTATTCCTTTGTCATAAAGCAATCTGCCTATAAATGTGAATACAACTTTGCCGTTCTGACTGTGTTTCACCGGAGTAAAATATCGGGTATTGACCCCACAACCTTTGACCGATACTGCTCTGTCCTTACCGACAATACCCAAAGACTCGAGCAGCTCCCTGTCTTCTATATTTTCAAAAATGAATTTCCTGTGACATCGGGATGCGATGCTGTAAAGCAAAGAGATAATCCGGGTAATCCAGCCCCTATGTATAAAAGCATAACCTAACCCTGTAACTACCGCCACAGAACGAACCCCTGCCAGACATGCTGCTATGCCACCATAGATATTGGGTTTGTTGGTAAAATGCAAAACCAGATCCGGTTTTATTTTGCGGTATCTCCTCATAAGTTCGAGTATAAGGAGTATATCCTTAAGTGGGTTGGTGCTGTCTCTGTCCAGAAACCTTAATCCAAAGTGCCTGACCTGTGGATAGCTCTCCTTATAGCTGATGTATTCATCCACAGGTGCTATTACCACCACATCATGCCCTTCTGCCAAAAATCTGTCAATCAGATTGAGCCTGAAATTATAAATATTCCAGGTGGAATTGGCTACGAGGGCGATGGTAAGCTTCTTTGGTGGAGAGGTCAATGAGATTTAAGCGTTTAATGGGATTTACAAAAGTTCAATTGGCAGCTCGATGCATTTCCTTCCAGTTGGAAACAGCGTAATCCTTTAATGAAAGGGTCTGGTCACCGGCATAAATTACATTCATCCGCAAAGAATTGTCTTTATTTTTCAGTTTGGTCATATTCTTTAAAAAATCAGCTTTGAATGTCCTTCCGGATTTTATTTCATACATCTTCACAGAGTTACTCTCATCTGCTTCTATAAGATCTACCTCCATTCCATTGGAGTCTCTGAAAAAGAACATATCATGATGGATATGCCGGTGGGTGAGAAACTTTATCTTTTCTGCTATAACCATGTTTTCGAAAATAATGCCGTACTTATCTGATTGCAGCAGTTTTTGATTGTCACCCAACCCCAAAAGATGGCACAAAAGCCCCGTATCATAAAAGTAATACTTGGGAGTCTTGAGCAACCGCTTGCCGAAATTATTATAATAGGGTGCTAAGGTGAAAATAATATAACTTGACTCCAGAATGGTAAGCCAGGATTTAATGGTATTGAATGAAACATTGAGGCTGTTACTCATTTCAGTAATTTTGACCTGAGTACCGCAATGGTAAGCCAGGAGTTTTAAAAAACTTCTGAAAGTAGCTAGGTTGCCAATATTCACCAAATCAGAAACGTCCCGTTCCAGATAGGTCCTTATATAATTGCTGTAAAATATTTTGGGAGGTATCTCATGTACCCATCTGCCCGGATAAAATCCATTGACCATGAGACTTTCCAGACTGCTGTCCCAATCCTTAAAATCTGACATTTCTTCAAAATCCAGAGGAAATAATGTGGAGATATCCACTCTGCCGGCGAGAGACTGTGTAATCCCTCTATGCAGCAGGTAATTCTGAGACCCGGACAATATAAATCTGCCCGGAATCCTTTTTTCATCTACCAGACCCTGCAGGTAAGAAAAAAGCTCCGGTATCTTCTGAGCCTCATCAATGATTACTCCTTCAGAGTAACGATTAAAAAATCCTCTTGGATCTGTCCTTGCAAACAGGGCAATATCCGGATTCTCCAGACTGATATATTCATAGTTTGTAAAGCTATCTCTGAGTAAAGTAGATTTACCGGCCTGTCTCGGTCCCGCCAGACTTATTACAGGATAATAAGTGGCTACCTTCTTCAGGTGTTGATTCAATACCCTTTTGATTACTTTATTTTCCATCAGTCCTTAACACTGCAAAATAAGCTTCAAATATAAGCATTTATTAAAATTGAACCCTAAACACATTCTGTAAACTGATGGTTTTTCATACTTTAAACTGATGATTTTTCATACTTTAAACTGATGGATTTTCATACTCTAAACTGACGGTTTTTCATACTTAAAACTGATGGATTTTCATACTATAAACTGACGGTTTTTCATACTATAAACTGATGAATTTTCATACTTTAAACTGATGATTTTTCATACTTTAAACTGATGATTTTTCATACTCTAAACTGACGGTTTTTCATACTTTAAACTGATGATTTTTCATACTCTAAACTGACGGTTTTTCATAAAAATGAGAATCCCCAAAAGTCAGGCTGTTGTAAGAGAATTAACCACAGTTTTTATTTCCTGCTCATCTGATTTGGGATAGATAAGCAAGGCATTTTCTTCATCGATTACTATATAGTTTTCCAATCCTTTGATGACAATTACTTTATCATTGTCAGATCTCACAATGATATCCCTGCAATCAATGAGGTGAATATGATTGCCAATAGTCACCTGATCGCTGCTGTCTGCCAGATACGCATGCAGACTGTTCCAGGTGCCGAGATCACTCCATCCGATATCTGCCGGTATGGTATATACATTGCCGGCCTTTTCAAGTATTGCATAGTCGATGGATATTCTGGCAGTCAGGGGATAAATCCGGTCAATATAATCCTGCTCCCGATCTGTATTGAACGCCTCCTTTTCAGATTGCAGGATATGAGTAATGTCGGGAGCATACTTTTCAAAAGCATGCAGAATAGTATGTACACTCCACACAAACATGCCGGCATTCCACAGGTAATCCCCGGGACTGAATGTACCGCTGTGCGGTGGCAGCATCCGGTTTTTCCTTAAAAGACAGGACTTTGCATAATCCCTGATTCAAACCGGACCGATCGTAATTGATGTATCCATAGCCTGTATCCGGGCGGGTAGGTTGTATGCCCAGCGTTATTATCCTGTCTCCGGTCGAAGCATATTCAAAGGCCTGACCCAAAATCCGCAGATACTCCTCTTCCTTGAGTATGATATGATCTGAGGGCAGTACAGCAAATACAGATTGCGGATTGATGGCATTGATACGCAGTGCAGTATATGCCACACAGGGAGCGGTATTATTCATGCTGGGCTCGCATAATATATTTCGCTCAGGGAGTTCCGGAAGATGCTGCTGTACCAGTTCTTTATACTTTTTATTTGTAACGATAAAAATATGGTCGGAAGGTACCAGTCTGATACACCGCTCATAAGTTAGCCTCAGCAAGGATTTGCCTACTCCGAGTATATCTAGAAACTGTTTGGGTCGTTCCTCCGTACTTGAAGGCCAGAAACGGCTGCCTATACCACCTGCCATGATAGCGATGTATTTGTTCATTTTTATATTTATTGTCTTTCTGGGAAAATACAGATATTAACATCTTCAAAAATCTATGAAATGTTTTTTGTCATTTTATTCAGTAAATTACTTTGATGTTCGTCGCAATTATAGATAGTCAAAAAAATCACTTATTATACTATTGACCCAAACAATCACCGCCTGAATAACTGTATGGATACGGTAGCCAGCTCGTTATCGGGAAATCTGGTAGCATATTTTGCCACAGAATTCAGTCCCAGGGCAGCGGCAATTTGCCGGAAACTCTCCAGCTCAATGATATACTGATCTGAATAGCCATGTGTGGCATCGTAGGCAGTAGCGGCCGTCTTACCGATATGAGCAGCAGTCAGTGCAGGATCTATGGTGTGCAATTCAATAATCAGCAATCCATGCTTTGAAATGTAAGGCTCCCACATCTGCAGATGTTCATAGAGTGAGGATTCAACCAGTCTGTTATTTATTCTTTGGCCCCGATATGCATAGGCTCCGGAAGATACCGGCATATCAAAGCTTCTCTCTATCGCAGGAAACTTCCATATTCTGTTGTGATCTATAAAACTTATGAAATTGAGCAGGTCGCCCAATTCAATACCATAGTCCTCCCGGAGTGTATGTGCAAGCACATCCGGCTTGCCTATATCTGCATGCACAAATTTGGCCCACACATCTGCCTGTATCAGATTTGCTCTCGATACCCTCAATGCTTCATCATTAAAATCTGCACCTACCAGAATCAGCGGATAATCTTCCAGCATTCTCCCCCGGAGTGTTTGCCTCTCTATGACATCAAATGCATGTATGAGAAAAGCACCGTTACCACAGCCCATATCCAGCAGACCCTTGGGTTGATTTTCTATGGGTTGATTAAATATATCAATCAGAATTTTGTCCACCTCTTCAAAATAAGCGGTATGTGCCCCACCGCTGCCCCAGACATTCATAGCCCTGTCCACGTGCAGTTCTCTGGCACCCGGCGTATTTTGACGCAATACATCAGGATTGCCGAAAATGAGGTCTTCCAGCCTTCTCAAGGTAGGAATATAAGACACCGTCACGCCATATGCTGAAGCTCTCCGGGCAAAAAACATTCCGGTTTCAGTAAACCGGTAGGTACCATTCGACTTGATAAACCAACCCAACTCTGCAAAAAAATCCAGCAAGACTTCGAAGCATTCAGGATGCCTGTGATATTCATCCGGCTTAAAGGAGGCTTCCATAAAATACTTGTGAAACATGCCATTCATAGCCAGATGAACAATGGATGGACCAATCAGTACACCTTCTATGTGTTTGAGTATCTGTTGTTTTACAGGATTTGTATCGTGTTCAGATGCACTCTTTCGGTATGCGGCCAAAGCCTTTTCCCAATGTCTGAAAGGCTCGACTTCAAAGAGTCTGGGATGAAATTGTTCTGTGTATCTGAGTACATGAGATGCACCTTCATAGAGATGGAATAAAGGAAAGGCTTCTTTACCACTTTCAGTCACCCGATATTTCACTGAAGAGCCATCGTCAGATACGGTCTGACTGAGCCACCCCTGAGCAGCCAGTACGTGTAGTGCTACATTGAGATATCCCTCATTGGCATTAAATAGTCTGCTCAGTTCTGTGACATCCACACTCTCCTGACTGAGAAGATAATCTGTCACCCCTTTTTGAGAAAGAATAAAAGCTCCAGGTGCGGTAACGATGCCATCCAGATGTCTGAAGATGGTAGCTCTGTGATTATCTTTTTCTGCTTTCGAAAGCATTTGGCAGAGTTTGTACAGGATGCAAATTAATCAAATAATGCTATAATTTCCTCCTTATCCAAAGATTTAAATACGTTTTCATCTGTCACCACCAGTTCAGAAGCCAGTTTTTTCTTTTTGGACTGCAGCTCTACGATTTTTTCCTCGATGGTATTTTTGCAGATCATTTTGTAAGCAAATACATTCTTGGTCTGACCTATCCGATGGGTACGGTCTATGGCCTGGGCTTCCACAGCGGGATTCCACCAGGGATCTATCAGATATACATAATCGGCTTTGGTGAGATTCAGTCCTGTATTGCCGGCTTTCAGGCTCAGGAGAAAGAGTTTTACATCTTCATTCTGTTCAAAATATTCTACGGCCCCTTTTCTGTCCTTAGTCGATCCATCCAGATAGGCATATTTGATTTCTTTTTTATCCAATTGTGCCCTTACAATATCCAGCATGGATGTAAACTGTGAAAAAATCAGGGCATTGTGATTGCCGAGGTCATTCTCTACAATATCGAGCAGGGTCTCAATTTTGACAGATGAGCGCTTGTGGACCGGCAAAGACGGATCGACCAACTGGGGGGCATTGCATACCTGCCTCAATCTTAGTAATCCTTCTATAATTTTAAATCTGGCTTTGTCAAAACCTTTACTGAATACGGCAGACTCAATTTCTGATTTTATAGTATTTTTGAGAGAATCATAAAATGACCGCTGTACCGAATCCATTTCGCAATATATGATATTTTCTACCCGCTCAGGCAGATCTGTGGCTACCTGCTCTTTGGTACGCCGCATAAGGAAGGGATTGATCATTTTTTTCAACAGTTGGGCGGTCTCTGAATCCTGTTCCTTATCTATGGGTATGGCAAACCGGTCTCTGAAGTACTGCTGGCTGCCGAATATACCCGGATTAATAAAGCTGAACTGAGCATAGAGATCAAAAGTATTATTTTCTATCGGTGTACCGGTCATCACTATCCTGTTGTCGGCATTGAGCAGACGCATGGCTTTGTAGCGCTTGGACGCCGGATTCTTGATAGCCTGAGATTCATCGAGGATGATATAGTTGAAATGTATATCTTTAAAAAACTCAACATCATTGGTAGCAGTATCATAGGTCGTAATGACCAGGTCATAATCCTTCAGCACTTCCCTTTTCAGCATTCTGTCCGGCCCATGATAATGGATATACTGTAAGCTGGGACAAAATTTATCTATTTCGGCAGCCCAGTTGAAGAGCAGACTTCTCGGCACGATGGCGAGGCTGGTACCTTTACCCTGCTTTTGCTGATCTGCAAGCAGTGACAACACCTGCACTGTCTTGCCCAGCCCCATATCATCTGCCAGACAACCGCCAAAACCCAAATCGTTGAGAGCCTTGAGCCATTGAAATCCAAGCACCTGATACTCTCTCAGGTCAGCCTTTACCTCGGCAGGCACCGGATAAGTCTTCTTGAATTCATAATGCTGAAGCTGCTTCATTTTAGATTTGATCTCCTTCATCATTTTGACATCCGACAGCTCTTCAAACATACTGTCAATGACACCAAATCTGTATTTGCTGATCTTGAGTTTACCCTTTTCCTCATCAGAGGCAAGGGCCACCTGCTTAAGCTTTTCATACCATTCATCAGGTATCAGTCCCAGACTGCCATCATCCAGCAGGACATACCGCTCATTATTCCGCACACTTTCCACCCACTGCTTCAACTGCACTTTTGATCTCCGAAACTGATATCCACTTTCACATCAAACCAGTCTATTCCGGATGAAATATTCATCGCCACTTTTGCAGCATTGGTGTTGAATCTGAAATTTGTGAGTTGCTCCTGACCAAACACGGAAATATTTGCTTCCTTACATGCAGCAAAAAACTGCAAAAACCAGGCATGCTTTATCAGTTCTTTGACTTCTATGTAAAAACTCCGGCTCTTATCATAGGTCTCCTCAAAAACAGGATGCTGTGCTTTGAGAAAATTTACAAACTGGTCAGCCTGTTCATCATCAAATTCAATGAATACCGGATTGAGATCATCAGAGTTCTGACTCAGCATCCGACCTTGTGCCGGCAGAACAAAAAACTGTCCGTCTTCCAGTATGAATCTCGGTTCTAAAATGATAAAATTACCTCCTTCCTTCAGATACAGTGCTTTACCGGGCTGTTCGATTTTGCGGATTTCAGGAATGACAAATGCGGGATAATTCACTTCAAAAAATCGGGCAAATTCATTGAGTACTTCAATCAAAGGAGCAGGCTCATCTTTATCTGTAAAAAAGTAGCTTTCGTCATTATCACCATTATAATACAATGCAGCCTCGTAAGATTTATATAGATAAGCCACTCCGTCACTTACCACGAAATACGGGCAAACTGTAAATTCCCGTAGATTGTACTCTATCTGATTATCGCCCAACCTGGCATATATCCGCACCGTATAAAAATCATCATCCTCTTCTGTATCAAAAAGCAGGTCTGCATACTCACCGGAAAACCTGAATTGCTCCAGGTCTTTCTTGACTATCCTTTCATCAAAATTTATTTGAGGAACGGTGTAATGAATCATTCCCTGGAGCACATGAAAATGCTGCTTTAAAAAATTCAGAAAATACTTGGGAAATCCTCCGTTGGGCTGTTTTCCGTATTCATTCTGTAATGAAAGCATAGCCCTGTACATTTCTTCTTCCTCCTCATTCAGGTATAAAGGACTGTTTACTGCTTCGATGTGAGCAGTAAGTTTCCCACCACCTTTGGGAGTTGTTCCCTCCAGCAGCAAAGGCAAATCCTCTTCATGACTGTATTCCGGCCATAAAAAGGCATTGGCTTTGAGGGATTTAGATTTAATTTTCAGGTGTTCTGCCAGGATATCCGTTTCATTCCGGCCAACCTGGAAAAATCTGGAAGTAATTTCTTTCTGTTTTTTTAATGCATCATAGTTTAAATAATTTTTGGCAGTCAGCGCATAGGAGGGTGAGATATTTTCAAACACAATTTTATATAATTTCTCAAATTTCTCGGGTTTGAGTTTCAATTGTGAGGAAAATTTTGCTACTAAGGCTTTTCTGTCTTTCCAGGCATCAGAAAAAATGATTTCTGAATTTATCTTTTCATAAAGCACGGCATACTGATGCTCGCAGAGTTTGGCTCTGGCACCACTGCATGCGGTACATCTGAAAAGTATGTCTTTATCCTGTTTTTTAAACAAGACTTTTACAAATTCCTTACTTTCCAGAATGTCATCTATAGTAGCCCTTCGAAAGTTATAATCATATAAATTTACCAGAGAAAATACCAGTTCGTCTGTAGGATTCAGCGTAATCAGAAACCGATACCCAGCATTGTAATAATAACTTCCGGTTGTGGGTTTGATATATGGCAGGATGCGGTTTAACTCAGTCGGAGTCGATGCAGGTAATTTTTTGAAAGTATTGGGAGGTCCGTCTTTCAGGTACTGCTGGGGCTGAGGCTTTTCTGCTTTGAGGGGTATTATTTTCCCTTTGACATTCTGCTGTCCCCCTGACGGTTTTTGATGTGGATTCATACTCGTTTCTGTAAGCAAATTATCGTTGATACTAAGTAAATAGTACAAAGCTGCGGGTATGTGCTCGCAGATATGGTCAAGCTTGCAGTTGCAGTATATTTTTTTTATGGTGAATGGATTCTCGTAATAAACAGATACTTTATTTATATCCTTCACGATGGCACTTACTATTTTGTTTGCTTTATCATGCTCCGGTCTGCTGACAAAACGGTTTCTGAATATTTCCGTACCTTTTTTAATCAATGCCGTATCAAGGTACTTGTTGATATATTGGTATATGGCGTTATTTAAAAACATGTTTTGAATTCAGATATCGGTTCAGGGGGTAATATAAACAGTTGAATCTTTCGGTGAAGTGAATGAACCAATAATTTTATATTTTTCATTGCCATAGTTTTGGAGTATATTCTTCACATCCGGCAATGACTGCGGATCAACGGCAATGAGCAATCCTCCGCTGGTCTGTGGATCGGCCAATATTCTTGAAGCCATCTGACTATCCACTCCCGCTGCATAGCTAATTCCGGTGCCAAATGACCTCAGATTCCGCTGAGTACCGCCAGGTACAGCCCCCATACTGAGATAATGAAGTACCCTCGGAGATATCAACGGAATTTCTGAAAATTTCAATTCAGCACTCAGTCCGCTGCCCTGGCACATCTCTGTAAGATGCCCAAGCAGACCAAAGCCGGTCACATCCGTCATTGCATGCACACCTTTAAGGTCAGACAATGCCTCTCCCACTTTATTGAGCTGCATCATAATATCCGGGGCAAGAGAACTGTCACTATCTTCAAGTATGCCTTTCTTTTGAGCGGTAGTGAGTATACCAACACCCAGTGGCTTGGTAAGAAGGATGAGATCATCTGGCCTTGCAGTATTGTTTTTTCTGATATTATGGATAGATACCAGACCGTTGACAGCCAGACCGAAAATCGGTTCAGGAGCATCTATGCTGTGCCCACCGGCAAGCGGTATGCCCGCTTCTGCACAGATACTTCTGCTCCCCTCCAGAACTTTAGCTGCCACATCCGTTGATATTTTGTCCACAGGCCAGCCCAGTATGGCAATAGCCAGGACAGGTCTGCCTCCCATAGCATACACATCGCTGATCGCATTAGCCGAGGCTATCCTGCCAAAATCATAAGGGTCATCCACAATGGGCATAAAAAAATCCGTTGTAGATATCAGGGCTGTACCGTTGCCCAGATCATATACTGCTGCATCGTCTTTGGTATGATTGCCGACAAGCAGCCGCTCATTATCCGGCATGGCAATATTGGACTTCAGAATACTGTCCAAAACATCCGGTGCAATTTTACAGCCGCACCCCGCTCCATGGGAGTATTGTGTGAGTTTGATTGTATCTTTCAAGTTTTGATAATTTTAAATTATTGGGTAATATTGATTATACAGATGGTAACTTGCTTTGATTGGTTTATGAAGTTTATGGGGTTGATATGGTTTATGGGGTTTATTGGGTTTATTGGGTTTATTGGGTTTATTGGGTTGATGGGGTTTATAGGGTTGATAAAGTTGATTGGTTGATTGGTTGATTGGTTGATTTGAGAATTTGTTTCCTTTGTATATTGGTTTTGGTAGATAGATGGCTTGGTGAACAAAATTTCTCAAGGCATAATTATCGAAAAAACTTTCAGGCATTACTTTTTTCCCTCGATTTATCATACTGTCTGTCATAATATCTCAGCAGAATTCTGAAAGCCTCCCGGATATTGCCTTCTCTGAAATGCTGAATGGTGTTTTTGGTATCCAGCCCGCCAAGGCGTTTCTGAATACGCTGGGTGGCATGTATCATCCTTTCGACGTCATGATGACCGTATTCTGCCAATATCCTTTCCAGCCTTTCTTCAAAAGGCAATTCTATGTACCGGACAGGTGCCTGTTCCATTTTGTGCCACAAAGCATTTGGTATATTGACATGGCCCAGCCTTTGACTTTCGTCCTCCATCCAGATGAGCCTTTTATTTTGTACAAGCCTGAATATCTCCATACCCACGAGGTTTTCAAACATTTCCTGCGAAGGTTGTTCCGGCATCCCGAGATTGCCAAATGCTGATCCTTTATGACAAGCCAGACCTTCCAGATCTATCACATTTTCTCCTTCCTGAGCCATCTCATGCAGTATTTGGGTTTTGCCGCTTCCGGTATATCCACCCAGCAGATGAATACTTAAATCCTTTCTTTCAAACTGGCCAAGAATAAAATTCCTGAAAGCCTTGTAGCCGCCTTCCAGCGTGACAACTTTAAATCCATATAAATCCAAAAGCCAGGCCACCCCGGCACTGCGCATACCGCCACGCCAGCAATACAGATAAATGGTGTGATCCGAAGGCACAACAGATTGCAATTGATATTTATCACAAAGCCACTGCTCTGTGACTTCCACCATATGCCTCATTTTAGGCCCGAAAAAATCGAGTCCAAGCTTTACCGCCGTTTCTCTGCTTTGTTGCTTGTAGGCAGTGCCTACTATTGCCCTCTCTTCATCTGAAAACAAAGGCAGATTGACAGCTCCGGGGATATGGGCATGCCGGTATTCAGAGGGAGAGCGGACGTCCAGGGTCAGATTATCTTTGGCACCACTGATGAAAGTATGTATATCTGCACGTAAAATCAAAATCGAATGGGATTCTGAAATTGAGTGAATGCTTTACTTGGGATATGCCTGAAATTTTTACCTTGAAATTTATAAAGTGGACTTAGTAATTTTCAATGATATTGGTAAGTCTAAATGATTTCGCCGGACCACAGTTTTTCCAGAAAAATCTTCCATGGATAGATCATGATGTCATCAGCTTTTCGGACAAATGGATCATTGGAAACAATAATTTTATTTTTTACAACATATTCCTCCGAAAATGACCTGATACCTTTGAAGTGTTTATTATGGACATTGTCAGTTGCTTTCACTTCGATGGCGCACTCGTGGTCACCAAGTATAAAATCTACTTCCAGATGAGAGGAAGTATGCCAAAACTGGATTGGAAATTTTTTACCTGAATATTGAGCATATGCTTTCAATTCCATGAAAATGAAATGTTCAAAAGCATGCCCGGCATGGATAGTACCCCATTCAATATTACTTCTTTTTAAAAGATGATTAGCAATACCAATATCAAAGAAATAGAATTTAGGAGAAAGAACAACCCTTCGTTTTGGTTTTTTTTGAAAAGAATGCACAAAGCTGCCTATGAGCGTTTCTT
This sequence comes from Saprospiraceae bacterium, assembly GCA_016716335.1. Taxonomy (GTDB): domain Bacteria; phylum Bacteroidota; class Bacteroidia; order Chitinophagales; family Saprospiraceae; genus OLB9. The sequence continues at coordinate 83,530 of JADJWN010000005.1, read as the reverse complement.
CCAGTATTTGGTAATACTCTTTAATGGTGCTGCTGGCGACTCCACAATCCTGGGCAATATTGGTATAATTTACAAATTCGCCATTGGCAAAAGCAGCTTTAGTAAAAAATCTGGAAAATATTTCAGCATTTCTTATTTTGGTTTCAGCTATGATTTCATCCTCAAGATAACTGCCTACATAAGCCTCCAATAGCAGAGCCGCCTTATTTGAGTCGTACATCCTTGGTAATAAACCATTATTGAAGGCTCTGATAATTTCAAAATCCGGAATCTCAGAGAAAGACAGTGGATATAATTCAAGTCGTATTGCACGGCCACCAAGCAGGTTTTCATTTTTTCTGAGAATTTTTCTTGGAGATGAACCCGACATAATAAATGATATATTTTCATTCTCTATCATCCAGTGTATCTCATTCAGGAGGTGTGGTAACTTCTGAATTTCATCGACAATTACAGGTTTATTGTGGTGATTGGCGACACATCGCTGCCTGAATTGTTCAGGGTTATCCAGATATCTTTTGAATTCCTGACTTAATAATAAATCTATATAAAGAGAGTCAGAAAACTCCTTTTTAAGAAAGGTACTTTTACCGGTTTGTCTTGCTCCCCATAAGAACATTGACATCCCTTCGTATTGTTTTAAGTTAACTTTTCTCTCATACATATAACCGGTGTTTAAAACATAAAAATAGTGGATTTTATATCTCAAACATCAATTTTACATGTATTTTTATGATTTAACACTAAAATTGCATGTAATATTAGTGAAAAATACGAAAAATCAATGATTTTAACGTCTTTAAGAAGCGGGTTACATTCAATAGCGAAATTATCAGAACTTATTAATTGAAGCAGCTTTACAGCTACAACGATGAATATTCAAGATCCTTACATCCATAGAAAAAGTTGTCAGATAAATTTAACTAAATGAAACTAGACCACGGCTTCAAAATGTCCTCCTTGGCAACGACCCGAACACCGTGTAAATCAGCTCTGACTTTGGAAATACTATGACCCAGGCGGTGAGTAGGATGCACATCAGATCGGTGTAAAACCCACGGTTTTCCTGATACCACTTCTCTACCTGCCCTTTGAACGGATAAATGGTATATTGATAATAATGCCATACGTCGCCGCCTTCATCTCTCACCTTTGTAATCAGCCTTTCTTCATCTCTGAATATAATGGAGCCCACTCCGGTAAGTCCAGGCTTTACATTATAAATAATCTGTTTGATTTCATCCGGATAGACTTCAAAACTTTTGGGCATTACAGGTCGGGGGCCTACAAAACTCATATCACCCTTGAGTATGTTGAGTAGCTGGGGCAGTTCGTTAATCTTGGTACTTCGCAAAAATCCTCCCAATGGTGTCAATCTCGGATCATTTCTGACAGTGATGAGTCCGCCGGCCATATTGGGACTATCCTTGAGCATTGTGGCAAACTTATAAATTTTAAATACCCGGTTTTTGTATCCAACTCTGTCCTGAAGGTAAAAAATGTATCCTTCACCCGTGAGTTTCAGGGCTACTGCCAATGGTATCAGCAACGGAGCAAGCAATATCAATGCTGTTCCGGATAGGAGAATATCAAAAAATCTCTTGATTACAGGATACATGTTTGTCACATCTTTGAGTCTAAGTTTTTGCCGGTCTCAATGTGTGTGAAACCGGGGATATGCTTATTGATCAGTTTTATGATATCATCCTTGGATGCCTGACCACTGAAAAGGGATCTGAATTCAGACAATAATTCATTCAATGTACCCATGTCGGGCTTGTCTTTCAATTTTATTATCCCCAGCCGGTGAAATGATTTAAGATCAAGTATGTCTGATGATTCAAAAAACTCCTCATACATCTTCTCACCTGATGTATCTGAATTGAAAAAATAGACCGGATAGGTCCGATGATGCTGAGTCCAGTTAGCTGCTTTCTCTTTAGCTTCCGTTTCAGTCTGACAATAATCAGGCTGTAAACCCATTTCAAAAAGGAATTTTTCAGCTATTTCAGAGAATGTCATCATGGCATTTTCCTCCAATCCGGGAAAAAAAATATCCCCGCTTTGACCCAGCACACTTGCAAGCATACATAATTGTCCGCTCTCGGTTGGACTCACAAAGTATCTTTTTACATCAGCGGGTGCTGAAAGTGGCTGTCTTTTCATCAGGCGTTGTACAAATCCATACAACAATGACCCATTGCTGAAGGCCACATTGGCAAATCTGGCAGTGGTGATTTTCATTTCTGATGAATAAGCCAGCAGTATTTTTTCCATCAGTTTTTGCTGGCACCCATGACATTGACCGGATTGGCCGCCTTATCCGTAGATACCGAAAAGAAATGTGCAGGCTTATTAGACATTAAATTCTCAAGCAGTTTGTGGGTATTGAAGACATTGTTGTTGATCATGGCCTCGATGGCCAGATGGTCTTTTTCACTGCGTACATGTTTGTGTGCTGCAAAACAGGCTACAATATCAAAATGATGAGAATACAATAATTTTTCAAACACAGCACTGCCAAAATCAAAAGGATAGGTAATATATTTCCCCGGTACTTTTATGGATTTGTCGCTGCGAAGATCCCTGGTTAGCTCAGTGAGTTCATTTTCACTGGTATCTACCACTACAAGAGAAGCCGGCTCATAAGCCAGCATTGCTTTGATGTAATTAGAGCCAATTGTCCCTGCCCCACCTATCACAAGTATGGATTTCCCCCTGATATTGCTTTTAAGTGCCGCTTCATGGGATAATACATCTTCCTCAAAAAGACTTGCAGCTCTCTTGGTAATATGTTTATCTATAAAATCAGGAATATCTAACAAGTACATAATTGATTGACTTTGATGAATTGCAATTGGGCTGAATTTTATTCTTTAACACCACTAATAATTGATAAAATCTACCTTATACTCAGATGTAGAACGCTTTGATTACCTCTGCGACCTTATGTACCTGATCATCTGTGAGACCCGTGGATGACGGGATGCTGATGCAATGCCGGTACACCTGCTCAGAGATTTGTTTTTCTGAAACAAAAGTGCAGCTTTTGAACATTTCAAGCTGATGCATGGGCACCCAAAACGGGCGGCATTGCACCTCATTCTTCAGCAGATGTTCGATCAAAGGTCTCTGATGTTCCACCCACATCGTGTGCAGCCAGTTGTTGGGCTCTACACCATCGGTCACTTTCTGAAATTTCAGATTTTCGGATTCGAGCTCATTCCTGTAGTAAGCATCTATCTCCTTTTTCCTTTTTAAGAAACCCGGCAACTGTTCCATCTGAGCTACACCTACAGCAGCAAGAATATTGACCAAACGATAGTTGTAGCCTATGGCATCATGATCATATTCAAAAGGATCTGTCTTGGCCTGGGTGGTAAGATGTTTTGCTTTCTTAGCCAGGTTTGCATCATTGGTCAGTATCATTCCTCCTCCTCCGGTACTGATGATTTTATTGCCATTAAAGCTTAGTGTGCCAAATATACCAAAGGTGCCGGCATGCTTCCCTTTATAATATGACCCCAACGCTTCAGTGCTGTCTTCCACCACCGGAAGATGGTATTTTTCAGATAGTGCCATGAGTCTGTCCATATCCACCATATTGCCCAGTACATGTACAGGCATTATGGCTCCTATACGCCTGCCTGTATCCTTGATATGTGAACTCAACACTTCATTTCCACTTTCATCATATGAACCTACTGTAAAACTTTTCTGGTCCAGAAACTCTTCCAGAATATCCAGATCCATCTGCCAGGTGAGTGGATCTACATCTATCAGCAATGGCTCGGCCCCGAGATAAGCTATCGCATTGCAGCTGGCAACAAAGGTAATATCAGGCACTATCACAAGATCACCCTGCCGCACTCCGGCCAACTGCAGGGACAGATGAAGTGCAGCTGTACCATTCATGGCCGCCACTGCATATTTTGCACCTGTAAACTCTGCTACTTTTTCTTCAAAGAGATTTACATAACTACCGACAGAGGATATCCAGCCTGTGTCCAGGCAGTCTTTGACATATTTCCATTCATTTCCGGAGATGTTGGGTATGGAGAGAGGGATCATGGTATGGGTAATTGAGGTGCTGTTTTTCTTAGAACATTGAACAGTTTGATTATTCGGATTTTTTTTTCAATGGACAGATTGAAATCATTGAATTTTTCTGCCGGCTTGTCGAGATTAATATTCTTGATAGAAAAGCTATCAAAGCAATTATTTATCCTAATAGATATCTGACCATATCAGGCCAAGATATTCATGCATCGCTGCATAAAACTTCTGAAAATTACTTCGATCTGATATCCACCAGCTGTGACCCGGGAATTTGTTTTTAAAGTCGGTTTTTGAAGCAGTATGCCCCGGGTTCAATAATATATGGTCTGCCGGAGCAGGTACAGGTCGGAGGCCGGCTTTACGAAACAATTTTACAGCCCGGGGCATGTGGATATCACTGGTGACCAGGATCAAGTCAGGATATTCTTCTCCAAAATACCGCTTGTAGTAATTTGCTTCCTCCTGTGTAGTAGAAGGCTCCTCGAGGATTCTGATTTTTTCGGCAGGAATACCCAGCTCCACGGCGGCTTCTTTAGTTATAGCGGCTTGTGTGACAGATTGTCGGGCCGAGTAGCCGGAGCAAATGAATAAGGGCTCATTCAGCAGATAATACAACCTCACTCCTTCCAGAAATCTGGATCTTGAAGCAGAAAGCAATCTTTCCTGTGGTGCCACTGAAGGGTCATATACACTGCCACCCCCAAGCACCAAAATTGGTAAGTTTTTCAGGCTTGATTCAGGAATCAGGGTATGATATTGCTTTTCAAGGCCATATACCATCAGATCGGGAAGCCATCCTGTACCTGTGATAAACAGCCAAAAGAGCGATGCGTACAAGATTAATTTAGCCTTTTCCGATCTACGAAAATTCAACAAAAAATACAATCCGATTCCTGACCAGAAAACATTCATCGGATGTATCAGAAAATCAATTATGTTTTTCAGAAGATCTACCAATACTGATCAAAGTTTTTGTATGCCTGTCAACGTGAGACTTTCAGGCTTGGGAGGAAGCGTTTTAAATATTTTGAACACAAGGTCTGAATCTTTGTGAATCAATGAGACAAAGGTCAATAATAAAATCATGAAATCAGTATAAAAAGAAATATGATTATTGTACCAGACTTCCAGTGCACCTTTATAGGGATAAATGTAATTTCTGTAATATTCCATCGGACCCAATCCATGAATTTTAGCTGCTGAAACCAGCTTTTCCTCATCTCTGAAAACGAGAGAACCGATTCCTGTTATACCCGGTCTGTTGCGATATAAAATTTCTTTTACCTCAGGACTGTATTTATCAAAGCTGGTGACAGGCAAAGGCCTCGGCCCTACCAGTGACATTTCCCCTTTGATTACATTGATGATCTGTGGTAATTCATTGAGTTTCGAAATCCTCAGAAACCGGCCTATTGTAGTGATTCTGGGATCGTTTCTTACGGTGATACTTTTCGTACCCATATTCGGACTGTCTTTGAGCATGGTGGCAAATTTAAGGATGCCGAATTTTCTGTTTAAATACCCCATTCGCTCCTGGAAGAAGAATACTTCACCCTCGGCTGTCATTCTTAACAATATCATGATGGGAATTATAACAGGAATCAATACTGAAAGACCCAGAAGGGAAAAAAACAAATCAAAAAACCTTTTTACGATGTGATACACTTACAAACTTTTCAGTTTAAATCCACCCAGGTAATTCCATCGTAAATCTGCAGTTTACCCAAAGTAATGTTGAAAATCATTTCTCCCCCGATCAGGTTGGTCAACTCATCCCTTTGAGTAGTGGTAAGCCGGGGCAATCTCAAGACTCCTTGCCCATCCACTTGGAGAGAGCCATTGATTTGCAATTCTCTGGAGTCAAATTTACCCTGAATCAGCGGAGTATTGGAATCATTATTGTGTATGATGAGCTGATTATCACCCTGTCTCCATCTTCCTGCTGCATAACCGATAAAAACATTGCCTGATCCCGAATTGATTCTGCCGGCTTCAGCACCTAAGTGTACGTTACGATCACCCGCATTACTCATGCCCCGGGCCCAGAATCCCAGTATAGTGTTGTCGTCACCGGATTGATTGTTTACACCTGCCCATGTACCGATATAGGTATTTCTAAGACCTGCTGCATTATTCCTGCCCGCCGACTCTCCGAAGCCTGCATTAAAATTACCTTCCACCGTATTTTCAAGCGAATAATGTCCGAATGCAGTATTATTGAATGAAGTTGTATTCCTGAGGCTATAACGGCCATAGCCCAAAGATCTGTCAATCATATCCTGATAATCACAGTTGTTTCTGAAGTCTATACCGAAGTCCGTGCTGCCCACCTGAACGTTTCCACAATATTTGAAAGAAGGGTCTCCCGTTAGTGATTGGGTAAGATTGGCACAATCCTCAAATATATTGCCGGTAATCATCAATGATCGGGTAGAAATAGAATTTGACCCGTTGATGACGAAATTAAAGCCTTTGCAGTAATTATTGGACAGTATGACTATTTCGCGGTAATTATCACTGTCTCCGTAGCCTGTTAATGTTCCGATAATTCCCGTGGGAGTTTCACCGGATATCAAATAATTTCCATTCACTATCAGATATCCCCCATTCCAGCTGAAAGATATGATACCTTCATTATGACCACTTATCTCATAGGGAGTGGTATTGCAGTTTATTACCGTATTGTTGATAAAGTAAGAAGGGAAAGAATGCTCAAATGTATCATCATGCGCAGATAAATGCAATACAGAGCCATTACAGTTTTCAAATACATTATCATGTACATTCAGGCCATGACCGGATATTACTTCTGATGGAGCATTAATGAATTTACAGGACCTGATTTCTGAACCTCTGCCATGAAGTTGTATGATGTTGTTGACAGACCAGGAGAGCGAAATTTCATTATCACCCGATTTATTACCATCGAAAATAAAATTTTCAATGATAGTACCTTTATTAAATCCGGCTTCACCCAATGCACCTTCGGCTGTAGATGGAGCTCCTCTTACAAAATTCAGAATTTTTATCACCTGTGTCCCTGATGGCTGTGACGGAAATAATCCTCCAAACTGACTTGTAAACTGATATTTCAAAAAAATCGTATTGCCGGATATACTGTCTATCAGAGACCGACCGGAGGTACCATCATTGGAAGGGTCACTGACCAAAACAAGTATATCGCCTTTCTCCCATGAAGAAGGCACACTATTCACCTGTATCTGATAGCTTCCTTCAGAATAAGGCGCTGAAAGAGTGGCATTTCTGTGGATACCGTCTGCAGCTTTAAGTATAGCCTTCCTGCCATCCAAATGTACATTTTGTAAAGTATCCAGAAAAATCTCGTCATCAATAATATATTCTCTGTTTAAAAAGACAATCTTTCCCCCATTGCCACCATACTCCACGGCCTTCTGTATCCTTTTGCTGTCCTTCAGATTTTCCCACCAGTCAGGCAGCACTTCACCTGTGTTCATTCTTTTCCAGATTGTACTATCTACATGCGAAACTATGACAGTAGCCCCGTTATCAGTACCTGAACGTGATTTCTTGAACAGTCCGCCTTTGACTTTATAAACTACAGAGTCTAAGGTATATTCAAAATCCTTCACTACGATTGTTTCGCAAAATACAGAGCCGGGATTATTCCTCAAATTTTGATAATTTCCGGCATAAAAAAACTGATTATCTCCTCTTAAAAACCGGACAAATAACCATTGCTGATCCTCGTATCGGTAATACCCGATTCCATTGCCAAAATATACCACAGCCAGTGCCGAATCTTCGACTTTGACCGGTTGATCCCATCCCATGAGCGGATTTTCGACTGAAAAAGTATCATTTGCAATAATATGATAGGTGCTAAATCCCTGACTTTCAATAAATACATCATTTTCAGAAGTGTAGTCCTGTTCATTTTGTGCCAATGCAACATTTGAAATCACAAAAATCAAAAACAAAATAATTCCCCTCCTCATACTTATCACTTTTTGCAAACGTATAGGTTTTTTTCTGATTCATATTAAGGGAATACCCTGAAAACACTAATATATTAAAAAAATAATTAATATATTAATCTCGACTTCTGTCCTCAATTAGCATAAAAAATCATATCATGCTCTTTCATGACAACAGGTCTTTCATCCACATCCCTCAAAAACATAAGACCATCCTCAAAGTGATAAAGTTTAAAGTCGGAATTAAAATTTTTATCCCTGTCCAGCAATCTAACGGTATCCTCACAAAGATTGGCCCCACCCATTGCAAAACATTGGGTAAATGCCACATGACGTACATTGATTTCGGTAATGTATGGAGTGCCTTCCAGATCTTCCTTGAGATCCACTGTGTAAAACCCATGTTTTCTTGCACCTGTGAGATCAAACATGATATCCATTGCTTTTTGTGCTGTATAAAATACCTTTTCATCATTGATCAGTCTCCCGAAAGAAGTATTTCCTGTAATACCGGATGGAGCTACCTTTGCCATGATATATTTTATCCTTTCTGCACATGCTGCCCTCACCAGACTTCCTTCAAAATAAAGCAGTTTGCATGCCAGATTTCTTCCGGGCAGATACTCGCTGGCAATAAAATTATCAATTCCCTTATTAATGGTTGTCCATCTGATCAGATCTTCATAAGATTCTATTTTAAAAGACCCCAAGCCGGATGATCCGGTGGCAGAACGTATCCAATAAGGATATTTCAGGACTGACTCCGTTGCCTCACGGATATTTTGCTTTTCCATATCTATGATTACAGATGCAGGTACTAAACCTGCTGCTTTCAGGTTTTCTGTCAGTATGCCCTTATCAAGCATTTTTTCCACAGCTTCGATAGGTGGAATTAAAGCTTTGCAGGGCAATTGGCCATGTTTCTGCCGATAGCTCCATGCGAGCACCTCCTGCTCAGGCAATATTACAGCAATATCTATTTTCTCTTCTTTGATAATTTTTTCCATCACCTCCCAATAATCAGGCTCTGAAGATCTGGGGGTGATGTAACTTTTGTTAAACAATCCTTTCTGATAAAGACCGATGGCATAGGGATGTATATCCGTACCTGTAAGCCTGTAGGATTTATAATTACCTATTTCTTTTATGGCTCTGGCAAAGGAACGTGGTGTAGGCCCCCCGACTCCGGTAATCAGTATATTTAACTCCTTACTCATTTCAAAAATTAAGATTTATCTAAACTTTCCATGGCCACTTGACACAGTCTTTTATTTCAGGGAAAAGCACAATGTCTGCATTATTTCCTTTAAGCACAAAGGTGGTAACATTATATCCATCAAGTAATTTTTTAACGAAATGAAGGGTGGCACCGGAGACTGAAACATCATCTACCAATAATATTTTATCCGCCTTGATGGCTGATATCTCACTCAATAATACCGGTGAGTCATACTTGATTTTATTATCATCGTCCCTGAAACTGACCTTCAAAATATGCAATGGCCTGGAGAGCTGATGAGCTATTAATGATGAAACAACCACCCCACCTGTTCCAATACCTACAATAATGTCCACATCAGGAAACTGGGTATTGTGCAGTCTGTCACTTATCTCAGAAAAACTTAAACTAATCATTGACCCTGAGTTTTAAAAACAAAACTGCGAAAGGATGCAGAGCATGATTATTCCCGGAATTGCATTATATATAGAGGTGTAAAAAAAGTCCATGCATCGGTCTTAAGGATATTTAAAGGCAGAAGTAATACTGATGAAGAAATCAGTTTTGTAATTAAATAACTTATACCTCCTGCATTGCGTTGGACCAAATCGTGTGCTTTGTGTAAAAGCCTGCAGGTGATAAATGTGTAAACCATCAATTCAAACGCAAGGATAGTCATCAATTCCATAGCAGGTCTTCCGCTCACTATGTGATTTACTATCGGTGCAAGACTTACTGAAAGTGCAACCAATCTGACGTCCTTAAACAGATATAATGCAGGAACAGATATATAAAACATGGGCAACAATACTGCACCTGCAGGCACTCCATTAAAAGAGGGCAACAGGTGCACAAAAAAGGGAAATACCAAAGTAATTGTCAAAATAAAAGCCAGATGATACACCTTGGGTGAATGATTGATCAGATATCTTATTTTCTCCATTTCTAAATTATTTTTTATAATGTTCCTGCACAATTTTCCTCCTTTTTCCGGAAGCCAGCAATGGTATTTCATTTACGTATTCCAAAAGAATATTTGCCTCACTGCCTAAAAAACCCATAAACTCTTTTCTGATTTCATTTTCATCCACTTTGGTGTCACTATTGATACGAAGAAGATAATCCTTATCCGTTTTCTGAATGAACTGAAACTGACGGATAAAAGGAAATTTCCACATGGTGTTTGTAATCATATGTGGAGAAAGCAATTGACCAGAAACAGAATAAATAAAGTCAGTCTTTCGCCCCTCGATACTGCTTAATACCGGATTTCCATTGTCTGACTTCATTATCGCCATATCTCCGGTATCATATCTGATAAAGGGCATCCCGAAATTAAAATAATCGGTGATGACTATTCTCCCAAGCTCACCTTCATTAACCGGGAAATCACTTTCAGGATCCAGAATTTCTACAAGAAAACTGCCATGATTGATAGAATATTCAAACTTATTATTCAATGATTGCTGTGCAATAAATCCATTTTCCATATTGGAATACCTCGACAGTACCGGACAGGTAAATATCTGCTCCAGATAATTTCTGGTCATTTCAGGTAAGCTTTCTGACATGGATATAATACAGGATATATTTGCATCAAGGGGGTGGACATCCATTTTCTGCAAAGTATAGGCCATAGCTTCATAAGAAGATGCGTAAGACAGGAAATATTTTTCTGACTTATCCCTTTGAATTCTTTCCAAAAAGCCTTTTACATATTCCTCCGTGAAATCACTGGCATCCTCTTCTTCAATGTTTTGAAAAAATTTTTGCAAGCGGCTTTTTTTATTGATTTTGTTCCACACTCTGAAATAATAGAGTCGCTCACCTATATCTCCACCTGCAAGGCTGTTGAAAAAAATATTATCTGCGATATGCCTCTGTATTTTGGTTCGGTCACGATAAGACCTGAAAGGTGTACCTGTCGAGCCGCTCGTCGTCACGTAAGACAAACTTTCCATCCGGTAGTGATTCGAAATAAATCTGCTGTAATCCTCTTTGATGATATTTTTATTTACTACCGGAAATTCTTCAAAACGGCTTATACCCAGTGCTCTGTAAAAAGGTACAAATCGGGCTGCATAATCAGTAATCTGTTCTAACCTTAATTTTCTTCCGGCAATGTTATCAGCACTTCCCGGATTTTCATAATTTGTCCTGATATCATTAAGATGCCGGCTGATAACGGCATTATCCAGCCATCTGTCTTTCAGAAAAAAAATGGTCTTCCTAAAGTTCATACCTTTTTTCACTCAACAGATCCGGTGCAGCTACAAACTCCACGTCCGGCCATTTTTTAATGATTGCCGCCAGTAATCTTTTCAATTCCTTTAATCCCAGATCCCGGATTGAAGGCTCAATACCACCTACAAAATTGACCCGATGACTGGAGATATTCGCCGGCTTACCCAGCATGAAAGCCATCTCTATTTCTTTCATACAGCTATCCACCCAATCGGTACGCTCTTGCAGGGAGGGTTCGAAGACACAGTTTCTGAAGACAGTTTTAAGTCCTGCTTTGTTGCTGCTTCCGAACGGGTTGTAGAGCTTTTTATATGTACCATCGCCCTGAAACTCCTTCCTGAAAAAATCTGCATCTATCAGTTGCACCCCTTTTGCCTTTATTGTGTCATGTACTGATCTGTGCTCACGTGCACCGGGTGCGTTAAAATGGAGGGCTTTCCTACCAAAAACCTTCTCAAAAAGGTCTAAACCATCTGCAATAATCTCTTTGTGTCTTTCTGTCTCTGAAATATGATTGAAGGAAAATGCCTCTGTAAATCCTATTCTTCCGTAGTATCCAAGTGCTGCCCATGACCTTTCCTTCAGATTCAGCATAATCCGGGCATCCTTCTGCTCCATTCCTTTTTCGAGAAACAGTACATTCAGGTGCTCTCTGCCATGAAACTCCGGGACGAGTAATTTATTATTAATTCCTTCCTGCCATGATTCCCAGGTGCCTTCATATCCGGGCAGGGATGATAATGTGTCAGGCAAACTCCGGTAGTGATACCCGGTAAAATTTGTATTCTCTAGTAGTATCAAAATCTATATTGGCACAGTTGGCAAAAGCCGTAAAACAGGCACTTTGCCCATGTTGATCCTTGACTGAAGATAACACTTCAAACAACGCTGTAAGATCATCTTGATTCTCCAGTATATCCCATTGCGAAAATCTGGAATCGTCCACCGGAAGACCAGCCTTTCGCAGAGACTCCTTTGCGGCTTTGAGATGCAGAAAAATATTTCCAAAATCATCCACCGAAAAAGCCAGCTTTTTTTGTCTTGTACTGTAGCCGGGTATATTCTTGATTACAGAAAAAATGCGCACCGGTTTGATCCTGTTTATTTTTGTATTTCTTCCAGCAATATTTGGTACTCCTCCCGCACTGCATTCCATACTATTTCATTGCTGAATTTTTCAACCACAGCAGCTCTGGCACTCATAGCCAATGCTTTACGCATCTCGGGCCGGTCTATCAGTAAACTCACGGCATTTTCAATAGCAGAAGAGGATTTGGGAGGTATCAATAATCCGCTCACTTTATCCTCTATGATTTCATTGCATCCGTTGATATCAGTGGCTATGACCGGCAGCTCCATGGCGCATGCCTCCAGGACCGCATTAGGAAAGCCCTCTCTGTAACTGGGAAAAACAAATATATCCATCATTGCATAAAAAGGCCTCACATCGTCAGCCCTGCCCGGATATACGATGTAAGGATCATTCAATATTCTATCCTCTGTCTCTTCGGAAAGCCCTCCATAAGTCTTTTCAAACAAACCGACAAGCAATATCTTTACTTTGTACTTCTGCCTCAGCAAATCGAAAGCTTCCAGCCATTCTGTGATGCCTTTTTCTCTCGCTATCCTGCCGACAAAACCAAGCAGCATTTCGTCATCCCCAATATTGTACTGCGCCCTGAGTCTTTGCCTGTCATTTTCATTTCTGGTAAAGTGAGAAGTATTGATTCCGTTGGAACCGCCATTACCCAATACTTTCAGTTTTGATAAAGGGCATATTTTTTCGTTGATGATAAATTGCATCAATCCTTTGGAATTTGGATAAATCCGGTCAGCACAGGCATAAGTCAGTTTTTCCATGGCTTTCAGAAGGCCTCTTTTTGCACCTTTAACCTCCATCCAGGGTATGCCACCCACTGTATGAATTTTGATCTCAACGCCAGCTAAGTAAGCTGCAAGCATACCCAGCAATCCGGCTTTGGGTGTATGTGTATGTACAATGTGGGGTTTATCTTTTCTGAATATACTGAAAAGCTGCCAGAGTGATTTGAGATCCTTCAGGGGCGATATGGTTCGTTCCATTTCTACAGCCATCAAAGATATTTTCTCACGGCTTCTTATTTCTTCAAAATGTTTGGGATCGTATGAAGTAATTCCGGTGATATCAAATTCCCGGCTCAGATAAGACAATTGACCTTTGAGTACTATGTTCATCGTCACGGCTGCCGTGGTCATCCGTATAATTCTGGCTTTGGGTCTCAGGCTATATGTTTGTTGTACCATTTCTGAAATACATACAGGCACCAGAGTTTTTCCTTGTGGTTGGCCTTTCCTGATTTATGTTGCCGTACCAGTTCATTGATGTATTGGATGTTCAACAACTGATGTCTGGCGAGATTTTCTTCTGAAAGCGTATTAATGAGATCTTCATACAGCGGTCCTTTAAACCAATAATCCACAGGTACACCAAATCCCTTTTTCCTTAATCCAAGCGTTTTCTCAGGGAGTAGCTTGCCAAAGGTTTTCTTCAGTATATATTTTTTATTGCGTCCTTTGATTTTGAATTCAGTGGGCATTCTGAATGCTGTCTCCACAATTTTTGAATCCAGAAAGGGCACCCTTGCCTCGAGTGAATTGCGCATGCACATCCTGTCCATCTTGACAAGCATATCACCTTCCAATACTACATTGAGATCTGTGTAAAAACCTTTTTCCAGTTCACCACCCTGTGGATGTGAAAAATAGATTTTCCTGATGTCCTCTTTCACATCGCTGTAATGTCCGGCCACCATCAGTTCCTTCCTTTCTTCGTCTCTGAATGCCAGACTCATATACCTGTAGTGCATATCAAAATAATCTTCCGACTCATTCTGCATCACTTTCTTCACTCTCCTGAGCAAAGCATTGGTCCATCGGTTGTGAGGAATCATTTGCACCGCTGTACGAATTAATGACCTGAGTACAGGTGGCATTTTTTGAAACTTCTGAGTGTAATACAACGCCAGATATTTTTCATAGCCTCCGAAAAGCTCATCGGCACAATCACCTGTCAATACCACTTTGACATGCTCTGCTGCCAGCTTTGCCACATAAAATCCGGGCAAAGCCGAAGAATCTCCAAAAGGCTCATCAAAATAATCAATAATAGCCTCAATATCATCCGTCACATCACCATAATCCAGATAATGTACAGTATGCAAGGCTCCTATATGTTGGGCCACCATACGGGCTCTGTCACTTTCATCGTACTCTTTTTCAGTAAATCCTATCGTAAAACACCGGACAGGCTCTGATGAATGCCTTGCCATAATCGCACTGATGATACTGGAGTCTATCCCCCCACTCAGGAATGCCCCCAAAGGTACATCGGACACCATACGTGATGAAACCGATTCATGGAGCAATCTCTCCAGTGTATCAGAAGCATCCCCGAAATCATTGAGTAAGGGCTTTCCGGATAAATGGCTGAGCAAATCGTAATATCTGCTTTTTTCTGTTGAGCCATCTTTGCGCACTTTGAGATAATGTCCGGGTTCCAACTTTCGGACTTCCTGATATATGGTGTATGGCGCAGGTATATAACTAAGCGTGAGGAAAAAATTCAATGCCTTGATGTCTATCTTTTTTTCAGGTACTCCTGAGATGATACTCTTCAGCTCAGAACCGAACAAAAGACGATCGCTACCCGGATAATAATACAAGGGCTTCTCCCCGAATTTATCTCTGGCAAGATACAGGGTTTGACTATGCTTATCGTAAAGCGCAAAGGCAAACATTCCCTCTGCCTTCTGCAGAATACCTTCTATACCATAGTGCTTATATCCCTGCAGCAGTACCTCAGTATCACTTCGGGTACTGAATATACAACCCTTACGAATCAACTCGTCTCTGATCTCCTGAAAATTGTATATTTCACCATTATATACCAGCACCTGCCGACCATCATCGGAGTACATGGGTTGATCCCCGGTATCCAGATCTATGATAGAAAGCCGGCGGTGACAGAGTCCTATGCCACCCTCTGTAAAAAAGCCTTCTGCGTCCGGACCACGGAGTGAGAGCCTGGATCCCATCAGTCTGAGTTCAGAAGCATCCACTTCTTTATTGAATTCCATGATACCGGCAATACCGCACATAAATTACTTGATTATTCTGATTCCGTACGATATGAGAAACAACAGCGTAGTCAATCTGTATTTTGCAGCAAAAAAGAATATTTTCCAATGAACCGGCATATACCTGAAATTAAAATTCTTCAGTGCGTTTTTATATCTGGCACTGTTCAATACGCTATTAAGATATTTCCAGTCTGTGTAAATATCAGTCCTGTTATTCTTATTGGTAAGACTGAGACATATATTTATCAACGAGCAGGATACCCTGTTATTAAAATATTCATCCAACGAAGCATTGTAAAACGATGAATTTTCTATATGACTGAACAGATTCTCAAATTTTAATCCCAGATGCTTAGTATCCGTCTTTGTCAAAGAATCAGGATTATCAAGTCTGTAATTATAAAAGGAATCCTCAATAAATGAGAAACTTTGAGCTGACTGAAAAACTTCAATGTTAAATAATACATCCTCCATCCCCACTTTGGAACGCTCAATATATCTGATATTGCCAATCACAGATTTTTTATACAATTTAGCCCACGGAGTATTTAAGGCATCGGTCTTGGTAGGATGCTTGAGCTCCTCACCGGAAAGACCTACAGATCGTTTTTTAATTTGCTCAGGATTCGGGTTACCACGGGCATATTTATAAAAATATTCATTGCCTGTCCTTGAATGTCCGGCAATCTTAACATAATTAAACAGTACTATATCAGCCCGGTCATTTGTTTGGAATTCTATACACTTAACCAGGGTGTCGGGCTCTATCCAATCATCCGCATCAATAAACATCAAAAACTCACCCTCCGCATTTTCTATACCTATATTGCGGGCATTAGAGACTCCACCATTCGGTATATCTGTCACTTTAACTCTTGAATCCGTACAGGCATACTGCCTGCATATCTGCAGACTGCCATCAGTCGAACCATCATTGATAAGGAGCAGCTCCCAATGCGGATATGACTGATGAATTACACTCTCTATACATTGAGATAGATAGGATCGGGCATTGTACACAGGGACTATAATGCTAACCAACGGAAGGCTCATTGATGAAATTCAGCAGGAGTTTTACAATCAGATCAGGGTGAAGTCTGTCTTTAATCCGTGTAGCCTCAGCACCCAAAGTTTCTCTCTTCTCCGGATTATCCATAAGAAAATCTATCGTACGTGCTAATTCAGGAATATTGCCGTCTTCCACCAGCAAACCATCAGTACCATGCTCTATAATATCTTTTGGGCCTGCCACAAAATCAAAAGCTATACAGGGAAGGCCTGCTGCCATAGCTTCACAAAGCGCATTGGGAAAACCTTCACTCCGTGAGGGTATAACAAATATGGATGCTCTTGCAAAGAGCAGATCCAAATCGCTTACTTTTCCTTCAAAAATGACTCTATCCGTCAGCCCCAATGTTTTTATCTGCCCGGTTAATACACTGTCCTCCCCATCCATTCCACCGGCTATGACAAGTTTCCAATCCCGGTTTTTAATTAATGCAAACGCTTCAATCAAGCGGTCAAAGCCTTTCAGCGGATCATTGAGACGACCTGCTGCCAGAACCATTTTTTCTCTTTGTATATCAGGATAGTCTCTTACCTCTCTCAGAGCATTGGGAATAACTCTGATAGGAACACCGGTACCATAATACCTGGTCTGATACAGTTTTGCTATGGTAGTCTGAGCGATTACACCGGTCGGTTTGATCAATAAGTATATTATTCTGGAAATAATTTCCTGTTTCAATGGCCATTTATGAGTAGGGCTCGAACGCTCCGAAGTGAATATCTTAATCCCCTTACCGTACAGGGCCAGTAAAGTAATGGCAGCATATAATTTATGATAAACGATCACCGCATCCGGTCTGATTTCATCCATTTTACGTCTGAGCCAGACTATGGATCGGATTATATTCAGTTTTTTTGTATTAAAATCTGGCGGTTCATGAACGACGATATCCGGATGTACGTACACGAATCTGCCCTGACTGAACAATGTGACCAACTCCGTAGGAATCCCGGCTGTAAACAAGGCATTTTGCAAGATTGGCACTGGCTCTTTCCATTCCGCCCATTTTAAGGGAAGGAGCTACGACACATATTTTCATTGATAAATCTGTGAGTTATACACCAATCCTGTGAATAATCTGGCTAAGATAGTATTGATCATCCACCTCCTGCACATTTGTACCTCCTGCCACCTCACTTACCTGCTTGTTTTTGATTGCAGTGACCTTTGTGGCTCCCATCTTATACCATTCGTACTCAACATCCAGATTACCTATGTCAATCACCTGATAGCCCTCATCAGTCAGATCTGAAGCAGCAACGGTGGCCGAGGCACCTAAGGCGAATAACAGCAATTTACTTTTATCCAAGTTTTTCACAAAATCAAATATGTCACTATAATAATCAAAAGCTGCCTTACTGGGGCAGATCACTCTACTAATGCTTAATGCATTATCCAAAAGATCATTGCCATAACCGAATCGTGTATTTTTCCCTTCAACTATAACAACATGTTTCTTATCCCAAACTTTTTTCCATTTATCAAATAATCTGCTTACTTGAGACTTATCTTTACTACCCATGTAAAATCTTGTCATGTTTGAATTGCCATAAACATAAGTTGGATTTAAAAATGAAAGATAGCCTGAAATAGTCTTTGAATGAAACATCATTGCAGATAATTTAGCCATCAACGTTTTATCTTCTAAATTTTCATAATCTACTAAAGATACCAATAACCTTGGGTTTTTATTTGTTAATGCCCTAATTAAACCATCTCTCAAATTCTTATTTGATTTCTGAAGGCCATCACTTTTACCGGTTAAATATAAATATTCAGAGTCACCAAATCTGGCTACTGAAAGTTTATCATTTAAAACTTTGTCAATAGACTCTTCAATAGAAAGGATTTGAGGTAGTTTGTATTTATTAACTTTAAAGGGGTAATCTATACAACCCTTTATGATCTTCAATAATGTTAGAAATTTTCTAAAATATAATTTAATAACAGAAATCAAAAATAGCATTTATCTATAATTTTACTTTTTGAATCCAAGTATTTTTTTTAAATAACTTTTAACAGGATGAGGTATTATTCTCTTCAAAGCGAGTTGTAACGAAATATTATTAAAATAATAATTCATATCAGGATCTGATGTTACTTTTTTTTCTGTCGTCATGTGTATATCAAACCAAGATTCAGGCATTCTCAAATACACATTCAAAATATCCTTCTTACTAAGCCAAGGGCTTAGAATTGTTTGATCTAAAGGAACAGGGTATATTTTTTCATTTGCTTTATATATTTTTTCAAAGTTATAAAAGGATACAATGTTGAATGATTGATAGTAATCTAAATCCAACATTTTCTTCAATGTTTCAATACCGCAATTCTCAAATGAAATATAGTTGGGCAATTTGCCGGTATTAACAACGTCATTTAGTATTACTTTATCATAGCCTTCAATATCAACTTTGAGACAATCAGGACATCCATAATTTTCTAAAATTTCTTTATAGGTAATACTTTCAACAAATATAATTTCATAATCACTTAGGTGTTTTAAGGGTTTTTCTAAAGTACTTAAGACACTATCATATTTATGGATGTAAAATGTCATAAGCCCTTCATTACCTGAACCAGCAATACATTTATTAATTAATATTAAGTCTTGATTATCAATAAATTGATGAAATTTAGTCTTAATTTTTCTACACAATTCCGGATTCGCCTCCAATGCAATTACTTTATTTGCAATACTAAGGAAATAGGGAATATTAGATCCGCTGTTTGCTCCTAAATCAAGTATTAATCCAAATTTTTCATCATCTTAAAACATCTTTGCATTAAATATTCCCGGACTCCATGTCAAAAAGGATTCAGACACATTTTTGAATTTATTCGGATAGTTAACAGACTTACTGGAACTGATTTTCATATTTACTTATTAACTTTTCCAGAATCCAGTGGACAGAATTGCAGGGTCCTGCATGCCAGTTCAACTGTCGATCCCAGTATCCCGGACATTGGTCGTATGCCCGATGTGCATATCCATAATTGATTTCGACTATCACAGGGTTTTTATTTTTGTCATATACAAAATCATAGGCTACCACTGTGGCTCCCAGTTTTTCAGTGGTCTCAAAAGCAATTTTTACACATCGTATATCTATTTCAGACTGATTATACACTATAAACCCACTGCCAGAAGCCCTGAAGTCATTGTTCCTGACCATCCTTTTTATGCCTATCGCCTTTTCTCCTACGGTGATGATCCGTGTATCATGGTCATTATCCGGCATAAACTCCTGAAAAATCACATAGCCTTTCTGTAGTGGAAAGGTACGGCTGAATTCTGTCCCTACAAAGGCACGTCTCACACTTTTCAAGACATCAGTGAAGGATGCTTTTCCCTGAATATATCGCCGCCAGTTCTCCTTGAAATCCTCCTTAGCATTATAATTTGGGAAGCCTCCCTCAAATGCCTTTCTGGCAATTCCAAGACCCTCTTTTTTATTTTTCACCAGACTTACATTCAAAGATCCCGCTCCGCCTCTCAATTTAAAAACCAGCGGAAAATCTGTCCTATGGTTCAGCCAGGCTGCGACATCACTGTAAGAGAAAAAAGCGAAAGTCTCAGGGATAGGAGCCCCGACAGCCTCGAGGAGATATTTTTGCCCAAGTTTATCATCAAAATGCCAGGCTGTACGCCAGTCAGGAAACACGATTTTACCGCTTTGTTCCAATGCATATAAGATCTGCTGGGCAACAATTCTATCCTTTGCTATGGTGTGATGATGATGCCATACTATGATATCACAATCTTTGATCTGACTGATTATATCAGTCCGGAATCCATCAAATAATCTGAATTGAATATTATTGGCTTCACAATATTCAATCATATCACTCTTAAATGATTGCCAATTTGTGGTATGGATAGCTACCTTCAATTTTTATAATTTATCCACCCGCCGGGCATCTGTGCTGTAATGGAAATAGATTTCAGATAATTCAAATCAACTTTTTGACCATTTAATTTAATGTCTGTTTTTCGCTCTGATGAAAATTCTCTGGCTGCCTGTAATAACGGCAACTTCGAAATATCCATACCCATCAATATCGCGGCACTGATATCAGCCCAGGCACTATCGTTGGTGAACATTAAGATTCCTAATGGTAAAGGCTCAGGGAAAAGGGGGCCATCCTTTTGGCCTCCAATAATTCCATCACACAGACTGTACAACAATCGCTGCGGTTGAGAAGACATGGTGCCATCTGATAATGCATAAATACTCACAAGATTCAAATCCATAACCATCCTCCAGGTAGTATCATTGCCATACCAGCCGGCACCAAACCTATCTGTCGGACCGGGTAAAGAGAGTTTCCACACTAAAGAAGCCAGTCGAATCCATAACCAGTATGATTTTTTTCCTAAACTTCTGTTTGCCTTATCGTATAGCAGTTCAGCCCAATATCTCACAGGATTGTGTCCGGGATAAGCATCTCCACCATTGTTGGTACCGCCAATCCTGTGGTGTGGCAAAAAATCCTTATCTCCGTTCAGACCTACAATGTTTTTCAAAGCATTGGTAATGCCTGATTTTTCATGTGTTTTTATTTTCGGTATGGATATCACTATATCTGCCTCAAATAATTCTTTGGTGATGCAATATTTATGTACACCCGGCTTATGTGACTCCATAAATCTATCGGGATTATAATGAGTTACCCTGAAAAGATTTTCTCCTGATTTTGTCACCTCCTCCAGATAACTTGCCTTACCAACATCTACTATTACAAAATCTTCCAGTCCCTGAGATTCACTGATCATACTATCTTTGGACAAATCCATTATTTTTCTGCGCAGGTCTTTAATCCTGACAGGAACTCCAGATTTTTCGGATAATTCAATTATCCTGTTATAAAATGTTTTGCTCAACATTTGGTCCCATTTACAGCCTTGAATGGGTGCATCTCCGATAATTATTAAACCGGGCTGATACCTGCATAAAATTTCCGTCAATGCAATAACCACCTGATCATGAGTTCTTAAACAAAGTTCATCATGTGGATTTGAGGAGTGTTTTACCCAATTGGGCTTTAAAAAAATCTTTTTGTCTTTACAATTTTGACTATTGAGTTCATTGCTAATCAGATTTTCGATAGATTCGCAAAGCAGGTCATAATTATTATATACACCAGCTAAATCATCAATGCCCGGATTAATTCCATCATAAAATTTCTTAATATAAACGAATCCTTTATCTGTTACTTTTTTAAGCATTACTTTCGAAATATTCTTTAAAAAACGAATTTATGGAGCATTTCTGTGCTAAATTAAATCTCACAATTTTTCATTAGGCATTTGCAAAATAACTTAAAATACTCATTACGAATCAGCAAGAGATAATTCTAAAAAATTTTGAGTATTTTACCCTGTTTTCGAATCATTCAGGATATAAACGTTGATATACATAAGTAAAATACCGGTTTATTGTGTATCCTTTCCAAGCATCGGACTTATGAACTCAATGTCAGGCCATTTCCTGGAAGCAGAGATCAATAATTTTTTCAACATTTTCAATCCAAAATCTCTGGCCTTTGTATCAATCCTGCCGGTATAATTCAGTCTGTGGCTGCCTACGATTGCAGGAGCACCATATCTGAATGCATTATCTATCTGGTACAAGGCTGAATCAACCCAATCAAAATCAAATCGGGTGACGGGTTCGAAATAGACATTACGCACACTGTACATGAGACCATTCTTACTTTTTGCCCTGTGTACCTTCGTATCTGACGGACTCCATGATTACCGGGTATCAATTGCGCTCTGCCTGATTGCATCAACTTTACTCCATGATTTGCCATAATTTTCTCCACTTCTTCATCCCATACATAACAGGGTGGAATGGCTGAGTGAGAGTCAAAACCCCAAATATTTCGGAATATAGCCATTCCTTCTCTGATACTGTGCGAAATAAATTGTGCATCTCTTTCGTCATAAATTGCCATGGCATCAAGACATTCCAATTTACAACTCGAATTCCTGCCATAGGTAAGGGTAAACATTCCATTCTCAAAAGCTTCCAGAAAATTTTTATCCTTGCCTCTTAGATGCTTCAGCCATCTGTTGACATGCACATGTTCACGACCATGAAACTGCGGCAGGATTGCCCCTGCTTCCACTCCTTTCCTGAACAATTCCAGCACTCTGGATGAATCAGGATATTTCCTGTAAGTATCAGTGAATACTTCGAAATAATAATTTTCAAAATTATCATTCCGGATTTTATCAAAATCAGGATTGCAGACAATGTTATTGGCAATAAATAATGCCGGTCTTCCCTTCATTATCCTTTACGGAAGTCAATGTTTCGAGCAGCATTTCCACATCATGATCAGTCTCCACACTGTCATAACTGTTGAAAGCACATTGTTCAATTTTGTAGCCTTTTTTTATTAATTTGTCCTTTGTTTCTTTGGATGGCATGCGTACCATTCCCCAGTCATCAGACTCTATGAATAGATATTTTTTTTCAAAATGCTGGCTTCGGAAATTTGTGTAGGACAATGACAACTTTTCAAGCAAAGTCATGCACTTACCATTTAAAAAATTCTATCAAAGCAGGAGAATCAGGGAAAAAGGCGCAATCAGGGGATTTAAAAATAAAGTATTTAATACAATGAAATCAAAACCAATACGGATCTCCACAATAGCAAAAATCAAAACCGGTACAAAATAGACATACCCCAGATATCTGAAAATCTTAGCTTCCGGACGCTGCTGTACCATCAGTATATAAGAGGCTACAAGCACAAATGCTGCAATAGTAAAAAAACGACCCATTGATGGCACACTGGATACCACATTGGCCACCGCCAGCAGCAATGTACCATATGCCAGCAGTCTTTGAGCTCTGATATCAGAGAGATATTTTCTTCGGAATATCAATGCGGCCATGAGCATGCTGTAGATACAAAACTGTATGGCATACATACGACCCCGTACATACCAGTTCATATCGGTCTGTATCCGCTGTAAATACTTAATGTAATCTCCGGATGAATAACCCTTGACCTTGTTCTGCATGAATACGGGTGCCAGGTCTGCATTCTCATTGATGGTCTTGGGATTAAGGTCCACCATGAATAATGAACCTGCCAGAGCCAGCATGTATATCCAGACCCTGTTTCCCACTATGATATAAATCAGCAAAGTAAGCACCGGTACAGCAAATGAAAAATGCACAAGCGGTGACAGAAGAGCGACCCAAAAATAGCCGTATTTTCTTTCCAGCATAATCTTAAGTACCCCGTATAAAAATACCATGGCAGCGGTGTAAAACCGGTAACCATTGATATTCCAGAAAGGTATCAGGAGAAATAGTGTCATCAGCAACAGCACCGAAAGCAATACCAAACGCTTCTCCTTGATGTGCGCAAGTACCATAAAGATATTTCGAGAATAAAAGTATCCGAATATCAACCCGATCAGGCCGAAAAAAAACCGGAAGTCATCCGTAAATCTCGAAACAGTCAGAGTCATCAGATGGGAATACACATCAGTGCCGGCATAGATACCTTTATCTTTATAGGGCTCTACCAACAGCCTGGCATAGGGTTCGTCTGCTCTTTTATGCATTTCCACCAACCATCGTTTGTACCTGTTGGCATCCATCTCTCCATCTGAGATAATAAAAGTATATCCGAAAAAAGCACAAAACAGCCACACGATATTTTTAGCATAGGCAGCCCTGTAATTGAATACAGCCAATATGGCACTGAGAAAAGGCCAGACCAAAAATACTATATAAGCATATATCCGGTTCAATTTCGAATCCTGTGTCTTCAGTAACATCTTATAATTCTAAGTATGAGATCACCGATTCTTTCTTAATTGCTCCACTCTGTTTCTGGTATCTGCCTGGCGTGCCCTGCCTCTTCCTGCCTTGTGGATATTGAGCTCGACTCTGTAGCTTTGTACGTCTGCACAATTAACCAATTTTAATTGGGCATTACTCAAGTGTCTGTCCCCATAATAGAATTTGGGTGTGGGATTGGATGATGATCTTGTACCGCCAAAAAAATCTGCCTTCAAGGGTTCAGGTATTGCTTTATATTGTGCAGGATCTATGGTTATAAATCCGCCGTTTTCATTTTCTAAGGAAATAGAACGTTCCTGATTATTAAGCAGAAAGTAATAACTCATGTTATTTTTCTGTCCTTTTTTGTCCTTCCATTGTATATCATAGACACAAATCAGATTTTCTTCATTGGCGAGATTGAAAAGTGAGGTGAGATAAGTGTAGGATAAGAGATTGATATCCGATCCGTCATGTTTTTCGCTTTCGAGTATCTGCCTGCTGTTGGCAATCAAAACAAATGGGCTTTCATCTTTTGGTGGTGAGGTAGAAGAAGACAGCCTGAAATGACTTTGATAACTTTGGGCATTGGGTCTGAGATGATTGGCTCCCGTACCATCATTGACAATCACCGAATTTTTTTCACCCTCGATATGGAGGGAATAATTATGTTCTGTTGCATCAGGCATTGACAACTGTACAGTAGTATTTTTGATAATAAAAGTATCCCCAATCAAAGCCTGGCTATAATTGGGATTGGTATCAGGACTGCCGGCTGAGCCAGACTGTACTCCATCAGGAAAGGATATATACTCCAAAACTCCTCCCGGAATATGGCCTATTTGTAAAGTATTATTCATGCTCGAAAAAATGCCCGGCTGACGGGTGGGTATCCGGTCCAGCCTTTGTCTTCCGAGGAGGAAAGCATAATCCCTGCTCACAGAAATCTGTTGGCCTGAGGGAGCAAAACATCCGATTTCCAACCGGTTATTTTCAAATTCGAAGTGAGCCACATTATAAATTTCAGTACTCATATTTAAAAATGGAACCCTGACTTGATTATTGCGTACAATAAGGGATTTGGTTAATCCACCCTGATTGCCGATTTGAATAAAAGTGCACAAGAATCTGTCACCTGTCAGGCGGGTAATATCTTCATTGATACTTCGCAAAACCCCATTTTTTACCAAAGCCTCCCGTGACAATGTAATTTTATTGTTTTCTATGACCAGATTTTCTGCCCCTCTGTCTTTGATGATACTGGCCGGCAAATCACGGCTGCCCCGACCTATCACATCCGTCACAGTATTATGACTGAACACACATCTGCCCGGCTGTCCGCAGGTGTAGTACATAGTATTTACATCGGATGCAGGATTATTACTGATCAGATTTTTTAATGTATTTCTCACGAAATTCATATCTCCATATCCTCCTTTGATTATACAAGGAGAGAGGGTCCTCCCTGACGGTGTAAATACCGCCTTATCATTCTCAAAAATATTGTCAGATATTTCGACGTATTTTTTGTTTCTTCTCAATGGTTCGTAATACAGGTCATTCAATCCGCTTTCAGATACATTAAGAAAAGTTTCGGAAAAATTCCTGACTGAATTATTTCTTATAATTAATGAATCATACCCCATATTGGCAAATCCAAACGCTGAATTGACATTATCAAAGGTGCTGTTTTCAATCAGGAGTCTGGAGATTTTATTTCTACCTGAAAATTCACTGAGGCTTTGATTTTTACTGTGACTGCCATATACTGCCAGAGTTACATTACCTTTTATGATGCAATTGCGTATAATGATACTATCTACAGAAGGTTTTGCTGTGGGATTGAACTGTTCCTGATAGTAACTACCGCTTAAAAAATATTCAGAGGGTTTTTCAGACCGTATTCCACTGAGGTAATCAGAAGTGATTATGGAAATATTTTCAAATAATAGATTTAATCCTGAGCTGCTTCTGAAGTAGCTGAAAAAGAGATTTTCATGTTTTGTCCTGAGAATCAATCCTGCATTTTCGGGCTTGTGGGATTTTATCCGGAGATTTCGGGCATTTTCAAAATAATCTCTGTTGTTTTTGGTTGCAACAGGCAGAAGTACATCCAGAAAAATTTCAGCATTGATATTTGCATACTGGCATAATACTTCAAAGTTTCTAACAGGATCGCTGAAATCTGTTCCTGTAAACCACTGCATCTTTGCATTCCTGATATTCCAGTCTCCCGTGCATACTATATTTTCAAATATTTTCCTCTCTGGGGCAATAATCCGGACGTTCTTACCGTCAAGTACTCCGTTTTTCAACATTGCATCTTCGGCAAAAACCAGCACTTTATCGGAAAATCTGAATGTTTTCATCCCCAGATCATTGACACCGGAAATAAACACGGTATCATTTTTTTCCATCATGTGCCTTCCGGACAATTTTTTGGATCGGGACTTACAACCCGGAACAAGAACTGCAAGTATGATACAAGTCATTACAAAAGGCAGAAAAGCCGTGTGAATTATTTTATTATGATCCATGTACTGCCGGAATCTTTTCAGTTTTGTTCTGTGCGAGCTCCAGAAATCTGCTGCAAACATTTTCAATCCTGTATCTGTCCGGATCGAGTTTATCAAATTTTCTTGAGTAATCTCCGGCCATAAATTCATCTACCAGCGAATAATCCAAAACCGGGTCAATATTCAAAATCGGTTTTCCGGTAATGAGATAATCAATCAGCTTACTAGGTACCTGTTCGACGGGATTGAAGGTAAAATTGACTAAAAAATCCATCTGACTCTGAAATGACAACAATTCCTCTCTGGGGATATAATCATGTATGACTATTCTGCCTGCGGCCCTGTCCAGATAGGGCTCTACATATTGTCTTAATCGTGTAAAAATGTGAAAGGTAAAATTCCAATCCTTACTGACTAAATATTCCAGAAAAGGCCTCGGGTCCCTTGTGCCCGGAATGAATGAACCTGAGAATGCGAAGGTAGGATGTGGATTTGGGGTGTATGGCCTGAGATACCGGAGTGATTCCTCAATTTTGAAACCCTGGGGGATTTCCACACATTTATGTCTGAAAGGAGGCAGAAAGTTTTCTTTCATTGCATCCATAGGATTGCTGATGTAATCCGCTCTCTTACACCAAAAAGCCTCCACATATCTGAAATAAAAAGGCGGACGATAATTGACCAATTTGTTGAGATAATAGGAATCCCCACAATCCGCTATCCACAAAGCTGCTTTTCTGTATCCCAGGCTCTGGGCCAATGCCACACCCCAGTGTATCGGATGGGGTACGGCGATGGAAATCAGCAAATCATGGAAATCTGTTTTTTTGAGGACCCGCACTACGTCGGCAGTCCATTGCAAATCCGGATATTCAAAAAGCAGGTTAAGCGTACGATTGATGATGTGAAAAAATCTGGTGTACCACCTGTTGTTGGTTGTATTCAGGTTTTTCCATTTTTTAGGCCCCGCATCCACAAATCTGAAACCATATTCTTCTGCTAAGGACTTATGATATTTTTCATCATATCTGCCGATGTAAGTTACTTCATGGCCTTGCCTGCAAAACTGCTTGACCAATTCGGTAGCACGAAAAGATCTCGGAGAGTTTTCAGGAAAAAATGCTCCGGATATAATGAGGATTTTCAATTTTATAGTTGTTTGCCCGAAACCAGTTTTCTTAAAAATTCCGAAACCTGATCAAATCTTCTGTTCAGATTGTCCTCATTGGGAAAATTTTCATGTCTGTCAGGCGGACTGCTCATCACAGCATCAAACTCAGACCGGGTAATCCCGATTTTTTTTACAAAGTATTCGATGTCATTATTCAGTTCGACTTCATTGGGATAGAGAGGCGTTTCCAACTCTTTTATGGCCTGCTCTCTGGATAATTGTCCGGATAAAATGAGCGATGACAGATGTGCCTTTCTTTTTCATAACCATAGATGGTAGGAAGAAAATACAGTTGCTGAAATCTGGTTAGTACGGACTCGTGATGCTTACCGCCATAATCCACAAAACCAACAGCAGATTTCAGCTCATCCAGTGCACGCAACTTATCGTAATCTATCAGATTCAAAGGGGAGACCATGGTCAGCGCATTGGTGAGTCTGTACCAAAACCTCAATTTCCATACAGATAAAAAGGGATAGTGCCGCAGTGGCCGGTCGCCGTACTTAGCATAAATTGCTTTGATGTGGGTCACATCCATTGCATTGTTGCCCCGCCATGCCAAAGGAAGACAGGACTCTGATGCTATGTTGTAACCATTTAAAACATATTTGATTTTGTTTTTTGTGGAATACTTGTAGAGAGCGGCAAAAAATGCATGATCCTGAGGAATATCCTGATTGACCACTTTGGATCTGAAAAAGGCTCTTTGCATGGCCTGCATATCAGTCCAATCAATAACTTCAGTGATCAGATCAATATTCAGTTTATTGCAGATATTCTCAATATTCTGTACTGCTATCTCAGTATTCCAGCCGGCATCTACATGAACGGCAAGCATTCTCAACCCCCATTTGTGTCCTAAATATGCCAGATAAGAACTATCCGTACCCCCGGAAAGACCTATAATTGCATCATATCTTTTACCCTGGCCCTCTTTCTTTATTTGTCCTAAAAGCTTTTCCAGAATAATCCTGCCTTCTTCTCCTTTTTTCCAAAGTCGTTTGGAAGTCTGGTCATAAGTGTGACAATGTGAACACACTCCATCTGAATCAAATGTGATATCCGGATCAGTGCTATCCATCACACATCTTACACACATCCGATGAGTCATTGTATCTGGCATTATTTGATTTTGATAATTTAAAACTGGATTAAATGAATTCTTCAAGTACTTCAATTTTTGGATAAGTGATGAGCACTGCCCGATGCACCCCATGAAATACAAACATACTACCCGCAGCTGCTGCTGATGCACCCGTTTCCAATGCTGCTTTGAGATCTTCGGTCTTTCCGGCTCCACCCAGAGCTACCACAGGAATGTTTACTGATGAATTTACTTTCTTGAGGAGGTTCAGGTCGTAACCTTCCATGGTACCATCTCTGTCTATGGAATTAATAATAATTTCACCGGCTCCGGCAGTTTCAATATCCCTGATCAGATTTTCGAAGTTTACGTTGAGTTTTTTTGTAGCATTAATGATGTAAACATCATAGCCTCCAAATAATTTTTTCTTAACGTCAAGACATACCACTGTACTGCTTGAACCTATTTTTTTTGCAGTTTCGGTCACAAAGTTCAGATTGGTCAGAGCAACACTAGATAATATCACTTTCTCTACACCCTGATCTATCACCTTTTGTACCTGAGTGATATTTTTAATACCGCCTCCATATGACATAGGCATAAATGCTTCTCCGGCAATTTCCCTGATTTGCTTGTAGTTGGGTTCTGACCCGGATTTTGATGCATCAATATCAATTACAGCTATTTCATCCACTTCTTTTTTATTGAATATTTTGACGGCATTGATGGGATCTCCTACATACTTAAGTTCTTTGAATTGTCTGCCTTTGTAAAGAAGGCCCTGATGAATCAATAATACCGGAATTACTCTTTTAAGCATGCTGTATCAGATTGTGGAAATTTTCAAATAGTTTCATTCCATATTTATGTGACTTTTCAGGATGAAACTGTACACCAAAAATATTCCCTTTATGAACACTGCTCACAAATCTGAATCCGTAATCTGTAAAACTTGATGCCTGATCCGGATCTGATGGAAGACAATAATAAGAATGGGTAAAATAAAATTTAGGCTTTTCAAGACCTTGCAACAGAATGTCCGATTTGGAAGGGTGTACATAATTCCAGCCCATGTGTGGTACTCTCGGCCTTACTTCCTTATTATTGAAATCAAATCTGTGTACCCTGCCGGCTATCCACCCAAGCCCCGGCATCTCACCTTCATCGCTGCCCTCCAACAACATCTGCATACCTGCACAAATACCCAAAATCCATTTCTTTTCATCCAGTATCCAACGATTCAGCTGAGGATAAAATTCGGCACTTTTCAGTTTTGACATACAAACATCAAACGAACCAATGCCGGGCAGGATTATATGCGAAGCATGGTCAATTTCATTTACATCATGTGTAATTGCTGATTGAATACCCAGATATTTCAGCATTTTATGAATGGAAATAACATTGCCCACTCCAAAATCAAGTATAGCAATCACCTACAATGGTTTAAGTATAAAAAATTGATGAGTCCTGTGCCTTTCATCCACCCAGCTTCTAACGAGATTCAGATTCTGACGCATGGCATTCTTTATTTTCTCAAGACTGAAATCAGGACTATAGTCTATCTCCCAATGATGTTCTTCCCACTTAGTTCTGTTGGGTATCCTCAAAAACCAATTGATTTTTTGGTAAGGTATAAAAGGTATTTTAAATAAGACTCTCAGATCCAGCAATATCCGATGTTGTCTGGGCAAGGTGATAACTATATG
The DNA here is from genome assembly GCA_016716335.1 of Saprospiraceae bacterium. GTDB lineage: Bacteria > Bacteroidota > Bacteroidia > Chitinophagales > Saprospiraceae > OLB9. Next base: position 52,574 of record JADJWN010000005.1, on the reverse strand, counting down.
CTCTTTAGCAATATTATTGAATTTTTCCAAAATTAAATTAAAATATTCGAAAGGCAGATGTTCCAGCACTTCAGCACACAATATAAGATCAAAGGATTTGTCTTCAAAATATCGGTCAAGTTCCGCCAGATTACCTACGACATCCGGTTTTAAATTGGCATTTATATCAAAGGTAGTCACTTTAAAACCACTTTTTTTCAGAAACGACGAAACAAACCCGTTTCCCGGCCCAATCTCCAGGACAGTTTGCGGTTTCAACTCAGCTACCACCAGAAGCTGACTGACCAAAGAGTCAAATTGTGCTCTGGTGAAATATTCAGTATTGACATATCGTTCGTAAGGCAAGGAGGCTTCTTCGTCAAAAGTGCGTCCATTTCTCTCTTCAGCAGACATATGTATATTTATTTTTCAGACTATTACCTTTCTTTTTAATATATCCTTTACAGGATTCAGGACTACACTCAGATAATTTAACTTCAGCAAAATATCGGATACAAGCAGAATACTGATAAAAATTACCCCACCTCCAATCAATCTGAAAAAATCAGACTGAATTTCCAACAATCTTATTATCCTTTCGGAAAGAAATCCTGCAAAGATTGTATGACCTAATACCATCAACAAAAATCCGAAAGGAATAAGATCCGTTATCTTTTGTTTGAGCAAATCTTTTACCAGCCATACTGAGACCACGATAAACATAACCTGGATTGCAGTTGATAGGTAGGCAATGGCAAAAGGATGATTAAAAATCAAAATTAAAATAAAGACTATAAACAAAGCTAACAATGCGAAAATTAAATGCAGATTGGAATAAAGACGAACCTTGCCCATGCCATAAAAGACAGGGGAGAACATTATTATGTTGAAATAATTCAAAAATATATTGATTTTAAAATAATGGCCTGAGTTGTAATATTTTTCAGAATATACTGTGGTCATGGTGTCAAATCCGAAAAAAATAAAGAACGTGACCAAAGGATATAATAATAAAGCTGATTTTTTCAAAGCTTCAATCCACAACTGAATAGTTTTTTGATGTAATATATTATCTGTGGTGGTACCTGATATCAGAGGAGTTAGAATGGTGGCTATGGATCCGGTAATGATAGCTGCAAAAGGAATTTCAATAAAGCCATTCATAAATTCGGCATAAGTCTCCGTTCCAAAAAAATGACTGATATAAAACTGATCTGCGTATCTGATAGCCATCCCCCAGATACTTGCCAATACCAATGGAATACTGTATGCAAAAACCTGCCTGAAATTCACACTACCCTGAACAGGCCTGACATTTTTGAAAGGTATATTTTTGAAAAACAAAGCCAAAATCAAAGTAAAAGCTGATCCTGCCACCCAACCTTTCAGAGCCATAGTACAGGTAGGCTCAAGCAGATATACAGGAACAATGATACAAAGCAGAAGTACCAGTTTATTTATAATATTAAAAATCGCAAGCAGATGCGTTTTACGGTAGGATGCAAAAATTCCATCTATTCCAAGAGTAGGCAGAAGCAAAACAGGAATTATAAAAAAAATCCTCAAACCATCCTGCATTGCATTATTGTTATAAAATTTGGCTATCGCCGGTGCCCCGATATATAAAAATAACCCAAACAAGGCTCCTAAACCTAAAAGCAGAAGCGTTACTTTAAAGGTGAGTTGTTTGCCTTCTTCCAATGTTATTTTGGGTAGAAAATATGAAAATATATTGGGTAGTCCTGCAGAAAAAATAACCAGCAGAGAACTGTAAACGTATATGATTTGCCTGTATGTGCCATATTCCGTTTTGTCCAGAATTCTGGAAAGTATTGCAGTACTTAAAATTGCCATCACGAGATTGCTCAGGCTGCTGAGAGCTACCCAAAAGACCTGAACAGAGTGATTATTACTATTTGTCAAAACAGGGTTTTAAATTATAATCTGATTTCAGGACAGAACCTCTACAATTTTGGATGCAGAATTACCATCACCGTACGTCTCACTGTGGTAATAATTGCCGGAACAGTCATTCAACAAATCATCTAAGTTTGTGAGTTCTTCAAAAACTAAAGTATTACACCCATTTTCCAAAGTCTCCACCCACTCAGTCTCTTTCCTGACTGTCACGCACTTTTTTTGCATCCAGTAGGCTTCTTTCTGCATTCCACCGCTGTCTGTGATGACTCCGTGAGAGTAATACATCCACCCCAGACTCTCAAAATAACCCTGAGGCTCAATGAACTGAATATTCGGGTAATCTGAAAAACTTAAACCATAGTTTTTCATTGCGTTTCTAGTCCGTGGGTGAATGGCAAATACTGCTTTTTTACCAAGCTTTTGTAATGATTTCAGCACATATTGCAGTCTGGCCGGCTCGTCGGTATTATATGGCCGGTGAATGGTAACATAAAAGTAGGGTATAGATGCGTCAGCAGGTTTTACCAGCCATTTGTGACTGACGGATTTCATCACCAGATCTTTCATGATATCGCCTACATTATAGACTTGGTGCGTAATCCCCTCCTTTCGAAGATTTTGAACTGCTGTCTCTCCCGGCACAAACAGCCACTCAGAAACATGGTCTGTCAGTACCCTGTTGATCTCTTCAGGCATTTCCTTATTGTAGGAACGAAGGCCTGCTTCTACATGTGCTACCGGAATATGCATTTTGGCAGCGGTCAATGCCCCTGCCAGGGTAGAGTTGGTATCTCCATAAACTAAGACTGCATCCGGTTTTTCGACCTGCAGTATATTCTCGATCTCAATCATCATCCTTCCTGTCTGTGTACCATGTTCGCCGCCACCCAGAGATAGCATATAATCCGGCCTCTTCATACCTAGTCTGTCAAAAAACACTTTGCTCATATTGTCATCATAGTGTTGGCCAGTGTGGATTGTTTTTAGATCAAACATTTTTCGGGCTTCATTTTCCAATGCAAAGTGTTTGATAAATTGTGGTCTTGCTCCAACTATAGCTATTAATTTTTTCATTTAAAGCTTATTGCACTTTACACAGAAATATCTCATTATGCAGATTATTGCCTTATTTTTTTTCTGAGAAAGGTTGATACTAAATTCAGTAAAGATTTTCAATTATTGTATCCTGATAAAATGGCAGACTCATAATCAGCCCTTCTTTCAGTTTCACCCGGCCTGAATAATTTAATCGCTCACTGATTTTCCCTATATCAGCCAGACTGTGCGGGATATCTCCGGTTCTCGGCGGACCATATACAGCAGAGGTCCGGGTTTTTGTGATATCCTGTATGGTCTCCCACAATTGATTGAGGGATGTCTGCTCGCCACAAGCCACATTATATATCTGATTGATTGCATCTGCATTTTCAGTAAAAAGGGCCAGAAGGTTGGCTTCCACGGCATTGTCCACATAGGTAAAATCGCGACTATGGGTGCCATCACCGTTGATTACCGGAGACTTCTCCTCCAAAGCTGCTTTGAAAAACAAGGGAATAACCGCTGCATAGGGTCCTTCAGGATCCTGTTTTGGCCCGAAGACATTAAAATACCTCAGTCCGATATACTCCAATCCGTATGTCCTGTAAAATACGTCGGCATATATTTCGTTGACAAGCTTGGTAACTGCATAGGGAGATAATGGTCTTCCTGTCTTGTCTTCTACTTTGGGCAATCCGGGACTGTCCCCATAGACTGAGGATGAGGAGGCAAATACCACTCTTCGAATATTGTTCCTCACAGCTGCATACAATATATTCAGGGTGCCGTCAATATTTACGGCATTGGTTGTAAGCGGATCTTTGATGCTCCGGGGTACAGAACCCAAGGCTGCCTGGTGGCTGATGAGGTCCACTCCCTCACATGCCTTCATACAGCTGTCCATATCCCTGATGTCTCCTTCAATAAACTCAAATCCGGAATGTGACAAATACTCCTCTATATTCTTCCTGAATCCTGTGGACAGGTTGTCCAGCACTCTTACTTTGGCTACACTGTTATTATTTAACAAGGCCTCTACAAGATTGGAGCCTATGAAGCCTGCCCCTCCGGTGACGAGAACGGTTTTCGGTTTCTGGTTTTCGGTATTAGTCAGGTCAGTTTCAAATTTGGGAAGTATATTCATTTTTATTACGAAGTTCTGGCTTGAATTAGTTTATGTAGCATTCTTCCAATATAATCGCAATCTTCAAGTAACTTATTTGTTTCATCTTGTGTAATGTATCCAATCTCATTTGCAATAATTAATTGAGTAACCAATTCCGCCAAAGAACCTTTGGCAATATAGAAGAAACTGACAGCCTGTTTATTGGTATTCAGCTCGTCTCCTTCTGCGATATTTGAAGCAATTGAAACTGATGCCGACCTTATTTGATCTTTAAATCTGAAATCTTTTTCAAATTTACCTTCATTTGTTAGTTTATAGATTCTTACAGCAAGATCTTTTGATTTAATCCATACTTGCAGCTTTCTAAAATCACCCATTTTAAATCAATTTAAGCACTGCCGGCATTCTAATAAATCCAAACCAATGATCTCAATACGAAAAAAGCCATATACCAAAAATCGAAAAAACAAAAAAGAAAATAAAACCGAATACCGAATACCGAATACCATCTAAAGTCTTCCATCTACCATCTCCTTAGGCAGAAATGCCTTCACATCATATACCACGCAGTTGTCTTTCTTCAGCATTTCAAGTGGCAGAGATCCAAAAGTTTTATGGGCTACCGCAAGTATGACAGCATCATACTTTTCATCCGGGATGGTCGTGAGTGAATGGATACCATATTCATGAAGCACCTCATCGGTATTTGCCCATGGATCATATACGTCCACCTGCACATCATAGGATCGGAGTTCGTGATATATATCAATGGCTCTGGTATTGCGGATATCCGGACAATTTTCTTTGAAAGTAATACCCAGCATCAGCACCTTACTGCCTTTGACAGAAATATCTTTTTTAAGCATAAGTTTGATGACTTCCGAAGCGACATACTGGCCCATAGAATCATTAAGCCGTCTGCCTGCAAGAATAATTTCAGGATGATATCCGACTTCCTGAGCCTTCTGGGCAAGGTAGTAAGGATCGACACCGATACAGTGACCTCCCACCAATCCGGGTTTAAAGGGCAGAAAATTCCATTTCGTACCTGCTGCCTCCAATACTTCATGCGTATCAATGCCCATGCGGTTGAATATCTTGGAGAGTTCGTTGACAAAGGCTATATTGATATCCCGCTGGCTGTTTTCTATCACTTTAGCGGCTTCAGCAACCTTAATGGAGCTGGCTTTGAATGTACCTGCCGTAATCACAGATTTGTACAAGTTGTCTATAATTTCAGCCGCATCTGGAGTGGAGCCGGAGGTAACCTTAAGAATTTTCGATACGGTGTGCTCCTTGTCACCGGGATTAATCCGCTCAGGACTATATCCCACATAAAAATCCTTATTCATCCTTAAACCTGAACAACGCTCAAGTACCGGAACGCAATCTTCTTCGGTGGCTCCAGGATAAACGGTAGATTCATAGATCACATAGTCCCCTTTTTTCAATACTTTTCCGACTGTCTCGCTTGCTTTGATCAGTGGGGTTAAAACAGGTCGGTTATTCTTGTCCGTAGGAGTCGGTACTGTCACAATATATGTATTGCAGTGGGTGAGATCTGAAGGATTATCCGTTACATACAATCCATCCGCATCAAAATCCCGGGAGGAAGCAAGGACCTCCCCCAAATCCTTGTCATCGACCTCAAGGGTTATGTCTTTACCTGACCTGAGCTCCGATACTCTGGTTTGGTTGATATCAAATCCAACGACCGGATATTTCTTTGCAAACTCTACCGCCAAAGGTAATCCCACATATCCGAGTCCAATTATTCCTATTTTGTGCCGCATTATTTATTTTCATTTATAATTTTAAAAAATAGTAATGAATAAAAATGAATCAGTGCTTTCAATATTAAGACAACATTTTTACCTGACAATTACATAGGTCAACTGTAACAATTCAAGGTCTGTACATAAAAACTCCCTGTGTAAACATAGATTTAATCAGGAAAATGTTGGATTTAAAACTACTCCGAAATATTTAATAATGTTACAACCTCATCCTTCAACTTACCAAGATGTAGATTCAAAATTGCCCACACAATCGAATTATCAATACTGTCATAAGAATGCACCAACCTGTTCCTTAAACCAATAATTTGACGGTGATTCTGTAGTTCAACATGCTCACAAATACTTATTAATTTATTCAAAGCCTCCCCGATAACCACCAATTGTCGCTCTACTGCACTCTGAGTTTTTAAATCTTCTTAGTAATGACTGAAATCAGTAATATCAGTTGTAAAAATTTCAATTAATTCAATTGCGATAAGAATATCAGATAAATATTTTCTGCTCCTGTCCATCGTAAAGTAAAATTTTTGTTTTATCAATGTTCTTCTTCAGAACAGGGTTCTTAATTGAAGAATATGTAAGCAAGTCTATCTTTCTTTGAAAAAAATGCTCCAATTTATCCCAAAGATTCATCAAACTTTCGCCTCTTCGTAAAGGATCATCAATATCAAGTTCTATTATAAAATCAATATCACTGTTATCTTTGTCAAATTGCGTATTTACTGCCGATCCAAAAACATAAAGATGTTTTACATTATACTCATTACACAACTTCAAAAATTCTGAAATCCTCGATTTTATTTTCTTTTTTAAATACATACCATCTAAGTTGTGTTATATAAAAAAATTAGTAGCCATTCAGTTATAAGTACATGACAAAAATTTTTTAGATCGGAGTATTTTGGCCAAAAAACCAGCGATAGCTTATGAAGAATCGGAATTGCTCATTTCGCTAAATTAGGGTACAACACCAGGATATACGTTGAAATTAGCGAAATGAAAAGCATGAAGATTCGAGAATAAGCGGTGCGAAGCAATCGCCTTTTTTTGGTCTAGCCTTTTTGCTTACTTTTTTGGCGATGAAAAAAGTAAGAGCCCAGCCGGCTTGAGGCGACACAACGTTTGAAATTTAATGTCATTCGAATTTAAAAAATTGAAAGTCAATTGAATAAGTTAGTGTTTTCCAAAAAATGTCATGTACTCAGCATTCAGTTATAACATTGAAGTAGTCTAATATTGGTAAATACGAATGGTAATCAGTGAATAAAATGATAAAACAACCTTCATATTGGCGGGATACGCTGTTTGCCATAACATGCAAACGTGTCGAGCATCAGTACAAAACTGTGCTTGTTTACCCATGCTGAGGACAAAATCAATGTAAGTAAAATGAGAGCTCAATTTTTACAAAAATTAAAATATATATTTCATTTACTCAATTTGAAATAAATCTTTGAATTTTAGTCAAACTTCCCAATATCAAAGCTATGTAAGCTGCTGATTAGGATTAAAGCTAAGATTGAAATTTGTCTTAAAATCAGGACTTAAGCAAATTAACTTAATATTTTCATCAAATACGCTCCATAGCCGCTCTTGAGCAGAGGACTGGCCAACTTCTCTAATTGTGATCTGTCTATAAAGCCCATCCGCCATGCAACTTCTTCTATACAACCGATTTTATAACCCTGTCTTTTTTCTATAACACGGACAAACTCTGAGGCGTCACTCAACGAATCAAAGGTGCCCGTATCCAGCCAGGCGGTGCCTCTATCCAATACCCCCACGGTAAGCTGTCCTTTTTCAAGATAGGTTTGGTTGACAGTGGTGATCTCATACTCACCTCTGGCCGAGGGTTGTATATTTCTGGCAATTTCCACCACCTGATTATCGAAAAAATACAAGCCCGGCACGGCGTAGTCAGATTTGGGAGACTGCGGCTTTTCTTCAATGGACAATACCCTGTTGCCTTTGTCAAACTCGACCACCCCGTATCTCTCCGGATCATTGACAGGATAGGCAAATACTTTGGCACCGGACTTTAGCTTTGCACTCTCCTGCAGCATTCTGGACAATCCCGAACCATAAAAAATATTATCACCCAATATCAGGCAGGAGTTGTCATTTCCTATAAAACCGGCACCTATCACAAAGGCCTGGGCCAATCCGTTGGGCACCTCCTGTACCGCATACTCAAAACGGCAGCCAAGGTCACTGCCATCTCCCAAAAGCCGGATAAATCCTGCCTGATCCTCCGGAGTAGTGATAATCAGTATCTCCCGGATACCTGCGAGCATCAGGATGGACAAAGGATAGTAAATCATCGGCTTATCATAGATGGGCATGAGCTGCTTGCTGATAGCCTTGGTAATGGGATAAAGCCTGGTACCGGACCCTCCGGCGAGTATGATGCCTTTCATTGTTGTTTTGGTAAGTTGCTGATTTGTGGGAGTTGCTGAGTTGCTAAAATGTGTAGTATTTCAATATTATATATTATTAATAAATACATTTACATTATTTTATTTATTTATAGCGCAGGTTTGAGATTGACTTTAATTATCAGGATGAATGAAATTTTGGTTCTACAATTTATTACTATTTAAGATTTCTGTAAAAAGCATTCAGCTTGTTGGAAAGTTCATTAATTGAATCTCTGTAAAATTCCAATTCACTTTCATCAATAAACCCCAATTCCCGTGATAAAATGACATGATTCATTACTTCAATTGCAGAACCATAAGCTATTTCAATAAAACGTGCCCTGTCTTTCACTGCAAATCTCGAGACCCCTTCTGCTATATTTGATGATATCGATGCAGCAGCTCTTCTCAACTGAGAAACCAATGCAAACTTTTCTGTTGCAGGAAATTTATTAGTTGTTTTATACACATATACGGCAAGATTAATGGAAAGTTTCCATATCTCTAATTTTTCAAAATTATACTCGTGCATTAAAGTAGTTCTATATGAGAGATTTTAGTTGTAAAACAACTTAGCAAATCCGCAAATTCGCAATTCTTACAGTTCAAATCTACCTAAACGGATGATCCGCCAATGAGAGCCTGCAGAAAGGATGATAATCCCCCACCAAGCCTGCCGGAGTGCTGGTCCTGATCTGATGCACGATATTGATGGCTGCTCTGGCTTCACCAATGCGAAATCCTCCACCATTCAATATATCCCTGTAGCTCAAAGTATGCAAATCCGTAAATCCATCTGAAAACTCAAGTTCCTCACCTTCGATATTGATGGAGCGGTAGGTGCGTTTACCAGCCGCCCTGATCTCTGCAGGAAGAGTTTCTGCATTTATACTTAAAAACCAACGTACCCGGGCCCTCTCAAATTCAAGGTAGCCTGCTGCCCGGTCATGGGTATGGATATGTACAATATTTTGCTTTACCTCTCCAAATACCCAATACAGCATATCATAGAAATGCACGCCGATATTGGTGGCAATGCCCCCGGATTTTTCCGGATTACCTTTCCATGATGTATAATACCAGTTGCCCCTTGAGGTGATGTAGGTAAGGTCAAACTCAAAAATTTTATCTTTGGGTGCCTGTTGTACTTTGTCTCTCAATGCGATGATAGCGGGATGCAACCTGAGCTGTAAAATATTATACACATTACAGCCGGTCTCCTGCTCCATTTCCTGTAGGGCATCAATATTCCAGGGATTTAGTACTATGGGTTTTTCGCAGATGACATGGGCACCGTACCTGAGTCCAAAACGTATATGCGCATCATGCAGGTAGTTGGGACTGCAGATACTGACATAATCCACTTTTTCTCCCTTCCTTTTCAGTTTTTCAAGATGCCTGTCAAACCTTTCAAATTCTGTGAAAAATGCAGCATCCGGAAAATAACTGTCTATAATACCCACAGAATCATTGGGATCCATTGCAGCCACCAATTTATTCTGGGTATCACGGATGGCCTGCATGTGTCGCGGGTCGATATATCCTGCGGCTCCTATCAGAGCGAATTTTTTCATTTTATACTGGGAATTTGTATTTATGGAAATTATTAATTATTTGTAACTGTTCAGCTATAATATGACTATCATTGATTTTGTCCCAAGCCTATTGCGTGGCAAGCTATGCTTATGGGGTGGCAGGCTACGGTTGCATGATGGTGTTCAGCAAGTTTGCTTATTTTGGCATACTGTGTGACTCGTTGCGTTAAATCTCGCCAAAATAAAAGTTGTGTATGATTTTATCCACGGATTAACATCCGTGGTTACAAATATTACACCCCTCCGGGGTTATAGCTGAATAGATACCAAAAAATAACTAACTGTTCAACTTCATTCATGATTAATCAAAATACAGTCCTGTCTATTTTGTGTTCTTCAGAATAAGGCAGATTCTAAGCAGTACAAGTCAGATATCATGATGCACACAATCTTTGATACACGGACTTACTATGACGGAATGCCCGGTTTTGGCCCATACATTCATAGGAGAAAATTGTGAAGGAAGTGTGGTCACATTTCAGCAATTCATCCATGGTATTCAGACTTTGGATACCCTGGAATCCTTCAAAATATACCGCTCCCCCGACTCGGGGCAAACTGCTAAACCCTTTTCGTCAAACATCAATCTGTGTCCTCTTTCGCTCATCCAACCAATCTGCCTGGCGGGATTGCCTGCCACCAGGGCATAATCGGGTACCTCTTTGGTCACCACCGCCCCGGCTCCGATGAATGCATATCTGCCGATATTATTGCCGCAAACAATGGTAGCATTGGCACCTATGGAAGCTCCTTTAGCCACCACGGTTTTCATATACTCCTGCTTTCTGTTGACGGCACTGCGGGGGTTGATGACATTGGTGAAGACACAGGAAGGCCCCAGAAATACATCATCCTCACAGATGACTCCGGTATATACGGATACGTTATTCTGCACCTTTACATTGTTGCCCAGCACCACATCCGGCGAAATGACCACATTTTGCCCGATGTTGCAATACTTACCTATGGTACAACCGGTCATAATATGACAAAAATGCCAGATTTTGGTTCCCTCACCAATGGTACAGCCTTCATCTATGTATGAGGACTCATGTGCGAAATAAGACATATCAGATATTGTTTGGAATTATCTATCCTGCCAGAGCATCCAGTACAATCTTTCTGCCCAGAAAAAAAGTTACCGCCAGCAACCCTCCTAAAAGACCACCTTTGATGAGCTCTATCAATAATGATTTGGCCACAGGCTCAATAGGTGGTATGGGCGCATCTATAATGACAATGTCCGGTGTACCTGCCTGCAATGAAAAGTCAGCAAGTTCATAATTCTTGGTGGCTTCGGCATACATGTTTTTCAGCTTGAACAATTCATTTTCGATCATCTTCTTCTCGGACAGTTTTGCCGGGTCAGACAGGTTTCTGAATTGATCATTAAATTTCGCCAGCTGGTATTCCTTTGCCCTGAGCAAACTGAGTATAGAGTCTGTTTTACTCTGCACAAATTCAAAAGTATTTTTCTGCGAATTGGTAGAGCTCAGGATATAATAATTTTTCAACTCTTCAAAAGTCAGGTTGGCAAATTCGATGGACAATTGTTCATCCGGGGTTGAGACTGTAATGGTAAGAATGCCGGTATCCTCATTAAAACCATTGGAGAATATGGGATTTTTCACACCTTTACCTCCCACAATTTTGCCATATAGCATTTTCAATACACTTAAGGCCGTTGTGTTGAAACTTTTTATATCAGATGACCGGAATCTGAATCCGTCCAGCTTAGGATCATATTTTGACCATTCCTTGTCAAAGCGGTAGAGTTCTATCAGGTGATTGGCAATGAAATCCTTTTTTCCTCCAAAAGTATCTAAGGGTATTTCTGTAAAAAGTACTTTTTCAATAATATTTCTTGTTTTGGATAAAGCAACGATTCTGTCAAGATTGACCTTTCCCCCTCTTCCCAATCCGAAAGAACCGAGAATACCGGCGATAGCTCCACCTCCGCCGCCACCGTCGTTAAGCAAATAGGTAAGTGACGCAGGATATAAAATTTCGGCCTTTCTGGCATTATATCCGAAAAAAGCAGCTACAGGCAAGGCTATCAATACAATCCACCACTTTTTATGCCATAATTCATTCCAGAACTCCAGAAGTTTTTCAATAAGCTCCTTCAATGTGATTTCATCATTCTCAAAAGAAGGTGGATTTTGAATGTGTGGACTGTTTTGGGTATCTGACATGATTTAGTATTTTTTATACTGTTCAGCTTTTATTTTTCGGGTCTTTTCTTCTTTTCTGTACTCTCTTGTTTTATCCATTTTGTCAAAGCTCTGGCTTCTTCAAGAGTGACCTTCTTCATTCTGGCAATAACGGCTCTTTGCTGCTCTGCCAGGTCTGCAAATAATTCATCTATTTTTATTTTTTCAGTTTCACTCATATTACGTAAATAACGGTATCAATAAAAAATAAAGTTCCATCACATATAAGCACATTCTCTTCATGAAGATCTTCCAGAATCAGTCCCAGATGAGTATGTACATAATCATTATTCTTTTTTAAAGTGAAACCTTTCTGTTTCATAAAGTTTCTAACGAGCTCAATATTTGTTTTTTCGGTGGGAGTAATAAAAATCTGACTCACCACTGCAAAAATGGAATGATTTATTCTTATAAAGCCAAGAAGGTCATAAGAAGTTTCTTTGAATAAAACATTGTGCACAATCAGACTTTCGAAATACTGAGTCCAGTTGACATAAAAAATTCCATCATTAAATTTAATAACTCTGCCTGATGCCTCATCATGAAAAACTTTTTGCTCTGCACCTTCATCCAGATATACTGAAAAATCAAGATTATTATAAAAAAGGTTGTTTTCTTCAATATATTCCTCAAGTAGCTTTGCTTCTGTCGATTTATCTATAAAAGCCTTGTCGGAATAAGCCCTATTTGAAGAAGTACTTCCCAAATAATTGTACACATCAGTCAATAATGATGGTATAATTTTAGTATCAAATCGTTTTTCCAGCAATGAAAGAGCTGATTTCATTCACATGATGTTATTCATTAACCATACATACTCTCATAATATTGTCTGTAGGCTCCGGACGTGACGTGATCGAGCCATTCCTGATTATTCAGATACCAGTCAATGGTCTTGCGGATTCCGGTCTCAAAACTTTCGGCAGGCACCCATCCCAGCTCTTTCTGTATTTTGGAGGCATCAATGGCGTATCTCAGATCATGGCCCGCCCTGTCTGTTACAAAGGTGATCAGACTTCTGCTTTCCCCCCGGAGTCTTCCGAGTTTTTCATCCATAAGGTCACATAAAAGCTTCACGATATCAATGTTTTTCCATTCATTATGTCCGCCTATATTGTAAGTTTCACCATCTTTTCCCTTGTGAAACACGACATCTATGGCTGCAGCGTGATCCTCCACATAGAGCCAGTCCCTGACATTTTCGCCCTTACCATACACAGGCAATGGCTTCCTGTGGATGATATTATTTATCATCAGGGGTATCAGTTTTTCCGGAAAATGATTGGGCCCGTAATTGTTGCTGCAATTGGATATAACCACAGGCATATGGTAGGTATGCCAGTATGCCCGCACCAGGTGGTCTGAGGCTGCTTTGGAAGCTGAATAAGGACTTCTGGGGTCGTATGGCGTAGTTTCTGTAAAATACCCGCCTTCCAGCTCCAATGATCCGTACACTTCATCGGTGGACACATGGTAAAACCGTTTGCCTTCAAATTTCCCCGACCAATGTTTCCGGGCTGTCTGGAGTAAATTACCTGTGCCGAGTACATTGGTTTTTATGAAAATCAATGGATCTTTTATCGAGCGATCCACATGAGATTCAGCAGCGAGGTGAATGACATGGTCAATGTTATACCCGGCAAATATTTTATCCACCAGATTTTCATCACAAATATCTCCTTTTACAAAGCTATAGTTACTGGAGTTTTCTACATCTTTCAGGTTTTCCAGATTACCTGCATAAGTGAGTGCATCCAGATTGACTACCTTGTATTCAGGATAATTCAATACAAATCTTCGTACTACATGAGAGCCTATAAAGCCTGCACCGCCTGTGATGAGAATATTCATCTATTGTGTTTTAAATAATTTTCAAAATACAAAATTTGAGATTATAGTGATTTTAACTAATCACATATCTACTTACTCAGTACTGATTACGATTATTGTATCATAATCAAAACGCTCTGAGACATAACACCTTAAAATCTTCGAGATCTTTTAAATGCACCTCAATTACTTTTTTAAAATATCGTTATTGAGCTGCTGATATTCATGAATGGCAATGTTCCTGAATCCAACCATATTTTTAAGTTTTTCACTCATATCCTTATCTATGAATCCATGGGAATGCAGCAATTCAAAACTTTGCCGGCTACTGACTGGTACTCCCCACTTTTTTTTGTTCTACTACATAAGCTGCCAGATTTATAACTGCCTGCACAGCACGTTGAATATTCAGGATAACAGAATCCTGACTGGTATAATTCGTCCAGAAAAGTTCTTTATGGCTAAAGTATTCCTCCCTGATTCTGTTTAAACATTTTTCGATAATGGCTGACTTATTGAGAACCACTGAGTCCATAATCAATAATTGAAAATTTTTCCAGAAACTTTTATCTCCTCTTCCATATCTCTGATCAATTCCTTCAGATCTAGATATTCTTCAATTACCCTGCACTCAAATAATTGCCAGAAGCTATCATTCAATTTATAAATACATACGCCATGGTAAATAATTTCCATATTCAACACTGCATTATCTGCTCTCAAATCCACAAGATCCACCTCTCTGTCATGGAGGTTGGATAATGCAAGTCTCAAATTCCATAATGTCTCGCTCTGTAACCGGATCGGACATAAAACAGCAATATCGAGGTCACTTTCTGGATTCGTCATACCCTGTGCCTCGCTACCGAAAATGTATATGAGTTGAATCTCCGGCAATTCGGTTTTGAGAAAATCTACAATCCTTTTATTTTGTAAGTTCATTTTATTCGGGACAAAATACTCATCTTCCGATACTGTCGTAATAAAATCCCATTTCCCTCGTGTATTTGACGTCATAAATATTCCTCCCATCAAAAATCACCGGCGCCCGCATGAGCTGCTTCATTTTTTCAAAATCCGGGTTACGGAATTCATTCCATTCTGTGATGATAGCCAATGCATCCACACCGGTTATGGCATCATATTCATTGCGGCAATATTCAATCCTGTCACCAAAAAGCTCTTTGACATTTTCCATCGCTTCGGGATCATAAGCTTTTATTATTGCTCCTTTTTGCAACAATCTGGAAATAATGGTCAGTGCAGGGGCTTCACGGATGTCGTCAGTGTTGGGTTTGAAGGACAGTCCCCACACAGCTATAATTTTCCCTTTTATATTTCCTGAAAAATACTGACTGATTTTGTGAGAAAGTATTTCTTTTTGCAATTCATTGACCTGCATGACAGCTTTGAGGATTTTGAAATCATAATCCTTCTCCTGGGCAGTTTTGGCCAAAGCCTGTACGTCTTTGGGAAAGCAGGAGCCTCCATATCCTACTCCGGGAAACAAAAACCGTTTGCCAATGCGGGTATCACTACCCATTCCCCTTCTTACCATATCCACATCTGCCCCGAGAAGTTCGCACAGATTGGCAATTTCATTCATAAAACTGATACGGGTGGCCAGATAAGAATTGGCAGCATATTTGGTCATTTCGGCACTGCGTTCATCCATAAAAATGATGGGATTGCCTTGTCTTACAAAGGGCTCATACAGCTGAGCCATGATATTTCTTGCCCGCTCGGAAGACGTACCTATAACCACTCTGTCGGGTTTCATAAAATCCTCCACTGCGACACCTTCACGAAGAAATTCCGGATTGGACACCACATCAAAGAGGCTGTGATCCAGTTTTTTAAGTAATACAGATTCGACTTTTTCCGCAGTACCCACAGGCACGGTGCTTTTATCTACAATTACTTTATAATCAGTGATTAACCCGGAAAGGTCCTCAGCCACTTTAAGCACATAAGATAAATCCGCCGAACCATCTGCGCCCGGAGGAGTAGGCAATGCAAGAAAAATAATTTTTGCATCTCTGACACCTGCTGCCAGATCAGTCGTAAAATGCAGCCTGCCTTGTTTGGTATTTCGTTCAAAGAGCACTTCAAGGCCCGGCTCATAGATTGGGACTATACCACTCTGCATTTTTTCCACCTTGCGGGCATCTATATCTATACAGGTCACATGATTGCCTGACTCGGCAAAACAAGTGCCGGATACAAGCCCGACATATCCTGTACCTACTACGGCTATTTTCATTATATTTAATTGATTATTATTTGAACTGGTAAATTCACTGATTTAATATCAGCCCTGAGAAAGTCAACAAAGCCGGTCAGAATTCTACATTCCGGTAAATTTTTTCCAGCGAAATTTCTATACCTATGGACGCAAAATGTATCCTTGCTTCCATACCCTCTACCATCGTTTCTTTCCATAATTTCGGTTCCATCTGCCACATGGACATGACCTCCGGAATATCCTGTCTTACCAGTACGTATTCTTTGAAAGATGGAATATTCTTGTAGCACATGAATTTATCATTTCTGTCATATTTTTCCGTAGATGGAGACAGCACTTCCACAATTAAAATCGGATTGGAGAGTACATCTTTTCTGCCATTCCAGAATTCAGGTTTTTGATACACCACCACTGCATCAGGATATAAAATGTAGTTGAGTCTGGGTATATATATTTTTTGGTCGCTATTCAAAACCTGATAAGGCTTTTGTTGCTTTTCAACTTCTACCAAAATGGCAGAGGAAAACTGCAAAGCAATCAAATTGTGATTGTAAGATGACTCTGGAATTTTCCTTATTTTTCCATTGTAGTATTCATGTTTCACCTCCGATTTGCTTTCTTTAATCAGATATTTTTCAATATCTGATATACCTGAAGCTCTTTTTTTTATTCTGCTTATTGATTCCATATCCGTACTTATATGAACGAATGTAGGGTTTTCTTAGATTTTATTCAGGATGAAACATCATTTTCTGAAAAATGATATCACATGTCGGGAAATATACTCCAGTTGCTTTTCATCCAGTTCAGTATGCATGGGTAATGATATGACTTCTTTGCACAATAATTCTGTATTGGGCAGATAGGTAGTGCTGCCGGCATACGGCGCAAAAGCTTTTTGTTTATACAATGGGACCGGATAGTAAATCATGTTGGGAATGCGATGTTCATCCAGATAGCTCTTGAGTGCTTCTCTTTGCCCGTCGGTGACCCTGAGGGTATATTGATGGAATACATGGGTGCTGTAAGGTGCCCGATAAGGTGTAATCAATGCTGGCACTTCTGCAAAAGCAGCATCATAGTAATCTGCAGCCTTCCTTCGTGCATCACAGTATTCATCCAGATGGGGTAACTTGGCAGATAGCACTACTGCCTGAATGGAGTCCAGTCGGGAATTACAGCCTACCAGATCATGATAATAGCGTACCGATTGTCCGTGATTGGCAATTTTATGCAACACATCGCCCAACTCGTCGTCCTGGGTCATGATAGCTCCACCGTCTCCATAACAGCCCAGATTTTTGGAAGGGTAAAAAGATGTGCAACCTATATGACCAATGGTGCCGGTTTTTGCTCTCTCTCCATTTTTATAAATATAATCAGCCCCTATAGCCTGCGCATTATCTTCTATGACATAGAGCTCATGTGCTGATGCAATATTCATAATGGCTTCCATATCCGCAGACTGGCCGTACAAATGCACCGGTACGATGGCTCTGGTCCTGGAAGTTATTGCGGCAGCAACAGATTCGGTATTCACATTGAAAGTATCCAGATCCACATCTACCATCACCGGAGTCAGACCCAGCAAGGCTATCACTTCTGCCGTAGCCACATAGGTAAAGGCAGGCACAATGACTTCGTCTCCGGGTTTGAGACCCAGCCCCATCATAGCAATCTGCAGGGCATCGGTACCATTTGCACAGGGTATGACGTGTTTTACCCCGAGATAGGCTTCCAGCTCTTTCTGAAAGCGCTTGACTCTGGGCCCGTTGATAAATGCGGTGGTATCCAGCACTTCCTGTATTCCGGAGTCAATCTCATCTTTTATTTTCAGATACTGGGTGTGCACGTCGACTAGTTGAATTTGCATAAGATTTAAGGTTGAGAATTAAGGTTGAGAATTAAGATTGAGAATAAGGTTAAGAATTAAGATTGAGAATTAAGGTTGAGAATTAAGGTTGAGAATTAAGGTTGAGAATTAAGATTGAGAATTAGGATTGAGAATTAAGATTGAGAATTAAGATTGAGAATTAAGGTTGAGAATTAAGATTGGTTAAGTGTTTTCAAAATTTTATTCAATTCATGAATTAAAAACTCATATTCTTCCAATAACTTTTTACATTTTTCATCGGTAAAATATCCGATTTCATTTCCATATAATAAATGACTTTTAGTCTCATAAGCAGAACCTCTTGCATATATGTAAAATATCTTCTTTTCTTTAGGTGAAAACCTTCCAAAAGCTTCTGCAATGTTTGCTAAGATACTGTTTGAAGATCTTCGTAATTGCGAAGTAAGTCCGTAATCTTCACTTCTGGGAAGATCAATTGTAAGAACAAACACATTTTGGAAAGGCTCAAAGCTTTTTTCCAAACCGGCATATCTTCAAAAGATTTGTACAATTCTTTTAAAGTCTTAGTCTAAATACTTGTTTCTTAATTTTATTTCATGGCTTCGCCGTCGATAAGTCGCAGGTACTTTATCGCCCAGGAGTAAAACAATGTATTTTTTATCCCCTACATCAGGCTGTTTTCAGCCTTGGATTTAAGGGACGCAGCAGACTTTGATCTATGCGGATTCTAAGTTGATATCCGATAGTTTCAAGATCTACCACAAAACTTTTTTTGCCTGCTTTTTCCACAATTTTTCCTTGCAGGCCGGTCAGATGTCCGGAAACCACCTCCACGCTGTCGCCCTGCATCAGATGTTCAGGATTCAGCAATTCTACATCTTCGATATCTCCGGCCACTCTTTTGAGGAGTTCTATTTCATACTCGGGAATACTGATAAGGTCTTTGCCCTGTTTGAGAAACCTGAGTACATATTCAGTCTCCAGCACAGGGACATACTGACTTTTATCTATATGTACGAATATGTAGCAATTGATCAGTGGTACTTTGTAAGACCTGACCTTTCTGGTATATCTTTTTATTCTTGAAATGAGCGGAAGGTACACCTGAATCTGCTTTTTTTCCAGAGCCTGTGCCACATACTTTTCACACTTAAACTTTGTGTTTACGGCAAACCATTTTTTCTCTGTTGAATCCAGCTGGTTGATAATTGTGGAACCTGAGGCTTTTGCTGTCATTTCTCGCCGTTTATATCATTGTCCCACAATAAAAGCATTTCCTGCTCATCCACCCGTGCCAGATGAATTCCTGCCTCCTGATTACTATATACGATATATCTTATCTTCCGGGGAATGAGACTTTCGACCTTGTCGATGAGCTGAATGAGATATTGCTTATTGATATCACCTACAAAGATCAGATCAATAATATTATCATCCAGCCCTTTGGCGAAAGCACCTGTGACATACACCCGCTCCACATGGCCCAGCCTTTCTATGACATCCTCAATGATCTTGTCAAATCCGATGTATTTCAGAATGATATTGTGGGTATCTCTGAATAACGGATGGCCGGTATTGGCTCTGAAGTACTTCTTGTTTCCGATGGAAAAGGATTCGAGCATTCCAGCCTTTTCGAACCGATTGAGCTCCATACGTATGCCATTGGAAGACTCTCCGAATTCCGATTCTAATCCTCTAAGGTAGGCAGTAGCATTGCTGTTGAGAAAGAATTTCAACAGTAATTTTATTCGTGTTTTAGAAGAAATAAGGGTCTCTATCATCCCTTTTGAGTAAAAAAACTACTCAAAGATAATACAATTTCTATTAATTTACATTTTGAATCAATAAAATTATGGATAAAATTGCCGTGGCCTGTGCTATTGAACTGGCCAATACTTCACCCCATTTTACTTCTCCTTCCTTCTTCCCCGTTTCTGATTCCTCAGACTTTTTATCTTTGTAACCTACCTGTATCACGCTTCCGGGGCCCACTTCCGGATAAGTCCTGAAAAACAGAAATCTTTTGGTTCGCCGTACCTTGCCGCTGGCATCAGTCACGGTAATTTTGTCCGGACTGCCTTCTTTTGCTATTCCACCTGCAAAGTTATCTATGTAAAACCTGGCATCCTTACCTTTTATGTAATTTACATTGATTTTATTCTGAACTAAAATACGCTCAGGATATACCTCAGCGGCCTTGGTAGCACCTGTAATAGAGACTATGTTATTTTGTTTAGGTATAAATATTTCGTCACCATCCTGAAGGATTATGTTGGCAAATGACCTGGGATTCTTGATCGCTTCTTTAAGGTCTATGATTATAAATCCGACGTTGTTTTTATTTCGGAGGAGCGTAGCCCCTTCAGGAAAACTCTCATTCGTTAACCCACCAGCTTCACCAATGATAGTTGCAAGTTTTGTATTATCTCCAAATAAGGCATAGGTGCCCGGATACTTCACCTCACCTGTCAGATTTATATTTCTTTGAGTTTCAAAATTCGGTGCAAATCTGACGTAGATCTGATCAAAGGGCTCAAGTTGAAAATTTCCGGAGCCGCCTTTTATATTGAGCTGTTCATCCAGTTTGACATTTGCTACAAGTACTCTGGTGGATTTTTCTTCTCCAAATTCAAGTCTGTACACATCAATTCTATCTAAAGAAGCTTCTCTTCTCAAACCTCCGGCCAACAATAATGCATCTTTTATCGTTAGGCTTTCATTATACAAAAACTCTCCGGGTGCCCTCACTGCTCCATCCACTTTAATAAAGGATTCGTCCAGATAATTATTCCTGGAATAAACCACCAATCTGTCCAAAGGCTGTATTTCATAATTGGCATTTGATCCGGTATTATTTAGTACTGCTTTGAGATCCACGAAAATGTATTCCTGTGTCTTGGCATCTTTATTATTTTTCCTGAAAATATAAGCAAAATCCATTGCTTCTTCCTTAAGTCCTCCTGCCAGAAAAATCAGATCTGAAACACGGATATTTCTTCCTTCGTCCAAGTCAATCTCTTTAGGGTTTCTCACTGCTCCTTCCACAGAGACCTTATATTTATCAGCAAATGTGCTGGATGCTTCCACCACCAGTTCGTCTCCTTTTTTCAGTATCCAGTCTTTTTCAGAACCCGGATTTTTGATGATTTCGGTTAGGTTGATAAAATTGTACCTTACCGTTTTCATATTATTATCCAGTCGTTTCAGGTAAGCAATATCTGTAATAGCATTTTCCAGCAGCACCGCCTTCCTGATCAGGTCTGATATCCGCTCTCCTTCTTTCAGGGCAAAAGTATCCGGATTCTGCACTGCACCTGTGGCAATTACATAATTGCTTGCTGTGACATTAATTTCCTTTACCGTAATGACATCCCCGTTCATCAATGTAAAATCACCCCCATTCTTCTCTAATTCCAGATAATTTACATCTATAATTTTCTCCATATCATCCTCAATCCTCTTAATCTGGATATTTCCTTTAAGTGCATTTACCTTAAATCCCGCCGCATACCCTATCAGATCTTTCAGATTTTCCTTATCCAGCAATTCGTATCTGAAAGGTCTCTGTACGGCTCCGGTGAGCGTAACCACCTTTTGAGCTACGGGCACATGTATGTAATCATTTTCACTCAGGTAGAATTCCTGTGAAACCAAAGGGTTGTTCAGGTATTTATATACATCCAGTATTCTGGGTTTTTTGCCGGCACTCAGCACTTTTATATTTCTCACACTTCCTATGTCATTGGGCCCTCCGGCCGCTATCAGCGCATTGAAAGCCGTATTAACGGCAGAAATATTGAATGAACCATTAGTAAATACTTCTCCTAAAATATTTACATTAATGGTGCGGGCAGTGGTTACGGTCAGCTCAAAATTTTCATTTTGAAAAAAATAATAGTTTCTGAGCTTTTGTGCCATCAGATTGCGGGCTGCTTCAATAGTAAGACCCGCCAGATAATATCGGGGCAGATTGGAGGGCTGGATGTAACCGTCTTTCTGTATTTCAAATGCAAAGTTTTCCTGAGATGGACCCCAGATGGAAATAGCAATTTTATCACCAGGACCCAGTACATAACTTCTGGGTGGTTTGGCATCTTCTGCTGTCCGGAATAATTTGATGGATTTATCTCTGAAAATGTGCTGTCCATAGGTCATTGGCCGTGGTAAAGTCTGCGACACTGACTCCTGAATTTTTTCTGTTACCGCCTCCTCTATGGTAGCTCCTTCCTTTACTGCTTTTTGAATTTCAGTTGATTGCTTTGCCACTGCTTCCGGCGTATCCACGCTCCTTTTTTCCTTATCTTCTACACTTCCTGCTGCTCTTCTATTATTTTCGACAGTATTTTGTCCCTGATTCTTTTTTTCCTGCTCAAGCATGGTAATCACCTCCCTGATCACTTTTTCATATTGCATCACCTGCTGCCTGTTGTTGGGATCTATCTTATCCACGTCCACGCCTCGTTTCAGCAGCTCTTCCCTGACCCTGTTTTCATCCAGACCCCGTTTTTCAAGCTCTGCCCTTGCAGCAGTCTCTACAGGGCTCTGACTCATCAGCTGCATTGAAAAGAATATAGCAGGAATCAGGATGATGAGTATATTTCTGAGATTCATGTGCCGTAATTTAGATTTTGCCAATTTAACTAACTGTTACCTATCCTATAAGTTCAACAAATAAAGGCCGTGCATCCGCTACAAAACGTACACACAGCATGGATATTATAAATCATAGCTCAAATTCGGTGCCAACCAACGTTGCACTTCAGATTTTTGCATTCCTTTCCGCTGTGCATAATCTACAACCTGATCTTCAGCGATCTGTCCCAATCCGAAATATATCGCTTCCGGATGGGCCATATACCATCCGCTGACGGAAGCAGCAGGATACATCGCCTTACTTTCAGTCAGATACATCCCGGTATGCCTCGCGACATCCAGCAACTTCCAGAGACTTTCCTTTTCAGTATGGTCGGGACATGCCGGATATCCCGGAGCAGGCCGGATGCCTCTGTATTTTTCTGCTATCAAAGCTTCGTTATCCAGATTTTCAGCAGGGGCATATGCCCATATTTCACGTCGGACCTTCTGATGCATCCACTCGGCCAGTGCTTCTGCAAGCCGGTCTGCCAATGCCTTCATCATGATAGCACT
Organism: Saprospiraceae bacterium; assembly: GCA_016716335.1. Classification (GTDB taxonomy): domain Bacteria; phylum Bacteroidota; class Bacteroidia; order Chitinophagales; family Saprospiraceae; genus OLB9. Next base: position 29,409 of record JADJWN010000005.1, on the reverse strand, counting down.
GAAATCATCATGACAGGACTCATAATAACTGACCCACTTTTCCAGGCCGATACCCGCTGTCACTGCAAAAGCTCCCATATAGTCGCTGATTCCGGAGTGCAATGGAGCAATAAAATCACTGAGACAGTAGTACGGCTGACCTTTCGCTTTTTCACGCTGCTGTCTCAGAAAGTGAAGCCTAACAATTTCTCTGCCATCCCCGTCAGTCAGTATTACATCATCTCCCTCTGCATTTGCACTGAAAACACCTGCAACAGCCCTGGCCTCCAATCTTTTTTCTGCTATAATGAGTTCAAGCATCTCCTGAGCAGTGACAAAGAGTTCCCGTGCTTCCTTTCCCACGATTACATCTTCAAAAATATCCGGATACTTACCTTTAAGTTGCCAACTGCTGAAAAAGGGAGTCCAATCTATGTACTGACTGATTTCCTTCAGATCCAAGTCCCTGAATACATGGATACCTTTATGTGCCGGTACCGGTGGGATGTATGTATTCCAATCCGGAGCAAACTTGTTTGCACGGGCAAAATCAATGGAAACATAGGTCTTAAAATCCTGACCACTGTTTCGTTTCTCCCGGATATCTCTGTATTCTTTTTTTATTGATGCAATAAACTGACTGCGGATATCTTGATTTTCTGTAAGTAAATTGCTGGCTACGCCCACACTCCTGCCGGCGTCCTGTACATAAATGACCGGTGCATTGGTATATTGAGGTTCGATTTTTAAAGCAGTGTGCGTTTTAGATGTCGTAGCTCCGCCGATCAGCAAGGGTATCTGCATATTTCGTCTTTGCATTTCTGCTGCGACATACACCATTTCATCCAATGAGGGCGTAATCAACCCGCTCAGTCCTATGATATCCACCTTCTTACTTTCTGCCTCTGTCAGAATCTTCTCTGCCGGCACCATTACCCCAAGGTCAATAATCTCATAATTATTACATCCCAATACCACACCTACAATATTCTTGCCGATATCATGCACATCACCCTTGACTGTGGCCAGCAGGATTTTACCTTTCGTCTGTACACTATCCTCAGATTTTTGTGCCTCGATGTAGGGAGTCAGCCATGCTACTGCCTTTTTCATCACCCGGGCACTTTTTACAACCTGAGGTAAAAACATTTTGCCTTCGCCAAAAAGATCTCCCACGATATTCATACCATTCATGAGCGGCCCCTCTATCACTTTGAGCGGTGAAGTATATTTTTCCAGAGCCTCGGCTGTATCTGTTTCTATATAGTCGGTGATGCCCTTGATCAGTGCATGTGCCAATCGCTCTTCCACGTCCAGGGTACGCCATTGTTCATCTCTCTGCAATGTCTTACCTTCTCCGGTGGAGTGCTCCGCATATCGGATCAATGCTTCTGTAGCTTTTTCGTGCCGGTTGAAGAGTACATCCTCTACCAATACCAACAATTCCTTATCAATCTCCTCATACACCTCGATCATACCCGCATTCACAATACCCATATCCATGCCGGCCTTTATGGCATGATATAAAAATGCTGAATGCATGGCTTCTCTTACCTTTTCATTGCCACGGAATGCAAAGGAAATATTGCTTACCCCGCCGCTGATTTTAGCTCCCGGACACTGTTGCTTGATGATGCGGGTAGCTTCAATAAAATTTACGGCATAGTCATTATGCTCCGCAATACCGGTGGCCACAGCAAAAATGTTGGGATCAAATATGATATCTTCCGGGCTGTAAGACAATTCCCCTGTAAGTATGCCGTATGCTCTTTTACAAATCTGCACTTTTCTGTCAATCGTGTCTGCCTGCCCTGCTTCATCAAATGCCATGACCACCACGGCAGCCCCATATTTACGGGCTAAGAGTGCCTGCCTTTTGAACTCTGCCTCACCTTCCTTGAGCGATATGGAGTTTACAATGCATTTGCCCTGTACGCACTTCAGGCCGGACTCAATCACACTCCATCTGGAGGAATCAATCATTACCGGTACTCTCGCAATTTCGGGTTCAGACATAACCAGATTGAGAAACTCCTGCATTGCCTGCTCTGAGTCTAGCAAACCCTCATCCATATTTACATCTATGATTTGAGCTCCGTTTTCCACCTGCTGCAATGCGATGCTCAGGGCCTCAGTATAGTTTTTCTCCCTGATAAGTCGGGCAAATTTTCTCGAACCGGTCACATTTGTACGCTCCCCGATATTGACAAAGTTGAGATTTTCCCTGAAAATCAGGGGCTCCAATCCAGCCAATTTTGTCAATCCCGATTTTTGCGGTAATTTCCGGGGTCTGATACCTTGCACTACCTCTGCCATAAGTCTGATATGCTCAGGTGTGGTACCACAACAGCCGCCAACTATATTGACAAGTCCATCTTCGATATATTCCCGGATAAAGGATTTCATTTCTTCGGGTGATTGATCATAGCCCCCCAGTTCGTTGGGTAGTCCTGCATTGGGGTATGCACTCACATAACAGTCTGCAATATTGCTCAGGGATTTGAGGTGTGGCTTCAGTTCTTTGGGGCCCAAGGCACAATTCAGCCCGACACTGAAGAGGTTGCCATGACTGACAGATATGTAAAATGCTTCAGGCGTCTGACCACTGAGGGTGCGACCGCTGGCATCTGTAATGGTACCGGAAACCATGACCGGAATATCCAGCCCTCTCTCTTCCTTCAGATTCTGTATGGCAAAAAGTGCTGCTTTACAATTTAAGGTATCAAAAACCGTCTCCACCAGCAGAATGTCCACCCCTCCGTCCACCAACCCGCAGGCCTGTTCATAATAGTTGGCCACCAGCTCATCGAAGGTTACAGCCCTGTACCCGGGATTATTTACGTCTGGAGACAATGAGGCGGTTTTATTCGTGGGCCCATGGCTCCTGCTACAAAACGGGGTTTGTCCGGATTTTCCGGGTGAACTCATCAGCAGCCTGTTTTGCCAAAGCTGCGGAGGCTGCATTCAATTCATATACATAATCCTCCAGATGATAATCACTTTGGGAGATCCGGGTACCATTAAATGTATTTGTCTCAATGATATCTGCACCTGCTTCCAGATAGGCCACATGAATGTCCCTGATAATGTCAGGCCTTGTAAGGGATAAAAGATCATTATTGCCTTTGAGATCATGCGTATGATTTCTGAATCTGTCTCCGCGGTAATCCTCCTCTTTCAGTTTGTACCTCTGGATCATCGTACCCATGGCTCCATCCAGTACGAGTATTCTTTCTCTGATGATCTTATGCAGCATAAGTGTATGAAAGTTGCAAATATACTGCTACCTGCAGTTCTTTATCAAATATATATGCATCCAGACAGAAATTCATATGACGTGCTTATCATGGGACGTCCTTACCATTCACAATCCGCAGGATCTCAAACCATTGTTCATCTGTCATTTTTATTCTAAGAGACTCCACTGATTCCCTGACTCCATCTACCCTTGAAGTGCCGATGACCGGGATGATTCCGGCAGGATGGTGGAGTAGAAAGGCAAGTGCCATCTGCACAAATGTCCAGCCATGTGCCTCGGCATAATCGGTAAGCTTTCTCATCAGGTCATCCCGACCTCCATCAAAAAGGGTCTTTCCTCCCAAAGGTGACCATGCGGTAATCTTCATCCTGTTTCTCTGGCAGGACTCTGTGGTACCATCATACAAAGGAGCTGTATGTACAAGTGAAAATTCAACCTGATTGGTCACCAACGGAAAACAAGCAGCAAGCATATCGGTCTGATGTGGCAGAAAGTTGGACACACCGAATGCCCTCACCATGCCTGACTCTGCCAGTCTGCTGAATGCAGCGGCAATCTCCTCATAGAGCATCAAAGGGGCTCGGCCGGTGAATGAGCAATACATCAAGATAATCAGTTCTGAGATTCTTCAGGGATTGATGCACTGACTGTGTGATATGTTCTTTGGAAGTGTTATAGTGTTTCACTTTGTATTCAGGTCGCTGAAGACAGGGACGCATGATGCCGCACTTGGTGATAAGTTGTATTTTGTCTCTGGCGATCCCGGATTTTTTGAAAGCCCGGCCAAATTCTTCTTCTGTCGTGTAGTCCCCGTAGATATCTGCATGGTCAAAACTACTTACCCCCATCTCCACACAGGAGCTGATCATATGGGCCATGGCATCCGTATCCAGCCTTGCTCCCCAGATACCCCAACGCATTACTCCGGCTATCACCGGTGAAAAATCAACATACTGTGACATACCACTCTTTTTATGACAAGAATAGGCAAAGTTTTGATATCCGAAATACAAAACACATTACAATTTTTGAATGAGGTAGTGCAGACAAAAAGTGTTAAAATTTTCGTTATGGGAGTTTTCGGAACAGTATTTGTTTAAAACATATTAAACAATTTTTTAATGTGTATGAGAATGCGAAAAGTTCTGCCGCAATTATTCTGTTTGGTCATCAGTACAGGTCTCTTTGGCAATAAAAAGCTTATTGAGCAATATGTACAACAATATAAGGACATAGCCATAAGAGAAATGAGAAGCACCGGCATTCCGGCAAGCATAAAGCTCGCTCAGGGATTGCTCGAATCTGACTGGGGCAGGAGTGATCTGGCCAACAAAGCCAATAATCATTTCGGTATCAAATGTGGAAGGGACTGGACAGGCGATACATTTATGAAATATGATGATGACTCTGATGAAGAAGGTATGCTGGTCGAAAGCTGTTTCAGGGTCTTTTCCAGTGCGGAAGAGTCTTACCGGGCACATTCTGAATTTTTGCTCAATCCGGCTAAAAAGTCAAGATATGGTTTTCTTTTTGAATATCCTGCCACAGATTATGTATCATGGGCCAATGGGCTGAAGTTTGCGGGCTATGCCACAGATCCCAAATATCCGGAAAAACTCATCAGACTGATAGAGACATACCAACTATACAAATACGATGAACCTGTGCTCATCAAGCCTGCTTATCCTGAGACGGCGGTCATTGCCGAAAATAGCAACGTAAAAAAAGAGTCAGAAATCAAATATCCATCTGACCCTAAAGCTGATAAAAGCACAGCCAAAATCAGAGAGACAGCATCTAAAGAGAATACTCCGGCACTGGTGAGCTATAAGAGGTCTGACTACAGGATACAAAGTATCAATGACATACCGATGGTCAAAGCAATAGGAAAGGAAAGTCTGGAATCCCTGGCAAAAGCCCTGAACATGGACGTGTATGACCTGATAGAATACAACGAAAAATTTGACAGTAAAGACATCCTGTTGCCCGCGGGCACACATGTGTATCTCAATAAGAAAAAACGGGTGAATAAAGATGCAGAATGGCACAAGGTACAGGAGGGTGAGAGCATGTTTTACATTTCTCAACAATATGGCCTGAGACTTGAAAGCCTGTATGCACGCAATAATATGGATGAAGGTACAGAGCCTTATCCCGGAGAGAAAATATCTCTTAAAAAGCATGTATCCAAAAAAGACACCCCAAAGCACAGAAAGGTAGATCATCTGGGCAGTGTATTTATCAACATGGGCAATCTCAAGTAATTCTGCTCCTTGTGAGTGAACGTGGCATCAATATCAATAAGTACATCGCTGACTGTGGCCTGTGTTCCCGCAGACAGGCAGACATTCTGATTAAAGAAGGGAAGGCATTCATCAATGGAAAACAGGCAAAACGGGGTGACAGGGTTCAACCCGGAGATGTCGTAAAAGTGGACAACAAAGTAATAAGTCCACCTGCCGGCTACCGTTACATACTTTTGTACAAACCTGCCGGCGTGAGCAGCAGTACACATCCTGAAGAACCGGACAATGTACTGCAGTATCTGAATCTGCCATACCGAATTTTTCCGGTGGGCAGACTGGACAAGGATTCCGAAGGTTTGCTGCTTCTCACTGACAACGGCAATATCGTCAATAAAATACTCCGGGTAGAAAACAAACATGAAAAAGAGTATATCGTCACAGTGGATAAGATGATTACGGATGAATTTCTGGAATCCATGCGTCAGGGTGTGCCCATATTGGATACCGTCACCCTTCCCTGTGAGGTGTTTCCGATGGATACCTATAGCTTCCGGATAATTCTTACACAAGGACTAAACCGGCAAATACGAAGGATGTGCAGTTATCTGGGTTACAAAGTGACGAAGTTGGTCAGAGTACGTATCATGCACCTTACAATGGAAGGATTGGAATATGGGCAATGGCGGGAATTGACGGAGCAGGAGATCAAAAATTTGCCTGCCTAAGCCTTCTTCAGCCTTATGGTAAAAGTGGTTTGCTCATAAGGTTTGGAGCCCTTTACAAATATTTTGCCCCGATGATATTCTTCTATGATTCTCTTGGCCAATGATAGTCCGAGTCCCCAACCTCTTTTTTTGGTGGAATAGCCGGGCTTAAAGACGGATTGAAACTTGTTGGACGGAATGCCATGACCTGTATCAGACAGATCTATCCATATATGATCTTCGGTAGTACTGATTTCACAGCTTATCTTACCCTTGCCATCCATCGCATCCAGAGAGTTGCGCATGAGATTTTCTATCACCCAGGCAAACAAATGTTTGTTGATCATAGCAAATACAGGTGTCTCCGGCTTTTTAAAATCAAAAATCACCTTTCTGGGAGCCCTACGCTCAATATATGCCCTTACTTCATCCAGCTCTTCATAGATATCTGACCTTTCGAGTACAGGGTCGGATCCAATTTTTGAAAAACGGTCTGCCACCAGTTCCAGACGATCCACATCCTTGTGCAGCTCCTGTACTATATCAAGATCCTCAGGACTGTCTTTGTACTTCTCCCTCAGGTATTCCAGCCAGCCCAAAATAGCACTGATTGGAGTGCCCAACTGATGAGCTGTCTCTTTTGCCATCCCGGCCCAAACCCGGTTTTGCTCTGCTCTGCGGGATGTGCTGAAAAGGAAATATCCAAGTCCGATAAAGAGAGTTACGAGCAGGGTCTGTACGATCGGGAAGAGTTTGATATACCGGAGTAAGGGTGAATTGAAATAATAAATCTGCCCGCTCAATCCACTGATGGCTTCCTGTCCGGACTGCAGAAATTCCATTTTTTTACTTTTCAAAAATATCTGGTCAGTATTTTCCTTCCCGGAAAAATTCTGGCCTTCCAGCACCCCGTTTTCATCTTCAAGAATTATAGGTAATGGAAACGAACGGATGATGGTATCAAAAAGGGCAATATTCATGTTCAGCTGCTCATAAATCTCATCTGCATCCTCCAGATCATCACTGAACTGAAGATTGTTGATCTCCTTCAATGCTTCCTTAAAAATGTAGATATTTTTTTCTTCATTCTCTTTCAGCTTTCGGGCCAGAAAATTGGAATACAGCAAAGTAATAATCAGAATTACTGTACCCAACAGTGCAAGCAACCATTTCCACACATATTGTTTTTCAGCTATCATCTACACAGCTATCACTTCTGAAAATAAATTTTATCACCCTGCACATCCGGTGCTACTTTAATGAATAAAGACGGCCTAACCACGTAAAGTCCCGATATTAAACTCCGGAATTCAAAACAGGCGTATCGAAGTACCCAGCATAAAGGGATACATTTCATAAATTGATTTATTGCGAAAAATATTGGACAGATTATACTTGGCAATGAGGTTGAATACCCCGAGGCCTACACCTCCGCTTATACCATACATCCAGTCGTTGAGTCTCCAGTTGCCATATATCATCTCGTGGGTGGTTTCATCACCGGTCTTTCTGCTCAGATGCTGTACAGCTCTCACCCGGTAACCTGCATATGCGCCGGCCTCCAGTCTGAACTTCTCAGAAAAGTTGAAGCGGAAACCTACAGGCAATGTAATATATCCCAATACCAATGTCGGGTCATTGCGCAATCCGTTTTCTCTCACAAAAAGCGGATTATTGCCTGACTCTGTAAGTCTCAGGTCATTTTGCAACCTGAATCTGTTGCTTTGATAGCTTAGTCCGTAAACAAATTGGGTACTGTTCTTTTCCTTACCTAATCTTATTTTTCTCATGAGACCGATTTCCCAAAACCAGCTTCTGCCGTTATTCAGTTCTGGCATGGGTATATTACTCCTCATCTGACTGTTATTCTGCAGGCCATTGAGTCCAAACTGAAACAGCAGACTTGTGTTAATCCGCTTATTGAATATATCAAGACCCGGCACATTGAATCCATTGTCATTACCTCCATTATCATACCCACCGTTTTTGCCTTCATAGTCGGGCCATTTATATCCCTGATTATTTTCCTGCTCACTGCTGTAATTGTCATTTTGTTCAGCCGTATCCGGCAGCATGTCGTCTTCTATCACTATTTTATCCAGTTCTTGACTTACCTGTTGGGCCAATGCATCCATCTGATCCAGCAATTGCAGGATATGAGCAGAATCTGTATTCATTTTCATAGCTTCAATATAATCCTGTATGTAGGAGATGTAAAATTTATTGTTTTCAAGACGGATGGCTGCATCAGATTGTGCAGAAAGATTATTCAGGCTATACAGACACATTACGGCCAGACTGAGGAAATTCAGGTATTTCATGACTAGGTATTTTATGATTATTATTGCAAAGGTAAGTTTTTTTAAAGCTTATGGAAAACGCAGGTTATAATTACCGCCATCTAAAACTGAATAATCTGTCTTTCAGCTCAAAATCCATTTTTTCCGGCTTAGGATTTTAAGTTTAGGGTATCGGAAAGTATTTTTACCACATCAAATTACGAAAAAATCAAATAGCTATGCCAGCGAATACTCCTATCCCGAGTGCTCCTGCTGAAAAGTGGATTATCGAGCCCATCAAGCGATTCATCAGTAATTCTACCATGAGTGGCATCATTTTGTTTACTTCGGCAGCTGTTGCACTCATTATTTCCAATTCGCCATGGGCAGAGGCTTACCATCATTTTTGGGAGACGGAATTCAGCATAGGATTCGGGGACTATATCCTGTCCAAAAATCTGCATCACTGGATCAATGATGGATTGATGGCGGTCTTCTTTTTTGTGGTGGGCCTTGAACTCAAGCGGGAGATTATCGCGGGTGAATTGTCTGATCCCCGCAATGCATTACTTCCGGTGGCGGCAGCAGTCGGAGGTATGGTTATACCTGCATTGATATTTCTGTTGTTCAATACGGGTATGCCCTCAGAAGACGGTTGGGGAATCCCTATGGCTACAGATATCGCCTTTGCATTGGGTGTTTTGTACCTGATGGGCAATAAAGTACCCGTTTCACTCAAAATATTCCTCACTGCCTTAGCCATCGCTGATGATATCGGAGCAGTATTGGTTATTGCGTTTTTTTACACCTCAAGCATCAATCTGTGGAGTCTCGGCACCGGGGCTGTATTTATGGCTTTGCTTATTGTGGCTAATGTCACCGGAGTACGCAACACCCTGTTTTATGCAGTACTAGGTATCGGAGGTCTCTGGCTGGCTTTTCTGATGTCAGGTGTCCATGCTACTATCGCTGCGGTTTTGGCTGCTTTCACCATTCCTGCCAGAGTTAAAATTCCTGAGGATGTATATTCTGCCAAGCTTGCAGCCCTTCATGAAAAATTTAAGGCTGCAAAACCCAATGACGAACCCACAGTCACGGATGAACAGCTGCATATACTCGAAGAAATCAGAGACCTGAGCAAAAAGGCACTCACTCCGCTGCAACGGCTTGAACACAGCATGCATCCGCTGGTAGCATTTGTGATCATGCCCGTATTTGCCCTCGCCAATGGAGGTGTCACGCTGACCGGAAATATCATCGCTCAAATCCTGAGTCCGCTCGCCATCGGCATTTTCTGCGGATTGCTGATAGGCAAAGTAATAGGTGTGGTAGGTATCAGTGCGCTCCTGTTACGGCTGAAATGGGCTAGACTTCCGGAAGGTATGAACATTTATCATCTGATCGGGGCCGGTTTTCTGGCAGCCATAGGATTCACAATGTCGCTGTTTATTACCGATCTTGCATTCAAGCAGGCAGACCTGATCGTGCAGGCCAAATTAGGCATACTTACCGCATCCATTACTGCCAGTCTCATTGGATTCTGGTTGATCTGGATAGGAAATGCAAAAAACGGTGAAAATAAGCAGAAATAGCAGTCTGTATTCCGGTATAAAGTCGTATTAAAAAACTACTGTTTTCATAAACGGAAATCGGGATTTTACAATAAAATCCTGTACCTCTCCTTTTACGGGAAAGAATACCCCGGAAAATAAGCAGGATTTCAGACAATGACCTGACATGGTCGTTTACCGGAGTTAATATCCTGAAAATCTGCTGCAAGCTATGCCAATGAGGAATGAATTCCGGCAACTCTATTGTAATTTACTGTGTAGTCCCTCATATTTTTTGACGCACTTTCCGGTATAAATCTAAACTGCCGTCAGCAAATTCAGAGCTATTATCCAAATAATGATTTCGCATGATGGAAGCAATCAGACAGCTCAGACCTGCAATGCGGATTTCTGAATTTTAATACAATCTTGTCAGGACATTCAGAAAAAATTTATGTTTCAAAAAAATTAATGTATATTTAACTCAAAACCATGGATATATAATTTAAAAATTTTACCTTGTGTGCAAAATAAAATTAACTGTACCATGGAATGGAGAAAATTTAATGGCGAAAGGCTCATCAATCCCATTCAGGAGGAAGTCGAAAAGGCCATACTCCGGGAAAAAGCAGCCGGCTACAGATTAAAAATCTGCATAGGTGCTGACTCACAGGTGAAAGGCAATGTCATAGAGTTTGCCACTGTGATTGTATTCCTCCGGGAGAAAAAAGGGGGCTTTATGTACATCTGCAACGAAAAATCCTTCGCAGATATGAGCATCAAGGAGCGGATGATCACCGAAGTGTCCAAGTCCGTGCAGATTGCCTACAGCCTTTGCGAATTGCTGGATAAGTACGATGTCGAACTGGAGGTTCATGCAGATATCAATACCGACCCCAGCTTCAAATCAAATGTGGCACTTCGGGATGCTATGGGCTATATCCTGGGTATGGGCTTTGTCTTCAAAGCCAAACCGGATGCCTTCGCAAGCTCCTACTGTGCGGATAAAATGGTGTAATACACCGATTAATATCCCTTCCTTCCTGAAGTCAGTGCAAAATACAGAAATTGCATTGACAGGCATTCATTACTGCGAGAATAACAAAAGCCATATCATTTTCAGGTCATCTTTCCTACCTGGCTATTAAAGGAAATCAAAAAAATTCTCTTTATCCAGCAAATAAGTTTCAGCATTCGGATAATTGTTGGTAAAAGTCTGAGGAAATTTAACTTTCTTCAATGAATTCCATTTTATTTCAAATGCAGTTATTTTACCGTTTTGCTCCAGGACATAGTCTATTTCCTGCTGTTGAAAAGTTCGCCAGAAATAATCTCTGAATGGAACCTGTGCATAATCCGACTTTTTACGCAGTTCGCTTATGATAAAATTTTCCCAAAGATTTCCGGTGTCCTGCCTTAGAGGCAGTGCCCTGAAATCTCCAATTATGGCATTTCTGATACCATTATCGTAAAAATATATTTTTTTTCCTTTGCTTATCTCTGTTCTTTCATTTCTATTGAATGATGATAATTTAAAAATTATAAATGTTTTCTCAAGGAGACCTATATACTCTTCAATTGTTCTTCTATCTACCCCTATCATTTTTGAAAGTTCATTGTAATTCACTTCATTTCCAACCTGCAAAGCCAACGCATGAAGTAATTTCTGCAATACCTCAGGTTTTTTTATATTTTGAATATTAAGAACGTCCTTGTACAAATAACTTCCGGCAAGCTGTTTAAGTTTTTCAACAGTTCTTTCACCTGAAAGCACCACTTCCGGATACATCCCATAAATTATTCTGTTTTCTAACTGAGTGAGTGCATCCAGCAATCCGAAGTGATGACTGAGCTCACTCCAACAAATAGGCCATAAATGATATTCCCACTTGCGGCCTGTCAATGGCTCGTTGATTTTACTTGAAATTTCTAAGGCCGAGGAACCACTTATTAACAACTTCACATTTTTTAATCTGTCAAAAATTATTTTGGCGATTAATCCGATATTTTCAATTCTTTGCGCCTCATCAATAAAAACAATTTTATGACTGCCTATAAGCTGCCGAAGTCTTTTTTTCACCTGCATTATGCAGCAAAGCATGTATTTCAGGGTCATCCCCATTTATATACAGATAGTCGCCTTTGCCTGAACATATATCGCTGATCAAAGTGGATTTTCCTACCTGCCTTGCACCGATACAAACAATTACCTTATCATCTTTCCATGTATCCAGAATTTGAGATTTCAATAGTCGCTCTATCATATAATTTTTTGAGACAAAAATATATAAAAAGTAGCATTTAATCCCAAAATTATATATAAATAATGGATTACAATCCCATAATTTTATATAAAAAATGCATTATACTCTGCCTCTACATCTTAGTATGTGCCATACCCCATAAAGAAAAAAGGCATCAGTCTGTCAAAACTGATGCCTTCCTTATGATTTATCTTAAAAAAATATACAGCAAGATATTATTTCACTTCCCCATCCACTACTATTCTGTCTGGACGGTTAGCCAGTTCCCAGATCAAATGGAAGATATGACGACCTACCTTTTCCATCTTGTTGAAATCTATCTTTTCGACGGTATCTGAAGGTCTGTGGTAGTCTGCATGTGTGCCACTGAAAAAGAAGATGGCAGGAATACCATTTTTGGCAAAATTGTAATGGTCAGACCGGTAATAATACTGATTGGGATCGTTGGCATCATTGTAAGTATAATCCAGTGTAAGCTGGGTGTATCTCTGATTGATATTTTCGTTGATTTTGTGCAGATCTGAACTCAATCTGTCCGAGCCTATAACATATATATAATCCGGATTTCCGGTGTATTTGTCATCCATCCTGCCCACCATATCCACATTTACATTGGCGATGGTATTTGCCAGAGGTACGAGAGGATTTTTGGTATAATATTCTGACCCCAGCAATCCCTTCCTCTCCAGCCACCCACAGAAACAACACACTTCTTTCAGGCCTGAATCCATCCAGCACAGCCTGCTGAAATGCCCGGGCAATCTCCATCAGGGTTACTGTACCGGAGCCATTGTCATCCGCTCCGTTGAATATATCATCTCCTCTCATGCCAAGGTGGTCGTAATGGGCAGATACAACCACAAATTCATCCTTTTTGGATTTTCCTTCTATGACGCCAAATACATTGTCACCCTTCAGCACAGTTACGTCCTTGCTCATATTGATAATGAAATCGGTGGGTAAAACTACCATGGCAGGCTTTCCCTTAGCCAGCTTTTTACGGGCATCGATCACTTTTTTATCCATGTTGCCGATGATGGCTTTGGCAATGGTGGAGGAGATCATGACATGGTTGGGATAGGGCACACTGTCATTTTTGAAATCTCCGAGCTCAAGTGCTGCACCGAGAAGCTTACGGCGGTTTTCTTCCAGCAGTTTTTTGATATCATTCTCAATAACCAATACCAGCTTGACTCCGTTTCTGGCGGCCGCCTCCAGTTTCTTCTTCATATCCGCATCGCTCCACTCAGAAAGCTCCCTGGTACCTGTGAGGTAGGAAGTGCTGTCTTTTTTGAGGGGCTCTCCTTTGCTGATCAGTATGATTTTATCCTTGAGCTTTTTATCTCTGTACTCCTTATAGTCGGAATATTTAGGATCATCTATCCCATATCCCAGAAATACCACATCCTTGTCCATGATGAGGGGTACATTGTTATTTTTGGTGGGGAAAGCAATGTAATCCCACAGGTGTCTGAATCTTTCTCCTTTTACATAGATATCCGTATCAGACCATTTGGAGTATGTAAATGCGATGGGTTGTCTGTAATTGCGGTGACCCGGCATGCTGAAAATTTCGTTCTTTCTCAAAAAGTTGGCAATATAGGCAGCTGCCAGTTCTATACCGGGCTGTCCTGTCTCTCTACCCTGCAAGGAGTCAGAAGCAATGTATTCCAGATACTTCCGAAGATTTTCGGCTTTGATATGTCTGGCATTCCGGTATGCGGCATCATTCATATCGGTAACCACAGGTGTGGATTTGTCCGGCCTGGTGACATTGCTGATGTACTGAGCTGATAATGAAAACTGAACTACTTGAATCAGAAAAATAAAAAATAGTTTGCGCATGTATGTTTTGATTTAAACTGTTTGGTCTAACGAAAAATCGGGTACCAGTGTTAAATACCCACTGAAATTTAACATTATATTTTATCTACCCTCTGACAATGCCTGCCGCCTTCAAAAGGCGTATTCAGGAAAATTTTTACCATGGCATTGGCCATCTGCTGACTCACAAATCTGGCCGGTATACAGAGCACGTTGGCATCATTATGTTGTCTTGCCAGGCTTGCCAGTGCCTTATTCCAGCACAGTGCGGCACGTATGCCTTTGTGTTTGTTGGCGGTCATACACACACCGTTGCCGGATCCGCAGATCAATATACCAAAGTCTGCTTTCCGGTGTACCACGGCTTCTGCCAGAGGATGGGCATGATCGGGATAATCCACAGATGCTTCGGAGTCGGTACCGAAATCCAGCACTGCATGACCGGCTTTCTGCAGCATTTTACTGATATTGCTTTTCATCAGAAAACCGGCATGATCACTTCCTATCGCTATGTTCATTATTTGTAATTGTTTTTAAGCACTGCATTCAATAAATCTTCCATTTCCTTAACAAAGGCTTCGTCCTCCGTTTTCTTGGCAACATCTATGACATCCCTTGCGGCAGAAAGCCTGTAGTCATAATCAGACCTGAAATTGTCCATAATTTCCGGTTTGGTCTGACTGTCATAAAACTCCAGATACTGTCTGGTTTCTTCCGCCAGTATTCTGGTATGTTTTTTGACTTCCTCAAAAGCTTTGTTATTGACGAGGATATTGATAAAAGGCATGATGGTGGCATCATACGGGAAGTTCATATGCGGGAAGGATTCAAAATACCGGTTGACCATAGCAATAGCACGCTCACTGTCGCCGATTCTGTCTGCTTCTATAGCTGCACGCAGCATCACAAGCTTCATCGCCTGCACCTCAGCCATATAACTTTTATCCACAAAAAGTCGCATTTTGTCAAAGTTGCCCCATCTCCACTTTGTCATGACGTTTTCATAGGTCTTGTCCAGGTCTATGTCTCCAAAGCCATATATACCGGGCAACTGTGAGCGATTGCGCACAAGGGTGGGCGATACCCTAAGCCCCAATCCTTCCATTTCCATAGAGTTGTTGAGCCCCAGCAACTTGGAAGACTGACAGGTGATGGCAAAATAAATTGGCCGCTCATAAAAGTTGGAAGCTATAACATCCATCACTGCCAGATCATCTTTGGTGATATAATCGGCGCTTTCAGGAAATCTGAACTCAATCCTTTCAGCCCATTCTGCAGAATCCACTTTACTCTGATATCCCAAAGCCATGTACCGCTCACGGTCCACCGGGAGGTAATAGTTCTTGGATGTGATGAAATTCTGTCCTTTATAAGAATACCGCGGGTCTTTCATCATGCGGAATGCCTCGAAGATATTGATGGGTCTGCTGAGGTCTTCGCCATTGGGGTCTGCAAAAAAGATCTGATTGCGGTTTTTACCTCTGTACTCCTCTTCTGTAAGGGTAAGCTTGATAGGCGCAGAATCATTGACCTTGCTCCTGAGCTTATTGATATACCAGTCCACAGCTATCAGACTGAGATTGACTACCCGCACATCTCGGCGGATGCCTTCCACTTCCTGCGCATACCAGAGCGGATAGGTATCATTATCTCCATAGGTAAATATGATAGCATTGGGCTGTACACTGTTGAGAAAATTGGAAGCATAATCCCTGGATGCCTTATGATGCTTGCGGCTGTGATCATCAAAATTTTCCACTCCCATGATGACCGGAGCAGACATTACCAAAAGTCCGGCCAGGGCGGCCACAGGTACACCTGACATTCTGGTGCTTAGCCAGTGATAGATTGCCAGTACGCCAAAGCCTATCCATATACAAAATGTCATAAACGACCCGACAAGTACATAATCTCTTTCACGGGGCTCATTGGGTGGCTGATTGGAGTATATAATGATACCGATACCGGTGATGACAAAAAGGACTGCCAAAGCTGCAAAATCCTTCTTTCTGCGCATGTAATGAAACACCAGTCCCATCAACCCGAATATCAAAGGCAGAAAATAATAGCGGTTGCGGGCCTGATCCAGCTTCATGGTATCGGGCAGCTTATCCATTTTGTATAATCTGGCCTCATCTATGGCCTTGATCCCAGAGAGCCAGTTGCCACTTCTCTTATCCCAGGGATAGTAGCCCTGCTCTCCGTTTTGCTTGCCCACAAAATTCCACATAAAATATCGGAAGTACATCCAGTTGAGCTGGTAATGCAGCAAAAACTGAATATTATAACCCATACCCGGAGTACCCTTGCTGCTTCCGTTTAAAGCCTCCCGCCACATATTGTGCAGTTCAGGTCTGCCTTGTTCAGAGTGTCCTATCCTGGGAAAAAGCAGCTTATCTTTATCATCATAGATGTATTCAAATTTTTCATCTGTCACTTCATATTTATTGCCCACCCTTCCGTATCTGTCCGTTCTTTTCAGGTCCTTGGGTCGGGCATTGTAGTGTGGGCCCCGCAGGAGTGGTCTTTCGCCATACTGCTCTCTGTTGAGATATGGCAGCAGACGCATCGCATCAGACGGCACATTCATATTGACCGGAGTATCTGCATTGGCCCTGATGACCACCACACCGATGGTAGAGAATGCCACTACATTGAGTATGGCAGCCACTGTCGCAATATGCAGCCATTGGTATCCTTTCTTCTCTGCATATCTCAAAGCAAAGTATGCCAACCCTGCTATTACAAGCACAGTAGGTAGCAATCCTGAATGTATAGGCATTCCCAGTGAATTCACCGTGAAAAGCTCGAATTTCTGCCACAGCGTAGGAATGCCGACAATGATGATCTTCATCACAAAAATGATGGCACCGACTCCGGCAGCCATACTTACCAAAGCCCCTTTGAGGGTATGTTTCTCATATTTCCTGAAATATACCAGCAATGCGATAGCCGGAAAAGTGAGTATACTCAATAAGTGCACGCCCACAGACAATCCTCCTGCAAACAGGGAGAAAACCAGCCAGCGGTTGGCAGTATCCTCATCCTGTGCTATGTAGTATTGTACAGCAGCCCAGAATGTCAGAGCGGTAAACATGGTGGACATGGCATAAACCTCACCTTCCACAGCTGAAAACCATATGGAGGTGCTGAATGCTGTAGCCAGTCCGGCTACCAATCCCGCAAACGCCAATGCTACATTTTGTCCCTGATCTGTATCATTACCTCTGCCTGCTAATGCAAGTCTGCCCATATCCATGGTGATCCAGGCTATAAACATAGCTGCCAGGGAGGTGCACACAGAGGAGAGAAGATTGACGGCAAAGGCTATATTGGAAGGGTCATCAGAAAAAATATCTGCCACCCATGCGAAAAGTCGCCCGATGATAAGAAAAAGGCCCGCTCCGGGAGGGTGTACTACTTCGAGTTTGTAGGATCCCAGGATGAATTCTCCGCAATCCCAAAGACTGCCTGTCCTTTCGGCTGAATTGTAAAATACTGCAAAAGTGATCAGTAAAACAAGCAGACCCGAGATTTTTCTGAGTAATTTGTATGACTGCATGATTGTCTTTATATGTTCTGTTGATAAATATGATTGCGCAAATATATGAAATTAACTTATGTGTTGTCTATCCCTACTTACTATACAGGAATGGCCACATGATTGGCTCAAAATCTGCGAAGACCAATAAACTGATAAATCCGGTCTGAGATTGTATAAATGAGGTTATATCCAGATTAAAATCCTTCAGATTACTGCCCGAACCTTCAAAAATCATTGTATCGGAAAGACTTTGTACATGACATTTTTTGGCAAATTATAGCTTATTTAATTGACTTTGAATGTGTTATATCAATATGACATTAAATTTCAAACGTTGTGTCGCCTCAAGCCGGCTGGGCTCTTACTTTTTTCATCGCCAAAAAAGTAAGCAAAAAGGCTAGGCCAAAAAAAGGCGATTGCTTCGCACCGCTTATTCTCGAATCTTCATGCTTTTCATTTCGCTAATTTCAACGTATATCCTGGTGTTGTACCCTAATTTAGCGAAATGAGCAATTCCGATTCTTCATAAGCTATCGCTGGTTTTTTGGCCGAAATACACCAATTTCAAAACTTTTTGTCATGTACTTAGTCGGAAAGACATAATCTCTGTCCCTGCATCTTTACGAGGCAACTATATCAGCCATGATTGGAAGGTAGCAGTGCTATGCTTCATTCCTTATAAAAATCATAATTATTTGATAATTAATACAAAAGACCGGATTTTATCTTAGCTTTGCAGCTCATTCGCCGATATGACCTCTGCTCCGAAGGGACCAGAGTCCTGCCGGCATTAATTTATTTATATGACTTTTTATGATTTTGATCTTACAGAGCCGATCCAAAATGCTCTGAAAAAAGAAGGCTACACTCACCCCACTCCCATTCAGCAAAAAGCTATCCCGGTGGTACTTGAAGGCAAAGATCTCATGGCATGTGCCCAAACGGGAACCGGCAAAACCGCTGCTTTTGCACTTCCTATACTGCAGTTGCTGGCAGGGGAATCTCCCAAAAACCGGCGAATCAGAGTACTTGTACTGACACCTACGAGAGAACTTGCTATTCAGATCAAGGAGAGTTTTGACGCTTACGGAAGATTTTTACCGCTTAGATCTGCGGTGATTTTTGGCGGAGTCTCCCAGTCTGCACAGGTGCAGTCACTTAAAAACGGTGTGGATATACTGATTGCCACACCGGGAAGACTTCTGGATCTCATACAACAGGGATTCATATCTCTGAAAGACCTCGGGATATTTGTTTTGGATGAAGCAGACCGGATGCTGGATATGGGATTCATCCACGATATCAAAAAGGTGATAAAACTATTGCCTTTGAAAAGACAATCCTTGTTTTTTTCAGCCACCATGCCTCCGCATATTGTCCAATTAGCCAACACCATTCTCACTCACCCTGAAAGTGTAGAGGTGACCCCGGTCTCTTCCACGGCAGATACTATCAGTCAGGAAGTATTGTTTGTAGCCAAAGAAAATAAATATGCTTTACTCACCCACACATTGGAGAGGTGGCCGGATAAAAGCGCTTTGATTTTCACCCGCACCAAGCACGGGGCCGACAAAGTGGTGAAAATGCTGACTCGATCGGGAATCAGGTCTGCTGCCATCCATGGTAATAAGTCTCAGAATGCCCGTCAAAAAGCGTTGGCTGATTTTAAAAACAGTCACAACAGGGTGCTGGTAGCTACAGACATAGCGGCTCGCGGTATCGACATAGATGAACTGGAACTGGTGATCAATTATGAGCTGCCCAACATCCCGGAAACCTATGTACACCGGATTGGAAGAACTGGCAGAGCGGGTGCCAGCGGAACAGCTGTCTCCTTTTGTGATACAGAAGAGAGAGCGTATCTGAAGGATATACAGAAACTGATCGCCAGACAGATCCCTGTAACGGCACATCCTTTTGTAACAGGTGTTGAGATGCAGATTGCAGAAAGAATTGAAAAATCTACCGGTTTTTCTTCCGGGAAAACTCAGCATAAAAAATCAAACTCCGGAAAGAAATTTTTCAGAGGAATGGGTGCCAGATAGTTTTTTTCCTATATCTGATTTTTGAAGAGATTCATGATTGTGGAATGAGCAGAGAGTATCTGACTTAAAGCAAGTAATTGATCTCTGATTGTTTTTCAGGTAAAACTTAATAGTCAAGACAAGGAAAAAGACAGATAATTTTTCTGATACAAATAATAATAATCAAAAAGGGAGCCGCAAAACTCCCTTTTTTATATCAATTCAGATACTTCCCTACAATCGGCATCCTTCGGCCCATACCGAATGCTTTTGGACTCACACGCAGTACCGGGGCAGTCTGATATCTTTTGAATTCATTTATATTGACCAGACGAAGGATGCGTCTCACCAAAGCAGGATCATTGCCCATGTCTATGATTTCCTGAGGCCCTTTACGCAGTTCCACATACTGATACAGAATCGGATCCAGCACATCATATTCCGGCAGGCTGTCACTGTCCTTCTGATCGGGTCTCAGCTCGGCTGACGGAGGTTTGGTGATGGAATTCATCGGTATCACTTCAGCGTCTTTATTGATGTAGTGTGCCAGTTCATAGACTTCTGTTTTATACACATCCCCTAATACTGACAATCCTCCGCACAGGTCGCCATACAAGGTACCATAGCCTACGGCCATTTCGCTTTTATTGGTGGTATTGAGCAGGATATGACCGAATTTGTTGGAGATAGCCATATTGAGTATGCCACGTATCCGGGCCTGAATATTCTCTTCAGTGACATCCATCGGTTTGCCTTCAAAAAAAGGGCTGAGTTTGTCCATAAAAACATCATATACTTCCCTGATGGGAATGATGTCATATCTGATACCCAGTTTTTCAGCAAGAGTCACTGCATCATCTACGGAATGAGAAGAAGAAAACTGAGAAGGCATGAGCAGTACTCTGACATTCTCCGGTCCCAGCGCTCTCGCAGCAAGCACAGCTGTCACGGCAGAATCTATCCCACCGGAAAGTCCGAGAATGGCCCTGGAAAATCCTAATTTACGGAAGTAATCCTTCAATCCTGTAATAAGTGCATCATGGATGAGCTGGATTTTCGATTTGGACATCACCTGATGTCTGCCACCTTTCATTACATCTTCCAGCTGAAAATGCCTTATACACTCTTCAAAATAAGGCAATTCATCATACACATTGCCATCCGGAGAAACCACGAGGCTCCCTCCGTCAAAAATCAGTTCGGTCTGTGCCCCCACATGGTTGATATAAAACATCGGGATGCCATATCTCTCTACATTGGCACGGACGATATGGATTCTGGTCTCAGCCTGCCTGTAATTGAAAGGAGATGCGGAAACATTTACAATAAAATCCGGCTTCTGACCCATCATTTCATCTAATGGGATTATCGTGTATAAGGGATCATCCACACCGACATCCCATATATCTTCACAGACGGTGAGCGCAATTTTTTTGCCTTTGAAATCTGCTACAGCCCATGATTTGGCGGGCTCAAAATATCGGTACTCATCAAATATGTCGTAGGTGGGGAGCAGGGTTTTATGTTGTACATGCTGTACCTTGCCCTTATAGATAAGGTATGCAGAATTAAAGAGGTTTTTCCCTTTGAGATCCGGATTGATGGATGGTGCGCCAACTATGATGCCGATATTATCTGAAACAGAACAAAGCGTATCTATACACTCATTGGATAGTCGGATAAAATCATTGAATTCCAGAAAATCTCTGGGGGGGTAGCCGGTAGTAGCGAGCTCGCTGAAGCAAATGAGGTCTGAACCAGCTGCAGTTGCTTCTTCAACGGCTTTGAGCATTTTGCTGAGATTACCTTCAAAATTTCCTATGTGATAATCCAACTGTGCGATGGTGATTTTCATGAAAACTGGCTTATGTGTGCAAAATGAAACACGAAAGTAGTAAAATTGCTTTGGACAATGGTGAAATAAATTTTGGAACATGAACCTGTAAGACACATGACAGTCTATAGGGTTTTACCTTTAAAATTTTCAGGATTGACCATTCTGATATTCAAAAAATCTCTCTGATAATTTAATTTCAATGATAGTAAGGCATGTTTAGCCTTGTCTTCACCTGTTTTTCCAAAATGCTTCTTTAGTGTTTGCATTTAATTGAGGGCAAGATAACTGCAACTCATTAAAGAGCTGAAAAATGGGTTAGAAGCCATCACGCCTCCTACTTACATTGGGTACTTTTAATAAGTCTTAGGAAGATTATTTGAGTTTTATTTTGGAAAATAAATCATTTGTGATAAATATGCAAGTTCAGTTTTGTTTTACTTAAACTCAAAAACAGATCGTAATGCAACAGGAATGACATTACCTTCATATCGGGCTATTACTTTTCCCTTTGAATATACGGCTATGCTTATAGAATTTTCATTTGTACTTTCAGCATAGTATATCCCATAATTCAGATTATACATAAAATATATTTCTTCATGGACGGTAAAAGGGTGTTTATTCGTCTTAAAATCCGCAATTTCTTTGCTATGCAATATTAGCTCTTTTGTGTGATCTGAAAAATTGTATTGAATTTTGACCGAATCCCACTTAAATTGTCGGATTTTATTTTTAATATCATAAAATACATTATTCGATAATAGTTTAGTTTGTTTAGCGCAACTATCAGAACATTGAATAATAATACTTGACTGATCTGATTTAGAAATATTTAGACAGACTTCATAGTCCCGTCTATTTCTATCGTAACAGCCTATAACAGAACTTTTTTCCAAACAAAACAAGTAATCATTTTTTAAAAAAACTGCCGGATAAACAGACCTTAGGCTAAATAACATTGCAGTATCTTTTTGAAGATACAATATTACATTATCATCATTTACTAAAATGGAGTCATTTTTATTTGTCAAACAACCTGTAAAAATTAGGTATAAGCTTAAAAGCACGATTTTTTGCATGTTGTCCCTTTTTCAAAATTTTTCCAAATAGATTCTATCTTTGCTTTTTCAATATCAGAAAGTTGCTTATAGGCAGATGTATGATGAAATCCACTCCAGGTAATTGCACGGTAAATTTCATCACTATATTCATTTCCGAAATAGTTTTTCAATCCTTCAACCAGATTTTCAAAATAAACACCTGCCATATATTCATGATGAAAATCTTTATAGGAATTGTAATAATGCCTAAGACCTTCAATATTATCTATGCCCCACCCATTTATGTGAGTTCCCAAAACAACATTTAAAATGCCTGCATGAACTGTTTCATGAATCATAGTTTTAATTATTTCTATATCACATTTATCTTTTAGATTATTTACATTAAATTGAATTGCAACCTGTCCATTTTGATCTAAATCAGTAACAGCATTATTTTGAAAAGTTCCGGTAAAATTTCGAGACCAAATACTTAAATTTAATTTAGTTGGGCCTGTGAAATAAGAAATTTGCTCGCACAAAACTTTATTATTGTTTTTCATCAATCTTTCCCATAAGCAATTTAATCTCCGATTTGAAATGCGATTATCCAAATAATCTGTTTTTTCTAATATTTTATCAACATAATCTTTTAGACCGTTTAAGTCATATCTTCCCGTTTTACACAATTCATTTTCAATATAGTTCCAATCTATATTTACACTTCTGCCATTATGGCAAGGGCTCACCAGTTTCTGGCTGCTCAACTCAATAATTCGTTTCAATACCTCCGGATTCGACTGTCTGCAATCTGCCAAAGTGGGGCCTGAATTGTTTTCATTGTTATTATTACCGCTCCCGGGATTACCTCCGGGATTGTTACCTCCAATAGGGCCTCCACTTCCTGCAAATGCTCCCGGATCCATGATTTGATTACAGATTAATTCTGCTCTGTATGAATATCTTGAATAATCGTATCGTACGAAATTTACTCCAAGCGTCCAGTATTGGGTTTCCTGTATGTATTCTACCCAATAACATCTCTCCCCTCTTGTTTCCAGATTGCTTTCATTAAGTGGATTATGAAAGGTATTATTGGCTAAATCACAATCTACTTCTGTAAAAATGGCATACTCGAAGTATAATACCATTGTAGTGGCAAACTCACGGGATAATTCTGAATATTTCTCGCTTTCATCCAAAGTTAATGATGATAATCCTGGCAATGTATGCAAAGCATCCCTCCGAATCATTTTAAAATACATAGAATCTGAGCCTTCAACTCTGTGCACTAGCATGACAGCATCAATTCTGTTGGTATCTAATTTGGAAAATGGCAGAATCAATAATTCATCCCCGTTATTTTCTGATGTAATGGCTTCCCTCCATACAGGATATCCGATGGTATTGACCAGATGGAGTACTACCGAAGTATTGGATATGAAAAAATCCTTGACAGCATCTACTTGAGCCTCTCTGGATCTGAATTTAACAGTACTTGCACCTGATGGCTTGTAGTGTTTATTAGCTTGCGCAAAGTAAGAATCGCTGACAAAATTCGCCACCAGATCAGATGTAGCAGGATGGGTATCCTGTTCTGAAATCACATCTTTATGACATCCCTGCGTAGAAAATAAAAACAGCACCAACATTGAAAACGAAAGTAAACGTAAATTTTTCATGGTAAAAATACTTGTAAATTTTAAAATAATCAGTCTCGTCAGGAAATCATTTATTAGATTTTGGAAATAAATTTTCAGACGAGAGCATAGTCCGATATAATCTCATTGTCGGGCCAAAGATTGTTTTTTTTTTTTCAGATCTGCAATACTTTATTTTGGTTAATTTTCATATAAATAATTATTGCACTATGTAGGAGTCTGTTTTTAAATAGTTTTATGGTAAATGACAATCATATCATAGCCTGATTATACCCACATTATTTTCAATTTAACAGGAAACCCGAAAAAATTGCATAATTTTGAGTACAAAAAATCCTTTTTTATCTGTTATTACCTGATTAAATGATTCAACCATGAAATCATGTTTTTTATCCCTTCTTTTTGCAATATTGGCTGTGAGTGGAATTTATGCCCAACAGGAGACAGCCGAAGACAGTACAGGATATTATGGTGACTTCCTGAGTCTGGAAGCGGTACTGGATCTGTTCAGACAATCTGAATCTCCGGAAGACTTTGAGACTAAACTCAACACCGAAAGCTACGGGGTCAATCAATTGGATCTGAATGAAGATGGCGAGGTGGATTACATCCACGTGGAGGATATTGTCGAAGGTGATGTGCATGTGTTGGTCCTAAGGGTGTATGTATCCGAAAAAGAAATACAGGATATAGCTACCATAGAAATCGAGAAAACCGGCAAGGATGAAGCCATGCTGCAGATAATGGGTGATGAGACAGTCTATGGGGGAAAAATCGTCATTGAACCCTTCGATGAAAAAGCAAAATCAGAAGGCAATCGCGGTGGACCTGACAGCCACTATGATATCCAGAGAGTGGTGGTAAATGTATGGGGGTGGCCCTGTGTACAATACATATATGCCCCGGGCTATAAAAGGTGGGTATCTCCCTGGAGATGGAGGGCTTATCCCAACTGGTGGAGACCCTGGAGGCAGAGAGCCTATTTCGACTATCAAAGGGATGTGTTCCGCCACAGGTCGGTGTACCGAAGAGCACCCATTCGGAGGGTTGTAGTAGCTCAAAAGATATATAAACCGTACCGCAGGACATCAGCTGTGGTAAAAAAACGGACTACCATCATCCGTAAGCGGGATGGCAGCACCACTGTCAAAAGAACAAGAGTGGTCCGCAGCCGCAGGAACTGATACCATCAATATCAGGCAAAGAGCCTGTCAAAATGTTCCAATGCATTTTGAATGCGGATATGCGTTTCGTCCTTACCCAGCAGGGCAATAGTCCTGAACAGGTCTGGTCCCTGCATGGTACCCGATACTGCAATTCTCAGAACAGGAAGTATGTCTCCCATCTTAAGGGATTGCTCTGTAATGTAGTCCTTGACCGCTTTTTCACAGGAAGCTGCATCTGCAGCGTCTGATTGTAAAATACGCTCTGCAATCTGCAGAAAATGATCTCTGAGTACGGGCTTATACTTTTTCAGCAGGGTCTGGTCGTCGTATTGAAAGACCGGATGAAAAAAGAAAGCAGCTTTCTGTGGTATTTCGTTGATGCGGTGTACTCTTTCTTTCATCATATTGCAGACCTCGGCAAGGTAGGCATCATTATAGAGTGTCCCGGCTTCACGCAGCAGTGGTCTGAGGAGTGCGGCGAGGACATAGTCATCTGTATGAATGAGATAATGCTGATTGAACCAAAGGGCTTTTTCTATATCAAATCTTGCACCGGATTTTACAATCTTATCCAATGTAAATACCTCAGCCAGTTCTTTCACACTGAATATTTCCTGCTCTGTACCGGGATTCCATCCCAGAAAAGCCAGAAAGTTAAGTAATGCTTCGGGCAGATAACCTTCTTCCCTGAATCCCGGGAAAGTCTGCGCCGGATTGGCATCGTTCCAGTTGAGCGGAAATACCGGAAAACCGAATTGTGCACCATCCCGCTTGCTGAGTTTGCCCTGACCTGTGGGTTTCAGAATCAGAGGCAGGTGAGCGAATACCGGAGCTGTCCATCCGAAAAAGCGGTACATCAGCACGTGATGTGCAGTGCTGGAGAGCCACTCTTCACCCCGTATGACATGACTTATTTTCATCAGGTGATCATCCACGATATTGGCAAGATGGTAGGTAGGCATGCCATCTCCTTTGAGTATTACCTTATCATCCAGCTCATTGGAGTCAAAACTCACATGACCCCGGATCTCATCTACAAAATCTATCTGCTCATTTTCGGGTATGCGGAGGCGGATAACCACATTTTCTCCCCGGTTAAGGTATTGCATGGTTTCTTCACTGCTCAGGGCAAGGCTGTTTTTGAGTTTGCTCCGGGTATAGACCCCGTATTTGAAATTGGGATCCTCTTTCCGGAGTGCATCCAGTTCTTCTGCAGAATCAAAAGCATAATAGGCATGCCCGGCATGTACCAGTTGCTCAGCATATGCTCTGTAAATATCCTTTCTTTCAGATTGCCTGTATGGCCCGTAATCACCGCCAAATCCCGGTCCTTCGTGCGGGATGAGTCCACACCATTTGAGAGATTCTATGATATACTTTTCTGCGCCGGGTACGTATCTGACCTGATCGGTATCTTCTATTCGCAGTATAAAGGTACCCCTGTTCTTGAGTGCAAAGAGGTAATTGTACAAGGCTGTTCTCACACCGCCGATATGCAGCGGGCCGGTAGGGCTGGGGGCAAATCTTACTCTTACTTCAGACATTTAACAAGCTGTTTGGAATTATTTTCTAAAAAATAACCGTATCGTCGTGATAAACACCGATCTGATACGTTATGAATACTAAGGAAATGCAAAACTAACTTTAAAGGCCGATAATTTCAAAATTTTATAATGTACTTCGTCAAGACGCCTCCATTTATTAAAACATTATTTTCCGAATATACCTGGAATGCGCCACCGCATTCCAATACCGTATATCTTACATTTGATGACGGGCCCATACCTGAAGTGACTCCCTGGGTATTAGACAGACTGTCAGAGTACAATTGTAAAGCCACATTTTTCTGCGTCGGTGAAAATATCACCAGACACAGGGATATTTACTACCGGATTGCAGATGAGGGTCATGCTGTGGGCAATCATACCTTCAACCATCTGAATGGGTGGAGAACAGATTTTGCCACTTATATGGACAATGTGGCTAAATGTAATATTTTTGCCGAGTCCCCTTTATTCAGACCTCCCTATGGCAAGCTGACACCCAGACAGGCTCAGGCACTCAAGCAGGACTACAAAGTTGTAATGTGGGATATACTGAGCGGAGATTTTGACCCACATATTTCAGCAGAAAAATGTCTGAATAATGTGATTGGCAATATGCAGCCGGGGTCTGTGATTGTTTTTCACGACAGCCTCAAGGCCTGGGAAAACTGAAAATCGTACTTGCTGTAGTACTGAACAGATGGCACAGAAAGGGATTACTTCCGAAAACCTGCTTTCCCTCATTCCCGATAAGGAGCCGGCAATCCTATGAGGCTCAATCCGGTGCTGATTATTCTGTGTATCTCCTTCTCTCCGAGCTATGCGCAGAAAGAGTGGCAAAAACTCAGAACAGAGGATGGTATTACGGTATGGACAAAACAGACAGAGGGATCAGAAGTGCGGATGTTCAGGGCTCAGGTCATATACCCTGAAAAATCATCGACAATACGCAAAGCCCTGAGAGATGTAGAGCAGATGCATACCTGGTACGACAGGGTAAAATCGGTCAAAACTCTGGAACGAATCAATGAGGAAGAAGCAGTTTACCTTCTCGAATATCAACTGCCATTACCTTTCAAAAACCGATATGCCACACTCAAAGGCAGCATGGTGTATCATCCGGACAAAAAACTGACCATAGTTGAAACCATTCATCATCCAGTCAACCGCCCTGATATACCCAAATCATTGCCCATGATCACCCGCGTAAAGAGTCGATGGGAACTGACGGAAAATACCGATGGCAGCACCACAGTTGTGCATGAGGGTTACCTTGATCCCGAAGGTAATGTACCTCTTTGGGCCATCAACAAGGACGTAGAGGAAGCACCGTTTAAAACACTGAAAGCACTGAGAAAAAAACTGAAAAACTACAGATAATATACATGAGCTGCACACTAACTTCATTCATAGCGCAAAGCCTCTATAGGGTCTAATCTGGCAGCTTTCATGGCAGGATACAAGCCTGAAATGAGTCCGACGATCACGCATACAGTAATGCCGAGCAGCATCCAGTTCCACGGAATAAAAAAACTGCCTTTCATGAGTACAGTCACCCCAAAACCCATGAAGATACCCAATACAATGCCAACCAGTCCGCCCATCAGACAGATGACCACCGCCTCTACGAGAAACTGCAGCAGGATATTTTGCCTCGTAGCACCGAGTGCCTTACGGATACCGATTTCCTTCGTCCTCTCGGTGACACTGACCAGCATGATATTCATCAGGCCGATGGAGGCACCCAATAAGGTAAGCATGGCAATGACCACTGTACTGAGTCTCAGGGTGGTCGTCATTTCCTTAAGTTGGTTGAGTATCCCATCACTTTTGCGGATTTCAAAATCATTCTGCTCTGATACCTTGAGCCTCCGCACCTTTCGCATTACACCTATGGCATGATTGACAGCCTCCTCTATTTCGGTTGCCTGCGATACTGCTACAATGATATTGTAAGGTTTTTCGGCAAATCCGTAGCTTAATTTGGCGTAGTATAAAGGAATAAATACCCTGCGGTCATTACCTCCACCGGATCCAGAGCCCTTGCTTTTCAGGGCGCCTGTCACCAGATACCGGTCGCTGTTGATGTAGATTTCCTTTCCTATCGCTTTCTCCGGCTTATTATCAAATAAAGTCTTGACGATGTCGCTGCCTATAATGGCTCTCTTGCCGGAAGCAAAGATTTCTGACGATGTAAAATTTCGTCCCGCACTCAGTTCGAAGGCAGAAGTATTCAGGTATTCCTCGTCGATACCTATCACCCTGACATTTGGATTGGTCTTGTTGTTGCCATGCTTGATGGTTGCATTGCTTTCACACCAGGTATCTACAGATATGCGGGCAGAACCGTACTGATAGCTGTTTTTAAACTCCATAGCTTGCTCGAAAAAGATGGCATCAGCCTGCTTGCGCTGACGACCCCGTTCTGTCCCTCTCACACCTTCTGAAAGCGGTCTGATATTGAATGAATTGGCCCCCAGACGATTGA